>NZ_BAFZ01000051.1 GCF_000308575.1 Nocardia exalbida NBRC 100660 | reverse complement strand
GGCCGTCGACGGGCGGGAGACGTGTACGTCGCCGACTGGGGTAATCGATCGGGTGTTGAGGTTGTCGGCGGGCGCGTCGGTACCGACGCCGCTGCCGTTCACGGGGCTGCGAGATCCCCAGGGGGTGGCGGTCGACGCTGCGGGCAACGTATATGTCACCGAATTGGGTACCGAGCGGGTGTTGATGTTGTCGCCGGGCGCGTCGGCGCCGACCACGTTGCCATTCGTCGGGCTCAAAGATCCCCAGGGTCTGGCCGTCGACGGGGCGGGAGACCTGTACGTCGTCGACTGGGGTAACAAATGGGTGGTGAGGTTGGCGGCGGGCGCGTCGACGCCGACGCCGCTGCCGTTCACCGGCCTGAAGAATCCCCAGGGGGTGGCGGTCGACGCTGCGGGCAACGTATACGTCACCGACCTGGGCCCCGATCCGGTGGTGAAACTCCCGGTCGGCTGAACACCCGGATCATGGCACGTCGAATGTCATGGCAGGTGCCGGCATCCCGTGAAGAGGATGGCGGTGGCTCGGGAGCGATTGATGAGCCCGGTGGCCGACCGTTCGAGTTGTTGCAGCACTTCTTCGATGTCCACGCCGAGTAGTCGGCCCCCGCGCTTGACGATGCGCCCGTCGACGATCACGGTGTCGACGTTGCTGGTGTCCATGTGCTGGACGACGGCGCCCGCCGCGTGATCGACCGGTCCGGCGTTGAGTGTCCGGGTGTCGAGTGTGATGACGTCGGCCCGCTTGCCCGGGGTGAGAGATCCGACCAGATGGTCGAGGTGCGCGCCTTCGGCTCCGCCGAGTGTTGCCATTCTCCAGTGCCCCACCGAATTGTCCCCAGTAGACGTCTTCGGGGGTGTACTGGTGGAACAGCGCGTCGGCTCCGGCCCGCGATTGCATGAAATAGTCCAGGTCGAGGGCATCGGCCCAGTAGGAGCGCAAAGCGGTCTGGAACATGTGGTGATGGGAGTTCACGAAGCCGGGACGACGATCTTGCCCGCACATCGAGCACTTGGGCGTCGGCCTGCAAATCCTGCCCGACTCCGACGATCCTGCCCTCCTCGATGAGCAGTGTTTGTGCGGACATGCGGATGTCGAATCGCATCAGGCGTGCCGGGACCGGACCGGAGGTCCACGGAGTCGGGCTGGGACAGGTGGGGCGGGTTCAGTTTCAACTCCGGGCGCAGGCGCGCGGCCAGCACCAGGCCCGACCTCGACGAATGAATGCAGAACACTCGACGCGCTTAGTGCGGGTGCACCTTGCCGGTGCACCCGCATCTTGCGTGCCGATTGTCGGAAGGGCCGGGTCCTACCGTCACTGGAACGCCGCGACCTGGCGAGTGAGTGGGTTGGAGAACGGGCTATGGCCGGGTCACCTCGGTGGCGTGGAGGTTGCGCAGGGTGCCGTCACCGGCTTCGTGCTGGGATGGGTAGAGCAGTTGCACGGCCACGGTCAAAGGTGTTCCGGGTTCGATGGTGTGGGTGTCATCCGGTGTGGCGATGACGACCGATCCGTCGGTGCCGTCCTCGAGCACCTTGTACCACTGACTCTGCTGGGGATTGATGCGGGTTCGTGGCGGGACGTCGAAGCGGATCTCCCACCACACCACCCGCTGGGCGTGGGCGGCCAGAGTGAGGTCGTAGCTGATGATCCACCCCGTCGCGTCCTCGGGCCACGTCTGGGGCCACTGCCCGACGATCACGGGGGAGACGGTAACGGGCGGCCGAGCGACCTCGGTGGTGACCGAGCCGGAGTGCCGTTCGGCGGTATTGGCGCGCGAGGGTGAGGTGATGAGGCTGGTGCAGGTGAGTCGGCCCTCGTACTGCGGGTCGATGGTGCCGGACAGGGTGATGGTCGCCTTGCTGCCCTTGGGCAGGTCGATCGGCATGTGTAAGCCGTCGCGGACCGAACCGGTGCCGCACACGGCCCCGTTCTCGGCCTGGCAGGTCAGTTCCAGATCGGTCAGCTCTGTCGGGACGGCGGCGTCCAGCACGGCGTCGGGGGCGTCGTTGGGGCCGAGATTCTGCACACCGATGGTGTAGGCGATCCGATGTCCCGACTGCGCTGTCTGCGGGCCGCTGATCTCCAGAGGCATTTCCGCGGGCAGGGTCACCTTGAGGTTCCTGATCCGGTGGTAGGCGGTCGCGGCACCGGTCCCGGCCGCGAAGCCCAGTTTGAAGGTTTCGGGCAGAGGCGGCTGACCGTCGGCGCCGGTGAGATCGAAGTTGTCGATCAGCAGGGTGCCGTTCGGGTTGGCTTTGTCGGCGTGGCGAACGGTGAGCCGACCGCCGACGATGGAGACCTGGATGTGGGCGCCGCGCTCCCAGTCGGCGCGGAATCCACCTGGCACCTGAACGCCGGTGAGCCAGCCGAACCCTTCTCGAAGATTGCCGGCTCCGCGCACACCGACGGTGTTGGGCCGTTGCGAACCTCCTCCGGAACCGGCCAGCGATGTGGCGAAGTTCCCGTAGTTGTCGAAGCCGACGCCCACGATCCCGGCGGTGACTCCCGGCGCGGTGATCTGCCCCGATCCCGTTTTCGTGATGGAGTAGCCGAGTGCGGCGCCGATGCCACCGGGCTGGGTGGTGTGTGCTCCGTCGATGACGTAGACGCTGAAGCCGTCGCCGAGCGAGGCTGCTCCCTCGCAGGAGTAGTCGAAGTCGATGGTGACTCCGAGCGTGGAGGAGAACGGCTGATCGAGGAATGCCGTCCCGGCTTTGGAATTGGCGTTGGGGGTGAGTTCCAGGCTGCCGTCGTGCAGTCGCGCGCTGCCCAGCAGTTGCCAGTGCGGGTTGGTCACGGTGTCCTGGGTGAACGATTCGATGATCGGGAACTGTGCCTGCTGGATGGTGACCGGTGCATACGTCGTCATAGAATCCTCCTCTGGGCCGGACGTGCCATGAGATGAGCGATTTCGCCACGCGGATCGGCTCCGCCGCGGATCCAGCGAAGCCCGGTCTACCGATGCGGCTCCTGGCCGAACAGCCAAGCGTCACACAGTCGACTGTAGGAACATCCGAGCGCGACCGATTCACCTTTTTCGAGTGAACCGGCGCAGCCACGGCGAACTTCACTCACTTGGGATTTCTTCTTGATAACGGTCCTGCCGAGAGTGCGTGTGGTTCTGCCGGTCGAGCGATCATCCAGCTCGTCCAGGGTCGCGAGTCCGGCAGCGTGAAGGCCGACTGGCAGGCCCTCGAAGAGATCCGCGAACCTCGAAGCCCGCCGTCGCACGGGCAGGTGCCGTCACGATGGCCATCGGCAAGGTCTTCCGAAACGGAAAAGAATGAGAAGGCAGGCGGTACAACCGAATACGCGCTCCGGCATGTGTAGTGCTTCATCTCTGGGCGTTCGGTCGGCCCGAATGTGCGCCGACAGTCGTAGAGCGTAGTTCGTGACAAACCGCTGGTCGCTCGTCTCCCACTCGCGAAGGGGGATGCCGTTCGCTGCATCACGATCTCATCCGACACAGGGCAACATGGGATCCGCAGCACCCAGAACTGGACCAAGGACAGTGTCTGGTTCGTTCTTGATATCAGCCCGGTTGCGTTACAGAAGGCGACAGCGCCCGTGCCGTTGTCGCAGGAATGGATATTCGAGCCCGTGCAGTCCGGATCGTGACCATTGCCGTACCCGACAGTCTGCGACTCGGCCGTTTCCGTTGATGTCGGCTCAGGCGGGTCGGATTCCTTCCGTCGAGGTGATGGTGGGCCAAGGCTTTGGCCACGACGGCGCAAGCAAATTCACGGGTGAGGAACAGTCTCGCCGTGTTGGTGCCTTATTCGCAGGCGACGCCGTCCTTGTCGCGGTCCAGCTCTGATCTGTAGCCGGGTTCTCCCCGCCGTAGCGGCGCGGCACCCGCGGCCTTGGCGGCGGCGCAGTTGGAGTAGTAGACGCTGGGAGCTGCCGGTCGCGGTGGCACCGGCACGACTGCCGCCGGAGGTGTCGGTACCACTGCCGCGGGCGGGGCAGGCGCGACCGCAGCCGGCGGCGAGGTGGAGGTGATGGTCGTTTCCAGCGTGGTCGGCGGTGATGGTGAGGCTGTGGTTGTCGGCGGCAGGAGTGTCGTGTGACCGGCGGACACGACTGATGTCGTGACCGGTGTTGTGGTGGTTGGTGTTGACGCGGTTTCGGCACCGCAAGCGGCGGCTGTGAGCGTCACTGCCGCGCACGAAAGGAGGGCGGCAGCATGTCGCCGTGTTGATGTCATGGTCTCTTTCCGAGGTAGGGGTGTACGTCCGAGTGCAGGTGCATGCCGCCGCGACGACGGACAGGGTGACGTGCAGTCATGACGCACCGCCATGGCATTGCGCCTGGCGTTGTCGACTTCGGTTTCGTCCCACGGGTTCTGCGTGGTGTGCAGCTCGGGAACTGCCAGCCTTATCGGAAGCGGCCCGACTTGTGTTTCCGGTATCCAACGACCCTGTGGTTCGCCTCGGCCCGAACGTCGGTGGTCCGGCCAATCCGACCGCGCCGCCCTTCGTAGTCCTTCTTTTCGACGGCGAGATTCCGCACACCTGGTACCTCGGAAGTTGCTGTGCTGGAGACTCACAACGGGCGGAGCCGGGCAGGCATGGTCAGTGTCCATCTCAGTCGGGGATGTCGGGCCGAGCCAGATTCGCGTGGAATCCGGATGGAACGACGAGGGTTGGACACCCGCCGGCACCGGGCACGTCATCTATCTGATCGACGACCTCGACGCACCGTGCGCATGCTGCACGTGCAGTGGCTGGGTTGAGCGAGGTTGGGTACGACCGGCACGTGATGCGGGCTGGGGTACCGCCAGGGCATCCGAATGTGCAAGGGAGATCGTGCCCAGCAGCAGCCCGTACTCGTCGTCGTGGCAGGGGTCGTCGGAGAGCACGTCGAGTGTGGTGGCTGTCTTGACCGGCCAAGTGTTCGACCCGTGTGACCGGTCCGCAGAGTTGCCGACGTGGTCGGGTTACGGTGTGGTCGACTCACCATCGCGTATCGGAGGTATCGAACGTTGGCCGCATTGGAGTTGGGGTCGGTGTTCGCCGGATACACCATCGAACGCCTTCTCGGCGTCGGCGGCATGGGCGAGGTTTATGTCGCCCGCCATCCACGGCTGCCTCGCTCCGACGCGGTGAAGGTACTTGCCGCGCAGTTCACTCGCGATGACTCGTACCGCCGCCGCTTCGAGCGCGAGGCCGACCTCGCCGCATCCCTGTCGCATCCCGGCATCGTCAGCGTCCACGACCGTGGGGAATCCGACGGGCGGTTGTGGATCGCGTTGGAGCTGATCGACGGCATCGATTTATCGGCGTCGCTCACCTCCTCGCCGGGCGGGTTGCCCGGCACCGAGGTGGCACGTGCGATCATGGAGGTAGCCGATGCGCTCGACTACGCGGGTGCTCGGGGGTTGATCCATCGAGATGTGAAACCCGCCAACATTCTGCTCGCCAGGACCGGCCACTACCTGCTGACCGATTTCGGGATCGCACGAATGGGACCGGAGAACTCCGATCTCACCGGAACGGGTCTGACCCTCGGCACCATCGCGTACGCGTCCCCTGAACAGATGCGGGGGCTGCCCGTCGAGCCGCGATCCGACCAGTATTCACTGGCCGCCACCGCCTTTCATCTGCTCACCGGCGCGCAGCCGTTCACCGGCACCAACCCCGTCGCGGTGATCATGGCTCACGCCCAGCAGCCCGTTCCCAGTGTGCGAGAGCATCGGCCCGATCTCGCGCCGCACGTCGATTCGGTGATCGCACGGGCGATGGCGAAGAGTCCGGAGCATCGCTTTCCCACCAGCAAGGATTTCGCGACCGCCCTCGGTCACGCTCTCGCCACGCCCGCGACGCACCGACAATCGTCAGCCGCAACGGCGGCACCGACCGCGGTGGCGGCCGACCGCTACGCAGCCACCGTCGTCCGACCGTCCCTTCTCGGCCCCGGACCGCATCATCCGGCCCCGCCGATGCCGCCGGGTCCCGTGGGAACGGGTTCACGAAACGCTCAGCGTCGCAATACTCCTCGCCTCATCGGAGCAATGGTGGTCACGGTGGCACTGGTTGTCGTCGGCTTGCTGGGGGTGCGGGCATTCATGCACGACGCGGGTGCGGAGGAAGCCGCGCGGCTGCCTCGTCAACCCGTGACGCCGATTCTGCCGTCGCTCGACAAGCGCCCCGACACCGCGGTCTGGACATTGCAGGATATTCCCGGCCCTCCCGGCTCCCAGCCGAACGGCACGTCAGCGCTCGGCGGAGATTCCGACATCGTCATCTTCGGCCGCAGAGTCCGCTCGCCCGACGCGAACCGCATCCAGTACCTCGACATAATCGATGCGAATACCGGTCGGCTCCGGGCCGGCACCGAGCCCATCGTGGTGGACACGAGCCAACGAAGCCTCAACCGCTGTGTCGTCAGCGCAAATCATTCGGCTGCCGCCTGTCACCTCGACAGTTCGTCGGCACCCTCCGATGCTGTGGTGGTCGTCGACCTCGAGGCGAGCCGGATCATCGACACCTTTCCCGCTATGGGCCAAATCGAAAGCTTGACCGCCGCGGGTGGGCGTTTCGTCTTCGTGGACAGGGCGGATGTGTCTCAACCGCCGTCACTGCGATCGATCGGTGAGGACGGCCGGGAACTCCCGGCGATCCGCTGGACCGATGCCAACCCGCGTCCGCGGTCGGCGCAACCACTCCATTCGATCGAAGTCTTCGACTCGGTCCGTCTGGCCGTGGTCAAGTCCGCACCCGACCCCTCGGAACCGTTGTCGAAGTGGGAGTTTCGCGTGATCCGGCTCGAAGACGGCCAAGAGGTGTTCCGCCGCGACTCGGTCGAGGAGATCGGTGACGAGGACTGGAACGTCTTCATCGACGGATTCGTCGTCGCCGACGGCCGGTCACCGACCGGGATCTACGACCGGAACGGCACCAAGACAGCGGATCTACCGAAGGGCTGGCGACCCAGTGAGCGCCCGACAGCGCTGGTCGGGTCGGCGGCGGAGACTTCGGTGCCGACCGCCATTCAGACTCAGGGTAATAGAACGACCTACGCGGGGATCAGTCCACGCACCGGGACCATCCTGTGGCAGAAGCAGTCATTCGGCGCCGACAACAGGCCCGAGCGACTCCTGTTGCGCGGCATCGGAACCCTGATCCTCACCTCCGATTCGGGCCGTGTGGTAGACGCCTATACCGGTGAGTACGTGATCCCCGGTTTCGTACCGAAAGGCACCCAGCTCGGCACCGACGGCAGCCGGATCGCCGTCAGCGCCGAGTCGGCCCATTCGGGCGACTCACTCGCGGTGTGGAGCCGCGACGGTGAAGTCTGGGGGATCACGAGCGAGTACACACCTGTGGCGATCGGCGGCAAGGTCTATGTCGGAAACCTGAGGCTCTTCTGATCCGATGAGGTGCCCGGCCGACCCCGCGCGTCGACCGGCAATCCTGCATGCCATACACCCTCAACCGTGCCCGCTGGCTCGGACGGTTGGCAACTTCCGATCGCGATGAGCTGAGCCTCCGAGGGGCACCCTGCGTTGCCAACGATTCAGCCCTCCAGGACGGGGTTGTTTCGCCGGACGCTTGGCTATGATCGGACTGCCAAGACTGTGCGAGCTGTAGCTCATCTCGAGGTAGGCGGGGGACCGATGGCGAGTAGCGAACACTCACGGCCCGCTCAAAGGCGACAAGCCAATGAGCGTGCGATCTACCGCCAGTTGCGCGAGCAAGATATGGCATTCGGTGACGCCACGCCCTCTCCTCATCAGTTGGTCGCCGTTGTTTTCGACAGCGACCTGTCGGAGACCGGCGACCTCACCAGAAGGATCCGCGTCGTACTCCGCCTGGGTGATCTGCAAGGAGGAACGCCAGAATATCGTTGGCGTATTCCCCATCCGCCGCGCCGGCCGCCGTTCGCCCTCGATATTCGAGTACTGCCCAATCCTCTGGCGTACCGGATCGAGCAAGCGGAGATATCGACCGATGTCGCCTGCACCACCGTTGTTTTCGATCTGACGGACTGCGCAGCGGGAAGCATTATAGAGTTGGCATTCGGCTACTCACTCGAGAATTCGATAGACATAACGCGCCGTGGTCTATTCGCTACGAGTCATACCTTCGTCTGGACGTATACTTTCGTATCTCGCACCAACTATTTCGAGACCAAACTCGGTTTTCCGAGAGGGGCGAGCCTGAGCGTCGACAGCAATGAAACCTCGCTACATGCCTTCGAACGCACTGCGGAGATCGACGGGCGTGCGGTGTACTCGTACACGAGCTGGGAGCCGCGGCAAGGTCAGACAATCAGCGGCTGCGTGACGTACCGAATCTGGTCGTCGGCGATCGAGCCGGTCATCGCGATTGCGGGTGGCGCTGTCATCGCCATTCCTGCCGCATTCGCGACCAATGTGCTCACGGGCGTCATAACCTTCGGCCTTGCCGCGCTGGTTACCGGATTCGCCCAATCCATGATCGGCCGACTGAAATAAGTTTCACGAGCATTCCGGCCGTACCGGAAGTCGGCTACGATACCGTAGGGGTGATATGCGAAACAGGGGATCTCGGGTATTCGATTGGAACTCCCTGCCTGCCGGCTACGCAGCCCGGTACGAGCACCTCAATGAGGAATATGGGCAACTCTATTCGACTGCCGCCGAACGGCTGATGACGATTTCGGGAATCTCTCGTGGTGATGTGGTCATCGATCTGGGCGCAGGCAGCGGCTTCTCTACCGAGATTCTGTCCCACAGGGTCGGGAGGCGGGGCCATATGCTAGCCATTGATCCGAGCATCCCGATGCTCGAGCGCGCGCGCGAGAGAGCCTATTCATGTCCGATCACGTTCCATAGGGGCGAGGCGGAGGGGATCCGTTCGATCGCAGAAGAGGAGGGGTTCCTCGGCTGTGATGCGGTTTTTTCCAGTTTCACCTACTACTACACCTTTCACGACAGGCCGTCTCTCCACCGCGCCGTATTCGACGTTCTCGGAACCGGCGGTAGATGGGCATTCAACATGACCAAATATCTCGGTGAGATCAGAATTGCGGGAACCGAATACAATAAATTCGGCCAGATTTATGTCGACCAGCTCAAATCTACCGTTGTGCGTCATGGTATCGATCCCGGTATACGGAACGATGAGTCATCCGGTCAGTTCACGGATACGGCATGGGAAGCAGCGGAGCTGCAAGCGGCCGGATTCGTCGACATCGAGATCGAGGCTTGGCCATTACCATTGACTCCTAGTCAAGCATTTCGCTTCACACTCGATGGTTTCTATAGTCACGGATCGCGAGTCACCTTTCTGCCGGCGCTGATGAACGTACCGATCGGCAAGCGCATCGCGCTCATGCACGAAGCTCTTGCCGACTGCGCGGACGAGCTCGACTCCCACTCTGCCCCCTATATCGCCAATTTCGTCGCCCGCCGTCCTGAACCGCATGGCGACGCGGCCCGATCCGAATGAGGTTTTCCGCAGCCGTGCGAACCATCATCGCGGCGGGTAGGCCGCCCAAGGCCGCGTTCGAGCTTGGCCTAGTATTTCCAGCTCACCCCGGCCGGCGCCGCGGCCTCCGAGCGGCGCGACCGGCAACCCGGCGGTTGGTGACAGGTGGTGATCGCGACGCGCAGTCGAACACTTCATCCGGGCTCGCCTGATCCCGCCCGTCGTGGACTCGGACAACGACTTCGAATGGGAAGTATGGGTTTCACTGAGCCAGCCCAACTTCGCCCGCGCGACGGAGTTGTGGACCAGCCCTCAGCGAGAGCAGGAGCCCCCTATTTCGGCTGGCTGTCCACCGAACTGCCCACCTACCAACCGACGACCCTGAACTTGAAGACCAAGCGCACAGCCAGCCCGTCGGTGTTCGCCCGACAGTGGAACTGGAACCCGCCGACCACCCCTTGGCGGTGGAACAGCGAACCGGCATCACCCTCGCCCGCGTGCAAGCCATAGCCGAACGGCTGCGGCACCCTCGAGATCGACGACCGCTGCGGGATCCGGTTCGGAGCCGGAGGATGCAGCTCGATGGTCCGGAAACGACCGCAGCTCGACTGTCAACTGCCCGTCAGGACGCTGGAGCAGGCGGATGACGCCCTGATGGCCGGGAAAGGACTGATACCGAGTTCACCGGCCTTCCACGGGCATGTCGCGTCGAAGTCCCCCGCCGCAGCCGAGGCGGGCAGGGGATTCGCGGTATCAGCAACGGGACACGTCCCCTCAAAATACCCTGGTAGCAGAGAGCTTCTTGTAGACCGTGACCGAGCGGGGGCCGGTGGGACCTTGCGCGCGACCGAATGAAGGAGACAAGCCATGTCAAACGCCACACCTGATCTGGAAGCCGGCGAGCACGAAATCATTCCCACTGATGCCGGTGACGCCTCCACACCGGGCAATCCTCAACTCCGGTTGACTCTCGGTATCACGCGTGAGGGCCGTGTGACCGCCAGGCCGTACGACGGTACGCAGGAGCAGAGCTTCAACGTCGTCGACCAAGCCGACGGCTCGAAGGGTATCCGCTGTAAGTACTACGACCTGGCCCTCGGCATGACCGCCAACGGTGTGAACGTGCGGCCCTACGATGGCAGCCGGGACCAGAGCTTCACCTTCGTAGGGATAAACAACGGCTACGGATCCACGAGCATCCGCTGTAAGTACGACCACAACATCGCACTTGCCGCGACGGGCACCAACAAGGTCTACGCAAGGCCATACGAAGGCAAATATCCCGAATCATTCAACCTGCACGGACAAGCCGACGGCTCCACCGGCATCCGCAGCACCCACATCAACGGCTCCCCCGCCACCGCTTCAGAGCCCGCCACCCCGCCCGCTGGAGCGTAGGGAGCAAACCCGCAGGCCCGTGCGGGGCACACCGCTGACCGACGAGCCGGATCTCACACGCACCTTCGGCCGACGCCTTACTCGGCCCCGGAATCCTGAAGCCGGCCCGAGCCGCAAAGTAGCTTCGCGCGCAGGCTGATTCGTCTCCTGTCGCCGGGCGTGCGTCAGAAGTGGTCGACCGAGGACCTGATCGGGTCGACGGTGAAGAACGTACGCGAATTATGAACGCGGACACTGAAAAAGAGCTGGAATCCCACACCAGCACCGAGAAGGGACACCTACTATGCCTGACGAGGATCGCTTGGTCGACTGGTACGACTGTTCGAGCAAGGATGACGGCAACTACCCCCATCCGACCGGCGACACCACCAAGTTCATGTCGTGCGTCGCACGTGCAAACGCCTACGAGCGCAATTGCCCGCCAGGCACCCAATTCGACCCTGAACAGGGGCAATGCGTATAGACCCGTGACCAACGCGCCTGCGATAACTGGCGCTGGGGTCAACGACACTAGTCAAGTGCTGCGGGACTACGAGGAACAGTTCGTGTGGAATGAGGAGTTCCTCGCGGTCGATCACGCCTTCGACGACCCCGAGCGCGCCGCCCGCCAGCTCGGCAACACCGGCGAGGTCGGAGTTGCGGTCGAGCGCGACAGCGACGTCCTCGTCCACCACATGCTTGAACGCCTCCATCGGCGCGGACTGGAACCGTGCCAGCTGCTCAGGCCACCCGGGTCGGGAAACCAAGCAACATTGGCGGCAGCAGGATTTCGGCCACCACACGCCGAACAACCCGAACAGATATCCCTGGCAGCGAGCCCGCGTCCAGCACGCCCAACCGGTGCCATTCATATAAGCCGGAACCTCAAGGAGCGGTCGCACGCCAACCTTGTACGGGTGTGCCCCACGACCTCACCCAATTGTCCCCGAATCCGAGGCAGTATCCGTGGTGCGTTCTCGGGAGCCCGCGCACGTGGTCCGGTTCGGTGTCCAGGTCGATTCCAAGGGCATCCTCGGCGGCACACCGCAAGCTGATGAGAAGGTCCGCTATCTGACCAAGTACCTCACGAAGTCGGTCGCGCTCGCCCCGCTGCGGGGTGTGGCTGCGTTACGGCATCGTCCCCACAGGCGCCACCGCCAAGACCCAGCCGGGCCGCTGCAAGAGCGTGGGCGGAATTCGTGCCCTTCCTCCAGTTCGACAACGCAATTGGCCAGGTCATCTACACCACCAACGCCATCGAGTCGGTCAACGCCCGCATCCGCCGCGCGGTCAAGGCCCGCGGCCACTTCCCGACCGAGGCCGCCGCCCTGAAATGCGTCTACCTGGCCATCATGAGCCTCGACCCCACCGGCACTGCCCGCCAACGCTGGTCCAACCGCTGGAAAGCCGCCCTGAACGCATTCGAGATCACCTTCGACGGACGCCTGTCCGCCGGCCGCAACCAACCCGAGTCAACAACCGAAAGGAGTCATCGGCCGGCGAACGTCGTACTCGGACAGGCCGTCGAGCTTCCACAACATGGCTTCGCGGGCATAGCGCAGGTAGCGGTGCAGGTCCGCCTTGACTTCGGAGTCGGTCATATCGAGCACTGTGCCAGGGGCACCTGACGTTCCCTACCGGTTTTCGGGTCATCGTGTCTGTATACGAATATCCGCGAGACATCATCGGCGGCAGCGTGTTGCGCGCTGTCAGGTGACGCCGATGACGAGGGTGCTGCGGGCGGTTTCGACGACTTCTCCAGCAATGACACTGCAAGCGGCACACGATAAACGGGCCGTCGCCGCGACCCATCCAGCCGCGGTCGACATCGGTACGCCATCCGTGCGAGAACACCGCCACTTTCCGCCGCGAGTCACACATGCCGACACGATTCCGGAGGGTTTCGGGGTGAGTGTCGAATGTGTCGGCAGACGATCGTTTGCCGACACTGGTCAGCGATTTCCAGGCGAGCCGATCAGCGGCGTTTGAGGATGTTCACCGGACCGGTCTGCATGACTGTTCCCTCACAGGGGGTTCTTGGGGGCTGGTCAAGATAGCATCGGGACCGGGACTAGGTCAGGACTGGAGATGCCTCGCAACAGACGTCCGCAGGATCGGGAAGAGAAGCGTGCCGAGATCGTGGTGGCTGCTCGGCGGTTGTTCGTCGAGGAGGGATACGAGGCGGCGTCGATGGCGCGGATCGCCCGCGACGCCGGAGTGGTCTCGAACACGCTGTACTGGTACTTCCAGGACAAGGACGCGGTCTTGATCGCGGTCCTGGACGCGGTGCTGGCCGACTCGATGGCCTCCTACAGCGACATTCTGGACTCGAGCCTGGCTGATCGGCTGTTGTGGCTGGTCGGGGAACTGGAGCAGCTGGGCCGGTTGGTGAGCACGGTACACACGCGCGCCGCGGAGTCCCCGGCCATCCGGGAGTGGCACGAGCAGTTCCACGCGCTGGCCGAGGGATTGTTCCGGGCAGAGCTGATCGAGCTCGGCGTGCCCGCTGACGAAGTGGATCCGCTGGTCGCGATCGGCGTTTTCGTTGTCGAGGGGTTGCTGACGCATCCGACGGAGCAGGACCAGCGGCGCGCGGTGATCGAGACGTTGCTGAACAGCGCTCGCAGTCTTGCCGCAGCCGCCGACTGAGTGCCTGCTCTCCGCCCGTCCACGAGCCACGGGCGACCTACTGCGTGTGGTGTGCGGTATTGTCGAATTGTGTTGCCAGAAAATAGATTTGGTCACGCACGGCGCGCTCGAAGTGCTGGCCCAGGTAGATGCCGAAGTGGTCGCACGGGTAGTTCTGGACGTGCACGTGTGCCAGGCCCTGCGCGCGACGCTTCGTGGTCTTCGCGGGCGCGGCCGCGTCGTTGTCGCAGACACACAGCAGCGCCGGAGTGCTGAAGCGAGCCAGCGCGCGACCGGGCCGATCGAGCGGAAGGTGCAGCACCAGCCGTGCGGCCAGGGCGTTGGCGGCATCGAATTCACCGTCCGGGCCGCGCAGTACACCCCATACGCTGTCGCGACCGACACCGGTCACGGGTTCTTCCCCTGCGTCGATCTCGGTCAGCTCGATGTTCCTCGACACCTGAGCCCGCACCGACGGCAGTCGTTTCAACAACGCGCTGGTGCGCCGCGAGAGCCGGGTCCCCGCAGGCATGAGCGCCGAAGCACCGGCGAGGGCGTCGGGTGAGGCCACGAACGCGGGCATCCAGGACGTCCCCGCCATCGGCACCAGGATCGGCTTCGCGCCGAACCAGGAACCGACCGTGTCGAGGATGCCTGCCACGGTCAGCGCTACCACGCTCAGCGGGCCGGTCCGGATCCGCGAGCGCAGCGACGCCGGTCCGTCGGTGAAGGGGCACTGGGCCACGACCGCCGCGATTCGGGTGTCTTCAGAGGCGACCTGAAGGACATGTCCGCCGCCGAAAGAGCTGCCCCACAGCGCGATCCGGTCGACATCAACCTCCGGAAGTGTGCGTACGAAGGCCAGGGCGGCATGCCAATCGGCGCGTTGGCGGCCGATATCGAGCAGTTGGCGCGGCGCTCCGCCGCTGCCCCCGAGGTGACGGTAGTCGAACACCAGCACCGACCACCCCGCCTCGGCGAACCGCTGCGCGTAGGAATCCAGGCGCATCTCCCGCACCGCGCCCAGCCCGTGCCCCATGATCACCATCGGGCGCGGACCGTTCAGGTCAGGTGCGGTGTACAGCCATGCCGCGCACTCGTCCTGGCCAGAGGTGAACGAGACCTCACGCCGCCGCACCGCTACCGCGTCGTGCCGATCGGCCGACCCACTCATTTCCATGACTCGCGTCCTCCCGCTTCACCACCACGCTTCTTGGACGTCATCCAAGAAGCAGGTCGCAGCTACGGTAAGGACTTCTTGGGCGTCAGTCAAGAAGGTGGCGGGGTCACTGATCCACGTTGGCGGCAACTCAACCCCCCAATTGCGCTGTAATCCGCATCAGCCGGACGCCGTCGGACTCGGATGGGTCACCGTTGAGCCGGAAGAGATGGGTCACGGTCGAGACCAACTCCTGCCCACCTCCCGCGCACCCGACGTCGTCTGAGTCCGCGAATCCCTCCGTGCTCGCTTGCGCGCCGCCGTCCTCAAATCTCGAGACCCGGCCATCCTCGGCTGGTGGATAGCCTCCGTAGACGGCCGCGACGTGGGCGGCCTATCCATGCTTCGCTGGAACGAGATTCGTCGCTGTACGCACAGGTGCGAGCCCAACTCGCCGTACTGGACCGGGATCTGACCGGTAGATGAGGAAGGGGCCGTGGTCGATGATCGTCGAGTCGCCCCTGGAATCGGCGGGTGTTGCCATGCTGCGTGCGCTGATAGAACGGTGTGAGATCCCGCAACGGAAGGAACCCAATGGGGCGAACAATTCCCGCGACTGCCGCGCCGGTACGCCGCACCCTGGTTGTAGCGCTGATTGCCGCGGCGATCGGGGCGCCGAGCGCGGTGACGGCGACTGCCGAGGCGCCGCCGACTCGGGATGACGGCTTTTGCATCGATGAGAAGACGCGCGTGCGCAACGGGTTGCGCGTCAGTGACCCCAGTTGCATTCATGACCACGGCCGCTTCCACAATCACGAGCGCTTCCATATTCCGCCGACTCATTCTTGAACCCGGCTACCTCCCGAAGGTTGGGGCTTCATGACCACAGACGCGCACGCGGTGCAAGGTCAGGTGCCCGTGCGTCGCGGCCACCTCGGCAGTCACTTCGAAGCCGAGTCGCCGGTAGAACCGTGTTTCAACCCGACGTGTCCCACCAACAGCCGCTGCATCGCGCTCACTCGTTCGGTGGCCACCACATGACGTAACCAGGGATAGTCGGCAAAAGCCCCTCCCAACGTCTCGGTAGCACGGGGTGTCAACATCGCGCCAATGCTGGATCGGTCACAAATTTCGTGATGTCGCGTGACGGGATATTCAGTCGCTCAACAGAATTCGTTTCCTGAGAAGGTCGGTTTTCGCGCGGCCGTACATCTGGCGTTTGAGCATCTTGATGCGGTTGACGTGCCCTTCGACTGTTCCGCTGCTCCAGGACATGGTCAGCCCGGCGGTGACCGCGTCCTGGTCGCGGCGCAAGCCTCGGACGAACGAGTGCAGGGCTGGCTGGTCATCGTTGTCGACGGCGGTCATCCACTGTTCGAGATCTCGCCCGCGCCGCTGGGCCATGATCTCGGCGAAATCGCGGACATGCCCGGTCAACGCGGCAAGTTGCGGGCTGGCGGCCAGGATCGCGTCGAGGCGGGCCCGATGCTCGGGAGCGAGGGCGTCGGGGTTGGGCATGATCCAGCTGACGACTTTCCGAACGGTCGGTGGCTTGGGTGGCGGGGCCGGGATGTGCGCAAGGGCGCGGAGGGGCTTCAGGTAGTTGCGCACCATCTTCTCGCTGCCCCGATAGCCGTGTGCCCTGATCTCCTCGAATAGCTGAGTTGCATTGGCTCAGCCCTCGTTCCACCGTCGATGCAGGTCGGGTTTGTATGCCTCGAGCAGGCTGATGCGGTATCCGGTGCGGTTGTGGACCAGCAGCGGGCGCGACAGGCCCGCAATGTATTTCGGCGGCGATCTCGGTGATGTCGGGCCGGTTCTGTGGCTCGGGATCGGCGGTCGCGGCGGCCAGGTCGGCGCGGTGACGTGCCACGGTGCGCTCGACCACTTCGCCGAGGTTGTGCCAGATATGCCATCGATCGGCCACCTGCAGCGCCTGTGGCGCTCCAGCGGCAGCGCCCTCGGCGTAGGCACCGGCTCGGTCCCGGCAGACGATCTCCACGCCCGGGTGGGCTCGCAACCACGCCGCGAGGGTCTCGGCGGTCCGATCGCCGAGTACCTCGATCGGGCGGCGGGTCTGCAGATCTATCAGGATCGTTCCGTAATGGTGCCCGCGACGCAGGGCGAAGTCCTCGACGCCCAGCACCTGCGGAACCGAATACAGCGGATCGGACAACGCCCGGATCTGGCGCAATGGCGTCATCCAGCTCACGGTCGCGGCCAGCTGCCGGGTCAGCCGCGCTCCAGCGCGGCCGCCCAGTGCCGGCGCGACCGCGCTCAACGCCCGCTGCAAGATTAGTGTCCGGCGAGCGTGCCTGGCCGCCAGCCGCGGTATCGGAGCGGCGAAAGTGGTTTTGCCGCAATCGAAGTTGTCACAGAACAGCCTGCGGACCCGCAGCTCGATCAGGACCTCGCGGCCGGTGATCGAGGTGTCGGACAACCGCCGCTGATAGCGGCTGTGGACTCGCCCGGAAGGCGTCCCGCAGGCGGGGCAGCCAACCGGATCCACACCGGTAGCGGCCTCGATCCGCACCGTCGAACCCGCCGCTCTGATCACCTCGATCTGCAGACCGTCAAGATGCGGGAACAGGACCCTCGGCGAAGCAAGATCAGAACACCCGCGACATGATGAACTATCAACCGCCTCTTCGCATCCCGAATGGGCCAATCACGAAGTCTGTGCCAGATCCGGTTGGGCCGGAGTTGACAACAGGACCATCCCGGGCGGAGTTCCTGGTCGACCTCGCTGCGATGGCGTCCAACAAACGTGTCGGAAGGCTCGCTGTCCAATAACGCTCGCCGGACGTTTCACATACAGCCACTCGGCCGAGCGAAATGGTTCCCACGAGCACACACCAGACGCCGATAATCATGCTCACCGCGCCACCGAATGTTCGGGTGCCGGCGTTCTCGGATGAGAGAGTGCCGACGGCGACGGCCGCGGCGACAATGGCCAAGAATTCCCCACCGACGAGAAAACCAGCCCAGTCCGGGGCTTTCTCGATTGAGAACGGGTAGGCATCGATGGTCAGCAGGACTCCCCAATCCCCGCCGGAGCAGTGACCGGTGACGTGCGGAATCAGCGCCTCCGTCGTAGCAGTTCCGATGATCGGGACTTTCTGATTGGGAATCTCATAGTGCGGCGCGCATTGTTCCCGTGTCGTGCATCACAGTGGATGCGCTGAAAGCATAACGAGGTGGAACATGCGCCAGGAAATTTTGCAGGGGGAAGCCAGGGACCCTGTGGGTGCCCGCACGGTCCGTAAGGTGATGTTGCGGTTCATGCCGGTCGTCGGGTTGGCGTACATCGTCCTGTACCTGGACCGGCTGAACATCGGTGTCGCCGGCCTGACGATGAACAAAGAACTGGGTATCTCCGCGTCGACGTTCGGCTTCGCAGCCGGCATCTACTTCTGGAGCTACACGATCTGCGAGCCGCCGAGCAACTACATCCTCACCAAAGTGGGAGCGCGGCGGTGGATCACCCGGATCATGATCACCTGGGGGATCGTCACCATCGCTACAGGGTTCGTGCAGGGCGCGACAACGCTGGTTGTGTGCCGATTCCTGCTCGGCATCGCGGAGGCGGGATTCTCGCCCGGCATGCTCTACCTCGTCTCCCGCTGGTTCCCGCGCCAGGACCGCGGCCGTTCGATGTCGTGGATCGTGACTTTCGTCTGCATCTCCGGGCTCGGCACACCGATCACCACACACCTGCTGGAGATGGACGGGGTCCTCGGATTGTCCGGTTGGCGATGGGTTTTCATCCTCACAGGTATTCCGGCGGTGATCGTGGCAGGCATATGCTTCCGGGTACTGCGCGATACCCCCGCCGAAGCGGAATTCCTCACCGTCGAAGAACGCGGCTGGCTCACGAAGAAACTCGACGAAGAAGCGGCGGAAACCGAATCCGAGTCGGGCTCGCACAGTTTCTGGCAGGGCCTCGTGCATCCCAGGGTACTCCTCCTGGTCTCGGTGTTCATTTGTTTCACGTTCAGCCTCAACGGCTTCCAGATCTGGATGCCACAGATCTACAAGCAGTTCGGCATGACCAACACCCAAATAGGCTGGGTAGCCGCGCTGCCAGCGCTCCTGGCAATCGGCCCGATGCTCTGGTGGACCCGGCACAGTGATCGCCGCGGCGAACGGCCGGTGCACTTCGCGATCGCGGCCGGTGTCGCGGCACTCGGGTTCGCGATCGCGGCAGTGTTCTTCCAGACCCCGCTCGTCGCGATCATCGGCTTCTGCGTTGCCGGTATCGGCCTCTACAGCTCGATGGGCATCTTCGTAACGATGCCGTCGAGCTTCCTCACAGGGGTGGCTCTCGCCGCTGGATTCGGAGTGATCAACGGTATGGGCAATCTCGGCGGCTATTTCGGTCCGCAGGTCACCGGCTGGATCAAGGACACGACCGGCAGCTTCACACCGGCGATCTGTGTCTACGCACTGGTCCTGGCACTGGCCGCGGTGCTCGTCCTGGCCATGAAGGTCACCAGGCGGTCTGTGAGTCCCGCCGCTGACCATGCGGGCGTGATCGTTGGATCCGGACAGGACTGACGGCTTGTGAACTGGTCGGGCCGGTGATGGGTGCTGCCCATCGAGTGGCAGCACCCGTAGCCGCGGCCGACCACGACCCGTCCCGCCGTGACCGTGTGCGGGCAGCTCTGCACACCGAAAGACGTCCTGGCCCGCCACATTCCGGCGGCAGCGCTGTGCACCGGGTACCGGATCGTGTTGGGTCTCGCCGGTACCCATGCGTGGAACATCGCGGACCACGATTTCCTCGTGCGCCCGCCGCCCGGCCTCCACTTCCTCGGTGACGACAGCACCGGAGCACCGATCATGATACGCACCGATACGGTCATAAAACGCCTGGTCAAAGACACGCCAGTGCAGGGACTGCTCTGCTCGTCCCCCGCACCTGCGCTGGTTGGGATGATCGGTTGCGCCGGATACGACTTCGTCGTCATCGACACCGAGCACACCCTGCTCGACCTGGAACGAGGCGAGACCGACGGCATCCTCACCGGCGGCGGTATCGACGTGCTGCTGCCCGGACCCGCCGACCTGTGCTACGGCGTGCCTTGGGAATTGCGACAACCCCTGGTCACCTCCGCCGTCGACCGACTCCATGCCGCCTGCATCGCCTACCGGATCCGTTCTGCGCCACAGTGCGGTCCCCCGAACGGGCCGTGCACTGGCGTGACGCCTGGGTCCGCGCAATTCAGTTGCGGCGACACGAGCGTCCTCGCTGCCACCGCGCTGCGCCGCGGCCTCACCGATCTCCGCGGCTGAACCCCGCGGTCCACCGGCCGGCACCGAACCGAATCCGGTGCCGGCCGGACCATCCCGATAGATTGAGAAGGAATCACCAAGATGAGGAACACCACCCGCGCCGTCCTGACCGCCGCCGGGCTGATCAGCGCCCTCGGCGTCACCGCAGGCACCAGCCACGCCGCCCCCGAAACCGCCGAAGCCATCAATTACGCGGCCTCCAGCAACGAAACCCAGGCCATAATCCGCACCGACGCCGGCACCATGATCGTCGAGGACGGCATCTTCAAAATCGAAGCCGCCAACGGGACCACCGTCGCGGGCACCGAATTGCGGTTCCGTGTCGATGATTTCGAGTTCCCCATCGCGGCGCAGATCAACGACCGCACGGCGACCCTGAGCCCCCAATTCGATATGGCACACGCGACCTACAATCCGGTCGCGTTGCCATATGAGGATCAGGCGCCCTGGAAGACCCAGTATGACCGTGAGCAGGCCGCCTGGGCGCGCCTGACCAGCACCATCAGCGCGGGTGCCACGATCGGCACACTGGTCGGCGGTCTGGTCGGCGGTGCGGCGGGCTGCGTACTCGGCGGCATCGCCGGAGCCACGGTCGCCGCGGCCACCATCGTCGGCTTGTTCGGCCCGTTCATCCCGGCCGCCGCCGTCGGTTGCCTGGGCGGCATCGTCGCCGTCGGTGCCCTCGGCACCCTGGCCGGTCAGATCCTGGTGACCGCGCCGGTCGCGATCGGTGCGGCGATCCAGTACTTCACCACCATCAACCAGCCCTTCACCACGCCCGCGAAGTAGACGCACGCGCACCCGATTCGACAGCGGCCGCCTCCACCGACCAGAACACACCGGTAGGCGGCCGCTGACGACGAGCAGATCACCAGGGTCACGGATCGGGTCGGTCGCCAGCTACTCAGAAACGTGGTCCGCCACAAGAGTGCGGTCGCTGCGGACACCATCGACAGCAGCGAAGCTGCCGGCCGCGCTTGACACCATTGGTCGTCACGTACCGGACGACGGCACAAGTCCCCGCCCACTGATCCGAACGCGCACCCGGAGATACTGGCCCCCAGACCCTCACCGTCGCCACACCCGGCGCCTCGTCGAACATCGCCACCTTCCACCGCACCCGCATCCGCATCAGTGCATGACCGAGATCATGATCGGCACCCTCCTCGTCGGATTCGCCACGTGGAGGCTCTGGGAAATTCGGCGCACCGAGGGCAATCGCGCCGATCAATTGAACGCGACGGTTTGGGCGTGACTTCCGTCCTCGATCGCGCTGCTGGTCTTGTCCGGTGATCGCTGAGGTCGCCGGATATCCGGATATCGGCTACCCGATCGCCGCCACTGCTACCGAAGGGCGCATGTCCCGTTGATCGGTACTAGTTCATTCTTCTTGACTCGGCCGGCCGACATTATCGACACGACTTCACACCGCCCGTGGTGTTCGGCGGTTTCGACATTCGAGGTGAGCATTGAGCAGGTATTTCGGCCCGCTGCGACAGCTGGGCTATGTGGTGGGAGATATCGACAGTGCAATGAAGCACTGGATAGAGGTGACGGGTGTCGGACCATTCTTCTACATCGACGACCAGCCGCTGCACGATTTCCGGTTTCGCGGACGGCAGGCATCACCGCGATTCAGTGTGGCTCTTGCGCAGACCGGCGACACCCAGATCGAACTGATCCAGCAGCGCAACGACGAGCCGTCCGCCTTCAAGGAATTCACCGACCGCGGGCTGGCGGGGCTACAGCACGTGGCCTACTGGACCACCGACTTCGACCGCCTGCGAGACGCCGCTTTCGAACGCGGGGCGACGGAACTACAGAGCGGTGTGTCCGGAAGCGGTGCACCTGACGAGCGGTTTGTCTACTTCGAGGAGGGGCCTTTCCCCGGAACCGTCCTCGAACTGTCCGAGATCAGCGGGCGCAAGGGTGAGCTCTTCCGAGCCGTCGCGGCCGCCGCGGTCGGCTGGGACGGCCGCGATCCTGTACGCGATATGCGAACGGTGCTCGGCTCATGACGGCGCAGGTGGCCGTCATCACCGGCGGCGCATCCGGAATCGGGAATGCCACGTGCGAGAGGTTCGTCGACCTGGGATGGAACGTGGTGGTCGCCGACCGCACACCGCTCGGATCCCGTACGCGGGGCTCGTGGGACGCGGTGCTCGACGTGCAGACCGACGTCACCGATGAGGGAGACATCGCGCGGCTCGTCGCGGCCACGACCGAGCGGTTCGGGCGGGTCGACGCGGTGGTGACCAGCGCTGGCATCGCTCGGAATGCCCCTGTTCGGGAGACCACGCCCGACGACTTCCGGCGCACGCTGGAGGTCAACCTGGTGGCCACGTTCACCGTCGTGCGTGCCTTCGTCGACCTGCTCGCCGCTGATGGTGGTGGTTCGGTGGTGACCATCTCCTCGGTCTCGGGACTGCGGGGCAGCCAGGATCGCGCGGCGTACTCGGCGTCGAAGGGTGGTGTGGTGGCGCTGACCGGCCAGCTTGCCTTCGAACTCGCTGAGGATCGTATCCGGGTCAACTGTGTCGCACCGGGTTCCACGCTCACGCCGCTCGCCCGCACCGGGCAGGGAAAGGGCGCGAAAGAAGAGATCCTGAAAGCGATTCCATTACACCGCTATGCGGAACCGGAAGAGATCGCCGAGGTCATCACCTTCCTGGCCGGACCGAGAGCTGGATTCGTCACTGGCCAGACATGGACGGTCGACGGCGGCCAGTCGATCGGCGCCGGCTGGCGCGTCCCGAAAGGAGACCGCAATGCCTAGCGGGTCGAAGCCGCTCGTCATCGGCGTACACGTCAACGAGAACACAATGCGCGAGCCCAATCCGCACGTCCCCTGGACACCCGGCGAGATCGCCGCGACGGCGGCTGCGAGCCGCGCGGCCGGAGCATCGCTGATGCACTTCCACGCTCGGACACCGGATGGCGGCATGGACCATTCGGCGCGAACCTACGGCGAGATCGTCGAGAAGGTCCGTACCGAGGGCGACTTGCTGCTCGCGCCCGCGCCCGCCAACGTCCCCGGGTGGTCGGTGTCCGAGCGGCTGTCCAATCTCGCACCCAACCAGGAGCGTCCAGAGACCCGGTCCGACTTCCTGGTCATCGAAATGGGCCTCGCGGCAATGGATTTGATCGATCCGCGGTCGGGCGATTTCGCCACCGACGACCGAGTATTCCTCAACAACACCCGCATACAGGCCGAACTGCTCGATCGGGCAGGCGAACTCGGAATGACGCCGTACTTGGCGTCGTTCAACGTCAGCTGGACCCGGGCGATCATCGCGCACGCCAAGTCCCGGCCGCTGCGGGCACCGCTGGCCGTTGCGTTCATTCTCGGAGGCGACGAGTTCCCCGCGGCGCACCCGGCCACGGCAGCGGGCCTGCGGGCACAGCTGGATCTGCTTCCCGAGGACCTTTCGATCGAGTGGATCGTCTCCGCCTACCGCGGCAACGTACTCGAGGCCGCTGAGGAGGCCATCGTCCGCGGCGGGCACGTCGCGATCGGCGCCGGCGACCACCACTACGGCGAACTCGGCTTCCCGTCTACCCCCGAACTTGTCGCTCATGTGGTCGAGCTGGCGCGCCGCCACGGCAGGGAGCCCGCCACCCCGGACCAAGCTCGCGAACTACTGGGAGTACCCGCATGAGGCCCGTCGAAATGGCCGGCACTGAACCTCGACTCGTGTATCGGGCGGCCGGTGGGCTGGTCTGGGTCACGGATTCGATCGCCTTCGCGGGCCCGCGCCACCGCGGCGACATCCTCGTCACCGGATCCCATGGCGGTACGAGCGCCGGTGAGTACGCCGCGTCGTTCGGTGTCGCGATCGTGGTGTGCAACGACGCGGGCATCGGGAAGAACCGGTCCGGCGTCGCGGGGCTCGCCGCAGTGGCCGCGCAGAACATCGCGGGGATCGCGGTATCGCACGACAGCGCGCGGATCGGTGACGGTACCGACGCGTGGGAAAACGGCGTCGTCAGTTACGTCAACGACATTGCGCGCCGGGACGGTATCCGGGCCGGGACACCATTGCGCGAGCAGATCCTCGCCCTGATCGAGAGGAGGCAAACATAGTGTTTCGCAGCATCATCGGCGCGGAGAACGGCAGGCAGATCGTCGTCATGGACAGTATGTCCCAGGTGGAGACGGGCGACACCGGCCGAATCCTGGTCGCGGCATCGAACGGCGGGCAGGAATCGGGTCGGCTGGCGATCGAGATCCGTCCCGCGCTTGCAGTGTTCAACGATGCCGGTATCGGCAAGGACGACGCCGGCATCGCCGGTGTCGTCGCGATGGGGCAGGCGGGCGTCCCGGGGGCGACCGTCAGCCACGAGTCCGCCGAGATCAGCAATGGGATGGACATGTGGCACCACGGCGTCCTCTCCTACGTCAACGGTCCGGCCCGCGAAGCCGGACTGCGAGTGGGAGACACCGTCTACGCCGGCGTTCGAGCGTTCGCGCAACGCCTGGCACCGGTAACTCACGACATGTCTGGGAGACGCGCATGAACAGCCGCCATTTCGTCAACGAGCCCGAGAACGTCACCAGGGAAGCGCTCGAAGGCCTGCAATTGCTGTACCCGGCGACGATCACCTGCCACAGGGACCCGGCGTACGTCGTGCGAGCAGGACAATCCCGGCCGAAGGTGGCATTGGTGTCCGGCGGCGGTGCCGGCCACGAGCCGCTGCACGCCCGGTTCGTCGGCGTCGGCATGCTCGACGCGGCGGTACCGGGGGCGATCTTCTCCAGTCCCACCGCGCTGCAGGTGCGCGCCGCGGTCGAGGCCGTCGAGACTGGTTACGGCGCAGTGCTGATCGTGAAGAACTACACCGGCGACATGCTGAACTTCTCGATCGCTGCGGAGCTGCTCACCGGGTCTGTCGCTACCGAGATCGTGGTGGTCGACGACGATCTCGCCACCGACGGCAGCACTGCTGACGGGCCGGGCCGCCGAGGTACCGCGGCCGTGGTCGCGGTGGAGAAGATCTGCGGCGCCGCGGCCGAACGCGGCTGGTCACTGGCCGATATCGCGGACCTGGGACGCAGGGTGGTGGCCTCGTCGGCCACGCTGGGCGTCGCATTGCGCGCCGGCACCCCGCCGGGCCATACCCGGCCGTCGTTCGACCTGGCCCCGGACGAGATCGAGTTCGGGGTCGGTATCCATGGTGAGCGTGGCCGCGGCACTCGCCCGGCGGCCCCGGTGGGAGTCCTCATCGACGAACTGGTCGAACAACTCGTCAGCGGCGGCCGGGTCGGCCCCGGCGGTGACGTGATCGCGATCGTCAACGGACTCGGTGCCACCCACGATCTGGAGCTGGCCATCGCCGCACGGGAACTCGTCCGGGCGCTGGGCGAACGAGGAATCGGGTACGCCCGCATGCTCGCCGGCTCCTTCGTCACCTCGTTTGACATGCACGGGCTGTCGATCACCCTCCTGCGTGCCACAGACGAGATCGTCGACCTGTGGAACGACCCGGTCAGCACACCGGCACTCACGTGGTGACCGCTGCCCTGCAAGATTTCGGAGGATTGATGACCACGCTGCAACTCGACTGGGCACGTAACTGGATCACTCGGTTCGCCGCCGATGTCGAACGACAAGTCGACGCGCTGACCGATCTGGATCGGCTGATCGGGGACGGCGACTTCGGCCTCAACCTGCGTTCGGCGGTGCGCGCCACGCTGGCCGAGATGGAAGACGATCCACCGGCCCGGCCCTGTGACGTGTTCACCCGGCTCTCGGACGCATTTCTCGGCACTGGGGGAACGAGCGGCCCACTTCTCGGATTGTGGTTCGGCCGCATCGCCGACATCCGCGGCGACGAGGTCGGTGTCGTGGAATTCGCCACGGCGGTCGATACCGCGACCCGAGCCGTGCAACGGCTCGGTAAGGCGGAGGTGGGGCACAAGACGATGGTCGACGCGATGGTGCCGGCGAGGGACGCGCTACTCGGCGCCGCGACGTCAGGCGACATCACCACTGCTCTGGCCGCCGCGCGCGACGCCGCCGTGGCCGGTGCCGAGTCGACCCGCGCGTTGCTGGCCCGACGCGGCCGTGCCAGTTACGTCGGTGACCATGCCCGTGGTGTCGTTGACCCCGGTGCCCACGCGATCGCAATGTTCTTCGAGGCCGCGAATGGGGTGGACGCATGACCACGTTGCGGGACAAAGTGATCATCACGGTTGCCCCGACCGGAGGGTTCCTCACGAAGGCCGACCACCCGTACATCCCTACTCAGCCGGAGGAGATCGCCGCAGACGTCACCCGGTGCCAGTCGGCGGGGGCTTCGATGGCGGCACTGCACGCGCGCCGCCCCGACGACGCGGCGACCTGTGACGCGGGAATCTACCGACGCATCAACGACCTCGTCCGGGCACGCTGCGACATCGTGATCAACAACTCCACCGGAGGTGGCGTCAACGGGGACATGGTGCGGACCCGCGCGGACGGAACTCGGGTCGTGGACTGGTCCGCGCGACTCGACGGGCTGGGCGGCGGTGCGGATACCTGCACCCTCGACGCGATCACCGGATATGTCTCTTCGTCGTTCGGCGAGATCCTGATGGACACCCCACCGAGCCGGGCCGCCGAACTCGCCGCCGCTATGCAGGCACGCGGAATCAAACCAGAATGGGAGGCATTCGGGCCCTCTCACCTCCTGCAGGAGATCAGGACGCTCACCGCGGGCGAGCCGGGCCCGCACTTGGTGAACATGGTCCTCGGTCTGGACCGCACCTTCCAGAACGCACTCCCATACACCCCGGCGATCCTGCAGCAGATGGTCGCCGCCCTACCAGCGGACTCGGTGTTCTCGGTGAGTATCAGCGGCGTCGAGCAGATGCGGGGTCTCACCCACGCACTCGTACTGGGCGGGCACGTCCGCGTCGGAATCGAGGACAACCCGTGCCTGGTTCCGGGAGAGCCGACCGAGAACGTGCGATTCGTCGAGCACATCGTCGGGATCGCCGAACGACTGGGCCTGACGCCCGCAACCCCGGACGAGACTCGGCAGATACTAGGACTGAAAGGACCCTCCGATGAACACTGAGCGCCCGCTGCGGTCCCAAGAGTGGTTCGCCGGCAACGATCTCAACGCCTTCATCCACCGGTCCTGGATGAAGAACCAGGGCATTCCGGATCGAATGTTCGACGGCCGTCCGGTGATCGGCATCTGCAACACCTGGTCGGAACTGACCCCGTGCAACGCGCACTTCCGTGATCTGGCGGAGCAGGTGCGGCTCGGCGTCATCGAGGCGGGTGGCTTCCCCGTCGAATTCCCGGTCACCTCACTCGGTGAGACGATCATCCGACCGACGACGATGCTCTACCGCAACCTGGTGAGCATGGACGTCGAGGAGTCCATCCGAGCCAACCCAATCGACGGTGTGGTCCTGCTCTGCGGCTGCGACAAAACCACACCGGCGCTGTTGATGGGCGCCGCAAGTTGCGACATCCCGACGATCGTGGTGTCCGGCGGGCCGATGCTGAGCGGCAGACATGAGGGCCGCACCATAGGGTCGGGTACCTCGGTGTTCGCGATGAGCGAGGCGGTCCGGGCCGGCACGATGAGCGAGTGTGCCTTCCGGGCAGCGGAATCGGCAACCTCACGTTCGCCCGGTCACTGCAACACCATGGGCACCGCGTCGACGATGGCCTCGATCGCGGAGGCGCTCGGCCTCGCCCTGCCCGGCAACGCGGCGATCCCGGCAGTCGACTCCAGACGCCGCGCCCACGCCCGCGACAGCGGTGTGCGGATCGTCGAGATGGTGGCGGAGGGCCTCCGGATGTCGAAGGTTGTCACCCGTGAGTCGTTCGAGAACGCGATCCGAGTCAACGCCGCAATCGGTGGGTCCACCAACGCGGTGGTGCACCTGCTGGCCTTGGCCGGACGCCTCGAACTGCCGCTGGAAATGGCGGACTTCGCCGAGCAGACGCGCAACATCCCGCTTCTAGTCGACCTCATGCCCTCGGGCAGGTATCTGATGGAGGACTTCTACTACGCCGGAGGACTGCCCGCGGTACTCGCGGAACTCGGAGATCTGCTGCACACCGATGCCCGCACCGTCACCGGCCGGACGCTCGGGGAGAACGTGGAATCCGCTCCCATCTGGAACGAGGAGGTCATCCGCCGGCGTGAGAAGCCGCTGCAAGTAGACGCCGGAACAACGGTGCTTACCGGGAATCTCGCTCCGAACGGCGCTGTCATCAAGACCTCGGCGGCATCGCCGCACCTGCTGCGGCATGTGGGCCGGGCTGTCGTATTCCACGGCATAGACGATTTCCGGGCCCGGATCGACGCCCCGGATCTCGATATCGAACCCGATGACGTCATCGTGCTCACCGGTGCGGGGCCGATCGGCGCCCCCGGCATGCCAGAGGTGGGGAATCTGCCCCTGCCACGTCGGCTGCTGGAACGCGGCGTCACCGATATGGTGCGGATCTCCGACGCCAGGATGAGCGGAACCGCCTACGGAACTGTCGTCCTACACGTGGCGCCGGAAGCAGCCGCCGGGGGGCCGTTGGCGCTCGTGCGCGATGGTGACCGCATCGAACTCGATATACCCGGATCGGCACTGCAATTGCACGTCGACGCCGATGAACTGCGCCGTCGTCGGGCGGCGCTCGCGCCCGCGGCCGAGGCACCCGCAGGGGGCTACCTCCGACTGTTCGTCGACCATGTCCTGCAGGCCGATCGCGGCGTCGACTTCGATTTCCTCGTCGGCAAACGCGGCACCACCGTGCCGGGCGACAACCACTGAACAGGAGTACAGAGTGAACAAACTCGTCGCCGTCGTCACCGGAGCCGGTTCCGGATTGGGCCGTGCCTTCGCCCGCGCGCTGCTCGCGGCCGGACACCAGGTCGTGCTGACCGGCCGTGGGCGGACGGCACTGGAGGAGACTGCGAGCGCTTACGAGCGGGCCGTCGTGGTCCCGGCCGACGTGTCGTCCGTCGAATCGGTGCGAGACCTGTTCGCACAGGTGTCCAATGATTTCGGCCGGATCGACGTGCTGGTCAACAATGCCGGAACCTTCGGGCCGAGCGGCAGCGTCGACGAGATCGATCCGGCGGACTGGGAGCGCACCCTCGCGGCCAATCTCACCGGGACCTTCCTGTGCGCCCGCGAGGCGATGCGGATGATGAAGGCGCAATCCCCGAGGGGTGGGCGGATCATCAACAACGGCTCGCTGTCTGCGCACACACCACGGCCCGCCACCGCTGCCTACACCGCGACCAAACACGGGGTAACGGGTCTGACGAAAGCGATCGCACTGGATGGACGCGAGTACGACATCTGCTGCACTCAGATCGATATCGGAAACGCGGCCACCCCCATGACCGAAGGTGTCGGAGTGGCAGCGCGGCAGCCCGACGGGAGCCAGCGCCCCGAGCCGACCTTCGACCCGAAGCACGTGGCGGACACCGTCGTCCGGCTGGCCGAGCTCCCACTCGAGGTCACCGTGCCGTTCATGACGATCATGGCCAACCGGATGCCGTTCGCCGGGCGGGGCTGACCATAGGTGCAGCTTCAGTGGCGTTGTAGTACCGGACGGACGACCGACTGCGCCCGGGACAGATCTTTGGAGATCGACACCGCAGTGGTGCGGACTGCCGCGTCGATACGGGTCAGGTTGATCCGGCCGACCATCCCCGAGGAGGAGACCGCTCCGAGAACGACACCACCGGGCCCGAAGATCGGTGCGGCGACGCCGACGATGCCCCGGATTGCCTCCTGGCGGTCGAAGGCGAGGCCGCGTCGGCGGACCTGATCCAGTTCGCGCTCCAGTTCGTCGGGATCGGTGATGGTGTGTTCGGTGCAGGGCTTCAGCGTGTCGGGCCGAGGCGTCGCAGTGCGGTCGGAGTACGCCAGGATCGCCTTCCCAGAGCAGCTCGCGTGTGCTGGCCAGCGGCCGCCGATCTGCTGCGGCAGTCGCGGACCATCATCGTCGCGGAACACGTCGAGGTATACGACGTCGAACCCGTCGAGCACACAGAGCCCGACGTTGTGCCGGGTTGCCTCCCGCAACGCCGACAGATGGCGTCGTGCCGCCTCCCGCAGGCCCCGCTGGCGGGGGACCGATTCACCGAGCTCGAACAACAGTAGGCCTAGACGGTAGTCCTTGCCGTCGCGTTCGAGCAGTCCCACACGCACGAGGTCGTCGAGCATCCGGTGCACCGTCGTCTTCGCCATTCCCGTGCGGCGTACGAGTGCCGCAGCGCTGAGGACCCCTGAGCTTTCCCGAAACGTCTTCAGGATCTCGGTGGTGCGGCCGATCGCGGAGATCTCCCCTTCGGCCCGATGAACGGGACTCATGCGCCTATTCTTGCCAACCAGGGGCACAGCTGTCGAGTCGGCCCGTCAGCTGCCGACGCGAACTCCGCTCGCATCACTCCTGGACCGAACCAGATGCATTGTCGGCGACTCCCGGATGCTGGTGCCAACGGCGACGCCGCAGTGCCGACGTAGTGCCATCCAATCCCGATTGGCGAAGGTCCAACGCAAAACCCGATCTGCTAGCTCCTCATACGCGGAGAACATGAGATCGACTGGTGCGTGGAACTGCCAACCGGCGTTACTGCGATCGCCCCGAGGGGCTACGACGAGACCGCAACCTCATTTCTGGTCTAGCTGGCACCCACATCATCCGGCTTCGAGAGTCCGGAGTAGCTCGTTGGTTCGAGCGTTCGCCACGAAGCCGGCCAGCCAGTTCACGTAACCGTCGGTGAAACTGTTCGGGCTCGACATCGGCGGGAATGACGCTGAGCAGTCGATCACACTGCTGTGGAGTTACGCCGGCCAGATATACGTCGGTGAGCGTGGTTCGCAGGTTCGACCAGACCTCACGTTGCCGATCGTGATACTTCCTGAACTGCGGCGCGAACTGCTCGGTGAACTCCTTCGCCTTGTCACTGACAGCGCAGCCCCTCACCTCCGCGCAAAAGATGTCCAACTCTGATTCGAAGACCTGATCTTCCGGGATTCCGGTGGTATCAGGTCGAAGCTGTTGTGCAGCAGCGAGATCAGCGTCGGTGTGCTCGACGGCCTGCTCGCCCGCTTCGGTGGCAGGCAGCACTGCAGTCGTCATCGACAGCGGGATCGTCCGCACTCGAATGATCACCTGCGGGTTAACGGCGAGCGAAATCGACCCCGGAGCTTCGTGGACGTTGACGTAGCGGGCCGCCCGCGCGTCGAGATCGGCAAGCGCCGTCATCGGCACATCTCCAAACCATCCGGAAAATTCGCTGTGGATACCTTGTGCCAGATCTGCATGCTGAAGTCGGATCTGCACCTGATGAAGCCAGTACTGGTGGCTTGGAGAGTCCTGATCGCGCATGCGCCGGAGCATGTTCTCGATCGCCGCGGCGTAGGTTCCCAGATGAAGAGCCAGCGAGGTCTTCGCTAGATGTTGGTCGACCTGTACATCCTGGCAATCGATGTCGCCAAGGTCGCGAAGGGCTGGATGCGCCTCGGCAATATCGATGGTCCTACCGCAGTCGCACAATGGGTACTGTTCGTCACCTTTGCACTGCAAATCATACGCAGTGGCCGACACCTGAACGCGCCGTCCACACTCGCAGTCGAACCAGTAGCTGTAGTCGAAGTCGAAGTCGTACCCGGCAGGGTGTTCAGCCGGTACGTCGGAAATCACCAACGAAGTGTACGAGTGCTCGTCAGTGTGAGACCGCTTTTCTCCAACGCCCACTTGGTGGCCGGAATCGGTGCGGTGAGCACGAAGATCGGGTCCACGCCGCGCGCGCTCACCGTTTTCCGAACGGTCCGCCGTGCCGGGTTTCAGCGCGCTCGGTCACCTTCCTCAGGTGCCCTGGTAGCTAGCTGCCGGCTGCCCTGGCTTGGCGCTTCGCGTGGAATCGCTGGGCGATCCTCGCGCCACCTGACATCCGCATGCGCCATGTCGCCATCTCGATGATTACCTTGAATCGTGCAGCCACTGCAGACGGGTCGTGACCGTACATCGCAGATCGTCGGGCCTGCTCAACTGGTATGAGCAGCGCTCCGGCGAGCTCGGCGGCTTCGATTTCCTAGGACGGCAATCAGCTGTCGCGGCACCTGCGGGGCAAGTCTGGCCCTGGATTGGCCCCAACTCTGCGGGCGGTACCGTAAGAAAAAATCCCCTCCGATACAGGTCGGAGGGGATTTCTATGTCGGGCTGACAGGATTTGAACCTGCGACCACTTGACCCCCAGCTCTGGGCTAATGTCATTTGCACACGTCAAACCCGGTATTCGAGCATGCGGCAACATTCGAAACGTGCTGGTCGTTCTCGGCCGCGCATAGCGTGTGGCCCCAGATTGGCCCCAGCTTTCGACGGCCAGCCGAACGTCAATCGGCAGGTTTCTGGTTCGAGTCCAGATGGGGGAGCAGAAACAGCAGGTCAAGTGCGCTAATCGGGCTTGACCTGTTTCTTTCTCGGTATGTAACCAGGAATACACCAAAGTGTCCGGGCCGACCTTCCAATCAGTTGAACGGCCTGGCGGTCGTCCGTCGCAGGTTCGTTTCATCGGCAGGGCACGCAAAACATGGGCAACTGGAAAACGGCTGGTCATCGCGGATTCCTATCCGATCTGACGGTGCAGTTCCGCCGGTACGGCCTGGTTTTGTTCCCATCTCGATGTGTTTACGGCGGGACACATCGAGATGGGATCGCGGACGACCTGCGAATTCAGATGGGCAGTTGGTGACCGAATCCAATTTCCCGCTGTAGCCGGGCAGGATCGTCGACAGCGTGGCGTGTTTGTGGCGGCGCCGAAGGTGATGGGAAGGGGTTTGATGCCCGCCTCGGGCAAACCTAAGCGGGCGGGGTGTCGCTACGCTCACTCGAGTCGGACAGACAGAGGTATTCGGTTGCGGTCTGTCGCCCGTCGGTCGAATAGTCATCGAAAGTTTGCGGCATCTGCCGCCGGTCAGTATTGCGATTGCTGGTGGTCGGCCGACAAGTCCTGAGGTGCTATGCCGCACCGTCCTGGGTAATGACGATCTTGCCCTTGGCTTTGCCTTGCTCAACGTAGGCCATGGCGTCAAGTGTCGACTCGAACGGGAAGGTGCGATCGAGAACGGGCCTCAGCTCGCCGCTGTCGTACAGGGACGTGAGGTGTTCTAGCTGGGCGCCGTCGGCTCTCATGAAGAAGAACGCGTAACGAACGCCGAGATTTTTGGCCTGCGCTCGGATCTTGCGGCTCAAGATGCTCATGATGGGGCGAAGCAATTTCTTGCCCAACTGCGAAGCGAAGTCAGGGTCGGGCGGGCCGACGACACTGATCGCAAGGCCACCGGGTTTGAGAACGGTCAAGGACTTCTCGAGGTTGGTGCCGCCGAGGGAATCGAGGACGACGTCGTATCCGGCGATCACGTCGGTGAAGTCTTGGCTGGTGTAGTCGACCACCTCGTCTGCGCCCAGGTCGCGGACCCGGTCGATGTCTGCAGTGCTCGCGGTCGTTGCCACGTACGCGCCGAGGTGCTTCGCGACCTGGATGACCGTCGAGCCGAGACCGCCTGCGCCGGCGTGTACGAGGACCCGCTGTCCTGGCTTGACGTCGGCGACGTCGACAAGTGCCTGCCACGCGGCCAGTGCGACGAGCGGAACCGCGCCTGCCTCGGCGAAGGAGAGCGAAACGGGTTTGTGGGCTACGTCAGCTTGGTTGACGGCGATGAACTCTGCGAAGGTGCCGATGCGCAGGTCGCGGGGTCGGGCATAGACCGCGTCACCGATACTGAAGTCGCGGACCGCAGATCCGAGGGCGGTGACAACACCGGCAACGTCGTGACCGAGAACGAATGGTGTCTTGTACCTGAGGAGCTGTTTGAACTCCCCGTTGCGGACCATCTTGTCGAGCGGGTTGATGCTCGCCGCCCGTACGTCGATGAGAACGTCGTCGGCTCCGACTGCAGGGACCGCCACATCGACGGATTTCAGCCCATCGGGTCCGTATTCAGTCACCGCGAATGCCTTCATTGGTGGTCTCCTGACTGTTGAGGATGTTGCCACCCACATGATAACGAAGTTATCGTGTGGGTGTGAAGCAGGATCTGACGAACAAGCGGCTGGTGGTAACTGGTGCGGCAAGAGGGATCGGCGAGCATGTGGCACGCATCGCGGCCTCGCGTGGCGCGCGAGTCGCGGTACTCGGCCTCGAGCCCGACCAACTCGCGACCCTGGCCGACGACATCGATGGCCGATGGTTTGCTGCTGACGTGTGCGACGGGAATGAGCTGCGGCGGGCAATCGACGGTGCCGCCGAGTCCCTCGGTGGGATCGACCTGGTCGTCGCGAATGCGGGAATCGTCGATTACGGCACTGTACGCCAGACCGAGGATGCGGCGTTCGCGCGAGTGCTGGACGTGAATCTGACCGGCACGTTCAGGACGCTGAAGCTCGCAACACCGCATCTTGCGAGGTCAGGCGGGCACGTGAGCGTTGTGGCATCCGCGCTGTCCTTTCTGGCGTTGCCGTCGATGTCGGCGTACTCGGCCAGCAAGGCCGGTGTGGAGATGCTCGCCCTCGCGTATCGGCAAGAAGTCGCTCACCTCGGAATTTCGGTCGGTTTGGTGCATCCCTCGTGGATCGAAACGGATCTTGTGCGGAGTATCGACAGCGATATTCCGTCGTTTCCGGCGATGCGACGCAGGCTGCCGTATCCGGGCAATGTCACGACGAGTGTCGATAAGGCCGCGGTCGCCATTGTCGATGGCCTGTCTATGCGGCGTCCACGTGTGTACGTGCCGCGCGCGGTCGGTGTGGTCGGGTGGGGGAAGGCCGCGCTTGCCTCACCTGCTGGGTGGTTGTGGGCGCGCCGTTTCGCGTCGACCTGGGCGCCCCGGGTCGAACGGGAGATTGCCGCGCGCGAGCCTCGGCGGCAGAGATGAGCGGCGGCCGATTCAGGAGCCTGGCGAGGTAGTCCGTGACCGGGTGAGCGCGATCTGGTGAGAGGCTGTCGCGGCCTCGGGCTCGTCGCCGAGGCCGACGCAGAAGGTGACGCCCATCGGCACGAGAATCTGGCCGACCGGGTCATCGAACTCGTCGAAATGATTGGCCAGCTCCAACATGATGTAGCCGTGGACGTAGCTCCACAGTGCGCCCGCTACGGCCTTGGGATCGGTCGCTGCGACGCGCTCTGAACCGATCAGCCGGGTGCAGGCGTCGGTGATGTGGGCGTATGCCGATCGAAAGGCTGGAGAGTGGCCTGCCAGGCGTACGTCTTTGTCGGAGGCGGGGCGGTAGGTCGATCGAGTGGACAGACCGAACATCGCGTCGTAGAGGTGTGGGTTGGCGCGGGCGTAGGTGACAGTGATGAGCGCCATCGCGAAGAGGTCGGCGACGGGGTCGTCGGTGCTGGGCAGTTCGGCGAAGGCGGTACCGAGCTGGTCGAACCCGTGGTCGGTGACGGCTTTCACCAACTCGGGTACCCCGCCGAAGTAGTTGTAGACGACCATGCTCGACATGCCGGCCTCAGTGGCCACTGTGCGTGCTTTGATCGCCGACGGACCTTCGGTCGCAAGGAGCCTGATCGCGGCATCGATCAAGCGTTCGGCGATGCCGTTCGACGGGGAGCCCTTCGGGTGCGGTGCTTCGGCCATAGTCGGTCATTGTCCCATTCGCGAGGGTTGATCAGAATGTGGCTGGTTCGCGGTCGGCGCATGCGATACATGTCGCATGGCATGCTCGGCCAGGGCTGTGATCGTCAGCGCCGGGTTCACGCCGGGATTGGCGGGGAATGCGGCGGCATCGCACACGATCATGTTCCGGTAGCCGAATACCGTCATGTGCGGGTCGACGACGCCGGTTTCGGCCGTTGACCCGATAACGGCTCCACCGACCACGTGGGCAGTCATAGGGCGGTTGCCGAGAACTTCGAAAACACTGGCTTGCGCGATGCCGCCGGTCCGTTCGGCGAGCCAGGCCGCCACCTGGTGACCGATAGCGAGATGAGTTGGCGCGGGCCGCTTCGCATCGATCCGCGTGGTGAGCCGGTAGCCGCGACCGAAGCGGCGTCTGACCGGGGTGAACGCGATCGCATTGTCGCGTGCCTGCATGACGAGCATCATGAGCGTGCGTCGGCTCCACCCGCGACGCAGTGTCGCCGCGAATCGTCTCGGGTGGCTCAGCACTTCGCCGGCCCACTCGATGACCCGGCGGCGGCCGTCGCCGTGCCCGCTCAGCACGGTGAAGAGCAGTCGCATGAAGTCGCCATTGCGCCCGTAGGTGAGCAACTCGATCTGGGTGTCCCCGTCGATGAGGACCCGACTGCTGGCAGTGACATCGCGCCAGGTCTGCATGTCCTCGGGTAGCAGAACAGTCAGGACCGCTTCGCTGTTGGTGCGCACCAACTCGCCGAGTCGGTCGCTGATCCGTGGTAGCGAACCGCGGTGTTTACAGTCCGCGAGCAGCTCGTTGGTCCCGACTGTCCCTGCCGCGAAAACGATGCCGCGGGCGGTGAGTGTGCGGTGATTGCGACGCGGCCCGACTCCTGGTCGACGGGTCGTGATGCGGTACCCGTCGCGACCGTCGCTACTGCTGGCAGGCCCGAGCGGGGCGACGTCGACGACTTCTCGCTCGGCGATGATCTGCGCGCCGCGCTTTTCCGCGAACCACAAGTAGTTCTTCGTCAGTCGATTGGCGGCACCGACGCGACACCCGATCATGCACTCGCCGCATCGCGTGCACCCGGTGCGTGCGGGCCCTTCGCCGCCGAAGTACGGGTCGGGCACAGTCTTGCCGGGCTCGCCGAAAAACACCCCGACGGGAGCGGGGGCGAAGTTGTCCGGGCTCGCGAAGCGCGCTGCTACCGCACGGGTCAGGTCCATCGCCACCGACTCCCAGGGGGTCTGCTGCACGCCGAGCATGCGCTCGGCGGTCGCGTAGTGGGGTGCGAGGGTGCGATCCCAGTCTCCGAGGTCCCGCCATTGTGGGTCTGCGAAGAACCCGGGCTGAGCACGAAACAGCACACCCCCGTACACCAGGCTGCCGCCGCCCACGCCGGTCTGACTCGAGCTGAACACATGTGGCAGAAGGATGTTGCGCATGATCCCGCGCAATCCGATGGCCGGTGCCCACAGGAACCGCCGCCAGTCGGAGGCTGACGTCGGGAGATCGGCGTCAGCGTACCGACGGCCGCGCTCGATGACCGCGACACGGTATCCCTTCTCGGCCAGGCGTAGCGCTGCCACGCTGCCGCCGAAACCGGAGCCGACCACCACCCAGTCGAAATCGAACTCGCGCCCTCGGCGCTCGGTATCGGTCTCGGCCGGTGCCGACGTATCCATGGACTCCTCCTGCGGGAATGCTTGCGTGCTTACGATAACTTCGTTATCGTCGAGTGGCAAGCCATCCGTAGGCGCCCGGACACAGGACGCGGAAGGTGGTCCACAGTGCGAAGTCGATCGCATGTGCTCGGCCATCCGGTCGCATGTTCGCGACCGATGCACTTCACGACTCGATAGATGGAGCGCGCACAACCATGACGTCACTCAAAGGCGCCGTCGTCCTCGTCACCGGTGCGAACGGCGGCATCGGTACCCACTTCGTCCGCGAATCCCTTGCTCGCGGTGCTGCGAAGGTGTACGCCACAGCCCGAACTCCACGCGACTGGGACGACGATCGCATCGTCCCGTTGGCCCTGGACATCACCGACCAGCAATCCATCGAGGCGGCGGTCCAGGTAGCACCAGATGTGACCATCCTGATCAACAACGCGGGCGCATCCGTATCCACGCCGGGCATCCTCACCCACACCGACGAGGAGATCCGAAGCAACGTCGAGACCAACTTCCTCGGCCCGCTGTTCCTCGCTCGCGGATTCGCGCCGATTCTCTCCGCCCACAGCGGGAATGCGGCGATCATCAACATTCACTCTGCGCTGTCGTGGTGGGCAGTCGCCGGGATCTACTCCGCCACCAAGGCGGGCCTGTGGTCGTCGACCAATTCCCTGCGCTTGGAGTTGCAACCGGCCGAGGTCCAGGTCGTCGGAGTCCACGTCGGCTATGTCGATACCCCCATGGCCGCGCACGCCACCGGCCCCAAACTCGACCCCGCGGATCTGGTGAACCAAGTCTTCGACGCCACCGAAGCCGGCGAGTACGAGGTGCTGGCCGACGAAGGTTCCCGGCAGCTCAAGCAAGGCCTCAGCGCCCCGCTCGAGGTCGTCTACCCCCAGCTCGCCGGCCCAGTAGTGGACCGGCGCGACAAGGAAGTAGGGACGGTGCGATGACTGAAGAAGTACGAGGACGCCTCGACATCGAGCACCGTGGTTCAGCGCTGTTGGTCCATGTCGATGGTGGACCACTCGGGCTGTTCGGCAATGACATCGCTGATCATCTCGACAAACTCGTCGACCGGGCCGACGCGGACCCCGACATCAACGCGGTCGTTTTCACCGGCACCCATCCCGGCCGCTTCGTCAGTCACGCCGAAGTCCGGTGGCTACAGGAGGGCGGCGCCGCAGTGCCACCCGTCGGGGTCCGTGGCGCCGCGACATTGGCACGCGCGGCCAGGGGAGTGAACAACGTCGGCGGGATGCAGGCAGTGCTCGGCAAGAGTCCGCTCTGGCCGGCTGTTCAGCTCGAACGAGTTCATCAGACATTCTTGAAGATGAACCGGAGCGGGGTCATCTTCATCGCCGCACTCAATGGTTCCGCGCTGGGGCTCGGCGCAGAGTTCTGCTGGGCCAACGACCTACGCGTCATGGCGGACGGCGACTACTTCATCGGGCAGCCGGAGATCCTGCTCGGCATCATGCCCGGGGGCGGTGGCAGCCAGCGCCTGCCCCGGCTGGTCGGCAATCACCGGGCCCTCACGGCGATCCTGTCCGGCAAACCCTTCACCCCCACAGAGGCGTTGGAGATCGGCGCCGTTGACGATGTCACCGCCCCTGAGGAACTGCTCGATCGAGCGTTCGAGCTAGCCGAATATTTCGGGGCACGGCCCAAGTCGTCACGCGCGGCGATCAAACGCGCTGTCTATTTCGGCGGTTCGTCGAATCTCGAAGACGGGCTGCACATCGAACGTGCGGAATTCCTCGCGACCGCGCTGTCGAAGATCGGCCAGGAACTGATGCTCGACTACATGGCCAACACCGACGCCAGCGGCGAACTCCCGCTGTACCAGCCCGGCGTCTTCGAGCAGGTGCTCGAACACGGCAACACCCGTGGTGCCGGCGCACCCACCGCAACCACCACGCGGGAGCAGTGATGACATCCCATACCGTCACCCGCCACGACATCACCTTCGGGTCGGGCGGCGACACCTGCGCGGCCTGGCTGTTTCTGCCTGACGGTGTCCAGAACCCGCCCGTCGTCATTCTCGGCCACGGTCTCGGCGCTACCCGGGAAATGCGCCTCGACGCGTTTGCCGAACGATTCGCTCAGGCAGGCATTGCCGCACTGGCATTCACCTACCGGCATTTCGGGGACTCCACCGGCCGACCTCGCCAGCTGTTGTCGATCAAACGCCAGCTCGCAGACTGGGACGCCGCCATCGCCCACGTCAAGACTCGACCCGACGTCGACAACACCCGAGTTGCCGTGTGGGGCAGTTCGTTCGGTGGAGGTCACGCCGTCATCGTTGCCGCCCGCCACCCCGAGCTGCTCGCCGCGATCGCCCAGTGCCCCTTCACCGACGGCCTCGCATCAGCACGCGCGCTCGGCCCGAAGGGCACGATGCGGGTGCTTCCCGCCGTCGCGGCCGACCTTGTCGCCCATGTCAGAGGCAAGGCTCCGGTTCTGCTCACCCTCGCCGGTGCGCCGGGCGACAAGGCGCTGATGACCGCGCCCGACGCGCTGCCCGGCTACCTCGCACTCGTGCCCGAGGGCGGCACGTTCGTCAACGAGGTCGCTGCCCGGGTCGCGCCAACCATCACCTGGCACCGCCCGGGTAAGGCGGCGAAAGATGTCCAGATGCCGATTCTGTTCTGCATCTGCGACCACGACTCGGTCACACCGCCCGACGAGACGATCGCCTACGCCCTAACCGCACCCAAGAACGAGATCAAGCGGTACGACGCAGGCCACTTCGACATCTACCTCGGTGAGCCGTTCGAGGCTGTGGTCGCCGACCAGACCGAATTCCTCACCCGACACCTGAAGGCCTGAACAATGACGTTCTCCACCTTGCCCGATCAGCGCAGCACCTCCGCGCCCGGAGCTCTAGCGGTCTCCGATTCCAGGCAGTCACTGACCAATGCTGAACTGCACCGCCTAGTGAAATCGGTCGCCGCCCAACTCACCGAGCGCGGCGTTGCCAGCGGCGACGTCGTCGCCCTGCGACTGATCAACCGTGTCGAGTTCGTCGTCCTGCTGTTCGCGGCATGGCGCATCGGCGCCACGATTACGCCCGTCAACCCGGCGCTGACCCACACGGAGGTCACCCGACAACTCGACGATTGCAGCGCCCGAATCCTGGTCACCGAAGACGGCGCCGACGCTGTCCCCGGGTTCAGGTCACTTGCCGTGTCCGATCTGCGCTACGACCTCGTCGCGGAGCACGAGCCCGTCGACGATCCCGATGCCCTCGCACTCCTGATCTACACCTCGGGCACCACCGGGGTTCCCAAGGGTGTCATGCTCGATCATGCCAACCTCGATGCGATGACCGGAATGGGTCGCGGCGCACTGCAACTCGGCTCTACCGACCGGTGCCTTCTGCTCCTGCCACTGTTTCACGTCAATGGAATCATCGTCAGTGTCCTCTGCCCGCTCCTGGTCGGAGCGAGCGTCACCATCGCCGACCGATTCGACCCACGGACCTTCTTCGACACCGTCGAGCAGGTGCGACCCACGTACTTCTCCGCAGTGCCCACGATCTACAGCATGCTTGCGGCCCTGCCCGAGGAACTGAGTCCCGACACCTCATCGATCAGATTCGCCGTCTGCGGAGCAGCCCCCGCGCCTGCCGAATTGCTCACCAGGTTCGAGCGCCGGTACGGATTCCCGATCATCGAGGCATATGGGCTGTCCGAGGGCACCTGCGGCTCGACCATCAACCCCATCGACGGTCCGCGGAAGGCAGGGACCGTCGGAGTCCCGTTCCCGGGCCAGGAGCTCCGTGTCATCGGCACTGATGGTCAACCGCTGCCGCAGGGAGTCGACGGGGAAATCGTCGTCCGCGGGCCGAACGTGATGCGCGGCTACCTCGGTCGTCCCGCAGAGACCGCCGCCACCATTGTCGACGGTTGGCTACACACCGGGGACATCGGCCGCCTCGACGCCGACGGCTACCTCACGATCGTCGGTCGTAGCAAAGAGATGATTATCCGCGGAGGCGAGAACATCTACCCGAAAGAGATCGAGGACGTTCTTGCATCAGCACCGAACGTGCTCGAAGCCGCCGTCATCGGGGTCCCCGACGCGAAGTGGGGTGAGATCGTGATCGCCTACGTCCAACCTCGTCCCGGCACAACAATCGACCTCGAAGTGCTCACTGCCCACTGCAAGGACAATCTCAGCAGTTACAAACGGCCGAAGACCATTCGCTCGATGGAGACGCTGCCCAAAAACGCGGTCGGCAAGCTCGACAAGGCCGCACTCCGGACCAACGCCTCGACGCCATGAATCCCGAACCACAGGCCATCGCGGAAAGGCCCACAATGCTCACTTGGAAAGACACGCCGACCAAGACGATCGATGTCGACTCGGTGCCGTTCGCGTACCGAGAACTCGGTGCCGGGTCCGACGTACCTGTCGTGTTCCTGCACCACCTCACCGCCGTGCTCGACGACTGGGACCCCAGGGTGATCGACGGTATCGCGGCGCACCACCGTGTGATCGCATTCGACAACTGCGGTGTCGGAGCCTCCGGATCGGCCGTCCCTGGCACGATCGAGCAGATGGCCGACGACGCGATCGCGTTCATCCGCGCGCTCGGGTTGGAGAAGGTGGACCTTGTCGGATTCTCCCTCGGCGGCGGCGTCGCCCAGTTGATTGCGCTCAAAGCGCCGGATCTGGTCCGGCGAATGATCTTGGCCGGTACCGGACCACGCGGTGGCGGCGGTATCGCCAAGATGCGCACCATCGTCGCCATCGCCTATACCAAGGCATTCCTCTCGCGTAAGGACCCACGGGAGTTCTTGTTCTTCCCCCGCACCACCGAAGGCAAGCACGCCGCGACCGACTACCTCGCCCGGCTCCAGGAGCGAACCTTCGACCGCGACAAGACGATCTCGACGCAGGCCCGGCTGGCCCAGGTCGAGGCGATCGTCAACGGCGGCAAGTCTGCACCCGACGATCTGTCACAGATCACGGTGCCGGTCCTGGTCGCCAACGGGGACGACGACCTCATGGTGGCGAGCAGCCTATCGGCGGACATGGCGCGCCGACTGCCCAACGCGGAACTGAAGATCTACCCCAGCTCCGGACACGGCGGGATATTCCAGCATCACTTGACCTTCGTTCCCGACGCACTTCGGTTCCTCGCAGACTAAGACACTGCCCGGCGGTGTCGAATCTGTTCCCCCGCAACCGCTTCGAAGAAACGAGGACCTAATGAGTACCAACGGCGGCGACCCCATCATCACGTCCTACGCCGACGCGCCCACTCGCACCGTGATCGCCGACGGCACCACCTACGCCTACCGCCAGCTGGGCCCCACAGGCGGCATCCCAGTGGTGTTCTTCGTGCACCTCGCGGCGACCTTGGACAATTGGGACCCGCGAATCATCGACCCGATCGCCAAGACCCGCCACGTGATCGCCTTCGACAACAAGGGGGTCGGAGCGTCCACCGGCAAGGTGCCCGCCACCATCGAGGAGGCCGCCGATGATGCCTACACGTTCATCGCAGCGTTGGGGTTCGACAAGATCGATGTGTTCGCGTTCTCGATGGGCGCCATGATCGCCCAGGACCTGACGCTCGAGCATCCGGACCTGGTACGCAAGCTCGTCCTGACCGGGACCGGTCCGCGTGGCGGCAAGGACATGGACAAGGTAGCCGGCGTCACCTACTGGGACATGTTGCGGGCCACGGTGACCCGTTCGGACCCCAAGGAGTTCCTGTTCTTCAACCGTGACGCAGTGGGTAAGCGTGCCGGTAAGGAGTTCGTGCGCCGCCTCGGGGAACGCACCACCGACCGTGACAAGGACATCAAGATCAGTGCCTTCCGATCCCAACTCGCGGCGATCAAGGCTTTCGGTCGGTCAACGCCGTCGGATCTGTCGAAGATCACCCAACCCACGCTGATCGCCAACGGCGACCACGACCGCATGGTGCCCTCTGTGCTGTCCGAAGACTTACATCGGCGCATCGCGGGATCGGAACTGATCATCTACCCCAACTCCGGCCACGGCGGCATCTTCCAGTACCACGAGCAGTTCGCACCGATTGCCGCGCAATTCCTCGCGGAGAGCTAGGCAACTGGTGCGCTGTTTGACCTGAGCATTTCCAGTGTGCGCGAAATCGCGGATGAACGGCGATTGGTGCCCATGGGGAATCGAAGTTGCGACGCCAAAAACCGCCCTGGGCTGCGGAAACGCGGTCGCAGGTTGGTGCCCTCGGCAGGACACACAAGCCATGGGCAACTGGAAAACGCCTGGTCGTCGTGGGTGTTTACCGAATTTAAGCATCGCGCCGCCGTCACGTTGATCTTTCGCGGTTCCCATGTTCGACATGCCTTCGGCAGGGCACATCGAACATGGGAACCGGGATGACCTGCGGTTTTCGTGTGGGCGTCTGGTTGTCGACGCCGGTTACCAGTGGTAGGCGGGCAAGGGGGGTAGCGCGTGTGTTGAGGTATCCGATGCGAAAAGTCGGACAGCCCTGGTGTTGGGTGTCGCGAACTTCGGGACGGTGATACCTGAGATCGCAGAGCTTGCCAGACACCTCCGACAGGAAGTGGTGGACGGCCTCAAAGTCGACGTCGCAGTCGGTGGCGCGCCAAGACCGGCTCGGTCGGTTGACCCCGATCTCGGGGCAGACGGTTCGGCATTTCGCGAGGCGGGCACCGAGGGCACTGTCCGGGGGAGCACCTCACAGCCGATACAAAGGGGCAGGTGGTCTTTCGCCCGTCACTGCGGCGAGGCTGTCCTCGACGGATGCCCGAGGCCGACCTCGTGTGCTCGGCCTTTGGGCTGTGAAGAGGTCGAGGTCGACGAGGCGGGCAGCCCAGCCGCTGAGTTCTTTTCGCGTCGGATTTCGTGGGGCGGCGCTCCTCTTTTCGTGGTTCAGGTGTCAGCAGGGGACCGGTTCCGCCGTCGGGGGTATACCGTGCGCCCGATCGCAGGGAGGCCGTCCACGGCCTCGTACTGATCGAGGACCCGGTCCATCGCGGGCCGCACCTTCGACCGGAACGCGGCCAACTCGTCGCTGCCGCGTTGGAGTCGTGGTTCGAACTGGTCGATCAACTGAACGATCATGGCGACGCACGCGACGGCGTTGTTAGCCGTAAACACCCCGAAGTGCCAATCGACTGAGGCATCGACGTCCGGGCGGTACACCGGCACCTTGAACTCCGAACCCGGATGCACCGCCGCGTCCCGGATCGTGAACAACTGCTTGATCCGCTTGTTCGTTTCCTTCGATGTCGCGTTGTCGAGTTGCAGGTGGTCGGCCCGCGGACGCTGATCGAAGGTCTGTCTCCGAACAAGGACGAGCCCGCACTGCACACCGAGTACTTCGCGCCGGTACTCAGCGTCCTCGAACTCCCCGGCTCCGCACGGGAATTCCTCGCCGAGGCGGTGCGGGTGTGCAATGCCGAGTTCGAGGGCACGCTCGGCGTCAACATCATCGCCCACCCCAACACGATCACAACCCTCGGAGACGACTTCGACACCGCCATCGAGCAACTGCGATACGGCACCATCGCGATCAACGCCTGGACCGCTCTGGGCTACCAGACTCCGCAGGCGAGCTGGGGCGCGTTCCCAGGCCACACCCTCGACGACATCCAAAGCGGAATCGGCTTGGTACACAACGCGTTACTGATCGAATCACCCGAACGAACCGTGCTCCGCGGACCGTTCCGGCCGACACCACGGTCGATCCTGCACGGCGAGTTCACCTTGTCGCCGAAGCCACCGTGGTTCGTGACCCACCCCAACGCGGCCACCATTCTGCAGCGGATGACAACCTTCGCGAGCAAACCCGGTCTGGCCGCCTTGCCCGGCATCGTCGCCGCCGCACTGCGCGGTTAAATCCTGCAACGAGTCGAGTGTGGGCCACCACAGTGTTTTCGGTGCTCCGGCCAGAGCTCCCCACGGCGGATCGATCGTCGACAACCAAGGCCAAGCGCATGCGATCGTGGCCGGATACACCGACCGCGTCGGCGCGATCGATACGGTCTCTGACCTCGCCGATGGGCTGCCGCGAGCGCGACAAGGGTCCAGCGAGAACAGGAAATAAACAAGTAAGTCGGCGGCGAGGACGCGCCCGAGCCGCCGTGGCAGCGGGCACTACTGATATTCACCTCTGCGCGAACGCTGGACGGCCACCTGGACGACCGCCCAGGCGTTCACCGACGCGGGGCCGTGGTATCCGAAGACTCTGGAATGTCTACTGCACCTGCCGCGGTCAGGGGGTTCAGAGAGTCGCAGGTACCGGTGCTCGGCAGGACACGCAACTGAAAAACGCCTGGTATCGTGGGTACATATCCCCTCTGAAGGATCGCGATGCCCTGCGAGCGTTGGTCAATCGGCCCCAACTCTAGGGCTGGGGCACGTCGAACATAAGAACCGGACGACATGCGGTTTCGGGTGGGCGGCTGGTTTTCGAAGCGGTACCAGCTGTAGTAGCGTGTGGCGCCTCTTGTTCTGCTGGGTCTCGGCAGGTACGACCAATACCACTGACGCGTCCGTCATCGACGGCATCGGCAACAATCTGCTCGTTCTGCCGGGCTTCCTGTGCGGAGAGGTGATGGGGGCGTGGTGCATGCCTTTGGTCGTCCCCATGCGCTGCTTCGGTCCAGACCCGCGCCGCCCATGGTCCGGTTACGTCCGTGTCCCTACGTGAAGCCGAAGACTCTCCGCAGGAGTTTCGTCCGCCTCCGGGTCGTCTGCGCGACATGTGACGGCCGCGTGACAACTCCGGTGCACCCTTTTCGGGTTCGGGGTAGCGACTGGCAGCGTTGTTCGCTCGGTTACTCAGATCGTGGGACCGGTGCGTCCAGTTCATCGACTTGCTCAACTCCTGGCGTCCCGTTTCGTCGTGGATTGAGAGCCCGCAGTTCGTTGAGCCCGACTCGGGCGTATCCCTCCAATAATGCCAATACCTCCCGGTATCCGGTTGCTCCCTTTATATCATCCGGGACGAAGAACCCTTCGCCTTCGATTCTACTGACATCCATTGGCAGCGATGGTGGCAGATAGTTCCCAATCATGTAGAGATAGGGGGAAAAGGCTGTCAACAGCGCGCCAGCAAAAAAGTGCTTGTTCCATACGGTGTCGTACTCGGCGCGTTGGCTGTCGGTTGTGAGCAGGTCATATCCCACCTTAGCCCAGGGGCTCGGTTCGTAGTAGACATTGAAGTTTCCTATTGAGTTCTCAATCGACCGGATGCGGCTGTTGAACCAATTTGTGAAGTAACGCTCCTGGAACTGCTCAAAGGTCACGAGTTCAATATTGGTGGATGCCGCCGCCTCGATCGCGCCGCTCTGAAAGCCCTTGCGCGTAATAATATATCCCCGGTTGGCTCCAGTCTCATGCATTACGGTGCGGAACGCATGCACCTTCTCCTGTGGCACATTGCTGCTCCAGTCCTTACATTCACAGATGATGCTATGTTTAATACCTTGCGTCGTCTCCTCTGCAAGGACATCGACATCCACATGACCCCTCGGCAGTTGAAGTCGAACCCCTCGCTGCACGGCCATACCACATTCGGCCAGGATGCCCGCGACTGAGATTTCAAGGTCTCTCCAGTCATCAGGTGATATTCTCGTTATGAGGGTCATGCATCAGCCCCTTGCTCTGCGAAATTGTCAGCTGATCGACGTTACCAGCGACCGCGCGCCGGTGAGGTGTGTTGCGGTCATAGCTAGCTCGCCCATCGATATTCTCCGGCATCAACCGCCCGCGCGCCGGGGTGGCGTCGGGTAGCGGACGGTTGTCTGCGGCGACGTTGCACCGCAACCCGTCTGTCAGCCAAGCCCGATGAAATGCCCCTGTCCGACCGTGGCAAGTTTAAGGTTGCTTCCCCGTTCCAGGTCGCGGCAGTGTTAGCGGCGCGCGCGATGTAGTTCGAGCTGGGAGGACAGCAGTCAGTAGTTGACAGCTTTCCTGTGCCGGAGATAGTCCTCCCACTCCGATGTATTAGCGTATGCCCCCTCGTATATATCGATCATTACCTCGCTCATTTCGAGCAGCAGGATTTCTTCAATGGGGATCTCACCTAGATCATCCAATCTCTTAAGTAGTGAAAGTGCTATTGCACCAGCCAGCCTCTCTGGTGGATCGCGGAGAAGTTCATCGTCTGGGTCGCAAAGGTTGTCGTAACTATCGCAGACCAGATCGTGGAACTCGCCACAGGGACGGCCGTCGTCGTCAAACGAAGCGCCCAACTTCAGCCACAGCATGAAGATAACCGCTACAGCTTCATTATGAAAATGAACTGCACTTTCTTTGGTTGGGGATTCAAAACTATTTAAGTGCGCAAATCGCAAAGACGATACCAGGAGATTGGCACTCCGTAATCTTGACTGCCAGATTATTCGCCGTACGGACGCTGAATCGAGGATATGGTCAGCGGGAAACCTTAAGCTAATATTTTCCCGCCTGGACTGAAGTAGGCTGTGCGAGCTGATAGAGTACTGAGGTAGCGTATACCATCCGGTATTGGTGTGGACATCCCACTGCGCAATCACTACGAGGTCAGAGGTGTTTGCCCATCTGAACGCGTGACCTGAACTCACTCGAAGGGAGCGGGGAGCGGGCGTTTTGCTTGAGAGGGTGACGTAATCGTGCCCCTTTACTTGTACCCAGATTCGCGACTCATCCATCTCGCCCTTCCATGATGTCTGAATAAGCAAATCATCGCCGTAATCATTCCTGATCTCCTCGACTGCTGCGCCCTGCTCTATCCACATTTTGGATACCGCAGCTACGGCAAGGGAAGCAATCTCGTGGCTGCGTGGACGCTTGGTCATGATTTCCTTTATCGCGATATTTATCAGCGACCTCATAGGTCTGGCTGCTGTGCGGCAAGCACCGGCCGTCCGTACAGCATCCTTGCATAGCTAGTGCAGATGAGTGTGCCACCAAGGGCCGACACCTCATACGTGTAGACGAGAGGTCGGCCCTGTCGGGTGGTGGCTTGCACATGGACGGCCTGGTGGCGAGTGTCGGTTGGCACTGTCCATTTTCATTGACGGGCTGTCCGTGGGCGAGTCGACCCACCCGTGCTCACCCTGCATGAACATCCTCGAAATGGAACCACCCGTGGGACTCAGGCCACCTCGTCTTCGATTAGTCCGTATGGTGGCTGGTCTGCTCGTCGGGAGAAGCGGACGACTACGTCGTCGTCGGCTGAGGTCGGTGGGGCGTTGTCGACCACGAGGATTTGAGCGCCTTCGCCCGGCCCTGTCAGCCAGTCGTGGAGGTGCTTGTAGAAGTCCGCAACAGCGACGCTGTCGGCGAACTCGGCGTCACGGTCGCCGCCTTGGCCGAGGTTCTTCTGGGGGCTGTCGATCATGAGGAAACCGGGGTGGGCGCTGCCGGTCTCCCAGGCGATCTCGAAGATGGCCAAAATCCAGGCCAGAGAGATCAAGGTCCGCGCACCTGATGAGGTGTGGATGTAGCTCGCACCTCGCATGTGGGGGACGAGGTTGTTGTCGACGAAGGCTTGTTCGAGTTTGGGGTACCGCCAGGAGGTAAGGATCCCCGCGTACCGTTCGCTGATGCGATGGATGACGTCGTTTCGGTCGGGTTGCACTGTGGCTTGTTCCAGCTCCCTGCGGAGGGCGTTGAGGGCGGTTTGGAGTCGTGTGACTGCCGTGGCGCGGCGGTCGAGGCTGTCGAGCATCTTGATGGCGGTTCGTGCCCGTTCAAGGTTGGCGGCTGCGGCCTGTTGCTGGCGCATCAGGTCATCGCGTTGACTGAGGAACGGGCTGACGGCCTTGTTAGTGGCCGCATCGACTGCGCGCGCCAGTTCGGCCTCGGCGGTATCGGCTACCTCGGCGGCGGTCCGCAGCCGACCTAGCTCCGCGTCGAGTTCCTCGACGTATTTAGTGATTTCCGCCAGACGGCTCTTCGTTGCCCTCAGTTCCGACGAGACATCGAACTTAGCCTCCGTCATGGCACGGTCAGAGCTGGTGGGGGCTGCCTGGGTGTTCCCGTTTTGGGCGTTGTCCGGTTCGACTTGTTCGGTTTGCTGCATTGTGACCTCGGAGGTGCACAGCGTGCAGTGGCCGTCGGCGATGTGGGGCGCTTCCCGCAGAGTGGTCAGGCACGCCGGACACACCTTTACCTGGAGGGGGTCGAAGAGCATCCGCGCTTCGGCGAGCATCGTGAGTTTGGTGATGTCGTCCGCGTATTGAGCGCGTAGGGGGATGAACCTGCGCAGCTGTGTCTCGCGGTCGCGGAGCAAGGCAGCGGCTTGTTGGGCGCGGCGCGCGGCGTCGCGGTGCCTTGAACGCAACTCCGTAGCGAAACTGGAGGCGGCACGGATCTGGCTGTCCAGCTCGTTCAGCGCGCGAATCGTTGCTGCGAACGCCCTCTCGGCTTCGTCGCGGGTCAGTTCGAGTTGGATACGTGTACCGAGCTCTTGCTCATCGAGGAATGCCTGGTTCGTGTCGTACTCGTTGCGTGCGCGACTCAGCCTCGTTTCCAGTTCCTTAACGCGGCGACCGAGTTCGATGGCTTTGTCGTCGTGAACCCCGAACACCACGTCCACAACCTGACGTAGCTTGAACCGTTTCATGTGAGCGCTTTTCTCGAACAAGAGGTTCTTGTCATCGAGGCGTTCGTTGGGCATGTAACACAGCCACAGCAGGTCTCGGATGCTGAGCGGGTCGGTATCGGAATCTGCCTGCGTGGGTGCTTCCCGCAGCTCTACTCCCTCGAGGCCGCAGTAGGAAAGCAGCAGGCTGGAAAGACTCTGTGGATCGCCAGCGGGTTTGATCACACGCTTTTCCATCGGCGGGGTTTCGATTTCGCCAAGACGTCCCGGCCGGACGAAGGCAGCGGTCGAGGCTTCGCCCACAGCGCGCTCGATGACGTGCGGCTGGCCGCCGAGTTCTACCTCCAGCAGTGCAGACCTGACTTTGCGCAGGATTTCTGGGTGCTGGGGGTGACTTCCGGCGCCAAGACAATAGGCGATGAACTCCAGTACGGAGGACTTACCCGTACTGAACGCTCCAGCAATCACTGAAAGGGACTTCGGGCCGCCCACTTCTTTGTCCTGGAAGTCGACCTCGTAGTCCCGATCAATGCCTTTCAGGCGAAGTCGTAGCACCCGGATGCCCTGCCTCTGGCCCTGTCCCAGACGTGTGCCGGAGGTTGGCTCTGCATCGACCTCTGCTGGTACGGGCTTGGTGGAGTCGGTCTCTGCCGGCTCGTCTGTTGTGCTCATGTGGCCTGTCCGTCGACAGAGTTCGACGCTGCCGTGCTCTCAAGCCACGGCTCGATCGGTCGGCGATCTTGCAACAGATCGACGGCGTCGAGGAGGTTGAGCGCCTCGGGTCGCGGGCCGTCGGCTCCTACCGTGGTCCATGCACGGATTGCTTCACGGAGGCGCTTGTCGCTCAAGCGGGCCAGCTTGCGGATGAGGAGGTCCGCCGACAAGCGGTAGGACCGCGCATAGACGGCAGTGAACCTCCCTGCGAGGTCCAGCCCGGCGGGAGTGATCCGGTATAGGACGCTCTTGTCAACGGCGGGCGCGACCAAACCGTAGGCGATGAGCAGCGCCAGATCATGCTGGAGACGTTCTCGGCGTGTGGTGAAGCGGTGCGCCGGACTCGCGTAGCTCAATGCGCGACCATCGAAGCCAGCCATCAGCAGGCGCTTGCGGTCGGCGTCGTCCTCATCGGTGAGCACGAGAAGAGGGTTGGCGACCAAAAAGTCGTAACAGCCCAACCGTTCCAACGAGATACCAGGCTGTCGCAGACGCTGCAACGCCGCGAGCAGGAGAAGCAACTGCGCCAGACGGAAGACGACGTCGTCCTCGGGCACGACCACCGGTGCGGGATCTCTGGCATCTTCGGCGAGAACATGAGGTGTCTTCATGACGTCTCCGTCGCAGATGGTTTGGACGCGCTGGTGGTGTCATCGAGTGGTTGCGCCTCGTCGGCCCGCCCGTGTTCATCGGCGACCTGACGCCAGTGCCTTACCCAGCCTGCTCTGCGGTTGTCGACCACACGGTGCATCAATCCGCAGGTGTGTACAGGACCGCCTGGGAGACCAGCTCCCAGGGTCGCGTGCTGCGCCCGGATTTCGCCCATCACCGACTTGTGCAAACCAGGCAGACGCGCGTCTTCGTGGGCTTGGCATGCCTCGTTGAAGTGGTCCTCCCACAGACTGTGCACTACGGCGTCGGCCGATGCGAGCGCAGCGACTTCGACGGGGACACCCTTGTCCACTACCTCCCGCGCCATGAGTTCGGCGTTGAAGAACTGTTGCTTGGACGACGTGACTTCAACGTGGCCAGCTTCCCGCAGTTGGCGGACGAACAGCGCCGTCTCCAACCTGTCGGCGTCCTCGTCGGCAAGGCCAACGACCTCAGCTCCGGGCCGTGCCGCCTGGACTGGCTCGTAGTAATGCCTGCGCACCGCCCCGGCATCAGGAGAGATCAGCAAGCTACGCAACTCCGTCTCATCCCAGAGCTCGACCACGATCTGGAACTCGCGCTCCTGCTTCTTCTTCCACCTGTCCCACCAACTGGTGGTGGGACCGTCCATGCTCGACGGGACGCACAGGATCCACTGCGCCAGCGTGAAGCCCTCCTTCGCGGCGTTTTTGACAACCGAGTCGAAGGATTCGCGGATCTTTGCTTGGTGGCTTTTGGTAACTTCCGGGAAAAAGTACTTCGACTGCCATACCGTCACCGCGCCGCCGAGGTCGCCGACGAAGACATCGATGCCCCAATCGCCAGGATTCGCCGCGACCACCCTGGGCACCACCACTCCTGGTCGGACCGCTCGGACCAGCTGGCCGATCATTTCCTCGAAGTCCTGCCTGGCACCATGCGCGTTGGCACGTACCTGATGCGCGGCGAAGTTGATGCGTGCCTCGCCAGCAGGCACTCCCGCGGCTGATGATTCCGCCACAAGGGCAGTGTCTTGCGACATCGTCAACCACATCCCCCTGGTTAGTAATCAGACGGCTCGGCTGAGAGCGTGCCGTTCGTCAAACCCATCGACTGATCAGTACAGCACGTTACCGACGATCACCACCATGAAATCGGAACCTGTACGGCATGATCACGGTGCACCGCGCCGCTTGCGGGGATCGTGCGTGGATCCGTCAGAGATCTGCGTGTGTTCCGCCGAACGGTGGGTTTGCGTCCGTCCGCCGACGTGTGGCGATATCAGGTGCGTCACGATGTCGATGGCATACGCGAGAGGGCCGCCGGGTTTTCCGGCGGCTTAGTCGGTTAGGCGCACTGAGGTTCCCCGCTTCTTAGAAGGGGCTCTGAGCATGGTTCGATAGGGCCAGGAAGGAGTCCTGCGTGGCAACACCGACGAGGTACCCGGATGAGTTGAAGGTCCATGAGATAGACTCTGCCGTAGCTGGATTGAGCCGGGTTAGCCCGGTTCTGGCACTGCCTATGTTCGCGTTGGCTGTGATGCTCTACCTCGTTCCGCGTTTGGCGGCCCGATTTCGGGTCGGTCGCACAGGAGGGAAGGTGATGGGGATGATCAGTTCTCGCAACTTCAAGGCCGTGTTGTCCGCAACTGCGCTTGTCGGTTCAGGGGTCGCTATGGAGGCCACCGCGAACGCAGTGCCAGGCTGAGTCCAGCACTAGGCTCTTATTCCCCGCCTCGCACGCGGAAGGTCGCTGATCATTCCTAGTCGGGCGGATGCCGCAGGAGACGTGCTCGCGAAGGTGGTTCGTGCGTGTCCATCGAGGTACCTGGCATAAATGCAAGCCGTGCGAGGCTCTCTCTCAACTCTGTCTCCTGCTCAGGTAGCAAGCGCTCAGCAATGTCGGCGGGCTCGGCATTCGTCAGGGGCCAGTCTTCGTCATCGAGCAATGTAATGCCACTTTCAGACAGTCCAATCGCAGCAGCGCCGAATCGGACGTGCGGAATGCCTCTCAGGATTACGGCGGTGCCGATCCCCAGGGATCGGGTCACTAAGCCGCAGGTGAGTTCGTTGATGTAGGCAGCGTCCTGCTCGCGGCCGGTTCCTGCCATGCGCTCGGTGATCAGCAGATAGGCCAAACAGAACTGCTCGACAAGCAGGAGTTTCTTTAGTGCTACCCGCTTGAGAATGGGCTGACGCCGGTGAGTTGGCGATACCGATTCCTCCGCCGCGGGTTCGGCCGACCTGCCGTCGGGGCCGGTGTCATAGATGAGCAGGTGGACCTCGCGGAATGGCGTGGCGCGCAAGGCAGAACGGACCCTGCTGTTGAGGAGCAAGTCCGTCGAGTAGTTCTGCGCGTTGAAATCCACGTGGAACCAGTCGAGGACGACGAGATTGATGTGCGAAAAGTCACTGAAGTCGTAATCTAGCCCAGACTTGTGCTCGATGATCTTCGCCAATCCAGCGTGGAAGTCCGCGCGCGTATGGGGCTTGGTGATGATGACAGGCATGGCCTCGTACTTGACGACTCCATCAGGGCCTGTGACCCTTACATCGGTCACGTCAAGTACAGCCGCGTCTTCCTTGATTGGCGATCGAGTCTTGTCCCATAGCGATTGCATGTATCCGGGCATCGAGTGAAGCCGCGCGTATGTCTCGTTGGGAAACAGCTGGGTGACCTCGACACCGAAGCATTTGGAGTCATCGCGGAAAGCGAGCGCGAAGTCGGGGCGCTCCTGCTCTTGGATCACGGCGAAGTGGTCTGGGTGGTAGACGAACTCCAGCATGATGCGTTCTTGTATGCGCTTGCGCTGTTCGTTTGTCATCCCGGCAAACGGGTCGGCCTCGGGTTCCACAGCTGCGGACGATAACGTACACGAAGCCATTGCGGTAGATTTGCGCCCCTTGACAGACCACGCGACGTCGTCACGGCGGGCGCTGCCTGCGGCCTCCGCAACTGTGGTGGCGAAAGCGCTCGCTGATTTTCGGCATGGACGTTGCCGAGCCTCATTGAAAGCAATGAATCAACCGGTCGCCCGCGCGGGTTGCTGCACTACACAACCCGCCAAACCCGCATAGCGGCTGTGACTTGCCCATCGTGCGGCGGTTGCCGTGAGATTCAACGCCCTGCACGCCCACGAACCGGGCACTGGGTCCACGATCATCTCGGCCGCACCGAAACGGGGCCGCTACCTGCCCACCTGGGCTGGCTACGACCCCGTGATACGCGCTGCCGCCTCGGCCGTTGCGGCTGTGCAGCGCAACGCCCGGTTGGCGCTTGTTCTCTGGCACTGCCGGTCGGCGGCTCGGCCTTCTGCATTGTCCCCTCTCGTGCATGGGCGTCGCATTGCTCGAGCTGGCGTCGCTGCTAGCTGAGCAGACGCCGCCACCAGGGACGGGCGTCCACCAGGCCTAGCACGAGCAGTGGATGGCGGGCATTCTCGGGCTCCCAGGTGACCGGCGCAGCGACACGGTCAGCAAATACCAACCACCACTTCGCCCACATCTCTGCCGGGGCGAAGCCCGGCTTGTGCCAGACCAATTGGCCGCCACGGTCCAGCAGACGAGTGGCGCGACGCTCGGCGCGGCCACCAGGAGGGAATCGGCTCGGGTCGAGGCGGCAGCGGGAACCGAGTTCTCGGGGTGGAAGCACGAACAGGTCGGCCGCTTGGTGCATGAATGTCGTGGCGGTAAAGGGCCGTACGCCGTCGCCCGTTCGACAGGGCAGGCAGAACTCGTCGCGGCTGCCGGCGAGTAGGTAGAACTCGGCGGGCTGCGCCGAGCGCCACCATGCTGGCGGCTTCGGGCTGTGGCTTGCGGCGCGGCCAGCATCCACTGGCGCGGATCCTGGATCAAGCCGTGCGCGACGAAGTGATCGATCGCAACCGGGTCGACGTGAGCGGGTGGCGTCGGCAGCTGGCGCGGCGCGAGGACGAGCTCGACGATCCGCGCGCGTTGGCGTTGCCGGATTGGGCCACGCTCGAGCAGTTGACGACGGCGCTCACGGAAGCATCGGCCGGCCGATTTCGCGGCTGGGGCGATGTGGTGATGTTCGCGGCCTGCACGGCGACCCGGATCGGGGAGGTTTCGGGTTGCCGGGTCCGGGATATCGACACCGAGCAGTGGGTGTGGACGTTGCGGCGGCAGACAACGCCGGGGCCGGGTGGATTGCAAGACAAGGGCACGAAGGGCAAGCGGTCACGTCCGATTCCGTTGATCGAGGAGATTCGTCCGCTGATCCTCAGGCGGATCAACGAGGCGCGCGCCCGCGTTGAACGTGGCCCGCAGGAGGCGAGCGAGAAGCAGCGGCGAGAGGCGCTGTTGGATGCTCGGCTGTTCGTCGGGCCTCGGGGAGGTCGCATCCAAACGGGAGTGCTGCGGGATGCGACCCATTGGGACGAGGTTGTGACGAAGCTCGGATATGAGCATCTGCGGCGTCACGATCTCCGGCATACCGGGCTGACATGGTTCGCGGATGCCGGGGTTCCGCTGCATCGGCTTCAGCGGATCGCCGGGCACACTGATCCCAGGATCACGCAGCGGTACCTACACCCGGATATCGCGGCATTGCAGGAGGACGGCAATCAGCTGTCGCGGCACCTGCGGGGCAAGTCTGGCCCCAGATTGGCCCCAACTCTGCGGGCGGTACCGTAAGGAAAAAATCCCCTCCGATGCAGGTCGGAGGGGATTTTTCTGTGTCGGGCTGACAGGATTTGAACCTGCGACCACTTGACCCCCAGTCAAGTGCGCTACCAAACTGCGCCACAGCCCGTTGCGTCCGCTGTGCGGGCGCTCGAAGAGATTACCGCACGAGGCTGGAGCGGTGCTAATCGCCTGGTCAGAGGGGGTGCGGGGTGGAGGGGGATAGGTATGTTCTCAGCGGTAGTCGTTCACGTGGTCGACCGCCCACTGGGCGAAGGTGCGGGCGGGTGTGCCGGTGATCGACTGCGAGGTGGGGCCCACCGGGCTCGGCTCCGTTCCGGCTTCGGCCCACATATCGAGGACTGGGCGGAAGTAGATGTCGGCTGCTTCCTCGTAACTCAGCTCGATCAGTTCGATCGGCTCGCCCAAGGCGGCGGAGATGGCGGCGACCTGCTGGCGATGCGACAGGGATTCGGGGCCGGTGAGGGGGTAGATCTTGCCCGCGTGGGACGGGTCGTCGAGGGCGGTGACGGCTGCGGCGGCGATATCGTCTTCGTGGATCGGCGTCAGTTGCAGGCCCGGGAAGGGAACGCGGACGACGCGGTCGGCTCTGATGGTGGGAAACCAGGTGCGGGCGTTGGCGGCGAAGGCGCCCGGCCGCAGGACGGTCAACGGCAGTCCGGATGCGCGCAGGGGGTTCTCCACCGCGAGATGGCCTGCGCCGATGGGATTGTGCCCGTTCGCCGCCGCGATGGAGGACAGCAGCACGATGTGGGCGACTCCGGCGGCCTTCGCGGCGTCGATGAAGTTATCGATGCCCTCGGCGGCGGCGTAGCAGAAGACTTTCTCGATACCTGCGAGGGCGGTAGTGACCGATCCGGGGTCGGTCGGGTCGAGCCCGACGAGTTCGACACCGTCCGGCACGGTGGTGTCGGCGGGCCGAGAACTGGCCGCCCGCACCGGTTTTCCGGCCGCGCGCAGTTGATCGACGACAGCTCGGCCGACGATGCCGCGAACGCCGGTGACAAGGTAGGTCATGGAATCTCTTCGGAACGAGAATCGGTGAGATGGGTCAGGATCCGGCGTAACTGTTCGCCGTAGTGTCGCTCGAATTCCGCGGTCTGGGCTTCCATGCCGAACAGCTCGCGCACCTGGACCGGTAGCAGCAGAGGGGCGACGACCATGCCCATCACCGCGAGCTGGAAGGCGGCCGGGTCGAGGTCGGCGGCGATCTCACCGCGCTCCTGACGGCGTCTGGTCTCGGCGAGATCGTGCTCCGAGGTCGGCTGCTCACCCGACGGCGCGGCATCGGATAATCCCCGCCACATGAGCAGTCGGATGCCGCGCGGATCGCGCAGCCCATCGCGCAGATAGCTCGTGACCACCTCCGCCAGCGGCAGGGCCGGATCGCTGAAGGTGGCCTCGCGCTCCAGCCAGCTCTGCTGGAGCGCTCGATACAACCCTTCCTTTCCCCCGAAGTAGTAGGTGATCAACTGCTTGTTGACGCCGGCCCGGTCGGCGATGTCGCCGACCCGTGCCCCCGCATAACCTTTCGCGGCGAACTCGTCCAAGGCCGCCTCGAGCAGGCAGCGTTTGGTGCGTCCGGCGTCGCGAACGCGATGGGCGGGATCCGGGGTGCGATGAGTCGGCACCTGCCCCAGGGTAGTCCCGGTTTTACAAATGGCTAATTGTTTTAGACAGATGAAAAGTAGTGGGTGGTCCGCAGTGCAACAGACCACCCTCGCGCCCGGCTCAGAGAAGACTCAGGGGCGGGGACTCCGGAAAGGTGACCGGGACCGTAGCCGGTGCGCGGTGGAACGAGCTCGGGAGCCACTTCATTTCCGCAGCCGGGATCGCCAGTCGGATCTCCGGCAGCGCATCCAGCAGTTGGTCGAGCGCCTCTTGGACGATGACCATGCCGACCGACTGTGCGGGGCAGGTGTGCGGGCCGGCGCCCCAGGCCAAGTGGGAACGGTTGCCCTGGCGGTCACCGGCCACCGCTGCGGGGTCGTTGTTGCACGCCGCCAAGCCGATCAGCACCGGTTGATGCTGCGGCAGCCACACATTCCCGACGATTTGCGGCTGAATCGGATATCTGACACAGGAATTGGTCGCGGGGGGATCGCTGAACAGCACCTCGTCGATCGCGTCGCGAGTGGACAGTGCTCCGCCGAGCAGCTCGCCGCCGAACCGCTCATCGGTCACCAGCAGCAGCACAGTGCCCGCGATCAGATTCCATGTCGGTTCGGCGCCCGTCGTGTACAGCATGGCCATCTGATGGACGAGTTCGGTCTCGCTCAGCCGCGCCGGCTGCTGGACCAGCCAGGAGGCCACGTCTCCCGCCGGTGCGGCCCGTTTGGCCGAGACCACCTCGAGCATCGCCGCGCTGAGCGTTCGATGCGCCGCTTCCGCCGACGCCGCGTCGACGGCGTGGCGCAGGCTCATCATCGCGGTGTACGCGTCCTCTCGGACCTCGGGCGGGAACCCCAGCACCTGCTCCAGTACCCGGACGGTGAGCGGGATCGCGTACTCGTTGAGCAGATCCGCCGATCCGGCCGCGCAGAAACCGTTGATCAGCGACACGGCGGTGCGTTCCACCGTGTCGCGCAGTGTGTGCAGATCGATCCGATCGAGGCCGGCGGTGACGGCGTTCCGGTAGCGGGCATGCTCGTCTCCCGCCGTCCGCGACGCGTCCGGCCGCCACCGCATCGCCCACGGCACCGGACACCGCGTCGGCGCGCTTTGTTCCCACTCGCTCGGATCGGCCGAGAAATGCGCGGAGTCGGTGAGAACGTCCAACGCCGTGCGGTAATCGATGATCAATGTCGCGGACACTTCCGGCGCTACCTCCACCGGGACGACCGGGCCGTGATCGCTGCGCATCCGCCGATATGCCGCGTGGGGGTCGGCTGCGAACTCGTCGGAATACAGCTTCACCCGCGCGCACCGTAGCGATCGAAGGGCAATACAAGACGTGGGGAAATAATCAAGACAAGCTCCTGGAACGGGATGTGAAATCGACGCCGGGATCCGCACGGCAGCTCTGGCGTAGGCGGATCGACTCTGGGCGAATAGCCGGGTCGGCTACCGAAGGAAGGTGCGGGGGAGCGGCCGGTGACACGCGAGAGGCGAAAATAGTCGCGGGCCTACCGGCCAGGCCGTTCCTGGCGATCCGTGTGTCCGGTGCCACCTCGACACGTTTGAACTCCCCTGCGTACGTCGCCGGCATTCGGCGCCACGATCCAACCCGGCCGTCGAACCGACCGGTCTACCAAAAGTGTTCGATCGCAGCGTAATTCGACTAACTTTGAGGAAGCATACTCAGCTCCGTCATCGTTCGCAGCGCGAACTATCTGAGACGGCAAAGATCTGGTGACCATCCGGCAGAGGCAGCGGCACAACTGGTCTCGCGCCGCCGGGAACGTCAACCGGGCACGTTGGCGTGCCCTGCCACCGCCGTATCAGGGCCTGCTCGGTCAGAGCCCGGTGGTCGGTTCCAGGCGAATCGGTCCTCGGGTATGACTCGGTCATCCTGAATGGTGTCGTCGGTCGAGTCGCCGATCCCGCGCCCGGTTGGCCCGCCGTGGAACAGAATTCGATCCGACACGACATTTTCCTTTACGGGACGTGAAATGTGCGTGAACTTATTGCCGGTCGAAAACGCGCGGATCGACGCATCCGCTCTTATTGGAGTCAGGTGGTTACCGACGTCGAATTCTCGGCCGGGCGATCAGCGGGCGACACGGCGCTATCGCGCGACATACCGGTGGCCGCCGAGGTGGGGTGAAAGTCGATCGGCGTTGTCCAGCCGAACATTTCCCGACAGAACGGCATGCGTGGTGAACTACTCGCTTCGGGCGCCGCGCGTCCCGTGAATGGGGCAATCACGTGCTCCGCGACCTGCGACGCAGCATCAGCCGCCGCGCATCATGGCATGCGACGGACGGGCGGCGCCTGCGCGACCGTCAAGGTCGAACGTTTGCGCAGCGTGAACCCGAGCGTCTCGTACAAACCGATCGCCGTCGCGTTGCGGGCGAGCGCGTGCAGGAACGGTGTCTCATCGCGCGCGCGGATGCCCGCACCGACCGCGCGGACCAGGCGTGTGGCGAAGCCGCGGCCACGGAAGTCCGCGTCGGTGCATACGGCGCTGATCTCGGTCCAGCCGGGCGGATGCAAGCGCTCTCCGGCCATCGCCACCAGTCGGCCGCCGACCCGCAGGCCCAGGTAGTTGCCCATTTCGATGGTTCGTGGCGCGAAGGGGCCGGGTTCGGTGCGGGCGATCAGCGCCAGGATCTCGGGCACGTCCGCCGCGGTGAGGACTTCCAGTTCCGGGTCGTGCGCGACGCGCAGGGCGGTGCCATCCATCTGCACCGAGTCCACTTCGTCGAGCACCGTCCAGCCGTCCGGGGGCACGTGGCCGTGGCCGCGCAACGCGGTGCTGCCGCCCGGTCCGAGGAGGGTGGCCAGGTCGGCCCAGTCCTGTTCGTCCAGCACCGGCGGGTGGCCGACGAACCGGGCGACCTCCGGGTCGTAGCGGCCGATCCGCCCCACCCAGCCGGCGAACCGGCGGTGCTCGCCGCGCAACGACGCCCGCACCGGGTCGTCCAGCGGGTGCAGCGAGGTATCGACGTCGATGGTCGACTCAGTGGTCACCGCGCACTCCTCCACAACAGCGTCCGACCCGAGAACGTTAGCGAGACGCACGACCGACGAGCACGGGTTGCGCTCAACGAGATTCCGGCACCGTTGCCTGCCGGGGCGTCGGAGCTGCGGCTCGCCGGTTGCAGGTCTTCTTGACCTGTCGGTCTAAAACGATTACGGTTCGGGTCATGGGCAGGCCGCGCAACTTCGATCCGGACACGGTGGTGGACCGGGCCATGGAGACGTTCTGGACCCATGGGTACGCCAACACCTCGCCCGCGCAGCTGGCCGAGGCCACCGGCATCGGAAAAGGTAGTCTGTACAACGCTTTCGGCAGCAAGCGTGCGTTGTTCGACCTGGCTCTCGACCGTTACGACCGGCTGGGCGTCGAGTTGGCCGCGGATATCCTGACCCGACCGGGTGTCACTCGCGATTGCCTGACCGCCTTCCTGTGCGCACTGGCGGACTCCGATCTCGCGCAGCCCGTTCGGCGCGGCTGCCTGGCGGTGAACACCGCCGTGGAGATGGCGGGGCACGACGCGGAGATCGCCCGGGCGGTCCGCGCGACACAGGATCATATGATCGCCGCGTTGGAGACCCGGATCGATCAGGGGAAACGCGATGGTGACGTGCGCGCCGACGCCGATCCGCGATCGCTGGCCGAATTCTTGATGAACACCGTCGTCGGCCTACGGGTGATGGCCAAGACCTACGATGCGCCCACTCTGCGTCGCATCATCGACACCGCTCTGACCACCCTCTGAATCGAACTGCCCGCCGTGGGCTCGTTCGCTGCCCATATTTTTGACCTGTAGTTCAAGAAAGAAAGGTTCCATCATGGATCTAGAACTGTCCGGCAAGACCGCCGTCGTCACCGGTGCCAGCCGAGGCATCGGCTTGGCCGTCGCGGAAGCATTGACCGCCGAGGGCGTCCGGGTGGTCGGGGCCGCGCGCACCGTTACGCCCGAGCTCGAAAAGGCGAGCGTCGCAGCGGTTCCCGTCGACCTCTCCACCTCGGAGGGAGCGGCTCGGCTGATCGGCGCCGCACTCGACGAACTGGGCGGCATCGACATCCTGATCAACAACGTCGGCGCCGTGAACGCCGCGCGTCTGGAACTGGGCGGCTTCCTCGACGTCGAGGATGAGCAATGGCGAGAGCTGTTCGACCTGAATCTGTTCAGCGCGATCTGGGTCACCCGCGCGGCACTGCCCAGCCTGCTGGAGCGGCGCGGCGCGGTGGTCACCATCTCGTCGATCAACAAACATCTTCCGGCGGCGGGGCCGGTCGGTTACAGCGAGGCCAAGGCCGCGCTGACCGCGCTGACCAAGCGGCTCAGCGAGGAGTTCGGGCCGCGCGGGGTGCGGGTCAACACCGTCTCACCGGGCGTGGTCGGCACGCCGATGTGGCGCGGACCGCACGGCGTGGGCGCCAAGTTCGCCGCCGCTCAGGGCCTTTCGCAGGAGGAGCTGCTCGCGGCCGTGCCGGAGCAGTTCGGCATCGCCTCCGGCCGGATCAGCGAACCGGAGGAGGTCGCCGCCCTCGTCGCCTTCCTCGCATCACCCAAAGCCGCCAATATCGTCGGTGCGGACTACGTCATCGACGGCGGCACATTGAAGATCGCCTGAATTCGGCTGCCGGGGGAGTCTTCGCGTTCCGGCTGCGACGCCGTGGAATACGTTCGTGCCCTTAGCGTTCGAGGGGGCGAACGTGGTAGGAGTGAGTCGCAGCCGGAAGCGTAGACGGGTAGGGTGGCCGGACGGCACGGATAGGAGCGGGACTGGTGCGTGTCCATCATCTGGATGCCGGGGGAACCCGTCCTTTCGGAGGCCGTTTGTTCGACGGCAGGCCGGGGTTTCGGCGCAACGCGGCCGGGGCGTGTCATTGCTTGTTGATCGAGCACTCCGCCGGATTGGTCCTGGTCGACACAGGTTACGGCGAGCAGGCGCTGGTCCGGCCGGATGTGTGGGTGGGGCGGCAACTCATCCGGCAATCGCACCCGGTTCTCGACCTGCCGATCGCCCGGCAGGTCGAGGCGCTGGGCTTCTCCCGCGATGACGTCCGGGACATCGTGGTGACGCACCTCGATCTCGATCACGCGGGTGGTCTCGCCGACTTCCCCCGGGCCACCGTGCATGTGCACCGAGCGGAGCTGGACGCCGTCGAAGGGCCCTTCGGCCGTCGCGAGAAGTTCCGGTATCGACCGGTGCAGTTCGAGCACGGACCCGAGTGGTCGGTCTACGGAGAGTCCGACACTCGCGCGGAGCGCTGGTTCGATTTCCAGGCGGTGCGCGAATTGCGGGGCCTGCCCCCGGAGATACTCATGGTTCCGCTGGCGGGCCACACGCGCGGTCACGTCGGCGTCGCCGTCGACACCGGGGACGGCTGGCTGCTGCACGCCGGGGACGCCTACACCCACCACGGCCAAATGCGTGCGAAACCGTCGATGCCCTTGGGAACGCGGGTTTTCCAGTGGTACGTGGACACCGGGCGGCGGGCCCGCATCGAGAACCAGCAGCGGCTCCGGGAACTCGTCAGCGACCACGGCGACGCGGTGACGGTGTTCTCCGCGCATTGCGCGACGGAGTTCGAGCGCCTGAGCAGCTGACCGCTATGGCTGCCGGGACCGGTCACTGCCGTGGAGCCCGCGTTCGGCGAACGCGAGCAGCGCCACCGCGCTAGCCGACAACGCGGTGGGATGGCCACCGCCGATGTGATCCCGGTCTGTGCCATCAGCGCGCGCCGCCTCGAGGGTCCACTCGCGGGCAGCGCCCTCCCGGAGCGGCGCGCAGTGCCTCGGCGTAGTCCGGCGGTATCAGGTGCTCATGCACGTCTGCACGGTTGATGAAGCCGTCCTTTCTCCGGGCCAGCCGCCTTCGACGCCGCGCCGAAGAGGTCCGAACCCGCATGGCGCAGCCCGGCTCGTTACCAACCAATCCTGATGGTTTCATCATTTCTGCTTGACAGAGTGAATCCGCATAACTGATGATTGCATCAGATAGACGGCGATCTGGGAGGTAGTAGTGGCCATCGACAACGCCGCCGAGACCGGGCGGATGATCCGGGTCGGCAATCGGGAGATCTTCTTCAGTGAGACCGGCACCGGAGACGCCGTGGTGCTCTTGCACGGCGGCGGCCCCGGTGCCAGCGGCATGTCGAACTATTCCCGCAACACCGAGGCGTTGGCCCGGCGGTTCCGCGTGATCGTGCCCGACATGCCCGGTTACGGTCGGTCGGCAAAACACATCGACCATGCCGACCCGTTCGGCGATTTGGCCGCCTCGGTCGGCGGCCTGCTGGACGCTCTCGGCATCGACTCGGCACACCTGGTCGGGAACTCCCTCGGGGGAGCGGCAGCGCTGCGGTTGGCGATGGACCGGCCCGAGAAAGTGGGGAGGATGATCCTCATGGGACCCGGTGGGGTGGGTACTACGCGCGCATTGCCGACCAAGGGCTTGCAATCGCTGCTTTCCTACTACAGCGGTACCGGTCCGAGCCGGGAGAAGCTGGCCGAGTTCATCCGCGAGTATCTGGTCTTCGACGCCAGTGGCGTCAGCGAAGAGATCATCGACGGCCGTTATCAAACCAGTCTCGATCCCGAGGTGGTGGCCGACCCTCCCCTGCGGCGACCTTCTGGCCCGTCGGCGTTGCGAACGCTGTGGCGGACGGACTGCACCCGCGACTCGCGGCTGTCGCAGGTGCGCCATCCCACGCTGGTGATCTGGGGCGCCGGAGACAAGGTGAACCGGCCCGCCGGTGGGCGCATGCTCGCCGAGAGGATGCCGAATTCCGATCTGTACATGGCGGCCAAGACCGGCCATTGGGTGCAGTGGGAGCGCGCGGAGCTTTTCAATGAGCTGGCGAGCGCGTTCCTGACGTCATGAATACCTCGGCCTGCCCGGGCGTGGGCTGCGCGGGCATCGAAGGAACCCTGCGGTCGAATTCGTGCCGAGCGCCTGCCGGGTGGTCGCGCGCGCACGCCGTGACGACGTTGTCGCGGTGGCGTGCCGAACTCCGCGCCGAGTGCCGACCTACCCGTCCGAGGCCGGGTGCCAGGCGCTGCGGACTTCGTGTTGTACGGCCAAACCTAGCTATCTGTGGGCATCGTGACCCGAGTAGTGCGCTACCCGACCTGGGCGGTCGTCGGTCAGGCGTGGGTGTGCCCGGTCGCGCATACTCGCGCAGGTCTTGCCACTGCGCATCGCTCGGCCGCACAGGGTAAGGCTCGGCGTCCGCGCAGCGGGGAATCGAGCTGCTGCTGTCCTCGTGTTTGCTGGGTGGCTGGTTCGCGAGGACTGCGCGGAGTGGGCGAGGTAACATGAAGGCGTCGGCCGGGGTCGGCTACGTGATCGACGGCGTGGCGGCCGTGGCGGCAGCGCGTTGTCGGTGCGTCTTCGGAACCTCGTGGTCGTTCCGGCCGGAAGTCGTCAGGCCGGAGGCTTCCGCTGAGCAGCAGTGCTGGTTCGCGAGGAAGATCCGCCGTCATGAGTGTGCACGCCCCCCTCTACCACGAGGTCCTGTCGCGGGAGGAACTGCCGGACGAGTTCTTCGGACTCTTCCTCGACCCGACCCGCACCTACAGCTGCGCGTTGTGGACCCACCCCGACGACACCCTGGAAAAAGCCCAGACGGCGAAGATCGATCTCGCCTTGGCGAAATGTGATCTCCATCCGGGGATGACCTTGCTGGACGTCGGTTGCGGCTGGGGATCGACCATGTTGCGCGCCATGGACACCTACGGGGTGAACACGATCGGTTTGACCCGCAGCCGCAACCAGTACCGCTACGTGCGGGACATGCTCGTCGACCGGCTGATCCGTGGCCGCCCCTACGGCGGGGTGCGAGTACAGGGCTGGGAGGATTTCGACCGGCGTGCCGACCGGATCGTGTGCGTCGGGGCGATGGAACACCTGCCGGTGGACCGCTACGGGGAGTTCTTCGAGTTCGCCTACCAGATCATGCCCTCGGACGGAGTGCTGCTGTTGCAGACGGTGGTCAGCCACAGCCGCGAGCATCTTCGGGCGCACGGCACCCGGATCACCGGCGACGACTTCGCCTTCTTGCGGTTCCTGCGCGAGACCATCTTCCCCGGCGGTCAGCTCCCGCTGTCGTCCGGTCACTACCCCAAAGGAATCTCCGAATACGCGCAGGACGCCGGATTCACCGTCGCCGACGTCCAGTCGCTGGGACCGCATTACACCACCACATTGGGCTGCTGGGCCGACGCCCTGCACGAACACCGAGACCGGGCGATCGAGCTCGCCGGGCGCGACACCTACAACGCCTACATCCGGTATCTCACCGGCTCGGCCGAGTACTTCCGTCGTGGGCATATCGACGTCATACAGTTCGCCTGCCTCAAACCCGACGCACGGTACCGGTCGCCGCTGCTGCGCTGAGTCCACCCGCCGGCGGTGGCGCATGGCGCCACGGCATCTGCCCGACGCGTCGAGCGCAAACCGCGCACTGTGCTGTGGCCCCGGGCGAGTCGCGGACCGACGCGTCAGCGATCCGCTCTGATCAGAACCGGACCTCCGTCGCGCCGGTCGACGGGCTCATGCTGTGGGTGCGGCGCTGCGCGGCCCGCCGTACGTTCTCGCGCGGGCGTGGATTGCGGATCGGCAGGGTGAGCCTGCGTCTACGGGGCTTGGTGTTGATGAGCGTCATGTCGCCGTTGTAGTGGGCCAGGACCCGGGGATCCATGACCGCGCGCCACAGCGGCGGGATGATGGCCAGCAGGACCATGGTGGCGTAACCGGCGGGGAGCTGGGGCGCCACATCGCAGCTGCGCAGGGTCTGATAGCGGCGGCCGGGGTTGGCGTGGTGGTCGCTGTGGCGCTGGAGGTGGAACAGGAAGATGTTGGTGACCAAGTGGTCGCTGTTCCAGCTGTCGCGGGGCGAGCAGCGGGCATAACGGCCGTCCGGGCGGCGGGCGCGCAGCAATCCGTAGTGTTCGACGTAGTTCACGGTCTCCAGCAGGCCCGCGCCGATGAGCGCTTGGAGGGCGAGGTAGGGGATGACGGCGGGGCCGAACACCACGATCAAGGTGGTGAACAACGTCGCGCTCATCGCCCAGGCTTGCAGGAGATGGTTGCTGGGGCTCAGCCATCGTTTGCCGTTGCGGGCAAGGCGCTGGCGCTCCAACGTCAGGGCGGAGCGGAACCCGCCCGTCATGGTGCGGGGGAGGAACTGCCACAGCGATTCGCCGAAACGGGCGCTGGCGGGGTCCTCGGGGGTGGCGACGCGAACGTGGTGACCGCGGTTGTGCTCGACGAAGAAGTGCCCGTAACCGGACTGGGCGAGTGCGATCTTGGCCAGCCAGCGTTCGAGACGTTCGGCGCGGTGGCCGAGTTCGTGCGCGGCGTTGATGCCGATCCCGGAGACGAAGCCGAGTGTGACGGCCAAGCCGAGTTTGTCGACCAGGCTCAGCTCATGGCTTGCCCACAGGTAGCTGGCGATCAGCAGCCCGATGAACTGCATGGGCAGGAAGAGGAAGGTGCACCAGCGGTAATAGCGATCGTTGGACAGCGCTTCGTAGTCTTCGTCGCGGGGATTGCTCCCATCGTCGCCGATGGCGAAATCCAGCAGCGGGATCACCCCGAGGATGATGATCGGGCCGATCCACCAGAACAATTCCAGCCCGGTGTACAACACCAGCTGTGAGGGCAGTAGCGCGCAACCAGGGGCGATCAAGCCCAGAATCCAGAGGTAGCGCTTGGGGTCGCGGGCTCGCGTGTGCTCGAAGATTGTCATAGTCATCTCGCCGATCCGTCAGGACGACACTCAACCGACAGTTCCGACTGCGGACAACACCTACAACGTGCACGTCTATCCAGGATAGCTAGAAGTTCGCTATGTAGGGTCGAACCGTCGAAACCGTAGTCTGAGCTGGCGACGTCCGCCCGGCGATGGCGCACCGCTGAGCGGATCGGCCCGCGCCTTCGAGGCAGGCGCCGCCGCGTCGGGTACGAAACGATCCGTGCCGGATCTGCGAGTATCACCGCTGCGCGCACCTGAGCGGCTCGGGCAGGCGGGGATGAGCCAACTCCGACATTCGAACCTTTCTGTACCGAAATCGACCTAGCTGACGAACGGTGAGACAGCAAATTCGGTGCAAGTAGACTCGCCGGCCCCGGGGTCGGGAGCCGCGGGACGATCGTGGGGGTGGAACTCGCCCGCCGCACGGGGGATCTGTGCTGTGCCGGGCAGGCAGGTCGGCCGCGGTTCGGTCGTGGGACCGAACCGCGGCCGACCACCGTGCATGGAGATCATGGCACTACGAGCCGAATCGCTGCGCGAGGCGCCGTGCCGAGTCTCCGATCGAGATACCGACGGTATCCGAGCGGGTCACGCTTTCGCAAATCAGGGCAGCGCACCGCAGTTGGTCGGAGCGGGCTGGTCCGCGAGCCGCTCGGTCATCCACTGCTGGGAGGCCACCAGTGACGGGAAGAACGCCAGCACGTGGGTGGCCCGCAATCCGCTGATGACGCTGGGCAACTCGCCGTTCGCGTTCAGCTGGACAGGAGCGCCGCCGCCGCACCACCCGGCCGCCAGTTCACGGACGGGCACGTACGGCGCGCCCTCATCGATCGGGCTGGAGGCGATGAGCACGGGCACTCCCGGAGTGAGCGTCCCGACGCGCTGATCGTTGAACGCCGCCTTCAGGATCGGGGACTGATCGATCACCGCGGTGAGCGGTTGCCCGCTGGTGGTCCACTGCGAGGTGTTCGGGAACTGCTGGGCCAGTCCGAGCGGTACGGCGCACTTGTCCAGCGACTCGCGCAGGATCGCCTTGCCGGTGTCGTTGAGTTCGGCGTCGAGCACCGGGCGGGTTTCGGGATAATTGGCGGCGATGCCGTTGAGAATCCACGCGAAGGCGGGTCCGAGCGCGGGACGGCCGTCGTTGAAGCCGATGAAATACTCGTCGTCCACGACCGGGCCGCCGACGTAGGCGCCCCGCACGTTCAACTCGGGGGCGTAGCTCGGCTGCAGTTCGGCCGCGCCGGCCGAAGCCATGCCGCCCTGGGAGTATCCGTACAGAATGACGGGCGAGCCGGGATGCACGCTGGTGCCCGGCAATTGCAGCGCCGCTCGCGCCGAGTCGAGCAGCGCGTAGGCCTGAGATTTCCGGTTCAGATAGTCGTGCACCGCCGGCGTACCCAGGCCGTGGTAATCGGTCACCATCACCGCCATGCCGCGGGCCAGCAGCGTGTACAACGCCAGCACGTCGTATTCGACGATTACGTCGAACGGAGGCTGGTATTGGATGAATTGCGCCAGCAGTTTCGAAGGCGCGCACTGATCGCCTTGTCCCTTCGTGCCGACCGCGTAGGCGATCAGCGGGCGCTCGCCCGGGCCCGTCCACGGCTGGGCGGGCTCGAGGTACGTCCCCACCACGGCTGCCCGCTCGCCGTGGGTATCGCTGCTGGTGTACATGATGCGCGTGGACGTGGCGGGGACCTGTCCCGGCTGTCCGGGGACCGAAAGCGCCAGTCGCGACGATTCGGTGCGGATGATGGAGCCCGGTGCGCCGTCCGCCGACGCGGGTGGAATGTAGAAATCGTCGCCGGCCACGGCTTCCGCGGCCGGTTCCGTCCATGCGTGGGGGGCGGCGACCGCCCCGGCTCCGACGACGATGAGGGTTCCCGTCAAAGCTGTGGCCAATCTGAGTATTCGGCTCCTCACGATGCGATCCTTCCTGCGATTTGGGATACCCATGGCATCTAGAATCGGATACTGAGAGTATCTGTAAGGGGTAGAGATTGTCCGGGAATAGCGATGAGTGTCGGCGGCTTCAGGGCGAAGGGCGTTCGCGGCCGACTCGAGCGCAGAGCCAAGCGCGGACGCGCACTGTATTGATCACGACCGCCAAGCGGCTTTTCCTGGAGGACGGCTATCAGGCGACAACTCTGGACAAGGTCGCGAAAGCCGCGGGTTTCACCAAAGGGGCGGTGTATTCGAACTTCCGCACCAAAGACGACTTGTGTCTGGCCGTGCTCGATGAAATCCACGCCGAGCGGGCGGCGGAGGTCGCCGAGATCATCGCCGCGCCCACGGCCGCCGCGCGCCTGAAGCGGATGACGGAGTGGGCCGAGCGGGTGGTCGGCGACCCCGACTGGACGCAACTCGAACTCGAGTTCAGCGTTCACGCGCGACGCGACGAGCACCTCCGCGCCGAATTGGCGAGCAGGCTCGCCGGCATCGCGGGAATGGTCGGCGCGGCCTTGCGGGCGACGGAGGATCTCGACACCCCGATGCCGAGGGCCGAAGCCGCCGTCGCGGTGCTGGCGCTCGGCGTGGGGCTGGGTTTGTTCCGCTCGATCGATCCCGGCATCCCCGTCGCGGGGATGATCTCCGCACTGCGTGCCATCGCGGGATTGCCCCCGAACGGCTGATCGGACGGTGGCCGCCGCGTCCCGTCCGGGCGGGGAGCGGGTGCAAACGCCGGAGTGGTGTTGCGGTCACCCCCGAGGACGCTAATATAAGTCAAAACTTATTCAAGGAGGTTGTCATGCCACTGTTGACCGATCCCGCAGCCATCGCCGGGCTCGTCACCCGCGAGGTCCGCACCGGCTCCCGCGACGGCGCGCCGACGAGGATCGCCGTCGCCCGCCGCCGCTACCCGACCGATCAGGCGGATCTGTGGGACGCGCTCACCGATATCGAGCGGATCCCGCGCTGGTTCCTGCCCGTCAGTGGTGACCTGCGCGTCGGCGGGCGCTACCAGCTGGAGGGCAACGCCAACGGTGTCGTCGAAGAGTGCGATGCGCCGGAACGGTTCGCCGTGACCTGGGAGATGGGACCGCAGATCTCCTGGCTGACGGTCCGTCTCACCCCCGCCGAGGACGGCACCGAGCTGGAGTTGGCGCACGAGGCGCCGGTCGCTCCGGAGTTCTGGACGCAATTCGGACCGGGGGCGGTGGGCGTCGGCTGGGATCTCGCCCTGATGGGCCTCGGGCTGCACTTGGCGAGCGGAGATCCGGTCGACCCCGCCGAGGGCATGGCCTTCCCGACGACGCCCGAGGGCGTGACATTCGTGCGGACGGCGGCGCTCGGCTGGGCGGAGGCGGCGGTCGGCGACGGTGACGACCCGGCCGCCGCGAACGCGGCGGCGCTGCGGACCGTCGACTTCTACACCATCGACCCCGCACACCGCTCCGAGGGCTGATGGACCGTTCTCCGGCGAAGATCTTCGAGGCGCTCGGCGATCCGGTCCGCCGGTTCATCCTCGAAGTGGTGGCGGCCGACGAACAGCCCGCGGGCGCGCTGGTCGCCGCCGTGCGGCAGCACACGCCGATCTCTCAGCCCGGCGTCTCCCAGCACCTCAAGGTGCTTCGCGACGCCGGGCTGGTGCGGGTTCGCGCCGAAGGCACGCGACGGCTGTACGCCCTCGATTCGGAGGGCATCGATGCCGCGAGGGCATGGCTCACCGGACTGGTCGACCCGCTGCATCAGTTCGCTCAACCGCTGGACGCGCTCGCGACGGAGATCGCCCGCGGGAAACGCGCTCGCCGCGGTGCCGGGGCCGGTCGGCCCGGCGAAGAGGATTCCGGGAGTCGCGCCCGCCATGCGTGACCCGCACGGATGGCGGGCCACGCATGGCTGCGGTCAGCAGCGGCCGAAGACGACGGCCGCGTTGTGGCCACCGAAACCGTAGGAGTTGTTCAGCGCGTATTCGATGTTCTGAGTGCGCGCGCTGCCGTGCACGATGTCGAGATCGATCTCGGGGTCCTGATTGTCGAGGTTCAGAGTGGGCGGCACCACCCCGTCCCGGACGCTCAGCACGGTCAGGGCGGCTTCCACCGCGCCTACCGCGCCTACCGAGTGTCCCAACGCGGATTTCGGCGCGTAGACCGAGGCGTGGTCGCCTACCGCCGCTCGGATCCCCCTCGCTTCCGCCAGGTCCCCGAACGGAGTGGCGGTGGCGTGCGCGTTGACGTGGTCGATATCGGTGGCGCTCACGCCGGCCGTTTCGATCGCGCGGCGCATCGCTCGAATGTTCCCCGCGCCGTCCGGATGGGGCAACACCATGTGGTAGCCGTCCGCGGTCAGGCCCGCGCCCATCAGGCGAGCCAGGGGCTTCGCCCCGCGTGCCCGCGCGTGCTCCTCCGACTCCAGCACGAACAACGCGGCGGCTTCGCCGAACACGAAACCGTCGCGATCCCGGTCGAACGGGCGCGACGCGGCTTCGGGTTCGTCGATCCGTGTGCTCAACGCCCGCATCATCGAGAATCCGGCTACCGCCAGCGGATTGATGCGGCCCTCCACGCCGCCCGCGACGACGATGTCGGCCTCGCCGAGGATGATCGAACGCCACGCGTGCACCAGCGCCTCGCATCCCGAAGCGCAGGCCGAGACGGGCGTGATCACGCTGGCTCGCGCACCGAGTTCCAACCCGACCACCGCGGCGGCGCCGTTCGGCATGGCCATGGGCACCGCGAAGGGAGACACCTTGCGGTAGCCCGCCTCGCGCATCAGGTCGTTGGACTCGATGATCGTGTCGGCGCCGCCGAGGCCGGTGCCGATGCAGACGCCGAGACGATCCGGATCGACTTCCGGCCTGCCAGCGGTGTCCCAGATCCGATTGCCCATGACATAGGCGATCTGCTGGACATAGGACATGCGGCGCTTCTGGACGCGGCTGAGTTCGTCGGTCGGATCCAGTTTGAACTGGCCGCCGATGTCGACGGGAACCTGGAAGCGCTCGAAGTCGGGGTCTTGTACCTTCGCGATCCCGGTTTCCCCGGCGAGCAGTCCTTTCCAAGTCGCATCGGTGTCGGCGCCGACAGCGGTCGACATCTCGATAGCAGTGACGACCACACTCCGGAACCCTCCGTTGGTGGTGGAGAAGTCCGTGATATCGGACATCAAACCCCTTCTTTCGGCTTGTCGGCTCGGACGCTCAAGCGAGGCTATGTGCGCGCCGGAAGGCCGGGGTAGTAGCCCGAGTGCCGATCACCGCTACGATCGGGCCATGGAAGCGGATGGGGGAACGCGTCGGGTCACCGTGGTCATACCCGACGAAGTGGTTGTTCTGGATGCCGCGATTCCGATCGACGTGTTCGGCTCCGACCCCAACTACCGGCTCGAGGTGTGCGCGGTCTCGCCGATGGCGACGACCTCGGTGCCGGGGTTGTCCTGCGTGGCGACGGCAGGGCTGGAGGCTCTGCGGCACGCGGGCACGGTGGTGGTGCCCGGTTACGCGTCGTACGGGGAGCCGCCGCCGGAATCGGTGCTGCGAGCGCTGCGCGACGCCCACGCACGAGGCGCGCGAATGCTGTCGATCTGTACCGGTGCTTTCGCTCTGGCCGCCGCGGGACTGCTGGACGGCCGGCCCGCTACGACGCATTGGCGGGCCGCACCGCTGTTGCAGAGCCGGTATCCGAACGTCGAGGTTCATGCCGATCGCCTGTTCGTGGACGACGGTGACGTGCTGACCTCCGCGGGCGTGACCAGCGGGATCGACCTCTGCCTGCACGTGGTGCGCAAAGACATCGGCGCGGCGGCCGCCAACGAACGCGCCCGCGACCTGGTGGCGCCACCGGTGCGCGAGGGCGGTCAAGCCCAGTACACCCGGCAGTTCCTGGAGCAGACGTCCACCGGCCTGCTCTCCGACACACGGGCGTGGATTCTCGCCAACCTCGACCACCGGCATTCGCTCGAAGATCTCGCCAAGCGGTCGAATCTCTCGCGCCGCAGCTTCATCCGGCGATTCCGGGAGGAGACCGGTACCTCGACGCACGTCTGGATCACCAGCGCCCGCCTGAACCAGGCGCGGGAACTGCTCGAGACGACCGAACTGCCCGTCGACCAGATCGGCTATCGCGTCGGCCTCGGAAATCCGGCCAACACCCGCGCGGTGTTCAAGCGTCACCTCGGGGTCAGTCCGGCGCAGTACCGGCGCACGTTCACGATCGGAAACCGGCGGATGCCGGGGACCTAGCCGGGTAGCCGCTGCGCGGGATAGCCGTGCAGTCGCGGATCGGAGTCGCCGACGACGACCGGATGACCGACCAGCTCGAACATCGCGGTGTCGGAGTGGTGATCGCCGAACGCCGTGCAGGACGACAGGTCGATGGCCGCCCGCTCGGCGTAGCGGAGCAGGGCTGCGGACTTGTCGGCACCGACCATCGTCGCCAGGACCTCGCCGGTGTACTTACCGGCCGCCGTCTCCATCGTCGTACACAGCACCGCGGTGGCGCCGACGGCTTCGGCGATCGGGCGCAGCGCCGGGGTGAACGAGCCCGATACCAGGATGATGCGAGTCCCGGTGCGAGACAGTTCGTCCAGCCTGCGTCGTACCGCGAGATTGAAGAACGCCGGGTCCGCGACGCAGCTCGCGAACCAGTCCTCGCCGACGTGTCGGACGTCGGCGAGGTCGCGGCCGGCCCATTGCCGGTAGAACCACCGATGGGATTCGGCACGGCTCATCCCCGCCGCCCGCAGCGCCCGGAACTCCTCGACCACGCCATCGGCCTGCGCGCCGCGCCCATGGCGCCGCGCGTCGAACACGAACAAGGACAGGAAAGTGACGCAGCGGACCAATGTTTCGTCGACATCCACGAAAGCCGCTGGGACAGTGCATTCCTCGCCGCCGCCCGGCCTCGCGGGCCGATCCGTGTGGGTGCGGCCCGTGGTTGCTCCGCGTTGCCTCATGGGGCCGTGGCCTCGGCCTCGACGGCGGAATCGCTGCGCCGCTGTTCTTTCGTCGTCTCCGGCGGCCGGTCGCCGCGAGGGGCGGTGATACCGCAGAGCTTCAGCAACGGCGCTGTCATCGCGGTGGTGATCAATGCCATCATGACCAGCAACGAGTACAGCCGCTCGTCGATGACGCCGATCGTCAGCCCGATGTTGAGGATCACCAGCTCCGTCAGGCCTCGGGTGTTCATCAGCGCCGCGAGGGCCGCTGCCTCCGCCCTGTCGCTGCGGCCGAGCCGGGCGGCCAGATAGGTGCCGCCGAGTTTGCCCACGAGGGCGGCGAACATGATCGCGGCGAATTCGGCGATGCCGGCGCGATCGATGGCACCGAGATCGACCTGCAGGCCGGCCACCACGAAGAAGGCGGGCAGGAAGATGCTGCTCAGCAGTTGGGCGCCGCTGTCGACGGCCGCGCGCAGCCGCCGGGGGAACACGACCCCGAACAGGAACGCGCCGAAGATCAGATGCAGTCCGAGCCATTCGGTGGTGGCGCCCAGCAACAGTGCGCCCGCGACGCCGAGGAAGACCATGTTGCTCGTGTTCTTCTCGGAACCGGCGCCCGCGAGCCGGTCGAGCGCCGGACGCACCGCCCACCACAACACCACGACCAGCGGGACGAACAGCAGCAGCCGCCAGTGGTGATCGAGTCCGGGCCGGGCGATGCCGATGACCACCGCAAGGACACACCAGGCGAGGACGTCGTCCAGCGCGGCGCAGGTCATGGCCGACTGACCCAGGCGGGTGCCGAGCAGCTTGCGGTCGTGCAGGATCCGGGCCAGCACCGGAAAGGCGGTGACGGCCAACGCGCAACCGATGAACAGCGCGAAGTTCAGCCGGTTGCCGCCGTCGTGCCGGGCCAGCGCCCACAGCGCGATGACGGAACCGAGCGCGAAGGGCACGAGATAGGCCGAGAGCGCGATCCCCGCGACCGACCGCCGCCGTCCGGCGACCGATCGCAGATCCATCTCGAGACCCGCCGAGAACATGAAGATCATCACGCCGACGTTCGCGAATGCCGTCAGATACGAACGAGTGTCGTGCGGAAAGACCGTCTCGGACAAGTGTGCCCCGAGAACTGTCGGCCCCGCGAGTATGCCCGCCACGATCTCGCCGATCACCGCGGGCTGCCCCACTTTCTCGGCCAGCCAGCCCAGCAGGCGTGCCGCGCCGACGATCAGTACGAGGTCCAGTAACAAGAAGATCATTTGGTCGCTCGGCAACGCCTCGACTCCGTTCGACATTGAGGACATCGCGGGACCGGATCCGATGCTCGCACGGGACATCGCCGTCACGCATCGACCGCAGCGCGGAACCCCCGAAACATGGACTGCCTGCACTGAGACGATATCGCATCCGCCCGGCGACCGAGCGTGCAGAGTGATCTACGCCACGCCCGTCATGGTGCCGGGGCGACTGGCGCAAAGTGGTGCATCTCTGTCGCGAATGGTACTGGCTGGTCGCTCTTTCCGTTCGGAATACTTCGAGCCGTGGCGTGCGCCGGTCGAGGGCGCAGCCGAGGGGAGTCGACGTTGTTCGAAGATAAGACGGTACTCGTAACCGGTGCGGCAACCATCATCGGCGCTGAAGTCGCTCGGGTCTTCGCCGAATATTCCGCGAATGTCGTACTGGGTGACATCGATACGGACGGGGGAAGGGGGCGGCCGCCGAGATCGGCGACCGAGCTGTCTTCGTGCCCGTCGACCTGCGCAGCGATTCGTCGATCGAGTCGTTCGTCGCGGAAGCGGTCGACCGGCACGGACGGATCGACGCGCTGGTCAATATCGCCTGCGTCTACGGTGACGACGGGCCGGGCGGGGATGCGCGGGCAGCGTGGCTCGAGGTGCTGAACACGAATGTGGTCGGTACGGCGATGCTGTGCGAAGCGGCGCGACCTGCGTTGCGGGACACCTCGGGGTCCATCGTGAACTTCACCTCTCCCAGTGGACGTGTCGCTCAAGCCGGGCGACTTCGATACCCCGTCAGCAAGGCCGGGTTGTTGCAGCTGACCCGCAGTCTCGCCCTGGAGTACGCGGGCGACGGAATCCGGGTGAACAGCGTTTCGCCGGGCTGGACCTGGTCGCGGGTGATGGACGAGATCACCGAGGGGGACCGGGCCCGCACCGACGCGATCGCATCCCGGTTCCACATGCTGGGCAGGGCGGGTGACGCGCGCGAAATCGGCGAGGTGGCCGCGTTTCTCGCCTCGTCCAAGGCGAGCTTCGTCACCGGCGCCGAGTGGACCGTGGACGGCGGCTATTCGGCGCTGGGTCCCGAGCAGACCACTTCGGCGATCGAGCTTCTCCTGTGCGAGTCGCAGGCAAATTCTCTGGCTTAGGAATCAGGACATGACTGCAGCAACAATTTCGGCCACCTCCCTGCTGTCGGCGGTACGTTCGCTGGCGCCCGACCTGGCGGCACGTCGCAGTGAGATCGACGCCGAGCGCAGGCTTCCGATGGACATCGTCGAGCGGCTTCGTGAGATCGGCGTCTATCGAATGTGTTTCAGCGCGGAGATCGGCGGCCCGGGTCTGACCTCGCTCGAGCAGTTCGAGGTCGTCGAGGCGTTGTCCTACGGGGACACGGCCACCGGCTGGTGCGCCATGATCGGCGCGGCGACCGGCATCTACGCCGGCTATCTCGACGAGCGGGCCATCGCGGAGCTGATGCCGACGCAGGACCTGATCACGGCGGGACTGATCTTCCCGGCCGGTCGCGCCGAGCGGGTGGCCGATGGCTACCGATTGACGGGCCGGTGGAAGTTCGGCAGCGCGATCACGCACGCGGACCTGGTCATGGGCGGCGCTTTCGTGACCTCGGGCGGCCGGATGGAGGAGACCGCGGAAGGCGGCCCGCTGGTGCGGCTGTTCTACATGCGCCGCGATCAGGTCGCGGTCTTCGACACCTGGGACACCACGGGTCTGCGCGGCAGCGGAAGCAATGATTACGCGGTCGAGGATCTCTTCGTGCCCGAGCATCATTCCTTCGCGTTCGGCGAAAGGAAGAGCGGTCGCGGAAAGCTGTCCGAGCCGGAGGCTCTGGCCCGGATCATGCCGGGTGTACCCCTGGGAACGGCTCGTGCGGCCCTGGACTACGTCCGTGGCATCGCGGACGGAAAGACGGTGACCGCCACCGGTCAGAAGTGGGCCGACAACTACCGTGCCCAGTACCTGCTCGGTGAGTGCGAGATGGAGTACATCGTCGCCCGCGGCGCCGTCGTCAACACGCTGACGGAACTGTGGGACGCGCTGGACGGCAAGCGTTTCGCGGAGCTGCCCGCCGACCTCAGGATCGCGAGCGCGCTGGCGAGGACCAACGCGTTCCGCGCAGCGCAGCGCATCGTCACCCGTCTGTGCGAACTCGTCGGCACCGAATCGATCTACCGGCCGAATCCGCTCGACATCTGGTTGCGTGACACGAACACGATGGCCCGGCACATCATCGCGCACGACCAGGTGATCCAGTCCACGGGCGCCTTCGTGCTGGGCGGCAGACCGGAATTCCCCTTCGTCGTCGGACTGGGCTGATCGCGATGGATCTCGACAAGCGCAAACGGCTGCCGTCGTTGACCGGACTGCGGTTCTTCGCGGCATTCTCGGTCTTCGTCTTCCATGTGATGCTGCCCAACTCGCCGATACCTCCGTACAAGCCGGTGAACCTCTTCTCCGATCCGGATATCGCGTACGACGCGGCGTGGGTGGTCGGCAAAGCCGGATTCCTCGGGGTGTCGTTCTTCTTCATCCTGAGCGGCTTCGTGCTGACCTGGTCGTGGAAACCGGGAGCGAGCAAGCTGCAGTTCATCCGGCGTCGAGTGGTCAAGATCTTTCCCAATCATCTGACGCTCTGGGTGGCGTCGATGGTGTTGTTCGCGGCGGCGATAACACCGTGGAAGGCGTGGCTGCCGAATCTTTTTCTGCTGCATGCCTGGTTTCCGCAGAATTATATCAATGCGGGCGTCAACACACCGTCGTGGACATTGTCCTGTGAGCTTCTCTTCTACGTACTCTTTCCTTTCCTTGTTCCGGCGGTCCTGCGCATCGACGCGAAATATCTGTGGTACGGCGCTGCGGCCATGGTGGCCGGCATGGGCGTGATCGTCCTGCTGACCGCGTTCGTCATCCCGAGTTCCGAGAAATCCGAACTCACGCCGATACCCGTGCTGCAACTGTGGTTCGGATACCTCTTTCCGCCGACGCGTCTCTTCGAATTCTTTCTCGGCGTGTTCATCGCCCGGATAGTGGCGGAGGGGCGCTGGCCGCGCATTCCGCTCTGGACGGCGGTGGCGGCGGTCGGCGCGGGATATGTGGTGGCGATGTACACGCCGTTCTACGTCGGCTTCGTCCTCGCGACCGCGGTTCCGCTCGCGCTGCTGATCGGCGCCGCGGCCCAGTCCGACATCGAGGGCGCGTCGAAGTTCCTGTCGAGCAGGCTCGCGATCCGGCTCGGCGAGATCTCGTTCGCCTTCTACATCTGTCAAGGCGTGACCGTGTTCTACGTCCGCCGGTTGATGAACGCCGCTACGTTCAGTGCTCCGGTCGCGGTGCTGCTGATCGTCCTGTTGTTCTGCCTGAATCTCTTCGCCGCATGGTTGTTGTTCACTTTCGTGGAATCTCCGGCGATGCGCCGCTTTGCCCGGCCGAAACGGTCGACGGTGGTCGGAGAAAGGGTGGCCGGCTAGGCGATCCAGCTGCACGACCGACAAATTTCGAAATGCCTGTTCGGAGGCTCGTGGCGTTGCCACGGGCCTCCGGATTCTTTTTTGTCGCGGTGTGCCGGAATGTGGTTGCCCGGCAGTCTGTTCGGAGGTATCCTGGGAGTGTTATAAACCACAGAATCGGTTGTGAACGTGGGGGGTGTTCGATCGAATGGACTACGTGATTCAGATCTGGCTGTGAGCATCGGGGCTCGCCGATACCGGATATCGTATGGAATCCGACGCCTGAATCCGTGTCCTACTACGACGTTCTGATCGCAGACAACCATCGCCGACTGGATCCGCGCTGATTGCGGAACTTTTGCCGTGCGGTCCGGTTGCATGCGCTCGTTTGGTGTGCCCGGAAGGTAGTGATGAGTACGACTGTCGACAATGGCTCCGAGCATGTTCAGGAGCTCGGACAACCACAGCTGAACCCGAATCCCGCCGATGATGTCGGATCGGTTGCCACGCAGATACTTCGCATGGTCTTCGCGCGCCGGCGCAGTGCCGACCCGGAGTCGCTGTGCGACTCGGCTCCGTGCCCGGATTGCTTCGCACCGCATCTGAGCAAGGTGAGCCGGTACATCGAAGCCGGTGTGCCGGTCCATTTCATCATCCCCGCGTTCCCGGCGAAGTCGCGCAACCGCCGCAAGACGCTGGGGCGTCTGCCCGATATGGCGGAGACGCTGGCGATCGAGTCCCTGCAAGGATTCTGCGACCAGGTCTCGGCCGTCTACCGGCCGGGCGCCATCGTCACGATCTGTTCCGACGGGCATGTCTTCAGTGACACGTTGGGCATCCCGGACCTGCACGTCGACCATTACGGTGACGAGCTGCGCCGCATCATCCGGTCGACCGGCGGCGGATCGATCGGGCTGTACGGGCTGCGCGACGCCATGCCGGAAATGAGCTGGGACGAACGCAGGCTGCGCCTGCTGAAGGAGTACTCCGACGGTATCGACGTGCTGCGCGAGGCGGTCCGGACCGAGGCGGCGGCCCGGCGGATGTTCAACGGAATCCATCGGTTCATGGTCGAGGACAATGCCGTGCTGCTGCCCGGGCTGTCGGCCACACAGCGGCGGAACCGATCGAAGGAGACGGCTTACGAAGTGGTGCAGCGCAGTCAGGCGTGGAGCCGTCTGATGGCGGAGATCTTCCCGGACGCGGTGCGGCTGTCGATCCATCCGCAGACGAATCACTCCGAGAAGATCGGATTCCATCTCTTGCGGACCCAGGACAGCTGGCTGACTCCGTGGCATGGCGTGGTGCTCGACGACGGAACGAATTACACGCTGGTCAAGCGGATGCATGCCGAGGAACTGGGCGCTCGCTTGGTGTGGCGCAACAGTCGCCCCAGTCATTTCGTCCTCGGGCGAACAGCAGAGACCGAATCACGGCAAGACCTAGGAAACTCATGACGAAAAGCTTGAATGAGGTACTGCTCGAGGGCGAGCCGCTGCGGCCGTTCGGCCGTCTGGTGGCCTCCGATGTACCGGGGCGGACGCTCGCCGAAGTGCCGATCGAGGAACTGCTCGCACTGACACTCGGCGCGAAAGTGTCTGTACTGCGCGGATTCGGCCTTCTCAGCAAGGCGGAACTCGAAAACTATTGCCGCGCAGCCGGAGAAATCCTGCAATGGAACTTCGGTTCGATCCTCGATCTGGTGGTTCGCGACACCGCCGAGAACTACCTCTTCGACAAAGGCGATGTCCCGTTCCACTGGGATGGCGCGTTCGCCGAGCACGTACCGCGGTTCTTCCTGTTCCAATGCGTGCAGGGCGAGGGCGCGGGGGGCGAGACCGTGTTCTGTGACAGCGTCCAGGTCTATCGGGACGCGCCGGAAGACCTGAAAGAGCTGTGGGCCCGCACCACGATCACCTACCGGACGGACAAACTCGCGCACTACGGCGGCCTGGCCGAATGGCCGCTGCTGGGCACTCATCCGGCCACCGGCGAGACGACGATCAGATACGCCGAACCCTTGGATCCCGCGCGTTACGCCAATCCGCTGTTCTTGACCGTCGAGGGCATATCGGCCGAGGACGGCGTCCGAGTGATGGAGGACCTGCGCGAGCGGCTGCACGACCCGCGCTACTGCTACGCCCACGAGTGGCGGACCGGCGACATCGTCGTGGCCGAGAACCACGCTTTGCTGCACGGCCGGAATGCGTTCACCGAATCGGTTTCCCGACACCTCCAGCGCATTCAGATCATCTGAGCAATGGGCCATCAGAGAGGAATATCAATGGCTGCACCGGTCTCTCGACCAGCAACCGAGTACGACGTCGTCATCATGGGCGGTGGTCCCGCGGGATCCACGCTCGCCGCGATGCTCTGCCGCGAAACCGATCTGCGCGTGGCGATCTTCGATCGCGAGGTGTTCCCGCGTGAGCACATCGGCGAATCGGGCGCGCATCCCCTCGTCCCCGTCCTGCAAGCGAGCGGGGCGCTGGAGAAGGTGCTCGCGAGCGAGTGCTGGATCCAGAAGTACGGCGGCATCTACCAGTGGGACACCGACCGGCCGTTCGTCGGCTTCTTCGAGCACGCGGACTACCTGGCCGACGGCGTGTACCGCTGGTCCGTCCACGTCAACCGCGCGGAATTCGACACCGTGCTGCTCGAGCACGCCGAGTCCTGCGGCGCCCACGTCTTCCAGGGCGTGCGGGTGGTGCGCTTCCTCCTCGACGGGGGTGCGGCCACGGTGGTCCTGGAAGACGGAACCGAGGTCAAGGCAGGCTATTTCGTCGATGCGTCCGGGCGGGCGAATCAGGTGGCCGCCCGCGGATCGCAGCGCGACAAGCAATGGCTCTCGGACTACCGCAACGTGGCCGTCTGGTCGCACTACCGCAACTGCGTACCCGCACAACGCGCGGCCGGTGACTGGAACGTCTTCCGGGCGGAGAACTTGTCGCCGATCTACGCGGTGGCCTTCGAGCACGGATGGGTGTGGTACATCCCGACGCCGCGGCTGGTCGACGGCACTCGGGAAACCGTGTGGTCGATCGGCATCGTGACCAATCCGGAGTCGATCGCTCGCGTGGATCTGCGAGATCCGGACATCTTCCTGAAGACGATCAAATCGATCCCGGTGCTGCAGGACCTGGTGGCCAACGCGGAACCGATTCGTCGGGAAATGCTCACCGCGACCAACTATTCCCGGGTCAGCGATTGTTTCGGTTCGTACGCGGATCGCTGGATGGCGGTCGGGGACGCGTCGTACTTCGTCGATCCGCTGTTCTCCTCCGGGATGTCCTTCGCCGTCACGCAGGCCTGGGCGGCCGCGTTGGTGCTGCGCAAGACCTTCGACAAGGACTTGGACGAGCAATCGAAGGAAGACCTCTGGCGTGACTACGACGTCGAGTGGCGCGGGATGGCGGAGACCTGGGCACTGAGCATCGACCAGTGGTATCACGAGATCTCGCGCTCGCATCCGGACAGCCCGTACTGGAGCGCGGAAGGCCGGCGGGTGGAGGTCGACAACGCCACCGAGGGCACCTTCCAGGCGCTGCTGAACACCGCCTTGGTGCCCGATCTGCTGAACATCATGACGAAGGGCACCCGCGACCCGCGTGACCTGGCCACCGAGGGGCCCTATCTGCGGGCCTACACCGCCGCCGACGCGGTCGAGCTGGCACCGGAGGACATCGTGACGCTGTCCCCGGACGCACGCATCCGCACCGGTGTGGCGGCCGACATCCCGGGCTTCAAAGGGATGTCGCCGCCGTTCGAGATTCCGCAGGCAGCCCGCGAAGGACTGGCCGCGTACTGGCGAGATCCCATCGCCAACAGCGAGGCCGCGCCGTCGCCGCTCGCCGATACCGTGGACTGCCACCGGATCTACGCCGCGTCCGATCCGGGCAACGAGGTGCGGTGCCTGGATCGAGACGGGGGCAAGGAGCTGTGGGAAACGCTGAACCGCGGTCCGGCACGGTGGTCGGAGCTGGCGCCACGGTTGACGGTGCTGCAGGGACGCGCCTTGAAGCGCTTGCTCCGCGCCGGGTTGGTGGTGGCAGGGCCGGAAGCGCTACAGCAGGCCGGCTAGGTCGAGGGCATGAGATCATTGGCTGTTCTGGCCGTCGACGACGTGATTCCGTTCGATCTCTCGGTGCCGCTGGAAATCTTCGGGCGGGCCCAGCAGGAGGACGGAACTCCGGCGTACGAGGTCCATGTCTGCGGGGTGAACTCCGACGTCCCGTCGAAGTTCTTCGAAATCTCGTGTCTCGGTGACATCGAATATCTCGAGGAGGAGGCCGGAACCATCATCGTTCCGGGAGCGATGAGCTACCGGTCTCGGCCAACGGAGCGGTTGCGAAAGGCATTGGTGCGGGCACACGAGCGGGGCGCGCGGGTGGCATCGATCTGTCTCGGCGCGTTCACCCTCGCCTCGGTCGGGCTGCTCGACGGAAGGCGGGCGACGACGCATTGGATGGCCGCCACCGAATTGTCGAGGAGCTATCCGCGGGTGCGCGTGGACCCCACGGTGCTGTATGTCGACAACGGGAGCATCCTGACTTCGGCGGGGGCCGCGGCAGGGCTGGATCTGTGCCTCCATATGGTCCGGATGGATTACGGGACCGCCGTGGCGGCGGATACCGCCCGGCTCTCGGTGATGCCACTGACCCGCGACGGGGGACAGGCGCAGTTCATCGCGGAACGTCCGCGCTCGGAGGCGGACAGCATGTCGCTCAATCCCACCTTGGAATGGGCGGAAACGATGCTCGGTCAGAAGATCACCGTGCTGGATCTCGCGGAGCGAGCCGGCGTCAGCAAGCGCACGCTGATCCGGCGCTTCCACGAGCAGGTCCGGATGACGCCGAACGAGTGGCTCCAGACCGTCCGGGTGCGCAAGGCCCAGGTGTTGCTCGAGACGACCATCCTCACGATGGAGTGCATCACCGACCAAACGGGATTCGCCTCGGTGGCCGCGTTCCGGAAGGTCTTCCGCAAGACCGTGGGGATCACGCCGCAGGCGTACCGGCGGGCCTTCCGCTGATCATCCTCGCGGGCCGCTCTCTCGCCGTGGATTCGAATCCGAATCCACGGCGAGACCCCTGGTCGCCGGTCATCCCGTCGAGGTGGCCCGCGACCCCGGTCGCACAGTTGGCGGGTCGGCGGCTCATATTTCGTCGTTCGCCGGAATGTAGTTCATAGTTGGTGCTCGGGTCCCCACGGCTAAGGAGATCATGGTGCCAACCGCCAATTTCGGTACGAAGGACGATCCTGGTTTCGAGCTGGAGCAGAGTCCCGATCTGATCGTGGTGCGCACGCACAGCGGTCGTGGGATCCGGCGGCAATCGGGCTCGGTGCGCACACCGCTGAGCGGTGAACTCGACGACGCGACACTCGTGCAGGCCTATCCGGAGGCAGGAGTCGAGGTCTATCGCCTGCCCGCGGGATCGAGATCGGTGGAGGAACGCACGCCTGCGCTGGAGGCCGCGCCGGAGGTGCGCTTCGCCGGACATGTGCTGGTGGACCCGGTGACCGGGGAGCCGGTGCTCTATACCGAGAACATCTTCGTGAAGTTCGTCGACCACGTCGACCGCGAACATTGTCTCGCCGTCCTTGCCGCGGCGAATCTTACTGTGAAGCAGGTGGTTTCGTACGCAACCAACGCCTACTTCACGGCGGCGCCCGAGGGCACCGGCCAGCGGGTCTTCGACATCGCCACCGCCCTGCTGAATCGCGACGACGTCGAGTACTGCCATCCGGAGCTGATCCGGCACCGGGCCAGGAAGACGATCTTCCCGCAGCAGTGGCATCTGAAGAAGACCACCATCGGCGGTGTCACGATCGACGCGCACGCTGCGGTGGAAGCCGCGCATGCCCTCACCCGCGGGGCGGGGGTGACGATCGCCGTGATCGACGACGGTGTCGACATCGACCATCCCGAGTTCGCCGGTGCCGCGAAGATCGTCGCGCCACGGGATGTCACGGCGAAGACCGATGATCCGCGTCCGAAGGACTCCTTCGGCACCGGCCCCGACAACGGTGACAACCATGGCACCGCGTGTGCGGGCGTGGCGTGCGCCAACGGCACGGCCGGAGCCTCCGGAGTGGCGCCGGAGGCCGCGCTGATGCCGATCCGGCTCGCCTCGGGCCTCGGATCGCAGGCGGAGGCGGACGCGTTCGGGTGGGCCGCCGATCACGGGGCCGACGTCATCTCGTGCAGCTGGGGCCCGGCCGACGGCAGGTGGTTCCAGCCGGACGATCCGGCGCACAACCGGGTGGTGGCGCTGCCCGCGAGTACCAGGCTGGCGATCGAATACGCGGTCACCAGCGGACGCGGCGGCAAGGGCTGCGTAGTGCTGTTCGCGGCGGGCAACGGCAACGAATCCGTCGACAACGACGGCTACGCCGGTTTCGCGAAGGTGATCGCGGTCGCGGCATGCAACGACACCGGCAAGCGGAGTGTCTACAGCGATTTCGGCAAAGCGGTGTGGTGCGCGTTCCCCAGCAGCGACTTCGGGCACCGGCCCTTCGGGCATCCCGACGCCCTCACGCCCGGGATCTGGACGGTGGATCGGCACGGGGCGAACGGCTACAACCCCGGCACGGTGGCGGCCGGCGACGCGGCGGGTGACTACACCAACGACTTCGGCGGAACCTCCAGCGCGTGCCCGGGCGCCGCGGGAATAGTGGCATTGATGCTGTCGGTGAATCCGGACCTGACTTCGGCCGAGGTGAAGAACCTGCTGAAAGACTCCTGCGACAAGATCGATCCGCCGGGCGGCGGGTACGGGGCGGACGGGCACAGCGACAAGTACGGATACGGCAGGCTGAACGCGCTCGCCGCCGTGCGGGCGGCTCGGCCCGCCGAGACCGAGTCCGCTACCGGTGCGGTGGTCACCGTGGGAGACTGAGGCGGTGGCGGCCGATGGTGTGCAGCTGATCGTGGTCGACGCCGCGAACGTCGTCGGTGCACGGCCCGACGGGTGGTGGCGCGATCGGGCCGGCGCAGCCCGGCGATTGCTCGAGCGGATCACCGGATCGTGGGCGCAGCCGACCGAGCCCGCCGAGGTGATCGTGGTGCTCGAGGGAGCGGCGAAGGCCGCGGTCGACGCGGCGGCGAATCCGGGCTTCGGCGGCGTGCGCGTGGTGCGTGCGGAGGGCTCGGGCGACGACGCGATCGTCGGCCTGGTCGAAGCGGCTCGGGCGGAAGATAGCAGCCGTCCGATCACGGTGGTGACGGCCGACCGCGGACTGCGTGCCCGCGTGGCGGCCGCGGGGGCGGAGACGGTGGGGCCGAACTGGCTGCTGGACCGCCTGGGGCCGTGATGCGGTCGGCGCCCGGAAGTCGGTCTCGCATTGATACACCTCCGGCGTTTCACCCATCCGTCCAGTCCGTTTTGCGGCACTCTGAGCGGTATGACCGCCTCCGACGTCGTGGGGATGCCGTTGCTCTACCTGGTCGAGATCTCCGAACCAGGTTACTTCAATCGGCCGTGGTGGAAGATCGCGAGCACCGGCGCGCCGGGGCAGGTTCGTGCCGCGCTCAGCGAACTGGCCGTCCGGGTCGAGCGCGACATCCAGCGCGCCGGAGGCGGGGGCCGGTGCTGGTACCGCTACGACGTGCGGTGGCCCGACGGCGCCGTGCTCGAGTGTTTCCAGGGGGCGATCCGATCGGTGTTGATTCCCGGCGAGTTGCGCTGCCTGGCCGTGGCCCTGACCTCGGCGACGACCGTGGATCTGCGCTCCGCCGAGCGTCCGCCGTACTGATCACGCCGTCGCACCCGGCAGACGAGCAGAGCCCCGATGGCTTCGGGGCTCTGCGGGTGAATCGGTGGCTCAGTCGAGCAGAGCCGGTTGTCTGGCGCCGTCCTGCTTCGCGGCACCCTCGGACTCGGGCCGGGTCGGGTGCGTGTCGGCTTGCATCGGGTCGAGAGCGGGATCGATGTCGATCGTGCGGCGCAGCGGGCGGTTGGGCAGCAGCGCCGCCGCGATGAGCGCGACGACCGTGGCGCCCGCGGCGATGAGGAAGATCCGCCCGGTCGCGTCGCCGTAGGCGGCGCGCACGATGGTCGCGATGGGCGCGGGCAGGGCGCCGAGATCGAGATTGCTGCCGCCGGAGGACTTGGTCTGGATACCGAGCCGGGCGAAGCCTTCCGTGGAC
>NZ_BAFZ01000052.1 GCF_000308575.1 Nocardia exalbida NBRC 100660 | reverse complement strand
CGATACTGATCGGCATCCGCAACTCGGCCAGATACACCAACGCCGCCCGCCGCAAAAACTCATCGAACAACCAATACGCATCCGGCGCCAACGGCACCACCGGCAACAACCCCTCCCGCACCGCGATGAACGGCCCCCAACTCACCCGCAACAACGGATCCCACACCGGCTCACGCGCAATCGCCAACCCATCAGCGATCTCATCCCCCAACAAAAACCGGGTGAACGCCCCCAACACCGGCTTACTCACCACCGCCAAATCCAGATTCGCCCCCAACCCCAACAACCGATCCGCCAACCTCGCCCCCTCCGGCGTCGCCGCCAACACCGGATCCAACACCTGCGCCGCCTGCGCGTTCGCCTCACCCCACGAATTCGGAATGTACTCATCCCGAATCCCCAACATATGCGCCCCCACCTGCCAAGAATGCAAAAACGCCTCCGACTCCACCTCCGGAATCGGCACCCCCCACGCCGTCAAATGCTTCATCACCGTCGTCGGCAAACTATGCCACGTCACCATCATGTCGTTCTGACTGATCGGCACCTGCTCATCCGCCGACGCCACCCAATGCGGCGACCGCGGCAACAAATGCCGCACCGCCGCATGCACCAACCGCGTCTTCACACACGTCACCACCATCTCCCCATCCGGCGCATACGCATTCGCCGTCCCGATGTCATACCCCAACTTCGCGGTCTTGGTGATCCGATCCTTCAGATCATGACCCCCCTTCGAGTAATACACCGCCCGCGCCTCCTTCGGGATCACCGTCGACATCATCCCGCTGGCCAACCCATACAACACCCCCAAATACAACCCCCGCTTCTTGTTGAACTCCACCGCCGTCGCCAACTTCCCCGGATCCGTCCACACCGGCAACCGCCGCGCATACTCCATGAAATCCCGCAAATCCCCCGGCAACCCCTCCGGCAACGGCTGACCATT
>NZ_BAFZ01000053.1 GCF_000308575.1 Nocardia exalbida NBRC 100660 | reverse complement strand
GCTGGCCGCCGTCCATCCCGGCGGGCTCGCCGCACCGGAGCCCGCCGCGCCGACTCCCCCCGCGGCACGCCCCGACTCGCTCGGCGCGTTCCAGCGCGCGGTGAGCGGGCCCGCGACCGGCCGTGCCGCCACCCCTACCCCCGCCCCTTCCGGCTCCGTGGAGAACGAACTATGACGACCTCCGAGACCGCTCGGCTGAGCTGGCTGTTGGAACAGCTGCTCACCCGCACCCCGCGCACCAGGCATGCCCTGCTGCTGTCCAGCGACGGGTTGAAGATCTGCCACACGCCCGAACTCACCGTGGACGGGGCCGACCAGCTCGCCGCCATCGCGGCGGGCATCCAGAGCCTCTCGCACGGCGCGTCGGTGGAGTTCGGCGACGGCCGGGCCGGGGTGCGCCAGTCGATGACGGAGTTCTACGGCGGCATCCTGTTCATCGTCGAAGCCGGGCTGGGCGCGCACATCGCGGTTGTCGCCGCCGAGGACGCGGACGCGGGACTGGTCGGCCACAACATGCGCGAACTGGTGGAGCAGCTGGGTGAGTACTTGGCGGCCGCGCCGCGCTTCCCGGGAGCGGGCGTGTCGTGACCAGGCCAGGCCGCGACGACGACCCCGATCGGCTCTACACGCTGACCGGTGGCCGCAGCAAGCCGGACTCCGACACCTTCGATCTGGTCACCCTGGTGGTCAGCGAGTGCGCGCCGACCGCGGGCATGCAGTCCGAGCACGTGGCGATCCTCGATCTGTGCCGCACCCCGACCGCCGTCGTGGAAATCGCCGCGGAGCTGCGGATTCCGGTCGGCATCGCCACCATCCTGCTCTCGGACCTGCTGCACGCGGGCAAGATCACCGTGCGTCCGCCGCTGGCCGGTCCGCCCGGCTCGCCCTGGCACTCCCTGCCCGACACCACGACGCTGGAGAAGGTGCTCGTTGGACTTCGCAAACTCTGACCCGCGCCCGGCCCGCGCGGACGCGCCCCTGCATCGTGCGACCACGCGGGGACTGAAGATCGTCATCGTCGGAGGTTTCGGCGTGGGCAAGACGACGATGGTCCGGGCGGTCAGCGAGATCCGGCCGCTGGACACCGAGGCGATCATGACCGACGAGGGGCTGGGCATCGACGATCCCAGTGGCGCGCCGGGCAAGTCGACGACGACCGTCGCCTTCGACTTCGGCCGGATCACCATCGACCACGAACACGTGCTGTACCTCTTCGGCGCACCGGGGCAGGAGCGGTTCCGGTTCCTCTGGGACCGGCTGTTCACCGGGGCGCTCGGCGCGATCGTGCTGGTCGACCCGCACCGGATCGCCGACTCCTGGTACGCCGTCGACCGGCTGGAACACCAGAAGACACCGTTCGTCGTCGCCTGCAACGACTTCGGCGGCGGCCACCGCCCCGACGAGGTGCGCGACGCGCTCGACCTGGATCCGCACGTGCCGGTGATCGACTGCGACGCCCGCTCCCGCGAGTCCGGCAAGGGCGTCCTCATCACCCTCGTCGAGCACCTCTACTCCCTCGCCCCGCCCCCGGCGGCCCGGCGCCCCCTGCTCCCGACTCCGGAGGCCGCGTCATGACCACGCCCGCGCCGAGTTCCACCGACAGCTGCCCCGTTCACGCCGCCCCGGTGACGTTGAGCGGCCCGCGTTTCCATACCGATCCGCACCAGCTCTATCACGAGATGCGTCGCGAGCACGGCCCGGTGGTCGCCGTCGAACTGCCCGGCGGCGTCCCCGCGTGGCTGGTCATCGGCTACCGGGAAGTGCACCAGGTGACCAGCGATCCCGAATTGTTCCCGCGCGATGTCGGCCGATGGAATCAGTGGCCGAACATTCCGCCGGACTGGCCGCTGCTGCCGATGGTCGGGCAGCCGATGCCATCGATCTATTTCACCGCGGGCGCGGAGCACCGCAGGCACGTGGCGATGGTGGAGCCGGCGCTGGAGGCGGTCGACACCTTCGGATTGCGCCGCGCCTGTGAGGATTTGGCCGACCGCTTGATCGACGCGTTCTGCGGCCGGGGTGAAGCGGAACTGGTCGCCGATTTCGCCGAGCCGCTGCCGGTGCTGGCGCTCGCGCGGATCCTCGGTTTCCCCGACGAGGACGGACCGCAGGTGGCGTGGACGATGAAGACCCTCGCCGACGGCGGGTCCGATGCGCAGGCCGCGCATCAGCAGTTCGCCGAACACATGCAGCGCCTGCTGGCGAGCAAGAAGGCCGCGCGGGGCGCCGATCTGGTGTCCTGGATGCTCGCGCATCCCGGTCCGTTCACCGACCAGGAATACGTCCTCGACCTGATGGCGATCACCGCCGCGGGGTATCTGCCCACGGCCGACTGGATCGGGAACTCGGTGCGGCTGATGCTCACCGACGACCGGTTCGCCGCCGCCCTCGGCGGCGGGCGCCACAGCGTTGGCCAGGCGATGAACGAAGTCCTGTGGGAGGACACGCCGACCCAGATCCTCGCCGGGCGCTGGGCCGCCCGCGACACGCGCCTGGGCGACAAGGTGATCCGCGCCGGGGACATGCTGTTGCTCGGCCTGGCCGCGGCCAACGCCGATCCGCATGTGCGCCAGCACGTCTCCGACGGCGCCGAGCCCGCGCACACCGGCAACAGCGCGCATTTCGCGTTCAGCTACGGCGAATACCGCTGCCCCTTTCCCGCGCAGGAGATCGCCGAGGTCATCGCGCGCACCGGCATCGAGGTCCTGCTCGACCGGCTGCCCGACCTCGATCTGGCGATACCCGCCCGGAATCTGGTCCGGCGACCGTCGGCCTTCCTGCGCGGCATGACATCTCTGCCCGTCCGCTTCACACCCGTTCGCGCCGTCGGAGGTACCCCGTGAGCACCGAATGCCCGCACGCAGCCACCCTTGTCATCGATCCGATGGTCGGCGACCTGGGCGCGGAGACCAGCCGGCTACGCGCCGAAGGCCCGCTCACCCGGATCGAACTGCTCGGCGTGCCCGCCTGGACCGTCACCCAGCACACGCTCGCCAGGCAGCTGCTCGTCGACACCCGGCTGGTCAAGGACATCAACGCGTGGTCGCTGTGGCAGTCCGGCGCGGTGACCAGGCAGTGGCCGCTGATCGGCATGATCGACGCGGGTCGCTCCATGTTCACCGTCGACGGCGCCGAGCACCGCAGGCTGCGGATCAAGACCACCCAGGCGCTGACCAAGCGCAGGCTCGACGCGCTGCGGCCGACGATCGAGCGGATGACCGTCGAACTGCTCGACGATCTCGCCGAGGCCGGACGCGACGGCACGGCGGTAGACCTCAAGACGGTGTTCGCCTATCCGCTGCCGATGCGGGTGATCAGTGAGCTGATGGGCGTGGACCGGGCCGACCATCCGATGCTGCTCGGCTGGTACAAAGCGTTCTTCTCACTGCTCACGCCGCAGGACGAGAGGCTACGGGTGATCGACGAGCTGGACCTCTACTTCACCGACCTGGTTCGCAAAAAGACCGCCGACCCGGCAGACGACCTGACCAGCGCTTTCATCGTCGGCGGCGACGGCACCGAGCCGCTCACCGAGGAAGAAGTGGTGGGCAACCTGAAGGCACTGGTGGCCGCCGGGCACGAGACCACCATCGGCCTCATCCTCAACGCCGTGCGCGCCCTGCTGGGGCGGCCGGAACAGCTGAGCGCCATCCGTGCCGGTGACCTCACCTGGGAGGCCGCGGTGGAGGAGACCCTGCGCTGGGACAGCCCCGTCACGCACCTGCTGATGCGTTTCGCCACCGAGGACATCGCCGTGGGCGACACCGTCATCGAGAAGGGCGAGGGCGTGGTCATGTCCTACCGTGCGATCGGCCGGGATTTCGCCGTGCACGGCCCGGACGCCGACGACTTCGACGTCTCCCGCGCGACCGCCAACCGCCACTTGGCTTTCGGATACGGCCCGCACATCTGCCCCGGCGCGGCCCTCGCCCGCCTGGAAGCCGGGATCGCGCTGCCCGCCTTGTTCACCCGCTTCCCCGGCCTGCGCTTCGCAGTGCCGGTCGAGGAGATCCGCAACCTCCCCGTCCTCACCCAGAACGACCTCGAAGCATTCCCGGTGCACCTCGGGAACTGATCCGAAGCGTCGGTTGTTGCCGTGCCTATGACCGGCGAAACTTCGGCGGCACCGCACCGGCGTGCCCAACTCCGTGACTTCCTCCGCACCCGCAGAGCCCGGCTCACTCCGCACGACGTCGGCCTGGCGGCGGTGGGCCGGCGGCGGACGCCCGGCCTGCGCCGGGAGGAGGTCGCGATACTCGCCGGTGTCGGCGTGTCCTGGTACACGTGGCTGGAGCAGGGGCGCGATATCACCGTGTCGGCGGAGGTCCTCGACGCGGTCGGTGCGGCACTGCGCCTTTCCGGACCGGAGCGGTCGCACCTGTATCTGCTCGCCGGTCTCAATCCACCGCCGCCGGGCGCGGCCCGTGGCACCGAGGTCACCCCCGAGCTGCACCGGTTGCTCGACGCGTGGGGATCGCGCCCGGCAGTGCTGCGTGACCGCTGCTGGAATCTGCTCGCGGTCAACGACGCGGCACGAACTGTCTTCGGATTCACCGAGGCCGACCACAACTGCCTGATCAGCTTTTTCACCAACGCCCGGTACCGAGCCATGCACGTGGCGTGGACCGCCATCGCGCCCGCGGTCGTGGCCGCCTTCCGCGCCGACGCCGCGCACGCCCCCGGCGATCCCGAGTTCGCCAGGGTGGTCGGCGAACTCACCGCCGCGAGTCCCGAGTTCGCCCGGCTGTGGGCCCGCCACGATGTGGACGCCGCCGTCCAAGCCGTGAAAGCGGTGCGCCATCCCGTAGCCGGTGACCTGCTGTTCGACACGACCACCCTCGCGGTGGCCGACCATCCGGACTGGTTCCTGGTGCTCTACAACCCGCAACCCGGCACCGCCCAGCGGGTCGACGGGCTGATGCGCAGCCAACTCGCCCCGGTGTGACCGCAACCTGGTGGTGCCACACCTAGGTCAACTGGACACTGTTCGCTCCCGGGACGCTTCGGCACGCTGATTTCCATGACGCACAACATCTCCCGATTCGACGGCAAGGTCGCGCTCATCACCGGCGGCTCGAGCGGCATGGGGCTTGCCACCGCCCGACGGCTGCTCGCGGAAGGCGCGCAGGTGGTCATCACCGGCCGGGACCGGACCCGACTGGACGCCGCGGCCGGCGCATTGCACGGCGGCGACCGCGTGCTCGCGATCCGAGCCGATGCGGCGCGTCTGGCCGACCTCGACGCGCTCACCGCCGCCATTCGCGATCGGTACGGCCGCCTCGATGTCGTGTTCGCCAACGCGGGGGTCGCGTCCTTCCAGCCGCACGCCGAAGTCACCGAGGACGAGTTCGACCGCGTCGTGGACACCAACTTCAAAGGCGTGTTCTTCACCGTCCAGAAAGCCCTGCCGCTGCTGTCCGCGCACGCCGCGGTCGTCATCAACGCGTCGTGGACGCTGCACCGCGGCCTGCCCGGCGCCTCGCTGTACGCGGCGACCAAGGCGGCCGTGCACAACCTGGCCCGCACCCTCGCGGCGGAGCTGGGACCCAGGGGAATCCGGGTCAATTCCGTGAGCCCCGGGTACATCGAGACTCCGATGTTCCACGACAACGTCAGCCCCGACGCGCACACCGCCGTGCTGGCCGAGGTGGCGAGCCGCCGGTTGGGTACCGCCGACGACGTGGCCTGCGCCGTGGCATTCCTCGCGTCCGCCGAGGCGTCCTACGTCAACGGCCAGGATCTGATCATCGACGGCGGTCTCGTCGCCGCCGTATCCCGCGAGCTGATCTGACCGGCTCGCGGTCCCTCACGTGCGCGAACCGTTCTCGCGCCGCACCGATTCGACGATGGCGTCCCGGATGGGCCGCCAGCGCAGATCGAGTTCGGCCAGGGTCCGGGAATCGTCGGTCGGCGTGGCGGTGGTCAGCAACCACGCGGCCTCGTAGCTGAGCCCGGCGCTGATCGGCAGGAAGCGGGCGGCGGCGTCGGTGAGCCGCCCGAGTCCCAGCAGCGCGGCCTTCGGCACCGGGACCCGCCGGATCCGCTGTCCGGCAGCACTTTCCAGGATGTCCACGATCTCGTCGAACGCCACCAGGTGACCGCCGCACAGATAGCGCCGCGGTCCGAGACCGGGACGCATGACGGCGGCGTGCACGGCGGCCACGTCCCGGACGTCGATCATCTGCATCCCGCCGCGAATCCGCGGCGCGACCCGGGCCCGCAGAATCGCGCCCCAGCCGTCGGAGGTGATCCCGGCCTGCGCGCCGAGGCCAGGGCCGACGACGCTGGAGGGGTAGGTGATGACGATCGGCGCGCCCGCGGCCTGCAACGCCCGGGCGATCCGATCGGCGGCCGACTTGGTGCGGCCGTAGGCGCTGCGACCGGGCGCGGTCGGGCTGTCGGGCGTGATGACCGGATCGGGGCTGGGGAAAAGCGCGCTGTAGCTGGCCACGTGGACGATCGGGTCCAATCCGAGCGCTGTCGCGCGGGCCAGCACGGTGGCCGTCGCGTCGGCGTTGACCTCCCACATCAACTGCTCGCGCCGGTCGTCGGTGCCGACCACGCCCGCCGCGTGCAGGACGGCGTCGCATCCGACGAGCAACGCCTCGACCACCTTCGGATCCCGGATGTCGCCCGGCAGCACCGACAGCGCTTCGGGCCCGGCATCGAACATGCCGACCGCCGCCGGGACCGATTCGCTCGGATGGACCAGCAGGACGACGCTGTGCCCCGCCCGCAGCAGTGCGGAAACGGTATGCGCACCCAGGTAGCCGGTGCCGCCGGTGACCGCGATTCGCATCCCGGCTACCCCTTGTCGTTTCCGGTCGACCGCTCCCGCGTTTCCGTTCCCCGCGCCGCCGTCCACGGTCGACCGTTTCGTCCGCCCATCTCATTCCTTCGTCACCCCGAGCTCACCTGTCCGGGCCGCCCACGGGGCGCCTTCGGCGCGCCGCGACAATTGCCCGAAGCATCGGCATAAATTCGATGCCAGTGGCATCGTAATAGAAGGCGGGAAACGGCATGGGCGAAACGGCACAGGACCCGCGGCCGGGGCCCCGGAGCGTCGGCCGGCCTCGGGACGAGTCGGTCGAGCAGCGCGTGCTGGCGACCGTCCGGGAGATGTTGGCCGAAGTCGGATGGGATGAGTTGAGCGTCCGGGCGGTGGCGGCACGCGCCGGAGTCGGCCGGGCTTCCATCGGTCGCCGCTGGCAATCCAAGGCGGAGTTGGTGCTGCACGCCGTTCTGGGTGAGACACCCGACCTGGGCCCGTTCGAGGGCACCGACCAGTCCGGGTGGATCGAGTGGGTGCTGCGCGGCAGCCGGGAATTGTTCGCGCGCGCCGATGTTCGCGCCGCCGTCCCGGGGCTGTTGACCGCGCTCGATCACGACCCGCACTTGCGCCACCGGCTGTGGGCCGGGTTCAGCACACCGGCGGCCGCGCTCTTCGCCGCGGGCGACACGGCCGGACGCCGTGGCGGGACCGCCCGGCCGGGTGCCACCGAACCCCGCGGGCAGGCCGAGCTCGACGCCAGGGCCGTCATCGCACTGGCGGCGGGTGCGGCGCTGTTCCTGGAGTTCGTCGCCGACGGGGACGACACCGCGCTGATCCACCGGCGCATCGGCGAACTGCTGCACCGCGCCGTCCTCGAGCGCTGAGCCTGCCGATCCGCGCGAAATCCGGTTGACGTCCCGTCCGGGCCGCTCAGTACAGTGGGCCGGTGATTCGCACGTCCGCGCTGGCCCATATCCGGGATCGCCGCCTGCTGCAGGCGCGCTCGGCAGGCAAAGACGTCTTCTACATGGCCGGCGGCAAGATCGACCCCGGCGAGACGCCCGAGGCGGCACTGCACCGCGAAGTGCGCGAGGAACTCGGTGTCGGTGTCGTCTCCTGCGACGAACTCGGGGTATTCCACGCCGAGGCGTACGGCCACTCCCCCGGCACCCGCCTGCACATGACCTGCTTCACCGCCGAACTCGACGGCGACCCGCGCCCCACCAGCGAGATCGCCGAACTGCGCTACTTCACCGTCAGCGAGTACGCCGCGATGGACCACGTGGCACCCGGTTCGATGCTGGTCTTCCGCAAGCTCCACGAACTCGGCGTGGTCGACTGGTAGCCCTCGCGAACTCCGCCCGGGGCACTGTCCTCGCAGCGCTGCCGCCGGGGTGCTCGTGGTGAACGCCGATGGCGCCGGACGGCTCCGTTCATCACACAGAGCGGACGTCCTGTGGCGGAACCGGATTCGTCCTCGGAGCTACGCGCCGTGCACCGGGTACGCAACCCGGCGGCGGAACGGCACAGCCGCAGCACTCGGGCGGCACGACAGAGCCGATGAACCACAGGGAGCGATGCCGGCGTCAGATCACCCTTCGCTCCCACTCCGCGCGGTCTCCGGAGCACGACGGGCATGCTCGGCCACCCAGACGCCGACGCCGATCGCCCCGGCGACCGGCCACGACACCAGCCCGGTGACCGCCGCGGCCCCGAGCCCGCCGAAATAGAGCAACGACTCCCGATCCGGTACCCGATTGCGCACCGCCGTGGTCGCCGACGAAACTCCGGTCGCCACGGTGCGCGGCCCGGGCGGAAGCGGAATGCGGGCCATCCGCATGCCGACCGTGGGAACCGGCACACGCAACCTGGCGCGCGCGGTGGGCGCGGGGCGCGACCCGGTCTTCGACCCGGTCTTCGATTCGGCCTTCGATTCGGTCTCGGTGCCGGGCACCGGCGGTGCCGCCTCCCGCGCCTCGGAGCCGGATGCGCGGACCTTCTCGGTTGCTGTCTTGGACATGACCGCTCCTTCCCTCGTCCTGCACCTCGTCACTGTGTATGTGATCCAGCCAAGCCGTGCTCGCCCCTCGTCGCAACCCCCGGGCGTTCGCCGGGGCCGCTCGCCCGCGCGCGGGGCGCGCCGCCGTCGAACGGATGTCGCAGGCGGCTTCGAATCGACGCGGCGAACCAGAATGGCCAACAGATTGCTGAGCATCACGATACGCGCGTTGATCCGGAGGATTCGAAGTTCCACCGCCCGTTAAAGCGCCTTTCTGACCGATTCCGGTTTCACCCGTTGTGTCGCTGGTAATTTGCTGAGGGAACATCAACCCAGCCGGCTGATCGACGAATGCGGCGAACTACCCTTGGAGGTCAACGGTCGTGACTCGTCCATTTCTTCGTATCCTGGGCAGCGGGCGCATGGGTTCGGTCCGTGTCCTCGGTGCGGTCGGCGGCATGGCACTCACCCTGCTGCTGTCGACGACGGCAACCGCGGAGCCGATATATCCGCTGCCCGATCCGGACCCGTTCTACGCCGCGCCGGCCGATCTGGCGGCGCACCGACCAGGTGACGTGCTCGCGGTGCGGCCCTTGCCGCCGCTGGCTTCCTTCCCGGGCGCCGCCGTCCGGCTGGTCGAGTTCCGTTCCACCAATTCGCACGGCGCGCCGATCGCGGCCACCACCACGATCGTCACCCCCGCCTTCCAGCGGCCCGGCATGCCACTGTTGTCGTACCAGCACTTCATCAATTCGCTCGGTACCGGCTGCGCGGTATCGCACCTGCTCTACGAGAACGATCTGAATCTCTCGGCGACGACGCCGATGTTGGGTGTGCTGCTGCAGGAAGGCTGGAGTCTGGCGCTGCCGGACCATCTCGGACCGCAGTTCGCCCTCGGAGCGGGACGTCTGGGCGGCCAGATCACGCTGGACGGGATCCGGGCGGCGAAACAACTGCCCGACCTCGGGGTTCAGCAGAGCCCGGTGGCGCTGGCCGGGTACTCCGGCGGCGGTCTCGCCACGGCTTGGGCGGCGGCGCTACAGCCCTCCTACGCCCCTGACGTGCGGCTGGTGGGCGCGGCCTTCGGTGGCGCGCCGATGAACCTGGTGGCGATGGCGGATGGGCTGGGTTTGAATCCGCACCCGGCCTTCGGCTTGGCGATGGCGGCGGCGATCGGTTTGGAGCGGGAATATCCCGACCAGGTGCGGATCAGCTCGAATCTCAACGCGCGCGGCCGCGCACTGCGTGACGCCATGGCCAACAGCTGCACCAACGAGATCCTCACCATCGGCGCCGGTGGCAGCGCGCGCGAGATGACCGACAGCACCTCGGTCTTCGACATGCCCGAGGCATGGTCGGTGGTAGAGGAGAACAGCGTGGAGCTCTACGGCGGCGCTCCGGAAATTCCGATCTTCGAGTGGCATTCGCCGAGCGATCCGCTGATTCCGATCGCTGCCATCGACAACACCGGCCGCCGTTGGTGCGCGGCCGGGGTGCGGTGGCAGATGCTGCACGTGCCCGCTTTCGACCATCTGTCCGCGGCGGTCTCCGGCGCCCCTGCGGTACTGACCTGGCTCGAAGGCCGGGTTCGCGGAGAGCCCGCGCCGTCCAATTGCTGATGAACCGAGCCCCCGGGTGGCTCCGGCCGCGACGAGCCCCCCGGGGCCGAGCGGGTAGGCGGACGGCCCGGACCGGATTGCGTCCGGACATGCGGGGTAAACCGCAATCACAGGAGGTGATCACATGCCGAAGGCTTGGTCGGACAAGCAGGAACGCCAATACGAGCACATCAAGGACTCCGCGAAAACTCGCGGCGCGAGCACCGATCGCGCGAAGGAGATCGCCGCTCGCACGGTCGACAAGAACCGCGCCCAGTCCGGGCAGTCCAAGGCCGCGAGCAAGACCTCGACCGACGACAAGTCGCCGCAACAGCGCGGCGGACAGCGTTCGCACAGTGGCGCACAAGGGCCGACGCGCGACCAGCTGTACAACGAGGCCAAGAAACGCAATGTCGAAGGCCGCTCGAAGATGACGAAGAAGGAGCTGGCGCACGCGCTCGGACGGGACTGAGCAAGCGCGCCGCTCGACGACGAAGAAGCGAGAGGAGTGGAGATGGCCGAGCAGCAGGAAACGGGCACCGTTACCGGCACCAGGGACAAGGACTACAACCTGATCTGGTTCGTCGAAGCGTCCCTGGAGAATGCTCTGCGTCTGGATACATTCATCCGGGACGCGGAACGCGACGGAGACAGCGAGCTGGTGGAATTCTTCCGCAAGGCGCAGGCCGACAGCCGTAAAGGCGGTCGGATGGGTAAAGAGCTTCTGGCCCAGCGCCTGGCCAAATCCGATATCTGAGCTTTCCCGACGACAGGCGGGGAGGGCGGCCGCGCGGCCGCCCTCCCCGCCTGTTTCCATCTTTATCCAGCTGGAACGGATGGCCGGGTGTCGTCGTCCGGCGGCCGGGTACATCGCTTTCGAATCTCGCCGCCGAGCCGAGGAGCAGATATGCGCGTAGTCGTGGTCGGTGCCACCGGAAACGTGGGGACGAGTTTGCTGGAGACCCTGTCGGCAGAAGCAGGGGTCGATTCGATCGTGGGAATCGCGCGACGCGTTCCGAGCAAGTCTTGGGATGGCGTCGAATGGGTGCAGGCGGACATGCGAACCGACGACCTGGAATCCCACTTCCACGGCGCCGACGCGGTGGTGCATTTGGCATGGCTGTTCCAGCCCAGCCATCAGCCCATCGTCACTTGGCGCGCGAATGTGGGCGGCACGGAGCGCGTGCTGCGTGCCGTGGCCGCCGCGCAGGTCCCGGCTTTCATCTACGCCTCGTCGGTCGGCGCCTACTCCCCGTGCCACGACGACGAGCCGGTGCCGGAGAGTTGGCCGACCGATGGCTGGCCGTCTGCCGCGTATACCCGCGAGAAGGCTTATGTGGAACGGCTGCTGGATCGGTTCGAGGCCGAGAATCCGGACCGCCGCGTGGTCCGGATGCGCCCGGGGTTCATCTTCCGCCGGGAGACCGCCAGCCAGCAGCGGCGCTTGTTCGCCGGGCCGCTGCTGCCGAATCGCCTGATCCGGCCGGGGCTCCCGCCGATCTTGCCACTTCCGCGGGGCCTGCGCTTCCAAGCGGTACACAGTGACGACGTGGGTCGCGCCTACGCCCTCGCTATCGCGACCGACGCCCGCGGACCGTTCAATCTGGCCGCGGAACCGGTGATCGACCGCGCCCGGCTGGCCGAGTTGTTCGGCGCCCGGGTGGTGACCGTCCCACCCGGACTCGTCCGCGCCGCGCTGGCCATGGGGTGGCACGCGCGGACCCTGCCCGCGGCGCCGGACCTGTTCGACGCGGTGATGCGCCTGCCGATCCTGGATACCGGGCGCGCGCGGGCGGAGCTGGGCTGGACGCCGCGGTTCACCGCCGTCGACGCCCTCCGGCATCTGCTCTCCGGTCTGCGCGCCGGCGCGGGGCAAGACACCCCACCTCTGGCTCGCGACGCGGGCGGGGCTTGGCGCTGGCGGGAATTCGCGTCCGGAGTGGGTGGCCGAGAGCTGGGTGCCGGCTAGCTCGCCTGCCGCTCCGTGCTGCCGCAGCGGTCGCCGTACCGGTGCCGGTTCCGGGTGCGCCGCGATTCGTTCGACGACCCCGAGTCGACGTCACCACGACCGAAGGGGCCGACCCGCGCATCAGGGTCGACCCCTCCGGCCTCCGGATGCCGCCACCTGCGCAGTACCACTGCCTCAGGCTCGGGCACACACGGGCGGCGGCGTCAGCTGTAGATGAAGAACACGCCGCCGGCGATACCGCCCGGACCGGTGACCGTGACCGGCACCGGGCCGAAGCCCACCGGGGTGATCGCGGTGATCTGCGTGTCGGAATTCACCGTGAACGACACTGCCGGAAGGAAACCGAAGAACACGCCGGTGGCGCCGGTGAATCCGGTGCCGGTAATCGTGACCGCGGTACCGCCGGTCACCGGCCCGGTATTCGGTGTGACCGAAATCAGCGTCGGCACCGAAACATACGTGTACGGCACTCCCGGACTTGTACCGACCGGAGTGGTGACGGTGACCGGCACGGTACCCGTTCCCGGCGGAGCGATCGCGATGATCAGCGTGCTGGAAATCCCGAAGAAGAATGTCGCCGGCGTGGCACCGAACTTGACCGAAGTAACTCCAGTGAAGCCGGTTCCGACGATCAAAACCACGGTTCCACCCGTCGACGGCCCGGAACTCGGAATGACCGAGGCCACCACAGGAGGCTGCACGACGTAGGTGTAAGGAAAGCCATTGCTGGTTCCGCCCGCATTGGCAACGGTGATCTGTACGGTGCCTGCGCCGGGCGGAGCGATCGCCGTGATCTGCGTATCGGAATCCAAGGTGAAAGTCGTTGCGGTCGCACCGAATCGCACCGTGGTCGGCCCGGTGAATCCGGTTCCGGTGATAACCACGCTGTTACCCCCCGAAGTCGGGCCCGTGGTCGGCGATACCGAAGTGATAGTAGGCATGGCATTGCCCCTTTTCAGAGTTGATTACCTGCACCGGGGGGTGCTCGACCTTTTGGTTGCCCGGCTGTAACCATTAAGGCCCTGAAAGCGGTGCTGCGGCAATGCATATTGCGATCCGTTTTCGTCTGTTTTTGTCCGATTCCGTCTGTTTTATGGTCTGTTGCGCTCCCCGGTCCGGGGGAGCGCATCGTTCGAGTCATCCGATAGCGTGAATATTCCGGTCGGACAGACTGCTTCGGCGTACACGACCAGGAGGTGGCCCGCACCCTCCCGCGTTGGCGTCGGTCCGCGTGTCACCCCCCACAAGATCCGTTGCGGTGCGGCATGTCTCGTCGTTTTCGTCGAGCCGTCTCCAGCGGTGGGAACCGGCGAGTCGCGGGCTCCGGTCGAGCCTCTGTCACCGCAGGTTCGCTCCCCGCTCGCGATGCGCTACCGCCCGGTCGACCGCGGAGAGTCCGGCACGAAGATCCACGGACTGTCCGCGCAAAGGCTCATCCGGCATTCCCACCGTTGGAGTCAGTCACCGCGGTTGCGATGAGACACTCTCACGGTGACCGAGAAACTCGCCACCGAGATGCCCGTCAGCACATACGATTACGACGAGCAATTGCCACGGCTTCCCATCCCGACGTTGGAGGAAACGTGCGAACGGTTTCTCGAGAGGTGCTCGCCGTTGCTGACCGACGAGGAACTCACTGCCACGAAAGCGGCCGTGGAGCAGTTCCTCGCGCCGGACGGTCCGGCACGGACTCGGCAAAGCGAGATCGAGCGATTCGATCGGTCACCCGGCGTCCATAGTTGGCTCGACGCATTCTGGAACTCTCGCCATCTCGGATATCGGGACAGTATCGCGTACAGCGCGAATTCCTTCTTCTTGTTCCCGGACTCGGAGCATGGGCAACTCGAACGTGCCGCCGAACTGATCTTCCGTACCGCCGCGTACAAATTCGACCTCGACGCCGAGATGGTAGCGCCTGCGATGCTGCGCGGCCGGCCCCTGTCCATGCATCAGAACAGGCGCCTGTTCTCCACCACCAGGATCCCCGGCTTCGAGTGCGACACCGTGCGCTCCGCCTACAGTGCCGCCGAGCCCGGCCCGTCGACGGCCCGGCACATCGTCGTCTTCTTCCGAAGTCATGCGTTCCGAATGGACGTCGTCGCGGCCGACGGTACCCCGCATTCCATCGAGGACCTGATCGCCGGGTTGGACGTGATCAGAAGAGCCGATCCGGCGGGGGAGGTGTCGCCGGGTGCGCTGACAACTGGACCACGCACCGCTTGGGCGAGGGCTCGCCAGGCCCTCATGGAAGATCCGGACAACGTCGCCGCGTTCGAGACGATCGAAACGGCGCTGTTCTGCCTCGCGCTCGACGACTTCGCGCCCGGAGACGAACTCGCTGCCTGTAACCAGCTCATGCACGGTGACGGCGGGAACCGCTGGTACGACAAAGCGTTGACATTCATCGTGTTCGCCGATGGTCGCGCAGGCGTCAACATCGAGGAGTCCGGCCTGGACGGAACCACCGTGGCCGGCTTGTGCGACGCGGTGCTGGCGAGTGCGACAGTCATCTCGGCGAACAAGCCGGGACGGGCGCCCGCGATATCACCGATCGAATTCCGTCTCGACGAGGCTGTCCGGCAGGCTGTGCGACAAGCCTCAGCCGACTTCGCCGAGCAGGCGAGCGAGACCGCCACCGAGATTGTCACGCTCGACGGCTTCGGCTCGGACACGGCCAAACGGCTCGGAATATCACCGGATGCGTTGGTACAGATGGCTTATCAACTCGCTCATCAGCGGTCCAGGGGATTGCTCGGCACCACCTATGAATCCGTTGCCGTGCGGCATTACCGCCACGGCCGCACAGAAGCCCTCCGCGTGGTCACCCCCGAAGTCGTTCGCTTCGTCGCGTTGATGAACGACGAGACCGCCACGGCCACCGCTCGGGCCGAAGCGCTGCGCACCGCGGCGGCGGTACACGTCGCTCACACCAGAGAATGCCAGGCGGGGCGTGCTCCCGAACGGCACCTCGCGGAGCTACTGCGAATCCAGCGACACCACGGCGGTGAGCCGCTGGCGCTGCACGAATCTCCCGGTTGGCGAATTCTGCGCGATGACTATCTCAGCACGAGTGCCGTGTCATCGGTCAATGTTCGATTCTTCGGTTTCGGGCCGATCGCCGACCGATGCATCGGGATCGGCTACCTCGTGCAGCCCGGCGGTGTCAACATCCACCTCAGCGCGCCCGAGGGCATCGAACAGTCCTTGCACCGATTCGCGCACGCTGTCGCTGTCGCCATCCCGGAGTTGTGCGATCTGCTCGAGACGACATCCGTCGCCTAGCATTGCGTAGGGTTTCCGCTCCGAGAGGTGAGTGGGGGTGAGAGCCTACCGAGAGCTTCTGGCAAATCGAACAGTATGCAATATGATTTTGCTCAGTCTGCTGTTCCGGACTGTTCTCAACTCCCAATCGCTGTTGCTGGTCATGCATGTGCGGCACACGTTGGACCTCTCCTATGGTGCTGCGGGCCTCTTGAGCACCGTGGTCTACCTGTGCATGGCGGGCACCGAGCTCCAGCGCGGCCCGCGGCTGGATCGCTCGGGCCTGCGGCCCACCCTGGCGCCCGCGATCGTGGTGAACGGGATCTGTTGGCTGGTCGCACCGTTCGCCCCGTTTCCGCTGTTGCTGCTGCTCGCGGCGTTGGCGGCATGGTTCGAGATACCGATCATCAACGTCGCGAAACAGGCCATTACGGTCGCCACGACCGAACGCGAGCGGCGACCGGCGCTGGCCGCGTACGAGGTGACCGCGGATATCTCGCTACTGGTGGGGCCGCCGCTGGGTGTCGCGGCGATGAGTATCTGGGACACGGGGGTAGTGCTGCTCGTGGTCCGATTGGTGGCCGTGGGTTGCGGGGTCGTGTTGTTGCGACAGAATCCACCGCTGCGAACCGGTCCGCGCCGAGTGGCACGGCGTACCCCCCAGCGATTCTGGTTGCAGATCGGGTTCGTGGCGCCGAATATCGGATACGCCGCGGCCGCCGCCGTCCTGTGTGCGGAGGAACTGAGTGTCATCACGGCCATGCACGATTTCCACGCCAAGAAGTCGATCGGACTGGTGCTGGCCATAGGCGCAGCCGGTGCGGTGGTCGGTGGATACGGCTACGGCGCGATCTCCAGAACCATCTCGCCGTATGTCCTGCTGGTGGGCCTCGGAATCGGCGTGGTGCCTTGTGCCCTGGCAACCGGGCCGGTTTCGCTGTCGGTAGCCGTTTTCATCGTCGGCGTGCTGGCCGGTGCCGTGTTCCCGGCCAGCACCGATCGGATGAATGCCGTTGTCTCCGAAGATGCACTCGGTGAAGCCCTCGGCTTTCATTTCAGCCTGATGTGGGTGGGCGTGGCCATGGGAAGCATTCTGGCGAGCCAGTCCGTAGACTTCGCCGGTTCGTCAGGTGGCTTCCTCTCCGCGACCGCGATCGGTATCGGTGCGGGAATCGGGCTGGGCCGGGTCGCGGCGCGTGCCGCGCCCACGCCAGGGGCACCCGACGAAGTGAGTCGAGAACTCATCGTCAGTACGACAAGGCGGATAGTGGACGCCGTCCTCGGCGACGATATCTATGGCTCCCTCGACGCCCGGCCCGACGGAAATGACACTTCCGCGAAGAATGCGGACCCTCCCGATCCCGGACACCGAAACCGAGCGGAGATCGCGGCCGTACCATCCATGGATTCCGAAGCCGTCGACGCCGTCCGGACCGGGCAACGCTTTCCGACACCTTGGACCGAAACTCCGTCACCGCACGAGCGAAAAGACTCGCCATGGAGCGGACGCCCGGTTTAACCGCCGGTCTTGCCAGTTGCCGACTGCCCGGATTCCGCCGTTCGCCGAGGCATCCGATACGCCCACAAAACATCACGCATCCGCATGCAACTACCATCTCGAAGGTTTATCAACCGTGACATCTATTCGTACGCACTGTCCGAATCTTCCGAACCCGCTCGGGCACACCACCAGCACCACATATGAGCGGCGCAGTCTCGATCGAGCCGTAAACCTTTCGGATGCCCATTGCCGTCAACCGCTGACTGCCTCGCAGAACGACATCGTCGAGCGGTTCCCGGAGCTGTTCTACGAGGCGCGCGAGCAATCGCAATCCGATCTGGAGGAAACGTTCCTCGCCGCTTTCCTGCGTCTGGCCGGCGAGCCGATGCACGGAGATGTGTCCAGATACATGCTGTCGTATTCCGCATCATCCGCGATAACGATGGTGGTAAGTCATTGCGCTCGCGCGGGCAAGCGAGTCGCCCTGATCGAGCCGGTCTTCGACAATATTTCATCGATCTTGCGCCGCGAGGATGTCGAGCTCGTACCGCTGCCGGAAGAAGATTGCACCGTCGAACGCCTGCCTGCGGCGATGGCCCGGCTCGCACCTGCGGTGATCTGGCTGGTCTCGCCCAACAATCCCACCGGATGGACGCTGTCGGAAGCGGAGTTCAGAACCTTGGTCCAGTGTTGCGCCGACCGCCGTTGCACCCTCGTCCTCGACGCCTCCTTCCGCTTCTTCTCGCCGCAACCCATCGGTTGGTCGCAGTACGAGATCCTGGAGGAATCGGGAGTCTCCTATATCGTGCTCGAAGACACGGGCAAGACCTGGCCGACCAGTGAGATCAAGGTCGGATTGACGGTATGCAGTCCGGATATGTACAAAGACATGTACCGGCTGCACGACGATCTGTTGCAGAGCGTCTCCCCTTTCCATCTCCGGGTGCTGACGGAATTCATCGAGGACAGCTGCAAGAATGGCGTCGAGCGCAGCATCCTTCCTTCCGTACTACAGAACCGGGATATCCTCCGGTCGATTCTTCCGGACGGTGAATTGGAATTCCTCACCGATTTGCGGTCGCCTGTTTCGGTGGACTGGCTTCGCCTGCGGGAGGGATGCGATTGCGAGCGCTTCGTCCGCGAGGCGATTCGGGAGGGAGTCCACATTCTACCCGGAACGAACTTCTACTGGAATCAGCCGGAGCGCGGGCGAGAGTTCGTCCGGGTCGCCTTGGCCCGCGACCCGCGGCTGGTGCTGGAGGGCGCGCGGTTGCTGCGCGACACCGCCACCCGGCTCACCGCGAAAGACGCATGACGATGAGCGCTCGATCGAGCCGCTATCGCACCTTGCTGACCGGGGCCGACCCGGCACCGGCCGATATCGAATGGCTGCGGCGGCGGAATCTCGAAGTCGATGTTCGTCGCTATGACCTCTCCGAAGCCGAATTGGCGCGCGCCCTGGTCGGCAAGGACGCATACATTCTCGGTGGTGTGGAGCGTGCGACCGCCGCCGCGTTGTCCACTGCCGACGACCTCGAAGTCATCGCGTTCCTGGGTGTCGGGTATCAGCCGTACGTGGATACCGCGGCTGCGACCGCGGCGGGAATCGCGGTGACCAACGCGCCAGGAGCCAACGCCCGTGCGGTCGCGGAATTCACGATCGGTCTCATGCTCGACGCGTGGCGCCGGATCACGGACCTGACCAGGGAAACGAAGGCCGGTCGATGGCCCGAGAGCAAGGGGCGCAACCTTCATGCGAAGACGCTCGGCATCGTCGGAATGGGGACCATCGGCGCTATCGTCGCCCGGATGGCGGCCGATGGGTTCGGGATGCGCGTGGTCTACGTCAGCCGAACAGCGAAACCGGAACTGGAACAGACCATCCCCGCTCGCCGGGTCGAGCTGGCCGAACTCCTCGCCGAGTCCGATGTCATCAGTCTCCATGCTTCATACGGCCCGCAGACGGCCCGGATGATCGGTGAAGCGCAACTGGCCGCCGTCAAGCCCGGTGCGATTCTGCTCAACACTTCCGAAGCGGAGCTCGTGGATCCAGCGCCGTTGCGAGCCGCGCTGCTCGACGGCCGCCTCGCGGCCGCTGCCATGGACGGCTATTACGTCGTGCCCGCGCCTTCCGCGCAAGACGATCCCCTCGGGTTGATGGCATTGGGCGACAACAGGTTTCTCGTCACGCCGCACGCGGCGGGCGCTACCGAGGAGTCCTTCCGCGCGATGCTCACGGCGAACGTCGAGTCCATCGGGAATATTCTCGAGACCGGAGAAGACCCCCGAGTCGTCAACCCCGGCTTCCGTGAGCACGCCCGTTGGTCGCCTGCGCGCCGCAGGCCCCCGCGTCGATGATGTCGAATCAGTTCGCGCCGGATTCGCCGCGAGGGACTCGGATGATGGCGGACTGTTGATCTGCTATTCGCCCACCCCGTCGAGCATCTGCTCGATGCGGGCGCGCAACGACCGGCCGGCCGCGTGCAAGGGTTCGGTCGAGCGAAGGGTGCGGCTGAGCACGAAAGCGCCCTCGAGCGCCGCGAGGACGGCGAGGATGAGCTCGCGGGCGTCCGGTGCGGACAGGCCGCGACGGACGAAGTAGTCGGCGCCCTCGTCGATCCAAGAGGCGATGACCTCGGCGGCGACTTCGCGCAGCCCGGGTTCGCTGTCGGCGACCTCACCAGCGACGGTGCCGACCGGGCACATGTTCATCCAGCCGGTCTGTTCGATCTGCTCGGCGGCCGACGCGAACGCGGCGGGGATCGCCTCGCACAGGTCTTCGTCGGCGTCGAACAGCAGCGGGAGCAACCGCAGGTACGCGGCTCCGGACGTGCGCAGCGCCGCGGCGGCGATCTGCGGTTTCCCCTCGGGGAAGTGGTGATAGAGCGACCCCATCGGCGCGCTCGCGGCGACGGTGAGCTGCTTGACGCTGGTGCCCGCGTAGCCCTGCGTCCGCATCAGCTCGGCCATCGCGGTGACGAGGCGCTCCCGGGTGCTGGTTGACATCTTCTCGGTCACCGTTCCAGACTAGAGCAACTACTCTAGAGTGATCGCTCGAATGGAGGCGGACATGCCCGTTATCGAACTACCGGTGGGCCGGGTGCACTACGTCGAGCGCGGCGAAGGACCGGCGGTCGTTCTGCTGCACGGTCTGCTGATGAACCACACGGTGTGGGACGAGGTCATCGACGCCCTGCCCGACGGCTTCCGGTATGTGCTGCCGGACCTGCCGCTCGGCGCCCATCCCCTACCGCTGCGGCCGGGTGTGGACCTGAGCTTGCGCGGCCTGAATCAACTCGTCGCCGATCTTCTCGCCGCATTGGATCTGCGGGATGTCACGCTCGTGCACAGCGATTGGGGTGGTGCGCTGTTTCTCACCGCCTACGGACTGGACGAACGCGTCGGCAGGCTCATCGTGCTGCCGTGCGAGGCGTTCGACAATTTCCCGCCCGGCCTGCCGGGCAAGATGGCCACCGTCGCCACCTATCTGCCCGGCGGCGTCTCACTGGCGCTGCGGCAATTACGCGTTCGGTGGCTGCGTCGCTCGCCGCTGCTGTTCGGTTGGATGGCGCGGCGCCCGCTGTCCGACGCGTTGGTGCGCGACTGGACCGAACCGGGGCTGCGGGATGCCGGGATTCGGCGCGACCTGCTCGCCTACACCAAGTCGGGGTTCCGCAAGCCGGAATTGATCGCGAATACCGAGGCACTGCGCGACTTCCGGGGCGACGCGCTGATCCTGTGGTCGTCGGCGGGCAAGGTGATGCCGCGCGAGCACGGCCGCAGACTCGCCGAACTCATCCCCGGCGCGAGACTGGTCGAAATCGATGACGCCTACGTCCTTTCGATGCTCGACCAGCCCGCCGCGGTCGCCGAGGCGATGTCGGCGTTCTTGGTCGAGCACCACACCACGCCGGAGCGGAACACTCGCCGACCGCGGTAGCGCTCGGGCGACCACGCCGGGCAGTGCTCTCGGCCGCTTGCCTTGACGTCGACGAGAAGGTTTAGCGTGGCGGTGACGGCGGCCAAGGAGGACGGATGCGCATCGGCGAACTGGCGCAGCGGGCGGGCACGAGCACCCGGGCCCTGCGGTACTACGAGGAACACGGTTTGGTGCGGCCGCGCCGCGCGGCCAACGGGTACCGCTCCTACGACGACGCGGAGGTGCGGATCGTGGCGAAGATCCGTGAACTGCTCGGCGCCGGGTTCGATCTCGACGACATCCGTCCGTTCGTCACCTGCTTGCGGGCGGGCAACGGCTCCGGAGACGTCTGCCCGGACTCGGTCTCCACGTTGCGGCGCAAGCTGGCCGAGGTCGATTCGTATATGGAACGGCTGGCGCAGGTGCGTCGTCATCTGAACGACCGGCTCGCGGCGGCCTGCGAGTTCGACCGGATCGAGCAGCCGAGGTGAGATTCGCGGTCAGCTACAGCACCCCCTTCTTCGGCGTCGACCCGGATCGGCTGATCGCCTACGCCCAGCACGCCGAACGCTGCGGATTCGAGGCGATCTACCTGCCCGAGCACGTCGCGCTGTACCCGGGCGCGACGATCGGGCCGATGGAGCTCACGCCGACGGTGCCGTTCGCCGACCCGCTCGACGCGCTGAGTTTCGTGGCCGCCGCAACGGATCGGATTCTGCTCGGCACCGCGGTGCTGCTGCTGCCCTATCACCATCCGGTGGTGCTCGCCAAACGCCTGGCGACGATCGACGTCCTGTCCAAGGGACGGATGCGCCTGCTCACGGTGGGCCTGGGCACGCTGCCCGGCGAGGCGCGGGCCGTTGGCGTCGATTTCGCCACCCGGGGCCGCCGAGCCGACGAGGCCATCGACGTGCTCCGGCTCCTGTGGTCCGGCGGCGCGGACGGGGTGAGCTTCGAAGGCGAGTTCTTCCGGTTCGAGAACCTGTGCAGTTACCCGCAACCCACCGGGGGCGGAACCTTGCCGATCCATGTCGGCGGATCGAGCCGCGCCGCCGCGCGCCGGGCCGGATCCCGCGGCGACGGCTACTTCCCGGGCGGAATGCTCGGGCCGGCCGAACGCGCCACCCAGCTGGAGATCGCCCACGCCGCGGCCGGTACGGCGGGCCGGGACCCCGGCGCGTTCGAATACACACGCTGGGGATCGATCGACATGCCCGCCGAGCGGGTCGAGGGAATGGCCGAACAGGGCGTCACGCGCATCGTTGTGAGCGCCGGTACGGGCGACCCGGAGCGCGCGCGCGACGAGTTGTCCGCCTTCGCAGCGCGCTTCGATCTTGCGAACGCACGAAGGTAGCGACCGCGCGCTCGTCGGCGCCGGAAACCTCCTCAGACGGCGTGGCCCGCAACGAGATCCGCTACCGAGTGATAATGCAGGGTCTCGGCGGCGGGTCGCCGCACGTCGCCGTCCTCGGGTTCCAGCAGCATTCCGACGTGATCGCCGAAGTCGTAGCGCTCACGGATGCGGGCGCTGAACCAACTGGGCACCGTGCTGAGCACCGGAATGCCATCGGGACCCGCGTGCCAGTCGCAGTGCACGAACTTGTCGATGTCGTCGCCGGTTTCACCGCCGAAAAGCCGCGCCAGCGACAGCTGTTCGCTGCCGAGCAAATGTACCGCGAGCCGCTCGGCGCGCTGCGCGACCCGGTAGGTGTGGTTCTTCTTGGACAGGCCGATCAAGAACCGGCGCGGCTCGATGCTGACCTGCGTCGCGAATCCGACGAGACAACCGGCGCGCCGGCCATCCGCCTGCGCGGTGACCAGCAGCACGGGATAGTCTGCCGCCGCGACCACCGCGTCGAACACTGCGGTCCGGTCTTCGGTAGCCATCGGTCCTCCCAGCGTGATGCAACGTCTTCCCCGGATGCCCGCGCGACCGTCGCGCAAACATGCCGGACCGGGCAGCGCTCACCCTACAACCGCGGCGGACGGTCGTCTGAGACGGCGACGCCGGAAGGGTGGGAAGCCCGGGTGACGGCCCGTGTAGATCGGCTCATTCCGGTCTACATCCCGTGGATGATAGTCCACCACAACGACTTACGCGCCGACACTGGAAACGCATGGTGGCGGTCGCCACATTGCGAGCGCACCGGTGCACTCGTCGGTCGACATGGCCCGTCGCCCCCTCCGGTTCAGCAGTGCCGGAGCCGACAGTGAGCGCCGCTGTCGGCAGATCACGGCTCCGGCTTCCGGCGCACCGGAACATCGCCCGCGCGCCCTCGCAGTGTCAGTACGCCTGCGGCGGCGGCGATCATGCACAGCCCCACCACCCAGAGCCCGGCGCGCTGGCTTCCCGTCGCGTCCCTCAGCCCACCGGTGACGTACGGCGCCACGAAACCACTGACGTTGCCGATCGAGTTGATCAGCGCGATGCCGCCCGCCGCGGCGGCACCGGTCAGGAAGGTGCCCGGCAGGGCCCAGAACGTCGGCAGCGCCGCGAGCACGCCCACCGCGCAGACGGTCACCGCCACCATCGCGGCGAACGGATCGCCGAGATACAGGGCCGCCGGAATGGCGAGGCCGCCGAGCAGCGCGGGCAGCGCGACGTGCCAGACGCGCTCGCCGGTCCGGTCGGCGTGCCGCCCCCACCACACCATCACCATCGCCCCGATCAGGTAGGGCACCGCGTTGATCAGCCCGCGCTGCACCACCGAATACCGCGTGCCGTACTGCTGCTGGAAGCCGTCGATGATCGTCGGCAGGAAGAAGCCGAGCGCGTAGAGGCCGTAGACGATGCCGCCGTAGACCAGGGCGAGCCCGAGCACCCGCGGATGGGTCAGCGCACGACGCAGAGTCCAGTGCTCGGCGCTGCGCAGCGCGGCCTGCTCGGCGGCGAGTTCGCCCGCGAGCCATTCCCTTTCCGCGGGGGCCAGCCAGGTCGCCCGCTCGGGACGGTCGGTCAGATAGAACCACGTCACCACCGCCAGCGCGATGGCGGGCAGCCCCTCGACCAAGAACATGAACCGCCAACCGCTGAGCCCGAAGACCCCGTCGCCGTACTGGATGATCAGGCTCGACACCGTCGCGCCCAGCGCGGTGGAGATGGGCACCGCGGTCATGAACAACGCCACGATCCGCGCTCGTTGCGCCTGCGGGAACCAGTAGGTCAGATAGAGCAGGATGCCGGGAAAGAAGCCCGCCTCCACCACACCCAGCAGGAACCGCAGGATGTACAGCACGGTGGCGTCGGGCACGAACGCCATCGCCGTGGCCACCAGGCCCCAGGTGACCATGATCCGGGCGATCCAGCGCCGGGCGCCGAACCGGTGCAGCGCCAAGTTGCTCGGCACCTCGAGCAGGAGGTATCCGACGAAGAAGATGCCGGAGGCGAATCCGAAGGCGGTCTCGGTGAGACCGAGGTCGTTCTTCATACCGCTGGGCCCGGCGAACCCGATGTTGACCCGGTCCAGGTAGTTGACGAAGTACAGCAGCCCGAGAAAGGGCACCAGGCGAATCGTGACCTTGCGCAGCGTAGCGCCGGCCACCTCGGTGGTGGAAACCATCAGCGCACTCTCGGCCCCGGACCACCGCTTCGTCAAGTGCGCCGCGGGAGAACCGCTCTCGCGCGAGCACGCGGGACCGGCCGCCTCGCGCCCCCGGCCGCCACCGGGGGCGCGTGTCCGCGGCTAGTCGGCCGGCTCCAGGTACACCGGAAGCCTGGCGTGTCCGTTGGAGATGAAGCTGGACACGGTGCCGAGTTCATCGGGTCCGGCCGCCAAGCGCATGTTCGGGAAGCGCTGGAAGAGCGCGGGCAGGGCGATTTCGGCTTCCAACCGGGCCAGCGGCGCGCCCAGGCAGTGATGCGCCCCGTACCCGAAGGACATGTGCTCCTTGGTCGCTCGCCGCACGTCGAACTCGTCCGCGGTGGCGCCGTGCAGCTTCGGATCGCGGTTGGCCCCGGCGTAGGACGCGAGAATCGGCTCGCCCTTGGCGATGCGCAGTCCGTCGATCTCGATGTCGTCGGCGGCGAAGCGCAGCGGAAGATGCGCCACGGGCGCCTCGTAGCGCAACGCCTCCTCGATCAGGTCGGTCCAGGTCGCCCGCCCGCCGGTCACCTCGGCGAGCTGGCCGGGGTGGGTCAGCAAGGCGAAAACGGCCTGATCCAGCAGGTTCACCGTGGTCTCGTGCCCGGCGCTGATGACCAGCAGCAGCGTGTCGATCAACTCCTGCTCGGTCAGCTGCGAGCCGTCGTCCTCGTCCCGGTGCGAGATCAGCAGGCTGGTCATGTCGTCACCGGGCGTTTCACGCCGGTAGGCGACGAGCTCACCGAGGATCCGGTACATCTCCAGATAGTTCGCCTGCGACTGTTCTGGCCCGAGCGAAGTGTCGAAGATACCGTCGACGCACGTACGCAGACCGGCGTTCAGGGACTCCGGGACGCCCATCAGCGCGCTGATCACCTGGATCGGCAACGGGTAGGCGAAGCCTTCCCTGAGGTCCACCGCTTCGCCCGCGGGTGTGGCCGCCAGTTCGCTCAGCAGGTACGCGGTGATCTGCTCGATCATGGCGCGCATCGCCTGGGTGCGGCGGTGGGTGAACGCGGGCGCGACGAGTTTGCGCAGTCTGCGGTGGTCCGCGCCGTACGCGGTGAACATGTTGTTCACCGCGACCCACGGCAACAACGGCCAGTCCTGGGGTATCTCACCGTTGACGAGCGCAGGCCAGTGCTGCTTGCCGTCTTTCGAGACCCTCGGATCGGCCAGCAACCGCTTGAGCAGATCGGCGTCGGTGACCGACCACGCCCGCACACCGCCCGGCAATTCGACGAGGGCCACCGGCCCGCGCGCGCGGATCCGCGCGGATTCACCCTGGATGTCGGCGCCTGTCGGGTCGAGGACGAGGGGCTGTGTGTCCATCGGGAACTCCTTAGAAGACGGTCAGCGGAGGGGATTTCGGAAAGACCACGGGCAGCGACACCAGCGCGCGGTGGAACGGGCCCGGCCGCCAGTTCAACTGGCTGGGCGGCACGGCCAAGCGCAGCTCGGGCAGCGCGTCGAGGATCTGATCGATCGCGTCCTGGACCACCAGGTACGCGGCCGATCGGGCGGGGCAGGCATGCGGCCCCACGCTCCACGCCAGATGCGCGCGGCTGTCGGTGCGCTGACCGACACCGATCGCGGGATCGTTGTTGCAGCCCGCCATGCTGATCACGACCGGCTGGTGCGCAGGCAGCCAGACATCATCGATGAGGATCGGCTGCTTGGGATAGCTGACGCAGTAGTTCGCCATCGGCGGGTCGTTGAACAACACCTCGTCGAGGGCGTCGCGGGTCGAAAGGCTCCCGCCGAGAAAGTCTCCCGCGAACCGTTCGTCGGTGAGCATCAGCAGCAGCGTGTTGACGATCAGGTTCTGCGTCGGTTCGATACCGGCGCCGTAGAGCGTGATCAGCTGGTGGATCATCTCCACGTCGTCCAGGCCCGCCTCGTGCCGCAGCAGCCGCGAGGTGATGTCGTCACCGGGGTCTTTGCGTTTCAGCTGCACGAGTTCGAACAGCGCGTCGGTGAGCATCGCGTTGCCCTTGTCCGCGTTCACGCCCTCGAAGATGGCGGCCATGCCGGTCGCGACCTGCTGGCCGATGTCCGCCGGGCAGCCGATCATGGCGTTGAGCACCGCGAAGCTGAGCGGGAACGCGTACTGGCTGATCAGATCGGCCGCACCGTCCTCGCAGAACGCGTTGATCAACTGGATGGCGATCTGCTCGATGGTTCCGTGCAGCGCGTGCAGATCGATCCCGGCGATGCTGGCGACGTTCGCCTGCCGGTAGCGCAGATGTTCCAGGCCGGAACTGCGCAGCGCGTTCTGCCGCCACTCCAGCATCGGCAGGACCGGGCACTCGCCGGGAACGTCCTTCTGCCAGGTGCGCGGGTCGGCCGGGAAGTGGTCGGGATCGTTCAAGATACGCAGCGCGGTGTGGTAGCCGATCACCAGCGTGGCGGGCAGGTTCGGCGACAGTTCCACCGGGACGAGCGGACCGTACTGTCGGCGCATCTCGCGGTAGGCCCGGTGCGGATCCTCGGCGTATTCCTGCGAATACAACGGGTAGCGAGGGCCGCTGCTATCGATCGGCGAGCTGTGCGTGACGGGGCACCCGTTCGCGAATGTGGACGGCGGGAAATGTGGCGTGGTCAAAGACGAAACTCCAGAGGAACGAACATTTCGACGAACGCGATCGCCCGGCGCGTGCGCGCCGCGACGGCGTAGGTCGACGTGATGCGGGGGAATCGGTGACAGGCCGGGGCACACGCACACCCTCATCAGCTGTGTGCACGACGACCTCTGAGCGGCAACCTCCTTCTGGGATCGGCATACGGCAGGGTCGGCTCGCCGGGCGGGGTCGGCTACGACGCCGAACCGGCTTCCGGCTGGTCCGTGAAGACCGGCAGGGGCGGGGATTCCGGGAAGAGGACCGGCAGGGCGGTCAGCGATCGATGAAACGGACCCGGCCGCCAGGTCAGCTCCTCGGCGGGGATGCCGAGCCGCATCTCGGGCAACGCGTCGAGCAACTGATCAATGGCATCCTGGGCGATCAGATAGGCCACCGACCGGGCCGGGCAGGTATGTGGCCCGACACTCCACGCGAGATGAGCGCGGTTGTCGGTGTACTGCCCGGTGTTGATCGCCGGGTCGTCGTTGCATCCGGCCATGCTGATGACCACCGGCTGGTGCGCGGGTAGCCAGACGCCGTCGATCAGGATCGGCTGACGTGGGAAGGTGACACAGTAATTCGACAGCGGCGGATCGGTGAACAGCACCTCGTCCAGCGCGTCCCGGGTCGATAGGCTGCCGCCGAGGAGGCCGCCCGCGAACCGTTGGTCGGTGAGCATCAGGCGCAGGGTGTTGACGATCAGGTTCTGCTGCGGCTCGATGCCGGCGCCGTACAGCATCAGCACCTGCTGGACCATCTCCGTGTCGTCGAAGTCGACGGGGTGACGCAGGATGCGGGAGACGATGTCGTCGCCGGGCTGGGACCGTTTGAGCGCCACCAGGTCCGCCATGGCGTCGTTGAACATCGCGTTGCCCCGCTCGGCGTCCACGCCTTCGAACATCGCCGCGAGCCCCATCGCCGCCCGCTGCCCGATGTCCGGCGGGCAGCCGAGCATGGCGTTGATCACCGCGAACGACAGCGGAAACGCGTATTGCGCGATCAGGTCGGCCGAGCCGTCCGCGCAGAAGCTGTTGATCAGCGGAACGGCGATCCGCTCCACCGTGTGGCGCAATGCGAACTGGTCGATCTCCTCGATGCCCGCGACCGTAGCCTGCCGGTATCGGGCATGCTCGGCGCCGGAGTTGCGGATCGCGGCCGGTCGCCACTCGAGCAGGGGCAGGACCGGGCAGTCACTGGGCACGGTCTGCTGCCACGTCCGGGAATCGGCGGGGAAGTGGTCGGGATCGTTCAGGATGCGCAGCGCGGTGTGATATCCGATCACGAGCGTCGCGGGCACCCCGGGAGACAGTTCCACCGGAACGAGCGATCCGTATCGCTCGCGTATCTCCCGGTAGACACGATGTGGGTCCGTCGCGAAATCGTCCGCGTACAGCGCGACCCGGGGGCCGTCGGCGCCGACCGGTGAACCGTGCCGGACCGGGCAGCCGCCGGAGTAGGACGATGCCGAGGACTGGGGGTGGGTCAAAACGTGACTCCAAAGTCGGAACGTTCGACGAGCAAGGGTGGGCGCACGACGGGTAGCTCCGGGTCTCGTGATCCGGATCGCCGTGCGGCGTGGCGAATTCGACACTACGCCGAATTTCGCTGGGGCAGAGCATATCTCGTGCGCCACGTTGGCGCGATCGGGTACTTTCCGCGTGCACCCGCCTTCGGCGGAACACCCGTGCCCGCGTATCCGCGAGGGATACGCGGGTTGCCGGGGACCGGGACAACGGACGACCGAGCCCTACTCGCGCACGTGTGATTCGAGATGCCGGTGCGGGCGACTAGTCCGCCTCCAGGAACACGGGCAACTCGGAATGGCCGTTGGAGATGAAGCTGAGCACGGGGCCCAGCTCGGACGGATCGGTCGCCAGGCGCATGTCGGGGAAGCGCCGGAAGATGGCCGGAAGGGCGATCTCGGCTTCCAGCCGGGCCAGCGGCGCGCCCAGGCAGTGATGGGCGCCGTAACCGAAGGCCAGATGATCCTTGGTCGGTCGCCGCAGGTCGAACTCACCCGCGGTGGCGCCGTGCAGTTTCGGATCGCGATTGGCCGCCACATAGGAGGCCAGGATCGCCTCCCCCTCGGGGATGCGGACACCGGCGATATCGATGTCCTCGACGGCGTAGCGCAGCGGCAGGTGCGCCACCGGCGCCTCGAAGCGCAGCGACTCCTCCACCACGTCCGACCACGGAATCCGGCCCGCCATCACGTCGGCGCGCTGCTCGGCGTGGGTGAGCAACGCGAAGATGGCCTGATCGAGCAGGTTCACCGTCGTCTCGTGCCCGGCGTTGATGACCAGCATCAGGGTGTCGACGAGTTCCTTCTCGGTCAGCTGGGAGCCGTCCTCCTCGTCCCGGCTGGCGATCAGCACGCTGGTGATGTCGTCACCCGGCGTCTCCCGCCGGTAGGCCACGAGTTCGCTGATCAACCGGTACATCTCGAGATAATTGGCCTGGGCCTCCTCCGGCCCGAAGGAGGTATCGAAGAATCCGTCGACACATTTCCGCACGCCGGGGCCCAAATGGTCGGGCACGCCCATCAGCTCGGTGATGACCTGGATCGGCACCGGATAGGCGTAGCCCTCGCGCAGGTCGACGGCCGAACCGCGCGGGGTCGCCGCCAGCCCGTCGAGCAGGTCCGCGGTGATCGCTTCGATGCGCGGTCGAAGCGCCACGGTGCGGCGGTGCGTGAACGCCGGTGCGACCAGCTTGCGCAGCCGCCGATGTTCGGTGCCGTAGGCGGTGAACATGTTGTCGACCGCCACCCACGGGTGCAGCGGCCACTCCTGGGTGATCTCGCCGTTCATGAACGCCGCCCAGTGCTGCCGGGGATCCTTCGACACGCGCGCGTCGGCCAACAGGGTCTTGAGCACGACGGCATCGGTGATCGACCACGCGGGCACCCCGCCGGGCAGTTCCACCAGGGCCACCGGCCCACGCTCGCGCAGCCGCGCGGCCTCGCCTTGGATATCGGAACCGGTCAGATCCAAGACTATCGGCTCTTGCGACATCGGGACGCTACTCCTTACACCATGTTCAAGGGAGGGGACTTCGGGAAGACGACCGGCAAAGCCGCCAACGCCCGGTGGAACGGACCGGGCCGCCAGACCACTTGATCCGCGGGCACGGCCAACTGCATTTCGGGAAGCGCGTCGAGGAGCTGGTCGATGGCTTCTTGGACGACCACCGACGCCACCGACTTCGCGGGGCAGGCATGCGGTCCGACGGCCCACGCCAGGTGCGAACGGTTGCCGGTGCGGTCACCGCCGCGGATCGCCGGGTCGTTGTTGCAGGCGGCCAGGCTGACCATGACCGGCTGATGCGCGGGCAACCAGGTGTTATCGATCAGGATGGGCTGGCGCGGATAGGTGATGCAGAAGTTCGCCATCGGCGGGTCGTTGAACAACACCTCGTCCAGCGCGTCGCGCGTCGACAGGCTGCCGCCGAGGACGTCGCCGCCGAAACGGTCGTCGGTGAGCATCAGCAGCAGCGTGTTGGTGATCAGGTTCTGCTGCGGCTCGATTCCGGCGCCGTAGAGGCTGATCAGGTTGGAGAGCATCTCCTCGTCGTTCAGATTGGCCGGGTGATGCGCCAGCCCGGACGTGACGTCGTCGCCCGGCTCCGCGCGGCGCTGATGGATCAGCTCCATCAAGGCCTCGGAGAGCATCTGCATCCCCTTGGCCGCCTCCACGGTGTCGAAGAGCATCGCCATGCCGGTGGCGACCCGCTGACCCAGTTCCGTCGAACAGCCGACGATCCGGTTCAGCACTTCGAAGACGAGCGGGAACGCGTACTGCGTCACCAGATCAGCGGATCCGACCTCGATGAAGGTATTGATCAGCGGAATCGCGATGCGCTCGACCATCGAGTGCACCTCGTGCAGGTCGATGGCATCGATACTCGTGGTGTAGGCGCCCCGGTAGCGGGCATGCGCGGCGCCGCTGTTGCGCAGGGCGTTCGGGTACCACTCCATCATCGGACGGATGGGCGAGTCCTCGGGGATGTTCTTCTGCCAGACGCGGGGATCGGCGGGAAAGTGCTCGGGATCGTTGAGGATCCGCACGGCTTCCTGATAGCCGATCACCAGCGTGGCGGGCACACCGGGCGACAGCTCGATCGGGACCAGCGATCCATGGCGCCTGCGCATCTCCCGGTAGGTCCCGTGCGGGTCGGCCGCGAAATCCTCCGCGTAGAGCGGGAATCTGGGACCGTCGGTGTCGATCGGCGATCCGTGCGCGACCGGGCAGGCGCCGATGGCTAGGTGTGGGGGGAAGGTCGAGGACTGTGGCGTGGTCAAATGCGAGACTCCAAACGGTGGAACAAGAATTCGACAAGCGTGATCAGTGAACGCAGGCACGTGCCTCGATCACGCGCGTCCAGCAACGTCAGCGGTGTGCCGGGTTCCAGGTCGAGGGCATCGCGCACCTCTTCCAACGGGTAGGGCCGCGCGCCTTCGAACTGATTGACCGCCACGGAATAGGGAACGCCACGTTCCTCGAGCACCGAGAGGACCTCGTCGGACTTCTCGATGCGGCGGGTGTCCACCAGCACGAGCGCGCCGAGGGCACCGCGGGCCAGCTCCTCCCACAAGGGGACGAAACGCTGCTGGCCCGGAGTGCCGAACAGGTAGAGCGCGAGCTTGGGACTGAGGGTGATGCGGCCGAAGTCCATCGCGACCGTGGTCTGCGATTTGCCGGGCAGTCCGGCCATGTCGTCCACGCCGACGCTGGCTTCGGTGATGGTCTCCTCGGTGCGCAGCGGCTTGATCTCCGAGACGCTGCTCACGAACGTGGTCTTGCCGACGCCGAAATTGCCGGCCACCAGCAGTTTCACCGAGCGGGTCACGGTCTCCGGCACGTAGTCGACGGCGCGATCAGACGGCGAGAGCACGGAGCCCATTGAGTACCTCCTCCAGCAGAGCGATCTCCGGCAGGGACTCGGCCGGGGTGGGAGTGACCAGGTGCCCGCCGTCCATGAGATCGGACGCGACGATCTTCACGACGGACGGCGGGAGGTCGAGATACGCCGCGATCTCGGCGATCGACAGCGCACCTCGACGGCTGCACAGGGCCATGACCCGGCGCGCATCGGGCGACGCGCCGGGGAGTGGATCTTTGGCGGTCAGGACCAAAGTAACCAGGTCCAGCTCGCGAGTGGGACGCGTACGCCCTCCGGTGCGCACATAGGCCCGGACCAGGTCCGGATCGCGCCGCGGCTTGCTCATGACGTCGCCTCGCTTTCGCTCGGCTCCGTGATGCGCAGCGGCGCAGTACCTTTGACTCGCTCGCTGCGCTCGATCATGGCATTTCGCTGCCGTCTACGCGCCTACGCGGCTGGCTGCCGAGCTCGCGTCCGACCCGGCCGGCCAACTCGTTCATCCGGTGGGCGACGAGGCCCACGTCGATCTCGTTGGTCGTCGCGACGCCGAGTAACGCCCCTTCGCCCGCCGCGGTGATGAGGATCATCCCCTGGTCGTACTCGGTTATGTTCTGCCGGACGCCATTCGTGGAATCGCCACAGAACTCGCCGAGCGCCTTGCCGAGCGAGCGCAGGCCGGAGGCCGCCGCGGCGAAGCGCTCCGCCTCGTCACGCGCGATCCCCGTGGAGTGCGCGATCCGCAGGCCGTCGTCGGACAGCAACACCGCGAACCGCACACCCGTGATGCTGAGATCTTCGAGTAGCCAGCCCAGTTTGTTGCTGCTGTCGGTCACGGGTGTGGCCATCAGGATGTCATCCCTTCCGTGTCATCAGATGCGGCGGCGCGGCCGCTCTTGGAGCCGGTATGCCAAGCTGCTGCGACCTCGGGGCGAGCGAGGCCCGGTTCGGTGCGCGGCCCGACCGGGGCGAGCGCGACCGTCCTGCGTCGTCGCTTGGGTAACCCGCCACTGGTGATCTCGCTCACCGTCAGCGAGTGCTCGTCCTCGCCGGACTGCTCGCTCGGCGCGTCCTGCGCGGGAACCGTCACCGGCTCCGGTTTGGCCTCGGCCACGGGCGCGACCTCCTGGACGTTCTGCGGGGTGACCAGCAGCGACTCCGGGATGTAGACCATCGCGCGCATGCCGCCGTAGACGTTCGGGCCGTCGATGTAGACGGTGAAACCGTAGCGACGAGCCAGCGCGGCGATACCCGGGAAGCCGACCTTCGGCGACGGGCCGAGCTGGTGGATGTCGACGGGCCGCTCGTGCGCGAGCACCTGGCGGGCCTCCTCCATCTGCTCGGCGTTCATCCGCACGCCCGCGTCATCGATGATGACGGTGACGCCGTGATGACCCTCCTGGAAGTTGACGTCCACGTAGGAGGTCGGCGGGGAGTACCGCAACGCGTTGTCCAGCAGGGTCGCCAGCGTGTGCACGAGCGGTTCCACCGCGCGGCTGATCACGATGCGATCGAGCTGGTTGGGCCGCACCCGCAGGTATTCGCGGACGCGGCCGATGGCGCCGCCGACCACGTCGGTCAGCGTCTGCGCGGGCCAGCGACGGCCGGGCAGACCACCGCAAACGATCACATAGGACTGCGCCTGACGGATCATCTGCTGCACGGTGTGGTCGATGCGGGTGAGGGTTTCGTACACCGCGTCGTCGCGATGCTCACGCAGCGCGGCGCTCACCACCTGGCTGACATCCGCGCCGAGGCTGACCACGGAGGTACCGAACGAGCGCACCGCGGCGCTGGTCGCCTGGCGCGACGCCGAGGCGACCTCGGTGCGCGCGGATTCCTCGGCGGCCTTGATCGCTTGCTGCGCCTCGTTGTTGGTCAGGTCCCTGGTCTCCGAGCGCATCAGGCTCAGATCGTCGGCGTACCGCTCGGAGATCCACCGCAGGATCTGCGCGAGCCGTGAATTCTCCATGCCCGCCTGGACTTCGACCGGGGGCACCTGCGACTCGAACCGGCGGATCGACTCGGCCACCGCGGGCAGCGTGGTGGCGGCGAACCGCTCGAGCGTGTCCTCCGTCGCGCGCTGTTCCCTGCTCACAGCCTCGAGCTTGGCCCGTTGAGCCCTGGCATACTGCACTGCGTACAACGCCCCCGCTACGGCGATCACCAAAGCGGCGGCGAGGATCCATGAAAGCACCACGGCGATATCTTGATTCATCAGTTCTTTCGTCGTTGACTGGTCTCGAGGAATCGGCCCATTGCCATCCTGCTTCGCTCGCCTTCCCTCGCCTGCCGACCATGAACGGACCGGTCGGTGGGGTCCGCGTCGGAGTACCGGAACCCCGCGACGGCACCGGCACTCATCGCGAGTGCCTACCGCACAGTGCCCGCAGGACAGGCGATTACACGTCAATCGCCGACCGCCCGGATCGTATCCGAACGGTAACCAGAATCCGACCAAACGCACATTAGCAGCATTCCGACGAAGTCTCTGCCGATCCCATCGACACTTTCTGTTTTCCCGGAGCTGGGACGATACGTGCCGGGGATCGCGACATAGCTGCGCAATAATGTTGGGCTGCGGTGCAACCCGCGGACGTTCGCCCTGCGTACGGGGCCGCACCCGGATGAGCACCGGGAACGGCACCGGCGGCGCAGCGGCCGTGCAGCCGCGCGCCGGAACTCGGCAGGTGGAACGGGTGTTCACCGGTCTGTCCACAAACGTATTGGCGGGTGTTCGAATTCGACCGGGTGGGCCACCGGCCGGATACCATGCGCCCATGGCAAAGCTGAAGGTCTCGGTCGACGTCCCGATCTCGCCGGAGGAGGCCTGGACGCACACCTCCAACCTCGCCGAACTCGACAAATGGCTGACCATGCACGAAGCCTGGCGCGGTGAGGTTCCCGCCGAGTTGACCGTCGGCACCCAACTGGTCGGCATCGCCTCGGTGAAGGGCCTGCGCAACCGGGTCACCTGGACGGTGCGCGCCGCCGAGCCCCCGCGCCGCCTGCAACTGAGCGGCGCGGGCAAGGGCGGCACCAAGCTGGGCCTGCAACTGCTCGTCGCGCCGAAGGGCTCCGGTTCGGAGGTCACCGTCGACATCGAACTCGGCGGCGCGCCGCTGTTCGGTCCGATCGGATCCGGTGTGGCCCGCGCGGTCAAAGGCGATATCGAGCGCTCCCTGGACCGCTTCATCGCGCTCTACGGCTGAGTCCGACCGTCATCCGCCGATGGCGTCGAAGATCTCCTCGGCCCGGTCGCGGCCGCGATACATGTTCCACGCGGTCTCGGCCAAGTCGTCCGGATCGAGAGTGTGGCCTTCCGCGCTGCCGAAGCGCGCGGGGTCGGCGGTGACCATGGCGTGGATGTCCCCGCGCTCCACGAGACCGCCGATGGTGAGGGTGCCCGCGTAGAGGTTGCGCCCCGCCAGGGCCGCATTGAGGGTGAGCGCGTAGTTGCGCAGCGCGGCGGTCGCGAGGGCGAGGTGACCGAGCATGGGCATGGGGCGGACGCTGGAAAGGCCACCGGCGAAGAGCAACGCACCGTCCCCGCGGTCGAGCATGCCGGGCAGCACGTCGCTCACCACGTCCACCGCAGGCCATACCCACTCGAATGCCGATCGCGCCGTCTCGGCGTCGATATCGGTGATCGGCACCGGCTGCTGCGTCGGCCCCGGCCCGTAATAGACCATTCCGATCGGGCCGTCGCGGCGGATGTCGTCGAGGACCGCGCCGAGCCGTGGGCGATCGGTGACGTCCGCGACGTGGGCGGTGGCGTCGATACCGCGCGCCGCCAAGTCGGCCAGATATGCCGCGTGCCTCGCGTCGCTGCGCGAGATCAGCGCGATGCGAAATCCTTCCCGGCCGAAACGGCGGGCCATCGACATCCCGAGACCGGGCCCGACGCCGACGATCACCGCGGTTGCTTGCTGGGCCATACACTCTCCTTGAATCTGAGGGACCCCTCGACTTATCACCGTAGCATGAAATCGAGGCTTCCCTCAGTTTTGTAGGATGGGCGCGTGACCAAACCGCTGCGCCGGGACGCCGCCCGCAATCGCGAGAAATTGCTGCGGCACGCGGCCGATGTGTTCACCGAGCAGGGCCTCGAGGGCTCTCTGGAGGAGATCGCGCGGCGGGCGGGCGTCAGCATCGGAACGCTGTACAACCATTTCCCGACCCGCGACACGTTGATCGACGCCCTCCTGCCGCCACGCCTGGCGGCCGTGGACGAGATCGCCGCCCGCGCCGCGGCCGAGCCGGACGCGTGGACGGCGTTCACCGGATTCGTGGAAGACCTGCTCGTCCGGCTGACCGCCGATCGCGGATTGCTCGAGGCGTTCACCGGGAATCATCCCGCGGCGGCTCGGCTGGCGGAAGCCTGCCACCGCGGAATGTCGCAGCTGTCCGCCGTTCTCGCGCGCGTCCGGGAAGACGGTGCGCTGCGCGCCGACGCGACCGACGAGGACGTCGTCGCCCTGGTGTGGGCGCTGTCGCTGCTCGGGGAGACCACCGGCTCGCCGTCGTGGCGGCGTGCCGCGGAGATCGTGTTCGACGGCCTTCGAAGCCATCGGTGACCGGAACGCACACAAGTGCCGCATGCAGCGGCAGCAGACGGATTCGCCTCGCCTATCCGGTGGAAGGCCCGGTCGTCCGGATCGTCTTCGACCGGACCCGACCAGCTGCCGCAAACGCGTCCCCGGCGTGACTTCACGGGGCGATCGGGCGACAACCAGCCGGCATGGTCCCGAGATCGCCTGACGGACAGGCGATCCCGGGACGCGTACACCTAGGCGTGTACCACCGTGGCGGCGTCGACCGCCTCCGGGTTCTTCGGCTTCGTGCGTGGCAGGAAGGATGCCGGGATCAAGGTGAGCACGATCAGCACCAGCGCCACCACATAGGTGTGGCTGAACGCTTCCGCGGCCTGCTGGAGACCGGTGTCGACGGCCCCCGGCGGAAGCTGGCTCGCCAGGCCGGGATCGAAGTTCGACGCGATCGCCGGACGCGCGAGCGGCTGGTTGTTCAGCAGGTTGGTCAGCACCACCGACATCGTCGCCGTGCCGATCGAACCGGCGGTCTGGTTGACGATGTTCATCAGCGTCGACCCGCGAGCCACCTGCTGGTGGGTCAGGGTCTGGATCGCCGCGGTCATGATCGGCATCATGGTGCAGCCCATGCCGAGGCCCATCACGAACAGGGCGCCGATCATGGGCAGGTACGAGCTGTCGGCGTCGAGCTGGATGAAGTACGCCGTCCCGATCGAGATCAGCGTGATACCGACGAGCACGATCTTGCCCGGACCGATCTTGTCCACGAAACGGCCCGCGATCGGCATGCTGAGCATCGCGCCGATGCCCTGCGGCGCGATCAGCAGACCGGCTTGCAGCGCCGACTCGCCGCGCACCTGTTGCAGGTAGGTCGGCAGCAGCAGGCCCGCTCCGAAGAACGCGATCGCGAACAGCACCATCGTGAGCACCGCGAAGGTCAGCGACCGGTTGCGGAACAGGTGCAGATCGATCAGCGGGTGCTCGGTGCGCAGCGCGTGGAACACGAACGCGGCCATCAGCAGCGCGCCGACGGCGGCCGGAATCAGCACCTTCGCCGCCAGCACGGTCCCCTCCCCCGGGATCGAGGAGACGCCGAACAGGAACAGCGCGAGGCCGGGCGAGGCCAGCAGCATGCCGATGAAGTCGAACGACTCCGACGGCTCCGGCTTGTCGCCGGGCAGCAAGATGATCGCGAGCGCCAAGGCGACCACGCCGATCGGCAAGTTGATCAAGAAGATCCAGTGCCAGCTGAAGTTCTCGATCAGCCAGCCGCCCAGGATCGGGCCGCCGATCGGGCCGAGCAGCATCGGCACGCCGAGCACCGCCATCACCCTGCCGACCCGCTGCGGACCGGCGGCATGGGTCATGATCGTCATGCCCAGCGGCATCAGCATGCCGCCGCCCAAGCCCTGGATCACGCGGAAGGCGATCAGCGATTCGATGTTCCACGCCGTGCTGCACAGCAGTGAACCGAGCACGAAGAAGGTGAGCGCCATGATGTACAGCCGCTTGGTGCCGAAGCGGTCGGCCGCCCACCCGGTCAGCGGGATCACGGTGGCCAGCGCGAGCGTGTAGCCGGTCATCGTCCACGCCGCGATGGCGTAGCTCGTGTCGAACTCGCGCTGGAAGGTCGGGATCGCGACGCTGACGACGGTGATGTCGAGAATCGACATGATCGCGCCGAGCACGACCACGCCCGCGACCTTGAAGACGGCCGCGTCCAGTTTGTCGGCCGACGGGTCGGGCCCAGCCGCCTGGGTATCCGGAGGTTGTGTCACCGTTTAAGCGTTGCACCTTCGCGGCCGCAACACCAGTCATTGCCCGTTCCTGATGTCGGGAATTCCGCGAGCGCGGCCAAGGCGGCCCGGGTCGCGGCCTCGCTCGCGGGCAGCAACGGCAGCCGTACCGCAGCGCTCGGTATGCGGCCCTGCGCCGCGAGCACGGCTTTGATCACCGCGGGATTGGGTTCGGCGAACAGCGCCGCCGACAGTACCGCCAGCCGGTGACCGAGCGACCGCGCCAGGTCGACCGGACCGGTGCGCCAAGCGGCGACCAGGGCCACGAACGACGAGGTGTGCACGGCGGCCGAGGCCGCGATCGCACCGGAGGCGCCGAGAGCCAGCAGCGGCGCGACGAACACATCGTCGCCCGCCAGCACGGCGAAATCGGCGGGTCGCGCGCCCATCAGCGCGATGGTTGCCTCATCGATGGCGCCGACGGCATGCTTCAGGCCGATGACCTCGGGCATATCCGCGAGCGCGAGCAAGGTGTCGGTACCGAGGGAAAGCCCGGTCCGATACGGGATGTGGTAGACGACCAGCGGCACCGGGGACGCCGCGGCGAGCTCCCGGAAGTGCGCGAGCACACCCGCCTCGGACGGTCGCGTGTAGTACGGGACCACGGTGAGCGCCGCGGTGCTACCCGGATCGAGACCGGCGAGTGTCTCGACAGAAGCCGCTGTCGAGTTCGATCCCACGCCGACCAGCAACGGCGCGTCGCGTTCCCGGCAGACGCCTGCGCACACGTCGACCACTCGTGCCCGCTCCTGCGCCGTCAGCGTCGCGGGCTCCCCGGTGGTGCCGAGCGCGACGATGCCGGTCGCTCCGTCGTCGAGCACCTCGTGCGCGAGCCGCTCCAGCGCGCCCGCGGCGAGCCCGCCATCGGCCGTGAACGGCGTGACCAAGGGGACGAGAAGACCTGCGAGTGTCATGACGACCAGCCTGACCGCGCCGAATCATCAGATCCAGTTCATGTTTCTGTCGCAGACCATAAGCTCGACTTATGCTCGATGTCCGGAAACTGCGCCTGCTGCGGGAACTGTCGCATCGCGAGACCATCGCCGCGGTGGCGGAAGCCCTCGCCTACACGCCATCGGCGGTCTCGCAGCAACTCGCCGCCCTGGAACGGGAGGCAGGCGTGGCACTGTTGACGCGAACCGGCCGGCGGGTGACGCTGACCCCGGCGGCCGTGGCGCTCGTCCAGCACACCGAGCGGATTCTCGCGGTGCTCGAACAGGCCGGCGCCGAGCTGGCCACGACGCGCGCCGAACTCACCGGAACGCTGCGCATCGGAGCGTTCCCCACCGCGGTGCGGACCATCCTCTCCCCCGCACTCGTCGCACTGAGCAGTGCGCACCCCCGGCTGGAACTGCGTGTGACCGAACTGGATCCGGCGCTGGCGCCCGACGCGCTGCGCGCCGAGACCCTCGATGTCGCGCTGATCCAGGAGTACGACTACGTGCCGGTCCCCGCCGATCCCGCATTGCACAGCGAGCCGCTGTTCGAGGAGATCGTCTATCTCGCGGCGCGATCGGCCGAACCACTCGCCGCGCACCGCGAAAGTGCCTGGATCGCCAGCACTCCCGGCACGCTGTGCCACACGATGACCGTGCGCGCGTGCGAGGCCGCGGGCTTCACGCCGCGGATCCGGCATCACGCCGACGACTTCGGCACGGTCCTCGCACTCGTCGCCGCCGGTCAAGGAGTCGCCCTCGTCCCGGAATTCGGGACGCGGGATCGCCCTCCGGGCGTCACGCTCGGCGCGCTGCCGACGCGACGGCGAACCCGTCTCGCCTATCGGCGCGGCGCGGGCGGCCATCCCGCCGTGCGCGCCGCCCGAGTCGCGTTGCGGGAATCGGCGGAACGTTCCCCTGGCCGCTGAACCGCTCAGCGCAGCCGATACCGGCTGGTGGGTACGACATCCAGGTTCCGGTCGCCGCCGAAGGTCGCGACGCTGGTCATCAGCCGCTCGATGCGGCGCGCCAGCTCCGCCGCGTCGCCGCCGCTGCCGTAGAACGCGTGCGGATCGGTGAGCGCCTCGATCGGGAACAGCTCCTCCACGATTCCGGCGATGTCCGGCGCACCGGCCGTGGCGGGACCGGTGACGACGTTCTGGACGTAGCCGAACGTCGCCTGGGTCTCGATGGCGATCGCGGTGTGGTGGTTGCGCCAGCGGTCCAGCCAGTCGGCCTGCGACAGTTCATCCGGTTTGCGCAGGAAGGCGATATTCGACAAGCCCGGCGCCCGCTCGCGCACGGCGGTGGCCGGCGGCGGAATCGGAGTCGCCTCCTCGACGTGCCAGCCTGCCACCCGCTCGGCCACGGCGCTCAGCGCTCGTTGCGCCGCGTCCGGGCGCGGCGTCGCGTCCCACCAGACGCTGACGACGGCCTGCACCGGCGCGTCGAAGGTCGTGATGCGCAACATCGCCGCCTCGACCGCCGCGTCCGCGATGTTCGCCTGCACGGCCGCGGCCCCCGCCAGTCGCGGCGCCGGATCCGCCGCGAGCAGGTCGCGCACGCCCCACAGCGCGTAGATCGTCTTCATCGCGAACCACTTTCTAGAACACGTTTCACTCGGGATCCGAGCCTAGCCCACGGCGCGGTTGGCCGGGGCGGCTCGGGGTATCCGACCGTCAGTCTTCCGAAGGGGTGATCCGTGCGGACCATATCGACCGACATCCCGGCCAGGCTGGATCGTCTGCCTTGGTCGCGGTGGCACTGGATGATCGTGATCGGGCTCGGCTCCGTCTGGATCCTCGACGGGCTCGAAGTGACCGTCGTCGGCAGCGTGGCCGCCCGGCTGTCGGAACCGGGCAGTGGCCTGAACATCACGGCGGCACAGGTTTCCGGTCTCGCCGCGGCGATGTACGTCGCGGGCGCCGGCTCCGGCGCGCTGTTCTTCGGTTGGCTGACCGACAGATTCGGCCGTAAGAAGCTCTTCTTGGTCACCCTGGCGGTGTACCTGTTCGCGACCGCGATGACGGCACTGTCGTTCTCGATGTGGTGGTTCGTCTTCTTCCGGTTCCTCACCGGATTCGGCATCGGCGGCGAATACGCGGCCATCAATTCCGCCATCGACGAGCTGATCCCGAAGAAGTACCGCGGGCGCATCGACATCGTCATCAACGGCACCTACTGGCTCGGCGCCGTCGGCGGTGCGCTGCTGTCCATCGTCGCGCTCGACACCGACCTCTTCGCCCCGAATGTCGGCTGGCGCCTGACCTTCGCGCTCGGTGCCGTGTTCGGACTGGTCATCCTGCTGGTGCGCAGGCATGTCCCGGAGAGTCCGCGCTGGCAATTCATCCACGGTCAGGAAGACGACGCGGAGCGCACCGTCACCGCGATCGAGGAGCGCGTCAGAGCGGACGCGGGTGCCGCGCTGACAGACGTCTCCGATCAGCAGATCCGGATCCGGCAGCGGCGGACCATCTCCTTCCGCGAGATCACGGAGGTGATCGTGCGGCGCTATCCACGGCGCGGCGTGCTCGGTTTGTCGCTGTTCATCGGGCAGGCATTCCTCTACAACGCCATCACGTTCAACTACGCGCTCATCTTGTCCAGATCCTTCGATATTCCCGACGACCGGGTCGGCTACTACTTCGCGGTCCTGTGCTTCGGCAACTTCCTCGGCCCGCTGCTGCTGGGCAAGCTGTTCGACACGATCGGGCGCAAGCCGATGATCGCGGGCAGCTATCTCGGTTCGGCCGTGCTGTTGCTCGGCACCGCGTGGCTTTTCGCGGGCGGTCATCTGACGGCGACGACGCTCACCGCCTGCTGGACCGCCGTGCTGTTCGTCGCGTCGTGCGGCGCCAGCGCCGCCTACCTGACGGTCAGCGAGATCTTCCCGATGGAGACCCGCGCCATGGCCATCGCCTTCTTCTACGCGATCGGAACCGTCGCGGGCGGCGTCGCGGGACCGTTGGTGTTCGCCGAACTGACCGCGGATGGCGATCCCGGGAAGACCGCCCTGGCGTTCGTCATCGGCGCACTCGCCATGTTCGCGGCCGGGTTGGTCGAACTGGCCTACGGCGTGCGGGCCGAGGGCCGTTCGCTGGAGGAGTTGGCCGAGCCACTCAGCGCGACTTCGGAGCCGAGCCGTGTCGAGGCCGGTCAGCCGCCGCCGAGCGGGTAGGGACGGCACTGCGCGGTGTCATCGGCGGTGGCCCGGCCACAGCCGTAGATCATCACGGGCTCGGCGGTGCTCGAGGGATCCCAGATCTGCTCCACACTGAGCATGCCGACCCACTTGTCGTGCGCCACCCGCCCCGCGTGGGCGCCCTGGCTGACCGAGAAGTCCAGCACGCCGCTGCTGGATTCGATGGCCGGTTGCCGCGGTAGGTCGCGCAGCGCGGCCCATACCGCGGCCGCGCTGATCGGGATCGGCTCGGTCCACACGCCCGAGACGGCCGGGGCCAGCGACTGCACGGCGCGCACGAACAATCCGACCGCGTCGTAGGTCAGCGCGACCCGCTCCCCAAGCGGATGCAACTGGACGCGCTCGCCGAGCGGTTTGTCGGCTTCGGCGCACGCGTTCCAGCTCGGAATGTCCGGATCCACGGTGGTGGCGAGATGGTAGAACTCGACCCGGCTGCGTCGGCCCTGGCCCCTGTTCCGGCAGGTCACCAGGCTCGCTTTGGCCACGTAGACCAGCGGCCGCGCGCTGTTGGCCGCCCTGCGCCGGTCCGCGCTGGCCATGAACCGGTTGACCGAATCGTCCGCGATCAACAGCACCCGCTGGTCGCCACATGCTCGGTTGAGGCTCTGCAGGAAGTCGGGGAATTCCGAATCCCGCCCTGCGAAGAACAGCACCTCGTCACACGCGTCGGTGTTGTCCGCCCTGGTGAATGCCTCGCGCACGTCCCAGGATCCATCCCACTTCGTTCGCCCGCCCCTGGCGAGAATGTGCAGGTCGGCGGCCATGTTCGTGGTGTAGAGATCGGTCGGGTCGGGCCGGTGGAAGATCCGTACGCCGCGCCCGGCCGCCTCGGGAAGCGAATTCAGGTACTGCTCGATCATGTCGGCGATCGCATGGTTGGGCGGTGCGATCTGGAAGTACAGCGGCGAGGACAGCACCATCTCGTCGGCCGACAGACTCGGCGCCACCATCGGAATGCCGAGGCCGGTGAGCGAATTGATCATGCTCAGCGTCGCCGTCCGGCTCTGATCGAGTCCGATCGCCCCGACGATGCCCGGCTCGGCGCGGATCAGCGGCCTCAGCAGCTCGACGACCTGCGGACCCTGCAGATTGGCCGGACCGGTGTTCGCCAGCAACAGCCGGATCAGCGGGACGGTGTCGGGTGTGAGGGTGTCGGACGAGGCGACCGATTCCAGCGCGCCGTACTGTGCCAGCGCCAAGCCCTCGATGTCCTCGCTCTGCGCCGGGTAATCGCCCGGAACGCCGGCGAGCTGGCCGAAGTACACCAGGGTGAACAACGGCCGCGCCGGCTGCTCCCTGGCCAGCTGCTCGGCCAGCAGATTCTGCTTGTACACCCGCCGCTGCACCTCCACCAGACGGCGGCTACCGGGCTCGTCGCTCGCGAACAGGAAGCCCCGTCCGCCTGCCGCGGAATCATCCGGATCGTAGGCGCTGAAACCGACGCAACTGCCGTCCGCACCGGAAACGACGCGCACCCACCGGTCGGCGGCGGCGGTGGCGCACGCGGACTCGCTCGCACGCCACGGTCGCCATGTCGCGAATCCGGCCGCCGCCACGGCCAGCACCACCACCAGCAACATCGCGGTCGCCGACACCGCCCGCCGCGCCCACCACGGCGGATCGGGGGGCGGGATACGCCGGAACGGGTCGGGCTCGTCGTCGTTCGGGCCGGTCGCGGGCACGTCGAGCCACAGCTGCCAGGCTCGGGGGCGCTGCCGCTGCCGCTCGACGGGCAAGTCCTCCACCCAGATCTCGTACAGCCGCCGCACCCGGTACGCCGGGCGCGCGGTGACGCCGAGTGGTGGCGTCCGGGTACCCGCCACCACCAGCAGCGGATCGTCCTTGCCGGTCTCGTTGCGCACGTCGTTGATCAGGTCGAGCAGCCGGGGACCGGCCTCGCCGTCGAGCGCGCGCAGGATCGCGACCGGATAGGTGGTGCGCCGTGCCGCGCCGATACTCCACCAGCGCCGGCGGTAGGCGACGCGCAAATCCTCGAGAAACGCGTGCACCAGCAGCTTGGCCAGATGCTCGGCGTGTTCGCGGCGCCGGGCGCCCTCGGTGAGGCGGTGCGCGAATCCGACGAACTGGCTGGACTGTTCCGGGGCCAGGTATTGCTGGCGCATGAACCACCGGAACTCCCGTCCCACACCGGGAATCCGGCCGCCGGTGCGCGCCCGGAACACCGCCGTGGGCAGCACGATGCGCAACAGCCCCAGCACGATTCGCTGCACCGGGCCCACCGTGGCCTCGGCTTCGCCGAGCAATTCCTCGCCCCACCGGCCGAAGTCCCTGCGCAGCAACGTCGCCAGCTCGTCCAGTTCGTTGTCGGAACTCAGCTTGCGAGCCATCAACCACTCGGCCAACCGGTAGCGCCGGAAAGGCAACGGGCGCAGGCGCCCGAAGCGGTCGGCCGACAAACCCTTGCAGAGGTTGTAGAGCAGTCGGCGCAGTGCGGTCAGCCCCGGCGTGGTTTCCTCGACCAGGGAGCTGCCGTCGGGCAAGGGGTCGAGAGCGTCGACGTTCGCGGCCACGTGCACCGCGCCGCCGAGCGCCGCGTCGAACATGTCCAGGCATGCTTCGACATTGGTGAGATCGCCGCACAGACCCACCATCGGCAGCAGCCGCTCGCCGCGCGGCGGCCGCAGTACCAACGAATGCAGCAGACCTTCGAGCACATCGACTCCCCGAAAGGAGACAGCTCTGGTGCCGGACATCACGCCCCCGTGTCCTCCGCCGAATGTGACCACCCATTGAAGCAGACGCCAAACCCGTTGGCAGTCAGAGAGTCTTGGCGGGAACCGGAAGCGGGAAGGGACGCAACCCCCCGTGCGGCAGACACGCCGAACGAGCCCGGAATTCGCGGGCGATCAGGTCGGGGCGAGGAGTTCCATCCCGGCGGTTCAGCGGAACTCGGGTCGAACCTTCGATTTTCACGCGGTTCGAAGTGCTTGTCGCAAAAGCCCGGCGAATTTTCGCGGCGCGCGAGTCATCCGCCGCAACAAGCTATTTACATCGCCGACACGTTCGCCTCACCGGGAAACACTTTCCACAGGCGTGATTCGAACGAAGGCGCCGTAAAGCGGCGCACGGGCCGCAATTACGGCGCGGTTGCCGACGGCAGCGACGCGTACGGGATCGCCGGGTCCGGCCTTCCGCACGTCACGGAAGGCCGGGCGACCCCGTCGGTCCGGTCAGTTGTGCCGAGGGTCGGCGGTGGAGGTGTGGGGCCGGGTGATCCGGCGATGAGCCATGACTTCGGCCCACCAGCCGCTCAGTGGGCTGGGGTCGGGCCATACGATCCGATCTCGTTCTTCGTCGTCCGCGACGGGCGCTTCGGGTTTCTCGATCACGATGACGTTCCTCTGCGCTGGTGCACGTTGCCGCACACATACTTGCGGAGAGCCCTCGTGTTCGTGCGCGCCGGTGGTTTCGCGCCAGAGCGCGTCGAATCGGCTGAACATCGAGCAGCGCGGGTTCCTCGCCCCATTTGTCGGAACGACCGCGCTGTCGAACCGATACCTCCCACATTTACCACAGCACACCTGAAACAAACCGATCTTTACGGTTCACGATTCGGACACCAAGCGGTCGCTTGGTTACAATTCAACCCGCTGATCAGTGAAAACATGCGTCCGACCGGCTTTCTTACAAGAAACCGAAAAAGGGCAGCGAGCGAAAAATCACCTATCCCTCTCACCGACTGCCGTGGCTGCGCACGCGGGCCCGCGGGTACCGGTGGGGCGGCGCCTGCGCACCTACGGGCGCTCGGATCGGCGGATCGCTCTCGTCGACATCGCGTAGGGCACGAACACGCCTGCTGCGCGATTCCGAACGGGCCGGAGAGGTCGATATCGGGCGGTGACCATCGACAACGGCGACGATCAGGCGCGGACCGGCGGGGCCCGAGCCCGTCGACGGCCTCGGAAGGGCGGAAAGCCCTCGCGCGCAACGAGTGTGGGCGATACGGGGAAGGGGCCTTGCAAGGATCTGTGGTGGCTGATTCGGCCCGAGGCACCCGGGTACCCGCCGATTATGGTTCGCCGAACCGAAGCTGTGGGCACACACGACGAGGCCACCCGGGCACCGACGCCCTCCGACCGGGTGGATGCCCGATTCTCGCCGCCCGTCTCGGTGCAGGCGTCCGCGGCCAGGGAAATCAGGTGATACCGATGGCCGATCTCCACCGGATAATCCGAAAACACGGCCCCTTCGCCTCGGTCTGTTTCGACAGCTCATACGACACCGAAGACGCGGCGCGTGGCACCGAGTTGCGCTGGCGCTCGATCGACGCCGAATTGGACCGCAGCGGCGCCCGCCCACGGATCCGGCGGCTGCTTGCCCAGGCGATCGAACTGCATCCCCCGCCGCGCGGGCGCTGCGGCAGGCTGCTCATCGCCGACGAGACCGAGGTGCTCGCCGACGAACGCTTGCCGAGCCCGCCGCGCGCCCAGATCGTCCGGGTCTCACCCCTGCCCTACCTGCTGCCGCTGATCGAAGTGCAGGCCGAGAAGATACCGCACGTCGTGGCCCTCGTGGACCGGGTGAGCTCGGAACTCTACGCACTCGACGGCCACGGCGGCGAAGCGGAGGAGACCCTCCGCGACGTCGGCCATCCGGAGATCCGGCGCGACGACTGGACGCATCGCACGATCCGGGAGCGGGTCGAGAACACCACGCGACGCGACATCCGCGAGTTCGCCGGGGAACTGGACCGGCTGGCCGACACCGTGCACGCGGAAGTCGTCGTGCTCGCCGGAGAAACCCGGGCCAGGACCGAGCTGCGGGCGGTGTTCGACGCGAAGGGCCGGGATGTGGTCGAGGCCGAAGCGGGCACATTGATGCCGGGGTCGGACCCGAAGGCGCTCGACGCGGAAGTCCGCGAGATCCTGCACCGGATGGCGGCACTGCGCCACCGCCGGGTGCTCGACCGCTTCGCCGCCGAGATCGACCGTCCGGACGGCTTGGCGGTGACCGGGCTGGCCGCGACCACAATGGCGTTGCGCGCCACCACCGTGGAGCGCCTACTGCTCGACCCTGCGGCGCTGAGCGACCGCTTGGTGCTGGCCGGGACCGCTCCGAACCCGTTGCTCGGCCCGGCGGCGAACGCCGCGGCCGGTGAGATGCGCCGTGCCGACGAAGCCCTTCCGGTGGCCGCGTTGGCGATCGGCGCCGAGATCGTCCTGGTCGACGCCGTGGCCGGGCTGCGCGACGGAGCCGGCGCCCTGCTCCGGGGGCCCTAGGACGCGGCGGAGCTCACGATTTCGGGATGCGCTCGTGCAGTGTGAGCAGCATGTGGTCGAAGGCGGTCTGCACCGCGGGGGGAGCCGGGGGCAGGTGGTCGATCTCGGTGATGAGCTGGGCGGCCAGGTCACGCAGCTTGACGTTGGTCTCCTGCGAACGCCACTGCAAGACGTGGAACGCCTGCTCGGCGTTGATCCGGTAGACCCGCATCAGCACGCCTTTGGCCTGCTCGATCAGCGCGCGCGCCCGGAACAGTTTCGGCAGCGTGCCGTCGAGCAGATCCTGGCGTTCCTCGGCGATGGTGGTGGTCAGGTCGACGTAGTAGCCCGCGGTACCGACGACGGTGCCGTCCTTGTCGGTCATGGTGTCGCCCAGCACGAGGACGTGGTGCAGCACTCCCGCGGTGTCGATGATGCGGTGGCGGCTGCAGAACGGTTCGGCGTTGCGGACCGACTTCTCGATCGCCTCCGCGACATGATCCCGGTCCTCGGGGTGCTTGTGCGCGAGCAGCAACTCGGTCGTCGGCGCCACCGAATCGGGCGCGTAACCGTGCATCGCGGCGACCTCGTCCGACCACTCCCACCGCTGATCGGCGAACCAGAATCGGAAGCTGCCCGTGGTCTGCGGTGTGCCTGCGCCGACCACCCGGGCTACCGCTCCCTCGGCCGTGTCCACGATTCGGTCGCCCGATTCGTTCATCGCGTCAGTATGCTCCTACCTGCGGCGTTTCACCGTGGATCCTGCGGATCGAAGCAGACGTCCCGACCGCGCCCCCCGCGGTGACATCATCATCCTGATCCTGGGGAGCCGGGTTCCCGGCCTCGTCGATAGCGCCCCGAGCGGCCACCGCGCGGCGGGTGAGCCCGGCCGTCATTCACCGAAACGCAGGGTCACTTCCGACACGGTCGCCCGTGCCGTCATCCGAGAGCAGGATGCTCAGCGGGGAATTCCGCCAACAGCGGGCTATCTGGCTGAGACTTTCTCAACTTCGAGTCTCACCGTTCAGCGGTCGCGTTCCGCCCAGAACGCACAGTCGTGCATGGCGGCGAAATCCTCCGTCACGACGCTGCCGGTCGCCCGCATGATCAGAGCAGGCCCATCGGGGCTGTGCCCGGTCGACTCCGGCCAGGCAGGCCATTCGGGTGGACCCGGATCGTTCGGGTCACCGGTGTGGGCGAAGGTGGTCCACCAGCGTTGCATTCGCGCGGCGAAAGCGGCGGACGCACCCGTCCATGGAATCGGCACGCCCATGAATCGGGTGAACAGATAGAACAGCTCGGAGGAGTGAAAGGCCCCGGGCAGAACAGGATTGGCGGCACCGAGCGGCGCCTGATCGACTTCGTACTGCCACAGTGGATGTCCGGCGTCGCGCGCCGTTCGGCTGGTGAACAGCGCGGGACAGGCGAACCGGCTGTCGGTGATCACCGCGATCTGGGCGGCCGCCGGTGACGGATATCGGTCGAGCGAATAGCGGGCCAGGACTCGCTCGGCGTCGGCGCCGAAGGATTCGCGCACGTACCGTTCATAGCTCGCCGCGTCCGGGACGCGCCCGCGGGCATAGTCGGTCTCGGCGACGCTCAGCGCGCCTTCCGCACTGGTGGACCCGACGATGAGCGGCGTCTTCCTCGCGTCCCCCACCAAGGCCGCGTCGAGTGTCCGCGTGATGACGACGCCGTCGATGCTGGGCACCCAGACGGGAGTCCGGCCGTCGGCTTCGACGTTCGGCGCGTCCAGAAGTGCCGCGACGGGCAGTGCGCGCAGGCAGGCCAGCCTGGTCGCGGGATCCCCGCATCCGACGCGTTCGGCGTAGCGCTGCGAGCGCGCGAACGCGTCGCCGGGATCGACGGGGGCCAGGGGCGCTTGTGCGCAGGCGCCGCTCTGGATGATCGCTTTGGCGAACAGAGCCTCGGAGCCGGGTGCGGCGAAGTGGGTGCAGACACTCACCCCGCCTGCCGACTCACCGAAGATCGTGACATTGCCCGGATCGCCACCGAAAGCGGGCGCGTTGTCGCGCACCCACCGCAGAGCGGCCTGCTGGTCCTGGATGCCGACCGTTCCGGTGGCGCCGCCGGATTCGGCGGTCAGTTCGGGCAGCGACATGAAGCCGAACGGTCCGAGGCGGTAGTTGGGAACGACCACGATGACGTCGCCGTCGGCGACCATCCGCGTGGGCCCGTCGTATTCGCTGTTGGAACCGTTGATATAGCCGCCACCGTAGAAGAACACCATGACGGGCAGCGGGCGATCGCGGGCACGGTCCGGCGCGTATACGTCGATGGTCAGGCAATCTTCGCTGGTCTGCCCGATCGGCGGCAGGCCGGGCAGGTAGCCGTTCTGCGCGCATTGCGGCCCGTGGTCGCGGGCGGGGCGCACACCGGGCCACGGCGGCACGGGGCGCGGCGGCCCGAACCGCGCTTCGCCCCCGGTGGGCGCGGCGAACGGGATGCCCAGGTATTCGACGACTCCGTCGGCGGCGCGGCCGGCGATCTCACCGCCGGTGACGAGCACGCCGAGCGGCGCCGAGGCGACCATGGGCGGCGGAGTACCCGCGAAGCACACACCGGCGGCGACCGTCAGGGCGAGCGCGGTTCGCACGATCGAGCGAATCATGGCTGTCCACTACCTCCGATGCGTCGCTACGGTCGGCGGCGAGGCAGGCGACCTCGTCCACCGCGGTAGCCGGCATCGATCGGCTCGGTGGCGCGGTGCGCGATCGGATCGGGAGCCGACCGGCCGCACGCGGCTGGAGCCGAAACGCCGCTGGAACCTTCATCCGGCAGATCACACGCCCGCGGCACCCGTCGACGGCGTTCGAACCCCTGCCCGCGACAGCGGACACCGCGCTCGGCCCTCATCGTCCGCGCGGCCCGCCGAGTCGCCGCTGCGACCCGCGGCGATGCCACCTCGGGCTGATGCTACAGCGGTCCGGTGCGCGTGGCGGTACACGACGCAGCCGCTGCGTAGGCCCCGCGCGTCAGCTCTCGGCGAGCAAGGCCATCTCCTCGGCGAGGATCTTGATCGTCTCGCGGATCTGATCTTCGGTATGGCAGGCGGTGATGAAGAACCGCAGGCGCGCCAGATTCTCCGGCACCGCCGGGTACAGGATCGGGTTGACATTGATGCCGCGGCGCAGCAGTGCGTTCGACAGTCGCAGCGTCTTCGGCGAGTCGCCGACGATGCACGGGACGATCGGAGTGTCGTGGCTGTCGCCGGTGTCGATCCCCGCTTCCCGGGCCAGTCGCAGGAACAGCCGGGAGTTGCGGCGTAGCCGTTCCAGCGGTTCGGTCTCGGACCGCAACTGCCGGATCGCCGCGGCCGAGGCGGCCGCGTTCATCGGCGTCATGCCGACGCTGTAGACGAAACCGGGCGTCGTGTACTTCAGGAAGCGGATCAGCTCCGCGCTGCCCGCGACGTACCCGCCGCATCCGGCGAGCGCTTTCGATGTCGTCCCGGACCACAGTTCGACATCGGCGCGATCCACGCCGAAGTATTCGCCGATCCCGCCGCCGCCCGCGCCCAGCACCCCGACGCTGTGCGCCTCGTCGATCATCAACAGCGCCTTGTGCTTCTTCTTCACCGCGATGATCGCGGGCAGGTCCGGGATGTCGCCGTCCTGGCTGTAGACGCCCTCGATCAGGATCAGCACCCGCCGGTACTGGTGGCGGATCTCGGTGAGCAGCGCGTCGAGTGCGGCGTGGTCGTTGTGCGGGAACGGACGGCGGGTCGCGCCCGACAGCTTGCAGCCCTGCATGATGCTGTCGTGGGCGAGACTGTCGTGGATCACCAGGTCCTCCGGTCCGACCAGGTGCCCGATGATCGTGACGTTCGTGGAGTGGCCGCCGACCAGCGCGATGGCGTCCTCGGTGCCGAGCAGGGCGGCGAGTTCGGCCTCGAGTTCGCGGTGCACCGGCTTCTCACCGGACAGGATCCGGCTGGCCGAGCAGGAGCTGCCGTAGCGGGCCACCGCGTCCTGCACGGCGGCGACGACCGCCGGATGACCGGACAACCCCAGATAGTTGTAGCTGGAGAAGTTGATCACCGGCGCACCGTCGATGACGGAGGTGTCCCGCGTGACACCGTCGTTGATCAAGAAATAGGGATTGGACAACCCGAGCGCTTCGAGAGCGGAGACCCGGTCGGAAATCGCTTTCACCTCAGGGAAATCCGAGATCCGGTACTCCGGCTCGACGACCGTACGCCGGGGTTCGGGCGCCTCGGCCATCATGGGCGCGGCGGCTTGCCGCGAGACGGGCGCGCCCCCCTGATTCGAGACCTGGGCGATCACATCACCGATCGTCGTGGCGGGGGTGAACCGGCTCGGGTCGATGGCCGCTCCGGGCAGCTTGCGCACGAGCGCGGCGATCAGGTCGGTGAGCATGAGCGAGTCGAATCCCAAGTCGTCGCCGATAGTTTGGGTATCGCGGAGCCGATCGGCCGGGAAACCGCTCACCCTGGCGAACTCCGCGCGCACGACACCGGCGGCGGCTTCCGGGGCGATCGGCAGGTCCGTGGTCGTCTGCGTCGCGATCGGTTGCGGCGTGACCGTCTGCGTGACCGCCGGTGTGGCCCCCGCCCGTTGCGGAACTCGCCCGGCGGACGGAACGCCCGCGAGACTCGCCAGCACGGCGTTCTGTTCACGGAAGAGGGCGATCAACTGGTCCATGGGGGTTTCCTCGGCTGGTGCGGAAGGCGTGGGGGTGGCGCACGGTTCGAGCCAGAACCGCTGGTCGGTGCAGAACTCATAACCGGGCAGCCGACGGCGGACGCACTGCGCGGGTTCGTAGAGCCGGTCCCAGTCGGGATCGAATCCGTCGCGATACAGCGCGGCGACGGTGCCGGCCAGTTCGCCCCCGGTCGCGCCGGGCCCCGGGCTGGGCGTCAGGCAGCGCGACGCCAGGTCCGGGCGGATCCGGCCGACCTGCGCGGCGAGGACGCGGCGCGGCCCGAGCTCGACGACATGACTCGGCTCGGTGCCGAGTGCGGCCTCGACGGCCTCGCCGAAACGGACGGTGGCGCGGACGTGCTCGGTCCAGTACGCGGCGTCCATCGTCTCGGTCGCGTCGAGCAGGCGACCGCGCACGGTCGAGTACAGCGGCAGAGCCGGTGTCCGGTAGGTGCATTCGCGGGCGACGGACGCGAACTTCTCCAGCATCGGTTCCATCAGCGGACTGTGGAAGGCGTGGGACACGGTGAGCGCCTTGGCGCCCACCCCGCGCGCCGCGAGCGCCTCGTGTATCCGGGTGATCGCCGCGGCGGCGCCGGACAGCACGATCTCCTTCGGTCCGTTGACGGCGGCGATCGCGATCTCCGTCCGGTCGGCGAGCAGTCCTGCGACGTCGGCCGCGTCCGCCCGCACGGCGAGCATCGCTCCGCCCGGGGGCAACCGCTGCATCAGCTCGCCGCGTGCGACGACGAGACGGCACGCGTCCTCCAGATCGAACACTCCGGCCACCGCGGCGGCCGCGAACTCGCCGATGCTGTGCCCGATCACCCAGGCCGGACGGACGCCCAGGTCGGCGAGCGACTTCGCCAAGGCGTACTCCATCGCGAAGATCGCCGGTTGCGCCAGATCGGTGCGGTCGATCCCGGTGTTCTCGTCGAGCATCAGCTCCCGCACCGAGCGACCGAGATGGGCGGCCATGACCTGGTCGACCGCCGCCAAGGCGCGCCGGAACAGCGGACTGGCCGCGTCCAGCCTGCGAGCCATTCCCGCGAATTGCGAACCCTGCCCGGTGAACATCCAGCCGACGCTCAGCGGTCGCACCACTCCGGTCTCCGCGCCCTCGCGCAGCCGCGCGATCGCGGTGTCGCGATCCGCCGCGACGATCGCGAGCCGGGCACGGCCGGACGATTTGACCTGGTTGCTCGTCCAGCACATTTGCGCGAATTGATCCGGCGGGCTGGAAGTCAATGCCTCGGCGAGCCGACGGGCGTTGCGCCGCAACCCTTCCGCGTCGTTCGCCGACACGGTGAGCACTCCCCCGCCGGACGCCGTCGACGTGTCGGCCGCAGGTGCGCTGCCCAGCACGACATGGGCGTTCGTGCCGCCGATGCCGAAACTGCTGACTCCGCCGTAGCCGGGGCCTTCCAGCGGCATCGGGTCGGTGAGCAGACGCAGACCCTGCTGTGTCATCCGCAGCCGCGGGTTCTCCTGGTCGGCGAACCGTGACGGCGGAACCACGCCGTGCCGCAAACTGAGGGCGACCTTGATCAGGCCCGCGACGCCCGCGGCGCCCTCGGTGTGGCCGAGATTGCCCTTGATCGACCCGATCCCGCAGGGGCGAAGCCTGTTTCGCCCGTGCAGCTGGCCCAGCGCTTTGACCTCGATCATATCGCCGAGCACCGTTCCGGTGCCGTGCGCCTCGAGAAAATCCACCTGCTCGGGCCGTACGCCCGCGCGCTCGCACGCCGCGCCGATCACCTGCTGCTGCGCCCACCGGTTCGGCGCCGTGATGCCGTTGCTGCGCCCGTCGGAATTGACGGCGCTGCCCTTGATCACCGCGTAGATCGGCAGGCCCGCCGCCTGGGCGTCGGCGAGGCGGCGCAGCACGAGTACCGCGACGCCCTCGCCGCGCACGATTCCGTCGGCGTCGGCGCTGAACGGCTTGCACCGAGCATCCGGGGCGGAGAGACCGGCCTGGGTGTAGAACACCCCGACCGCGGGCGTGAGTACCAGGTTGACGCCACCGGCGACCGCCTGATCGCATTCGCCGGAAGCCAGTGCGCCGCAGGCGAGGTGCACCGCGACCAGCGACGACGAGCATGCCGTGTCGACCGCGACACTCGGTCCTTTCAGGTCGAACTGGTAGGACAGCCGGTTCGCGGTCATGAAGTACCCGTTGCCTGAGCCGTGCTGCGGCGTGATCGCGGCGTAGTCGCTCATCTGCAAGTTGGCCCATTCGTTGGCCATCACCCCGACGAAGACGCCGGTCCGCGAACCGGCCTCGCCGCGCGGGTCGAGCGTGGCGTCTTCGAAGGCCCGCCAGGTGGCTTGCAGCAGCAACCGCTGTTGCGGATCCATCGCCTCGGCTTCGCGCGGGGCGATGCCGAAGAAGTCGGCGTCGAACGCATCCGCGTCGTCCAGGAAGCCGCCGCTGCGGGTGTTGATCGTGCCGGGCGCACCGGCCGGGTCGTGGAAGTCGGCGGCGTTCCAGCGGCTCGACGGAACCTCGGAGATCGCGTCACGTCCCTCGATCAGCAGCCGCCACAGCGCCGCCGGATCGGGTGCTTGGGGAAATCGGCAGTCGAGGCCGACGATGGCGATATCGGTCATGCGGCGAGGGTGAATTCGGCGGCCAGGTAGGCGGCGATGTCGGCGATGGTGGGGTACTCGAAGACCAGCACCGGGTCCAGCTCGAGTGACCAGCGGTCCTCGATCTCACCGCACAGGCTCACCGCCGAGACGGAGTCCATGCCCAGCTCGGCGAGCGGGACGACGGGATCCACCTCGTGGGGCGCGCGTTCGGTGTAGTCCGCCACGCGCTCCACGAGCCAATCCCGGATGGTGGTCGGACGAGTGATCGTGCTGCTGAACATGTTTCGGCTCCTCGGCGGGTTTTCGATCGATCAGGCGGACACGGACCGGCGCAGCGCCGGTTCGAGATCCTCGTGCAGCACACCCACGACGCGATCCTGGACAAACGCCTCCCGCATCGAGCTGCGTTGGACCTTGCCGCTGGTGGTGCGGTGCACCGACCTGGGTGGAATGAGAACGACGTTCGGCGCGGGCACGTCGAACCCGCGGGACACCGCGACCTTGATCGCCGAGGTGAGTTCGGCGAGCGTGGCGTCGCCCTGCAGCGCCGTCTTGACACCTTGCAGCACCACAAGTCGTTCCCGGCCGCCCGCGTCGACGGATACGGCTACACCGGCACTGTCGGCGAACGCCGGATGCAGCTCGCGCACCAGCTCCTCGACGTCCTGGGGATAGACGTTGCGGCCGTTGATGATCAACAGATCCTTGAGGCGACCCGCGACGAACAGCTCGTTGTCCCGAAGCAGGCCGAGATCACCGGTACGCAGGAACGGACCCACGGTGCCGAGGTGTGCGCCGAAGGTTTCGCGGGTCTCGTCGGGACGATTCCAATAGCCGGCGGCGACGCTTTCGCCGCGAATCCAGATCTCGCCGACGGTGTTGTCCGCCAGTTGTTGCAGCGTGCGCGGGTCGACGATACGAATGTCGAGACCACCGGCCGCGGGTCCGCAGCCGACGAGCCGAGCATCGCGTCCCACGTCGAGATAGACGGGTACCGAGGGCGTCGATGCCGCACTGGCGAGCAGTGTCACCTCGGCCAGGCCGTAGGCGGGCCGAAACGTCGTCGGCCGCCAACCCGCGAGTGCGAAACGTTCCAGCACCGCCGTCATGGTCTGCTCGCGGACCGGCTCCGCGCCGCTCAGCGCGATCTCGAGAGTGCTGAGATCGAGATCGGCCAACTGCTCGTCGGTCACCCGGCGCGCGATGAGATCGTAGGCGAAATTCGGTGCGCCGGTGAATGTCGCGCGGTACTTCTCGATGGCCTGCAGCCAGCGCACCGGACGCTTGAGAAACGTCGTCGGTGCCATGAGCACCAGGTTCGCACCGGCGTATACCGCCCCGAGCAGCATTCCGATCAGGCCCATGTCGTGGAAGTGCGGAATCCAACTGACGCCGGTACCGGCACCTTTCATCCCGCCCTCGGCGATGGCGGCCTCGTTGTGCAGGAGATTGCCGTGCGTCACGACGACCCCTTTCGGGGTGCCGGTCGATCCCGACGTGTACTGCAGGAACGCGATCGTCCCCGAGTCGATGTCGGGCATCTGCCACGCGTCGGGGTCACCGAGTTGACCGTCGGTGGTAACCACGGCCGCGCGCGTGGCCGCCGCGACCAGCGGCTGGAAATGCGCTGTGGTGAGGACCAGTCGGGCGCCGGAATCCGCAATCACATTCGCCACACGCCGGGCGCTGCCCGCATCGTGCGGCACAGGCGCCGGAACGGCCACGACCCCGGCGTACAGGCAACCGAGGAACACCCGCAGGAACGCCAGCCCGTCCTGATAGAGCAGCACGACCGGCTCGGTCGATTCCGGACGCGCCGCCAGCCAGGCGGCGACAGCCCTGGCGTCGCGGTCTAGTTCGCGGTAGGTGACGACTTCCTCGCTGAGCCCTCGTCCGGCCTCACGCAGGTAGGTATAGGACCGGGTCTCCCCGTATTCGAAAATTTGCTGCCTTACGTGGTGAACGAAAGTCGGCTGCATCTCGTAGTTCCTCGATAGGGATCGGTTTCGGCGTCGGCTACTACTCTCCGGCGTCGGTAACCGCAGGAACAGAGACCTTAGGGACCGTCCAGCAAACCCCGGGGGTGGCCAGTACCCACCCTGGGGTCGGTGGTCGACCGCCGTTCCGCAATCCGATAGCTGTGAAGCTGCTACACCCTCTGCGGGTCACCGACCCGGCACAGAGGAGGAGTCCGTGGACACTAATTGCTTAGCTCAAGCAATTACTATATAGTTGCATAGCGCAAGCAACTTATCTCGTCTGGAGCGGACATGGCAGTCTCACCCGATACGGCTCAGAGCCTGATCAAAGAGCTCTATCTGATGGGCCGGGCGATCCGTACGGTGCTCGCGCATCCGGAGGAGGGGCACTTGCTTCCGGGCGGCATCGGGGTGCTCGGCACCCTCGAGTCCAAGGGCCCGTGCAGGCAGGTGGACCTCGCCGTGGACTTGTGCATCAGTCCGAGCGCACTGAGCAGGCACGTCACCGAACTCGTCGGCACGGGCTACATCAGCAGGCACGCCGATCCCACCGATGGGCGGGCCACCCTCATCCGGGTGACGGACGAGGGCCGGGATCTGTTGTACCGCGTCCGCGCTTCGCGGGCGCGGGGCTTGCAGAACGTCCTCGCGGACTGGAGCGAAGACGACGCCGAGGGCGCGTGCGTCGCCGTGCAAAAGCTCCGCAACGCCCTGACCGCGCACGCACAGGGCAGTGCGGTGCACGCGCATCAGCCGGTTTCGAAAGAGAGTCAGGAAGTAGATGTCTAGTTCAGTCGAGTCGGTGACGCGACGCGACCCGTACGCGATGACCCACCGCGAGGTGCTGGAAGCGATGACCGGGCTGCTCGCGGCGCTGTTCACCGCCCTGCTCAGCACCACGATCGTCGCCACCGCGCTGCCCACCATCATCGGCGACCTACAGGGATCGCAGACCGCCTACGCCTGGGTCATCACCTCGGCGCTGCTGGCGAACGCGGCCTCCACGCCGATCTGGGGTAAGTTCGCCGACCTGTTCAACAAGAAGGCGCTGGTCCAATCGGCCATCGTCATCTTCGTCGTCGGCTCCGTGATCGCCGGATTCGCCGGCAACGTCCCCGTGCTGCTGGTCGCGCGCGTCGTCCAGGGCATCGGCATGGGCGGTCTGACCGCGCTCGTCGTCGCGATCATCGGCTCCATCGTCGCGCCGCGCGAACGCGGGCGTTACTCCGGGTACATGGGCGCCGTGATGGCGGTCTCGATGTCCGGCGGCCCCGTCCTCGGCGGTGTCATCGTCGACAGCCCGCTGGGCTGGCGCTGGTGCTTCTTCGTGTGCGTGCCGCTGGCCGTGATCGCGCTGGCGCTCTTGCAGCGGACCCTGCGACTGCCCACCGACCGCAAAGAGGGAGTGTCGATCGACTGGCTCGGCGCCGCATTGCTGACCGGCGGTGTCTCGGTGCTGCTCATCTGGGTGTCGTTCGCCGGAAAGGCCGGGTACTACGACTGGATCTCGCGGGAATCGGCGATCTATGTCGCTTCCGGCGTGCTGCTGCTGCTCGCGACCGTGTGGGTCGAGTCCCGCGCCAAGTCGCCGATCATCCCACTGCCGATCGTCACCGAACGCACCACGGGCCTGGCGATCATCGCCTCCATCGCCGTCGGCGTCGGCATGTTCGGCGCGACCACCTTCCTGGGCCAGTACTTCCAGACCGCGCGCGGCTACTCCCCCACCGCGGCGGGCGTGCTGACCATCCCGCTCGTCGCGGGCATGCTGATCGCCTCCGTCGGCTCCGGCCAGTTGATCACCCGGCGCGGCAAGTGGAAGGGTTTCGTGGTCGCGGGCGCCGCACTGCTGGTGGTCGGATTCGCCCTGCTGTCCACGATCGACCACGCGACGAGCCTGTGGCTGGTCGGCGGGTACATCACCGTCGTGGGGTTCGGCGTCGGCATGATGATGCAGAACCTGGTCCTGGCCGTGCAGAACACGGTGAGCGTGCACAACATCGGCGCAGCGTCGAGCAGTGTCGCCTTCTTCCGCACCTTCGGTGGCGCCATCGGGGTCTCGGTGCTCGGTTCGGTCCTGGCCA
>NZ_BAFZ01000054.1 GCF_000308575.1 Nocardia exalbida NBRC 100660 | reverse complement strand
CGCTGGCCGCGCGTGCCCACGCGTATCTCGGGCTGGCCACGGCGGACCGTCCGGAGGTCGCCATGACCCATTTCGAGCAGGCGCATGCCGCCGCGAAGGATGCGGGAGATCCGGGCACGGTGCTGACCGTGGTGCTGTGGGAGACGGCGCTGCTGGTGTCGGCGGGCGCCGACGAGGCCGCCATCGCGGCGATCCAGCAGGGGCTGCGCGCCGCGCACGAAACCTACCGATTCGCCGAGGCGGCACCGATCCTGCTGGTCAAATGGGCACAGGCGCTCACCGCGCTGGGTCGCTGGAACGAAGCGCTCGAGCTGATCGACGAATCGCTCACCGAGCAACTGACCCCGTTGAGCACCGCCGCGCTGCTGCTGTGTCACGCGCGGATCATGCTGGCGCGTGGGGACGACGAGGCAGCGGCGACGAGCGCGGCGACCGCGCAGCCCTTGCTCGGGGATCGCCGCTGGGCCAGGCAGTATCAGATCCAGTTGCACACGGTGCAGACCGAGATCGCGCTCGCGACGGGCGATCCGCAGCGCGCCGCCGAGATCGGCGCGGCGACGCTGACCGCGGACGATCTGACCGCGCACCATCACGAGGCGTGGGCGCTGGCCGATGCGGTGGCGCGAACTCGCTGCGCCCCACTGGTTCTCAACTCCGTAACGGAGAGGCTGCCGGTGACCACCGCGGTCGACGCCGCATACCGGAATTCCTGCCACGCCGTGCGCAGCGGCCGTCCCGCCGACTGGACCGCGGCCGCTTCCTCCTGGCGAACCCTGAGTCGGCCATTCGAGCTGGCGCGCAGCCTGGTCGAATCCGGCGAAGCGGAATTGGCCGCGGGTGATCGCGCGGCAGCGCGCAGCGCCCTGCGGTCCGTGCTCCAGCTCGCGGACGAGTTGGCCACGGCGCCACTCGCCGAGCAAGCCAGGCAGCTGGCCGACCGCGCCGGGATCGACCTCGCCGACTCCGGGAACCGGCCTTCCCCGGCCCGATCGGCGAGCACCGCGGGTCTGACCCCGCGCGAGCTCGACGTGCTGCGCCTGGTGGCCAGAGGCGCGAGCAACCGTCAGATCGCGGCCGAGCTGTTCATCAGCGCCAACACCGCCGGTGTGCACGTCTCACGGATCCTCACCAAGCTCGGTGCGTCCAGCCGCACCGAGGCGGCGGCGATCGCACGCGAACGCGGCCTGCTCGTGTCCGGGTGATGACTACCGTGGTCCTCGCGAACTGTGTCGACCCGTCGGCCCGAAGCGATCGTGGAGGCATCCCGTCTGCGGGCAACCGCCCGCCTCCGCGCACGAACGGACGCTACGGAGCTGCCGGACGAAACGGCCGAAGCGGCGACGGGGACGATAGGACCGGTGGGCGCCCGAAGAGGATCTCGCCGACAGCCGGTACGGCGTTGCGCCCTGATCCGTATTCGAGTGGGGACTACCGGCCCCCTGCCCGGCCATCGCACCGTAAGATACAGTAAGTCGAACATGTCTCGAAAGGACGGGCTGAATGCGGTCGACCTTGCTGTCCCGGCGCGATCTCGATTTCCTGCTCTACGAGTGGCTGGACGTGGAGCGGCTCACCAAACGCGAGCGGTACGCCGAGCACTCGCGCGAGACCTTCGACGCCGTGCTCGACCTCAGCGAGCAGCTCGCGACCAAATACTTCGCGCCGCACAACAAGCTCAACGACGCCAACGAACCCACCTTCGACGGCGAGCGCGTGACCATCATCCCGGAGGTCGGGCAGGCGCTGGAAGCCTTCGCCAAGGCCGGATTGCCTTCGGCGGCAATGGATTACGAACTCGGTGGCGCACAGCTGCCCGCGACCGTCGCGCAGGCGAGCTACGCCTGGTTCCAGGCGGCCAACCCGGGCACCGCGGGCTACCCGTTCCTCACCGTGGCCAACGCGAATCTGCTCCTCGCCCACGGCCCGGAGCACGTCGAGAAATTCGTCAAGCCCATGCTCGCGGGCCGCTTCTTCGGCACCATGTGCTTGTCGGAGCCGCAGGCAGGCTCGTCGCTGGCCGACATCGTCACCCGCGCCGAACCGCAGGACGACGGCAGCTACCGCCTGTTCGGCACGAAGATGTGGATCTCGGGCGGCGACCACGAACTCGGCGAGAACATTGTGCACCTGGTGCTGGCCAAGATCCCCGGTGGACCGGCGGGCACCAAGGGCATCTCGCTGTTCGTGGTGCCCCGCTTCCTGGTCGGCGACGACGGCACGATCGGCGAACGCAACGACGTCGCCCTGGCCGGACTCAACCACAAGATGGGCTTCCGCGGCACGGTGAACACCGTGCTGAATTTCGGCGAGGGCCGCTGGACGCCGGGTGGCGCTCCGGGCGCGGTCGGCTACCTGGTCGGGGAACCGCATCGCGGCTTGACCTACATGTTCCACATGATGAACGAGGCGCGCATCGGCGTCGGCCTGGTCGCCACCGCGCTCGGCTACACGGGATACCTCGAGTCGCTGGACTACGCCCGCACCCGCACGCAGGGCCGGGCCAAGCTTCCCGCCGACCCGTCCGCGCCGCAGCGGCCGATCATCGAGCACGCCGACGTGAAGCGAATGCTGCTGGCACAGAAGGCGTACGCCGAAGGGGCGCTGGCGCTGGTGCTCTACTGCGCGCAACTGGTCGACGAGCAGCGCACCGCCGAGTCCGACGACGACCGCCGCGCGGTCACCCAACTGCTGGACATCCTCACCCCGATCGCCAAGAGCTGGCCCTCGCAGTGGTGCCTGGAGGCCAACAGCCTCGCCATCCAGGTGCTCGGCGGTTACGGCTACACCCGCGAATACAACGTCGAGCAGCACTATCGGGACAACCGGCTGAACCCGATCCACGAGGGCACGCACGGTATCCAGGGCCTGGATCTGCTCGGGCGCAAGGTGACCCAGCAGGGCGGCGCGAGCCTGCTCGCACTCGGGTCCCGGATCGATGCGACCATCACCGCCGCGCGCGCCGCGGGCGGCGAGGCGGCCGAGCTGGCCGCACAACTGGATTCGGCGTGGCGGCGGCTGGTCGAGGTCACCGCGGGGCTGTTCGCCTCCGGCGATTTCGAGGCCGCGCTGGCCAACAGCTCGGTGTACCTGGAAGCCTTCGGGCACACCGTGCTGGCCTGGATCTGGCTCGAGCAGTTCCTCGCCACCGCGGACCGTGCGGGCGATTTCTACGATGGCAAGCGGCACGCGGCCCGGTTCTTCTATCGTTTCGAATTGCCCAAGACCGCACCGGCACTGGATCTGCTCGCCAGCCTGGACACGACTACTCTGCGGATGCGCGACGCCTGGTTCTGAACACCGCCCGTTTCGATACACTTCGCAGAAGATGTATCATTCCGCGGTGATCGATTCCAGTCAGCGGACCACCCGCCCTCCCGGCCGACCGGCCTCCGCGACCAGGGAACAGGTCATCGAGCATGCTCGCCGGGCGTTCCTGTCCGGTGAGCGCGTGGACATCCAGGCGATCGCCGGACAGCTCGGGCTCAGCCGCGCGTCGGTCTACCGCTGGTTCGGCTCGCGCGACGGGGTGCTCGGTGCTGTCCTGGCCGGGGAGTTCGAGGCGCTGCTCAGCCGGGCGGACGCCCGCCGCCGCTCCACCGGAGCGCGGCGCATCCTGGACGTGCTGTACCGGGTCAACCGGTGGATGACCGACAACGAGCCGTTCCGGCGCTACTTCGAGAACGAGCCGCTGTCCGGGCTGCGCATCCTCACCGCGAGCGACGGGCCGGTACAGCCGCTGGTCGTGGGCACCGTCCAGGAACTGATCCTCCGCGCCACCGAAGAGGACGGATACCAACCGCCGCTGGAACCGACGCTGCTGGCCTACGCGCTGGTCCGGCTCGGCGAGGCGTTCCTCTACAACGACAACGTCGCCGGTATCCGCGGCGACGTGGACCGGTTGCACGAGGTGCAGGCGGCGCTGCTCGGTATCCCCGAGGCGATCGGGCCGTAACCGCAGCGCTGCCGGACGGCGTGGGGGTGCTCGGCGCAAGACCGGTGCTGCTACTCGATATTTACGGTCTTCGACCGTAGATTCGCCCGGCGGGACCCACTCGCCCCCGCTTTCGAATCGCTGTGATCGGAATTCGGCAGTCGGCGTCCTATGTGGCGTATTGGCCGGGCCGCCGCGCATATCGCCAGGTCGGGCCGCAGTGCGCCCGGCGCAATAACATCCCCTGATTTCCGTCGGCGGCGACGCGGGCGAATACGCCCCCGCGACCCCGTTATCGTCGCTATTCGTGCAGGTCAGCGATGGAAAGGCGGAAACGGTGGCAGCGGAACCCACGCCGGTGCGGCAGTTGCGCGCCGATCAGGCGCGGCGGGTGGCCGACATCCTGCGCCACCAACTGCACGCGGGCGCGTTCGACGGCGCGCTGCCGAGCGAACAAGAGCTGGCCGCCGAGTACGGCGCCTCGCGCAATACCGTCCGCGACGCCTTGGCGCTGTTGAAGGACGAGGGCTTGATCGACCGGGCGCCCAAGGTGGGCACCCGCGTGGCCACCCGCAAGTACGACCACGGGCTCGACGCCCTGCTCGGATTGCAGGAGACCTTCAAAGGCCACGGCACCGTGCGCAACGAGGTGCGCGCGGCGATGCACGTCCCCGCGCCGCCGGCTGTCGCGCGCAGGCTCGGCCTGGCGCCGGGCGAGCGGGTGGTCTATCTCGAGCGGCTGCGCTACCTCGCGGATCTGCCGTTGAGCCTGGACCTCACCTACCTCGTGCCCGACATCGGCACCGAGGTGCTCGGCCACGATCTCGAGCACACCGACGTCTTCGTGCTGCTGGAACGCATCAGCGGCCGCTCGCTCGGCTCGGCCGATCTCGCCCTGGAAGCGGTGCCCGCCGACCCGCACACCGCCTCCACCCTCGACGTACCCGGCGGCGCGCCGCTGCTGATGCTGGAACGACTGACCCGGCTGGACGACGGCCGCCCGGTCGATCTGGAGTACATCCGCATGCGCGGCGACCGCATCACCATGCGCGGCAGCCTGACCCGCAGCACCCCCGAATGGAAGGTCCTCTAGATGGCACTCGTGAACCAGCGCACCGACATCCCCGTCACCATCGACGAGTCGCTGTGCATCCAGGGCTGCACGCTGTGCGTCGAGATCTGCCCGCTCGACTCCCTGGCCATCAACCCCGACAACGGCAAGGCCTTCATGCACGTGGACGAGTGCTGGTACTGCGGTCCCTGCGCGGCCCGCTGCCCCACCGGCGCCGTCACCGTCAACATGCCCTACCTGCTCCGCTGATCTGGAAGACCGATGAAAGCAAAACTCGCCCCCATCCTGCTCACCGCCGCGCTCGCGCTGACCGGGTGCTCGCTGGAGCAGACCGACGACACCCCCGCGGGCACCGTGAAGGTGGTCGTCGGCTACCAATCGAAGACCATCAACACCGTCACCGCGGGCACCTTGCTGCGCGCGCAGGGCTACCTCGAGCGGCGGCTACAGAAGATCACCGACAACGGCGGGGCCAGGTACCAGGTCGAGTGGCAGGACTACGACACCGGCGCGCCGATCACCGCGCAGATGGTGGCCGAGAAGATCGACATCGGGTCGATGGGTGATTACCCGTTGCTGATCAACGGCTCCCGCACCCAGGCGGGCGAGCGCTCGCGCACCGAACTGGTGTCGGTCACCGGGTACAACCCCAAGGGCGCGCTGAACATGGTGGTGGTGCCGAACGACTCGGCGGCCACCGGCATCGGTGACCTGGCCGGGCAGAAGATCTCGGCCAGCGTGGGTTCGGCCGGGCACGGCACGCTGGTGCAGGCGCTGACGCGGGCCGGCATCGACCCGGCCAAGGGCGTGGAGGTGCTCAACCAGCAGCCGCAGGTCGGCGCGACCGCCCTGGAGTCCCGTCAGGTGGGCGCGCTGTCCCAGTTCGTCGCGTGGCCCGGTCTGGTCGTCTTCCAGAACAAGGCCAAGTTGCTCTACGACGGCGCCGAACTCGGCGTGCCGACCTTCCACGGTGTGGTGGCCCGGCGCGCCTACGCCGCCGATCACCCGGAGGTGCTCCAGGCGTTCCTGGCCGCGCAACTGGACGCCACCCAGTTCCTGCGGGACGAGCCGTTCGAGGCCGCGAAGATCGTCGCCGACGGGTCCGGGCTGCCCCAGGAGGTGGTGTACCTCTACAACGGCCCCGGCGGAACCAGTTTCGACACCACGCTCGAGCCCAGCCTGATCGCGGCGCTCAAAGGCGATGTGGCGTACCTGAAGTCGATCGGCGATTTCGCCGACCTGGACATCGACCGGTTCGTCGACGACGCGCCGCTGCGCAAGGCGTTCGCGGAGACCGGCCGCGACTACGACCGCGAACTCACCGACACCGCCAACCCGACCCGCGTCACCGGCGCCGATCCCGTCTGCGGCAAGGCGGCGGAGAATCCCGCGCTGGCCGGCGAGTTGTGGCTGGACGGCGCGCCGAAGCCGCAACCGGTCGCGGATCCGACCTGCCTGCTGCGCGCGGTCCAGGTCGCGAAAGCGCAGGGCAAGACGATCCGCGCCGCCTACATCCCGGATACCGAACTCGGCACCCGCTGGTTCGCCGACAAGTCGATCTGGCTGCGCGACGGGGACGGCTACCTGCCCTTCACCACCGCCGCCGCCGCGCAGCGCTACCGGCAGGCGCATCCCTCCGCCACCCCGGTCACCTACGACCGAGCCGTCACGGAAGTACGCGGATGACCAGCGAACTCGCCGCCCCCGCGGTGCGGGCCACCGCGGGAACCACCGTGGTCGACTCGGAGGCCGCCCCGGCGTCGCGGTCGGCTTGGCGCTCGCGCCTGCTGCGCGTCGGCTCCGTCGCCGTCGCGGTCGGCCTGTGGCAGCTGCTCACGGTCAACAACGTGCGGGCGGGCCTGCGTTTCGACACGTTGCCGACCGTCACCGAGATCGTCGCCGAATTCGGCACCCAGTTGCGCGCCGACCAGTACTACCTGGACATCGCGCAGTCGCTGATCCGGATCGTCACCGGCTTCGGGCTGGCCGCGGTGGTCGGCGTGATCGCGGGCATCGGCCTCGGCCGCTCGCGGCTGCTCGCCGACACCTTCGGCCCGCTGGCCGAACTGGTCCGGCCGATCCCGGCCATCGCCCTGGTCCCGGTCGCGATCCTGCTGTTCCCCAGCGACGAATCCGGCATCGTGTTCATCACCTTCACCGCGTCGCTGTTCCCGGTGCTGGTGAGCACCAGGCACGCGGTGCGCGCACTCCCCACGATCTGGGAGGACGCGGTGCGCACCCTCGGCGCGTCCCGGCTGGACGTGCTCGCGCGCGTGGTGTTCCCCGGCATCCTGCCCGGCGTCTTCAGCGGACTGTCGGTCGGCGTCGGCGTGGCATGGATCTGCCTCATCTCCGCGGAGATGATCTCCGGACGTCTCGGCGTCGGCTACCGCACCTGGCAGGCCTACACCATCGTGGACTATCCGGCGGTGTTCGTCGGCATGATCACCATCGGCGTCCTCGGTTTCGCGACATCGGGGCTGGTCGAGCTGGCCGGCCGCCGCATCACCCGCTGGCTGCCCAGAGAGGTCGAAGCATGACCACAGTGATCGACGCACCGGCATCGACCGGAATGCGCCTGAGCCTCACCGGCGTGCGGATCGCCTACGGGGGCGAACCGGTGCTCGACGGGCTCGACTTGGCGATCGCGCCGGGCGAGATCCTGGTCGTGGTCGGCAAATCCGGCTGCGGCAAGTCGACCTTGCTGCGCGCGATCGCCGGACTGCGCGCCCCGGAGGGCGGGGCCATCCTGGCCGACGGCGAGCGCGTGAGCGGCCCCGCGGCCGACCGCGCCCTGGTGTTCCAGGACGACGCGCTGCTGCCCTGGCGCACCGTGCGGCAGAACATCGAACTCGCCCTGCGCCTGCGCGGCACGCCCCGGGCCGAGCGCAGAGCCACCGCGCTGCACTGGGTGGACGAAGTCGGGCTCACCGGCTACGCCGACTATCTGCCGCGCGACCTGTCCGGCGGCATGCGCCAGCGCGTCCAGCTGGCGCGCAGCCTGGCCGCCGCGCCGCGCGCCGTGCTGATGGACGAGCCGTTCGGCGCGCTGGACACCCAGACCAGGGAAACCATGCAGCGCCTGCTCATCCAGACCTGGCGCGCCCATCCCACCACCATCGTCTTCGTCACCCACGACCTCGACGAGGCCCTGCTGCTCGGCGACCGCATCGCCGTGCTCGGCGGCGGCACGCTGCGAGCGCTGGTGCCGGTGCCCGGGCCGCGCGAGGCGATCGACCGGGCCGCGACGAAGGCCGAGATCCTGGAGAAACTGTGAACATTCCGCCGCTGTCGGAACAGATCCGGCTGGACTGCGACGTGCTCGTCATCGGAGGCGGCACGGCGGGCACGATGGCCGCGCTCACCGCCGCCGAGCAGGGCGCGAACGTGCTGCTGCTGGAGAAGGCGCACGTGCGGCACTCCGGTGCGCTGGCCATGGGCATGGACGGCGTGAACAACGCCGTGATCCCGGGCAAGGCCGAACCGGAGGACTACGTCGCCGAGATCACCCGGGCCAACGACGGGATCGTCGACCAGCGCACTATCTATCAGACTGCGACGCGCGGCTTCGCCATGGTGCAGCGGCTGGAGCGCTACGGCGTGAAGTTCGAGAAGGACGAGTACGGCGAGTACGCGGTGCGCCGGGTGCACCGCTCCGGCTCGTACGTCCTGCCGATGCCCGAGGGCAAGGACGTCAAGAAAGCGCTGTATCGCGTCCTGCGCCAACGCAAGATGCGCGAGCGGATCCGCATCGAGAACCGGCTGATGCCGGTGCGCGTGCTCACCGAGGGCGGGCGCGCCGTCGGCGCCGCCGCCCTGCACACCCGCACCGGCGAATTCGTCGCCGTCGCCGCGAAAGCGGTGATCCTGGCCACCGGGCCGTGCGGCAGGCTCGGGCTGCCCTCCAGCGGATACCTGTACGGCACCTACGAGAATCCGACGAACGCGGGCGACGGCTACTCGATGGCCTACCACGCGGGCGCCGAACTCAGCGGCATCGAATGCTTCCAGATCAACCCGCTGATCAAGGACTACAACGGCCCGGCCTGCGCCTATGTCGCCAATCCGTTCGGCGGCTACCAGGTCAACGCCGACGGCGAACGCTTCGTCGACTCCGACTACTGGTCGGGCCAGATGATGGCCGAGGTCAAGCGGGAGATCGAATCCGCGCGCGGCCCCATCTATCTCAAGGTGTCGCACCTGCCCGACGAGACGCTGAGCACGCTCGAAGGCATCCTGCACACCACCGAGCGCCCCACCCGCGGCACCTTCCACGCCAACCGCGGCCACGACTACCGCACCCACGACATCGAGATGCACATCTCCGAGATCGGCCTGTGCAGCGGGCATTCCGCCTCCGGCGTGTGGGTCGACGAGCACGCGCGCACCACGGTGCCCGGCTTGTACGCGGCGGGCGATCTGGCGTGCGTGCCGCACAATTACATGATCGGCGCGTTCGTCTTCGGCGATCTCGCCGGCGCGCACGCCGCGTCCACCGTAGCCGAGGTGCCCGCGCCGGCCGAGCTGCCCGAGGACCAGCTGGCCGCGGCCCACGAGCTGATCTACCGGCCGCTACGTCAGCCGGACGGGCCGCCGCAACCGCAGGTCGAATACAAGCTGCGGCGTTTCGTGAACGACTACGTCGCGCCGCCCAAGACCGCCGCCAAGCTGAGCATCGCGGTGGAGACCTTCGACCGGATGCGCGCGGAGGTCGAGGGCATCGGCGCGCGCACCCCGCACGAGCTGATGCGCGCGGTGGAGGTGTCGTTCATCCGCGATTGCGCCGATATGGCCGCCCGCAGCTCGCTGACCAGGACCGAATCCCGTTGGGGCCTCTATCACGAGCGCGCCGACCTACCCGAACGCGACGATGTCGAATGGCGATACCACCTCAACCTGCGCAAGAACCCCGACGGAACCATGGCGTTCCTGAAGCGTCCGGTGGCGCCGTACCTGGTGCCGGTGCCCGGGCTCGACGACCTGCCCTCGGCCGATGCCGAGGCGGTGCCGGTGCACCAGCCGCACCGGATCTCCGGCCGTGCGCCGCATACCGGCGCCGGCGCTGAGCAGGAGCGGGCCGCAGCCGCTGCTTCGCAGTCCGCCACTCCCCCGTCGCCCCGGATCGTCGCGTTGCTCGCACTGGACGAGCCCACCGTGGAGCAATTGTCGGCTTATCTGACCGATCCCGACGCGGGGGTCCGGGTCGCGGCGATCTCGGTGCTGAGCGAGCACACCCCGGAGGGCTTCTCGATCGCCCTCGGCGATGCCTTGGACGACGACGCGGCCTCGGTCCGGCGTGCGGCCGCGGCCAGTCTGCGCGAGCTCGTCGAAGTGCTGCCCTCCGCGGAAGGGCTCGCCGACCGGCTCGGTTCGGCCGATCCCGTCGTGCGGTCCACCGTGATCGATCTGCTGCGCGCGCTGCGGGCGGGTGAGGCCGGGCAGTATCGCGCCGCCTTGGCGGACGGGGATCATCGCGTCCGCATCGAAGCGGTCCGCGCACTGGTGTCGCTGAACGATCGCGACGGCGTCGCCACCCTGGCCGCCGACGACAACCGGGAAGTGCGGATCGCCGTCGCCCACGGCCTCGCCGCCATCGGCGACGGCGGGCTCGAGGTGATCCGCCGCCTCGGCGACGACCACGACCCGCTGGTGCGTGCCGCGGCGCTCACCGCGTTCGCCCAGCTGGGTGGCGAACCCGCGGACGTCACCGCACTGGACGCCGCTCTACGCCATTCGGCCTGGCAGATCCGTCAAGGTGCGGCGCGCGGGCTCGCGGGCGCCGACCCGGACCTCGCGGTGCCGATTCTGGCCGCCGCCCTGCACGATCCGCATCTCGACGTCCGCAAGGCGGCGGTGCTGTCGCTCTCGGGGTGGCCGCACCTGCCCGCCGCGCACGACGCGCTGCGCGCCGCGATCGACGACACCGATGCCGACGTGCGCGCGTATGCCCGGCGGGCGCTGGCCACCCAGCCCACGGCATAGGGCAGCATGGTTGCCGCAGCTCGAATCGCTGATTAAATTAGCGGCTCGACCGTTGCCGACGCGCTAACCAGGGTATAGCCGGGTGGTGACGGGGCGGCCGACGACGAGTCCGCGCCGTTGTCCATCAGCAGCGACGGGAGTGTGGCGTTGACCGTGCCGAACTGGCTGGATCTGGCCGTGCTCGGCATCCTCGCGGTCGCGGCGGTGCTCGGCTGGCGCCGCGGCGCGATCGTGGGGCTGCCCGGCTTCGCGGGTGGTTTGGCGGGGGCGATCCTCGGCGCGGCGCTCTCGGCGGCGGTGCTCGGTCAGCTCGCTCCGGGCGCCGTGCGGCTCCTCTTGGTGCTGATGGTGATCGTCGGGTTGGTCGCGTTCGGCGCGGTCGCCGGGCACCGGGCCGGACAAGCCGCGCGCGCGGCGGTTTCCGATCCCCTCACGCGGCGCCTCGACGCCCTCTGCGGCTGCCTCGTTCATGTACTCGCGGTCCCGCTGGTGGTGTGGCTGTTTGCCGCCCCGGTGGAATCCGCCGCCCTGGTGCGTGATTCGACCACCGTGCGGACCGTGGACGACGTCGCGCCGTTCTGGCTGTCCGGGCTGTCCGAGGTGCTCACCGGGCCGATCATGGCGGCCGGGCTCGGCCTCCCGCTCGCGCCGCCCGATCCCGGCATCGTCGACGGGCCGATGCCCGCCGAACTGCGGGCGAGCGTGCTGCGGATCCAGGACCTCGCACCGACCTGCGGTGTGCGCCAATCCGGCTCCGGATTCGTCATCGCGCCGGAGCGGGTGCTGACCAACGCGCACGTCGTCGCAGGCTCCAGCAAGGTCTCCGTCGACGCCCCGACCGGATCGCTCACCGCCGACGTCGTGCAGTTCGATCCGACCATGGACATCGCGGTGCTCGCCGTCCCCGGTCTCGCCGCCCCCGCCCTCACCGTCGCGCCCCAACCCGCCGGTCCCGGCGCCGACGCCATCGCGCTCGGCTATCCGCGGGGCGGGTCCTACACCGCGTCCGCCACCCGGGTGCGCAGCCGGGCCGCGCGTCAGGTACGCGACATCTACCGCACCGGTCTCGGCGAACGCGAGATCTACACCGTGGACGGGTCGATCCAGCACGGCAATTCGGGCGGACCGCTCGTCGACCGCGCCGGCCGCGTGCTTGGCATCGTGTTCGGTGTCGACGAGAACAACAGCAACGTCGGGTTCGCCACGAGCCTGCCGGAGGTCCTCGATCGGCTCGACCACGCCTGGCGATCCGACCGGCCGGTCGACACCGGCCCCTGCGCCTCCTGACCGTGTCAGGACGCGTCGGCGACGATGACCACTCCGCTCGAGGCGTCCAGCAGCGGAATCGTGCGCTCCGCGGCGTCGTCGACGTGCACGCGCGGGTGCGTGGGCAGTTCGGTCTCGTAATAGGTGCCCGGACCGTAGAACTGGCCGTACTTCACCACCACACCGTCGAAGTCCAGCACGGCGGCTTCGTGCTCCTGGATCGCCGCGCCCCGTCCGGGCGGCAGCTCCCACGCGATACTCTGCGCGAGAAAGCGTTTCGCACCGGCCGCCCGCGCGGCGGCGATCAAGTTGCGGGTTCCCTCGGTGCGGATGCGCGTGTTGGCCTCGGCCCGCTCCGGCAGCAGCGCCACGTCGTCCGGCAGGTCGGTGAGCTGATGCATCACCATGTCGGGGCCGAACCCGACCACGGCGGCGGTCAAAGCATCCACGTCGTAGACGTCGCATACCACCGGCTCGGCGCCGACGGCCCGCAACCGGTCGGCGTTCGCCGCCGACCGGGTCATCCCCGCCACCTCGTGTCCCGCCGTGAGCAGCAACGGAAGCAGGCGGACGCCGATCACGCCGGTAGCCCCGGCCAGGAAGATGCGCACGGTGTTCATTTTGCAGTGCCTGCGGTGCTGCGTGTTCGCCGGGATGTGCAGGTTTCGCCACAGGCTCGGCGCGCGCACGATTGGAAGCATGCGCGAGCATCATCGGTTCGCCGCCGACAGGCCGCTGTCGTTGCGCCACAGCGGTTCTCCCGCTCCGATCAGGTCACGCACGGGCAGAACAGGCGGATCAACCGCAGCTCACCCAAGCGCTGACCGCGTTGCCGTCCACCGCGTAGTCGATTCCGCGGGCGGCCAGCATGCGCAACACGGCCGTGTTGTCCGCCGTCGTGCTCACGAAGAGTTTCGCGTAACCCTCCGCTCCCGCCCGCTCGAGCAGTCCGCCGAGCACCGCGGTCCCGATGCCCGCTCCCCTGCGGGAACGGCCGATCCACACTCCGGCCTCGGCGGCTCCCGGCGCGTCGGGCAGCCGACACAGGCGTGCCGCCCCGACCACCTCGCCGTCCACTCGGATGCCGTAGGTCGACTCGACCGGCGGACTCGCCAGCGCCCGGCCTCGGTGGAACGCCAGGAAGCCCGCTGTCCGGTCGGCATCCCAGCCGCCGCCCGGCTCCTCGACCGGCATCACCTCGCCCGGCTCCGCGTCCGCCACGGCCGCGCGCAGCAGATCGGTGAGGCATCGCTCGTCGAGCGGTTCCAGGGTGATATGGACGGGCACAGCGCCGATCCTGTCACCGGACCAGACCACGCGCGACCGTATTTCCGCCCGCTCGGACCGGAGTGATCGGCAGCCGCAGCGCGCCCGGCGCGGCGACGGGGACCACCGGGTTCTTCGGTTCGATCGCAGTGAGCCTGCGGTAGGCGGTCCCGAGGGGCGGGCGCGGGTCGTCCTCGCCTTTGTTCGGCCACAGCGCCATGGCGCGTTCTGCTTGGGCGGTGATGGTCAGCGAGGGATTCACGCCCAGGTTCGCCGAAATGGTCGACCCGTCGGTGATGTGCAGGCCGGGATAGCCGTAGACCCGGTGGTACGCGTCGACGACGCCGGTCTCACGGGAGTCGCCGATGGCGCAGCCGCCGATGAAGTGGCCGGTGATCGGGATGTTCATCAGCTCGGTCCACGCGCCCTGCGGCAGGCCGCCGATCTTCTCGGCGATCCGCCTGGTCACTTCGTGGCCCTCCGGGATCCAGGTCGGCGGCGCGGTGCCGTCGCCCGGCTTGGTCGTCATCCGCCTGCCGAACACGCCGCGCTTGGTGTAGGTCACGATCGAGTTGTCGACGTTCTGCATGACGAGCACGCCGATGATGCGCTCCGACCAGCGCCGGGGATTGTGCAGCCGATGCAGGTGACGGCGCTGCGCGATGAGTTCCCGCACCCCCAGCCACCAGCGAGCCCTGCCTTCCTGGCCGTCCACGAGCAGGGTGGTCAGCAAACTCATCGCATTGCTGTCCTTGCCGTAGCGGACCGGCTCGATGTGGGTGTAGTCGTTGGGGTGGATGGACGAGGTGATCGCGACGCCCTTGGTGAAATCGGAGTCCTTGCGCAGGGAGCGCGCCGCGAGCACCGCTTCGGAGTTGGTCCGGGCCAGATGGCCCAGCCGGGGCGAGACATGCGGCAAACTGCCGTTCTCGCGCAACCGGTGCAGCAGCTTCTGGGTGCCGAGCGCGGCGGCCGCGAAGATCACCTGATCGGCGGTGAAGGTCCGCCTCTCCGTGCGCACCCACCGCCCGGTGCGCACCGTCCGCACCTCGTAACCGCCCTCCGGCCGTGGGCGCACGCCGGTCACGGTCATGAGCGGATGCACTGTCGCCCCGGCCTTTTCGGCCAGGTAGAGGTAGTTCTTCACCAGGGTGTTCTTCGCGCCGTGCCGGCAGCCGGTCATGCACTCGCCGCAGTGCGTGCAGGTGGAGCGCGCCGGTCCGGCGCCGCCGAAGAACGGGTCGGCGACCTGCTGGCCCGGACGGGAATCGTTGTCCGCGAACAACACTCCGACCGGTGTGCGGCGATAGGTGTCGCCGATGCCCATCTCCTCCGCGACTTCGCGCAGAATCCGGTCGGTAGGTGTGGTCGCCGGATTCTGGGTGACGCCGAGCATGCGTTTGGCCTGGTCGTAATACGGCGTCAGCTCGTCGCGCCAATCGGTGATGTGCGCCCACTGTTTGTCGCGGTAGAACTTCTCCGGCGGCTCGTACAGCGTGTTGGCGTACACCAGCGACCCGCCCCCGACTCCCGTTCCGCTCATGATGAAGGTGTCGTTGAGCAAGGTCATCCGCTGGATGCCGTAGCAGCCGAGTTTCGGCGCCCACAGGTACTCGCGCAGATGCCAGGAGTTCTTCGCGTACTCGTCGTCGGCGAACCGCCTGCCCGCCTCGAGCACGCCGACCCGGTATCCCTTCTCGGTCGCTCGCAGTGCGGCCACGCTGCCGCCGAAGCCGGAACCGATGACGAGCACGTCGTAGTGGCTGTCCATGCGCTCGAGCGTATGGCGGCAAACACGCAGGCCGGACGAGAGATACGGACGGGATATCGAGATTTCCGGCCATCTTCCCCTTCCGCTTCGCACCGCGGCGAGCAACCCGCCGGGAAACCACGGCGGCCCTCGTATGCTCACTGCGTCGCGTCCAGCGAGAGGGAGAGCCTGTGACGGATCGCGAAGTACTGACCTGGGAATCGTTCGGTTCCGCGAGCCGGGAACTCGCCGCGGCCGTCGCAGCGGACGGCTTCGAGCCCGATCTGATCCTGTCGATCGCCCGGGGCGGGCTGTTCGTGGCGGGCGCCCTCGGCTACGCCTTGGACGTGAAGAACCTGCACGTGATGAACGTGGAGTTCTACACCGGTATCGACCAGCGCCTGGAACTGCCGGTGATGCTGCCGCCGGTGCCGCAGACCGTGGATCTGGCCGGCGCCACGGTGCTGGTCGCCGACGACGTCGCCGACACCGGCGCCACCCTGAAACTGGTTCGCGACTTCTGCTCCGGCAAAGTCGCCGAGGTGCGCTGCGCGGTGATCTACCAGAAGCCGTGGTCGAAAGTCGACAGCGAGTACGTGTGGCGGCGCACCGACCGGTGGATCAACTTCCCGTGGTCCACCGAGCCGCCGGTAGTGCAACGCCGGCCACGCGTGCTCGACGCGTAACCCGGTTCCACCGTTGTCACCGGGACATCGCGGCAGCCGAGCCGGTGCGAATTGTCGCCGGATGAGGCGACTCCCGCGGACATGACATAGATCCGTCCGTCATCGTCCGGTGGTGCCGGGCCGATCAGACGCGGTCGTGGAGAGTGACCTGGTAGCCGTCGGGGTCGGCGAAGGTGAATGTCCGGCCGAAGGGGCCGTCGATCGGCGCGGAGACGATGGTGTGACCGTCGGCGACGAGAGCATCGTGAATGGCCTGGACGTCCGTGGCGTGCAGCCAGATCGCGGCGCCGATGCCGGGCTGGGCAACGGAGGCGAGATCGGTGCCGGGAACGACGTCGCGGACTGCGAACGCGATCGGTTTCGTCTCGAAGACGACGGCGTGCGGAGGTCCGGCCTGCGAGCGGACGAGGCCGAGGTACTGCTCGTAGAACGCCTGTGAAGCGGCGAGATCGCGCGCTTGGAGCGAGATGAAGTCGGGGCCGGTGACGGGCATGATGATGCTCCTCAATCTGTGTCAGTTTTCTGACACCGGTGAATCTATGTCAGAATGCTGACATGAGTCAAGACGGTGTGGGCGTCGACCTGGAGACGTCACTGGGCTACCTGCTGAAAGAGGCCTCGAGCACCCTCCGCGTGGCCATGGAGGAGGTGCTGCGGCCACTCGGGATGAGCGTGACGCACTACTCCTGCCTGGAGCTGCTGGCTCAACGACCGGGCCTGTCGAACTCCGAGCTCGCGCGCGGCGCGTTCGTGACCCGGCAGTCGATGAACGTGCTACTCCAGGCCCTGGAACGAGACGGCTACGTGACCAGGCCCGCGGAGGCACCCGTCGGAAAGGTCCTTCCCACGCGGCTCACGCCTCGCGGACGGCGGAGCCTCGAGAAGGCGACCGTAGCCGTCCGGTCCGTCGAGGTCAGAATGCTGACCGGCCTGACCGAGACCGAGAAGTCGAGCGCATCCCGGATCCTGCGGAGCATGATCCGTTCCCTGCGCGATGGCAACGACGGCGCATAGCTCGTTCCCCGGCGCGCGCCTGGCCGCGCGCACCTGCTCGTCTGCCCTGACGTCTGCCGTCCCACCTCACCGGGAACGAACGACGATCATCGGCACCTCCACCGAGTGCAGCAGCGCGTTGCTGGTCGAGCCCAGCACGGTGCTCGCGAATCCGCCTCGACCGCGCGTACCCACGATCACCAGTTGCGTATCCGCCGACTGCTCCAGCAGGGATCGCACCGGCCGATCCGCCGTGACGACGCGCCGCACGGCGACGTCCGGATAGCGCTCCCCCCATCCCACCAGGCTCTCGGCCAAGACCGCCTCCGCCGATTCGCGGGCTGCGTCCCACCCTCGGGCAGGCATGTCCGGACCGCTGGTATCGCTCCATGCGTGCAGCGCGATCAAATCGACCTTCCGCCGGGACGCCTCCTCGAAGGCGAGTTCGACCGCGGGCACACTGTTGCCGGTGCCGTCGACGCCGACGAGCACCGGTTGGCGGGCCGACACCGCGTCGATCGCGGAGATGCCATGGATCACCGCGACCGGGCAGTGCGCGTGATGGGTGGTCGCGGTACTCACCGAACCCAGCAGGCCACGCTGGAACGCACCGAGCCCGCGGCTGCCGACCACCAGCATCCGCGCTCCCGCGGACCGGTCGATGAGCAGCGGGATGGCCAGCTCGAAGCTCAACTCCGTGGTGATCGGGGGCTCGTCGCCGGGTGCGGCTGTCCGCGCCACCCGCGCGGCCTCGGCGAGGATTCGGTCGCCGTCGCGGCGCAGCCACTCCAGGTCGGCCTCCGCCAGCGAGATGCCCGGCCCGAAACCGGTGGGTATGGCCATGGACGTGATGATGTGCAGCGGGCAATGGTGCAGGGCCGCTTCGGCTGCCGCCCAGGCCACCGCTTGATACGAACTGGCCGACCCGTCCACCGCCGCCAGGATCGGAGTGGATCGTGTTGCGCGCGAGACCTTGTCGATGTCCATGCCGTCTTCCTTTCCACTGCGCGTGCACCGCGGCCACTTCGAGCATCGAGCCTCGGGCGGGTCATCGGCAGAGACGAAGGTCCTTCCCCGGAGGGGACCTCGGACCCTGGATCAGGGTTCTTGCGGTAGGTCGGCCGCGCCGGATACCGCTGCTCTTCTCCGGCCCGGCCCTGCTGCCGAAAGCCGTTCGCATCCGGTGACCAATGCCAGGCGTGGGCGAGCTCGCCGATCCCTGCTCTTCGAGTTGACGACATGCCCACTGCCCGGTCATGGCCGCCCACCAGGTCCAGAAAGCGAAAGTCATGTCTGCCGACCCCGAGAATCCCCCCGTCCTCGTCGGCGTCGACGGGTCGGAATCCGCGCTCGCCGCTGTGCGCTTCGCAGCGGCCGCCGCGGCGCACCGCTGCACATCATCGACTCGATTCCCGCGCCCGCCGATTTCGGACCGGGCGTCGCACTCGAGCAGATCGACTTCGACAGTTACCGCGCGCAGGCAACCGCGGCGCTCGAGGCCGCGCGGGAAGCCGCCGCGACAGCGGCCGCCCCGGTCGGCGAACTCGGCATCACCACCGAATTGGCCGAAGCACCACCGATCCCCCTCTTACGCGACCGATCCGAGAACGCGCGGCTGCTCGTGGTCGGCACCCATGGACTGGGCGTCTTCAGCCGCTCTTCCGCTACGACTCGCGCGCCGAGATGCGGCAGGAGGGGGAGGAATTGCTCTCCGAGAGCCTGGCCGGGTACGGCGAGCGATATCCGCAGAGCTGATCGCCTCGTCCACGCGCTCGTCCCGCGCGGGCAGGACTCATCCCGCGCGGGCAGGACTCATCCCGCGCGGGCAGGACTCATCCCGCGCGGGCAGGAATCGCGTTCACCAGCCGGACCGTGTCGCCGGGCGTCGGCCGTGCGGTCCGTTCCGGGCACATCTCGATCGAGGGAACCCGTTCAACTCAGGGAGTCGATGGCAGCCTGTAGCTTGACGGCCGCTTGCGTGGCTACCGATTGCAGGGCCGGTTCGTTCGTGACCTCGACCAACAGCTGCGGATTCATCGCTTCCACGAGGATCTCGGCGTCCGAGTCGGGGTTCCGGCGCACGACCACGTTGCAGGGCAGCAGGAGCCCGATCTGCCGGTCGATACCGACCGCTTCGTGGGCCAGCGATGGATTGCAGGCCCCGAGGATCAGGTAGTCCTCGATGTTCTCGTCGAGTTTGGCTTTCAGGGTGGCTCGGATGTCGATCTCGGTGAGGACGCCGAATCCCTGGTCGCTCAGGGCGGTCCGGGTCCGGGCGACAGCGTCGTCGAAGCTGGTGTGCAAAGTGGTGGACAGTCCCAGGTTCATGGTGCGGTCCTTCCGTGAAAAGGGATGATTCGGGTTCCCGCCGTCGGCGGCTCGGCCGCTGAGCGGTCCGTGCACCCCGCGACCGCGGTTGCCGCAGGTAGAACAGTCTCGGCGGCCGGACTCCGCAGGCGGCTGTCGTATTCGGACGAGGTCGTCACCGGCTGGGCAATACCACCACCGCCACGGCGAAAACGTCGGTGCGGCGCGGGGTTCACCCGACCCGATCGGTCGGACCGACAGGGGTGAGCGGCCGAGTGAGTCGGCCGACACTGTGCAGGTGGCGCAGCGCGTGGATATAGGAGTCCAGGAGGCCGGTCTGGCAATAGGGCAGCCCGCGCTCGGCGCAGAACTCCGCGACCAGCGGCTGGGCGCGGCGCAGGTTGGGCCGGGGCATGGACGGGAACAGGTGATGCTCGATCTGATAGTTCAGGCCACCCAGGGCCGTATCGATGAGCAGGCTGCCGCGGACGTTGCGGGAGGTGAGCACTTGACGTCGCAGGAAGTCCTTCGAGTCGTCGGCCGTCAGCACTTCCATCCCCTTGTGGTTGGGCGCGAAGGTGCAGCCCATGTAGAGCCCGAACAGGCCCTGGTGCACGAGGATGAAAATCACGGCCTCGGCCGGGGACAGGACCAGGAACACCGCGCAGAGGTACCCGGTGGCGTGCGCGGCGAGCAACAGTCCCTCCCAGACGCGGTGCGGGATGTCCCATCGCAGCACCGCACGGGCGCTCGCGTAGTGCAGGCTCCAGCCCTCCAGCAGCAGCATCGGAAAGAACAGCCAGGCCTGGTTCCGGAAAATCAGCCGCCGCAGGCCCCGGGCCGCACGTGCTCGATCGCCGGAATGCGCCAGCACACCCATGACGTCGGGGTCGGCGCCCTCGGTGTTCGGGTGTGCGTGGTGGCGGTTGTGATTGCTGGTCCACCAGCCGATGCTCACCCCGATACCGAGGTTGCCGAAGAGCACGCCGTACAGGTAGTCGGCGCGCCGGGTGCCGAAGATCTGCCGGTGTCCGGCATCGTGGCCGAGGAAGGCGATCTGGGCGAACACCGCGGCCAGGAACGCGGCGACGCCCAGCTGCCACCACGAGTCGCCGACCACCACGAACGCCGTCCACCCGGCCGCGTAGGCCACAGCGGTGAGCGCACTCTTCCAGAGGTAATACCGCCGCCGCCTGCTCAGCAGTCCTGCGCCCCGCACCCGGCGCAGCAACACCGCGTACTCACTGCCGCGCGCCGACACAGCGCTCTCCATCACCACGGGCCGCCTACCGTCCTGCTCTCGCCGTTGTCCGCCGGAGCTCATCCGACCATTGGTGTTCGATCGCAAGTCAAGCACAGAACGGCTCAACCCTCGTCAGAACAGAATGCCGCGCACCGGCGGCGCCTCGTTTCCGACCCCGGCGGTGCGGGTAGCTCGGACAGGAAGTCGGCGGTGATCGGCGCTGGCTTCCGCGGGTTCGAGCAGTGAGGAGACGGTCGGGTGTCAGAGTTGTCGGCTGCGGGCGGGTGGGGGTTGCTGGCCGGATCCGCCCTGCTGATAGGGGCTTTGGTGGGATTCTTTGCGCACGTCCCGACGAAGATCGTGGCGAGCGTGATGGGGTTCGGCAGCGGGGTGCTGCTGTCGGCGGTGTCGTTCGAGTTGATCGCCGACGCGCACGAACGCGCCGGATTGCCACCCACCGCGCTCGGCGCCGTGTCCGGTGCGGTGATCTATACCCTGGCCAACCTCGCTCTGGCCCGCCGCGGCGCTCGCCACCGCAAGCGTTCGGGAGACCAGCAACCCAGCGAAGCCGAACAGTCCGGCTCCGGCACGGCCATCGCGTTGGGCGCGCTACTGGACGGTGTGCCCGAGTCCATCGTCATCGGGACCAGCTTGCTCGGCGGCAAGACCGTCAGCGCCGTCACCGTGGCCGCGGTCTTCATCAGCAATATCCCCGAGGGCCTGTCCAGCGCGGCCGGTATGCGCCGAGCCCACCGCCACCCGCGTTACGTGTTCGGCTTGTGGGGCGGGATAGCGGTGATCAGCGGCGTGTCCGCCATGGCGGGTTACGGATTGCTCGGCGACGCCGCGCCCGCCGTGCTCGCGGCGATCACCGCCCTGGCCGCAGGCGCGATCCTGGCCATGATCACCGACACCATGATTCCGGAGGCGTTCGAGGACGCCCACCTGTGGGTCGGGTTGATCACGGTGGCGGGCTTCCTCACCGCCTTCGCGCTGTCCCAGCTCGACCACTAGGGCTGGGACGCGTTCGAAGTCGGCATGCGGCTCGGCTTGACTTCGAGCGCGCTCCAGCTCTTAGCGTCGGTGATCATGACGACAACACTGATCACCGGAGCGAACAAGGGGCTCGGTTTCGAGTCCGCCCGCAGACTCCTCGCGGCGGGCCACACCGTCTACCTCGGCAGCCGCGACGCCGAGCGCGGGCGCCGGGCCGCCGAGCAATTGGGGGCGCGGCCGGTGCGGCTGGACGTCACAGACGACGCGTCCGTGACTGCCGCCGTCGCGACCATCGAGGCAAGCGGAGGCCTGGACGTACTGGTCAACAACGCCGGTATCGCACCGGAATGGAGCGCCGGCGACACCGTGACCGGCGCGGCGGACCTCACCGCCGAATTGATGCGGCAGACATTCGAGACGAACGTCTTCGGCACGGTGCGCGTCCTGCACGCGTTCCTGCCGCTGTTGCGGCGTTCCACGGCGCCGGTCGTGGTCAATGTCAGCAGCGGCCTGGCCTCGCTGAGCAGGGTCACCACCCCGGGCACCCCGGCGTATGCCTACCCGGGCATCGCCTATCCGGCGTCGAAGACCGCGGTCAACGTCATCACCGTGCAGTACGCGAAGGCGTTTCCGGAAATGCGGATCAACGCGGTGGAGCCCGGGTTCACCAAGACCGACCTGAACGGCGGAACCGGCCACCAGACCGTGGAGCGCGGCGCGGAGATCATCGTGCGGATGGCGCAGCTGGGTCCCGACGGGCCCACCGGGGGCTACTTCGATGCCGAAGGCACCCTTCCGTGGTGATCGGATCGGTCGCGCAGGCAGGCGGCGCGCAGCAGAGGGCGGAACCGACGAGCTCTCAGGAGGTGGCGATGACGGTGCTCGCCGGCAACGCGACGGCCAGCCCGAAGATCTGGCTCCGGCGCAATCGCTCCTTCAGCGCCGACACGCCCAGCACCACGGGGACGATCGGGTAGAGCGAAGACAGCACGACCGCCACGGCCAGGTACTCGGTCCGGGTGGCGAAGAGGTAGAACACCAGTGCGGCGGCGGCGAGGGCGTCGGATGTTCCCCGAGGACGGCGGTGCCGACGAGGACCGGCAACGCGACGCCACCCACGGCGCTGACCGGTACCACCACCGACATCGCTCCGCGGCCGATGCCCCGGAACAGGAATGTCATCGCGATACCGGTACCCACGCCGGACAGCGTTCCCCACCCGAGATCGGCCGGATGCGGCACGAGGCGGGAAGCCAGGAGGCCGGCCAGGATGGTGACGGCAAGCCCGCCGAGTGCCCGAGCAAGGCGACGCGCACGAACCCGACGCGCCGGGACGCCACGCCACCCACGAAATCCGACAGGCCGTAACTCGATGCGGAGACCAGTGCCAGAAGCGTGCCCATGCTCAGGCCTCCCGGTCCCGCTCGGCCTGGCCCACCGGACACACCGCCGATCGAGTGCAGCAGCCGCGGTCACACAACCGGCACAACAGATCCGCACTGCCGATCTCCCCGTACAGCCGGGCGAGCAGCTTCACCAGCAACTCCGTCAACGCTTCTCGCTCGTGGGCGTCGAGGTCGGAGACCAGCGCGGTCAGCCGCCTGGCGCGAGCGGCGAGGATCCGGCCCGCGGTTTCGTGGCCGGACGGCGTCAGGCTCACCCCGACCAGCCGGCCGGCGCCGGGAACGCGGCGGATCAGTCCGGCGGCCTCCATCGCATCGACCATGCGGGTGGTCGCGGACTGACTCAGGCCCACTCGTCTGCCCAGCTCGGTCACGCCGAGACCCGGCGATTGCGCGAGCGTCACCAGCGCGCTCGCGCCACTGGCGCTCACCGCACCGGTGCTGTGCACCTCGGCGAGCAGCACATCGTTGATCGCGAGCGCCGCCGCCCCCAGCAGATTCGCCAATCGCTGATCATGCATGACTCATGCATACCAGTGCCGACAGAGCTCAACCGACGGAAGTTCTGCGAACGATCAGGATTCGAGAAGCGCTGGTCACCGAGCCGGAACTACCGTCATCGGCACGGAGGTCCGCCCGGCGCATCGCCGGGACGCGGATGGATCGCAGGCAGAGGAGGACGCATGACTCGGAACGAGCGGGTTCGACGGACACATCGATGGCTTGCCATCGTCTTCACAGTGACGATCGTTGTCACCGTCGTCACCTTGGCGCTGAAGGGTCCGGTCTGGGTGTCCTACGTGCCGCTGGCACCACTCGCCTTGCTGCTCTTGTCCGGTCTCGGCATCTTCGTGTTGTCGTATGCCGCTGCGCGACGAAGCCGAGCCGCGACCATCCCGCAGGCCGGGGCTCCCCGCGCTTCCGCACCACGGGTCCGGCGACTGCACCGTGGGTCGGGCATTGTCTTCGTCGCGACCGTCCTCGCCACCTTCGTCGCCTTGGCCCAGGAGCAGCCGGTCGTCTGGGTGTCCTACCTGCCGCTGCTCCCGCTCGCCCTGCTCCTGTTCTCCGGCCTGTACATGCTGGTAGGTCCGTATTCCGTCCGGCGGCGCAGCGCCCGCCGGGCCCCGCAGCCGGGCTGAGGATCACGGGACGAGTTCGCGGCGAATTTCCGCACCCGCGATGAATCGCGGCCGTGGCGCCGGTAGGTACTGGCGAACCTATCGGAGGAGGACTTTCGCCCATGAATATGACCACGGGACAGCGCTGGGTACTCGCGCTGACATCGGTGGCCGCGCTACTGATCTCGCTGGACGCACTGGTGGTCACCACCGCGCTGCACGCGATCCAGCTCGACCTGCACGCCTCGATCGCCGAACTCGAGTGGACCGTCAACGCCTACACCCTGAGCTTCGCGGTGTTGTTGATGGCGGGTGCGGCGCTGGGCGAGCGATACGGACGGCGCCGCGTGCTGGTCGCCGGGGTGCTGCTGTTCTCGGCGGCGTCGGCCGCGTGCGCGCTGGCGCCGAGCCTGGGCTGGCTGATCGCCGCCCGCGCGGTGCAGGGCGTGGGGTCGGCGGCCGTCATGCCGGTGGGCATGGCACTGTTGTCGGCTGCCTTCCCGCCCGAACAGCGCACCCGCGCGCTCGGGCTGTTCGCGGCGGTGACCGGACTGGCTACGCTCGGCGGTCCCCTGGTCGGCGGCGCGGTGGTGGAGGGGGCGACATGGCAGTGGATCTTCTGGCTGAATCTGCCGATCGCCGCACTGCTCGTGCCGCTGATGCTGACCCGGTTGCCGGAGAGCCGAGGCGAGGCACGCGGACTGGACTACCCGGGCATCGGCCTGGCCGGGGCCGCCGCGCTGGGATCGGTGTGGGGTCTGCTGCGCGGCAACGAATCGGGCTGGGGCAGTGCGGAAGTCCTCGCGGCGTTCGCGCTCGGGGCGGTCGCGCTGGTCGCGTTCGTGCACTGGGAGCGGCGGGCCACCGCGCCACTGATCCCGATGCGGCTGTTCGCCGCGCGCGGCTTCTCGATCGGCAACGCGGTGGGGTTCCTGCTGTTCGGTTCCATTTTCAGCGGGGCGTTCTTCTTCGCGCAGTTTCTGCAGACGGTCCAGCACCACGGTCCGCTCGGCGCGGGGGTGCGGCTGGCGCCGTGGACGATCACCTTGTTCGTCGTCGCGCCGGTAGCGGGCAGGCAGGTCAACCGCTTCGGTGAACGACCGCTCGTGGTCGCGGGACTGCTCATGCAGGCCGCGGGCTACGGCTGCCTCGCGATCATGGCCGGGCCGCAGCTGTCCTACCCGGCCATGATCGCGCCCTTCGTGCTCAGCGGCGTCGGCGTCTCGATGGCCATTCCCGCGGCACAGAGCGCCGTGCTGCGTTCGGTGCCGCTGTCGGCGGTGGGCGCGGCGTCGGGCACGTTCAACACCTTGCGTCAACTCGGGGGCGCGTTCGGAATCGCGCTACCCGCGGCGGTTTTCGCGTCGGTCGGCGGTCTCGGATCCGCGGAGGCCTTCAGCACCGGATTCGCCGCCGCCATCGGCACGGCGGCGCTGCTGGCGCTGACCGGCGCCGCGCTCGGCCTGCTGCTACCGGCCGGCGCGCCCGTCGCCGCGCCTACCGACGCGCAGCCGGTCGCGGCTCGGTAGGTTGCGACGATGACCATCGGCGCCGATTTCGCGGCCGAGACCATGACCTACCGGCCGGAGCTGCTCGCACACTGCTACCGCATGCTCGGGTCCGTCCATGATGCCGAGGACCTGGTGCAGGAAACCCTGTTGCGGGCTTGGCGGGCCGCCGACCGGTTCGACGAGCGGCGCGCTTCGCTGCGCACGTGGCTGTACCGCATCGCCACCAACGCCTGCCTGACCGCGCTCGAACAGCGCGGCAGGCGGGCCTTGCCCACCGACCTGAACGGACCGGCCGCGACCGTCCGGCTCCGTCCGGCCCGGCATCCCGAAATCTCCTGGCTGGAACCAATTCCCGACGCCCTGCTCGGCAACTCGGCCGATGACCCGGCGACCGTGGTGGCCGCGCGCAGCGGCATCCGCCTTGCCTTCATCGCCGCGCTGCAATACCTGCCCGCCCGCCAGCGCGCGGTGCTCCTCCTGCGCGATGTACTCGCCTGGTCCGCCGCGGAGGTCGCCGATCTGCTCGACACCTCCCCCGCCGCGGTCAACAGCGCGCTGCAACGCGCCCGCGCCCAGCTCGACAAGGCCGCCCCCATGATCGATCGGATGTCCGAGTCCCTGAGCCCCGGTGAGCGAGCGATGATCGATCGCTACGTCACCGCCTTCGGTAACGGCGACATGGACGAACTCAGCAAGCTCCTGCGCGACGACGTGGTGCTCGAGATGCCACCCGCCCTGGTCTGGTTCGCCGGCCGCGCCCACGTGGTCGCCTTCTTCGCGCACAAGGCGAACCAGGACGGCGATACCTGGCGGGCCGTGCCGACCGCCGCCAACACCCAGCCCGCCGTCGCCTACTACCTGCGCGACGCGGCCGGGACCCACCGCGCGCACTCCATCCACGTTCTCACCACGACCGAGACCGCCATCGAACGCATCACCGTCTTCCTCGGCGAGGAGTTGTTCCGGCCCTTCGGTCTGCCGCCGGCACTGTGACGGAGGTTGCGGTGCGGGCCGCCGAGATGGCCACCGGAAGGCGGCGAACTCCCCCTGCCCGGGACAGGGTTATCGTCGGAGCATGCGATCCAGGCCGCTGACGTTGATCCAGGACGACCTCGTCGACTACGACAAGGCCATGGAGCGCATGGGTGAACTGCTCGACCAACGCCACAGCGGCGCGCGGCCGGATACCTTGTGGCTGCTGAGCCACCCGCCGGTCTACACCATCGGACGCAGAACGCCGCAGGACCACCTGCCCGACCCGGCCCATGACATCCCGGTCGTGCAGACCACGCGCGGTGGCCAGCTCACCTATCACGGCCCCGGCCAGCTGGTCGGCTATCTCATCGTGCGGCTCGATCCCGGCGAAGGAGTGGTCGATTACATCCGCGAGGTCGAGTTCCGCCTGATCGAGGCACTCGGCCGGCTGGGCGTTGCCGCGGAACGCCGCGATACCCCGCCCGGCTCCGAGCTGCTCACAGGGGTGTGGACCAAGCACACCGGCCGCAAGATCGTCTCCATCGGGATGCGCCAGAGCCGCGGGATCACCAGTCACGGCTTCGCGCTCAACGTGAACGGTGACCTCGAACCCTGGCACTGGGCGGTTGCCTGCGGGCTCCCCGACGTCGACATGACCTCCGTGGCACGCGAATCCGGGACGGCCACCATGGAAAAGGTTCGCCCGATCGTCGCCACCGCGTTCGAGGCGAATTGAACGCGGGGAGCAGATGTCAGGCGCGTGCCGCAGGCACCGGTCGGGCTCGTGAGGTCACCGCACGCATGCCCGTCTTCACGACGATCGCGTAGACGGCGGTCGCGGCGCGGTCGGTGGGCTGCAACGGGATCCGCAGCAGCTCACGGGTTCGGTGATGCAACAGCGTCCGTCCCGCGAAGTCGGGCAGTGTGCGTGGCACCCAGGCGTCGATCCTCGACCAGATCCCCGTTTTCGCGCATGGACACCCGAGCTTCCTGCCCGCGACATTATGCGTTACCAGACATATCCCAAACCTCGGTGATAGTGGTGCTGGCACACCACAGAATCCGCGCGCCGATTCGCGCCGTTCGCCCTGGGCGGGAAGAATGCTCGCAATTGCGAAATCGATTGTCCGCCTTCGCATAACGTGTCCTATGGGGCGGACGGGGATGACTGGAGAAATTGCGGTGGTACTGCTGTGGGTGGCGATCGTCGCCATCGTCGTGATTCTTCTCGGCGGTGCGGCCGCGGCTATGGTGTGGGACCCGAATTCCCGCCGGCGAGCCCGGGCAACCGGGAAGGGTGCCGCGCTGCCGGTGGCGAGCATGCCATCACCGCACGACAGTTGGCCCCGCCGACCTCGAGGCGCAGCTGTCGGCCGCGGAGCCGCTCCTCGCTCCGAGTCATAGGGTTCGGAGTCACACCCGAACGTTGCCAGACAGTTGCCAATCGCAGCGCATGTCGGGCTTCCCGGTGCGTTACCAGCAGGTACGGTGACGATCGAAGCGCTGCGCTGCGCCTTCGCGGGCGTCCGCGCACGGCACTGGCACCGAGAATCCCGAATAGACGGAGGTGTGGCAGTGACAGGCTCCGAGACCACCCCTGGGCCGTGGCCGGCGTTGCGCGTCGATGATTGGACGCCCACGCGCGAGACGCTGCACATGTGGACGCAGATCGTCGGCAAGATCAGGCTCTCGCACGCTCCGCTGGTCAACCACTGGTGGCAGGTCACCTTCTACCTCAGCCCGAGGGGGCTGACCACCTCCGCCGTGCCGCATCCGACAGGGTATTTCGATATCGAATTCGACTTCCTCGATCATCGGCTGCACATCCGCTCCAGTGACGGCCGTACCCGGCAGATCGCGCTCGAACCGAAGCCGGTAGCGGCTTTCTACGGCGAAATCGTCACCGCCCTCGGCGAACTCGGTATTCCGGTGCGAATCCAAGCCAAGCCGAACGAGGTCGAGCCCGCCATCCCGTTCGCCGAGGACTACGAGCATCGCTCCTACGACGCCGCGGCCGCCACCTTGTTCTGGCGGCAATTGCTCGCCGCCGATCGCGTCATGCACCAGTTCCGCTCCCGCTTCATCGGCAAGGTGAGCCCGGTGCACTTCTTCTGGGGCGCGATGGATCTGGCGTGCACCAGATTCTCCGGCCGAGCCGCTCCGCGGCATCCGGGTGGCGCTCCCAACTGCGGCGACTGGGTCATGGAAGAGGGCTACTCGCACGAACTGAGCAGTTGCGGCTTCTGGCCGGGCGGCGGCGCGGAAGGCGCCTTCTACGCCTACGCGTACCCAGAGCCCGAGGGGTTCGCCGACTACCGGGTCGGTCCACGAGAGGCCTTCTACAGCCAGGACTATCGCCAATTCCTCCTGCCGTACGAGGCAGTGCGCACGGCCGAAGCGCCGGAGCGAGCGCTGCTCGAGTTCCTCGACACGACGTATGCCGCCGCCGCCGACCTCGGCCACTGGGACCGCGCCGCCCTGGAGGCCGACCCGGAGCGCTGGCAGCACAAGCGCCGGGCGCACGGCACGGACGGTTCACAATCGTGACCGCCTGCCGCGCAAGGTGCGCGAGCGCACCGTCACACCCCACCGATCCGTCGGCAGTGGCGCGTTCCGCGCGTCGATAGGCCTCGCGACTCGGGCACGAGACTTCGCGCCGATCAATAGAGCGCGGCAGAACCTCCGTCGTATGCGCACAGCTTCGGCGGCCCCGCAGCAGGCGCGCCAGCGTCCGAAGACCTGATGAACGGCACGATATTCAGGTCAAGTCGTCTAGCCAATGCCCATCACCCCTGGTCACCCGCGAAAACCGCACCCTACTAGAGGCAAAGCTTCCCAGTCATGGGGAAAGTTACTCGCTAGTGGTGCACCGATCAATGTATCGTTATATGACGGCACGTTAATCGACGGGATGAATCTTATGCACAACACGAGCAAGCGCGTGACAGTGCGTCGAGTGGTGGCCTCGGCGCTGATCGGCGGGGCGGTCATCACGGCGGCGGCAGTCGCTTCGCCCGAGTCCTCGGTGACCACCACAGCGGATCGGTATTCGCACAACCCGGCCGACAAGCGCGGTTCCGGGGTGGGTGAGCGGGCCCGCAGCAGCAACCACGGTGGATACCAGGGACGCAACGAGCGCCCGTGCCAGTACACCCCCGAGGGTTACTGCACCGGAGGGCGCTGACATCCGGCTCCGCTCGCCACACCGGCGGCGAGCCGGATCGCCCGGGCGGCCCGCAAGGGCCGCCCTTCCGCGTTTCATCAGGCCGGGGCGGGGCCGTATCCGAGGTGGACGACGCCATTGGCGTAGACCTCGTGCTCTTCGAGTGCCAGTTCGGTCGCCTCGACACCCTCGCCCCACAGGCGCTTGCCCTTGCCGAGCGCGATCGGATAGACGAACAGGTGCAGGTCGTCGACCAGCCCGTCCGCGAGCAGCGCCCGCACCAGTGTGCCGCTGCCGCTGACGTAGATGGCACCGTCGACCTCGTTCTTGAGGTTGCGGATGACCTCGGGATCGTAGGCACCGAGGCGAATGCTGTTGGCCCATTCCGCCTGCGGCTCCCGCGCCCCGACGACGTACTTCGTCGTGTCGTTGAAGAACGGCGCGCCCGGATCGTCCTCGACGGTGCGCGTCGACCAGGCCGGGGCGAACATCTCGAACGTGGTGCGGCCCAGCAGGATCGCCTTGGATGCCGAGGTGATCGCGCCGAGGGTCTCCCCCATCTTCGGGTCGAACCCGTACCCGAAGGTCCAAGACGGATCCTCGTATACCCCGTCGAGTGCGATGAACTCGTGAACTGCGATGGTGCCCATGGTGTTTCCTTTTCTCCAGTGCGGCCGTCGTCGCCGGGCACGGCCGGTGCCGCTGTCGAGAACGTCACGGCCGGGCTCCGCCTTACGGGTTTGCCTACGGTCGGGCCGTCACCTTCGAGACGGACCCGGTTCGCGGTTGCTTTCTACCGCACCAACGGCGTCTCGGCTCGCGCCGCGCGCAATGCACAGGCCCACCACCCCGGCTGGTCGAGTGCGGCATCGACGGCCTCGTCCGCCGAGCGGGCCGATCCTCGCCACCGAAATGCGAGCGCCGGCCCGCGGTCGATGCCGGGCCGGCGCGTCACGAGTCCGGGCCCGTGTCAGCCGATGATCGAGTTCATGATCGTGCCCGCGCTGGTGGCCACCGCGCCCCCGGCCATCGCGCTGGCGACCATCTTCGGCGACTGGAGGCTGCCGCCGTTCCATTTCTCCCACGCGAACCGGCCGCCGCCGTAGGTGATCGCCGTGATCCCGGACAGCTGGACCAGCCAGGTGAAATAGCGGCCCATCTGCATCAGTTTGTCCGCCAGCGGCGGCTCTTCCGCGGTCGGATTTTCGAACTGCTGCGCGATCACGGTGTCGTGCAGCGCGGCCAGAATCATGCTCACGTTCGTGCTCCTTTTCGCATGCCGAGGTGATGCCGGAGACAGATTCGAGAGAAAGAGCTGCGCTACCGAGGAATTCGGTGCGCCACGGGCACTGCGACGCTCACGGCCGCCGATCCGGCGGTCCCGTGTCGTGGTCGTGTCCTGTTTTCCGGTGGTTCGCCGGGAAACGCGTGACAAGATCGATTAGATCGTATGGCGAAGATGTATTCCCCGCGACACACCGGCGTCCGCATGATTCAACTCACAGCCTCCGGCCGTGCCGGACGACGCTGCGACCTCTACGATTTCACTTAGTGCAGGGGCTGACATGATGTCGGTGCAGTGCGGCGCCGAACCTTCCGCTGAGATCACCGTGACCGCGGGGAGGGCACAATGCACACCGCTTTCTTGATTCCACTGTTCCTCACGCTGTTGATCGTCACCGCGACGGCTGTCGTCGCCGGTTACGCCACCGTTGTCGCAGCCTATTGGTTCGAGCTGCGCTCCACCGAAAGACACGGCGGGCGGCCGGATATCTCGCCGCGCTGACATTTCCTCGCACACGACGAACGGGCCGGGGTTTTTCTCCGACACCCGGCCCGCCGTTTCGTCCGATCAGACCGTTACGCCGGATTTCGCGATCACCGTCTCGCCGATCCACGGCAGGACGGCGTCCCGGACCCGGACCGTACTCGGCAGCAGGCCGTTGGCGGCCAGCAGATCGGCCGCGTACTGCTGTTCGTCCAGGAATTCCTCGGAAACGGGCTGGACACCGAAGGGCCTGCCGCGCAGGGCGGCTTCCCACGCGTCCGGGCTCGCCGTCCCACCGCGGGCCACCACGTCGTCCACGAAGTACTGGGCGGCCGCGCGCGGGTTCTCCTGGATCCACGCGTCCGACTGCTGCAAGGCGGTGATGATCGCGGTCAGCGCCGCGCGGTTGCCTTCGGCGAAGTCCCGCCGGGTGAACCACAGTGAGGGGTGGCTGAACAGCGACTCCGTGTCCACCAGCGTGCGCAGGTCGGCGGCCGCCTCGATCGCGGCGAGACCCGGATACGCGCCGACCCAGGCGTCCAGGTCACCGCGCAACAGTGCCGCGCCGCCGTCGTGCACATCGATGTCCACCGGTTCGATGTCCCTCCACGCCAAGCCCGCGCGGTCCAGCGCGAGCAGCGCGAGGGTGGTCTGCCAGGAACCGTGCGCGATGCCGACCCGCTTGCCCTTCAGATCCAGCACCGTCTCGATGCCGGAATCGGCCTTGGTGACCAAGCGGCCGTTCTCCACCCTGGGTCCGGAGATGCCGACGTAGACGATGTCGCGTCCGTTGGCGAGCGCGGTCAGCGGGGGCGTGAAGCCGGTGCCGATGAAGTCGTAGCCGCCGTCGAACAAGTGATCGGAATGCAGCGACGGCAGCCCTGTCCTCGGGTCCACCGGCGCGGGGCGCGGCAGGTCGCGCAGGTCGACCCATTCCACCTCGGGCAGCAGATTCTCCAAGATGCCACGGTGGCGCAGGACGAACAGGGAGTTGTTGTGCGGGAAGTAGCCGACACGAATGGTCATTGATCGCTCCTCGTTTTCGCGGTGGCGGCGGTCAGATCAGGCCGCGGCGGCGGGCCTCGTCGGCGAGGCCGGTGCGGCTCCACTGCACCGCGAGGTTGGACGGATCGAATTCGGCCGAGCCGCCGAGGGATTCGGCGATCGCCTGGTATTGCGCGCCCTCCTCCAGCAGCACGACGAACTTCGCCAGCTCCAGCAGTCCCGAGCGGCCGATGACGTTCGCTCCGCCGTTGGCCTCGAAGATCGCGACCAGGTCCGGGTCGTCGACCAGTTTGGAGAGGATGAAATCGCCCGCGCCGACGCTGCGGTCGATGTGCGGCGGGATGGCCCTGGACAGGGTGAGCCGCTGGGAGGCCGCGTAGCGGATCGGCAGTGTGCGATGGGTCTGCGCCCACCCGCCCAGCCACGGGGTGTGGATGTGCACCACGGAGGTGATCTCCGGGTGCGCGCGGAACACCTTCGCGTAGCCGGTGATGAATCCGGCCGAACCTGTCCCCGACAGCACCTCGCCGTCGAAGGTGGCGACCACCGGCGCGATGGCACGGTCGTCGGCCCACGGCCCCGGTTCGTTCAGGGCGACGGCGATCTCCTCGCCGGGCACGCGCTCCACGAAATTGACGGTGCCGTTGCCGGAAACGGTGCCGGTCTCCCGGAACACCCGGAACGCCTTGTCGGCGTCGCGGGTCGCGGCGGCGGCGAAGGCGGTGACGGACTCCGGCAACCGGGTCTCGGTGGTTGTCATCATTTCTCCTGAATCATCGAGCGGGGGAAAGGGCGGCCGCGGCGGCGGGCGCGGTGAGCCGGGATCGGCCGAGCAGTGGGAGCACCTCTTCGCCGACGCGATAGGCCTCCTCCAGGTGCGGGTTGCCCGCGAGAATGAACGCGTCGACGCCGAGAGCGATCAGCTCGTCGAGCCGCTGCGCCACCTGCTCGTAGCTGCCGACCAGGCCGAACGCGGGGCCGCCGCGGATCAGGCTGAATCCGCACCAGACGTTCGGCTGCACTTCCAGGTCGCGGTAGCCGGTGATGGTCTCCGGCACCCACCCCTGGATGCGGGCGGCGCCGACCGAGTCGCCTCTGGCGGCCCGCTCGGCCGCGCCGCGGTCGACGAAGGCCCAGCCCTTCTCGATCTCCGCCCAGGCCGCCTCCTCGGTATGCCTGGCCAGGATGTCGATGCGGACGGCGAATCTCGGCGCGCGTCCGACGGTTCCTGCGTGCGCGCGCACACCGTCGAACTTGGCGCGCAGGTCGGCGAACGGCTCCAGCCAGGACAGGTAGTAGTCGGCGTGCCTGCCCGCGGCCCGCACCGCGGCGGGCGAGGATCCGGAGAAGTACACCTCCGGAAACGGCTGTCCGGCGATGCCCGGCGCGAGTGCGGCGCCCTCGGTCCGGAAGAACCGTCCGTCGTGATCGTAGGGATCACCGTCCCACACGCCACGCAACACGTCGAGGAACTCGCTGGTGCGGGCGTAGCGATCGTCGTGCGAGACCTTGTCGCCCCACCACAGCTGGGCGGGCCCGCCGCCCCCACTGATGATGTTGTAGACCAGTCTGCCGCCGGTCGCGCGTTGCAGGCTCGCCGACATCCGCGCCGCCTGCACCGGGTGCAGGAAGCCGGGCTGGAAAGCGACCATGAAGCGGTAGGTGGTGGTCTCCCCGGCCAGCGCCGCCGCGACCGCCCACGGGTCGTCGGTCACCGGGAACGACGGCAGCAGGCCGCCGAGGAATCCGGCAGATTCGGAGGCCTTCGCCACCGCCGCCATGTGGTCGATGTAGCCGTAGCCGTCGAGTTCGCCGCCTCGGATGGCGGGTGCGATATTGCCCGGCCCGTATCCGTTGGCGTGGCCGCGGTTGTAGCGGCGCGGCGTGCGCAGCGACGCGTGGTCGCCCTCCATGCCGATGCGCCAGTAGATGTCGATGGTCATGCGATCGCCTCCTGCGCGGTCAGGGTGCGGCCGACCGGGTCGGCGAGGAACAACAGGTGTTCGCCCGCGCGATGCAGCTCCTCGATGTGCGGGTGCCCGGCGAGCACCACGCTGTCGACGCCTGCCTCGGCATAGGACGAAAGACGCTGCGCGACTTGTGCGTAACTGCCGACGAGCCCGATGGTCGCGGGGTATCCCAGGTCGGCGAACCCCGCCCAGCGGCCGTCGCCGAGATCGTGTTCCCGTGCGTCCGGCCCGTCCGGGCGCACCTCGCGCCACAGGCGTTCGGCGCGAGCCCATGCCTCGTCTTCGGTTTCCCGCGCGATGACCGGCAGCTCCAGCCCGGCGCGCACCGTCCGTCCCGCCGCCGTCGCGCGGTCGCGCAAGGCGGTGATCGCCGTACCGACGCCCGCCTCGGTCTCGGTGAAGACGTGCACGTCCCCATGCTCGGCCGACAGCTCGAGCGCGGCGGCGCCATCGCCGGTCAGGTAGACCGCCGGGAACGGCAGTCCGGACAGGATGCCGCGGAAGCCGCCGTCGATCACGTCGTAATGCGTGCCTGCGTAGCGGAACCCGGTGCCCGCGAAGCCCGCGGAGGGGACGGCGGCCTCGTTCCAGACGCCGCGGGCCACGGTGAGGAACTCCGCCGCCCTGGCGTAGCGGTCGTCTCCGGTGACGCGATCCCCGCGCGCCCGCGCGTCGGCGGGGTCGCTGTCCACCGCCAGTCGCCAGGCCAGTCGGCCGCCCGAAATGCGTTGCAGAGTGGCGGAGATCTTCGCCGCGTAGACCGGAGTGCCGAACGCGGGCTGGAATTCGACCACGACGCGGGAGTGGCGGGTGCCGCGCAGCGCCCCGCCCGCCACGATCCACGATTCCTCGCCGTCCGGGTCGTAGGGCGCGAGCACCCCGTCCAGTCCGGCCAGTTCGGCGGCATTGATGATCTGGGCCAGATCGTCGAACGGGCCGAAGCGTCCCGGCCGAAGGTCGGTCGCCGGGGTCACCGGAGCGGGCCCGCCGAATCCGCCGCGATTGCGCTGTCCGGGTCGAGCGTGCCGGCCGTCGCCCCGGGAGGGCAAGCGCCACAGGAACTCCGTCATGCGGGGACCTTCCCGGCTTCGACCAGTTGCCTGGCCTGGGCCAGCGGCTCGTGCGCGACCCAGGAGTCCAGGTCGAAGTCGGCGGCGAGGAAACCGTGCGTGTAGAGGAATTGCTTCTGCACGCCGATCAGCTCGAGGCGTTCGTCCGACAACGAGGGGTGCAGGTCCCGGTGGAAGTTCTCGCCGTACGCCGCGACCACACCCTCCGGCCCGGACAGGGTCTCCCGCTGGAGCACATCCCGGACCCCGTGCAGGTTGCCCGCGGCCCAATCCGCCGCACGCAGGCTCTGCGCGAGGAATTCCACGACCACCTCCGGACGCGCTTGGAGCAGGTCGGAGTGCACGGTGATCGGGCGTGGCGTGCCGTTGTTGACCCGGAAGCGTCTGGTCTCGGTCGCGTCCAGGTCCACCGCGACGCGCAGCCCGTGCTCGCGCGCGACTTCCTGGGCGCGGGCGCCCTTGACGTAGATGGCGTCCACCTCGCCGCGCAGCAACTCCTCGACGCCCCAGGTGACCACCCGGCGATTCGCCTGGACCTCCGTGCGCACCTGAGGGTTGCGCTCCACGCCGATCTCGACGACGCGCACGTCGGCGAGGGTGTGACCGCCGAGCCGCAGTGCGTTCGCGAAGCCGTGTAAGGCCATCGCGCGGGGGAAGCTGCGTGCCTGGTCCTGTGCCCAGGCCGGGACGCCGATGCGCAGACCGGCCAGCTCCGCGGCGCCGCCGACGGTGGACTCCGGACCGACCAGAATGGCTTGCGCCTCATCGATCCAGGTCAATCCGATCAAGCGGGTCGGCGAACCGTGGGCGCGTGCCGCCAGCGCCGGAACGTTGCCGCCCTCCCGGATCAGCCCGGACAGGTCGTGCTGGAAGTGGTGGCCGGCCAGTTCCGGCCCCGCGTCCTGGAGGACGCCGAACTCCAGCCCGGCTCGCGCCGCGGCGTCGCCGAGCCAGCCGAGGCTGTGCGCGAGCCCGCTCGCGGTGGGTACCGGGCAGCGGGTGTACCAGAGGGTGTCGGTCATGAGGCACTCCTTGGAGCGGGCGTGGTGCGGCCCACGCCGAGCTGACTGAGGAAAAGGGATTGATAACGCAAGATTTCGGGGTCGGCGCGGTCGCGCGGGCGGGCCACGTCGATGCCGACGTCCAGGGCGAAGCGCCCCTTGTCCAGGATCAGCACGCGGTCGGCCAGGCGGATCGCCTCGTCGACGTCGTGGGTCACCATGAGCACCGCGGGACGGTGCCGAGCGACCAGGTCGCCGACAAGGTCCTGCATTTGCAGGCGGGTCAGCGCGTCCAGCGCCGCAAAAGGCTCGTCGAGCAGCAGCAGTTCGGGTTCGCGCACGAGGGCGCGGGCCAGCGCCGCGCGCTGCGCCTCGCCGCCGGAGAGCGTGGCGGGCCACTGCCGGGCTTTGCCGTCGAGGTTGACCTCCGCCAGGGCGCGCAGCCCGGCTTCGCGGTTGCGCCGGGAACGGCGCTGCCCGACGACGACGTTCGCCAGTACCCGTTTCGAGGGGATCAGCCGCGGCTCCTGGTAGACGGTGGTGCGCCGCCCGGGGACGAGCACCTCCCCCGCATCGGGCGCTTCCAGCCCGGTGAGCAGGCGCAGCAGCGTGGTCTTACCGGTGCCGCTGGGTCCGAGCAAGACGACGAACTCGCCGCGCCGGATGGTCAGGTCGACGCCGTCGAGCACCGTCTTGTGGCCGAACGACTTGCGCAGGCCGGTGATCGAGACGGCGACCGGTTCGGCCACCGCGGGCGCGGTGGTCACCTCCGCCCCGCGTTCGGTGACGGCGGTCATCGGATCGCCACCTGTCCGCGCCAGGGCATCGCGAAGCGCTCGGCCAGCCGCACCAGCCCATCGAAGACCAAGCCCAGCAACGCGTACAACACGACGCACAGCACCATGTAGTCGGTGCGGTTGTACTCCTGGGCCAGGGTGACCAGATAGCCCACGCCTTCCCTGGTGCCGACCTGCTCGGCCGCGATGAGACCGGTGATGCTGATCGACAGGCACACCCGCAGCGCCATCAGCACACCGGGCAGGGCCGACGGCAGGACGACCTCGAGCACCAGCCGCGGGCCGGTCAGCCCGAAACTCCGAGCCGCCTCGACCATCTTGCGATCGACGTTGCGCACGCCGAGATAGGTGTAGGCGTACATCGGGGCCACCGTCGCGACGGCGATGAGCAGCACCTTGTACAGCTCGTCGATGCCGAACCAGGCGATGAACAGCGGCACCAGCGCCAGGAACGGCACCGCGCGCAGGATCTGCATCGTCGAGTCGACCAGTTCCTCACCGAGGCTCGACAGCCCCGACAGCAGACCGAGCGTCAGCCCGATGGCCACACCGATACCGACGCCGAAAGCGGCGCGCACGAACGACGCGATCGCGAAGTCGAGCAATTGGCCGGTGCCGAGCAGTTCGGTGAACGCCGTCCACACCGCGGGCGGGCCGGCCAGCACGCGCTCGGAGAGCGCTCCGGTCGCGGAGCCAGCCCACCAGCCTGCGACGATCAGTACGGGGAGCAGGAACCGCAACGGCACCGACAGCCAAGCGGGTCTGCGCTTTCCGGCGCGGTTACGGGGCGGGGCGAGTTCGGTGGGAACCAGCCCCGCCGCGGCGATCACCGCCATCTCAGCTGCCCGCCTGGATCGCGGCCAGCTGCTCGGGCGTCAGCTTGGACTTCAGGTCGTAGAAGATGTCGGCGGCGGTGATCTTGCGACTGATCACGCCGTTGCCGAAGAAGGTGTTCACCACGTCGGCCAAGGCGGCGGCGTCCGCCTCGTTCGGCAGGTGCGGCACCGTGGCCTCACCGCCCACCCGGTAGGCGTCGGTGAGCCGCGCGCCCGACAGTGCCCGCGGGCCGGTCTTCTCGAAGACGTTCTCGAAGTCGGCGGGATTCGCCCGCTGCTTCGCCGTGAGGTCCTGCAGCACGTCGAGGTACTTCGCCGCCACGTCCGGGCGCTGGTCGAGCACCTCGGTGCGGAATACGACGACCGTGTTGTCGTTGGAGCCGATGCTCTTCTCCGTGGCGATTTCGACACCGCCGTTGGCCTTGGCCTCCTGGTAGGGCACCAGGAACGACGCCCAGCCGTCCACCTTGCCGGTCGCGAACGCCGAGGCGGCGTCCTTCTGCTGCAACGGAACCCGTGTCACATCACCGGCCGGGACGCCGGCCTGTGCGAGCGCCTTGAGCAGGATGTATTCACCCTTGGCCGCGGGATTCACCGCGACGCGCCTGCCGACCAGGTCGGCGACCGAGTGCACGCCGGACTCCGGGGTCACGATGATGCCGCTCTGGTCCTTGCCCGCCGGATCCTGCACGGCGACGATCCGCACGCCGACGTCCTTGGACAGCGCGCCGACGACCGGGCTGAACGCCGCGCCGGAGACGTCGAGTTCCTTGGTGTTGAACAACTTCAGGTTGGAGCTGAAGCCGGGGGTGATGGTGACCCACTCGATCTTCGCGCCGAGCGGCGCCAGCGCCGCGTCGAAGGTGCCGTCGCGCTTACCGACCGCCAGCGGGCCCGAGTTCCCCGGGTCGGCGACTTTGAGCACGAAGGAGGCGCCTGCGCTGGTGTCGCCGGTGTCCGAACCACACGCGGCGACGCCTGCGACGAGGGGAACGATCGCTAGCGCGATGCGCATGAGGGCTTGCCGCCACATCGTGAGGACTCCTTGTCCGAGTTATCGATCAATGCTCTCGCAGAGTAGGGACGACGACGCCGGTTCACGAGGTAATGCTTTCCGAGGATCGGAAAGCTTGACATATCGTGTTCTCTAGAGTTTCGGCTCAAATCCGATGTCAGGCAGCTTCTAGCGGGACGATTGCGAGGAGGACCGTGACAACTTCGGCCAAGGTTTCCAAATATCGGAAAGCGCAAACCTTTTTGCCCACACTGTTGTGTTACCGTCGGAACCGTGGAACCCTCCGGCGTGCAGACCGTCGCCCGTGCCCTCTCGGTCCTGGACTGCTTCCGCGACGGCCGGGAGCGCGGCGTCTCGGAAGTCGCGCGGCAGCAGGGTCTCGCGGTCAGCACCACGCACCGTCTGCTGGCCACGCTCGTACAGGCGGGTTTCCTGGAGAAGAACGCCGAATCCAGCCGCTATCGCACGGGCGGCGCGCTGGCGGAGTGGGGACAGATCGCCTACCGCCAGCACCGGATCTATCTCGCCGAGCCGTATCTGGAACAGCTCGCGGGCACCACCGGAGCCAGCTGCTCGGTCGCCACCCGCCACGGCATCCACGCCGTGCTGCTCGGCACCAGCCGGTGGCGGGAGACCGACGGGCACGAACTGCAGGGCGTGCGGCTGCCGCTGCACGCCAGCGCGCTCGGCAAGGCCCTGCTCGCCTGGTCGGAAACCACCGACGACCAGCTGCGCGAGCTTCCCTACGACGAGGGAACCGAGCGCTCGGTATCCGGGCCCGACGAGCTGCGCAACGAACTGATCACCGCGCGGGAGCGCGGATACGCCTACAACGACGAGGAACTCGATCCCGGCTTCCGCACCATCGGCCTGCCCATCCTCGATCCGGCGAGCCACTGCCGATTCGCGCTCGGTCTGCGCGGGCCCACGACGCTGATGATTCCCGAACGCGTGCCGTTCTTCGTCGAGCTCGCGAAGATCACGGCACAGGAGATCTCGGCCAGGTTCGCCACCGCCGGTCGGGTTTCCGGAAAATAGGACGATCCGGTCGAAAATCCGCCTGCCGCAGGTGCGCCACCCTATTGTTGACGCGTAATCGATAGCGCGAGGTCGTCATTCGGGAGGCGACAGCGGTGCCGCGCCGGGCACGGTCCGGCGTCGCCTGGGAAAGGAGTCGCATGACGAACGGTCACGCGCGGGTGCGCGCCGGGTCGTCGCCCAAGCTCGATACCGGCCTCGCCCACGAGGCGCGGGTCTACGACTACTGGCTCGGCGGCAAGGACAACTACCCCGCCGATCGCGCCCTCGGCGACACGATCGCCATGCACATCCCGGCCATCCGCGACATGGCCCGCGCCAATCGCGCGTTCCTCGGCCGCTCGGTGCGTCATCTGGCCGGCGAGGCGGGCATCGATCAGTTCCTCGACATCGGCACCGGCCTGCCCACCGCGGGCAACACGCACGAGGTGGCCCAGCGGATCGATCCGGCCGCACGGGTGGTCTACGTCGACAACGACCCGCTCGTGCTCGCCCACGCCCGCGCCCTGATGGCGAGCACACCGCAGGGCAGGATCGAGTTCCTCGACGCCGATCTGCGCGATCCGAGCGCCGTCCTGGACGCGCCCGTCCTGGCCGACACCTTCGACCCGGACCGGCCCATCGCGATCTTGCTGGTCGCGATCATGATGTTCTTCCGCGACAGCGACGATCCACACGGTATCGTCGGCAGGCTGCTGGAGGCGGCGCCGTCCGGCAGCTATCTGGTGCTCACCCATTCCACCGGTGATTTCGACCCGCGGGCCATGGCGCGCGCGGCGGCCGCCGCCGAGCAGGCCGGCATCGCCTTCCGCCCGCGCAGCCGCGACGAGGTCGAATCCTTCTTCGCCGGAACCGCACTGGTCGAGCCGGGCATCGTTGCGGTCGACGCCTGGCGGCCGGACACGGATGCCGCTCCGGCCGGGGCGCGGTCCGCCTGGTACTGGGCGGGCGTCGGGCACAAACCCTGAGCGGCGTTTGAGCCGCCGCCGCGCGGCAATCACGTCGGAGGTATCCGGCGGACGCGGACGGGTGAGGTGGTGGACATGGTCGACGACGTCGAGAAGCGCTGGCACGATCCGCGCGGGTTCCGCCGCGCGGCGACCTACGTCGCCTCGGTGCTCGCCACCGCCGCGCTGGTCTTCCTGCTGAGCCTGCTGTGGGCCGCCCAGCGCGAATGCGCGGACGCGGACCGGCTGTTGTGTGACAGCACCGCGGAGGTCGCCGTGGTACTCGGGCCCGCGGTGGTCCTGCTGATCGGCGGCATCGGCGCGTTCGTCGAAACCTACGTGCAGTGGCGCCGCGGCCGGACCTGGCCCATCTGGCAGGGCGCGGGCTGGTTCCTGTTCATCCTCATGCTGGTCTATCTCAGCATCGGCGGCGGCGCGGCGGCACGCTGATCAGTCGGCGACCCGCACGACCACCTTGCCGAAGTTGCGGCCCTCCAGCATCCCGATGAACGCCTCGGGAGCGGCGGCCAAGCCGGTCACGACATCCTCGAGGTAGCGCACGCGCCCCTCGGCGACCCACTCACCCATCTCCCGCAGAAAATCCGGGTAGAGCTCGCGGACGAATTCGGTCTGGATGAATCCGCGCACCGTGAGACTCTTGGTCAGGATGCGGCCGTAGTAGGCGGGCAGCCGGTCCGGGCCGTCCTGCTCGCCTGCCGCGTTGTAGTTGGCGATCAGCCCGCAGACGGGCACGCGCGCGTAGGTGTTCAGCAGCGGATAGACCGCGTCGGCCACCGCGCCGCCGACGTTCTCGAAGTACACATCGATGCCATCGGGGACCGCCGCCGCCAGCTGCTCGGCGAAATCGGGGGCGCGGTGGTCGAGCGCGACGTCGAAGCCGAGTTCGTTCAGGTAGGCGACCTTGCGCGGGCCACCCGCGATGCCCACCGTGCGGGCGCCATCGATCTCGGCGATCTGGCCGACGGCCGAGCCCACCGGCCCGGTGGCCGCGGCGACCACGAGCGTCTCACCCGGCTGCGGCTTGCCGATCTTGCGCAGTCCCGCGTAGGCCGTGAATCCCGGCATGCCGAGCACTCCGAGGGCGGTCGAGACCGGAGCCTTCGCCGGGTCGAGCCTGCGGACATCGCGCGCGGCGGCGACATCGTGGGTTTGCCAGCCCGAATAGGCCAGCACCACGTCGCCTTTCGCCACCGACGGGTCGCGTGATTCGAGTACTTCGGCCACGGTCGCGCCGACCATCACCGCGCCGATCTCCACCGGCGCGGCATACGACTCGGCCGAACTCATCCGGCCGCGCATGTACGGATCCAGCGACAGGTACCGGGTGCGCAGCAGGACCTCACCCTCGGCCGGAGCGGGGAGCTGCGCGGTCTCGGTCCGGAAATTCTCCGGGGTGGGCGCACCCACCGGCCGGGAGGCAAGCACGATTCGCGTCGACTCGACCATCCGCCCACCCTAACCCGCAAGCGCGGGCGTCGGACGCCCGCGCGCAACCGTGTCCGGCGATCACCAGCACGGCGCTTTCGGCCCCAGGAACAAGCCGCCGTTCACCTCCAGCGTCTGTCCGGTGACCCAGCGCCCGTCCTCGGAGGCGAAGAAGTAGACGACTTCCGGCGTGGCGAAACAGGTGACGCCGGAGAAGATGTTGACGATGCGCCCGCCGTCGCGCAGCAACGGCAACGCCCGCTGCACGATGAACAGCGGCGCCCGCAGCTTGTCCCGCGCCCTGGTCGAGGCACTGCTTCCGGCCGCAGCTTCGAGATGAGCGTCCGGGATATCGACTCGAGCGAGCGGAACATTGGCGCGAGTGCCGCGGCTTCGTAGCGTCGTGACCATGACCTTGGAAATCGGCACGATCCTGCCCACCTCGACGCCCGATCCCGCGCGACCCATCCTGGGCGACGTGCGCGCCGCCGCCCGTCTCGCCGAGCAGATCGGCATGGACTCGGTGTGGTCCACCGATCATCTCGTGGCCAGCGCGCCGATTCTGGACAGCACCGTGGTGCTGGCCACCGCCGCCGCCGTCACCGATCGCGTCCGCATCGGTTACGGCGTGCTGCTGCTCGCGTTGCGGCCGGTCGCGTGGGCCGCGAAGCAGATCGCCGCGCTCCAGTACGTCTCCGGCGACCGGTTGATCCTCGGCGTCGGCACCGGCAACCCGGCGCACGGGGATACCGGATGGCGGGCGGCGGGCGCGTCTTTCGCCGAGCGTGGCCGTCGCACGGACGAGGCGTTGCGTGTCCTGCCCGATCTGGTCGCCGGGCGGCCCGCGGTACTCCCGAATGGCACCGAGGTCACCTTGGCACCGGGTGCAACCATGCCGCCGGTGCTGATCGCGGGCGACGGAGAACGGGCGCGACGGCGCGCCGCGGCCTACGCCGAAGGCTGGATCGCCATCGGACTCGAGCCGCCTCAGGTCGCCGCGGCCGCGGCCGAATTGACGACGCTCGCAGAGGAATACGGCCGCCCACCGCTCGAAGTGACGATCGTGGCGCCCCCCTTGGCGACCGATCCCGGCCAGGCCGCCGAGCAACTGGCCGCCTACGCCGAGGCGGGCGCCGCGCGCGTCGTCCTCGCCCCGTCCGGAAGCGAATGGCAGGCCGGCTACGAGTTCGCCGCGAAAATCAAAGCGCAGCTCTGATCGCTCTCACCCGGCGCGCCGATCCCAGCGTGAGGCCGAAAAGCACCGCCGCGATCCCGCATCCACCACCCGCCAGGCGAAAAAGGGCGAGCAGCCGTGCGCCGAAGCCCAGCGCGGTGGACCGAGGACGCCAGGCGGCATCGCCCCCCGGTGATCCGGGCTCAGGCAAATACTGGCGACGGAGCAGAGTAGCGCCACGGTGTTCAGCGGAAGCGGCGTGCGCGTTGCGCTGATGACAACGGATCCCCCTGCCCGGAAACCTGTTCGGGCTGGACACGCCGCCGGGCCAGAGGTGCAGGCACCCTGCCCCGGCGGCGCCGTATCCGAGAAGGTGCGACCGTGGGCACGGTAGCACCGCCAGTTTGTTCGGAGCCCCGGACGACTTGGATGGGCCGCTCACGGGAACTATCGGACGGCACGACACCAGGCCGGTCGACTACCTCGTATTCCTCCGGATCGGGACGCGGCGAGGTAATTTGATCTTCGCTACGCCGACCACAGCTTCAGCTCCATCCCGCACCCACCCGAGATGCACAGGAGTTCACTTTGGCACGGCACCGTCGCCCGAACCGCTCGACCACCCGCGGCGCTTTCGCCATCGCCGCCGCGCTCGGCACTCTGCTCACCGGCATCGGAACCGACGCGGCGGCACGCCCGATCGGCCCCTACGACGTCGGCGGGGCGATCGAGGTCGAATACGACGAGGCCGGTGGGCCCGCGTTCTTCGGCGATCCGGTCACGCCCGACTCGCCCGCCGCCGGCGGTGGCCGCTACCAGGCGTTCGAGCGCGGCTCCTCCATCTACTGGCACCCGGACACCGGAGCCCATCAAGTCGGCGGGGCGATCCGCGACAAATGGGGCAATCTCGGTTACGAAGGCGGAGCGCTCGGCTATCCCGTGGCGCGGGAAGCGGCGACACCCTCGAAACCGGGCAGCTACAACGTCTTCCAGAACGGGTCCATCTACTGGTCCCTCGGCACCGCCGCGCATCAGATCGGCGGCGCGATCCGCGACAAATGGGGTGCTTACGGGTGGGAGAGCAGCCCGTTGGGGTTCCCCATCACCGACGAATCCCCTGCCCGCTCGGGCAACGGCCGCTACAACCTCTTCGGCGGCGGAGCCATCTATTCGGCCCCGCGCAGCGGCACCCACGTCGTCTGGGGGTCCATCCGTGAGTCCTGGGAGGCCGCGGCGGCCGAAGCCGGACGCTACGGCTATCCCACCAGCGACGAATACGACTTCGAGAACGGCAAAGCCCAGGACTTCGAGGGCGGCCGCATCACCTGGACGCCCTGACCGCACCGGCGAGTGCCGTAGAAGGAGTTGAGGACATGCTTGCTGGACGACTGTTCCCGCGCGCCGCCGACGGGCAGCGGTTCCGCCTGGAGGAGGTGCCGGTACCGACTCCCGGACCCGGCCAGGTGTTGATCGAGGTCGCCGCCGCCGGTGTCTGCCTGTCGGATGTCCACCTCATCGAGGGCGTGCTGTCGCCGATGTATCTGACGGACGAGGCGGTCACCCTCGGACACGAGGTCGCGGGCAGGGTGCACACCGTGGGGCCCGATGTCCGGGGGCCGCGGCCGGGTGACCGAGTGTTGTTGCAGGCCGGCGAGATCCGGGACGGCAAGACCTACACCCGCGGCGTGGACTACGACGGCGGCTGGGCGGAGTACGCGCTGGCCGCCGCCGACACCGTGGTGCCCATTCCCGATGACCTGCCGTTCGAGCAGGCGTGTTTCATTCCCGACGCCGTCTCGACGCCGTGGGCCGCCATCATCCGCACCGGCCAGGTCCGGGCCGCCGAGTCGGCGGGCGTATGGGGCGTGGGCGGACTCGGCGCGCACGGGGTCCAGTTGCTCCGGCTGATCGGCGCAGCGCCGATCATCGCCGTCGACCCGCTGCCCGCCGCCCGGCAGCGTGCGCTCGAATTCGGAGCGGACCTCGCACTCGATCCGTCCGATGCGGACCTGACGAAGAAGGTGTACGCCGCCACCGGAGGTGCCGGACTCGATGCCGCGTTCGACTTCGCCGGCGCCGCGCCCGTGCGCGAACAAGCCGTCGGATGCCTTGCCGACGAAGGCCGCCTGGTGCTGGTCGGACTCACCGACAAGCCGATCACGATCACCAACGGCACCATCTTCAGTTTCCGCCAACAGCAGCTGCGTGGACACTACGGCTCCGAACCCGATCATGTGCTCGAACTGGTGCGGCTGCGCCGCGCCCATCGCATCGATTTCGCCAAATCGGTGAGTGCCGTGCTCCCGCTGGCCGAAGCGGACAAAGCGGTACAGGCATTGGAGAACAAGGAAGGCAATCCGATCCGAATCGTGCTGACACCGTGAACTTCCGGCAATCCGGACGTCGGAGCGATCCGTAACGGCTCCGCCGGCGACCCCAACTCGCATTGGGGTCGCCGTGGCCGAACCAGCCGCTGCCCGAGCCTTTCCTCAGACCCCGACCTCGACAGGAATCCTGCCACATCACCGCGGCCGCGTCGCATCGGTGATCTTCCATCGGTACGTACATGCGCGCGTGCATGTGCATTGGCACCACCGGTCTCGAAATACTCGAAGATCGAGGTGGATAGACGCCGATCGATAACGGATGAGCATCGGCAAGGGTTCGGCGATGCCGAACTGTTACCTTTCGTAGGTCTCATTTCGACGAGTTATGGCCGAGGACAACAGAATTCACACCCCGGTGCGAGGATTCGATTCGGGTGCTGCACGATTGACCGCGACGTCCCCGAATCGATCCGACCGCCCGGTTTTCAAACGGCCGAGACTGCCCCGCTCCGACTGTGCGCAGTACCACATGCGGGGAGAAGGTCGATGCGTTGAGCAAACTCCCCGCGCAAGCCGCACGGCGAGTGCGGCCCGCTCGGCGGCGTCGATCGCGTCTTACTCGCCCGAGCGCATGCCGCCGAGCAACTCGCGTAGGAAACCGATGCTCTCGGCCGGAGACAGCGCCTCCACGCTGATCCGGTTCATGACCGACATGTACAGCTCGACATCGCGCTGCTTGTCGAAATACAGCGAGCTGGTGAGCTGCTCGGTGTAGACGATGTCGGCCAGCTCGGGTTCCGGGAATCGAAGGATGCTGAACGGGCCACCCGCGGCGGAGTGCCCACCCGCCGAATACGGCAGTACTTGTATCCGGATGCTGGGACGGTCGGCCATCGTGACCAGATGTTCGATCTGCTCGAGCAGAACCTCCACCCCGCCGACCGGCCTGTGCAGCGCGGCCTCGTCGATGACCGCCCAGAGCGTCGGGGCGGCCGCCCGGTAGAGGATCTGCTGGCGGCGCATGCGAATGGCGACGCGGCGTTCGGTCTCGTCGGTATTGCCCAGCTGGATCACCGCGCGCGCGTAATCGGCGGTTTGCAGCAGCCCGGGCACGAATTGCGCCTCGTAGGTCCGGATCGTGGTGGCGGCCTGTTCGAGGCCGATGTAGGTCTCGAACCACGCGGGAAGCAGATCGCTGTAGTGCTGCCACCAGCCCGGATCGTTGGCCCGGCGAGCCAGTTCGAGATACGTTTCGCGTTCAGCGGGGTCGACAACGCCGTAGAGGCTCAGCAGGTCGCGCAGGTCACGTTCTTTGAAACCGGTCCGGCCCAATTCCAGTCGGCTGATCTTGGCGTGCGATCCGCGGATGGCGTCGCCCGCGGCCTCCCTGCTGATTCCGCAACCCTCGCGCAGCTGTCGCAACCGGCTGCCCAACGCGATCCGAAGGACGGTCGGACCACGTTCTGCGGCAGGAAAATCCGCGTTGTCACCGGCATCATCGTCGTTGCTCATGCATGCCTCCGGCCGATCGGGGGTTAGACCGCGGGGCGTAGTGCCTCCACCATCGCAGCTGTCTGAACGTCGGCTGCAAATCCTACTAGGCCGTTCCCGGACGGCGGTCCAGGCGCGAGTGCGTGCCAGGAACGCCGGGGCGCAATCATGGATTCGCAAGAGTGCCAACGCAATATCTTGCCCACAAATCCGAGCGAGCCCGCGGCGGTATGCGTAGAGTCGCCCCCGACGGTGGCCACGCGGAGGAGGAGCGCCATGACGTCGGCAGAGGGATCGACCCGCCTAGCGGGTGTAGACCCGGCGGTGCCCAGCATCGCGCGCGTGTACGACTACGCCCTCGGCGGGACGGACTGGTACGAATCGGACCGGCAGGTATACCAGCACCTGAAGCGGGCGGTGCCGCACCAGGACGATGTCGGCGCCGCGAATCGGCGCTGGCTCGAGCGGGTGGTCCGGTACGTCACCCGGTCGGCGGGCATCGATCAGATCCTCGACCTGGGCAGCGGACTGCCCACGCAGAAGAACACCCACGAGATCGCCCAGGAACTCGACGCCGCGGTCGCGGTGGTCTACGTGGACAACGACCCGGCCTGCGTCGTCCGGGGGCGGGAGGTGCTCGAAGCCAACGAACGCACCCACTTCCTCGACTCGGACCTCACCCGCCCCGCGGATGTGTTCGACAGCCTCGCGGTCAACCGTCACCTCGACCTGTCCCGCCCGATGTTGCTGATGCAGTGCGGCACTTTGCACCACGTCGATGACGACCAGGACCCCGCGGGCATCATGCGGCGGTATATCGATCGTCTCGCACCAGGCTCCTATGTGATGATCAGCCACTTCTTCGATCCGGCCGACGAGAACGAGCATCTGCACGTCTTGGCCAGGCGGGCCGAGCGGGCATTGCACGACGGGGGTCTCGGCACCGGCCGGTGGCGCACCCGCGCGGAGATCCAGGCGTTCTTCGACGGACTGGAAATGGTTCCACCGGGATTGGTGGAGTTGCACGAATGGTGGCCCGGCGGCCCCGCGCTGCGCACGCCGTGGCCCGACGAACGGCTCATCCTCGGCGGCGTCGGCCGCAAGACGTGAACCCGTCCCCCACCACGGAGCCCGATATGACTTCGAACGACGTGCAGAACACCGAGCAGGACATCCACGACGAGCCGGCCGGTTTCCTCGGTTGCATGAAACCCCAACGATCACCACCGCACTCGGCCGATGTATCGACCGGTTCGTATGCTCGGTCGTGGTCGGCGATACCGCCGTCGGTCCACGAAATCAGCGCCCGCCGAACGTATCCGCACGGATTGCCCGCCGATTCGGCGGACTCTAGGCTGGTGAGCCAGGCGACGGAAACTACAGAGAGGTCTCCATGTCCGAGCACGCTCCCCAGACCGGTGTTCGCGCGCCGGTAGGCGTGGACACGACACGCGCGAGCATCGCCCGCGTCTACGACGCCACCCTCGGTGGCAAGGACAATTACGAAGTCGACCGCTACGTGCGCGACAAAGTCGCCGAAGTCGCGCCGCGGCAGAGCGATGTGGCCCGGATGAATCGCCGCTGGCTGCACCGCGTGGTGCGCTATCTGGCCGGGACCGTCGGCATCGACCAGTTCCTCGACATCGGCGCGGGGCTGCCGACCGTCGGCAATACCCATGAGATCGCCCAACAGCAGAATCCCCAGGCGCGCGTGGTGTACGTCGACAACGACCCGGTGTGCAACATCCACGGCCGCGTCCTGCTCGAGCGCAACGAGTTCACCCACTTCGTGCCCGCGGATCTCACCGCGCCGAAGACCTTGCTGTCGCACTCCGACGTCACCCGACACCTCGATCTCACCCGGCCGCTGGCGCTGATCCTGTGCGGCATCCTGCATCACGTCGACGACGACCTCGATCCGGCCGGAATCATGCGTCAGTACATCGATGCGCTGCCCGCGGGCTCCTACGTCGCGATCACGCATTTCTACGATCCGGCCGACGGCGGCGAGGCACACGAGATGGCCATCGAACTGCAACGGCGTTTCACCGAAATGGGCTTGGGCTCCGGCTGGTACCGCACCCGCGAGCAGATCGCCTCGTACTTCGGTGATCTGGAACTGATCGAGCCCGGCCTGGTCGAACTCGACGACTGGTGGCCGATGGGTCCCGCGATCCGCCCGCGCATGACCGAGGAACGTCTGCTGCTGGGCGGCGTCGCCTACAAGTCCGGATCGTCGAACGGCGTCGTGACCCCACTGCGCCGCCGCGCGACCGAGGACGACCTATCGGATGCCGCCGGACCACACGGCTGAAAGGTAACTGCCGCAATGACTTACGACGACCTGAACGGACCGGACCTCCGCGAGGACCGGTGGCGTCATCTGGAGGTCCCGCTCGGGCCCGGCCAGAGCTGGCGCTACGCCGACCCGGCCGCCCGTACCGAGGTCGGCGAGGGCGCCGTATCGGTCCGGATCGACGCCTTCACCCGATCCCACGCCGACGTCCAGATCCTGGACAACCCGAAGCATCTGCTGGTGTCGACCGAAACGTTCGATCTCACCGGCGGTGCACGGACTTTCACCGTGCAGATGGCGGCGGAGAACATCGGCGCCACCGGCGAGGACTACCGGGACGGCTTCGCCGCGTTCAACGTCCTCGATATGAGCAGCGCCCAGGTCTTCGACCTGATCGCGACCAGCAAGCACGCCTACGCCATCCACGAGCGGCTGTTCGTGCCGGGCGTCGTCCCCGCGGAAGAAGCGTTCACCCACGTGGTGCACGCGCCGCTGGCGGGGATCGACATCAAACCCGGAGAGTTCCACCGCTACAGCGTCACGATCGACCGGGCCGCGGGCACCGCGGGCTGGTACGTCGATGACATCCCGGTGTACACCACCCGCGCGCCGCAGCTGCCCGAGACGGTGCAGATCGGTTTCGGCATCATCACCTTGCATCCGATCGAAGACGGACACAGCACGTCGCTGCGCGGACAGGGTCTGCACGCGTCGTGGCGCGACTTCACGGTGGAGTGACCGGCGTCGCCGAGCGACGCGGATTTCGCTGAAACAACTGATGCCCAGCCGCACTCGGCTGGGCATCAGCTACGTCACCGCCTGCCGGGCGGCCCTGACCGCCGGTCAGACACTCTCTTTGCGCGGCCATTCGACGCTGCCCGACCGGGCATATTCGCCCGGCGCGATACCGTCCTCGTCCATGCCGTACTCGTAGTCGTACTCGTCCGACTCCGTACGACGGCGCGGATCCCACACCATCGCCACGGCCGACACGGCCAGCAACGCGACGACAATGGCCGCGATGACTACATAGAGCACGTCTTCCACCCTCCTGAAGGAAAAATCGAATAGCACACCGCCGTGCCGGATACTCAACGCGCACAGCTTCTTTGACGCCGCAGGCATAGTAAGCCGCAGCACCGGGAATCGGACATTCCGACGGCGGTTACCGGCCGGTCGCCACCGGATCCGGACCGGGCGGCAACGCCCGCCGATTCCCCGGAAACGCCCCGCGAACGTTCAGCGTCGCTTAGGCTCGGCACAGTCCCGGTGGCTCCGGGACATCCGGCGCGGCATCGGTATGCCCAAGCCTGCCGCGATCGCTGGTGGTAGCGGTGGGGTTCACCCCATTAGATGAACCTCGCCGTCCCGCCGCTTCCCGTGAAATCGCAGGGACATTCGCGTGGAATCACCCGCATCGGGCATCCTTCGAGCTACCGTCTTCGGTCATGGACGACATCGAACTGCAGCCACCGACCGTCGCCTCCGCCAAGCACACCGGCCTGGTCCTGGACATCGCCATCCTCGACATCCACAACCCGCTCGCCCGGCCCGGCGAGACCACCTATCCGTACGTTCGCTGCACCGACCACCGGGTCCTGCGTCTACCCGAGCCGTTGCACCGGTGGGCCACCGAGACCATCGCGCTCAACCACGCCCAGCACGCCACCGGCGCCCTGCCCCTCTTCCCGGGGCAGGTCGAATTCGGCATCCTCGACGGCACCATGTACGCCGAAGTCCTCTGACCCGAATCCATGACGAGAGCCCGGTCGACACGGCCGGGCTCTCACGCGTTCCGGGGATTCGCCGCCGCAGGCCGGATGCGCGTGACTGCCCAACCGTGTGCACGTCGGCCGAGGCGGGCCAAACCATCGGTGTTCCGCCGCCGGAGTGGCCCCGGTCCCGGCTCGTGTCTTCCGGCCGGAATCGGTCCTCCGATCGGCGAACGCCACGTGCTCGATGGCGGCGATGGACCGACCCGCGCACCGATTCGAAGCGCCTGATCGACGCACGACCCGGTGTTTCTGTGGCGCGCTTTCCGCCCGCACGACACACTGGAGCCCGTGAATCGCATGTCAACCCGACGGCGCCGCCGCGGATCGGACGGCCTGCCGTGACCGACCTCGCCCGCGGTGAGAACCGCCCCGCGCCCGGCGACCGGCTGACGGTGACCGTGACCTGCTCGGCTCCCGTCGACGTCTCGGCACTGTTGCTGAACTCGGCGGGGCGGGTGCGCTCCGACGCCGATTTCGTGTTCTTCAATCAACCGGTCGCCCCCGGCGTCACCTACCGGCACGGCCGGGGTGCGGGCGACGTGGTGGACATCCAGACCAGCGCGCTGCCCGGCGACGTGGATCGCGTCGTCGTCACCGCGAGCCTGGACGGCAACGGCCCGCCCACCTTCGCGTCCGCGGGGTCGCTGCGCGCGACCATCGCGTCCCCGTCTGGCACGCTCGCCTTCCCGATGACCGGGCTGAGCACCGAGACCGCCGTGGTGTGCGTGGAGATCTACCGTCGCGGCGGCGCGTGGAAAGTGCGCGCGGTCGGGCAGGGTTACGACAACGGACTGGCCGGAATCGCGACGGCCTTCGGCGTGAGCATCGACGACGAACCGGCCCCCGCGCCCGCTGCGGCTCCCCCACCGTCGCCGCAGGCCCCGGCGCCCGCTCCCCCGCCCGCCTATCGACCTCCCCCGCCACCGGCGAATCAACCACCGCCATCGGCGTACCAGCCCGCGCCACCGCCTTCCTACCCACCGCCACCGGCCTATTCCGCGCCGTCCGCCGCGGTGCCGCCACCACCGATGCACTCACCTCAGCAAGGAGCGCTGCCGATGCAGAGCGAACTGTTCGCCCCCAGCCACGCCGAAGTCACCGGCGCGGGCATCCAGAAGCAGGGCGGCAAGATGATCAAGGTGGCCGTCAACGGCGAGGTCATGGCTCGCGCCGGATCGATGGTCGCCTACCAGGGCGATCTGCAATTCCAGGCGCTCGGTGCGGGCGGGATCGGCCGGGCGATCCAGCAGCGGCTGACCGGCGAGGGCGTTCCGCTGATGAAGGTGTCCGGGCGCGGCGACCTGTTCGTCGCCAACGGCGCCGCCGACGTGCACACCATCGACCTCGACGGCACCGACGGGCTCACCATCAACGGCGCCAACGTGCTGGCCTTCGATTCGACTCTGCGCTACGACATCCGGATGGTGCAGGGCGCCGCCGGATTCGCCAGCAACGCCGGGTTGTTCAACTGCGTCTTCACCGGCCGCGGCCGCATCGCCATCACCACCCACGGCACGCCGGTGGTACTCAACGTCGACCAGCCGACCTACGCCGACCCGCAGGCGGCGGTGGCCTGGTCGTCGAGCCTGCAGACGGGCATCAAACGCAACGATTCGTTCGGATTGGGCAGGCTGATGGGCCGCAGCACCGGCGAGGGGATGACGCTGTCGTTCTCCGGACACGGTTTCGTCATCGTGCAGCCGTCGGAGCTGCCGCCGGGCGGCTTCGTCGGAGGCACCGGCGGCGGACAGGAGGCCGGCCAGAGCGGCGGTGTGCTGGGCGGCCTGTTCGGCTGACGGCGAGAGTCGCGGTCAAGCCTGGAGCGATACGAGTTTCACGACGGTGATGTCCGAGGGCGCGCCCACCCGCACCGGCGGGCCCCACGCCCCGGCTCCCCGGGACACGTACAGCTGCGTATCGCCGTATCGCTCCAGCCCGGCGACGGTCGGATTCGCCAGCCCGGCAAGGTAATTGCCGGGCCAGAGCTGGCCGCCGTGGGTATGGCCGGACAGCTGCAGATCGACGCCGTGCGCCACCGCGTCCTCGATCAGCACGGGCTGATGCGCCAGCAGCACCGCGGTGCGCGCCCGGTCGCGGTCCCCGAGCGCCTTGCCGAAATCCGGTCCCTGCCCGATGCGTTCGCCCTGTACGTCGTTCACCCCGGCCATGTCGAATCCGGGCAGCTCGGTGCGGGCGTTCGCGAGCAGATGCATGCCGAGTTCCTGAACATGCTCCACCCATTGCTCGGCGCCGGAGAAGTACTCGTGGTTGCCGGTCACGAAGAACGCGCCGTGGCGGGCACGCAGCCCGGCCAGCGGCTCGACGGCCGATCGCAGGTGCTCGACGCTGCCGTCCACCAGGTCGCCGACGACCGCGATGAGGTCGGGCTGGGTGTCGTTGACACTGCGCACCACTCGCTGCGCGAAGCCGCGCCCCAGGATCGGACCGAGATGCACGTCGCTGACCACCGCGATGCGGAACCCGTCGGCCCGGCGCGGCAACTTCGCCAGCGGCACGGCGACGCGCTTGACGCTCGGTCCGTCCAGGACGCCGTAGGCGCCGATTCCGACGGTGGCCGCCGCGGCGGCGACGGCGGCGCCGCTCACCACCCGCGAGACGAAGACGCGGCGCGGTAGGCGCTTCGGGGACTCGGCGGGAGGGGCCGTGGCCGGCAGTGCCTCCGGCGCGGAACCGGCTCCCGTCGGTGACTCCCGCGCAGAGCCGTGTTCCGCAGGAGACTTCGACGCGGAATCGCTTCCCGCGGCAGACGCCCGTCCGGAACCGCTCCCCACAACAGACTCCGACGCGAAACCGCTCCCCACAACAGACGCCCGTCCGGAACCGCTCCCCACGGAAGACTCCGACGCCGAACCGCTTCCCCCGGCAGATGCCTCTTCGGAACCGCTCCCCCCGGAAGACTCCGGGACGGAATCGATCTCCGCAACAGATTCCCGGTTCGGTACCGCCCGGCCCCGATCGAACCGGCGTAGCGCGAGGATCCGGATCGGCTCGCCGACCGCCAGCGCCAGCAGCAGGTACATGAACAACGCGCCCCACAGATAGCCGGGCCAAGCGATGATCCGGACCACCGCGAAGGGGGCGGACGCCAGCTCCGCCACTGTCGCGCCCAACAGCAGCAATGGCCCGGTCAGCACGATGGCGGTGCCGACGCGCCGCGCGCGGGACCGCGCCGCGGTCGTGTCCCGCACGAGCCGCCGCCAGATATACCAGTGGGCGCCGACGACCGTGAGCACGACGACGCCCACGAGAACGAGCACGGCGACACCGACCAGAACACTCTTCACGACCACGACGGCACTCTCTGTGAACATTCGGCTTGCGCGGCATCAACCTACGGCACGACGAGGGCCGCGCACGGGTCGCGGACTTCCCGGTGCCGGTTACTCCGTCCGTTCCAGCACGCCGCGCAGAAACGCCGCCTGGCCCGCATGCTGGAGATCATCGGAGATCACGCTGACCAGCCGCACACCCAGCGTCACCGGCGGCTCCCACCGGACGTCGACGACACGGTCCAGATCGCTGTCGGTCAATTTCCGGACGAAACGCAGCGTCTGTTCGTGCACCGCGTCGTAGTAGCCCGCGAGCGATTCGGCCGACGCCCGGATGACGGCCACGTCGGCGGGGCGGTCACCGTAGCCGGTCGCTGCCGCGTCGATGGGCAGGTCGAAGCGGTCGTACCAGCCCTGCGCGGTCCAGACCTGCTCGGTGCCTGCCACTTCCGCGAGGTGGTCGTCTTGCACGCGGGTCAGATGCCAGATCAGCCACGCGATCGAGTTGGCGCCCGGATCGATCCGGTGGACGAGGTGGTCGTCCGCCAGCCCGTCCACCGCTTCGTGCACCACCTCCTTGATCCGCTCGTAGGCGTCGGTGAGCACATCGGCACTGGTAGCCATCTATCGACTCCTTCTCGGGTGGTCCGCTGCCACCGACGGTACCCAGCGCGACCACCCGTCACGACCGGCGACGCTCCGCGGGGAGGAAATTCTCGCACGATCGAACCACATTGAATGTACCGTTATTCAACGGTACGATACGCATTGGTTAGATTGGGTCGATGACCTCCGAATCGGTCACCGACCGGACGAAGACGTACCGAAGTGAGGGAGTACCGATGATTCACGACGTCGAGACCGGACGCGCCCGGCGAGCGGTTGTCCGCGTGGCGATGGTCGCCGCGCTCGCACTGACCCCCGTCGCCGCGGTCGCCGCGCCCGCGATGGCGCAGCAGCCGGCCGTCGCGCAGGTGAGCCAGGCGCAGGAGGTCCACGGCGGCTGGCACCGCCACGGCGGCTGGGGCCACCACGGCGGGTGGGGCGGTTACGGCGGCTGGGGTGGCTGGGGCGGTTACGGCTACGGGGGCAACCCGTTCGGCTTCTACGGCAGCCCGTTCGGCATCTGGCCCGGCATCGCCTGGATGCTCCCCGGCACCGGTAGTGCGTTCTGAGCGGAGCGCTCCCGCAGTACGCCAGATGATTCCGGCTCCGCGCCGCCGACCCTGCTGCCTTCTTCGCGGCCGGGCTCCGCATGAGCGCGGCCCCGGAATCATTTGGCACCTGGCGAAATCGATCCCCGAGCCCGGTGGCCACACGTACCGACGCGATCTCCGGATCGAGTGCCGCAACCCCGCAGCGGCCTCGAATCAGGGCGTCGCGCCCAGCGACCGCCCGAGCGGCGAAGTTCACCCCTCCGATCTCGAACCGGGCGGCGGTGAACCCAGCACCCCGGCAGCGCTCGACCGACGAACGCGTACCGAACCGGTTGTCACGTCTGAATTTTCCGGAGATATCTGCGTCCGCTGCGCGAATATTGCTCGACGCCAGACGAATCAGCACACATTCTGCAATTCGGCTGAATCGGACAGCGAAACAAGCGATGCCCGTGCGTAATTCAGTAGCGCCCCGGGTGCGGGCATGTCACCGATTTTTCGTGAAATTCGCAGAACGATTGCTTCACGAAAGCCCTACGGCCAGAATGGGTGGGGCCGAGAACCGGCATCTTGGGGATTCGTCGGCACTCGTGGCCGACACGACTATGTGGGGAAAAACGATGAGAGTCAACAGATTCGCCGCAACCGCCCTGCTGGCGGTCGGAGCCACCGGAATAGCGACGGGTGTCGCGCACGCACAGCCCGCGGCACCGGCACAGGTCAGCGTGCACGGCGTCGAGCAGGGAATCGGTTTCACCTCGGCTCCCGCCGCCGACGGCACGGGGGTGGTCACCACCCTCGACGCGGGCACCTTCGCGTTGACGGCCGACGCGGGCGCCGTCGAACTGCGCAACGGGACGGGACAGGTCGTCGCGACCATGCCCTTGGCGTTCCAGGCCTCCGGCGCGGCGCACGGGCTGGCGCCCACGATCACCGATGCGGGCCGCACCCTCACGGTGACGCCGGTCGACGCGCCCGCGACCAGCGAGCGCCTCACCCAGTTCGTCGGTGAGGACGAAACGCTCGCGCGCAAGCAGTACAACGCCGGTATCGGGGCCCTCATCGGCGCGGGCATCGGCGCCGTGATCGGCTTCTTCCTCGGCGGAGTCGGCGCGCTGGTCACCGTTCCGATCGGGGCGGGCATCGGTGCGCTGATCGGTTTCTCCACGCCGTAATCGGCCGAGTCGGTGTGCGGCGGGAAGACGGCCGCACACCGATCGCCGGTCGCGCCGCCGGGATTGCCTGGGTGTCCGCGTACTTTCGCGCTGGTCGGCCCAGGGGAACGCGGCGACCCGATCGTCGTTCGTCCAGATCCGTGGACGTCGCGCCGAAACGGAATGCCCGGCCGTGTGCTGGGGCATGATGGGAGAGCACGGAGACGATCGGAGCGAAGACACAGGATCCGCGGAGATGGCACAGCGCAGTTCCCTCTCGCAGCGACGCGCTGCACTGGAACAAGAGTGGTCCCGATGGATACCCGCCGGGACACCGCAGGGCGATTCCGCGCTGCGCAGCGAGGTCGCGCAATCGTGGCTGCGATCGTTGCGCACCGTCGATCCGGCGTGCGAGCACGCACCCCATGCCGACGCCGATGTGGCCGCCCGCTGGGCCGAGTCCCCGCTGCGCACACCGGTATCCGAGCTGACCGACCAATTGCGCGACATCACCGAAGGCGCGGACTACGTCGCGGCGATCACCGACGAGACCGGCACTATCCTGTGGTCGCACGGCGGTCCGGTGATGCGCCGCCGCGCCGAACAGGTCAACTTCGCGCCGGGCGGTCGATGGGACGAGGCGCACATGGGCACGAACGCGTTGTCGCTGGCGTTGCGCACCGCGCGGCCGCACACCGTGTTCTCCGCCGAGCACTTGGTGGCCGCCCTGCACGGCTGGGTCTGCTACTGCGCGCCGATCCGCGCCGCGGACGGACGTCAGCTCGGCGTGCTGGACCTGTCCACCACCTGGGATCGCGCGCACCCGCTGGCCATGTCCACCGCCCGTACCCTGGTCACCGCCATCGAGACCAAGCTGCACCATCGCATCACCACGCCCGGGGTCCGGCTGACCTGCCTCGGCGCCGCCCGCCTGATCCGTGACGGCGCACCTGTGCGGCTACGCCCGAGGCACCTGGAGATCCTGACCCTGCTGGCACTCGAACCCGACGGGTTCAGCCACGAACGTCTGCACTTCGCGGTGTACGGCGACCGGCCGGTGGGGGCCAGCACGCTCAAATCCGAGATGTCCTACCTGCGGCGCGCCACCGGCGGCGACATCGCCAGCCGGGTCTATCGCCTGGTGAGCCCGCTGTCCTGTGACGCCGTGGACGTGCTCGCCGCGCTCGAAGCGGGCGACACCGCCACGGCGGTCGAGCTGTATCGCGGGCCGCTGCTGCCGGATTCGGACACCCCCGGCATCGTGCAGTGGCGCGAGTACCTGGCGGTCGGCGTACGCACCGCGGTGCTGTCCAGCGGAAACGTCGAGCACGCGCTGCGTTACGGCGAGCGCGCACCGCACGACATCGAGATCCACGAACACGCGCTTCGCCTGCTGCCCGCGGGCGACGGGCGTCGTGCGCTGGCGGCCGCCCGGCTGCACGGCGCGCTGCGCGACTGAGCTCGCGCGCCTCAACGTTTCGTCAACCCTCGCGAGGCATAGTGACCCGAATCACGGCCGCCGCGCCGTGCGCATCACGTCCGCAACCAGCGAGGAGTCACCCGCCATGAGCTACGCGAAGCCGGGAACCGAGGGCAGCGTCGTCGAATTCGCCGCGCGCTACGACAATTTCATCGGCGGTGCCTGGACCGCCCCGGTGGAAGGCCGTTACTTCGAGAATCCCTCGCCGGTGGACGGCCGGACCTTCTGCGAGGTGGCGCGGTCCTCGGCCGCCGATATCGAACTGGCCTTGGATGCCGCGCACCGGGCGGCCGACGCGTGGGGCGCCACGTCGACCACCGAGCGAGCCAACCTGCTCAACAAGATCGCCGACCGGATCGAGGACAACCTCGAGGCGCTGGCAGTGGCCGAGACCTGGGAGAACGGCAAGCCGGTCCGGGAAACGCTGGCCGCCGATCTGCCCCTGGCGGTCGATCACTTCCGCTACTTCGCCGGGGCGGTCCGCGCCCAGGAAGGCGGCATCAGCGAGATCGACGCCGACACCATCGCCTACCACTTCCACGAACCCCTCGGCGTGGTCGGGCAGATCATCCCTTGGAACTTCCCGATCCTCATGGCCACCTGGAAGCTCGCGCCGGCCCTCGCCGCGGGGAACGCCGTGGTGCTCAAGCCCGCCGAGCAGACCCCGGCCTCGATCCTGAAGGTGGTGGAGCTGATCGCCGATCTGCTGCCGCCGGGAGTCCTCAACGTGGTCAACGGTTTCGGCGTCGAGGCGGGCAAGCCGCTGGCGGCCAGCCCGCGCGTGGCCAAGGTGGCCTTCACCGGCGAGACCACCACCGGCAGGCTGATCATGCAGTACGCCAGCGAGAACATCATCCCGGTCACGCTCGAACTGGGCGGAAAGAGTCCCAATATCTTCCTGCCCGACATCATGGCCGCCGACGACGCCTTCCTCGACAAAGCGGTGGAGGGCTTCGTGATGTTCGCGCTCAACCAGGGCGAGGTGTGCACCTGCCCGTCCCGCGCGCTGATCCACTCCTCGATCTACGACGAGTTCATGGCCCGGTGTATCGAACGCACCAAAGCCATCCGCAGCGGCAACCCGCTGGACGAGGCCACCATGATCGGCGCGCAGGCCAGCAACGACCAGTTCGAAAAGATCCTGTCCTACATCGACATCGGCCGCCAGGAGGGCGCCGAGGTGCTCACCGGCGGGGGCCCGCGCAAGGTCGACGAGTTCCCCGGCGGCTTCTACGTCGAGCCGACGATCTTCTCCGGGCGCAACGACATGCGGATCTTCCAGGAGGAGATCTTCGGACCGGTCGTGTCGGTGACCACGTTCGACTCCGTCGACGAGGCGCTGAAGATCGCCAACGACACCCTCTACGGACTCGGCGCGGGGGTGTGGACTCGCGACATCAACGCCGCCTACCGCCTCGGCCGCCAGATCAAGGCGGGCCGGGTGTGGACCAACTGCTATCACGCCTACCCCGCGCACGCCGCCTTCGGCGGCTACAAGAAGTCCGGCATCGGGCGCGAGAACCATCGCATGATGCTCGACCACTACCAGCAGACCAAGAACCTGCTGGTCAGCTACTCGCCGGACAAGCTCGGATTCTTCTGATGCCGGATCCGGCCGGTCGCGTGGAGTTCACCGGACCGGCGCGAGCGCTGCTGCGCCAACTGATCGAGCAGCACGGCCCGGTGATGTTCCATCAGTCCGGCGGCTGCTGTGACGGCAGTGCGCCGATGTGCTATCCGCGCGGCGAATTCCGGGTCGGCGCGTCCGACGTGCTGCTGGGGTATGCGGCGGCGGACACCCCGTTCTGGATGAGCGCCGACCAGTACGAGTATTGGCGGCACACCCATCTCACCGTCGATGTGGTGCCGGGCCGGGGCAGCGGATTCTCCCTGGAAGCGCCCGAAGGGGTGCGCTTCCTGATCCGCTCGCGACTGCTCACCGACGAGGAACTCGCCGTGCTCGAGGCACAGCCGCCCCCGACCGGGGCGGACCCGCACCGGTGACCCGGGGCGCCGGCCACCGACGATTACAGTCGCGCCGGCGCCTCGCCAGGGCTGCTCGCGGGACCGCCGCCGCGGTGGCCGGGCCGCTCCGAGCACGAAAAATCCGTGTGCGGGAATAGCCGGAGGGCGGATACGGTCGTTCGAGGTGGTTAGACAGGCGAACGAGAGGGGCCGCGGTGGCGACCGAGACTGTGACGGCGTCCGTAGGGCTCCGATCCGAGCGCGGCGCCATCCTCGGCTCGCTGATGCTGGCGACCGCGCTGGTCGCGCTGGACTCGACGGTCATCGCCACGGCGGTACTCACCATCACCGACAGCCTCGGCGGCTTCGCGCAGTTCCCCTGGTTGTTCTCCATCTATCTGCTGGCGCAGGCGGTGACGGTGCCGATCTACGGCAAGCTCGCCGACACCGTGGGGCGTAAACCCGTGATCCTGTTCGGGATCGCGATGTTCGCACTGGGTTCGCTGCTGTGCGGCGTGGCGACCAGCATGCTCGGGCTGATCGTCTTCCGCGCCGTCCAGGGCATCGGCGCCGGAGCGATCCAGCCGATGACGATGACGATCGCGGGCGACTTGTACACGCTGTCGGAGCGCGCCAAGGTCCAGGGATATCTGGCCAGCGTGTGGGCCATGTCGAGCGTGGCGGGCCCGTTGCTGGGCGGCCTGTTCGCCGAGTACGTCAGCTGGCGCTGGATCTTCCTGATCAACCTTCCGCTCTGCGCGCTGGCCGGATGGATGCTGGTGCGCACTTTCGCCGAGGCCGCGCCGCGCCGCAGGCAGAGCGTCGACTATCCGGGTGCGGCGCTGCTGGCGGTGGGGGCGGGCGCGTTGATCCTCGGGCTGCTCGAGGGTGGCCAGGCCTGGGCGTGGTCCTCGCCGGTGAGCGTCGCGATCTTCGCGGGCGGCGTGCTCCTGCTCGTGCTGTTCGGGCTGGTCGAACGCAGGGCGCGCAATCCGATCCTGCCGCTGTGGGTATTCACCCGGCGGGTGGTGATCGCCAGCAGCCTGGTGTCGGTGCTGATCGGCGCCGTCCTGCTCGGCGCGACCTCCTATGTGCCGACCTTCACCCAGGGTGTGCTCGGCACGGGTGCGCTGGTCGCGGGCCTGACGGTCGGCGCGCTCACGCTGGGCTGGCCGCTGGCCGCGTCCCAAGCCGGAAAGGTGTACCTGCGCATCGGCTTCCGCGCGACCGCCCTGATCGGCAGCGGCTTGGCGGCGGTCGGCGCCGCGAGCACGCTGCTGATCACCGAGCACTCGGCGCTGTGGCAGGTCGCCGCGTCGTGCTTCGTCATCGGCACCGGTATGGGCCTGGTCGCGACTCCGACCCTGATCGCGGCGCAGACCAGCGCCGAATGGACCGAACGGGGCGTGGTGACCTCCGCCAACATGTTCGCGCGCTCGATCGGCAGCGCGGTGGGCGTCGCGGTGTTCGGCGCGATCGTGAATTCGCGGGTCGGCCACACCGATCACCCGCTGCCCGCCGCGCTGGCCTCGGCGGTGCATCTGGTCTTCGTCACGATCGCGGTGATGGCCGTTGTCATGGTCGTGGCCGCGGCCATGATGCCCCGGCGGCGGGCGACCGACTGACTCGCGAAGCAGGCCCGGCGAGCGCCGACGCGACTCGAGGCAGCGGGTTTTCGGAAGCGTCCGGCCCCGGCCCTGGCGCAAGCTGGGCTTCCCGAACCGAACCGGAGAGTTGGAGGTCGCAGTGGCACAGGCAGTGTGCGCTGTAATCGGTGTTTTCTTCCTCGGCATGGGCGTGTACGCACTCGCCGCGCCCGCCGCACTGATTCGGCCGTTCGGCATCCGGCTCACCGAGGCGAGCGCCCGGTACGAAGTGCGCGCCGTCTACGGCGGCTTCGGCCTCGCGATGGCGGCCGTGCTCGCGGTGGCCGCGGCGGGCCTGGGAACGCTGCGCGGGGGGATCATGGTCGCCGTCGGCGCGGCGCTGGCGGGCATGGCCGTCGGCCGGGTGGCGTCCGCCGTGCTCGATGAGCGGACGGCCTTCTACCCGACCTGGTTCTACGGCGTGGTGGAGACGGTCGGCGCTGTCGCGCTCTTCGCGGCCGCCTAACGATGGCCGCCCGTCAGCTGGTGCGCACGGGGTCGGTCGCGGTGCTGGAGTTACCGATCTTGCGCAGCGCGAGGTACCCGGCCGACACCAGCGCCGCCCACACCACGCCGACGACGATCGCGGTGCGCCCGCTGTCGGTGAACAGCAGCAGCACGACCACCAGCCCGAGGAACGCCAGCGCCAGCACGGTGGTGTAGGGCGCGGCGGGCAGCCGGTAGTCGCTCGCGGGCAACTCGCCGCGGGCCACCTTGGCCCGGTAGAGCAGGTGACAGACCAGGATGACGCCCCAGACGAAGATGATGCCGATGGTCGACACCGAGGTGATGTAGGCGAACGCCTTGTCCGGGGAGATGATGTTGACCACCACGCCGATCACCATCGCCGCCGCGGACGCGATGATCCCGGTGTAGGGCACCGCGTTCGCGCTCAGCTTGCTCAGCCCGGCGGGCGCCTCGCCGCGCAGCGAGAGGGTGCGCAGCATCCGGCCGGTCGAGTAGATCCCCGAGTTGCACGACGACAATGCCGCGGTGAGCAGCACGAAGTTGACGATGCCCGCCGCGCCCGGGATGCCGATCTGCTCGAAGACCTCCACGAACGGGCTCTTGCCCGCGTGGAAGGTGCGCCAGCTGGACACCGCCATGATCACCACGAGCGCGCCGACATAGAACAGGCCGATCCGGAAGGGAAGCGTGTTGATCGCCTTGCGCAGCGTCTTGCGGGGCTCGCGCGCCTCCCCCGCGGTGACGCCGACCAACTCCACACCGACGTAGGCGAACAGCACGATCTGCAACACCAGCAGCGACTGACCCAGACCGTTGGGGAACACGCCCCCGTCGGCCCACAGATTGGTGACGGTGGGGTCGGGCGCGTGACCGAAACCGAACAGCAGCACGCCGATGCCGAGCAGGATCATGCCGACGATGGCGGTCACCTTGATGGTGGAGAACCAGAACTCGCCCTCGCCGAACAGCCGCACCGAGATCAAGTTGGCGCAGAACATCACCGCGAGCACGACCAGTGCGGTGACCCACGGCGCAATGTCGAACCAGTACTCCACGTACTTGCCCGCCACGGTGATCTCGGCCATGCAGGTGGCCACCCACACCGCCCAATACGACCAGCCGGTCACGAAACCGGCGAAGCGGCCGAGGAATTCGTGCGCGTACTCCGCGAAACTGCCCGAGATCGGCCGGTAGGTCAGCAATTCGCCGAGCGCCCGCATGATCACGAAGATGGCCAGGCCCGCCGCCAGGTAGGCGAGGATGAGGCCGGGGCCTGCCTGCTCGATCGCGCCGCCCGCGCCGTAGAACAGGCCCGTGCCGATCGCGCCGCCGATGGCGATCATCTGAATGGTGCGCGGGCTCAGGCCCCGCGCGTAGCCTTCCGAGTCCCCGCCGTCCGCCGGATCCACGGGTCCCGCGTCCTGAAGGTGACGGTCGGAGGCTGTCATACTGCGGTCCTTCCCTCGCTGGGCAGCGGCGCCGGTCGCCCGGCCCAGGGGGTCACGCTACCGCCCGGCCGGCTCGCGCGTCGTCTCCGGGCCGACCGCCGCCGCCGTGCGGACCTACCGGAGCGGCGTCGGGCGTGCCATCATCGGATCCCCTACCGATGGGCTTTCGTCATGACCGAAGCATCGCCCCGGCGCGGGCGACCCGGCCGCTTCGCGCTGCGCGCCGTCGTCGTCCTGTCCGTGATCGTCGTCGTCCTGGTCGGCGCGGCGTTCGCGACGGCGACCGTCCTGCACATCCCGTCGCCGCCGACACTGCTGCGCCTGCTGACCGACCCGCCATCGGCGCAGGGCGCGCTGTTCGAGAGCCGGACGGTGGCCGCCTCCCCCGCCCCGCGTCCCCTCCCGAGAGCACCACGGCCGCTGCCCGAACAGGTGCCCTGGAAGGGCACGCAGCTCTCGATGTCCGATTTCCTCGGCACCACGCACACAAATTCGTTCCTCGTCCTGCGCGACGGCGCTGTGACACACGAGTGGTATCGCGACGGCTTCACCGCGACCACCCGCCAGTCCTCGTGGTCGGTGGTGAAGTCCATCGTGTCGCTGCTGACCGGCCGCGCCGTCGCGGCGGGGAAACTCACCGAGGACGACCGCTTGGTGCGGATCCTGCCCGAGCTGACCACCGGCGGCGAGTACGACAGCATCACCATCCGCGACTTGCTGGACATGGCCTCCGGGGTAGACGTATCGGAGAACTACAACAAGTATCTGCCGCTGACGGGCACCGCGCGGATGTATCTCACCGAGGATCTGGCCGGATTCGTCCGCGACCAGCACGGCCTGCGGTTCCCGCCGGGCAGCGCGGGCGAGTACCGCAGCGTGGACACCCAGTTGCTGGGCATGGCGCTGGCGCGGGTCGAAGGCCTGCCGCTGGCCGAATTGCTGGAGCGCGACATCTGGGGGCCGATCGGCGCCGAGGACGACGCGCTGTGGAACCTCGATCGCTCCGGTGGCCAGGAGAAAGCGTTCTGCTGCCTGAACGCGACCGCCCGCGATTTCGCCAAGATCGGCCGGCTGGTGCTGGACGGCGGGCGGGCAGGCGACGCGCAGATCGTGCCGCCCGCCTGGATCGACCGCATCCGCACGCCGGCGCCGCACCGGGTGGGCGCTTGGCCCTACAGCGCGCAATGGTGGCACCCGCCCGGCGGGGACGGCGCCGACCTCACCGCCGTCGGCGTGTACGGCCAGTACGTCTACGTGGATCCGCCCAGCGGCACCGTCATCGTGAAGCTCAGCGACCACGGCACCACCCAGGACGAGCAGCAGACCATCGAGGTCTTCCGCGCGATCGCACGCGGCTGAGGCGGCCGGGCGAAATACACCGGGGACGGGCGGCGTTGGCAGTGGAGATCGCCACTGTGGAGGAGACCCATGATCGACGTCCCGCTGTCCGTACTGGATCTGGCGCCGGTGCAGTCCGGCCGCACCGTCCGTGAGGGGCTGGACGCGACCACCGAATTGGCCAGGCGCACCGAGGCGTTGGGCTACCACCGCTTCTGGGTCGCCGAACACCACAACATGCCCGGCATCGCCAGCTCGGCGCCCAGCGTCCTGCTCGCCCACCTGGCCGCCGCCACCTCGACCATCCGGGTCGGCTCCGGCGGGGTGATGCTGCCCAATCACGCGCCGCTCGTGGTCGCCGAGCAGTTCGGCACTCTGCACGCGCTGCATCCCGGCCGGATCGACCTCGGCATCGGACGCGCACCCGGCACCGACCAGGCGACCGCCCGCGCGCTGCGACGGACCGCGGACGGTCTGTCGGCGGAATCGTTCCCTCAGGAACTGGCCGCATTGCTGGGCTACTTCCGCGGCGCCGATCCCGGCGGCATCGCCGCGACGCCGGGTCGCGGCGAGGAACCGGAGATCTGGCTGCTGGGTTCCAGCGGCTACAGCGCCCAGGTCGCCGCGGTGCTCGGGCTCCCGTTCGCCTTCGCGCACCACATCAGCCCAGACAACACCGAGCCCGCGCTCGCGCTCTACCGCGAGCATTTCCGGCCGTCGGAGCAGCTGGAGCGCCCGCACGCGATGGTGGCGGTCGCGGCGATCTGCGCGGACACCGACGAGCGCGCCGATGCTCTCGCCGGTCCACGCGACCTGGCTTTCCTGAACCTGGTGCGCGGCACGCCGCAGGCGCTGGCCACGCCGGAGGAAGCGGCCGCGTTCCGCCCGTCGGAGCACGAGCGCGCGTTCATCCGGCAGCGCAGGGCCGGGCAGGTGCTCGGCTCGCCGGAGACGGTGCGCGGCCAGCTCGCGGACCTGCTCGAGCGGACACGGGCCGACGAGCTGATGATCAACACGCTGGTCTACGACATCGAGGATCGCGCCCGATCGTTCGAACTGCTCACCGAGAAGGTCGCGGCGTGAGGCGGGTCAGTGCAACCGGAAGCCGTGGTTGGTCAGCGATTCGCGCAGCCGGTGCCTGCCGTTGAGCGCCGCCGCCGAGGCCAGCCGGGCCAGCACACGCTCGGTCCAGGAATGCGCGAGCTGTTGCTCGGCATAGAATTCCGCGATCCGGGTCTCGTACTCGGCCACGTGCGCCCGCTGCGCGGCCAGATCGTAGGTTTCCCGGTGCAGGACGGCTTCCTGCGGAAGACGCGGTTTCACCCGCGCGTCCTCGGCGAGGTCGGGGTGGCCGACCACCAAGCCGAAGACGGCGAAGACCTGCGGCGGCAGGCCCAGCTCGGCGGCGACTTCTTCCGGCTTGTTGCGCAGCGCGCCGATGTAGACGGTGCCGAGTCCGAGCGATTCCGCCGCCACGACCGCGTTCTGCGCCGCCAGCGCGGCGTCGATGAAGCCGACGTAGCTCGACTCGAGGTAGTCCGCGCCCTCCAGCGGCGCGCTCCGGTCTTCGGCGAGCTGGCGCAGTCGGGCGAAGTCGGCCGTCCAGACCAGCAGCACCGGCGCCTGCACGATGTGGGCCTGGTCGCCCGCGAGCGCGGCCAAACGTGCCTTGCGCTGCGGGTCGCGCACCGCGACGACGCTCCAGACCTGGAGATTCGACGAGGTCGGCGCGGACTGCGCCGCGGAGATCAGCAGTCGCAGCGTGGCATCGGGCACCGGATCGGACAGGTAGCGGCGCACCGAGCGGTGTTCGTGCAGCACTTGCAGGACCTGATTCCACTGCGCGGGTTCGACCGGTCGAGGATCGCGGTAGCGCTGTTGCACGGCGTGGGTCGGTGTCGGCACGGACTGCGTCATGGGCATCATCCTCTCGCCCACACGGCGCGCCGTCAGCGGTTGGCCGCACCCTGAGCCGAACACGAGTAGGGTAAGTAAGGCAATCCTAATAACATTTATCGGAGGTTCCCTTGGCACGTCCCCGCACCACCCTCACGGTGCAACGCACGGAATGGCTGACCCCGCACCTGATCCGGGTGCACCTCGGCGGCCCCGGCTTCGCCGCGTTCCGGCCCAGCGAGTTCACCGACTCGTATGTGAAGTTCATCTTCCCGCAGGACGGGGACGAGGTGGTCCGCACTTACACCGTCCGGTCGGTGGACACCGTCGCCGGGGAGATCGCGGCGGATTTCGTCTACCACGGCGCGGAGGGCATCGCGGGACCGTGGGCAGCCGCGGTCGAGCCCGGCGAAACCATCGACCTCTACGGCCCCGGCGGCGCGTACTCCCCCCGCCCGGACGCCGACTGGCATCTGCTGGCCGGTGACGAGGCTGCGCTGCCCGCCATCGCCGCCGCGCTCGAGGCGATGCCCGGCGACGCGACCGGGCTGGCGTTCGTCGAGGTCGCCGGTCCGGACGACGAACTGCCGTTGAAGAAGCCGGACGGCATCGAGCTGACCTGGCTGCACCGCGGCGTCCGGCCGCCCGGCGAGGTGCTCGCCGAAACCGTCCGCGCGGCACCGTGGGCGCCCGGACAGGTCCAGGTCTTCATTCACGGTGAAGCGCAGGCGGTCATGCAAGATCTGCGCCGCTATGTCCGCAAGGACCGCGGTGTTTCGGCCGAGTGGGCGTCGTCGATCTCCGGCTACTGGCGCCGCGGCCGCACCGAGGAGGGCTTCCGGCAGTGGAAGGCCGAACTGCGGGCGGCCGAGGAAGCCACCGGCTGAACCGGCCGCACCCGCTCGGCGCACCGTCGACACCGAGCGGCACGGCGATGTCGCGGAACTCCGCCGGGCGAGGGGAATCGAAGACGGCGCTCGCCCGGTGCGGCACCTGCACCGGGCCGGCGACGTCGAGCATCGGTGCCCGGTCCGATACCGCGACCGCGACGTCGCCGCTTGCGTTCAGGAGCCCGGTCTCGAGCCGGCGCGGACATGTCCTCGAAGACACGGAACCCGCAGGGCCGGACAAGTGGATCGAAAGGGGCTCAACTCGAGAGCCCGACGATGGTGGCGGACAGGCAGCTGACCAAGGTGGCGCCGTAGAGCAGGCGGAGCCCGTTGCGGGCGATGACACTGCCCTGTTTCTCGCTGAGGCTGCGGACCGCGCCGGTGACAATGGCGATGGTGGAGAAGTTCGCGAACGACACCAGGTAGGTGGACACGATCGCGACGGTGCGGTCGGACAGTCCCCCGTGTTGCCGGTTCAGCTCCTGCATGGCGACCACCTCGTTGGACACCAGCTTGGTGCCCATGAATCGGCCCGCGGCCGCCGCCTCCTCCCACGGGATGCCGGTCAGCCAGGCGACGGGGGCGAAGATGTGGCCCATCAGATCCTGGAACGTGGTGCCGTGGAACAGGGCGGCGAAGATTCCGTTGATCATCGCCAGCAGGGCGATGAATCCGATCAGCATCGCCGCGACGGTGAAGGCCACCTTGAAACCCACCAAGATGTATTCGGTGAGCATCTCGAAGAACGATTGCGCCTTGCGGCTGTCGGAGATCTCCTCGCCGAGCAGCCGCGCATCGTCGGCGGCGGTGACCGTGTAGGGATTGATCAGCGAGCACACCACGAAAGCGCCCAGCATGTTCAGCGCGATGGCCGCGATCACGTACTTCGGGTCGATCAGCTGCATGTAGGCGCCGAGGATGCCCGCCGAGACCGTCGACATCGCCGAGGCCGCCAAGGTGTACATCCGCTGCGACGGGATGTCGTCGAGCATGGCGCGCAGCGAGATGAACACCTCGGACTGACCGAGGATGGCGGAGGCGACCGCGTTGAACGATTCGATCTTGCCGAAGCCGCTCACCCACGCCAGCAGCAGGCCGAGGTACTTGATGACGAACGGCAGCACCCGCAGATGCTGCAAGATGCCGATCAGCGCGGAGACGAGCACGATCGGCATCAGGACCGCGAAGAGGAAGGCGGGCCCGCTGCCGCCGACGCTGGGCAGGTCGCCGAACACGAACGCCGTACCCTGTGCGGCGTAGCCGAGGATATGGGCGAACGTGTCGCTGACCGCCCGGATCACGGTCCCCCCGATCCCCGTTTTCAGCAAAAGGAAACCGAGCGCGATCTGCAGGAGCAACAGGACCGCGATCCGCGGCAGCCTTCGGGCGGCGGCGCGGCGGTCGGTACTGGGCAACCATGCCAGCAGCAGGAAGCACGCCAGCCCGGCGAATCCGATCAGATAATGCACGCGCACCTCGGCCACCGTGGCGTACACCGGCTTGTGGGACCAACTCTCATGTCGGTCTATGCTGCGGTGTCTCCACGGTTGAGAAGATCAGCAGCGGCTCCGGAACTTAGTTCCGCGAAGGAGCAGTGACATCGCCCAGGTGGGAAGGGATGATCGGGGGCAGACCGGTCGCCACAATCTCCGAACCTGATGACCTTCCCGATCGACCTCCGGGTCGCTACACCGCTTCTGTCGAAGGTGAGGTGGCGAAGGTGGCGCGAGCTTCGGCGCACTCGCGGGCCGACGAGAATTCCGTCGAGGCCGGCGGCTACCGGCAGGAGCTGGAACGGACCCTCGGCTCCTTCCAGGTGTTCGCGATCTCGTTCGCGTTCATCTCGGTGGCGGTCGGCATCTTCGCGACCTACGACGACGTGTTGCGCAACGCCGGTCCGGTGGGTATCTGGCTCTGGATCGTCGCGGCGGTGGGGCAGGCGCTGGTGGCGTTGGTGGTCGCGCAGTTCGCGGCGCGCATCCCGCTCAGCGGCTCCTCCTACCAGTGGGCGTCGCGACTGGCCAACCCCAGGATCGGCTGGTGGTTCGGGTGGGTGACCTTCTGCTACCTGGCGATCGCCGTGGTGGCCGTCGACAACGCGCTGGCGAGCCAGGCCTTCATGCCGCTCGCGGGCATCGAGCCGGACGAGGACACCGCACGGGTGATCACGCTCATCGTGCTGTTCGTCCAGGCGGTGCTGGCCATCGCCTCGACGCGCCTGGTCAGCATGATCAACACCAGCGCGGTGGGGCTCGAACTCGGGCTCGTGGTGGTGCTGGCGATCGCGCTCGTCGTCGCGGTGGTGATCACCGGTAGAGGCGACCCCGGCAACCTCGCCTCCCGGGGCGTCACCGAGAACGCTCCCGACTACTTCACCGTCGGCGGCGGGTTGATGCTCGCCATGCTCATGGGCCTGGGCACGCTGGTCGGCTTCGACGCGGCGGCCAACCTCGCCGAAGAGGCCGAGGACCCGCATCGCAGCGTCCCGCGCGCGATCGTGGGATCGGTGGTGGCCGCCGGGGTGCTGGGGCTGCTGTTCCTGATCGCGCTCACCGTCGCGATCGACGACATCCCCCGCATCAGTGCCAGCGGCTCGCCGGTCGCGGCGATCATGCGCGACCAGCTCGGTCCGGTGATGGAGCGGACGCTACTGGCGGCGATCACGTTCGCGTTCTTCGGCGCCGGGATGGTGGTGCTGGCCGCGTGCTCGCGGCTGGTTTTCGCGATGTCACGCGACGCGCGCTTCCCCGCCCACCGGCTGATGCGCCGGGTCGACCCGCGCACGCACACGCCGGTCCCGGCGACGATCCTGATCTTTCTCCTGGGTGTGGTCCTGATGATCGCCCTGCCGGGCGACGCGCTACTGGAGCTGATCACGGCGTCGACGATCCTGCCCGCCCTCATCTACGCCTCGACGGTCGTTCTCTACCTGGCGGTGCGCCGCCGGTTGGACCGCAGGAAAGGCGCGTTCGACCTCGGGCGCTTCGAGTTGCCGGTCGCCCTCGGCGCGCTGGTGTGGTCGGCCGTCGCATTGTTCGTCCTGGTGACGCCGTCGAACGCCGTCGTCCCGGTCGTGATCGTGGCCGGATTGGTCGTTGCGGGCGGCGTGTTCTTCCTCGCCCTGCTGGTGTTCGACCGGCAGGCGCTCGAAACCGAACCCGGTGACGTGAGCGTCTTCGAGCACTGACCGGCCGAGCCGCCCGAGCGCAGCTGGGCTTCGGGCGGCTCGGCGGTGGTCACCGACCTACTGGCGCGGCGCGCGCAACGCCTCCTCCACGAACCGCGTGGTGTAGGTCTCCGAGAGGTCGATGCGATCGCGCACGGGACGCACGTTCTTCGAATACTTGCCGAGAATGTCCAGCACGTTCTGCGCGCCTTCGGGTTTCATCAGGCCGTCGCCGTTGAACATGCCGATGGAGTCGCGGATCGACTGGACGTAGAGGTCCTTGCCCGCACTCGCGTACTGCGGCGGCATCTTCGCGGCGATCTCCTCGGGCGTGTGCGTGCGGATCCATTGCAGCGTCTGCACGAACGCGGCGGCGAGCTTGCGCACGATGTCCGGGTGGGCGTCGATCGTGGCGCAGTTCATGTACAGCGACGTCGCCGGGTACAGCCCGCCGAGCGCGGCCCGGGTGCCCGCCTCGGTGCGCATGTCGACCAGAATCCGCGCCTCCCCGGAGTTCACCATCTGCGCCACGGTGGGATCGGTGGTCATGCCCGCGTCGATGCCGTCGTGGTTCATGCCCGCGATGAAGGTCTGTCCCGCACCGACTTTCACCCGGGTGTACTCGGCGGTCGTCATACCCTCCTGGCCGGTGAGCGCCTGGGTGAGGAAGTCGGTCGAGGAACCGAGCGAGGTCACGCCCAGCTTCTTGCCGCGCAGGTCGGCGACCGAGGTGATGTCCGGGTCCGCCTTCGACACCAGCTCCACCTCGCCCGGCACATCGGACATCTGCACCACCGAGCGGATGCACTGATCCTTGGCCTGCAGGTCGATGGTGTGGTCGTAGAACCCGACCACCCCCTGCACATCGCCGGTGAGCAGCGCGGTCTCGGCCGTGGCGCCGGACTGCTCACCGAGCAATCTCACGTCGATGTCGTTGCGCTCGAAGAAGCCGAGTCGCTGGGTGAGCATGGCGGGCAGATAGATCACCTTCTCCAGGCCACCCACCATGATGGTGATCTGCGGCCGCCCGTCGGCCATCGGAATGGTGCGGGAGTCCCGGCATCCGGTGACGGTCAGCAGTGCCGCGATCGCGACGGCCACGAGCGCCAGTTGCTTGCGATACCTCATGATCAGATCCCGTGGTTCGAGGTCGCTTGCGAGGGCCGCCACTTCAGCAACCGGTTCTCCGCCATGCCGATCCCCCACTCGGCGATCAACGCGATCACGGTGATGACGATCATGCCCGCGTAGATGCCCGCCGAGTCGAACGTGCCTTGCGCGTTGCTGATCAACAGGCCCAAACCCTTACTGGCACCGGCATATTCACCCACGACCGCGCCGATCAGCGCGAAGCCGAAGGCGGTGTGCAGGCTGGACAGGATCCAGGTGGTCGCGCTGGGCAGGACGATCGACACCAGCACTTGCCTGCGGCTCGCGCCGAGAATGCGGGCGTTGTCGATCACGTTGCCGTCGACCTCGCGCGCACCGGTGAACGCGTTGAAGAACACCGCGAAGAACACCAGCACCACCACCGTGGCGACCTTGGAACTCAGCCCGAGCCCGAACCAGATGATGAACAGCGAGGCCAGCACGATGCGCGGAACGGCGTTGAGCGCCTTGATGAACGGCGCGAGCACTTCGGCCCAGTACCGGCTGCGGCCGAGCAGCACGCCCAGCACGACGCCGGCCACCGTGCCGATCACGAAACCGAGCACGGCTTCCTGCACGGTGGTGTAGATCTGCAGCCAGATCGAGCCGAATTGAGTTCCCTCGGTGAACCATTCCACCAACCGCGCCCAGATCAGCGACGGCTTGGAGTAGAAGAAGGGATCGATCCACACCGTGGCGGTGAGTTCCCACGCGCCCAGCCACAGCGCCACCAGCGCGGCGCGCAGGCCCCAGGTGCGGACCCGTGCGCGCCGCGCGGTGGTGCGCACCCTGGCCAGGATCTGCTCTTCGGTCTCGTTCTCCACCACCGGCGCGGCGGCGTCGGGCGCCAGCACGTCATGCGACACGGGAGGCTCCCTTCGCGCGGGCGGCCTCGACCTGATCGCGCAGCGTCTGCCAGATCTCCTGGTAGATGTCGCGGAACTCGGTCGTCAGGCGCACCTCCTCGACGCTGCGCGGCCGCGCCAAGCCGACGGGGAAGTCCCCGCAGACGGTGGCCGGGCTCGCGGTCATCACGACTACCCGGTCGGCCAGCACGATCGCCTCCTCCAGATCGTGCGTGACGAAGATGACCGCCGCGTTGGTGCCCGCCCAGACCCGCAGCAGTTCGTCCTGCATGAGCTGGCGGGTCTGCACGTCCAGCGCGCTGAACGGCTCGTCCATCAGCAGGATCTCCGGCTCGTTGACCAGCGTCTGCGCCAGCGCCACGCGCTTGCGCATGCCGCCGGACAGTTGGTGGGGGTAGTAGCTCTCGAATCCGGCCAGGCCCACCTTGCGCACCCATCCCGACGCCGTCGCGCGCGCTTCGGCTTTCGACGCGCCGCGCAGGCGCGGGCCGAGCGCGACGTTGTCCAGCACGCTCTTCCACGGCAGCACCGCGTCCTGCTGGAACATGTAGCCGATGCCGTCCGGGATGCCGTCGACGTCCTGGCCGCGCACCAGCGTCCGGCCGGCCGAGGCCGGTTCCAGCCCGGACACCAGCGACAACGTGGTGGACTTGCCGCATCCGGTCGGGCCGACGACGGCGACGAATTCGCCGGGCCGCACCGTGAGGTTCAGATTGCGCACGGCGGTGTGGATGCCACCGCCGGTGCCGGGGAAGCGCTTGGTCGCGCTCCGCAGCTCGATGAGTGATTGCGTCATTGCTTCCTACTCCTGCGAGATCGGGTAGGGCGAACGTACGTGGCCCCGGTCACACCTCGGAGCTTGTGCGCACAACCGCCACAAACGCGGGATTCGCAGGTTTTGCGCATTCTGCTCACGCTCCCCGCGCGCGGTAATTCGCGCCTATGCTGCGCCCATGGCCACTGAGGGCGCGCGGGCCGTGCGGTTGCGGACCCAGGTTCTGCTGTCGCAGATCCTGGTCGTCGCGCTGACCCTCGGCGTCGCGTTCGCGGTGTTCGGCTACCTCAGCGACCAGCGACTGCGCGACGCCTACGGCCAGCGCGCGCTGGCCGTCGCGCGCACCGTCGCCGCCGATCCGGTGGTGCGCGCCGAGGTGGGGAGGTACGCGCCGGGGGCGATCACCGACGATCCCGGCGTGCGCCGGGAGCTGGCCGCCGGTCCGCTCGAGCGGCTCGCGGTGGACGCGACACAGCGCAACGGTGCGCTGTTCGTCGTGATCACCGATGACGCGGGCATCCGCCTCGCGCATCCGGACGCCGGACGGCTCGCCGAGCACGTCAGTACCGATCCGTCCGAGGCGCTCGCGGGCCGCGAGTCGATCACCGAGGAACGCGGCACGCTCGGCGACTCGGTGCGCGCGAAGGTCCCGGTGCTCGCACCCGGTTCCGACCGTGTGGTCGGCGCGGTCAGCGTCGGCATCGCCACCGACGCGGTGCACGATCAACTACTCGGCGACCTGCGCACCGCGGGCGCGCTGGTCGCGGTGGCGCTCGCGGTCGGCATCGCCGGATCGATCCTGCTCGCTCGCCGGTGGCGCGGGCTCACGCTCGGGCTGGAACCGGACGAGCTGGCCGAACTGGTCCGCGGCCAGGCCGCGGTGCTGCACGGTATCGGCGGCGGCGTGCTCGCGGTCGACGCGTCGTGGCGCACCACCTTCGTCAACGACGAGGCCCGCAGGCTGCTCGGTGTCGCGCCGGACATCGGGCGTCCGGTGGACGAACTCGGGCTGACGCCCCGCGTGCTGGAAGTCTTTCGCGACCTCGACGAGCAGCCCGCCTCGGCGACGGTCGGCGCGAACATCGTCATCGTCTCCGCACGGCGGGTGGTCCGGGACGGGCGCGATCTCGGCGCGGTGCTCACCGTGCGCGACCGCACCGACGTGGAATCGCTGACCCGGCAACTGGACGCGGTGCAGTCGATGAGCACGGTGCTGCGCGCGCAGCGCCACGAGTTCTCCAACAAGATGCACCTGATCAGCGGACTGCTGCACGGCGGGCGGGTCGGGGAGGCGGCGCGGTCGGTCGACGAACTGATCGGTGCGGGCCCGCTCGGCCCGGCGACACCGGGCATCGACGCCATCCACGACGCGTACCTGCAGGCATTCCTTGCCGCCAAGGCCGCGCACGCCAGGGAGAACGGCGTCGAACTCGTACTCGGCCCCAACACCTGGGTCGAGGGCAGCCTCACCGATCCGGTGGACGTGACGACCGTCCTCGGCAACCTGCTGGACAACGCCATGGAGGCCGTCCGCGCCGGGGACCGGGCGGTGCGGCAGGTGGAAGTCGAACTGGTGCAGGAGGATTCGACGTTGCACATCACCGTCGCCGACACCGGCGACGGCGTCGCGCCCGGCCTGGTGGACACGCTGTTCACCGAAGGGGTCTCGACCCGCGACGACCGCGGCGTACCCGGCGGGCGCGGGGTCGGCCTCGCCCTGATCCGCCAGATCGCCCGCGCCCACGGCGGCGACGTGCGCCTGTCGAGCCCCGGCGGCGGCCCGCCCCCGCTCACCGGCGCGGAGTTCATCGCCCGCATCCCCGGTGTGCTCGTGGAAAGCGAGGTCGCATGGCCGCGCCGACCTTGACCGTCCTCGTCGTCGACGACGACTTCCGGGTGGCGAACCTGCATGCCGGAATCGTGCGGTCCATACCGGGTTTCACGGTGGCGGGCACCGCCAACACCCTCGCGTCCGCGCGGGAACTGGTCGCGGCGGAGCCGATCGACCTGGCGCTGGTGGACGTCTACCTGCCGGACGGATCCGGCATCGATTTCGTCCGCGAGATCCGCTGCGACGCGATGATGCTCACCGCGTCGACGGAGAGCGAGGCCGTGCGAGCCGCCATCGCGGCGGGCGCGCTGGCCTACCTCGTCAAGCCGTTTCCGCACACCGATCTGGCCACCCGGCTGGCCGCCTATGCCCGGTACCGGCGCATTCTCGCGGCGCCGCAGGTCGACAACGCCCGGGTGTCCGCCGCGCTGCACGCACTGCGTCCCACGGCCTCCGCCAGCCCGTCAGCTGCCGTGTCCTCGCCCACCAAAGACGCGGTGCTGCAAGCGATTCTCGCTGCCGACACGCCCCTGTCCGCAGGCGAGGTCGCCGCCGCCATCGGCGTCTCCCGGGCCACTGCCCAGCGCTACCTGGCCGGGCTCGTGGCGAGCGGCACGGTGCGCATGAGCTTGCGCTACGGCACCACGGGACGGCCCGAACAGGAGTATTCCGCCGCATCGCGGCGCTGAGGGGGCTGTGTCCCGGTACGGTCTCGACGTCCGAACAGCATGGATCGAAGCCGCCGATCTCGCACGGCGACCCAAGGACCGCAGGAATCAGCGGACTGGTCCGCGCCGATCGGAAGCGCTCTCACTCGGCGGACCGGCGCGTACGTGGCGCCGCCGGGCGCAGCGACCGGCGAGGTAGCGTCGGGGGCATGAGCATCCTCGACGTCGCCGTGCTCGGTTACGGTCTGGCCGGGTCGGTCTTCCACGCTCCGCTGATCGCGGCGGAGCCTCGGATGCGTGTCGCGGCCGTGGTCACCTCCTCGCAGGAGCGCGCCGAACGCGCCCGCGCCGAACACCCGGGCGTGCGCGTGGTGCCGCATGCCGAAGAGCTGTTCGCCGCGCCGCGCGGCATAGATCTGGTCGTGATCGCGACGCCCAACCACACCCACGCGCCGCTGACCCGGCAAGCCCTCGAGGCCGGGTTGCCGGTGGTGGTCGACAAGCCGTTCGCGGTCTCGGCGGACGACGCCGAGGACCTCGTCGCGCGCGCGGAACGCTCCGGCCTGGCGCTGTCGGTCTTCCAGAACCGGCGCTGGGACGGCGACTTCGGGACGGTGCGCGAGCTGGTCGAGACCGGGAGGCTGGGCCGGGTGCGGCGGTTCGAGTCGCGGTTCGAGCGGTGGCGTCCGGTGCCGAAGGGCGGCTGGCGGGAGGTCGGCACGGACGAGGAGGGCGCGGGCATCCTGCTCGACCTCGGCAGCCACCTGGTGGACCAAGCCGTGACCTTGTTCGGACCGGTGGCTTCGGTGTACTGCGAGCTGGACCGGCGACGCGAGGGGATCACCACCGACGACGACGCGTTCGTCGCGCTGACCCACACTGGCGGTGTCCGCTCCCACCTGTGGATGAGCGCCGTCGCCCCGCACCTCGGACCGCGCTTTCGGGTGCTCGGGTCCGAAGCCGCGTATGTCACCTACGGGCTGGACCCGCAGGAGGACGCGCTGCGGGCCGGACGCCGCCCGGACGACGATTCATCCTGGGGCACAGTCGATGCCGACCGCTGGGGCGTACTCGGCGCGGAGCCCGATTTCGCCCCGGTGCCGACCGCGCCCGGCGCATACCCGGCGTTCTACTCCGCCATGGCCGCCGCGCTGCTCGACGGCGCGCCGGTCCCCGTCGACCCGCGCGACGCCGTCACGACGCTGCGCCTGCTGACGAAGGCGCGAGAGTCGGCGGCCCGGGGTGTGACGGTCACCGCCTGACCAGGGCTGGCCACCTTCCCCGCGAGTCGATAACGTCGGTCCCCGGGATCGGCCGGCTCGGCCGCTCGGCGGAGAGGAGACCCCCATGGGTGCAACGATTTTCGCGGTGTTGCTGCCGCTGGCACTGGCCTTGGTGATGTTCGGGCTCGGATTGACGCTGACGACCGACGATTTCGCGCGCGTGCTGCGCTATCCGAAAGCGGCGGTGATCGCGCTGGTGTGCCAGATGGTCCTGCTGCCCGCGGTGTGCCTGGGCCTGATCCGCCTGTTCGGACTCGACGGCGCGCTGGCCGCGGGCATGCTGCTGCTCGCCGCGTCGCCGGGCGGTGCGTCGGCGAACCTGTTCAGTCACATCGCCGGGGGCAACGTGGCGCTGAACATCACGCTCACCGCGATCAATTCGGTGCTCGCGGTGTTCACCATGCCGGTGGTGGTGGCGCTGTCCTACGCCTTGTTCCTCGACGGTGCGGGCTCGGTCGGGCTGCGGCCGGACAAATTCGCTCAGGTCTTCGCCATCGTGCTCGTGCCCGTCGCGATCGGCATGGCGGTGCACCGGCGGTTCCCGGAATGGTCACGCCGGATGCGCGGTGCGGTCAAGATCCTTTCGGTCGTGGTGCTCGCGCTGGTGATCGCGGCCGGAGTGGGCTCGAATCTGGACACGCTGTCGGAGCACATCGGAAAGCTGTCCGCGATCTGCCTGTCCTTCGCCGTGATCAGCCTGTCCGTCGGCTACTTCGTGCCCCGGCTCGCGCGAGTGGAAAACGATCAGGCCATCGCCTCGGCCATGGAGATCGGCGTGCACAACGCGGCCCTCGCGATCGCCGTCGCCGCTTCGGTCCTGGACAACGAGACCATGGCCGTGCCCGGCGCGGTCTACGGCGTTCTGATGAACATTCCCGCGGCGCTCGCGGCATATCTGCTGGCCAAGCGGGCGCGGCGGGACCAACCCGCGCCCGCGCCCAGCATGGCCGGTTAGCGGGGGCAGGCGCTGCGCGAACACGAGAGTGGCCGGTGAGTAGCCTCTCGGGGGGTCGTACGCCATGAGAAGGGAACCAGCTGCGCGATGCAACCGCTCGGCATGAACGATCCGGCGAGGATCGGGGACTATCGCCTGCTCGGCGTCCTGGGCGTCGGTGGCATGGGCCGCGTCTACCTCGGACGGAACGCGGGCGGGCGCACCGTCGCGGTGAAGGTCATCCGTCCCGACATGATCGACGCGGAGTTCCGCACGCGCTTCCGGCGGGAGGTCGCGGCGGCGCGCCGGGTCGGCGGACGGTTCACCGCGCCGGTGCTCGACGCCGACGTGGACGCCGATCCGCCGTGGCTGGCCACCGGTTACGTGGCCGGGTTCTCGCTGGCCGACGCGGTCGACCGGTACGGGCCGTTCACCGAGCACGCCCTGCTCGTGCTGGCACACGGCCTGGTCGAGGCATTGACGGCGGTGCACGGCGCCGGGGTGGTGCACCGCGACCTCAAGCCGTCCAATGTCCTCCTGGCTCTCGACGGTCCCAAGGTGATCGACTTCGGCATCGCCCGCGCCGTCGACGACAGTCAGCTCACCACCACCGGAAAGGTCATCGGCTCTCCGGGATTCATGTGCCCGGAGCAGGTGACCGGCGACCCGGTCGGCCCGCCCGCGGACGTCTTCGCCCTCGGCGGGATCCTGGTGTTCGCGGCGACCGGCCACGGCCCGTTCGGCGTCGGCGACACCGTGCAGATGCTTTGGCGGGTGGTGTACGAGGAGCCGCAGCTCGACGACGTCCCGCCGCGACTGCGCCCGCTGGTGTCGGCCTGCCTGACCAAGGACGCCGCGGCCCGCCCGACACCGGACCAGTTGCTCACCCAGCTCACCGCTCTCGGCATCCCCGAGCGCGGCGGCTGGCTGCCCGCCCCGGTGCTCGAGGAGGTCAGCCACCGCGCAGTGGAGCTGCTGAACCTCGACTCCGGGCCGTTCGACCGCCCGGACCTTCCCGCACCCCCGCATCCCGCGCGCACCGCCGACACCATGATCCATTCGGCTGCACCTGCGCACCCGCACAGCGACCCCGGGCGATCGGCGCCCACGCACCTGCGGCATCCGGGCCCGCCGCAGGCGTCTCCCGCGTACACCGGACACCACACCTACCCGTCCGCACACCAGAGTTCGCCCCGGTTCGGCGCGGCCGCCGCCGCCCCTCATCCGCGCCGCCCCGGCCGCGCCCTGCTCGTCGCGGGCGCGCTCGTCGTCTGCATCGCCGTCGCCGTAGCGGCGTACGTGGTCGGCGCACAGCTGCGGAACGACAATTCGAACGATTCGATCGCGCAGACCACCCGAGCCACCGCCGAACCCGCCACGGTTACCGCCACGCAGGCCGACGACACGACCCCGACGACCAGCAGCAGTCCCTCCGCCACCAGCGTTCCGAATGCTTTTCTCGGCGAGTGGAAAGGTGTGGCGAAAGATCTTCTCGGCAGCTACGACATCCTCCTGACACTCAATCCTGGCGACATAGGAGAACAAGTCGGAGAATCGACCAATACCGGCCGAATCATCGGCTTGAAGTGCGGTCGCGCCGAGACACTCACCGCTGTCACAGCGGAAAGCGTCACATTGAGGGCCGCACTCACTCAGAATCCCGGTGGATGTAACGACGAAGGCGCGTCCTCCCATCTGGAACTGCGGCCAGACGGGACCATTTCCTACCGAACACAGGGCGTGGCTGGGGATATGACCGGGATCCTCACGAGAACCAGCTGACCCGCGTTCCGAGGCCGGGTACGAACGGGCCCACCCTCTGATACCAGAGGCACAAGGCCGTGATGGCCGCGTCCGCGTTGGTGTCCCAGCAAGGAACGCTTGCCACGAGCGCGGTCGTCCGCGGGCGGTTAAGGTGCGGCGGTGGACAGAGCGGAATTCTTCGAGCGCGGCGCCTCCATCGCCGATCGTCTGACGACGACGCAAGCGCAACCGCCGTGGTGGCTGGTGGTGGCGGCCGCGGTGGCGGCGCTCGTGCTGGTGGGTTACACCCCGATCTGGCGGCTCACCCGCAATATCGTCACCATCGCGCACGAAGGCGGGCACGCCCTGGTCGCGCTGCTCACCGGCCGCAAGCTCAACAGCATCCGATTGCATTCGGACACCTCGGGACTCACGGTGTCGAGCGGAAAACCTTACGGCCTCGGGATGATCCTCACCACGATGGCGGGTTACCCCGCGCCGCCGCTGCTCGGTCTCGGGTTCGCCGCCCTGCTGGGCGCCAGCCGGATCACGCTGATGCTGTGGACCGCCATCGTCCTGCTCGCCGCGCTCCTGATCAAGATCAGGAACATCTACGGCGGTATCACCGTGCTCGGACTCGGTGCGGCGGTCTTCGTCGTCTCCTGGTTCGGCACCGACACGCTGCAAGCGGGTTTCGCGTATCTGGGCGCCTGGTTCCTGCTGTTCGCCGGGGCGCGGCCGGTCCTAGAGCTACAGCGGGGACGTTCCCGTCAGCAGCGCGCCCGCTATCACGAGGTCGACTCCGACGCCGATCAACTCGCCAGGCTCACCCGGCTGCCCGGCCTGCTGTGGGTATTCGTATTCGGCGCGATAGCCGTGGGTTCGCTGCTGATCGGCGCGTGGCTGCTCGTCTCCGCCATCGCCGAGATCTGCCTGCCGGGCGCACCTTCCGGCTCCTGCTTCGCGTCGCACTGACGCCGCGCTGCGCGACGCGATCGGCTCGGATAGGCTTCGATCGCGCCCTGCGCCACCTACCGCGTGCCGCATCGCCGACTTCATCCCCTTCGGCTGTCCCGGCGCGGAATCGCGATTCACGACCCTGGAGCCAGCATGCCGAACATCTCCGCGCGTACGCCGAGTGCTGCTGCGCGGCAGCTTTTCTCAGCACTGGCCTCGGCCGTGACGGCGCTGATCCTCACGATCGCGCTCGGTGCGGCGAACGCCTCCGCCGCACCGGCGGCCACGGCCTGCGGCACACCGCTGACGTCTGCCGAGACGGCCGCTATCGCGGAACTGTCCGACACCGGCACGCTGACCGGTTCCGCGCTGCGGCAATTGGAGGACGCCGTCGACCGGCACCGGCGGATCACGGAGATCCTGGTCGCCCACCGCGATCTGCGCGGGGTGTTCGCCCTCGGGCTCGACGCGGTCGAACGGGCCGCCGTCCTGCCGCTACAGCGCGACCCCGCGTCGTTCGACGACCCGGAGTGGGCGCATCGGATCAGTCTCGAACTGCTGTCGCGCTTCCTGCGCACAGTGCACGCCGAATTCACCGGCGCACCCGTCGACCCGCACTGGGCCCACTATTTCGCCCTGACCAGCCACTGCGAGCTGTCTCCCGCGCGCGTGGCGATGGCCGGGTACAACGCGCACCTGAGCGTGGACCTGTCCTATTCCGTCGCCGCGGTCGGCAGCACCGCCGCCAACGCGGGCGACTATTTCCGCATCGTCGACGCGATCGCCCAGCACGGTGCGCTGATCGTCGACGCGACCAAAGCGGTCTACGGCGGCGACCTCGGTCCGCTGTGGCGCTTCTACTTCGTCGGCGAGGGCTTGGACCTGGTGCTCGGTCGCGGGGTGGCGACCGGCCCCTTGCTCCGTCTGGCCGACGCGGGCGCCAACGTCGTCATTCTCTCGAACGGATTCGCCATGCAGGATCCGGCCGCGGCACCCGTCGCCACCGCCGAGATCGACACGTTGTGGCGCGGCCTCGATCTCGCTTTCGATGTCTTGTCGGATCTCGGCGGCCTCTAGCGGGCGAACCCGACGCGCGGCTCACCTGTCCAGCGCTGCCACGGCTTGCCGGACCACCTCCTCGGGCGGGCGGGCCGCATCGATGGTGCTGCCGCCTTCGTCGGGGCCGAGCGGCTCCAGGGTGGCCAGCTGGGAATCGAGCAGGCTCGGCGGCATGAAATGCCCGCGACGTCCGGTCACGCGCCGCTCGAGTTCGGCGCGGGGCACGCTCAGATGCAGGAAGAACGCCTCGGGCGCTGAGGCGCGCAGCCGATCGCGGTAGATCCGTTTGAGAGCCGAGCACGTGACGACGCCGCCCCTGCCGGATCGCTCGGCCATCCAGGCGGCCAGGGCGTCGAGCCAGGGTGCGCGGTCGGCATCGTCCAACGGCGCCCCCGCCGCCATCTTCGCGACGTTCGCGCGCGGGTGGAAGTCGTCGCCCTCGGCGTACTCGACCCCGAGCACGTCGGCCAGGCGGGAGCCGACCGTCGTCTTTCCCGAACCCGACACCCCCATCACGACGATCACCGGTACATCGTGCACTCGAACCTCCTTCCCCTGTGGCGGCGGATCTGCCGGGCGCGCGGACTTGTCATCGGCAACAACCTAGCGGCCGAGCACTTCGTCGGCCCGTGCAGTGACGGTCCGCCCCGCCGGCGGCTAGATTTCGAGGACCGAGACTGCGGCCCGCCGATTTCGTTCTGCGTCAAAAGATTCGAGGTCCGCGCGGACCGGATGGGAAGTACGAATGTTCGCGATGACGCACTGCACGGACCTGGTCCGACATCCGGACCGCGGCCACACGCCCGAGCCACGGGCGGCCCGCGGCGGAGGCGGAGTCTGAGCAGCGGCATGCCATCCCCACGCAGCACCGCCGAGCTCGTCCCGGCCACTGAGCGCATCGTGCGGCACCTGCTCGGCATCATTCCCCGGCGGCACGTGGAGCGCGGGAACCTGCTGCGCGAACAGATCCGCGCCATCGTCACGCACTGCCTCGATCTGGTCGCTTCCGTCGATTCCGAGCGCCCGGCGCGCACGGTCCGCATCTTCGAGGCGGCCACCCGGTGGGCCGGGGTGGGGATTCCGATGGACACCGTCCAGCATCTCGTCCACGAGGGATTCCGCCTCTATCTCGACGACCACCTGCGGGACGCGCAGACCGTGCACCATGACGACATCCGCGGGCTCTTCGACGCGCTGCACGCGGTCACCACGACCGTATCGCTCGCCTACCTGTCCGTCGCGCCCGCCGCCGAGCAGACCGCTCCGCATGCCGTCGCCGTCGCATTGCTCAGAGGCCACCACCCCGCGAAGGTCTACCGCGAGTACGGCATTCCGGTCGCCGACCGCTACACCGTGCTCGCCGTGGCGGTCGACCGGCCCACCGAAGAACGTCCCGGGCGACGCCCCGGCGACGGCTACAGCATCCGGCAGCGCATGCAGATCTGCCTCGCCGTGCACTGCGGCGGGCATGTGCCCGCCGTGCTCAGCGCGATCGGCGGGACGATCCTGGTCGCGGAGTCGCTGATCGCCGCGAACGAACTCGACGCCTTGGTCGCCGCGCTGGCCACGGCGGTCCCCGCCCCGCTCACCGCCGCCGCCATGACCGCCGAGCCCGACCGGATTCCCGGCGCCGCCGACCAGGCACACGAACTGCTCGACATGGTCCGGCGCCTGCGGAACCCGCCGGGTCTGTACCGTTTCGAGGATCTGGCCCTCGAATACCAGCTCACCCGGCCGGGGCCGGGACGCGATCGGCTGGCGGCGCTGCTCGACCCGCTGGAGGGCCATCCCGAACTGTTCGACACCCTGCGCGAGCACATCCGCAACGACTTCAACCGCAGGCGGACCTCCCGGACGATGTATCTGCACCCGAACACCGTTGACCATCGTCTCAAGCGCATCGGCCGCCTCACCGGCCTGGACACCGCCGTTCCGCACGTGCTGTACCGATTGCGCGCCGCGCTCATCGCACGGACTTACACGCGGCCGGAATCGCCCACGCCGGGCGAGCACCGAACCCCCGCCACTGGTGAATCCCGATAATTCGGCGGCGTTTCCGAGTCTTCGTCACGTACCCCGGCCCGCCGGTTCGCTACGAATTCCCGGCCCGAGCCCGCACGCGTGCGAACGGCGTTTCCGCACCGCGCCCGGCCCGTCACCCCACGCTTCCCCGGCGTCCGCATGGCGCGAGCGGAGCGATTCGCCCATGCTGGGACCGACTAGGGTCATCGACATGGAACTACGCATCTTCACCGAGCCGCAGCAGGGTGCGAGCTACGACACGCTGCTCACCGTTGCCAAGGCCACCGAGGACTTGGGATTCGACGCGTTCTTCCGCTCCGACCACTACCTGAGCATGGGCGGCGCCGACGGCCTGCCCGGCCCGACCGATGCCTGGATCACCCTCGCCGGACTGGCCAGGGAGACCGAACGGATCCGCCTGGGCACCCTGGTCACCGCCGCCACCTTCCGGCTGCCCGGCCCGCTCGCCATCCAGGTCGCCCAGGTGGACCAGATGTCCGGCGGCCGGGTCGAATTCGGTCTGGGCAGCGGCTGGTTCGCCGAGGAGCACGCCGCGTACGGCATCCCGTTCCCCGCCGACAAGTTCGCCCGGCTGGAAGAACAGCTGGCCGTCATCACCGGGCTCTGGGCGACCAAACCCGGCGACACGTTCAGCTACGACGGCAAGCACTACCAGCTCACCGATTCCCCCGCCCTGCCCAAACCGGTGCAGGACCCGATTCCGGTGGTGATCGGCGGCCAGGGCGCCACCCGCACCCCCCGGCTGGCCGCGCAGTACGCCGCCGAGTTCAATATGCCGTTCTCCTCGCTCGAGGACAGCGCGCGGCAGTTCGACCGGGTGCGCGCCGCCGCCGAGACCTACGGACGCGCGGCCGACGACCTGGTCTACTCCAACGCGCTGGTGGTCTGCGTCGGCGCGAACGACGCCGAGGTGGCGCGCCGGGCCGCCGCGATCGGACGCGAGGTGTACGAGCTGAAGACCAACGGCCTGGCCGGCTCACCCGCCGAGGTGGTGGACAAGATCGGCCGGTACACCGAGATCGGCACCAGCCGCATCTACTTGCAGGTGCTCGATCTGACCGATCTCGAGCATCTCGAGCTGATCTCCGCGCAGGTGCAGTCGCAATTGTGAGCCCCGGCGCGTGGGGTCGCCCGGCGAGACGACCCCACGCGGCGCTCAGCCCAGCGGACGGTTGGTCGGCACGATGACGAAGCTCGGCGCCGACGGATCCAACTCGAGGTGCTGGGGCTTCAGTTCGGTGTTGTTGAGCATGGGGCGGAAGGCCAGCGCCTTCGGCGAGTTGCCCGCGAAGACGTCGATCCGCAGCCGGTGGCCGGGTTGCAGCACCGCTTGGGTGGGGATGACCGCGATGTCCAGCGCCACGGGCTCACCGGGAACGACCGGCCGCAGACTGTCCAGGGTGAGCGGATTGAACGGTTCGGTCAGATCGCCGGACGATGTGCGGCTGCTCTTCTGCTCGTCGACGGCGCGCAGGGAGGCGGTCAACTGCCCTGTGGTCAGCACCTTCGACGATCCGTCGGGCGCCACATCGTTCATCGTGACGCTCCAGTAGCCGTCGGTGGCGTCGTGCACGGTGTTGAGGTGCACGTTCACCGGCCCCGAGATGACCGTGCGCTCGGTCATCGGCGCACTGGTGAAGGTCAGCGCGTTGCGCTCGGCGATGCGCGAGTCCTTGGCGCACACGTCCACCACCGCCGCCATGCCTGCCGAGCCCTGGGCGGTGTCGCGGGAACACGCCGCGGCGAGGCCGGGCGCCACCGTCAATGTCCGTTGCTCGTCGGGGACTGTCATCGTCAGCGATCCGTCGTACACCGCTTTTCCGGTGGTGCCGCTCGGCGTTGCCGAGAGATACACGCGGCGATGGTTGAGGTCCTTCTGCGGGAACTGCCCGAGGGTGATCCAGCCGCCTCCCTGTTCCCACACGGTCACCGGCCCGAAATCGCCCAAGCCGTGGTCGACGTCCTTCAACCACTTGTCGAACCACACCCGCTGCAACACGTCCAGCCGCGGCGGTGCGCCGGGAATGCCGGTCCCCGCACCGGGATTCGCGTGATAGGTGTCGCCGACGATCAACTGCTTCCTGCCCGCGGGCAGCGGTATGGCGTTGTACAGCTTGGTCGCGCTGTTGGCGAAGATGTCGTGCCAGCCGCCGTAGACGAAGGTGGGCACCGTGATGCGCTCCGGGTGGCCCTCGATGCCGCGCCGGAAGTAGCTGTCCTCGTCCAGCGCGTCGGCCAGCGCGGGCGGCACGTGGTCGAGCGAAGGCGTGAGCAGCGCCTGGGCCAGCAGATCGACGTTGCTGGCCGGATCGGACATCCGTTCGTGCAGCCACCCCCAGTCGAAGGTGCCGTTCAACATCGACTGCACGTCGGGAATCAGCTTCAGCTGGTTGACCGTGTTGAGCCACATCGGCAGGAACGTCGTCCCCACCCCGCCGCCCGGCGCGACGACGTCGCGCATCAGGTCGCTGCCGGGTTCCACGGGGAAGATCGCCTGCAACGGCGCCGGGGCGTCCTCGGCGGCGCGCAGCTGGTTGATCCCCGAATACGAACCCCCGCTCATCCCGACCCGGCCGTTCGACCACGGCTGCGCGGCCGCCCAGTCGATCACCTCGCGGGTGTCGAGTTGTTCCCGCTCGCCGAGGGTGTCCCACGCGCCCTGGGAGAAACCGGTCCCGCGCACGTCGGCGATGACCTGGGTGTATCCGGCGCGGATCAGGTTGCGATCGAGTCCGAGGACCGTCTGCACGGTGCCGCCGTCGACCGCGTGCAGCAGATCGCCGAAACCGCTGACCGGCGTACGGGCCAGATTCACGCGGTTGACCAGCCGGACGGTCAGCGGCTGCAAGCCGGGCACCGCGAGCGCCGTGTCGATCAGATTGGTCATGAGCTTGGTGTAGGGGGTCAGATTCACGATGGTCGGCAGCGGCTGCTGCTCCACCTCGCCGCCCTGCTTCACCGGCCGGTACACGTTGGCCTTCAGCACGACGCCGTCGCTCATCCGGATCGGGACGTCCCAGTCGATGTGCACGTCGGCATACGGCTGGGGACCGTCGTGCAACGCGGTCCATCCCACGCTGTGGGACTCGGCGGACGGCTCCGCGACCGCGGGCCCCGACCCGAATCCCACGGCCGCCAGCACCGCGACCGTAACCACCATCCGGATCGCCCTGCTCATCGTTCGTGCCATGTCACGCCCCGCTGCCATCTCGCTCCCTCGACCGGTGTGCGGACCGACCATCGATCGCCCGATTGAGCGACAACGTAGCAATCGCCTGGCGAATGCCGTGGGACGCGCGGTCGGGCCGGTTTGTCGTGGGCGAACAGACGGTGAACGCCGCGCACCCGCCAACGATCCGGCTTATCGTGGGGCGCATGACGCCGTTGCAGCGCTACATCGCCGAGGAGATCGCGGCCGATCACGCCGACGGCCTGCTCCCCCGGCGGGAGGCACTGCGCAGGCTCGGGCTGCTCGGACTCGGCGTCACCGCCGCGACCGCCCTGCTGGCCGCCTGCGCGAGCAACGACACCGCGATCACCGATTCCGCGCCCAGCCCCACGGCGCCGTCGACGCCACCCGGTTCCGCCGCGGCCCTCCCGACCGCCGCCGTCACCTTCGCCGGACCCGGCGCGACGCCATTGCAAGCCGCGTGGGCGGCGGCGCCGCAGCCGCGGGGCGGAGTGCTGGTCGTCCACGAGAACAAGGGCCTCACCGATCACATCCGTTCGGTGGCAGGACGTTTCGCGGGGGCCGGATACTCCGCGCTCGCGGTCGACCTGCTGTCCGCGCGAGGCGGCACCGCCGCGTTCACCGATCCGGCCGCCGCGACCGCCGAACTGAGCCGTATCCCGCAGGAACAGCTCGTCGCCGACCTGCGCGCCGGGCTCGATGAACTCCAGCGCCGGGTCGAGGGAAAGAAGCTCGGCGCCACCGGTTTCTGCTTCGGCGGTGGCCTGACCTGGCTACTGCTGGCCTCCGGCCCGTCCCCGCTCGCCGCGGCGACACCCTTCTACGGACCGTTCCCGGACAACGGCGATCTCTCCGCGTCGAAAGCCGCGGTGCTCGGTGTGTACGCGGCGGCCGACGCCCGCGTGAACGCCTCCCGGCCCGCCGCGGAGGCCGCACTGGCCCGCTCGGGAGCCCCGCACCAGATCTTCACCGCACCCGACGCCGACCACGCCTTCTTCAACGACACCGGTCAGCGGTACAACGCCACGGCGGCCACCGAAGCATGGCGTCGCGTCCTGGATTGGTACGGCACGTATCTCGGCTGATGGCACTCGAATCGGGCCGCTTCCTCGTCATCCCGGCGCCTTCGGGCGGCGGGGGCGCCGACCGAGCGGGCACCCCCGGTAGCGAGAGCCCGATCCACGCGGCGCGCTTGCTTGCGGTGATCGCCTTGCTCTTTTCCGTAGCGGCGGTCGGCGCCTGCGGCGGCGAGAGCCCGACCACGCCGAGCGATGCGCCTACGGTAGGCACCCTCGCACCGAGCAACCCGGCGGGAAGACCCGACCTCGATGCCGCCGAAGAAGTCGCGCGGGACATCGAGGTTCCGTGGGGCCTGGCCTTCCTGCCCGACGGCGCCGCGCTGGTCGCGGAGCGTGACTCCGGACGGATCCTGCGAGTCGCCGCAGGCCGTGCGCCGGAACAGGTCTACCGGCTGCCCGACGTCGCCGCACGAGGCGAAGGCGGCCTGCTCGGGCTCGCCGTCGCGCCGGACTACGCCGAAAGTCGTTACGTCTACGCCTATTTCACCTCCGAGACGGACAATCGGATCGTCCGGTTCCGGCTCGACGGCCCGCCCGAGGCGATCGTCACCGGCATCGCCAAGGCCGGTAACCACAATGGCGGACGGATCGCGTTCGGGCCCGACGGCATGCTGTACGCCGGGACCGGCGACGCCGGGGAATCCGGACGCTCGCAGGATCCGGCAAGCCTTAACGGAAAGATCCTCCGTTCGACTCCCGAAGGCCGTCCGGCGCCGGGCAATCCGTATCCCGGCTCGCCGGTCTACAGTCTCGGCCACCGCAACGTGCAGGGACTGGCGTGGGATCGGGCCGGGCGCCTGTTCGCGGCGGAGTTCGGGCAGAACCGGTTCGACGAGATCAATCTGATCGAGCCCGGCCGCAACTACGGCTGGCCCGACGTCGAGGGCGGGGGCGGCGCCGAGCGCGGCTTCACCGATCCGCTGCTGACCTGGACCACCGCGGAAGCCTCGCCCTCGGGCATCGCCATCACCGGCGACACTCTCTACGTCGCGGCGCTACGCGGGCAGCGGCTGTGGACCGTGCCGCTCGAGGACGGCCGCGTGGGCGGGCCCAGGGCCGAACTGCGCGACCGGTACGGCCGGTTGCGCACCGTGGAAGCCACACCGGACGGAGCGCTGTGGCTCACCACCTCCAACACCGACGGCCGGGGTGACCCCGCGAGCGGCGACGATCGCGTCCTTCGCTTCCCGGCCCGCTGAACCGCTGCCCTTCCGCGAGCCATGTGACGCGCGCCACCGCTTATTTATGTTGTACACAACCAAATTGGCCACTACATTATTGCTCATGACCGATCACCTCACCCTCGACGAGCAGCTCTGCTTCCCGCTCTACGCGGCGTCCCGGGCGATGACGGCGGTCTATCGCCCGAAGCTGGAACGGCTCGGGCTCACCTACCCGCAGTACCTGGTGATGCTGGCGCTGTGGGAACGCGACGAACGCAGCGTCGGAGACGTCTGCCAGGCACTCGACCTCGATTCCGGCACGCTCTCGCCGTTGCTCAAGCGACTGGAGGCGGCCGGCTTGGTCGAGCGGCGGCGGTCGGCGGCCGATGAACGCCGCGTCGACATCCGGCTCACCGGGCGCGGGCGCGCGCTGCGCGCCGAGGCGGGTGACATCCCCGCCCGGATGGCCGAGGCCAGTGGCTTGTCCATGGACGAAGCCATCGCGTTGCGCGGCATTTTGCACCGACTGACCGAGGCGCTGAAGTCTCAGTTGAACGAAGGAGAGTAGACATGCGAATCCTCTACACCGCAGAGGCCCTGGCCAGCGGCGACGGTCGCGACGGCCATGCGCGCACCACCGACGGCAAGATCGACGTGAACCTGTCGATTCCCAAGGAGATGGGCGGCAACGGCGAGGGCACCAACCCCGAACAGCTGTTCGCGGCGGGCTACGCGGCGTGTTTCCATTCGGCGTTGCGCCTGGTCGGCAAGCAGACCTCGACCAATGTCGACGATTCCGCAGTCGGCGCGAAGGTCGGGATCGGCCCGAACGACACCGGTGGCTTCGGCCTGGCCGTTACGCTGGAGGTCTCGCTTCCCCATCTGTCCCGCGAGGACGCGCAGGCCCTCGCCGACAAAGCGCATCAGGTGTGCCCGTATTCCAACGCGACTCGCGGCAATATCGACGTCCAGGTCCTCGTTGCCGACGACTGATCGAGAAGGAGCCGATATGCGTGCCGTAGTCATCGAACGATTCGGCGAACCGAAGGATGTGCTGGCCACCGCGGAGCGCCCGGTTCCCGAGCCGGGGCCGGGTGAGGTGCGGCTCGCGCTGATCCTGTCGCCGATCCACAATCACGATCTGGCCATCGTGCGCGGCGTGTACGGCTACCGTCCCGAGTTGCCCGCGATTCCCGGCAGCGAGGCGGTCGCGCGGGTCGACGCGGTGGGTCCCGAGGTCACCGACCTGTCGGTCGGGCAGCGAGTGACGGTGTCCGGCGCGCAGAACGTGTGGGCCGAGTATTTCGTCGTCCCGGCACGGCAGGTGATTCCGCTGCCCGACGCGGTCTCCGACGAGACCGCCGCTCAGCTGCTGGCCATGCCGTTGAGCGCGCTGATGCTGATCGAGGACCTCGAACTGTCCTCCGGCGACTGGCTGACGATCAATGCCGCCAACGGCGCGGTCGGCAGGCTCGTGAACGTCTTCGCCCGGCAACGCGGTCTGCACGTGCTGAATCTCGTGCGCGGCCCGGCCTCGGTCGCGGCGCTGCGCGAACTCGGCTACGAGCCGGTGCTCGACACCGAGAGCGAGGGCTGGCGCGACCAGGTGGAAGCAGCCACCTCGGGCGCGCCGATCCTGCGGGCCGTCGATCAGGTGGGCGGCCGGGCCGCGGCCGCCGAGTTGGCATTGCTCGCGCCGGGCGGGCAGCTGATCTCCTTCGGTGCGCTCTCGGGGCAGCCGTTGTCGCTCGACCCGGGCGCGCTGATCTTCAAACAGGTGGTGATCAAGGGCTTCTGGGGCGCCAAGCGGATCGAGGAGATCGGCGCCGAGCATCGAGGGCGGCTCATCCGCGAGCTGATCGGCCTCGCGGCCGACGGCGTCCTGCGACTGGATATCGAAGCCGCCTATCCGCTGGAGGAAGCGGCGAACGCGGCGGTCGCCACCGAGACGCCGGGCCGCGCCGCCAAGGTCGCGCTGCGGGGTCAGCCTGCCTGACCGGCGTCGAGCACGGCCATTGCGGCATTGTGCCCAGGGATGCCGCTGACCCCGCCGCCCCGGATGGCGCCCGCGCCGCAGAGGAAGACATTGCGGTGGCCGGTCGCCACGCCCCACCGGGCTGCGGGGTCGACGGGATCGGCGTCCTCCGGGAGGTAAGGGAAGGCCAGATCCCGGTGGAAGATGTGTCCACCGGGGAGGCCGACCTCGCGCTCCAGTTCGACCGGAGTTTTCGCCTCGAGGCAGGGTGCGCCGTTCTCGTCTGTCGCCAAACAGTCCGCGATCGGCTCGGCGAGCACCGAATCCAGTTGCGCGAGAGTCGCTCGTACGATCTCGTCTTTGGCCGCGGCATGGTCGGCGGCGAAGAGTTTTCCGCGACCGTGCAGTCCGAACAGCGTGAGGGTGTGCGCCCCCTGCGCGGCCAGTTCCGGTCCCAGGATCGTCGGATCCGTCAGCGTGTGGCAATAGATTTCGGCGGGTGGCGCGGACGGCATCCGGCCGATCGCGGCCTCACCGTAGGCTCGGTCGAGTTGGGCGTACGACTCCCCGATGTGGAAAGTCCCCGCGAACGCCTCCCGGGGATCGGCCTCGGCGTCGCGCAAGCGCGGGAGGCGCCGCAGCAACATGTTCATCTTCAGCTGCGCGCCTTCGGGTTTCGGCGGTAAGGGCGCACCGAGCAACCCCGCGAGCGTATAGGGTGCGACGTTCGCCAGCACGTGGCGCGCTCCGATTCTCCCCTCCGGATATACGACTTCCGCTGTGCTGCCGTCGGTTTCGATGCTAGTCACCGCACAGCCGGTGACGATTTCCGCTCCCGCCGATCGCGCGGCCTCGGCCAGTGCGTCGGTGAGCGCGCCCATACCGCCGATCGGCACATCCCAGTCGCCGGTTCCCCCGCCGATCACGTGATAGAGCAAGCAGCGATTCTGCCGCAGCGACGGATCGTGCGCGTGGGTGAAGGTGCCGATCAGCGCGTCGGTGAGCACCACGCCGCGCACGGTGTCGTCGTCGAACGTCGACTCGATCGTCTCGCCGAGCGGCCGCTCGAACAGGGCCTCCCAGGTGGGCGCGTCATCGACGATGTGCCGCAGCGCCTCCTTGGACGGAAGCGGCCGGGTCAGCGTCGGGAAAACCCGCCGGGCCAGCTGGTTGGTCGACGCGTAGAACCGCTGCCACGCACCGAACTCCCGATCGGAGCCGGTCAGCCGCGCGAAACTCGCCGCCGTCCGCGCCCGCTGAGACGAGACGAGCAGACCCTCCTCCCCGACCGGTGTGTACGACGAGACCGCGCGCCGCCGCGTCTCGAACCGCAAGCCCAGGTCCAGGACGATCGATCGTGGCAGCAGGCTCACCAGATACGAGTACCGCGAAAGCCGCGCGTCGACGCCCGCGAACACCCTCGCGGACACCGCCGCGCCGCCGGTGTGCGGCTGCCGCTCCAGCACCAGCACCGACCGCCCGGCCCGCGCCAGGTACGCGGCGGCCACCAAACCGTTGTGACCGCCGCCGACGATCACGACATCGTAGGAAGAGCGCGTCGGCGTCATGGGTTCTCGATAGCACGAATCAGCGGTGGACGACAGCACCCCGGCCGACCGGGCTCCAGCCCGGTCACCCGAACGCGGCTCGCTCGGCAACGACAAGCCACTCAGGTGGCTGCGGCGAGCAAGGCCGCGGCCGCGGCGCGAGCCTGTCCGTCGACCCCGTCCGCGCCGTGGATCGTCGCGACGACGGTCGCGCCCTCCACCAGCATGAGCAATTGCCGACCCAGCACATCCGGATCCTTCGCTCCGGCACGGTCGGCGATATCGGTGAAGAGGTCGAGATACCGATGCAGGTGCCGCGCGGTGAGTGCCCGCACCTGCTCGTCATAGTGCTGGGCTGCCGCGTTCACCATCGCGCAGCCGCGAAAGGCCGGTTGCGCGTACCACTCCCCCAAAGCGTCGAAGACCGCGGCCAACTGTGCGGCAGGGTCGTCGCCGACCGCCTCGACCGCGTTCGTCAGCCACGCACCGACTTTTTCACTGCGTGCCTCGAGCATCGCTCGGACAAGCCCGTCTTTCGTACCGAAGTGCCGATACAAGGTCTCCTTGGACACCCCGAGCCGCGCGCACAATTCGGCCACACCGACCCCGTCGAGCCCACGCTCGTACAGCAGCGGTTCCGCCGCTTCGAGGATGGTGGCGCGGGTGCGCGCCGGGTCGATCGTCGAGCCTTTGGCCACGGGCATACCTAGATGGTAACGACTGGTTCGATCATCTGCTAGCGTGCTGGATAGTAATGATCGGTTCGATCCAAGAGATCGCCGCCACCCGCTCCACTCGCGACCCGAACAAGAAGGACAACGACAATGACGACTTTCGTCCTGATCCCCGGCATGTGCCACGGCGGCTGGTGCTTCGAGCAGCTCACCGAGCAGTTGCGGGCGCGGGGACATCGCGTGTATCCGCTGACCCTGAGCGGCGTCGGTGAGCGCGTCCATCTGCGCCACGGAGTGAATCTGGAAACCCACATCCAAGACGTCACCGCACTGCTGTCGGCCGAGAACATCACCGACGCCGTTCTGGTCGGCCACAGTTACGGCGGCATGGTGATCACCGGCGCCGCCGACCGCGCGGCGAGCCGGGTCGCCGCACTGGTCTACATCGATGCCGTGGTTCCGCAATCAGGTGACTCCTGCTTCACACTGGTCTCGGATCAAGAGCGGCGGTGGTACCTGGACGTGGTCGACACCGGTGACGCCGTACGCCCGCTGCCCTTCTTCGATGCGCGAGCCACACCGCACCCACTCGCGTCGGTCCTCCAACCACTCACGCTCACCGGGGATCTCACCCATATCCGGAGCAGGGACTATGTCTACGCCACCGGATGGGAAGCCCCCTCGCCCTTCACCGGTATCTACCAGCGCTTGCGGGACGACGCCGGGTGGACGACCCACGCGGTCGACGGCGGGCACAACCTGATGCGAGACGCCCCGGAAGACTTGCTGCGGATACTGCTCGACGTTCCCGGCCCGCGCTGACGCCTACACGGCGACATCACGCCATCGACCTACTCACGAACGACTCGAGTCGACCGGGGGCCACACCAGCCGCGCCATCGTTGGATCCGGCGATCTCGTCCATCAGCATCCGCAGCGTGAGTGAATGCTTCTCGGGCGGTAGCGCATCCATCGCATTTCGCGCCGCCCTGCCTTGGTGCCGTCGGAACCCGGAAATGTCTTCGCATACAGCGTCATGAGCCGAGCCGCCGCTGCCCACATCTGCGGACTGTCCAATTGCTGCTGCAGAATCGCCAAGTCGATCGCCAGGCGGCGTTCGCGTGCGGGGGCATCTCCGGATCGCGGAGCGGCAGCGCGTCCAGGCGCACCCGGACCGGCTGCGGCGGGTACGTTCACGAGACACCCTCGGCCGCGCGGCTTTGCACCAAGAAACTACGGCTGAGCTGGCCGGACTTCGCTTGCCTTGCGGTACTTTCCGTGTCCGCCTTCGCCGATGGACCATGTCACCGGCATGCCCGGGGTGATGAGTTGTTCGTCGCCTTTGTACTCCCACAGGCAGAACCACACGTCGCCGGAGTGGCTGGCAATGAGCCCGTCGGAATGGCGGGGCAGCCACCACCGGACCACACCGTCGAGGTCCGGATCGGGATCCTTCGCTGCCTCGACCTGCCCGAACGGTATCGAGCCGCCCTGTCCGCACCATCCGTCAAGGGTGGGCAGCAACGGCTGGTCCCCACCCGCAGGGTCGGCGGGCCAGATCCTCCCGCTGCGGGACAGGACGTCGTCGTGGATATGCCAGGCGAGTTCGCATGCCACACCGCTGGGCGTGAACTCGCCGGGGCTGGTGCCGACGAAGACGTTCAATGCCGGGACGCTGAACTCGATCCACCAGGCCGGTGCAAAAGACATCCCGCGCCGATGCTCGGGGATCGTTTCATCGATGTGTACCTCGAAGCCGAGAGCCGACTCGATGTCGGCCGCCAGCAGGTCGGCGCCGGCTCTTGAAATCTCCTGATCCACGCCCTTATCTTCCCGCATAGGGGATGGTGCAACGGTTGATGGGGGTCACGTAGAGATTCTTGCCCGCGGCGTGTGAGGCGATCACCTGGATTTCGTCTCCTTCCTCGTAAACGTGACGTCCCCTCTGATACCGGGGGATCGTCATGTGGAAGTTGTCGTCCTTCATCTTCGAGTCCTGTTCGACGGGCTTGCCGTTGACCAGGATCTGGTAGTCGTATCTGCCGGGGATGTCGGAGATGTTGTTGAGGAACATGGCCCATGCGACACCCCCGATGGGGTCTCCACCCGCGGGTCTGGTGTCGACTTCGACTCTGCCCCACTGGGTCGTGACTCTGTAGTTGGTGCACTGCTGAAACGAAGCGTGCGCGGCAGCGGCGGCCAGCACGCTCGTGACCAACACGATCGTCGACACCACTGCGAACAGTAGTGTTCGACTGAATCGGACTGCCGGCCTGGACCTGACAAGGTTCATGACGTCCCCCCTATTTCTGAGCTGTGAACGGGTTGCATAGCCTCGAAACTGTTCTGTCACAGGCTTAGACGGCAGCCCCCGCTGATCGGTTCCTGGTTTCGGAGAGATTTTCTTCGGCAATGCAGGCATCTGGATCGTCGTGCGCGACAACGTGACCCAGGAACTGGGTCGACCCGGCTCGAACCAACGCCACCAACGGCGTGAAACAGCGACACCTTCCGCCGCGAGTCTTCGGCGCGATCGGAGTCGACATCAATGCCGAACTCGTCGCGCTCGGTCGGACCGGGTACCGGCCGCGGCGCGTCCGCGAGCGCCTGGATGTGCAACCGTTGCCGGGCACACTCGAACGAAACCGGCCGGACAACCTGACAGGAGCCAGCGGTGCCCATCGAGCACGAAGCCAAGATTCTCGATATCGACCCCGGTGCTGTCGAACGACTGATCGTGGACAAGGGGGGCCGCAAGCTCGGCGAGCGATTCATGCGCCGCTACGTCTACGACATCACGCCGGGCGATCGGTCGAAGTGGATCAGGCTGCGTGACAACGGGAACGGGGTTACTCTCGCCGTCAAGCAGATCACCAGCGACGCCATCGACGGCACCCACGAGGTCGAAGTCGGCGTCGACGACTTCACCGACGCCAACGCCCTGCTCGAGCTGTTGGGCTTCACCGCGAAGTCCTACCAGGAAACGAAGCGGATCAGTTTCGAACTCGACGGCGCACAACTCGAGATCGACACCTGGCCGGGGATTCCTCCATATCTGGAGATCGAAGCCGCGACGCAGGAAGACGTGATCCGGATCGCCGAGCTGCTCGGCTACGCCGAAGCCGATCTCACCGGCGAGAACACGATCAAGATCTACGCTCGGCACGGTATCGACCTCGATACCGTCCGCGAACTGCGGTTCTGATCCGCACCTGAAGCCGCCGCCCGGTCGATCTACTACTGTGACCGACATCGGATTCTCTACTTCTGGGGGTTTCACATGCTCATCTGGGGCTGGCAGAAGCGTATTCACACGCTCGCCATGATCACCTTGGTCTGCGGCCGCTGCGGCAATCCCGCCGCACACGCGCTGCGCAAACTCGTCACCAAGTTCACGCTCTTCTTCATCCCGCTCTTCCCGCTCAGCACCAAGCACTCCCTGGAATGCACCTGGTGCGGCGCATCCTCACCGGTCGCCGGCCCGCAGGTCCCCGATCTTCTCGCCCGCGCCAACGCCGAGACCATGGGCCCGGCCCAGTACCAGCAGCCTGCCGCGCAGTGGCCCCAGCAGTCCGCTCCCGACCCTCAGCAGCCCGCCCTCGGCGCGCCCGCCGCCCATTGGCAGCAACAGCCCGGTCCCGACAGCAACTGGCAGCGCTGACCCAGGCGACGTACGCCCGCATGCGGCGGCTCCCGCCGCCGCGTGCCCGGGCTGATCAATTTTCCCGAGAGGGCGTTCGCTGCGACGTCACATCGTCAACGCGCGTGTGCCGTCGTGGTTGACGTAGACGGCAGGTTTCGATGTCAGACGACCTCGAAGACTCGGTAGGCGATGCCGCCCTCGACCGGATACCCCGATCCGACGCAGACGACGTCGTTGAGCCACAGATACTTTCGCGCACCGGTTTCGAACACCGGCGTCGTGCGGAAGTAGTAGCTCCCGGGATCGACGAGGTGCCGCGTGGCCGGATCGCCCATTCGGTCGCGCATCTCCTCGGGGATGGTCCACCGCCCACCGTAGGTCAATTGCACCAGGGCGTCGTCGTCGGTCCGCAAGGTGAGCCGGACGTCGAGCATCATGCTCCCGTCCTGCCGGAACAACGCCCAGTCGCCGCCGCCCGGCAGCACCACGCCGCGCAGCTTCGGCCCTTCGAACGACCCACCAGCCGCGCCGAACAACACCCGTCCCTTCCCGATGTTCAGCGGCGGCGCGAGATCCACCACGATGTCGAACAGCTGCCTGGTCTCGATCCCCGCGACATCCCTGACCCGTGCGTCCATGATCATCTCCCGCCGAACAGCTTCTGCCGTACCGCGTCGGTGGATACACCCGATTGGGCGCACAGCTCCGACAGATCGAAGTGGAAGTACTCCCCCGCGATCAGCCCGTCCGCGAACGCGAAGCGGAGGAACACCGGCAGTTGGGCCCGCCGGCCATTCGGCTCTACCCCGAATCGGTTGCCGGTCAGGGTCATTCGCGCCGTTCCCCAGCAGACCAGCGTCTCCCCTTCTGCCGCGTGCCCGCTCAGCTCGACGTCATAGTCCGGAAACGACGCGAAGAAGGCCCGCAGCGCGAACTCGTTCGCCTCCAGCCCACGCGCCACCGTCCCGAACGCCGGCGCTTCCAACACCATCCCGTCGTGCATGAGCCGCAACGCCGCAGGGACGTCCTGCCTGCTCTTGACGGCGGCGAGTTCCGTCGCCAGGTCCATCATCCAGCCACTATCCATGCACAAACTATACGGTCGTCCGTATTTATTGTCTACAGGAAGAGCGCAACCGCGCCGCAGCTGGACCGGCGCCGGTGGCCGAGGCGCTAACCGAAGTACCGGTGGAACCACGCCGTCAGCTCGGCCTCGCTCTTCGGTCCCTGGTCCGGGTGATCGGCGCGCAGCGCGCAGAAATGCCCGGCGATGCCGAACTTCTGGTGGATCAGGAACAGGCAGCTCGGGCCGAGCGCGGGATCGGTGTTCGGATAGCAGAAGAAGCGGCCGAGGACGTTGCCGTTCTGCCGCCAGACGTCGTCGCCCATGTCGCCGCGACCGCACACATGTCCCGAGAACTGCCCGCGGTTGGCCTCGTACAGGTACATCGCGGACTCCTGGTCGGGGAACCCGTAGAACTCCGCGGACGGGAATCCGATCTTGGTGCCGCAGGCCAGCACCGCGTCCACCGGACCGGGCGGCGGGTCGGAGTGGCGGCAGTTGGCCGGGCCGAAATCACCGGCCAGATGGTTCAGCACAGCGCGATCGGCCTGCGTGAAATAGTCCGGATCGCGGGCGAGATCGGCGGTGCGGAACGAGAAACCGTTGCGTGCGGCCACATAGTCGCGGTACTGCTGCTCAGCAGGCTCCCAGATGTACACCGCGGCCGCCAGCGCCCGCTCGTCCGTGACCAGCAGCGCGGGCCGTGGCGCGGTCGGATCGTCCACCTTGCTCAGGAAACACGACTTGCGGCCGACTTCCGCGCCGTCGCGCAGCATCGGTCCGTCCGTCCCCGGCGGGTCGCCGGGGCAGTTGCGTCCTTGCAGGCCCGTCAGCAATGCTGAGGTGTAACCGCGCAATTGGTCGACGTTGCGGAATCGCAGGAATCGCGCCGCGGGATCGCTCGCGGCCGGATTCGCGGTGCAGAAGACGACGGCGGCGGTGGGCGGGTCGGGGTCTTCGTGCACGCAGTTGGCGCGTTTGTAGCCCGGCGGGCCCACCAGCGACAGCAATTCGACGTCCGGGCCGTTCGGAGCGCTCGCGTCGGGAACGGCGATGCCGGTGTTCGGCCGGGTCGCCTCCCAGCCGAAGAAGCCGAGGGTGGCGGCGAGCAGGACGACGCACAGCAGGGCGAGCACGCGCAGTACGCCGCGGCGGCGTGGTCGCTCGCCGTTGTCGCCGCCCGGCTCCGGTGGCGCGGCCGTCGCGCCCGACCGGTCCGGTGGTGGACCCGCATCGGTCACCGCGCCACCCGCCGCGGAAGTCGCCTGCGTGGGGGCTTCGGCCACCGCCGCCTGCGCGGCCGCCCCGAGTTCACCCGCGGTGGCGTACCTCGCCTGCGGGTCCTTGGCCATCCCGCGCGCGACCACCGCGTCCAGCCGGGCGGGCAGTCCGGGACGGCACGAGTGCGGCCGCGGCGGCGGTTCGAACAGGTGCGCCGAGATGATCTGCGCGTCGGTGTCCTTCGGATACGGCCGCGAACCGGTCAGGCACTCGTAGAGCACGCAGGTCAGGGCATAGATGTCGGCGGCGGGGGTGACCACGCGGGAGTGGAACCGCTCCGGCGCCATGTAGTGGAACGATCCGATCGCCGATCCGTCGCTGGTGAGACTCTCCCCGGTGGCCGACTGGGCGATCCCGAAGTCCACCAGGTAGGCGAAGCCATCCGGGGTGAGCAGGATGTTGTCCGGCTTGATGTCCCGGTGCACCAAGCCGTCGGCGTGCGCGGCGTCCAGCGCCGCGGCGACCTGCCGGACGATCGCGACCGCCCGCTCCGGATCCAGCGGCGCCCGCTCGGTCAGCAGCGCGCGCAGGCTGTCGCCGCCGACCAGGCGCATGTCGATGTAGAGCCTGCCGTCGATCTCGCCGTAGTCGTGGATCGGGATGATGTGCGGTTCCTGCAACCGCGCCGCGACGTGCGATTCGCGCCGGAACCGTTCCCGGAACACCGGGTCGTCGTGCAGCCGCTCGGGCAGCACCTTCAAGGCGATGGTGCGGTCCTTGACGGTGTCGTAGGCCTCGAATACCTCCCCCATGCCGCCACGACCGATCAGGCGATCCAGGCGATACGGCCCGAACCGCGAACCCACCTCGAGCGTCTGACGTCGCGTCGTCATCTCGTCCTCCGTGACGGGGACCCGGAGGGTGTCCGGCGCGATCCGAACCGGACGCCTCCCCGGGGCCGTGACCCGGGTTCCCGCGCTCAACTGTAGGCCGCGCGGACCCCTTCGGCAGGCGTATCGCGCAGCGGGCCGGTCAGCCGCCGGTTCGCCTTCCGGGGCACGTCTACGCAGGTCCGAAGCGCGGCCGGGCACCGCACCGGTACCCGTTCGGCGAGCGTGACCGGGGTAGCGCCACCGCCGTCACCCCCGCGCCTCGGGCGGGCGCGGGCGGCGATGCAGGGCGAGCTGGATCTGCAACAGCAGCCGGTCGGCCGGGTCGTCGAGGTTCATGCCGAGAATGTCCTCGACCCGGCGAAGCCGGTAGCGCAGCGTGTTCGGATGCACGCGCAGTGCCGCGGCGGCGTCGCGCACGTCGCCGTGTTCGCGCAGATAGGTCTCGACACTGTCGCGCAGGCTCGCGGAATGCTTGCGGTCGTAGTCCAACAGCGCGTGCAGCCGCGGATCGTGCAGTTCCGTCCGTGCGCCGACGAGATCGAGGGTCTCGCCGAGCAGCACAGCGGTCCGCGCCTCGGCGAGGGTGGTCACCCGGCTTCCCGGCGATGCCGCGTCGGTGCGGTCCAGGACCCGATCTACCTCCGCGCGCGCGTCGGCCACCCGGCCGAGATCGCTGACCGGACAGGCGATCGCGGCCCGCAGCGACAGCGCGCGCTTGGCTTCGAGCTGCTCGATCAACTGCCGTGTCCAAGCCGTCACCGCCTGCGCGGAACGGTAGCCGGGCAGCAGTACGTAGACGCGATCACCGATCGTGGTGGTCACCGAGTCACCGCGGAAAGAGCTGGCGCGCAGGCGCAGAACGCCGCCCACCGCCGCCGGCTCGGCGCCGGTCGCCCCCTCCCCCGCCATGAGCGCGAACCCGATCACCGCCGCCGGGCCGGTGGTCGGCAGGCTCAGCGCGTTCACCACGGCCGCGGCGTCGATCACGGGCCCGCTCGCACCGAACAGCCGCCGGATCAGCAGCGCCTCGGTGGTGGGCGTGTCGAGACTGCGGGAGATCAGGCGTCCCGCGAGGGCCGCCGCGCCGCGCAGGATTTCGGCCGCGTCCGGCTTGAACGGCCGGCCGCCCTCTTGCAGCCAGATCGCGCCGAGCACCCGAGCACCGCGCGTGTGCCCGTCCGTGGGACGCCGGATGCCGATCACCAATCGGCGCTTGATGTTCAGCTCCTCGTGCGCGGGCACGTCGACGACCTCGTCGGTGTCGCGCAGACGATCGAACACCCCCCAGCGCCGCAGCAGGGTCAGATACTCCCGCGGCCCCTCACGGCCGAGGATCGATCGCACCCGCAATTCGTCGGCGTTCTCGTCGGAGGCCGAGTACGCGAGCACATGCGACCGCGGGTCCTCGATCGACACCATTCCGCCCGCGTTGTCCGCGATCATCTGCGCCAGCGCGAACAGGTCGATATCCGCGGCGACCTGATCACCTTCCCCGGCCACGTTCCCGTCCTTCGGCCAACTCGACAACGCACTTGCCCCATCTTTGTCTGGTTGGCTCATTCTCCGGGCAGTTTTCCGGTGTTGACTTCACATTACCGGAAATTCACCTGATAGTAGGAGGTCTCATGGATGCCGTCGTGTCCCCGCCCCCGCCGGTCAACGAGCCGGTGGGCAGCTTCGCGCCGGGCACGGCGGAACGTGAGCGCCTACGGGTGAAGCTGGCCGAACTCGCCGCGACCCCGACCGACGTCGCCCACGTCATCGGCGGTGCGCATCGCCGCGGTTCGGGTGAGCGCGTCACGGTGGTGCAGCCGCACCGGCACGCCGCCGTCCTCGGCACGCTCACCACGGCCGGACCGGGTGAAGTCCGCGACGCCATCGCGGCGGCCGATGCGGCGGCGCCGGACTGGCGCGCGCTGTCCTTCGCCGAGCGCGCCGCGATCTTCCTGCGCGCCGCCGACCTACTGGCCGGGCCGTGGCGCGAAACCATCTCCGCCGCAACGATGTTGGGTCAGTCCAAGACGGCTTACCAGGCCGAGATCGACACCCCCTGCGAACTGGTCGACTTCTGGCGGTTCAACGTACACTTCGCGAGCCGGATCCTGGCGGACCAGCCGATCTCGGCGCCGGGGGTGTGGAATCGGGTGGACTACCGGCCGCTCGAGGGCTTCGTCTACGCGATCACGCCGTTCAACTTCTCCGCCATCGCGGGCAACCTGCCCACCGCGCCCGCGCTGATGGGCAACACCGTGGTGTGGAAGCCCGCCGTCACCCAATCGGTAGCCGCGTACTGGACGATGCGGCTGCTGGAGGCGGCGGGACTGCCACCCGGCGTGATCAATATGGTGCACGGCGCGGGACCCGAGGTGTCGGAGGTGGCGCTGGCCGATCACCGGCTCGCGGGCATCCACTTCACCGGGTCCACCGCGACCTTCCGGCACCTCTGGCGCACCGTCGCGGCGAATCTCGACCGCTACGACTCCTATCCGCGCCTGGTCGGCGAGACCGGCGGCAAGGACTTCGTGGTGGCGCACAGCTCCGCCGATCCCGAGGTGCTGAGCACGGCCCTGATCCGCGGCGCGTTCGACTACCAAGGCCAGAAGTGCTCGGCCGCCTCACGCGCTTTTCTCCCCCGATCGCTGTGGGATCGGATGGGCCGCGAGTTCATCGACCGAGTGGCCGCGCTCGGCTACGGCGACGTCACCGACTTCGGCCACTTCGGCGGAGCGCTCATCGATCGGCGCGCCTTCGTCCGGAACACCGACGCCCTGGCGCGCGCCAAGGCGACCCCCGGCCTGACCATCGCCACGGGCGGCCACGCCGACGACAGCGTCGGCTACTTCGTCGAGCCGACCGTCCTGCTCGGCGACGACCCGGCCGACGAGGCGTTCCGCACCGAGTACTTCGGCCCGATCCTGGCCGTGCACGTCTACGACGATTCGGTCCGCGGCTCGTTCGAGTCCACGCTCGACCGGATCGATCGCGGCTCGCCCTACGGCTTGACCGGCGCGATCATCGCCCAGGATCGCGCGGCGATCGGCACCGCGCTCGAGCGGTTGCGCTTCGCGGCGGGCAACTTCTACATCAACGACAAACCGACCGGCGCGGTCGTCGGCCAACAGCCGTTCGGCGGGTCGCGCGCGTCCGGCACCAACGACAAGGCAGGCTCGGCACAGAACCTGCTGCGCTGGACCTCCGCTCGCACGATCAAGGAAACCTTCGTCCCCGCGACCGACCACCGCTACCCGCACCAGGAGTTGTGATGGCCTTCTCCGGACTGCTGCGGCCCGCCGTGCTGGCGGCCTCCCGTTCCCCGCGCGTGGAGCGCGCGATCACCCGCATGCCGGCCACCAAGAAGATGGTCGACCGTTTCGTCGCGGGCGAGACCGAGCGCGACGCGGTCGCCGTGTCCTCGGCGCTGCTCGGCTCCGGCCGGTTCGTGAGCGTCGACTACCTCGGCGAGGACACCACCGATCTCGACCGCGCCCGCGGAACCGTCGCGCACTACCTGCGGCTGCTGTCGGCGCTGGCCGACCTGCGGGCCGTGGACGAGGCGCCGGTGCCCCGGCTGGAGGTATCGCTCAAGCTCTCCGCGCTCGGCCAGCGGCTTCCGCAGAACGGATACGCCATCGCGCGCGAGCACGCCTACGAGATCTGCACGGCGGCGAAGGCGGCCGGGGTCTGGGTGACCGTGGACGCCGAAGACCACACCACCACCGAATCGACGCTGGCGATCGTGCGCGAGCTGCGGCTGGACTTCCCCTGGCTCGGCACGGTCTTGCAGGCCTATCTCAAACGCACCGAGGAGGACTGCCGGACCTTCGCCGGTCCGGGCGCGCGGATCCGGTTGTGCAAGGGCGCCTATCGCGAACCCGCGGCGGTGGCCTACCAGAGCCGCTCCGCGGTGGACGAGTCCTACCTGCGTTGCCTGCGGATCCTGATGGAGGGCAAGGGCTATCCGATGGTGGCCACGCACGACCCTGCGCTGATCGGTGCGGCGCTGGGCCACGTGCGCGAAAGCGGCCGGAAATCCGGCGATTTCGAGTTCCAGATGCTGCACGGCATCCGCGACGCCGAACAGCGACGCCTGGTCGGAGCGGGCCATTCGCTGCGCGTCTACGTGCCCTACGGCGACCAGTGGTACGGCTACTTCATGCGCAGGTTGGCCGAGCGCCCGGCCAACATCGCCTTCTTCTTGCGTTCCTTCGGCCGCGACCGCTGAGCGGGAGAGCGAACTTTATTTTCTTCCGCTGACCGATCCCACCTCCCTGTGGTCGTATTGAGGTGAGCACGCAGTGGACGAAAGGACCGATATGTCCCTCGCGCGGTTACGCATCCAGATGACGCGCCGGAAACCGCTCGGTGCGGTCGAGGACGAAGGCGCTCCCGCGGACGAGCAGCTGTCACGGTCGCTTGGTCTGTGGCAGCTCACCGCGATCGGTGTCGGCGGCATCATCGGCGCGGGCATCTTCACCTTGGCGGGCGCGGTCGCGCACTCGGTCACCGGACCTTCGGTGTTGATCTCGTTCCTCATCGCGGGTGTGGCGAGCGCCGCCGCCGCGCTGTGCTATGCCGAATTCGCCGGGATGGTGCCCAAAGCCGGATCCGCCTACACCTACGGATACGTGTCGCTCGGCGAGATCGCGGGCTGGTTCATCGGCTGGGACCTGCTGCTGGAATACGTCGCGGTCGCGGCGGTGGTGGCCATCGGTGTGTCCGGGTACTTCAAATTCCTGCTGGAGCAGGTCGACATCACACTGCCGGATTGGATGATGGGCGCCGCGGGCACCGGCGACGGCCATGTCGTCGACGTGTTCGCCATGCTGTTCTGCCTCGGCACCGCCTGGCTGCTCTCGCGCGGCATCCGCAGCGTCGGCCGGTTCGAGACCGTCGCCGTCGGCATCAAGGTAGCCCTCGTCGTGCTGATCATCGTGCTCGGCGTGTTCCATATCGACAGCTCGAACTACACCCCCTACTTCCCGTTCGGCACCGGCGCGGTGTGGACGGGCGCGGCCACCGTGTTCTTCGCCGTGTTCGGCTACGACGCGATGAGCACCGCCGCCGAGGAGTCCACCGACGGCAAGAAGCACCTGCCGAAGGCGATCATCTATTCGCTGGCCATCGCCATGACGCTCTACGTGCTGGCCACCCTGGTGCTGACCGGCATGCAGAAATACACCGAGATCAGTCCGACCAGCGGATTCTCCACCGCCTTCGAGTCGGTCGGGCAACCGGGCGTCGCGAACATCATCGCGGTCGGCGCCATCGTCGGCATCGTCACCGTGGTGCTCACCTTCATGCTCGGAGTCACCCGCGTCTGGTTCGCCATGAGCCGCGACGGGCTGTTGCCGGAGTGGTTCGCCAAGACCCATCCGGTCCGGAAGGTGCCCACCCGGGTGACCTGGATCGTCGGCATCGGATCGGCGCTGATGGCCGGGTTACTGGACATCACCGTGGTCGCCGAACTGACCAATATCGGCATCCTGATGGCGTTCATCGTGGTGTCCGTCGCGGTGATCGTGCTGCGGCGCACCCGCCCCGACGAGCCGCGCGAGTTCCGCCTGCCGTTCATGCCGGTCGTGCCGCTGATCGGCATCGGGTTCTCGGTGTACCTGATCTGGTCGCTGCCCTGGGAGACCTGGGCGCGTTTCGTGATCTGGCTCTTCGTCGGCCTGATCGTCTACTTCACCTACTCACGCAACCACGCCGAACTCGAGCGCGCCCGCCCCGCCGCGGTGGAAGGTCCGGCGACGTCCTGACACGCCCATGGAACCGAACCGGCTCGCCAGGCGATATCCATTGCAGAATGGTCGTTCGACTGCATGAGTCGGGAATGTCGGCATCGGCGACGGCCGCGCGGCGCGAGCCCGGAAGGAGCGGTAGCGGATGGATCTCCAGGAGGTCGTCTCGTCGGGGGTGCTCGAACAGCGCGAGCTGCTGGTGCAGCGCGCGCTCACCGCGGAACAGTTGATCGAGGCGACGCTCGACGGTATCGATGCCGCCGCCGACCTCGGCGCCTTCACCCACGTCCTGCGGGACGAGGCCAGGGCCGAGGCCGTCGAGCGGGATCGCGAGCGCGCGGCGGGCGCCACGGTCGGTCCCTTGCACGGGGTGCCGGTCGCGGTGAAGGACGAATTCGACGTCGCCGGCGTGGTGACCACCTTCGGTACCAGAGCCAACTCCACGCCCGCCGTGGCCGACGCCGAAGCGGTGCGCAGGCTGCGCGCGGCCGGGGCGATCATCGTCGGCAAGACCGCGATGCCGGAATTCGGGCAGTGGCCGTTCACCGAGTCCAGCACCTTCGGCCTGGTCCACAACCCGTGGGACCCGCGCCGCTCGGCCGGGGGTTCGAGCGGCGGGTCCGCCGCCGCGGTGGCGGCCGGTCTGGTGCCGGTCGCGCTCGGCGGCGACGGCGGCGGGTCGATCCGGATCCCGGCGGCGTGCTGCGGATTGTTCGGCCTCAAACCGCAACGCGGGCGCGTGCCGATCGCCCCGAACGAGCATCTGTGGTGGGCGCTGGGGGTCGCCGGGCCGCTGACCCGAGGTGTGCTGGACTCCGCCGTCGTCTACGACGTCATCCGCGGCAGCAGCCCCACCGACCGGTTCCGGGCGCCGGATCCGGCGACCTCGTTCGAGGCGGCCGCGCGCGGACCGGCCCGGCCGCTGCGCATCGGCTACAGCACGAAATCACCCATCCCTCTGGTCAAACTCGATCCACAGCATGTCCGCGCCGTCCGCGACACCGCGAGGCTGCTCGCCGAGCTCGGCCATACCGTGATGGAGATCGACCCCGCTTACCCGGATTCCACGCACGCCTTCTACCCGCAGTTCTTCGGCGGCGTGCGCGCCGAATTGCCGGAGGTGGATCACCCGGAACTGCTCGAACACCGCACCAGGCAGACCCTCACACTCGGCGCCTGGGCGCGCAGGCCGGTCGTCGAATGGGCGATCCGGCGCGGCGAGGCGGTGGCGCGCAAGGCCGATCGCATCTTCACCGAGTGCGATCTGCTGCTGACGCCCACCATCGCGATCCGCCCGCCGCTACTCGGTGTGCTCGACGGGGCGAACACGGTGCGCGCTCAGCTCGCCTCCGTTCCGATGGTCGCCTACACCGCCATCTGGAACGTCACCGGCCACCCCGCCGCCTCCGTGCCCGCCGGTGTCGGCGACGACGGGCTTCCCTTGTCGGTTCAGCTGGTCGGCCCCACGAACGGCGAGACGACGATCCTCCCGATCGCCGCGCAGCTCGAGCAGGCGCGCCCCCATCCGCGTCCGGTTCAACGATCTGCCGGATGACAGACCCCCATTCGGTCGGCGCCTCGTAGCCGGGCCCGGCCGCAGCGCTCGCCCGCCGGAGAACTCACGGCAGGCGGGTTCGGCGAGGCGGCAGCACGGACGCGCGCCGTGATGCCGCTGATGATCGCCCGAACGCCGGGGCCGCCGCCGGGCATCGGCCACCAGCGCCGCGCGGCGGCGTGCCCTGGTACCGCGAGTACGGTCGCCGCCTCGTGATTTCGCGCGTCGGCATCGCACCACGTCGGCGCGGATACGGAGCGGTGCGTCGGGTTGAGACGGACCGGCGCTCCGGATACCCGCGGTGCTTCGGCACACGGTTGGGTGCCGCCTCCCGCGGAATGCCGGTCGCCCCCACACCCCGCAAACCCGCCGCGAAACCACATCTGTAGGATACAACTTGTGTCTAAGACGTATTCATCGGCTGAGCAGGCCTATCGCGCAGTGAAGGAGCGGATCCTCTCCGGCGCGCTGGCCGGGGGCGAGTTGATCAGCGAGGGCGAGATCGCCGCCGATCTGGGCACCTCCCGCACGCCGGTGCGGGAGGCGTTCCTGCGGCTGGAGACCGAGGGCTGGATGAAGCTCTACCCCAAGCGCGGCGCGCTCGTGGTGCCGATCCCGCCCGACGAGGCCGAGCATGTCGCGCATGCCAGGTACGTGGTGGAGACCGCGGCCGTCCGCAGCGCTACCGCGAACGACACCGGCATGCTGATCGAGGCATTGCGTTCCTCGATCGAACGGCAGCGCGACCTGGCCGCAGCGGCCGACCTCGACGGATTCGCCGTGGCGGACACCGACTTCCACCGCACCTATGTCCTGGCCGGTGGCAATCCGCTGCTGTCGGGGTTCTACGACTCGCTGCGCGAGCGCCAGCGCCGGATGAACAGCGTCGCCCTGCGCCGCGGCCCGGTCGACATCACCCGGATCATCGAGCAGCACGCGCGGCTGGCCGATCTGGTCGCCGCAGCGGACATCGACGGGTTCGCCGACGCGCTGGTCGAGCATCTGTCCGGCGTGCACCAACTACAACTCCGCGGCCGGTGATGGCCACACTCACCGGCACAGCACCCCGCGCATCGGTCGTCTCCGGACGGTGGCACGGCGTCGCGGCCGCGATGTTCGCGATCGCCTGGGGCGGAAACGAATTCACGCCACTGCTGGTGATGTACAAGAGCGACGGCCTGGCGGCCACGACCGTCGATCTGCTGCTGTTCTACTACGTGCTCGGCATCGTGCCCGCGCTGCTGATCGGCGGTCCGCTGTCGGATCGCCACGGCCGCCGCGCCCTGCTACGGCCCGCGCCGCTTATCGCCGCGACCGGATCGCTACTGCTCGCCTTCGGGTCGGGGTCGGTACCGATGCTGTCGGCGGGGCGGGTGCTGTGCGGTGTCGCGCTCGGGCTGGCGATGGCGGTCGGCGGCAGCTGGCTCAAAGAGCTGGCGCAACCGCCCCACGGTCCGCGGCTGCCCGCGGGCACGGGCGCGCGCCGCTCCGCGATGAGCCTCACCGGCGGCTTCGCCGTGGGCGCTTGCTGCGCCGGCGTGCTCGCGCAATGGGCGCCGTGGCCGAACTCCTCGGCGTACCTGATCAACGTGGGCCTGTGCTTGATCGCCGCCGTGTGGGTCAGGCGTGCGCCGGAAACCGTCCCGTACCGCCGCGATCCGCGCCGGCTCCGTGATGACCTGCGGATTCCTGCGGCCGAGCACCGCCGCTTCCGCATGGTGGCGATTCCGGTCGCCTTGTGGCTGTTCACTTCCGGCGCGACCGCGTACGCGGTACTGCCCACGCTGATGGCACCGCAAGTAGCCGCGGCGCCGATCGCGTTCTCCGCCGCGCTGTGTGTCATCACGCTGGGCTGCGGATTCGCGATCCAGTCCGTCGCGCGGCGGATCGACCGGACCGGCACCGCGCGGGCGGCCGTAGTGGCGCTGAGCTCGGTCACGGTCGGGATGATCCTCGCGGCGGCGGCTTCCGACCTGCTGACCCTGTGGGCGACGCTGGCCGCCGCCGTGGCGCTCGGGGCAGGCTACGGCATCGGTCTGGTGGCCGGGCTCCAAGAGATCGAGCGCATCGCCCGCCCCGACGATCTCGCCGGGTTGACCGCGGTGTTCTATTCGGCCAGTTACCTCGGCTTCGGCACTCCGGCGCTGCTGTCGTTCCTGCACGACGCCTACGGCCTCGGCTATCCGGCGATGCTCGGCACGGGCGCGCTGGCGGCGGCCGGATGCCTCGGCCTGGTGCTGCGCGACTACCGGGACCGACCGTCACCCGGCGGCGGGCTCACCCCTTCGGCGTCAGCAAAACCAGCGGAATCTCACGTGTGGTCTTCGTCTGATAGTCGGCGTAGTTCTTCGCCGCGGAGGTGACGCGGGGCCACAGCGCGGCCCGTTCCTCCGCCGTAGCCACCCGAGCCGTCATGGGCACCTTCGGACCGCTGCGCACCGATACGACGACGTCCGGATTGTCGCGCAAGTTCAAGAACCACGCCGGGTGCACGGGGTCGCCGCCACGGGAGGCGACGACGACGTAGGTGTCGCCGTCGACGACCGGGGCCGTGAGCATCACCGCGTGCGGCCGACCGGATTTGCGGCCGGTAGTGGTGAGTTCGAGCGACGGCATGCCGCCGAACTCGTTGCCCAGCTTCCCGAAACTGACCTTCAGCAGGGCGCGATGCACTGTATTCATAGTCTTCAGCGCGAAATTCGGGGGCATGCGATCCTCACGATCGGGTCGAGATTCGGTCCGGCTCACCGCCTCGCGGCGGGAGGCGGTGAATCGGACTCTACCCGAACCGGCGCGGCCCACTCAGCGCGCGGACCAGCCCGACCAGCGCGCCACATCGATGGCGATCACCGGCCCCGGGGGCGGCTGTCGTTCGTACTGGGGATAGCGCGCGGTCAATCGGCGGATCGCCGCTTCCGCCTCGGCGCCCTCCGCGATGCGGGCGTCTCCGTCGGCGCGGGACCACCACAGCTGGGTCCAGTCGTCACCGTAGCGGTCGACGAGCACGGTGACCGCCGGGTTCGCCGCGATATTCGCCAGCCTGCGCAGCGCGGTGGTCGTCTTCGGCTTCGCGTCCACGCTGGTGTAGATCACCTCGCCCGCCACGACGAACACGATGGGCACCAAATGCGGGCGCGCCTGCGCCGAAATAGTCGCCAACCGCGCGACCGGACTGGTCGCGAATCGTTTGCGCGCCTCCTCGGAACTCAGTCGCACACCCATCTCCTCGAGGCCGTAGTCCCCGTAAATCGGGGATCGAGTCTGTTCCCTCCCCTATGCAACCGGACATTTGCCGTGAAATCACGGCGATCGACTGCTCCCACGCTACGGTCGAGTGAATGTTTGACCCGTCAAGAGGCAAATATCCCAGAAGGTGGAGGCGGTCGTGGACATCGATATCACTGCCCGGCTGAACCTAGCGTTCGAGATGTGGGAGCGCGCGCACGGACGCCCGCTCGCCGACGATACGGTCGAGATGTGGGTGACCGCAGCCGGGTACGACCTGGAGCCAGGTTACCTCGCGAGCGTCCGGCGCGGACAGCTCACCACGCTGCCCGAGCAGGCTCGCGCCGGGCTGGCCCATGTGTTCGGGCTCGACCCCAACTACTTCGTCTTCGATCCCGGGCCCGATCGGGACGACGACGCCGAAGTGATCGCGCACCTGGACAATTCGGCCCTGCGCCGCCTCGGGCAGGCCGTGAACGGCGTGTCGCTGCGCACGCTGCTGTACCTGGAGTCGGTCGCCGAAGTACTGCGCGAGGCCGACGGCCTGCCTCCGTGCGAGCAGACCGCACAACTCTGATCGAACGACAGCGGCTCGGTTTCGGCCCCCGGCTCGGCAAGCCCGGCGGGCCGGCCACACCGCGGATTCCTCGGCGCACTCGCGCCGTACGCCACTCGCCGATGCGGCCGCCGAGCGCGCCGATGATCTGATTTTCCGATATCACGTCGGTATTACGGCTGCCCGCACGAGCGCAGGCCGCCGTCGGTGAATTCCAGGCAAACGATAATTCGGCAATTCCGCACCGGCCGCACTGCCGCAACGCGATTTTCGGACGTCGCCAGCGCAATCCGAGCATCGGCACGGCAGCGCGAATTTCCGCTCCTACCGCGCGCCTCCCGTAATCCATCCGAGTGGCGCCGCACCGCCCCTGCCGCTATGCTCGGGCCGCGAAGTTTCGAAAATGCTTGTCGGTCTGCGTATTTGGGGTATGGGGCACGCAGAGGGGGGGCAACGATGCCATTTCCCGGCGGTGAGCGCGAGTGCGGAAGTACTGAACTTGTCAGAGTTGTTGAATGCGGCGGCGAACGAGTCCGGCGAAGACCCTGTTCGCCGACCGAAACCGCCGTACGCGACATTGTCGGCCTGCGTTATCGCGTCCGCGGCCGTCGTGGCGGCGGCGGTGTACTACGCACCCGTCGAATTCCGGATTTCACTCGCCGCGGGCGCCACCGCAGCCGCCGTCGCCCTGTGCGCCGCGGTGACGGCGGCGGTCCACTTCCGCGGGGAGGCCCGACACGCCCGGCGGGATGCCCGCCGCGCCCGCGACGGGCGCGCG
>NZ_BAFZ01000055.1 GCF_000308575.1 Nocardia exalbida NBRC 100660 | reverse complement strand
ACGGAATCTGGGAAGAGCTGTTCAGTGACCACCTCCTGGGTTGCCGGTCGGTCTGCGGAATCTCGTCATCCCCTCCGGCGGTCCGGCCGACTGCACCGGGTACTCTTCTCCGCCGGAGGGGATGGTCAATCTTGCTTCCGGTGCAGGTCACCTGCCCGGCCAACCAGACTTTCATCTCCAACGACAGCGACTGTATACCGATGTTCACAGTATGTCTACATTCATCGGTGCAGATTTTTTCCGGCCGGTGAAGATGTTCTTCACCCGACACGACACAGCGGCAGCCCACCCCATGAGACCTGGTGATGTCGCCCCGCGGGGCCTGTTGTGCACCCAGGCAGTGAGCGACCGGGTCTGCGGGCCGCCGGGCGATGTCCGTTCGTGTGACGAACGAACCGCTTGCCTCGACCGAGGCAAGGGCGCACGATCGGGTGGCATGACCCCACCGCGTACCGGGCGCATGAACATGTTCGTGCCGAGGGCGACCGCCCCGGGCGCCCTCGAGGCCGTCATCCGCCTCAACATCGAGTCGGTCCTGAGCAAGACCGGCGAATGGCCGGTGCTCATCGAACGCCACACCGGTTACGAACATTCACCTGGGGTCATGTGCTGGCCGGTCACCTACACCACCGGACCGCCGGGCTAGCAGCGACCGATCCTGAGCGCCGGCGGACATACGGGGTTCTGGTAGTAATCGCGCGGAAGGAGCTGGCGCACCGCTCTATTCGGAGCTACCGATCACTCGTTGAACCGCTGTCGTAATCGGCCCTGATCATGGCTCATCACTCCCGTCGATAGAGATCTGGAAGTCGGGCAGCAGGACAGGATCCCACAGCTTGTCTTCAAGGCCAGCCGTCACACGAAGGCGCAGCCTGCGCCCGTGCCCTCGGGCAGCTTTCACCCAGAGAGGCACCGTGTCGCCAGGCTGCATCGACTGATGGCGTTCGAAACGGTCGGCGACCGCGCCGGCCTGCATGCCGACATCGAATATGATGCCCGGGCTCTCACAGATATCGACGACGAGATGGTCCAGCCGCCGACGGTGCAGCGTCAGCTGCACTTGCAGCGATGACGCGCTTGCTGCCGCCTCACAGGCCAGTGGTAGCCAGGTTGGTTCGAGTTCCTCGTGTCGGCGGCATCGGAAGGGGTCCAGGTGCGGGACCGGCTCCAGCTCGGCGAGCTCGTGACCGCACTGCGCTGGTGGAATTGCTTGTCACGACCGGACTCGAAATCGGCTTCCTGGCGGACGACCTCACCGGCACGGCGCTCACCGGCCTGGTGCGGCCAGTCCGCGCAGGTAGGAAGCGGTTTCGTCGTCGGCTGGAAAGTACGCCTCGACGGCGACCTCGTCGAGCGTGATGTCGAAGGCCGCGCCGAAGGTCGTGATCGTGCTGAACAACGACAGTTCCGCGTCGCGGTGACGCAACCGGATCGGCAACGTGATTTCCGCCGGGTCGCTGTCCGTACTACCCGGGGAGCCATAGGACCGCAACTCCTCGTATAGCGCGGCCAGGCCGGGATCCCCGGTCGCCATGACCTGGCGGCCCAGCCGGGGCAGGAGGAAGGCCCGGACTTGGTCGAGGTTGCGAAGCCGGGACGCGAAGCCGCCGGGGTGCAGACCGAGCCGCATCATGTTGATCGGCGGTTCGAGCAGATCCGGATCCACGTCGTCGAAGAACACGCCCACGCAGTCGTTGGCCTGCACCAGATTCCAGCGCTGGTCCACCGCCAGCGCCGGATACGGTTCGTGTAGACGCAGGACCCGCTGCACGGCGTCGCGGGCGCGCCGTAGCGCGGGGTCGGTCCAGTCGCGGCGCCGGAACTCGGGAGCGTGGCCCGCCGCGATCAGCACGCGATTGCGCTCACCCAGTGGGATGTCCAGCTGTTCGGCCAGGTGCAGCACCATGGATCGGCTGGGTATCGTGCGGCCGGTCTCGACGAAGCTGACGTGCCGGGCGGACACGTCCGCCTGGATGGCCAGATCGAGCTGGCTCAGCTTCCGCCGGTGCCGCCACTCCCGCAGCAGCTCGCCGACCGGTCGATCACCGTTCACCGGCCCAGTATCCCGACGACCGGGTCATACCCGCCATTACCTGCCATGTAATCGACACCCCGGTTCACCCGCTGTCAGTCTCGGCGGCATGACGAACGACAACACGGCACTGCGCAACAAGGAACTGGCCATGCGGGGCTTCGCGGAATTCGCGGCGGGCAACATAGACGCGCTGCGGACGCTGCTGCACGACGAATTCCTCGAGCACAGCCCCGGAAACCCGTCGGGTAAGGACGCTTTCCTCGAGTTCATCGCACAGGCACCCGTGGCCGGATCGACGCTGGAGCTCGCGCGGGTGATCGCCGACGACGAGTACGTGGTCATGCACTACCGCATGATCCTGCCCGGCGAAACGGAGGCCGACCAGGCGGTTGTCGACATCTGGCGGATGGTCGACGGGAAGATCGTCGAGCACTGGGACGTCGTGCAACCGGTGCCAGAACCCGGGCAGATCCCGCACGGCATGTTCTGACGACAGAAATCCGGGTGCTCGGCCGATCGAAGCGGGGATTCGGTCGAGCGCGGGACGCGGATCGCGCCACCGGAGCGGATCGAGCTGCCGCACCGGATCGAGGTGCCGGACCGGCCGAGCACCTCGATCGGGTCACCAGCGCTGGGCCGACCGCGTCAGACGATCATCTTCGTGCCGAGCGTCCGGCGGCGCGCACAACCGCTGCCAGCGCTGCCGCCACGGCGGATTCGGCTCGGCCGCACGACCATCCGGTGTGTTCGCCGCTGCGGTACTCCAGGTAGGCGAGAGCGGGTCTGGCGTCGTCTGCGCCGATCGACTGCTCGGTCAGTCCGAGTACCTCGATCGGGCATCCGGCCTCGGACAGCGCCTCTGCCAGCACCGCGAGCGGGTCGCCCGGACGCAGTGTGCGGTGGGTGACCCCGTCGACGGCCAGCGTGATCTCGGTGCTCGTCTCGTCGTCGCTGGTGCGCCAGTCTTTCAAGGCCAGCCACGTCGGGTCGTCGAGATAGCTCGCCTCGAACAGATCGCGCAGTTCGGCGGCGGTGACCTCGGCACCGGTGTCGTCGGCGAGCGCTTGGACGCGGCGGGCGAAATCGATCTGCAGGCGCCGCGGCAGGTCCATGCCGTACTCGGTGTGCAGCAGGTAGGCGATGCCGCCCTTACCGGACTGCGAATTGACCCGGATCACCGCGTCGTAGCTGCGGCCGAGGTCGCGGGATCGATGGGCAGATAGGGTACCTGCCAGTCGAGCGCGCGCTCCGCGATGCCCGTCGCGGCGGCGCGGGCGCGATGCTCGGCCATTCCCTTCTTGATCGCGTCCTGATGGGTGCCGGAGAACGCGGTGTGCACCAGGTCGCCGACGTACGGGTGGCGTTCGTGGATCGGCATGCGCGTGCAGTATTCGACGGTGCGCCGGATCTCGTCGATGTCGGAGAAGTCGATCATCGGATCGACGCCTTGCGCGTGCAGATTCAGCGCCAGCGTGGCGATGTCGACATTGCCGGTGCGCTCGCCGTTGCCGAAGACGCAGCCCTCGACGCGTTGCGCGCCCGCGAGTACCGCCAGTTCGGCGCACGCCACGCCGGTACCGCGATCGTTGTGCGGGTGCACCGAGAGGATGACGCTGTCGCGGCGCGCCAGATTGCGATGCATGTACTCGATCTGGTCGGCGTACACGTTCGGGGTGGCGACCTCGACGGTGGCGGGCAGGTTCAGGATGACCGGCCTGTGCGCGGTGGCGTCCCACAAGGTCGTCATCCGGTCGCAGATGTCGAGCACGTAGTCGGGCTCGGTCAGGTTGAACACCTCGGGTGAGAACTCGAACCGGACGTTCGGCAGGTCTCCGGCGCAGTCCAGCACGGCGCGGCCGCCGTCGAGGATCAGCTCGCGCAGTGCGGCACGGTCCTTGCCGAGCACGACGTCACGCCAAGCGGGAGCGGTGGCGGTGTACAGGTGGATCACCACGTCGTTGGGGATGCCGCGGATCGAGGCGACGGTGCGCTCGATGAGATCGCGGCGGGCGGGGGTGAAGACGACGATGGTGACGTCCTCGGGCGCGAGATCGTCCTCGGCGATGAGCCGGACGAAGTCGAAGTCGGTCTGCGACGCCGACGGGTAGCCGACCTCGATCTCCTTGTAGCCCATGGCGATCAGGAGTTCGAAGAAGCGCCGCTTGCGCGCCGGGTCCATCGGCTCGGCGAGTGCCTGGTTGCCGTCGCGCAGGTCGACCGGCACCCACAGCGGGGCTCGGGTGATCCTCGCGTCGGGCCACTGCCGCCGGGTGAGCGGGACCTCCACGCGCTGGTAGATGTCGCGGTAGCGGTGCGAGGGCATTCGGGAGTGCCGCTGGCGATTCCACGCCGGGGCCCGATCCGGTATGTCGCCCGAGGGGGTGTCGATGGTGGGGAAAGCGCTGGTCATGGGTCTGCTTCCTGGCCGTTGCGGCCGTCACGACGAGAGGTGACCGGCCACGACGAAGCCCCACGGCGGGCGGCCGGTCGTTCAGGCCCCGCCGTGGCGGCTAAGCAGAAGCATGGTGCGCATGATGGCTAGACTGTACACGACTCCTCAGACAAGTAGAGAGGTACCGATGATCTCGCAGGTACGGCGTCATCCGCTGGCCGCGCAGACGGCCGAACTGCTGCTCGCCCGCATCCAGGCGGGTGAATGGCCGCTGGGCCACCGCCTGCCCGGTGAGACCACGCTGGCCGCACAGTTCGGCGTCGGCCGCTCGACGCTGCGGGAGGCCATTCGCGAACTGGCCGGGAAAGGCGTGCTGGACAGCCGCCAGGGCGCGGGCGTCTTCGTGACCGCCCTGCATGCGACCGAGGAGTGGGACACGGTGCTGCGCCGCGCCACCATCGCCTCGGTGATCGAAGCGCGCATCGCCATCGAGGCCGAGGCCGCCGCCCTCGCCGCCCAGCGGCGGACCCCCGCCGACCTGCGGGCCATTCGCCGTACGCTGGCCGCGCGCGAGGCGCACGGCGAGCCGGTGGCCGAGCACGTCGACGCCGATATGGCGTTCCACCGCGCGGTGCTCGTGGCCGCCCACAACGACGTGCTGACCCAGTTGTTCGACAGCTTCCTGCCGCGGCTGCGCCTGGCGATGATCGACATGCTGAAGATCCGCCCGGTGCCGTCGGAACCGGCCGATCACGCCGCGCACGAACGGCTCGCCGACGCGATCGCCGCCCGCGATCCCGCCGCCGCCGCTGAGTACAGCCGCGCCCACCTGACCACCTTGAAAGAGGCTTTCACGTGACCGAACCGGTGCTCGAACTGACCGACGTGACCTTCCGCCGCGACGGCAAGAAGATCATCAACGGGATCTCGCTGACCGTGCGCGCGGGCGAACGCTGGGCCCTGCTGGGACCGAACGGCGCGGGCAAGAGCACGCTGCTGGGCTTCTGCGGCGCGGTCACCTTCCCGACCTCGGGGTCGGTCCGGGTGCTCGGCGCGGAACTCGGCCGCGTCGAATTGCAGCGGCTGCGCCGGGGCATCGGTCAGGTGAACCCGCGCCACCCGCTGCGCTCCGCGCTGACCATCCGCGAGGTCGTGCTGACCGGCTTGACCGCGACCATCGACACCCCCATGCGCTGGACGCCGACAGCCGACCAGCGCGGCCGGGCCGACACGATGATCGACACGGTCGGACTGACCGGAAAGGCGAACGAACTCTGGCCCACGCTGAGCCAGGGTGAGCGCGGCCGCACGCTCATCGCCCGAGCGCTGATCGCGCAGCCGCGGCTGCTGCTGTTCGACGAACCGTCCACCGGATTGGATGTCGCCGCCCGCGAACAACTCCTGGACACCCTCGACACCCTGGACCGGACACACCCCGACGTCGCCTCCATCCTGGTCACCCACCACCTGGAGGAACTTCCCAGCACGACGACCCACGCACTGCTCATCGCCGACGGTCACGCCGTCGCGTCGGGTCCGGCCCTGCGGACGATCACCACCGAGAACGTCACCGCGGCGTTCGCGCACCCGGTGGAAGTCCGCCACGACGACGGCCGCTGGACCGCGCGGGCGGCACGCAAACCCACGGCATGGGCGTCGCGCTAGCCCGATAGACAACTCGCCCGTCCAGAGGAGGCCGTCGGGCCGCACCACGGTGGTAACGCCGCTGTAATCGCCACACCGCAATCGCGTGTGAGCATGCAACGAAATCGTCTACCACCGAAGGGAATACGGCTACGTGTGGCAGCTGTATCGAGCGGTACTCCGCACCGACGACCACCGGGTGCTCGGCTATGTGGACGTGGGCGCCAGGCTCATGGAACACGCGAGGATCGGCCACCACCTGGTCCAAGGAATCGAGCGACTGCTCGCCGAACCGGCCAGGGTCACCTGGGCGGGACGGAGTGCGCCACGGTCGCCGGAGACCGAAAACCTCTTTCACACAGTCGATTCGGTCGCCGCCCTGCTACCCCCGGAACACGGGGCGGTGGGCCGGTACCTGCTCAATCACGACATGCGGATCTTCGTGGACAAAGCGACAGTGCTGGAGAACGAGGCCCGGCACCGCATCCACCCGTTGCCTTTGCTCACCGCCGACCCCACACCTGACCCCGGCCGCACGGTGGGCGACCACACTCTCCTCGGCTCCTGGGCACACGCCCTGATCTCGGTGCGCGACACCGTGCCGAAGGGCTTCGAACAACGAAAGTTCGACCTGGTCGAACGCCTCCCCTGAGCGCTATCGCCGCTCGGCGCCCGCGTGGACGAATTCCGGCCCGGCGACCACGGTCGTTGCCGAGCGGCGCCGATGACTGCGGCGGTGCGAATCGTGGCGACGGCGTCGCGATGACCAGCGTCATCACGGCGTCCACCTCAGGTGCAGGTCGGTCGGGCCGCGCCACCGGTGAGCGCGGAATGCGCGGGCAACGAGAACTAGGCCGTCGAGGCGGTGCGGTGTTCGGCTTCGGCGAGTTCTTTCAGCGTCAGCAGTTGTTTGCGCATCATGAGCAGGTCGCCGAGTGCGAGCGCTATAGCGACGAATTTCGGTGCGCTACAGCGGATCCGGACCACGAGCCGGGTTCCCGCACCTTCGGGCCGCACCGCGTAGGTGACGCACACCTTGCCCGCGACCAGAGTGATGTGCTCGCCCGGGACGAAGGAGACGAGTTCGAACTGGGACATGAACCGCTGCCCCACCGCCAGTTCGGTGAGCGCCGGGTCGCGCAGGCGCGGGCTGCGTGTGCCGAAATTGTCCAGCAGGTCGTAGCTGTAGGGAGCGATCCGCAGCTGGCACAGCCAGGCGTAGACCAGCGCGGGCGGCGCGTCGACGCTGATCGCTCGGTCGGCCTGGAAGCCGCCGGGTAGCCGCTCGTCGCACGGCAGGGGCGCTTCGCGCTCGGCCTCGGTGGCACCCCACACCGTCCCGGGGATCATGCCGTCGCCGCGATCCGGCGCAACATCTGACGCACCACCAAGCGGTGACCGCCCGTCCCCACCACCAGCGCACGGTAGATCCGGCCGTGCAGACCGGGAAAGTCGCCGTAACTGCGGGCGCGGACGCGGGTCCGGCTCGGCCCCTCCTCGTCCAATTCGAAGATCAGCGCGTACTTCGAGAACCAGTGCTGTCCGCGCAGCGCCAAACGGTGCGGTTCCGCGAGGGAATCGACTACGAACCCGCTCGGCGGCGACGGTTCGTGCGGGTCGTGGCACACGACTTTCAGCACCGCTTTCCACGCCCGGTCGCGATTCGCCTCGACCGATCTGGCATGCTCATCTATATAGGACAAACGCTCCATATAGAAGGACCGTACTAGTACATGGCGCCACCCCGCAAGCACGACACCGACGTGATCCTCGACGCAGCCCGCACCCTGGTGCTCGCCGAGGGACCTCGCGCGGCCAGCGTCTCGGCCATCGCCGAGGCCAGCGGAGCCCCGGTCGGGACCTTGTATCACCGCTTCGGCAACCGCAACGGAGTGCTCGCCGCCGCGTGGCTGCGGGCGCTGCGCCGCTTCCAGGACGGCACCCTCGCCGCCGCCGACCGGCCGGACCCGGTGGAGGCGGGGGTCGAGATGGTGCGAGCCGCACTGCGGTTCGGGCGCGAACTCCCCGAGGACGCCAAGCTCCTGCTCGAGCTGCGCCCCAGCGATCTTCTCGACGGAGGGCCGGATGCCGAGTTCCGCACCACCCTGGCCGGCATGAACGCGCCGTTGATCGAGCACCTGCGCCGCATCGCCGACGGCGTGTTCGGCCGGGACGGCGAACGCGAGATCGACGCGGTCTCGCGAGCGGTCGTGGATCTCCCCTACGCGGCGCTGCGCCGCCACGCCCACGCCGCGGCTCTGCCCGCATGGCTCGAGGACGACCTGACCGCCGCCGCCCGCACCCTGCTGACTTCCTACCGCCCCTGACCAGCCGGCCTCAGCCGGTGATCAGCGCCGGAGTGAGTTCGTCGAGGCCGGAGATCACCTTGGCGGCCATCGCCAGCGCATCGGAGGCGGGCGGGTATTCCGGGCGTGGCGCCGCGATCACCCGCATCCCCGCCGCATGGGCCGAGCGCAGGCCGTTGCTCGAATCCTCCACCGCCACACAGTCGGCAGGCCGCTGACGCAGGAACGTCGCGACGGTCACGTACACGTCCGGCGCGGGTTTGCCGCGGTCGACCTCCTCGGTGGAGAAGGTCACGGAGAAGTACTCGATCAGACCGGTCCGGCCGAGCACCGCGTCGATGAGCGCGCGTGGCGAGGAGCTGGCCAGCCCCAGCGGCCAGTGCTCGCTGATCCGCTGCACGGCCTCGACCGCGCCGGGCAGCACCGGCACGCCCTCGTCGTAGCGCTCGGCCATCCGCTCGATGACCTCCCGCGCGACGGTCTCCGGCGGCTCGCCCACACCCAGCTCACCGCTCAGGTAGGCCGACCACTCACCGGTGCTCATCCCCATCAGCCGCTGCTGGGTGTCGGGCAGCCACCGCCCGCCCTTCTCCGCGACATAGCCACGCCGCACCAGCTCCCAGACCGGCTCGGAGTCGATCAGGACGCCGTCCATGTCGAACACGACCGCGGTGATACCCATGCGCACAATGCCTTTCGCCAGCCGAAGCGGTCACAGATCGAGCGCGGCCGGATCGCGTCTCCGGCCGCGGGGGAACCGTGCCGGTATCGCCGGGGTAGCGGCGATATCCGGTCGCGCACCAGCCTAGGCGGTGACGGCTCGCGGCGGCGGACACCGCACCCGCCCGGCGAGCATTCCCCGGGCAACCGATAACTTGTTCTCATGAACGAACCGCAGGCCGGCGACTCGCTGCCGAGCAAGGAGCACCACGAGGGCGGGTTCCGGCCGATGACCGAGCTGATCGCCGCCCACGAGGCCGCCAAGGACGACATCTCCCGCGGCGGGCCGCACTACGGACAGTTCATCGAGCAGGTGCGCGGCCTGATGGACCGGGTCCGGCTGGCCTCGCCCTCCGACGAGCTGGCGGTGGAGGCGATCGGCATCCTCAAGGAGCTGAACGACAAGCTCGACGACGCCGCCGTGGACGAGTGGTCGACGCCCAACTGGACCCGCTTCGACCTGCCCGCCCGCGGCAACATCACCCTGCCGCCGTTCTTCATCGACCACGTCCACCCCCAGCAGGGCGTCGACGCGCGGATCACCTTCCGCACCTTCCATCTCGGCGGCAACAGCGCCGCCCATGGTGGCCAGATCGCCATCGCCTTCGACGACCTGCTCGGCATGGCGGCGGCCGTGCATGCGGGGGCGGTGACCAGGACGGCGTCGCTCACCGTCGACTACCGCTCCATCACTCCGCTGAATACCGAACTGAAGGTGCGCGCCTGGGCCGAACGGCAGGAGGGCCGCAAGGTCTACGTGCGGGCCACCCTGCACGACGGCGACCGGCTGTGCGCGGAGGCGAACGGGCTGTTCATCGTGCTCAAGCCCGGCCAGCCCTGAGGCTCACGCTCCGCCGCCGGGTCAGTTGCCCGAGCGCTCCGCGGGGCGGGTCGTGACGGTGACGCCGGTGGCCGAGCGGGTCACCGCCCCGGGAAATGCGCCTCCCGATACGCGCCGAACCGGGCGTCCACCTGCTCGGAAGTGAGCCCGAAATCATCCAGGGTGTAGCGATGCGCCGGACGAGCGGCGCCCGACGTGCTCTCCGAATGCAACGCGGCCATCGCCGCGCGCGCCTCGTCGGTCAGCGGCAGCCCGAAATGCCGGTAGATCGACTCGACGGTGCCGATCGGGTCGGCGACGAACGCGTCGTAGTCGACGTCGCAGAACTGCGCCGCGTCGTGGCGCTTGCGGTCGACGAGGAACCGCTCCGCGCCGCGCGCCCACAGATCCAGCTGCGTCGCGCCGACCACCGGACCCCGGAACTTCTCCGACCAGCCCGCCGTCGCCTGCTCGTTCAAGCTGCACACCGACGCGATGATGGTGCGCGGATCGCGATGCATCTGGATGACCAATGCGTCCGGATAGACCTCGAAGATGGCGTCCAGCGCGAACAGGTGGCTCGGGTTCTTCAACACCCATCGTTTTCCGGCGTCCGGCAGGCCGATCAGCTGGAGATTGCGCCGGTGCCTGCGGTAGGCGGGCGTCCAATCGCGCTCGCGCAACCACTCGGAATAGGTGGGCAGGTAGGCCAGGCATTCGTAGGACACCGACATGGCCGACTGCCGCAGCAGCTGCCAGCACTCTTCCACCTGGTCGGCCGAGATGTGGTGCACGCCCATGAATTCCGGATGCTCCACATGGTGCTTGTCGTAGGCGGCCGCGAGACGCTGGTACACGGGATTGCTCGCCCAGGTCTCCCGCGGCGGGCGCGGCTGCGGCATCTCGGTCAGCCACATCTCCAGGCCCTGGTGGCCCGGGTCGGCGTTGAGCAGGCGGTGCACCGCCGTCGTTCCGGAACGCGGCAGGCCGGTCACGAAGATCGGCCGTTCGATCGCCACGTCGGCGTGCTGCGGGTGCTGCTTCCAGGCGGCCTCACTGAGCAGCCGGGCGATCAAGGCGCCGCGCAGGAAGGCACGGTTGACCTTGTTGCCGAAGGGGGTGAGTTCGGCGTCTCGCGCATAGGACTCGAGCAGCACCCCGAGTCCCTCGCGGTAGTCGTCGGTGCCGAAATCCTCCAGCCCGACCACCTTCGTCGCCGAGGCGTGCAGATCGTCGATGGTTCCGACGTCGTCCCTACCGATCACGGTCATCTCCTAGTGGTGGTATTCGCCGGCGTTGACGTCCAGGCACGCGCCGGTGATCGCGCGCGCCATGGCGGAGGCGAAGAACACGACCGCGTCGGCGATCTCGTCGGGTTCGGGCAGCTTGCGCAGGTCGGTGGTCTTCGCGGTCTCCGCGTAGACCTCCTCGGAAGTGATCCCGCGCTGCTGCGCGAGATAGTTGAAATACCACTTCAGGTTGTCGGCCCAGATGTAGCCCGGCGCGACGGAATTCACCCGGATGCCCTTCGGCCCGAGTTCGGTGGCCAGGCTCTGGGCCAGCGCGAGCAGGCTGGCCTTGGCCATCTTGTAGGGCCCGAAGGTCCGGCGCGAGTGGCGCAGCACCGCCGAGTTGATCATCACGACCGAACCCTTGGTCTCCGCGAGAGCGGGCACGAACAGCCTGGTCAGGCGCAGCGCGGCGAGCACGTTCGTCTCGAAGCCCGCGCGCACCTGGTCCAGGTCGACGTCGGCGAGGTCGACGATGGGCGGGATCGCGAAGGCGTTGTTCACCAGCGTGTCGACCTTGCCGAACGCGCTGTGCGCGGCCTCCACCAGATGGGCCGCCGCCGCCTCGTCGTTGATATCGGTCGGCACCACCACCGCGCGCCTGCCCAGTTCGGTGATCTCCTTGGCCACCTCCGTCAGCCGCGACTCGGTCCGGGACGCGAGCACGACGTCCGCGCCCGCTTTCGCGCTCTGCACGGCGATCGCGCGCCCCAGTCCCGGCCCCACGCCGGAGACGACGACCACTTTGTCCTGCAACAACATCAGCCGAGCATCCTCTCCGCGACGGCGGCCTGACGCGCCGCGATCCGGGCCCGCCACTGCTCCGGCGTGACGCGCGCCTGCTCGTAGAACGGCAAGCGGGCGGGCAGGTCGGCGACCGGCACCAGTTCCACGGTCGGCCCGTCGTCGGGTTTCATCTCCCGCGACAACCGCTGCCAGCGGAACTGCAGGTATCCCCTGGCGTGCCCGGTGCGCTCGATCCAGTTCGCCACGCCGGGGTCGCGCTCGCTCACCACCAGCCGGATCATCCCGTCCGCGTCCACGTGCGCCTGGTCGGCGGTGAGGCTGGTCTGGTGGTTGATGTAGTCCAGCGACAGGTACCACATGCTGCCCAGCTGGAAGCCCTGGTAGGGCGCGTCGGACTTCGGCACCGTGATGATCATGGCCTGGTCGTCGTCCAGGTCGTAGTGACCGACCGAGGAGAACTGCGTGCTCAGCCCGCCCGGGGTCTGCCTGGGCTCGGTCAGCGTGTTGACCGGCAGGTTCAGATAGAACCACTCCGGGAAGGCGAGGAAGGTCTTCAACCGCGACACCAGCATCTTGCCCGCCACGCCGTACCGCTTGGTCATCACGTCCTTGGTCAACGGCGGCGGCGCGTCACCGATCCGGTCCGCCCGCTGGATGCGGATCGTGCCCGCCTTCTCGGTCGCCCAATCGCTGTGCACCTCGCGGACCACGAGCATCGCCGCGTCGGCGCCCAGGTGCACATAGCCGGGTCCGGCCTCACCGGGTCCGAACCGGATCTCGTAGGACCCGTCGGGGCGGATGTCGAGTTCACGGTCGTCGAAGGCGGTGAGGCTGTCGGGTACGTCCACCGGCGAGTAGTTGCCGTTGAGCACCTGGAAGCTCAGGTCGCGGGTGGTGCCGCGGGTGCCGGTCACCACGTATTCCGCGTCCGGCCGCAGATAGGAGTGGTAGTAGAGGGTGTCGGGGTTGTCCAGGCCCATCTTGGTGTAGGGACCGGTGGACATCACGAAGAACGGGAAGTCCAGCTCGTAGGCCCAGGCCATCTGCAACGACGCGCGGATGCTGCCCGCCAGATAGTCGTAGCCCTCGACGAGGTCCTGTTCGGTGCGGATGTGCGCGGCTCCGGTGATGATCTGCTCGGCGGCGGCGATGGCGTCCGCGAACGGCTGTGTCAGCAAGAGGCTTCTCCGGTGTTCCAAATATGTACCACTCTGGTACATTTCAATAGAGGCAAGATTAGAACGTGTTCTAGGAGTGGTCAATGGTCGGCCGACGGTCCGCACCCACCGCACGCGTGGTTCAGGTCCTGGATTTCTTCGTCGAACAGCGCGGGAAACGCTTCGGACTCTCCGAACTCGCCCGCGAGCTCGACCTGGCCAAGCCGACCTGCCTGGGCATCCTCACCGAGCTGACCTCGGGCGGCTACCTGGTGCGCGATGCGGGCACGGTCACCTACGGGCTCGGACCGGCGCTGATCGCCGCGGGCCGGGTGGCGCAGGACAGTTTCGCGATCTCCGCGCTCGCCCGCGTCGAGCTGGAGAAGCTCTCCGCGCGCCACCACACCACCTGCACCGCCTCGGCGGTGGTCGGCGAGCAGATCATGGTGCTGGAGAGCACCGGACCCGGCCTGGTGAAGGTGGGCGCGGCCTACCATTTCGCGCCGCCGGTCGGCCTGATGTACGTGCTCTGGGACACCGACGCGGCGTTCGACGCCTGGCTGGCCAAGCCCCCGGCGGTACCGCTGCGACAGGACGAGCAGCGACTGCGCCAGGTCGTCGCCGAATGCCGCGAGCGCGGATTCCTGGTGGAAAGCATGACCACGGCCGGGCGGCGGCTGTACTCGCTGCTGGCCGGTGTCGCCGACCGCGATCTGCCGCCCGAGCTGCGCGAACTGGTCGGCGAGCTGGTGACGAGCCTGGGCGAGCGGGTGTATCTCGGCTCGGATCTGCGGCCGCGCAAAGAACACGCGGTGAGCCTGCTCGCCGCGCCGACCTACGACGGTGACGGCAGGCAGAACATGGTGCTCACGATGTACGTCGGCCGCTCCATCACCGGGGCCGAGATCGCTCGCCGTGGCGCGGCCCTGGTGGCGGCCGCCGACGCGGTGACGGCGAATTCGGGCGGGCGCAAACCATTGACCGATAACCGAAACGTGTTCTAGTTTTGCGGTGTGAGCCAGTACGCGAAGTCGACGGCGAGCACCTACGAGCTGCCCCATCTGGACGCGCTCGAGGCCGAGTCGGCGCACATATTCCGTGAAGTGGCAGCGACATTCGAGCGCCCGGTGTTGCTGTTCTCCGGCGGCAAGGACTCGGTGGTGATGCTGCATCTGGCGGCGAAGGCCTTCTGGCCGGCGCCGCTGCCGTTTCCGGTGCTGCACATCGACACCGGGCACAATTTCGACGAGGTGATCGCCTACCGCGACCAGACGGTGGCGCGGCTGGGCCTGCGCCTGGTGGTCGGGCGAGTGCAGGACGACATCGACGCGGGGCGCGTGGTCGAGGAGACCGGGCCGCGCGCCTCCCGCAACCGATTGCAGACGACGACGCTGCTGCGCTCGATCCAGGAAGGAGCGTTCGACGCGGTGTTCGGCGGCGCGCGCCGCGACGAGGAGAAGGCCCGCGCCAAGGAGCGGGTGTTCAGCTTCCGCGACGAGTACGGCCAGTGGGATCCACGCAGGCAGCGCCCCGAGCTGTGGAACCTCTACAACGGCAGGCACCGCGCGGGCGAGCACATCCGGGTGTTCCCCCTGTCGAACTGGACCGAGCTGGACATCTGGAGCTACATCGCCGCCGAAGCCATCGAGCTGCCCCCGCTCTATTACGCGCACCGCAGGCCGGTGGTGCAGCGCGATGGAATGCTGTTGGCGCACACCCGCTTTCTCGAACTACTCGACGGCGAGGAGCCCTACGAGTCCACCGTGCGGTTCCGCACCGTCGGCGACGCGACCTGCACCGGCTGCGTCGAATCCACCGCGGCCACACCCGCGGAGGTGGTCGCCGAGGTCGCCGCGGCGCGGGTCACCGAGCGCGGCGCCACCCGCGCCGACGACCGCATCTCCGAGGCAGGCATGGAAGACCGCAAACGCGAAGGCTACTTCTGATGACGACCACATTGTTGCGCCTGGCCACCGCGGGCAGCGTCGACGACGGCAAGTCCACGCTGATCGGCAGGCTGCTGTTCGACTCCAAGACGCTGTTCACCGATCAGCTCGCCGCGGTGGAGCGCACCAGCCGCGACCGCGGCGACGACTATCCCAACCTCGCCCTGCTCACCGACGGCCTGCGCGCCGAACGCGAACAGGGCATCACGATCGACGTGGCGCATCGCTATTTCGCCACGCCGAGAAGAAAATTCATCATCGCCGACACTCCCGGGCACGTGCAGTACACCCGCAATATGGTGACCGGCGCTTCCACCGCCGACCTGGCGCTGATCCTGGTCGACGCCCGCAAGGGCGTGGTGGAGCAGACCCGCAGGCACGCGTTCCTGGCCAGCCTGCTCGGCATCCCGCACCTGGTGCTGTGCGTGAACAAGATGGACCTGGTGGACTGGTCGCAGGAACGGTTCGAGGAGATCCGCGAGGAGTTCGCGCGATTCGCGTCCAAGCTGGACGTCTCCGACCTGACCTTCGTGCCGGTGTCGGCGCTGCACGGCGACAACATCGTGCACCGTGGCGCGAGCATGCCGTGGTACGAGGGCACTCCCCTGCTGCACCATCTGGAAGAGGTACACATCGCCTCGGACCGCAACCTGATCGATGCGCGCTTCCCGGTGCAGTACGTCACCCGCAGCCACGCCCAGGATTTCCGCGGCTACGCGGGCACCGTGGCGGGCGGAGTCTTCAAGCCCGGCGACGAAGTGGCGGTGCTGCCGTCCGGTTTCACCACCACGGTCGAGGCGATCTGGGGGCCGGGCGGCGCGCCGGTCGCGGAAGCCTTTCCGCCGCAGGCGGTCACCATCCAGCTCGCCGACGAGCTGGATATCTCGCGCGGCGATCTGATCTGCCGTCCGAACAACCGCCCGACCGCGGGTCGCGATCTCGACGCGATGGTGTGCTGGTTCGCCGATGACGCCCAGCTGACACCCGGCGCTACCTACACCATCCGGCACAGCACCCGCGCGGCGACCGCCGAGGTACGCTCGCTGGACTACCGGTTGGACGTCAACACGCTGCATCGCGACGAGCACGCGGAGTCGTTGTCGCTCAACGAGATCGGCCGTGTCCAGCTGCGCACCCGGCAACCGTTGCTGTTCGACCCGTACCGCCGCAACCGTGCCACCGGCAGCTTCATCCTCGTCGACGACACCACCAACAACACCGTCGCCGCGGGCATGATCACCGGCCCGAGCCTGCCCTCCACCCGAGTGGTCTGGCACTCCACGGCCGTCGAACGCGACGAGCGCGCCACCCGCGGCCTGACGGTCTGGCTGACCGGCTTGTCCGGGTCCGGAAAGTCCACCGTCGCCGTCGAACTGGAGCGCAGGTTGGTCGCCGCGGGCCGCCCGGCGTTCCTCCTGGACGGCGACAACCTGCGCCACGGCCTCAACTCGGATCTCGGCTTCAGCACCGCCGACCGGGAGGAAAACGTCCGCCGCGTCGGCGAAGTGGCGAAACTGTTCGCCGAAGCCGGTGTGGTCGCCGTGGTTTCACTGATCAGCCCCTACCGCGCCGACCGCGACCGCGTCCGCGCCGCCCACCAAGCGGCGGGCATCCCGTTCCTGGAAGTGTTCGTCGACACGCCACTGGCGGTCTGCGAAGCCCGCGACCCCAAAGGCATGTACGCCAAAGCCCGCGCGGGCGAGATCCGCGGCTTCACCGGCATCGACGACCCCTACGAAGCGCCCACCGAAGCCGAGATCGTCCTGCGGCCCGACCACGGTGACCCGGTCTCGATGGCCGCGACGATCATCGCTCGGCTGACGCGATTGGACTGATGCTGGCATAGTGGAAGCCGTCCACGTCAGCGCTCACAGTGGGGTCACTCCCGGTGTCTTGCCGGGATCGGAATCGGGTGCGTCGAGACGGATCACAGCCGGAAATTCATCCGCTCGCTCGATCAGATCTCGAATATTCGAGGGGATCCCGTACCGGCCGATGGAGGCCCGCACCTCGTCGGCGTGCGGGCCCTCCCACCACGGCTCGGTCTTGATCAGCACCGGGGTTGTGCCGGGTGCGAACAGGACTGCGCGGCCGCGCGGCAGGGACCGCAGTTCCGGCACCCCGAGCGTGCTCGTCGTGGTGATCGAGGACGAATAACCGATGCCGCGCGTCGACACCGTGACCGATCGTGACTCGACATCGTGATTGCCGATTCCGTCGACTCGGTTTCGCAGGAAGGGAACATCGTCGACTCCGCCGCCCACCGACTTGATCGTCGCGGCCGACCACAGCTCGTTCATCCCGTCGTGTCCCCAGCATCGGACTCCTTGTGCCCAGGACTGCAGCATCGTCATCACGATTACTCCGCGGGAGGCGTAATAGCTGGACCGCTGTGGAAAGTCGCGCCACCGGACCACGTTCGCGGCATCGTCCATGACCGCCAGCAACGGCGTGTCCGTCCGCCGCAGCGTTGCCGCGCGATCCAGCACGGCTTCGATGAAGGCGCTGACCAACGGCACAGCCGCACCTCGCCCTTCGACCGACAATGCGTACAACGTGGCATGCGTATCGATGAACTCGACCTCGTCGAAGGCCTGCCTCTCCGAGTCCGGGGTGATCCACGGATGAATTCGGGTGAATCTGAGGCAGCGCGCCATCTTCTTGGCAGTACCGAAGATGCCGGTCTGCTGGCGTATGTCCATGTTGTAGACGGCGGCGAGTCCCGCAGCGACGAAGGAACGCCCATCTCTACGCAGCAGCTCCAACGGTTCCGTGTCCCGAGGATAGGTCACCCACTCCCACACTTGCGTGATCGAGCGGTGATCGACCGATGCGGCCAGGAACAACGCCGCCAATAACTCCTCGCCCTCGATCTCGAAGTAGTCGTGCGCATCGGTGCGCCGGTCCGCGGCAGCGAAGTGACGGGCTAGATGTGCGGCCCGGAGATCATCGCCGCCGACCCAGGCGATCGGGTCCCAGAACCAATCCGGCGCCTCGCCCGCCACCCCGTCGGGGTCGAACACCCAGATCGAGCCGCCCTTCGTTGCACGAATGCCCCGGGTCGCATCCACGATGTCGCGCTTGTTCGACGTCACGATCACCGGGCCGATGGCATCCACGACCGCGGGGATCGCCCTGCAGGCCGACTTTCCTTGGCGCGGACCCCAGATATCCAAGTAGAGCGCGTCATACGATCCGTACAGCCGCTCATCGCCCGTGACCGAGGTGCCGAGGAACACGCCGGGCGCGTCGTCATCTCCGAGCCGCATGCCGAGCGTGTCGGCCTTCTTTCGCGCCCCGGCTGCTGTGAGCGATGCCAGCACATCACCGGTCCCCATGAATCGGGCCTTCTCGTCCACCGTTTGCCCGGTGCGTGCGGCGAGCCGGTGGATCGCGATCCAAGCGATACAGGCGGCAGCGATGATCGCGATCTCGATGATCACCGTCATCGTGGCACCGGGCGGCCACGGCAGCTCTCCTCGGACCAGCTTCTCCAGTGCGGCAAACGGATTCGCCGGAACATCCCGGCGGGCTGTCGACCGCGTGTTGCCGATGTGCAGCGCGACGACAACGACTCCCATCGCGAGAACGATCCAGAGGAAGACACGCACGCCGAGCGTCACCTCGACGGTCCGCGTTCTGTTCACCTTTGCCATCGCCCCACCCCTTCACGAAAGACGCTCTGATATCGGAATGTCAGCACTCGGCCTCCCGGTGTCAGAGGTGCAGATCTGCCGCTGAGACTTGGGGGCCTTGCCGTCTCGGTTCCGGCCGATAGGTCGCTCGCGCTATCGGGCGACGAGTCCGGGTATAGGACTCCAGGGCCGCGGCGATGGAGTCCGCGCCGCGCAAGGCTTTCGCCAAGATGATCGCATCCTCGGTCGCGGCGGTGGCTCCCCGCCCGGCCGACGGTGAAACGGCGTGCGCCGCGTCACCGATCAATACGGTATTCGTGTTGTGCCAGTCGCCTTCCGGTTCGAGTTCGTACAGGGCGATCGGGACACTCACCTCGGAATCTCGCAGCACCTCCGCTACCTGCGTTTCCCGCAGCGCCGCGAGAAACACTTCGAGATCGAGCTCGGTATCGACAGACGGCGCGTTTCGCCTGCTGAACCAGAAAGAACCGTCCCGGTCGTCCCCGACGTACCCCGCTACTCCCTCCGAATGCGCCCAGAAGTGCAATATGTTCCTCGGTAATCGCCGCACCGGGATCGGGCAGTGGCCGTATCGGATCAGTTGTCCGGTGTACGCGGGCGCTCGGGAATTCCCGAGCATTCGCCGCGTTCGCGAACGAGCGCCGTCCGCGCCCACCAGCAGATCACCGGTGCGCTCGCCGGGATCGGCCCGAGTCTCGTACTCGCAGTGGATACCTGCCTGCTCCAACCCCGCACGGAGCGTGGTCAGAAGGTCCTTGCGCCACACATGGATGCTCGGCCAGCGATGACCGGGCTCGGTCCGGGCGAAGGACCTGCTTCGCCCGGTCAGCGTGTCGACAGAGCTGACGCCGGCAACCGGGAATCCGGCGGCGCGAACCTTCTCGCCCAGACCGAGCTGATCGAGCGCCGTCGATGCCGCGGGTCCGAGGGTGACCCACCCCCCGGCATCAACCGTGCGCGCCGACGCTTCGTAGACCGCCACTCGCGCACCGATTTTCGCCAAAGCCAGCGCGGCGCAGGCCCCGCCGATGCCACAACCGATGACCTCTGCCCGAAACACCAGGTCACACTTTCGCCATGAGCCGAGCCGATCGATGACAGTCCCGAATCATTATCTCCCCCAGACTGTAAAGGTCACGCGCGGCTTTGCGGTCCGCGTCGAAGGTATCAGCCTCTCGAAGCCCGTGATCGGACTCAGCCGAGTTTCGCGGAACCGGGATACGACACGCGTCGCCGCCGACCGTCCACCGACGCCGCCCTCGAGCAGCGCGGTGTCACCGACGCAACCGCCGTGCGGATCGTGCTCGGCGCGGATGCGGCGGCACTCCGCCACCGGGTGCCGGTACTCATCCCGAGGTCGTCAACGGCGGCTGCCTTCGCTCGTTGCGTTCTCACTCCGCAACGTCCGATTTCGCGCCGCCGGGCTCGCACAACGCGTCGCGAATGGTGTCGCGCAGCCAGCGCTGGGCCGGATCGGCGTCGAGCCGGGCATGCCAGAGCAGGCGCACTTCGACTTCCGGCAGGTCCGCGGCGAGGGGAAACCAGCGAATGCCGAGAGTCCGGCCGTACTGTTCGGCGAGGCGCTGCGGGACGAGTCCGACGTAACGGCTCGAGGAGACCAGGAGCGCGGCGACGGCGAAGGTCGGGACGACGGCGGCGACGTGGCGTTGCAGGCCCACAGCGTCGAGCGCATCGTCGAGCGGTCCGCGAGCGCGTCCACGGCGGGAGGCCGAGACGTGGGGATGCCGGCACAGTTGCCACAACGTCGGGCGACGGCGCCTGCCCAGCGGACTGTCGGCGCGGACGATGCCAACCATGCGTTCCCGGTACAGCACGGCGGTGCGGATGTCGGGAGCCGCGGCGTCACCGACGCCGATGTCGAGATCGACCGAACCGTCGCGCAGGGCCTCGGCGCTCTCGCTGCCCTCCGTGACGAAACGAAGGACCACGCCGGGGGCGAGCGCGGCCGTGGCTTCGACCGCCGTCGTCGCCAAGGTCGCGGCGACGCCGTCGTTGATGCGAATGGTGAAAGTGCGCTCGAGCTCGCCGATCGCGATCTCGCGATCGGCGCTGATCAACGCGGACGCTTCGTCGAGCAGTGACCGCACCCGTGGCGCGGTGCGCAGTGCGAACGGTGTGGGAGCCATCCCACGCCCGGCGCGCACCAGGATCGGGTCGTTCATCGCCCGTCGTAACCGGCCCAGCGCCCGGCTGGTCGCGGGGATGGACAGATGCAAGCGCTCGGAAGCCGCCGTGACGCCGCCTTCCCGGAGCAGGGCGTCGAACACGCGCAGGAGGTTCAGATCCAGCTGCTCGGGCATAGTTGCATCCTACGCAAGTATCTATTGCCGAAGTTGCGTGGCACGAAGTTCATCGAGATCCCTACCGTCGGGACATGCCGTTCAATGTCATGCTCCGGGATCGCGCCGCGTCGTCGCGAGACCCTTCCCGTCCCGCCGCACAGCGCGGTCTGCTCGCGATCATGTGCGCCTGTGTGGTCCTCGTCGTGGGGATGGTCGCCGCGATCAACCTCGCCGTCCCGATGCTCGCCTCGAGCACGCTGCACCCGTCCGCGTCGGCGCTGGTGTGGATCGTCGACACCTATGTGATCGTGTTCGCCTGCCTCGTCATCCCGGGTGGAGCCGCCGGGGACCGCTTCGGGCGCAAGGGAGTGCTGCTCACGGGTCTGGCGCTGTTCGCGGTGGGCGCGCTGATCTCGGCGGCGGCACCCGGCGTGGCCCTGCTTCTGGCGGGCCGTGCGATCACGGGTGTCGGCGCCGCCGCCGTGCTGCCCAACACGCTGTCGGTCCTGCTGCACGCCGTGCCCGCCGAACGCAAGGGCGCGACGATCGCCACCTGGGCGTCGATGACGGGCATCGGCGGAGTCGTCGGCAACGTCGGCGGCGGGTCGATCCTGTCGGGCGGCTCGTGGCGCTGGTTGTTCGCCGCCGCCGTGCCGATCTCGCTGGTTCTCGCCGCGCTCGTGGGACGTATCGCGCCGGTGTCGGCGCGCCATGATCGCCGCCTCGATCCGCTCGGCGCGGTCCTGCTCGTCGGTGCGTCGGTCGCGCTGCTGCTCGGCATCGTCCAAGGGCCGGAGGGAGGGTGGGACAACATGGTCGTCGTCGCCGGGTTCGTCTGCGCCGCAGTGCTGTTCACCGTGTGGACCATCGTCGAACTGAAGGTCGAGCATCCGCTGCTCGATCCACGGTTGTTCCGCGTGCCCGGCCTGCGCAGCGCCTGCCTCGGCATGACGACGGTCTTCTTCGGCATGTTCGCGCTGTTCTATGTCAACGCGTCGTTCCTCCAGTACGGGAAGGGATTCGGCGTAATGCGAACCGGACTGGGAATCGTCCCGCTGACCGTGCCGATCATTCTCGGCGCACGACACGTCGGACGCCTCTCGCAGCGCATCGGCCTCGATGCCACCACCGCGCTCGCGTTCGGGTTCGTCGGCTGCGGATTGCTCGGACTGTCCACCGGTGACGCGCGGACGCCCTACCTCGTCTACGCCGCGTGGCTGGTCGTGACCGGAGTCGGCGTGACGCTGGCGCTTCCGACGCTGTCCGGCGCCATCGCCGGTTCGCTACCGCCGGAGCAGGCCGGAGTCGGAGCCGGATTGCAAGCCACCACACGCGAATTCGGCAGCGCGTTGGGTGTCGCGGTCATCGGCACGGTGCTCACCGCACGATTCGTCGCCGCGCTGCCACCGGACGTCCGCGCCGACCACGATCCGCACACCATGGCCCAGGCGCTCGCCTCGACCACACCCGACCGCGCCCACGAGATCGTCGCCGCGTTCGTCTCGGGCGCGCAGATGGGGCTGCGGGCGATCGGTGTGACAGTGCTCGTCCTCGGCGGGCTGGTCGTGCTGCAATCGCTGCTGTCCCGGCGGAGGGTGCCGGTCGTCGTCAGCCCTCCTCGCTGATCGCACGGAGGTGACGCGCACGCTCACCCGCACCACAGAAACACCGGCGATCGGATCGGACCGCCGCGGAAGCTGATCCGCGCGATCGGTCGCGGACCTACACAAAGGCGTATCGACATGCATGTATTCGTCACCGGAGCGACCGGGTGGATCGGTTCGGCCGTGGTCGACCAGTTGCTGGAGGCCGGTCACGAGGTCACCGGACTCGCCCGCTCGGGCGACTCCGCCGCCGCGCTGGAGCGGAAAGGAGCCCGGGTGCGGCGCGGCGACCTCGACGATCTCGACAGCATCCGCACCGGCGCCACGGAGGCCGACGCCGTCGTTCATCTCGCCAACAAGCACGACTTCACGAATCCCGCCGTGACCAACCAGACCGAGCGCAACGCCGTGCGGGCCATCGGCGACGTCCTCGCGGGTTCGCACCGGCCGTTCGTGCTCGCCTCCGCTCTGGCCCTGCTCGCTCCCGGCCGCGTGGCCACCGAGCAGGACCGCTCACCGGCCCACGGTCTCGATTCCTTGCGCGGAGGCAGCGAGAACCTCGCGCTGGAATTCGTGGAGCGTGGCGTCGGCACGGTCGTCGTGCGTTTCGCTCCTACCGTGCACGGCGAGGGTGACCACGGTTTCGTGGCCGGGCTGGTGGCGGCCGCTCGCGCCAAGGGGGTTTCGGCCTACCTCGGCGACGGGATCAATCGCTGGGCGGCGATCCATCGCAGCGATGCCGGGCGCATCGTGCGGCTGACGCTCGACAAGCGGGTTCCCGGCGGCACCGTCCTGCACGCCACCGCCGAGACCGGCATTCCGGCCCGCGACATCGCCGATGTGATCGGACGGGGGCTCCGTCTGCCCGTCGTCTCGATACCGGCCGAGCAGGGCGGCGAGCACTTCGGCTGGCTCGGCAGGTTCTTCGGAGCCGACATGGCCGCGAGCAGTGACGCCACCAGCTCACTGCTCGGCTGGACGCCCAGCGGGCCCGGCCTCGTCCAGGACCTCGACAGCGGCTGCTATTACCGCTGACCCGAAGCTCCCGATGCCGTTGCCCGGCGGAAGCAAATCGAGTGCGGTCCGGAGGAATATCGGTCAACACGACGCACTTCGGCACTTCTTGCTGAAGACCCATGACCGGGTACTCGTCGAAGCGAGTCCGGTAGACCGTATCCGGGGCGTCGGACTGACCGCCGACGATCCGCGCCTCGAGATCCGACCCAGTGGCTGAGGCTGACGGCGGCAGGCGGTAGCCGACCCGCCTGCCCCTTACTGTTCTACGGCAGCGCTTCGCTCCCGCGCGGGCGGGAGGGATGCGGGCGGCGCGGGTACTTGCTCGGCCGCATGCGACCGGTGGTCCGTAAGGTCTCCACCGCCGCGCATTTCCACGAGCATTCGTCCGCGTCGCACTCGAGATGAACCTGCATGAGGGCGTGCGCATCGCCGGGGCCGAATTCCGGGCCGTCTCTCGGATCTACCGCAGGCCAGCCCAACGGCGGCCAGCCCAGCAGGCACAGTTGTTCATGGCCGACACGTTCGGCGATGTGATAGACGCTCGGCCCCCGCAACGGCCTCCGCCACCATCTGCTCGCGGCGAAGAAGACCATCAGAAGCACCATGACCACCGCCGTTCCCACCGCCAGCGCTGTGCCGACCTCCGACCAGCCGGACATCAAGATCTCGCCCCGCTCTCCGATGAGCCGAACGGCGCCCACCGATGTCCCCGCTCCCACACCTGCTCGGGCGCGACGACAATGAGCGTCACTTCTTCCGTGAGGCCGCGCCTGGCGGTCCAGATGTGCTCCCGAGTCGGAGCGATGACGACCGAAGCGCCCACCCGGCGGATCGCCTGCACGAGCAGCAGCGTCGGCATCAGCGCATCCCGATCCACCACCAGCACTTCCGGCGCGCGATAGCCTCTCCGCTCGGCTAGCGCCCGAATCGCGCGCTCCTCACCCGCGTGATCACTGCCGGACTGATCCAGCCGGATGTAGCCGAGCGCGATTTCCGCCATGTCCGCCCCTCTTCCGTCGATGTGGTGTGGCACCCGGCGCCGGGGATCCCGGACGATGGCGACGCGATCGGCGCTGTCGACGAGGGATGTGCTCGCCCGGCGCCGGGGCCAACTCGAGCGTGACTGACCTGGTTGTTCGTTCCCAGGCACAGAACCGCACGGACCCGATACGCTTCCGGCACACCAGGATGCAGACGTGGGATGGGGGACCACGATGATTGTCACCAATTGGACCGGCGTCGAGGTCAGGGCTTTGCGCTGCGCCGCCCTCCGACTGACCCAGGAAGAGTTCGCTGAGCAGGTCGGCTATCAGCCTGTCACGGTCAGAAAATGGCAACGTGCGCCGGATTCCCGACCTATTCGAGGAAAATCTGCCCATGACCTCGATACCCAGCTGGCGCGGCTCGATGAGAAACAGTCCGCACGCTTTTGGTCGGCCGTCGCACAAGCACGGAAGCCGAGGCATCCTGGCAGTCAGGAATTCAAGATTTCGACGGAACCGTCCGGCGGTGTGGTCGACGGCGATGTACGGGAAGCCGACAGTGACGTGAAGCGACGTGAATTCGGACGCCTGGCAGCGGCGGCTGGAGCTGTTGCAGTTCTGGAGTCGTGGGACGTCGACGGCGTCCGAATCGGCGTGACCGACGTACGGGGGCTGCTGGAAGTAGTCGATGCCTTGGAGTTCGAGGACCAGAGGGCAGGTGGCGCTTCCTTGGTCGCGACCGCCGTAGCGCAGTTGGCTCGCGCGAAAAGCCTCTTGGAGACCGGGACTTTCGATAGTGCGAGTGGTAACGCGTTCACCAGCGCGACCGGTGAATTGGCCGTCCTGGCCGGATGGCTGGCTTTCGACGCCGACATGCATTCGCTCGCGCGCCACTGCTACTCGGATGCCATGGCGTTGGCAAGCCAGGCAGATGACGCCGATCTCACAGCTCATAGCTGCTTGTACGCCGCGAACCAATCCATTGCGCTCAGCCGGACCGGCCAGGCGAATCCACAACACGCGCTGCGCCTCGTCGACCGCGCACGTCACCTGATGCGCGGCCGACCACCTGGCCGTATCCACGCCCTGATCGCAATCCGCCAAGCGCAGGCCTACGGCTTGCTCGGTGATCGCCGGGAGTTCGGGCGCGCGATCGCGACGGCGTGGCGTGAAGTGGACCACGCAATCGAACACGAACCCCTCGCCGACTGCCCGACGTGGCTTCGCACTGTGGACCACAACGAGGTTCGTGGTCATGAGGCTCGCGGCTGTGGACGTGTCGGCGACCTCGCAAGGGCTGTCAGTCTCTTCGAGACCGCCGCCGACGAGAAGTCGACCAACCGAAACGCCGTCAATACACGGGCGTGGCTGGCGTCAGCACGAACAGCAGTAGGAGACCTCGAAGGGGCACTGGCTGACGCGATGTCGGTGTTGGTGCACATCGACAACGGCGTATCGTCGCCCCGCACCCTGAAGGTTCTCGAACCCATTCGGCGCGCGACCGCCGATTTGCCTGCCGCGGACGAGTTCCGACACCGCCTCGACAAACTCACACAGACAGGGAATACCGCGTGAATCTTCCGGATGTCGAATTCGGGCATCTCGACGCTGCAGAGGCGCGCGCACTCCGGCCCACGGTCGAAGACATCTACCGCCGGTCTTACGTCGACGCGATCGCCTCCGGTGATCTGTTCGATGCGCCTGATCAGTTCATGCACCGATTCGACAACTACACCGACCCCGCAGGCGGTGGTGTGTTCGCGATGGTCATGGCGTATGTCGGCGGGACACCCGCAGGGCAGACGTGGGGGTGGACGCTGCGTCCGAATGCCGCGTGGTGGAGGAATTTTCGGCCGGACGATGGGTTCGGCGACCGCGATACTTTTACCGCCGAGGATGGCGCCCGGACATTCGCCCTGTCGGAGATCATGGTGTGCGCCGAATACACCCGTCGCGGCTTGGCGCGGAAGCTGCACGATACGCTGTTGAGCAGCCGGGCGGAACGGCGTGCGACGCTACTGGTCGAGCCGGAGAATCACCGCGCTTACGGGGCGTACTTGCGCTGGGGATGGTCCCGAGTCGGTGTGACGAAACCGAGTTGGCCGGACGCACCGACATTCGATGTCTTGATTCGTGAGCTGAGATAGCGCGAGCTGACGACGCTGGACAAATGAGGCTCGTACGGCAGCGCGTCGTCGCCGTTCCAGAGTGCTCGCGCAATCGGATCGCGGACGAGTCTTCCCGTCTACGTCGTGGGGCAGGCAGTCGTCACTGCCTGCCCGCTACGACTCCACCGGATCAGCCCAGCGACCGGAAGAACTCGCGCACGTCGCCGATCAGCAGCTCCGGCACCTCGAGTGCGGGGAAATGGCCGCCGGAGTAGAACTCCGACCAATGGGTGATGTTGTGGGTGTGCTCGGCGAAGCGGCGGATGGCGTAGTCGCCGTCCTTGAATACCGCGACACCGGTGGGCACGGTGCCCTTCGGTTTCGGGGCGAACATGGTGGCGTCGTGGAAGCGCTCGTAGTAGAGGTTCGCGACGCTGCGGGCGGTGTCGGTGAACCAGTAGATGCTCACCGTGGTCAGCAGGCGATCGAGGTCGACGGCCTGTTCGGGCAGGTCGTGGGATCGGTCGGTCCACTCGCGGTACTTCTCCACGATCCAGCCGAGCTGGCCGGTCGGGGAATCGGCGAGCAGCTGGGCGATGGTGTTCGGGCGGGAGCCCTTCAGGTTCATGTAGGCAGAACCGTCGTCCTGGAACTTCTTCATCGCGCCCAGTCGCGCCTTCTCCGCGTCGGTGAGGGCGGCCATGTCGGCGGGGTCGCCGGTCGGGAAGGTCACCAACGCGTTGACGTGCACGCCGAGGACATGCTGGGTATCGATCCGCCCCAGTGCCGGGGCGATGAAGGCGCCGTGGTCGCCGCCCTGCACGCCGTAGCGGTCGTAGCCGAGGCGGGCCATGAGTTCGGCGAGCGCCGCCGCGATCCGGCCGTCGTTCCAGCCCGGCTCGGTGAGCGGGCCGGAGAAACCGTGGCCGGGCAGTGACGGGATGACCAGGTGGAAGGCGGGCGCGTCCGGGGCGCCGTGCGCGGCGGGGTCGGTGAGCGGGCCGATCATGTCGCGGAAGTCGGCCACCGAACTCGGCCACCCGTGCAGCAACAGCAGCGGGGTGGCGTCCGCTCGGGCCGAGCGCACATGCAGGAAGTGCACATCCTGTCCGGAGACGATGGTGGTGAACTGCGGGTAGGCGTTCAACTCCGCCTCGGCGGCGCGCCAGTCGAACTTCTCGGCCCAGTACCCGGCCAATTCCTTGAGATAGGCGGTCGGCACACCGCGCTCCCAGCCGGCGCCGGGCAGGTCGTCGATCCAGCGGGTGCGGGCCACGCGCGAGCGAAGGTCGTCCAGGTCGGCCTGCGGGATGTCGATGTGGAAGGGGCGGATCTCGGTGTTCGTCATGCCATTGATACTTCGGGTAACGAGGGGCCCGCCGAATCACGAGAATTCATTATTTCCCGTACTCCCCTAGCCCGCCGCGACGCCGAATCCGGCCGCACCACCCTCGGCCGCCATCACCGAGGAGCGCACCCCCAACTGGCCCGGCCGATACCTCGCCACCAACGCCACCGCTCTTATCCGCGAGTGGCACACCATTGCGGCATCGACCGAGAAGACCTCTCCATGGTGTGCCTCTCGTGAACTTCAGGCGGCGGCCCGCGTCCGGTCGACGCCGCCACTGAAGTTCGACGCGGCTCGGGCGAGGGCGGGGAGCGGCTTTCTTGTCCGCCGCACTCCGCCTCGGCTCCCGCGATTGGCGCCGACCTCGCGGTAGGGGGCATGATCGCGCCGTGGTCAGCCTTCCGGTATGCGGTGCCTTCGTGGGGCGGGCCGCTGAGCTTGCGGCATTGCAGGATGCCTATGGGGAGCCCACGGTGCATACCGTGCTGGTCGGGGGCGAAGCGGGGATCGGCAAGTCGCGGCTGGTCGCGGAGTTCGGGACGCGGCTCGGGGCCCGCACGGCGGTGCTGTCCGGGCGGTGCCCGGAGTTCGGCGCGAAGGGGGTGCCGTTCACTCCGTTCGTCGCGGTCATGCGCGCACTGCTGCGCGACCAGGGAGCGGAGGCGCTCGCGGCGCTGCTCCCGGCGAAACCCGCGCTGGCGCGCTGGCTTCCGGAACTGGCGGCGCGATCCGGCGCGGCGGAGATCGACACCGATCGGATCCGGTTGTTCGGCGAGATCCTGACCGTGCTGGAACAGTGCTCGATGAACAGACCGCTGGTGGTGGTGCTGGAGGATCTGCACTGGGCCGACGAGGCCGGCCTCGAATTGCTCGCCTTCCTGGTGGCCAACATCGCCGAAGGCGATCTGTTCTTGATCGGTACCTACCGGCCCGCCGATTCCGAGCCGTTGCGCAAGTTGGTCACCGGCCTACGCCGGGACCCGAGTGTTCGTCTGCTCTCGATGGCACCGCTGACCAAGCACGAGGTCGGCAGGCAGCTGGCCGCGTTGCGCGGCAGAGAGCCGGAACCGGGGACGATCGCGCGCGTCTTCGAACGCAGCAGAGGAATCCCGCTGTTCGTGGAGGCGCTCGACCCCGCGCCCGAGGACACGCCCGCAGAGCTGTCCGAACTATTGCTCGGTCCCCTGTCGGACCTGCCCCGTCAGGCCGCATCGGTGCTGCGGCTCGCGGCGGCGGCCGGGTCACCGGTCCGGCACACCGTGCTGGCGGCGGCCTCCGACCTGGCCGAGGACGCGCTGACCGCAGTGTTGCAGCTACTGGTCGACCAGCAGTTGCTGGTGCCCGACGACACCGATTACGCGTTCCGGCACGTTCTCATCCGGGACGCCGTCTACGCCGACTTACTGCCCGTGGAGCGAAAAAGATTACATGGCAATATTTTTCGCGCGCTGACCACGCTCCGCGAACGCGATGCGGACCAATGTCCCTCCGGCGAGCTTGCCTATCACGCGTATGCCGCCGGAGAATTCTCATCGGCGCTCGAGGCCGCCTGGGATGCGGCGGCGGAAGCGAGGAACATCGGGGCGCATCGTGTTCAGGTGCACCATCTCGACCGAGTGCTCGAATCGTGGGATCGGGTGGGGGAAGCGGCGAGCCGAGTAGGCGCGGAGCGGATCGAGGTCGTGCAAGCGGTCGTGGCAGCATGCTATCGGGGCGGCGTCGTCGAGCGCGGGATCGCGGCGGCCGACGAGGCGCTGGCCGCCCTCGATGCGGGGATCGAACCGGAGCGTGCCGCCCGACTGCACTACTACCGCGCCGGACTACGCAATCAAAGCAGCGGCGGCGGTGAAGACGACCTGCTCGCGGCGCTGGCATGTCTTCCTTCGGACCGGCCCACTCTGTTACGCGGCGAGGTGCTCGCCGAACTCGCCGCGGCGCGCGCGTTCAGCGGCGAGGCGGCCGCGGCCGAGAACGACGCGCGTGCCGCCGTCGAGGTGGCCGAACAATTGCGTGGTGTCCCGACCGCCCACGACACCTCCTCGGTCATGGCTGGGGCACTTCACCCGCCGGGTGCGATCGAGGAGGCGGTCGGGGCGGATGCCGTGTCCGCGGCGAGCCACCGGCGGCATTCGAGTGTGTTTCGCGAGGACCGGAGCGCCGCGT
>NZ_BAFZ01000056.1 GCF_000308575.1 Nocardia exalbida NBRC 100660 | reverse complement strand
GTGCGTATGAACCGGAAGGCGACGCTGTCATGACGATCGCGGACATCACCACCCCCGACGCCACCGGGCGGGCGAGCGCTCCGGGGCACCGGCTCGGCGCCGAGCAGGTCACTCTCGGGTACGGCGACCGGGTGATCGTCGACGGGCTGAGCCTGACCATCACCCCCGGTGTGGTCACTACCGTCATCGGACCCAACGGATGCGGAAAGTCGACCCTGCTGCGTTCACTGGGCCGTCTGCTGCGCCCCCGAGAAGGGCGAGTCGTCTTGGACGGCAAGGCCATTTCGACGATGAAGACCAAGGACGTTGCTCGCGTCGTCGGCATGCTGCCCCAGTCGCCGGTCGCGCCGGAAGGACTCACCGTCGCCGATCTGGTCGCCCGCGGACGCCACCCGCACCAGTCCTGGTTCCGGCAATGGTCGGGGACGGACGAAACCGAGGTCACGACCGCGCTGGAACAAACCGGGATCGCCGACCTCGCCGACCGCGCGCTCGACGAGTTGTCCGGCGGGCAGCGCCAGCGCGCCTGGATCTCGATGGCGCTGGCCCAGGGCACCGACATCCTGCTGCTCGACGAGCCGACCACGTATCTGGATCTGGCGCACTCCATCGAGGTGCTCGACCTGGTGGACCGGTTGCACGCCGATCTCGGGCGCACCGTGGTCATGGTGCTGCACGATCTCAACCTCGCGATCCGCTACAGCGACCAGTTGGTCGTGATGCGCGAAGGGCGCGTCGTCGCCGCGGGCGCACCGGGCGAGGTGATATCGGTCGAGCTGCTGCGCGCGGTGTTCGATCTGGACGCGACGGTGCTGGAGGACCCGGTGTCGGCGCGCCCGATGATCGTGCCGATCGGGGCGCGGCATGTGCGCGGAAAGGTCGGCGGACCCACCGGTACGGGGGCCGAATCGGCGCCCTATGAGAAATGACACACCAGCTATTTCATGGTTACGACACCCTGTAGTACGCATCGGCGTCGTTGAGTACCTAAAATTGTGGGATGGCAGGTCTTGGTGAACTCGAGAAAGCGGTCATGGACCAGTTGTGGTCGGCCGACGAACCACAAACGGTCCGGCAGGTGCACGAGGCGCTCGCCGCACGCCGCGAGCTCGCGTACACCACGGTGATGACCGTGCTGCAACGCCTCGCGAAGAAGAACCTCGTGGTGCAGCGGCGCGACGACCGCGCGCACCGGTACGCGCCCGTGCACACCCGGGACGAACTGGTGGCCAGTCTGATGGTCGACGCCCTACAGCAGGCCGACGCGGCGGGCAGCCGCGCCGCCGCGCTGGTGCACTTCGTGGAGCAGGTCGGCAAGGACGAGGCTGCCGCCTTGCGCGAAGCACTCGCTAAGCTCGAAGCTACCGAGGACGAGGACTCGGCGCCGCCGCCGCAGTAGACTCCTCGGGCGCCCTGGCCCCACAACGCAGTGAGCTGAGTCGATGAACGCAACCGCGCCGGTCTTCGCCGGACTCGCATTGCTTCTCGCGGGGCCTGCCCCGGCCTTGCTCAGCCGGGCGACCTGGACATACCGGACGCCCCGCGCCGCGCTGGTGCTCTGGCAGGCCATCGCGCTCGCCGCCGTGCTCAGCGCCTTCGGCTCCGGGCTGGCCATCGCCGCCGAACTGCTCGTGCCCGGCCCCGACGGCCGCCCGACCACCGCGCCGACCCGGGAGATCGACGCGCTCGGCCTGCCGCTGTGGCTGGCCTACGTGTTCGTCTTCGCGCTGACCCTGCTGGTCGGCGCCCGGCTGATCTACGCGGTCATCCGGGTCGGCGTGCACACCCGCAGGCGACGGGCGCGCCACCGCATGCTCGTGGATCTGCTCGACCAGAGCGGTCCGCACCGGCGCGCGGCCGACATCCGGGTGCTGGCCGCGACCGAGCCCATCGCCTACTGCCTGCCCGGTCTGCGCCAGCGCGTCGTGCTCAGCGAGGGCACCCTGACCAATCTCGCCGACGCCGAGGTCACCGCCATCGTCAGCCACGAACGCTCGCACCTGCGGGCCAGGCACGATCTCGTGCTGGAGGCGTTCACGGCGGTGCACGAGGCGTTCCCGAGGGTGGTGCGCAGCAAGGCCGCGCTCGGCTCGGTCAAACTGCTCATCGAACTGCTCGCCGACGACTCGGCGGTCAAGGTCACCGGTCCGAAGCCGCTGGCCCGCGCCCTCGTCGCGTGCGCGAAATCCACCGCGCCGCAAGGCGCGCTCGCCGCGGGCGGCCCGACCACGCTCATCCGCATCCAGCGACTCAGCGAGCGGATCGGTGACATCCGCATCGCCACGGCCGCCTACCTCGGCTCGGCCGCAATACTGGTGGTGCCGACCCAGGCCGTGGCCGTACCCTGGCTCGTGGAACTGAGCCGCCTGTTCCACAGCTGACTCCCCGGCACGTATCCTGGAAACTCGGCCCGCCTCCGGTCGGCCGCACCCTCTCGCTCCACCCGGCGCGCGTCATAGCCCGCGCCCAGCGCGGTGAACCGCATCGTGCGCCGCTCTTCACCCCACCGAACAGCGCGTTCCGCTGGCACGCGCCGTGCGACGAAAGGCACATCCACCTCGTGACCCCCTCGACCACCGTCGCCGCCGCGCCCACCGCGACCTTCGCGGAACTGGGCCTGCCCGCCGTGCTCATCCAGGCACTGCGACGCGACGGCATCGAGACGCCGTTCCCGATCCAGGCCGCCACGGCGCCGGACGTCCTGGCAGGCAAGGACGTACTCGGCCGCGGGCCGACCGGTTCCGGAAAGACCTTGGCCTTCGGCCTCCCGATGCTCGCCCGCTTGATGGGCGCTTCGGCCAAGCCGGGCCGTCCACGCGGACTCGTGCTGGTGCCGACCCGCGAACTGGCCGCGCAGATCGAGCGAGCGCTCGACGAACCGGCGCTCGCGCTCGGCCTGCGGGTGGCCTCGGTGGTCGGCGGCGCCCCCATCAAGCGTCAAGCCGACCGGCTCGCCCGCGGCGTCGATCTGCTCATCGCCACGCCGGGGCGACTCGCCGACCTCATCGCGCAAGGGTCCGCCGACCTGTCCGAGGTGCTGATCACCGCCCTGGACGAGGCCGACCACATGGCCGACATGGGCTTCCTGCCGCAGGTGACCAAGTTGCTGGACCGCACACCGCGCGACGGCCAGCGCCTGCTGTTCTCCGCCACGCTGGACGGCGAGGTGGACAAACTGGTCAAGCGCTACCTGCGCGCCCCGGTCACGCACTCCACCGCACCGCCGTCGGCGGCGGTCAGCACGATGTCGCATCATCTGCTGTTCGTCGGTGACAAAGTGGCCAAACGGACAGTCGCCACCGAGATCGCTGCCCGCGACGGGCTGACCATCATGTTCGTGCGCACCAAGCACGGCGCCGACCGGCTCGCCAAGCAGCTGCGCGGCGCGGGCATCCCGGCGGGCGTGCTGCACGGCGGCAAGGCGCAGAACAACCGCACCCGCACCCTCGCCGCGTTCGCCGACGGTTCGGTGCCGGTACTGGTCACCACCGACGTCGCGGCACGCGGCATCCACGTGGACGGGATCTCCCTCGTCGTGCACGTCGATCCCCCGCCGGAGCCGAAGGCTTACCTGCACCGGGCCGGGCGCACCGCCCGCGCGGGCGAGGACGGCGTGGTCGTCACGCTGGTGATGGACGAAGAGCGCCGCGACGTCGAGACGATGGCCCGCAAGGCGGGCGTCGAGGTGGACGGTGTCGCGGTCCGGCCCGGCGACCGCACGCTGATCGAGATCACCGGCGCTCGCAAGCCATCCGGTATTCCGATCGCGGCGGCGGCCGCACCCGTGGCCGCCCCTGCCGCGGCCTCCGCGAAACCCGCTCGGCGCAAGCCGGGCAGGCGCGGTGAGCAGACCGCGGCCGGTGGCCGTGGCGCCGGTGCGGCGAAGCAATCCGGGAGCCGATCGGCCGCCGGGACGGGGCGTGGTGGCGAGGCGGTCACCGCGCCCGCGCGCCGCCGAGGCACCGCGAAGGTCACCGTGAGCAACCCCGTGGGGCGCGGCGCTGGCTCGGCCAAGGGCACTGCCACCCGCAATTCCGGCGCGACAAGCGGGTTCTCCGGCCGCACCGCGGCTTCCGCGTCCGGCGACACGGCGGGCCGGACGCGGCGACGCGCCGTACGAGCCCAGCAGTCTCCCGCTAGAGGCAATCGCACAGCAAACTAGTCGGGTGTCGACTCATCCGGCAGCCGCCGTTCTCTGCGCCCTGCTCGCCGCACTGCTGTTCGCGGTGGCCGCGGTCGCGCAGCAGAGCGCGGCGTCCGTGGTCCCGGAGAGCGAGTCCCTGGTCCGCTCGCTGCTGCGCACCCCCCGCTGGTGGGGCGGCGTCGTCGGCGACGCGGGCGGATACGCCATGCAGGTCGCCGCGCTCGCCTTGGGCGCGGTCCTGCTGGTGCAGCCGATCCTGGTGAGCGCGCTGGTGTTCGCGCTGCCGCTGTCGGCCCGGCTGAACGACCGTCGCGTGGCGCCGCGCACGTGGGCGACCGCGCTCGCGCTGACCGCCGCGCTGGCCTGCTTCGTGCTCGTCGGTGATCCGACCGAGGGAAATATCAATGCGCCACTGCGACACTGGGTTCTGCCGCTGGGCCTTCTGGTCGGCCTGATCGCCGCCGCCACGGCCGCCGGGATCGCCGCGCGCAGGCCCACGTGGCGCGCGCTGCTGCTCGGCGCCGCGAGCGGCTCGCTCTACGGGCTGGCCGCCGCGCTCACCGACTACGTCACCGGCCTGTTCGAACACGGTCTCGTGGACGTGCTCGGCGGTTGGCAGACCTGGGCGCTGATCGCGGCCGGCGTCACCGGCGTCTATCTGCAGCAGCGCGCCTATCAAGTCGGGCCGTTGACCGCTTCGCTGCCCGCCGTCTCGGTCGCCGAGCCACTGGCCGCGGCGTTCCTCGGCATCGCCGTGCTCGACGAGCGGTTGCGTGCGGACACCGCCGGACTGTTGGTCACCGCCGGTGCGGTGCTCGTCATGGTGGTCACCACCATCGCGCTGTCCCGCTCCGAAGCCACCGTCTGAAGCCGCGGCCGGAGGATCGGCCCGCGCGAAAGACCCCGGCCGGGGTTCGGAAACGTGCCGCGCCCTGAGCCAGGGCAGCGCTACGAAGCGGCCGCGTCCTACCCCGCCCGATACCACTCCCCCGCGTTCGCCCGAGATCGCCGGGAAATGCGGCAGCACCTCCGGGAGAACGGCGCGCTCCGGTCGGCGCGCGGATATCATCGGTCGAGTGCGCTTTCTCCCCGGTCATCAGCCGCCGTACGACCTGACCTACGACGACATCTTCCTCGTCCCGAACCGGACGGACGTCGCGTCGCGCTTCGATGTCGATCTCTCGACGTCCGACGGGTCGGGCACCACCATCCCCATCGTCGTGGCCAACATGACCGCGGTCGCCGGGCGCAGAATGGCCGAGACGGTGGCCCGGCGCGGCGGTATCGTCGTGCTTCCGCAGGACCTCCCGATCACCGCGGCCGCCGACACCATCGCGTTCGTCAAGAGCCGCTCGCTCACCGCCGACACCCCCGTCACCCTCGACCCCGACCGCTCGGTCTCCGAGGCGATCGCCCTGATGCACAAGCGTGCGCACGGCGCGGTCGTGGTGGTCGACGGCGGACGCCCGGTCGGCGTGGTGACCGAGGCCGCCTGCGCCGACGTCGACCGCTTCGCCCGGCTCCGTGAGGTCGCGGCCACCGATTTCGTGCGGGCCCCCGCGAGCACCACCCCGCGCGACCTGTTCGACCTGCTGCACGCCGAGCACGCCGATTTCGCCGTGCTCACCGCCGAGGACGGCACCCTGGCCGGGGTGCTGACCCGCACCGGCGCCCTGCGCGCGGGCATCTACCAGCCCGCCGTCGACGCCGGGGGCAGGCTGCGCGTCGCGGCCGCGGTAGGCATCAACGGCGATGTGGCCGCGAAGGCCAAGTCCCTCGTGGATTCGGGCGCCGACCTGCTCGTCATCGACACCGCACACGGCCACCAGGCCAAGATGCTCGAAACGCTCTCCGCCGTGCGCGATCTCGGGCTCGGCGTCCCGCTGGCGGCGGGCAACGTCGTCTCCGCCGAGGGCACTCGGGATCTCGCGGAGGCGGGCGCGGACATCATCAAGGTCGGTGTCGGGCCCGGCGCCATGTGCACCACCAGGATGATGACCGGCGTCGGCCGCCCGCAGTTCTCCGCGGTGGCCGAATGCTCCACCGCCGCCAGGGAACTCGGCGTGCACGTCTGGGCCGACGGCGGCGTGCGCCATCCCCGCGACGTGGCGCTCGCACTGGCCGCGGGGGCATCCAACGTGATGATCGGCTCCTGGTTCGCAGGCACCTACGAATCCCCCGGTGACCTGCGCGTCGATCGCGACGGCAACGCGTACAAGGAGAGCTTCGGCATGGCGTCCAAGCGGGCCGTCGCCGCCCGCACCGCCTCCGACAGCGAATTCGACCGGGCGCGTAAGGCGCTGTTCGAAGAAGGCATCTCCAGTTCCCGGATGCGGCTGGACCCCGAGCGTCCCGGCGTCGAGGACCTCCTCGATCACATCTGCTCGGGCGTGCGCAGCGCGTGCACCTACGCGGGCGCGCGAACGCTCACCGAATTCCACGAGAAGGCCGTACTCGGCGTGCAGTCCGCCGCCGGGTTCGCCGAAGGCCGCCCGCTGCCCGGCGGTTGGTGAGCGCCGACACGCGCATCGCACCGGCACCGGCACCGGCCCACGCCGCTTCGCGCGTGGGCCGGTAGCATGGTGGTTGCCGGCCACCGGCACCACGACACATTCGCGAAAGGATCCAGTTGTCACCCGCGTCCGAGGGCGCCGCACAGGAGGGCTCCTCTACCGAGCCGGGTGACCGACCCGGCGTCCTCCTCCCCGCAGTAGTCCCATTCCTCCCAGGCCGTCTCGCAGCACCGTGCAGGTGGTGCTGACGATGTCGATCGCGCTCACCGCGCTCAGCCTGATCGGGTTCATCGCACTCACCGCGGGCACGGCCCTGTTCGTCGCCGCGGAATTCTCCCTCACCGCGCTGGAGCGCAGTACGGTCGAGGCGCACGCCCGCACCGGCGACGTCCGCGCCCGCATGGTCCGCAAGGCGCATCGCACCCTGTCGTTCCAGCTGTCGGGCGCCCAGCTCGGGATCACCATCACCACGCTGATCACCGGCTACATCGCCGAGCCGGTGCTGGCCAGGCTGCTGAATCCGCTGTTCGCCGCCGCCGGGCTGAGCGAAGCCGCCGCGAGCGGTCTGGCCCTGACGCTGGCGCTGATCCTGGCCACCTCGCTGTCGATGATCTACGGCGAGCTGGTGCCCAAGAACATCGCCATCGCCAAGCCACTGGGCACCGCACGCGTCACGGCCGGACCGATGATCGCCTTCTCGGTGGTGTTCAAGTGGATGATCCATTTCCTCAACGGCACCGCCAACTGGGTCGTCCGCAGGCTCGGCGTCGAACCCGCCGAGGAGTTGCGCTCGGCCCGCTCGCCGCAGGAACTCGGCTCCCTGGTGCGCACCTCCGCCCTGCGCGGCGCGCTCGACCAGCCCACCGCCCAGGTGATGGACCGTTCCCTGCAGTTCGGCGAGCGCAGCGCCGAGGAACTGATGACCCCGCGGGTGAAGATCGAAGCATTGGACAAGGACGACACCATCGCCGACCTGATCGACGCGGCAGGCCGCACCGGCTACTCGCGCTTTCCGGTGATCGACGGCGACCTCGACAACACCCTCGGCTTCGTGCACGTCAAGCAGGCCTTCACCCGCCCGGTGCACGCGCGCCGGACGATCCCCCTGCACCGGCTCGCCCAGCCGGTCCCGATCGTGCCGGCCAGCTTGGACGGCGACGAGGTGCTCGAACGCGTCCGCGCCGACGGCATGCAGGTCGCCCTCGTCGTGGACGAGTACGGCGGCACCGCGGGCATGGTCACCATGGAGGACATCATCGAGGAGATCCTCGGTGACGTCCGCGACGAGCACGACGAGGAGGAGCGCGACGTGCGGCGCGTCTCCGACGGCTGGGACTGCTCGGGCCTGCTGCGCATCGACGAGGTCTCCCGGGCCACCGGATACGACGCCCCCGAGGGCGAGTACGAGACCCTGGGCGGCCTCGTGCTGACCAGGCTCGGCCGCATCCCGGTGACGGGTGACGAGGTCGTGTTGCCGAATCCTCGCTCGCAGCAGTGGACGACGGCCGACAGCCCCGACGCGGGCGGCTGGATCGCGCGGGTGGAGCGCATGGACGGACGGCGCATCGACCGGGTCCGGTTGATCCCGGTCGACGCCGACGCCCTCGCGACCAAGGAGCACAGCCATGGGTGACCTGCTCGGCGTCCTGCTCACCGTGGTGCTGCTGGGCGGCAACGCCTTCTTCGTCGCGGCCGAGTTCGCGCTCATCTCCGCCCGCCGCGACCGATTGGAAGCGCTCGCCGCACAGGGCAAGCGCAACGCGAACACCGTCATCCGGGCGGGCGAGAACCTCTCGATGATGCTCGCGGCCGCGCAGCTGGGCATCACCATCTGCTCGATCCTGCTCGGCCGCGTCGGCGAACCCGCCTTCGCCCACCTGCTGGAAGGTCCGTTCGAGCTGCTCGGCCTGCCCGAACAGCTGCTGCACCCGGTGGCGTTCGCCGTCGCGCTGACCATCGTGGTCATCCTGCACATCCTGTTCGGCGAGATGATCCCGAAGAACATCGCGCTGGCCGGACCGGAACGCAGCGCGCTGTTGCTGGTGCCGTTGCACCTGATGTGGCTGCGGCTGGCCCGCCCGCTCATCGCGCTGTACAACCTGGCCGCCAATCTGTCGCTGCGCCTGCTGCGGATCGAGCCGAAGGACGAACTCGAGGCCACCGTCTCGACGGTCGAACTGGCCGAGATGATCGGTGAGTCCCGCTCCGAGGGGCTGCTCGACGAGGAGGAGCACCGCCGTCTCACCCAGGCCCTCGGCACCAGCGACCGCGTGGTCGCCGACGTGATGGTGCCTCTTGACGCGACCCGATCGATCCCGCTGCGCGGTAACGGGACCACGCTCGGGGACATCGAGTCCGCCGTCGCCGAGACCGGCTTCTCCCGCTTCCCGGTGCGGGCGAGCGACGGCTCACTGGTCGGGTACCTGCACGTCAAGGACGTGCTCGACAAGGTCGCCGACGAGAGCGCCGGTCCGGGGACGCCGATCCCGCGCACCGACATCCGCCCGCTGCCGACGGTCGGCATGAAGACCACGCTCTACGAGGCGCTCGCCCGGCTGCGCCGCACCAACAGCCATCTCGGCCGCGTGGTCGACGACCGGGGCAACACCACCGGGATCGTCGCCCTGGAGGACTTGGTCGAGGAGTTCGTCGGCACCGTCCGAGACGGAACGCACCGGGTAGGCGAATGACGGTCGGCAGCACCGGCGCGCGCGAGGTGCGGTGATCATGCGGGTGTTGTCCGGTGCGCGGTGGCGGGCATCCGCCGCCGCGCACCGGGCCCGGCTGGACGATCTGGTCGGGCCCTATCTCGAACGGCGGGCACAAGGGTCCTCGCACCCGGTGATCGACTTCTTGTTCACCTACTACGGACACAAACCCGCCCAATTACGGCGCTGGCATCCGGGATACGGCATCGGCCTGGCGGATGCCGCCGAGTACGACGGCGCCCGTGGGTATCACCGTGCCGACGAAGCGACCGGCTCGACAACCGGCGATCCCGCCGGTCGGAGCGTCTACACGGCCGATCCCGCCTACCTGGTCAAACGCAGGGACACCGTCGCGTTCGTCGCGAAACTGCTGCGCGCCACCGCGTCCCGCCCCGCCCAGCTGTCCTGTTTCGGCCTGCACGAATGGGCCATGGTGTATCGGACCGACGATATCCGCCACCAGAAGGTGCCACTGCGACTCGGGCGCGCGGGCACCGACGCGGTGGTCGACTCGATGTCGCTGCGGTGCACGCATTTCGACGCCTACCGCTTCTTCACCCCGGACGCCGTCGGCCGCAATGCCGAGCCGCTCACCCGCGACGACCAGATCCACCGCGAACAGCCGGGCTGTCTGCACGCGAACATGGACCTGTACAAGTGGGGCTTCAAGCTGGTCCCGTTGATCTCTTCGGAGTTGTTGCTGGATTGCTTCGAGTCGGCTTGCGCCGCACGCGAACTCGACATGCGCGCCAGCCCCTACGACCTGTCCGAGTTCGGCTACGACCCGGTGCGCATCGAGACGCCCGCCGGACGAGCCGAGTACGTCCGCGCCCAGTCCGCGCTGGCCGAACGCGCCGCCGAACTGCGCCGAACCTTTCTGAGCGTCTGCGACGAACTGCTGGCATCCGACGCTGTCGCAGAAGAGTACACGGAATCGATCCACCCGCGCTGACGCCGCCGCAGCCCACCGGAAAACTTCCCGGATCCGTGCGGATTCGACGAAACCCTCCTCGGAAGTTACCGCTGATTACTACCATTCAGTCAGTTCAGTGCTGACTGTCCCAGTCACTCTGGTAGCCAAGCTCGACGACGAAGTTGGGGGTCGCGAGGATGCGCCCGCTGGCCAGGCTGTGCCGTACCAAACCGCTCGCTCTGCTCACCATCGGCATGGTCACGGCCGTGCTGCTGCCCGCCAGCGCCGCGGCCGATCCGCCTTCGGAGATCCGGAACGCCGTCCAGGAGTTCCTCGACGTCGGGCGCACCTCGGTGCCCCGCGCCGACTGCGGACCGGGCGCCGCACCCGAGAACGGCCTGCAAGGCGATGTCACCGCCGCCGACCGCGACAGTGGACGCAGCACGCAGGGCTACCGGTGCAATATCTCGTTCGTCGGCGGCTATGCGGGCCGCGGTGCGGGCATCACCTCCACCAGCTTCGAGCACTGCGCCTATCTCGGCTCGTTCTTCCCCGGCGACCTGATCGGCGAGGCGCGCGGCGTCCAGGTGCTCGACGTGTCCGATCCGGCGCATCCGCGCCCGACCATGACGCTGACCGAGCCCGCCATGCTCGCGGGCACCTGGGAGAGCCTCAAGGTCAACACCGAGCGCAAACTGCTGGTCGGTACGGGTGTGCCGGTCGGTGAGGGCGTGGGCTACCTGTCGGTCTACGACGTCTCCGATTGCGCGCATCCGCGACTGCTCAATCCCGGCCCTGGGACGAATCTGCTGATGCCGCTGCCGATCACCACGCACGAAGGCGGCTTCTCCCCCGACGGCAACACGTACTGGGCTTCGGGAATCGCGCCCGGATTCGTCAGCGCAGTCGACCTGACCGACCCGACGAACCCGCGCGTCGTCTGGCAGGGACTGACCGGCATCGAGGCACACGGCTTCGGCATCAGCCCCGACGGCAACCGGATGTATATCTCCGCGCTCGGCGGCTTCACCGTCCTCGACATCAGCGCGGTGCAGCGCCGCGACCCGAACCCGCAGGTGCACCACCTCGGCCGGACGTTCTGGACGGACGGCTGGGCGACCCAGCACAGTGTCCCGGTCAGCTACGACGGCAAACCCTACCTCTACACCGTCGACGAGGGCGGTTCCGGCGGCGTCAAACTCATCGACATCTCCGACGAGACCGCGCCCGAGGTGGTCGGCAAGATCAAGCTCGAGATCAACCTGCCCCAGCATCTCGACAGCAATATCGGCTCCTCCATGGGCGGTTCCGCCTTCGCCTACGAATCGCACTACTGCGCAGCGGACCGGCAGGCGAACCCGACCGCCCTGGCCTGCGGGTGGATCTCCTCGGGCATCCGGGTCTTCGACATCCGCGATCCCTACGCCATCCGCGAGATCGCCTACTACAACCCGCCCGCCCGCACCGGGCAGAACCTGAGCCTGTGGAACTCGCCGCACGCGCTCGCCTCGATCATCGGCGTTCCGCTGATGAGCGCGCCGTCGGCGCTGCGCGCCGTGCTGGAGGGAGAGTTCGATCCGCTGGATGCCACCACCGCGCGCACCGGTCGCCTCGCCTTCGGCGACGTGTCCACCGACTGGTGTCTCTCGCCGCCGGAATGGCGCGGCACGCAACTCTACGTCGCGTGCTCGGACAACGGATTCATGGTGCTGCAACTGGACGACGAGGTGTATTCGCCACCGCCGGACCAGCACTCGATCGTCGGATCGTAGCGATGCGGTACTGGACGCACGTCGCGGCCCTGGCGTCGGCGGCCTTCGCGCTGCTCGTGCTCGGCGCCGCGCTGCGCCCCGCGATCTTTCCGGAAGGCCGGTCCGCGACACCGATTCTCACCGACGTGGAGATCGGCTTCGTCCAGGACATGACCACCCATCACCAGCAAGCGCTGCTCATGGTGCAGCGGCTGGATCGCTCGGTCGATCCGGCGATCGCCCGGCTGGCCGAGCAGCTCGACCGCACCCAGCGCCTGGAGATCGGCACCATGCTCGGCTGGCTGCGCCTGGCGGACGCGGCCCCCGGCTCGACGCATCCGATGGCGTGGATGCACACCGCGGGCGCGTCAGCGCATCGGCATCCGACAGCGCACAGCGCCGCCGCCCCGCCCATGCCGGGGATGGCGAGCACGGCGGAATTGGACACCTTGGCGTCGGCGCGCGGCCGCGACGCGGAAATCCTGTTCCTGCAGTTGATGCTTCGCCATCACCAGGGGGGTATCGCGATGGCCGAGGCCGCCGACGGTCTGCTGCGTTCCGGGCCGGTCAAGGAGATCGCCCGGTCCATGATCCACGGTCAGGGTCAGGAAGCGGGGGTGATGGGCATGCTGCTCGCCCAGCGCGGGGCTCCGGTACTGCCGTGACCGTCGGTCACAACGCCACATGCAACCCGAAACCGCTCGTCCCCCGCGCCTCACGCCCCGGCTCGAGGCGCCTCGACCTGCGCGGAAGCGGACGGACTGCCGCGATGGCGAATGTCCTGGCGGGGCGTCTCGCCGCCCACGAGGCCGCGGGCGATCTCGTTCGCTCCTCGGTGACCGGATCGAGATCCGCGAAGCATCCGGGGGCGCCCACGCCCGACATGGTGCGCATCCGCGGGCGGCATCGCCACGCACCCGGTCGGCCTCGGCCAGTTCCCCCATCAGCACGGTTGCGAGCGGGCGGCGGGCGAGATCGACGACGTGTGCCCGGATCACGCGGCGCGCCGGAACGGCTGGTCGTGGGCGATCGGCAAGATCATCCTCGCCGTCGGCGTGACAGATTGCCCGGAGACCATCCGGCGACGCCGGGACGGTATGGTCGGCTGAGCCGGGTCATGATCGTCGGCCGGGAGAGGTTGGGCAGCGGATGATTCGGACGGATGCGTTCACGGTGCCGGGTCACGTGCGTGGCTATCCGGGAGTGGCGTTCGGCGGGTACGTGGCGGGCCTGCTCGCCGCAGCGAGCGGCGCCACGCAGGTGCGCGTCGACTTCCGGCGCGCAGTTTCCGTCGATACCCCGGTCGTACTGGCCGCCGACGGTTCGGGCGGCGCGTCGCTCACCGATCAGGAAGGCACGGTGCTCGCCGAGGCCTCCGAGTCTATGGTGACGGTGACGCCGCGGCCCGCGCCCGCTTGGGCGGAGGCACGGGCGGCGACTGCGACCGCCGACGTGCTGCGCAAGATGAGCCACTGCTACGGCTGCGGAGCCGCTTGCGCACCCGGCCGAGGCTTGCGCCTGTCGCCCTGGGCCATGTCCACCCACGACATGGTCGTCGCCGCCTGGACACCCGATCCCCTGCTCGGCGGACCCGACGGCTTCCTCTCCACCGAGAACGTCTGGGCCGCGCTGGATTGCCCCGGCGGCTGGGCCGCGATGGCCCTGCGTGACCTGCGCCCGGGAGCGGTCACCGCCGCCCTCACCGCCACCCAGTTCGAACCGGTCCGCGCCGGCGATTCCTACCTCTCCTACGGCTGGCCGATCTCCGCGACCGGCCGGAAACACACCGTCGGCGTGGCATTGGCCCGCACCGACGGCACGCTCTGCGCCCTCGCCGAAGCCCTCTGGATCGAGCCCCGCCAGCCGCTGCCGTTCGAATGGTGATCCACCCCACCCTGACCTGTCGGTGGCTATCGGTAACGTCCGCGCCACGCCCTGGTCGGTACACGAAGTCCTCATCGAATTGGTCCGCCGTAGACCGACTTTGGTCGCCGAACTGCTCACTTCCACGCTCGGCCTGGCACTTCCCGAGTTCGATCACGCCCGCGTCGACTCCGGCGACCTACCGGACATCGAGCCGACCGAGTATCGCGCGGACCTGGTCGTCACCCTCACCGACGCCGATGTCCCGGTTCTCGGCATCGTCGTGGAGGTGCAAATGGAGATGCTGATGACGACCGACACGTCCCCGTACTACAGCCAGTACTTCAAGCAGTTGTACGCCGACGGCATGGCCGAAGGCGAAGCCATCGGCGAGGCAAAGGGCGAGGCCAAGGCGTTGCTCACCATGCTCGGTGCCCGCGGATTCGACGTCCCCGCGGGACTCACCGCCGAGATCGAGGCCTGCACCGATCATGCGCGCCTCACCGAGTGGATCACCCGTGCCGCCACGGCGAGCACGCTCGAGGAGATCTTCGGCGGCCGGACTCAGTGAGTGTCGACGAAGCGGTACCACTGGCCGTCGAAAGCGGAGTACTCGATGCCGTTGGTGGCGGGCGGGCCGAGGTGTGGTGGGGTGGCCGGGTCGCGGAAGAAAGCGAAGCCTTCCGAATTCGAGTCGCCCGCCTGGGTGTAGAACAGGCAGCCGCCGTCACGGGGCGTGACGAAGGTGATGGTGTAGACGCCGAGGCGGGTGCGCTGGCCGGGGTGGGCACAGTCGACGGCCTGGTCTTCGAGAATGCCGCGAGACAACCGCCAGCCGGTGTCCTCCGGGACGTCGTAAAGTATCAGCGCCACCAGGACGCCGATCAGCACGGGCGAGGCGAGGCTGTAGAAGAAGGCCCGGTAGCGCAGCAGGCCGAGCAGCCCGAACAGGACGGCGATTCCGCCGAGCACGCCGAGGACCACCCACAGCACGACGAGGGTGGGAAACGTTCCCTCCGCGGCGAGTTGCCAGAACAGCGCCGCGCAACAGAGCGCGACCAGGGCGGTCAGCAGCCCCATCCACAGCACGAACCAACGAGGAATACGCGACCGGGTGCGCACGGAGCCTGCGGAGTTCACGTGTTCAAGATACGAGGGGCAGGAGCTTCGCGCGCGGGATCGGTGCCGAAACCGCCCGGCCCCCTGACGATCCCCATGACGGGGAAGCCGCGATGAGCGCAACGGATATCCTGCGGCACCGGTGCACGTCCAATTCGAGAATCCGCGCGCGAGAGTTCCTGCGATCCCGGTGCGGCCATGTCCGCCGAATTCGTACAGCCGAGGCTTACCCGCGTCCGCGGACAGTGGATCCTCAGTGTGAAAACAAACATTCCGGAACGTTTTCCGATTCCCTCCCGAACCGGAAAATCCCCCGGCCAGCGCCAGCTGACCAGGGGATTCGCTACTCGAAACAGATCGTGCACCGCACGCTCACAGCGGCGGGAAGCCCGCCGATCCGGTGGCCATCCAATTCCAGAACATCGCCGCGCGATTGGCGAGCAATGCCACGATGTCGAGCACAACGCTTCCCATGAATCTTCCTCACAAATCGAACGATCTCGTGCGACACCCAGGGTAACGGACCGATAAACGGGAGTCGAAACTCCGACCGCCGCGAAAGCGCGAATCCCCCGGCCGCCGGGGCCGGGGGATTCGCGACAGGTGGGACTAGACGCAGGCCAGCGCCTTGGCCTCACGGCGACGGCGGTGCAGGATCGGCTCGGTGTACCCGTTGGGCTGCTTGGTGCCCTCCAGGATCAGCTCCTTGGCCGCCTGGAACGCGATGCTGCCCGCGAAGTCCGGCGCCATCGCCCGGTAGCTCGGGTCGCCGGCGTTCTGCCGGTCCACGACCGGGGCCATCCGCTCCAGGCTGGCCACCACCTCGTCGGCGGTGACGATGCCGTGGCGCAGCCAGTTGGCCATCAGCTGGCTGGAGATGCGCAGGGTCGCACGGTCTTCCATGAGCGCGACGTCCTTGATGTCGGGCACCTTGGAGCAACCGACGCCCTGGTCGATCCAGCGCACCACGTAACCGAGGATGGACTGGGAGTTGTTGTCCAGCTCCTGGCGCTTCTCCTCGTCGGTCCAGTTCGGCGCGGCGGCCAGCGGGATCTCCAGGATCTCGTCGACGGTGGCACGGCGACCGCCCTTCGCGATCTCCTGCTGCCGCTTGAACACGTCGACCAGGTGGTAGTGCGTCGCGTGCAGGGTGGCGGCGGTCGGCGAGGGAACCCACGCGGTATTGGCACCCGCGCGCGGGTGGCCGATCTTCTGGGTGAGCATGTCGGCCATCAGGTCCGGCATGGCCCACATGCCCTTGCCGATCTGCGCCTTGCCGGGCAGGCCCGCCGCGAGACCGGTGTCGACGTTCCAGTCCTCGTAGGACAGGATCCACTGCTGGGACTTCATGTCGGCCTTGCGAACCATCGGCCCGGCCTCCATGGAGGTGTGGATCTCGTCGCCGGTGCGGTCCAGGAAGCCGGTGTTGATGAACACCACCCGCTCGGCGGCGGCCTGGATGCAGGCCTTCAGGTTCACCGTGGTCCGGCGCTCCTCGTCCATGATGCCGACCTTGAGCGTGTTGCGCGCCAGCCCGAGCACGTCCTCGATCCGGCCGAACAGCTCGTTGGTGAACGCGACCTCGTCCGGACCGTGCATCTTCGGCTTCACGATGTAGACCGAGCCGGTGCGGCTGTTCTTCAGCTTCGCGTCGTCGGCCAGGCTGTGCTTGGCGATCAGCGAGGTGATCAGCCCGTCCATGATGCCCTCGGGCACCTCGTTGCCTTCGGCGTCCAGGATCGCGTCGGAGGTCATCAGGTGACCGACGTTGCGCACGAACAGCAGTGAACGGCCGTGCAGCGCCAGTTCGCCGCCGTCCAGCGCGGTGTACACGCGGTCGGGGTTCATGGTGCGGGTGAAGGTCTTCTCACCCTTGCTGACCTTCTCCGCGAGGTCGCCCTTCATCAGGCCGAGCCAGTTGTGGTAGCACAGCACCTTGTCCTCGGCGTCCACCGCGGCGACCGAGTCCTCGAAGTCCATGATCGTGGTGACCGCGGACTCCAGCACGACGTCCTTGACGCCCGCGGTGTCGGTGCTGCCGATCGGCGACTGCGGGTCGATCTGGATCTCGATGTGCAAACCGTTGTGCTTCAGCAGCACCGAACTCGGCGATTCCGGGTCACCCAGGTAACCGACCAGCTGCGAGGCGTCGGCCAGGCCGATGCTGGTGCCGTCCTCCAGGCCGACCTCCAGTTCGCCGTCCACGATCTTGTAGGACGTCGAGCCGATGTGCGAGCCGGTGATGAGGGTGACCGAGTCGTCGAGGAAGTTGCGCGCCCACTCGATGACCTTGTCGCCGCGCACCTTGTTGTAGCCGGTGCCCTTCTCCGCGCCGTTGGCCTCGGAGATGGCGTCGGTGCCGTAGAGCGCGTCGTACAGCGAGCCCCAGCGGGCGTTGGCGGCGTTGATCGCGAAGCGCGCGTTCATCACCGGCACCACGAGCTGCGGGCCCGCGGTGACGGCGATCTCGTCGTCCACGTTCTGCGTGGTGATCCGGAAATCGGCGGGCTCGGGGCGCAGGTAGCCGATCTCGGTCAGGAAGTTCTTGTAGGCGGCCTTGTCGTAGTTCACGCCGGGGTGCTCGGCGTGCCACGCGTCGACCTTGCCCTGGATCTCGTCGCGTTCGGCCAGCAGAGCGCGGTTGCGCGGAGCGAGATCGTTGATGACCTGCTCGGCGCCGGCCCAGAACGCGGCGGAATCCACGCCGGAACCGGGGAGCGCCTCGTTCTCGACGAACTCGTGGAGAACGCGTGCCACCTGGAGCCCGCCGACCTGAATCCGCTCTGTCATCTACTGCCTCACTTCCGAGAAAGCCGAGTGGGAAAACAGTGCCATGTTACCCGTGGGTAGTTGTGTCGCCGCGCGCCGGGTCGCTGTGGGCACTGTGCCCGAATGCATCCGCCACACCGAATGAGCAGGTCTTCCACCCGGCGGGTCGTCGAGCCGTCGACGGTCGGCCGGACAGCCCCTTGATCGTAACCCGCGACCGATTTAATGTACTGATCGGAACATTTCATGGCAGGCAGGAGTTCGAGTGCCACTCACCGACAAGGTCGCCGTCGTCACCGGCGGTAGCCGAGGCCTGGGTAAGCAGATGGTGCTGGCGTTCGCGGAGGCCGGCGCCGACGTGGTGATCGCGAGCCGCAAGCTGGACGGGTGCGCCGCGCTCGCGCAGGAGGTGACGCGGCGGTTCGGGCGCCGCGCCCTGCCGGTGGCCTGCAACGTCAGCGACTGGTCGCAGTGCGACGCCCTGGTGGAGACCGTCTACGGCGCGTTCGGCCGGGTGGACGTGCTGGTCAACAACGCGGGACTCTCGCCGCTGTACCCGAGCCTGGACCAGGTCACCGAGGAGTTGTTCGACAAGGTCATCGGGGTGAACCTCAAAGGTCCGTTCCGGCTGTCGGCCCTGATCGGCAGCCGCATGGCGGCCGACGGCGGCGGCTCGATCATCAACGTCTCCTCGATCGAGGCGACCAGACCGGAGCCCTTCGCGGTCCCGTACTCGGCGGCCAAGGCGGGACTCAACGCCCTGACCGGCGGGCTGGCCCAGATGTTCGCGCCGACCGTGCGCGTCAACACCATCCAGTGCGGCCCCTTCGACACCGATATCGCCACGGCGTGGCCCGATGAGCTGCGCGCGGAACTCACCAGACACAACGCGCTGCGCAGAGTCGGCAAGCCGGAGGAGATCGTCGGGGCGGCGCTGTTCTTCGCCACCGAAGCCTCGGCGTTCTGCACCGGCGCCACCCTCGCGATCGACGGAGGCTGGCGATGAAGGCATTGACTTACGAAGGCCCGCAGCAGATCTCGTATCAGGATCGGCCCGACCCGGTCCTGCCGGGACCGGACGGCGCGATCGTCCGGGTCACCGCGGCCGGCATCTGCGGCAGTGATCTGCACATCTACGCCGGACACGGATTCGTCGCCGGCTCCGGTTACGGCGTCGGGCACGAAGCGGTCGGCGAGATCGTGGAACTGGGGCCGCACGCCCGGGGGTTCGCCGTCGGCGACCGCGTGCTGGTCGCCGCCTCGGCGGGCTGCGACGGCTGCGCGCAGTGCCGCTCCGGGATCGTCACCGCGTGCGAGCGCCACCCGCTCCCGGTCGACGCCTGCTATGGGCTCGGCGGCTCGCTGGCGGGATGTCAGGCCCAGTTGCTCGCCGTACCGCACGCCGGGGGCAATCTGGCGAAGCTGCCCGACGAGGTGAGCGACACCGCCGCCGTGGTGCTCACCGACAACGCCCCCACCGCGTGGTACGGAGCCCGGCGCGCCCGGATCGCCCCGGGCGACACCGTGGTGGTGATCGGGCTCGGTCCGGTCGGTCTCATGGCGGTGCAGTCCGCCTTCGCGATGGGTGCGGCCCGGGTGCTCGGCGTCGACCTGCTCGCCGAACGCCGCGAGCGCGCCGCCGCGCTGGGCGCCGAGCCGGTCGAATCGGACGATCCGAAGCAGGCGATCCGCGAAACACTGCGCGGCGGAGCGGATGTCGCGATCGAGGCGGTCGGCGCCGACGAAACCGTCAAGCTGGCGATCAGCGCCGTCGGGCACGGTGGCCGGGTCAGCGTGATCGGTGTGAGCCACAACCGCGCCTTCCCGTTCCACTTGATGGCGGCCCAGGTGAAGGACCTCGAATTCCACATCGGGCTGTGCGCGATCCAGTACGAACTGCCCGCGCTGCTGAGACTCACCGCGGGCGGCAGGCTGCGGCCCGAGGCCGTGGTCACCCACCACCTGCCCATGTCCGAGGGTCCCGACGCCTACCGGATGTTCGCCGAGCGGGCCGACGGGGTGGGCAAGATCGTTCTGGACCCGTCGAGATGACCCCGCCTTCGCGCAGGCGCGGCCGCCCGCCCGCCGCCGAATCGACGGCGAGCGACACCAGGGCGCGGATCGTGCGTGCGGCGATCGACCTGTTCGCCGAGCAGGGTTTTCACGGCACCGGCGTGGCCGAAATCGGTGATCGGGCCGACGTGCAGCGCGGCGCGCTGTACTACCACATCGGTTCCAAGGAGGAACTGCTCTGGCAGATTCTGCGCGACTACATCCAGCTGATGCTGGTCGAGGCAGAGCAGATCTCCGACGGTCCCGACGATCCGGTCACCAAGCTGCGCAAGATGATTCACAGTCATGTGCGGCTGATCGTCCGCCATCAGCGCGAGGTGGCCATCCAGCTGCGCGACGTCGGCGCGCTCACGGGCGAGCGCGCCGCGCAGCTACAGGAGCTGCGCGACCGGGTGCAGCACTGCTGGCAGCGCGTCATCGACGCCGGTCACGCGGAAGGGCTGCTGCGCACCGGCGACCACGTGGTCACCAACAGCATGCTCGGCATGCTGAACATGGTCTCGTTCTGGTACCGCCCGCACGGCGACCGCTCCCCCGGCGAGATCGCCGCCATCCTCGCGACCACTTTGCTCGACGGCGTGGTGACCGGCACCGCGCCAGACACGAAAGGCTGACCATGGCTTGGGATTTCGAGACCGACCCGGAGTACCAGCGGAAGCTGGACTGGGCGGCGGAGTTCGTCCGCACCGAGGTGGAGCCGCTGGACCTGCTCTACCCCAACCCATACGACCGCACCGACCGTGAGGCCATGGCACTGATGCGGCCACTGAAGGAGCAGGTCAAGGAGCAGGGCCTGTGGGCCTGCCACCTCGGGCCGGAACTGGGCGGCCCCGGTTTCGGGCAGATGAAGCTCGCCCTGCTCAACGAGGTGCTCGGCACGTCGGTGTGGGCGCCGTCGGTATTCGGCTGCCAGGCACCGGATTCCGGCAACGCGGAGATCCTCGCCCACTACGGCACGCCGGAGCAGAAGAAGACCTATCTCGAGCCGCTGCTGGCCGGGGAGATCGGCTCGTGCTACGTGATGACCGAGCCGACCGGCGGCTCGGACCCGACGCTGTTCCGCACCCGCGCGGTGCGCGACGGCGACCACTGGGTGATCAACGGCGAGAAGTGGTTCAACTCCAACGCGCAGTTCGCCGCCTTCCACATCGTCATGGTGGTGACCGATCCGGAGGTGAGCCCGTACCGGGGCATGTCGATGTTCATCGTGCCCGCCGACGCCCCGGGGTTGGAGATCGTGAAGAACTATCACGTCGCCGGATTCAGCGAGCACGAAGGCCATCTGCGGTTCACCGACGTCCGCGTGCCCGCCGACCACCTGCTCGGGGCGGAGGGCCAGGGCTTCGTCGTCGCGCAGACGCGACTGGGCGGCGGGCGCGTGCATCACGCGATGCGCACGGTCGCCATGGTCCGCAAGGCGTTCGACATGATGGCCGAGCGAGCGGTGTCGCGTCCGATGCGCGGCGGCCCGCTGGCCGGATTGCAGATGACCCAGGAACGCATCGCCGACAGCTGGATCGAGATGGAGCAGTTCCGGCTGCTGGTGCTGCGCACGGCCTGGCGCATCGACAAGGAGCAGGACTACCGGAAGGTGCGCAAGGACATCGCCGCGATCAAGGTCGCCATGCCCAAGGTGATGCACGACATCGCCCAGCGCGCGCTGCACCTGCACGGCGCGCTCGGCGTCAGCCAGGACATGCCGTTCATCGACATGCTCGGCTACGCCGAGGTGATGGCCATCGCCGACGGACCCACCGAAGTACACAAGATCACCCTCGCGAAGGAGGTCTTGAAGGACTACGCCCCGGCGGATCCGGTGTACCCGAGCGGATACCGGCCCGCGCTGCGCGAGAAGGCGCGCGAACTGGTCGCCCAGCGTCTCGAGCACATCGTCGGGAACCTCTGAGCGAGGTGCGCGGGGCGGTGTCCGAGTTCAGGACGCGCGCTGGGCGGCCGCGTCCACATGCGAGGTGTCCGCGTACCCGGCTACGGGACTGAGCCGCAGGACCGACGGCATCCGGCGGATGAGCGCGGGCGGGCCGGTGAACGCCACCCGGCCCGTCCGCAGCGCGTGCGCCAGTGGCAGCCGTCCCAGCCACGCTGATCGCGACGTCCACGAGCGTGGAAGTCGTCATGGCATCTCGGGAACATCACCACGGACTGGATCGCCCGCGCGCGCCACGTCGGCGAGACCCTGCGTCCCGGGGTCGGACGACGCCTGTCCATTCCGTCGACGCCGTCGCCACTCGCCTCCATAATCGATGGGGGCGAGAACCCTCGCGCAGTGAACCGGCCTTTCCGGCCACACGACGACGCTCCGAGGAGAAGCCATGGTGTCCGCACGCGGTATCGCACGATCGCCGATCACCTGGGCCGTCGCCGTGCTGCTGGTGGCGGGGCTGGGCGTAGGACTGGCCGTGTTCCAGCCGTGGCGGCTGTTCACCGATACCACCGTGCAGGAGGCGGCGCCGTCGGTCACCGCTGCGCCGGGTCCGGGCGGCACGCAAGCGCAGCCGCAGGCCATCGCCCGTGGCACGTTCGTCTCGCAGGAGCACGCCACCTCGGGCGGCGTCGTTGTCTTGCGGCTGCCCGACGGCAGCAGGGTGCTGCGAGTGGAGGACCTCGACACCTCCGACGGCCCCGACCTGCACGTCTGGCTCACCGACGCGCCGGTGCGCGAGGGCCGCGACGGATGGTTCGTCTTCGACGACGGCATCCACACCGACCTGGGCAAACTCAAGGGCAATCAGGGCAACCAGAACTACCCCGTCCCCGCCGATGCCGACCTGGCCCAGCTGACCAGCGTCGCGATCTGGTGCGACCGGTTCAACGTCTCCTTCGGCGCGGCCGAACTGCGACCGGCCTGAGCCCGGCCCGCCGGCCGCACCGCCGAAAAATGACCCGACAACGGCGGGTGCGCTGTGCCACCATGTGTTTCGACACCGACCACCGCCTCGAGGTGGTCGCCGAGCAGTGGAGAGGAGGGGCGGCAGTGAATCCGGAAACGACGAAGCGAATGCGGACCAGGGCGGCGGCGCGATCGGCGGCCGCGGGCGATGCGTTCGGCGGGCCGTTGCGCGCATCGCACGGCGAACCGGACGTCAGCCGCCTCCAGATCGCCGGCTGACCGCCGCATTCCTCTCCCCGCTTCATTTCGCACGAAACATGGTGATTCCCATGACGTTCCGCCGTGCCGCCGATCAGGCGGCGATAACCGCCGACAACTGGATACACACCGCGGTCCTCGTCCTGAACGCCTCCTACGAGGCGCTCGACGAGATCAAGGCCGACCGGGCCGTGGTGCTCCTGGTCGCCGGAGCCGCGGAATCGGTGGCCGAGCGCGAGCCGCACTTCCCGATCCGGTCACGGCACGTGGAAATCGCTCTGCCGCAGACGATTCGGCTGCTGCGCTACGTCTACCTGGAACACACTGTGCCGGCGCACGACGAGAGCAGGGCCACGCCGGCCGGCGTGCTGCGCCGCGACCGGAACCGGTGCGGCTACTGCGCCGGGTGGGCGCGCACCGTCGACCACATCCGGCCGCGGTCGCGGGGCGGACCGAACACCTGGAGCAACCTCGTGGCCTGCTGCGCACCGTGCAACACGGCCAAGGCCGACCGCACCCCGCAGGAGGCGGGCATGCGCCTGCTCTGGGAGCCGAAGGCCCCCACCCATCAGGTCAGGCAACAGCGCCGGATCTGGAGACAACTCGCCGCGACCTGACCGCGACCCGAGAAAGGAGAAGAACGCGATGACGCGCACCGAGACCACCGCCGTCGCGGAGTTGACCCTGACCGATCTGCTCCCGCTCTCGGACTCCCGAGGGTGGAACCGGGCGGCCTGCCGCGGCGACCCGAACCACGAAGCCTGGTTCCCGTACCCGTCGCAAGACTTCGACTACGCGCGCGGAGTCTGCGCCCGCTGCCCGATCCGGGACGCGTGTGGCGAATTCGCCGCGCGCACCGGGCAGTCCGGCGTCTGGGGCGGCCACGAGTTCGACCGCGGACGCGTGATCCGCCACTGAGGTCGCGCCGTCGCGCCTTTCCGGTGCGACGGCGGACTGCCGTGTCCCTCGTGCCGGTCGGGAGAAGCCTCGCCGACTTCGTCCGGCGCCGGTGACCATACACTGGGCGCCGTGGGCACTCATCGCAGCGGAACCAGGTCCCGAGGCATCAGCAAAGGTCCGGTTATCGCAGTGGTCGCCGTTGCGTTACTGGCCGCGATCGTCGTCGGCTGGTTCCAGTTGCGCGATCGCGCGGCGGATCAGGACAGCGCGGCGGCGGCCGAATGCGTGGAGGGCCCCGCGACGCTCTGGGTGACGGCCGATCCCAGCATCGCGGCGCAGGTGCGGGCCGCCGCGGACAGCTACAACGCGACCCAGCCGAAAGTACGCGACCACTGCGCGCGGGTCAGCGTGACCGCGCAGCCATCCGCCGCGATCGTCGCCGCGTTCACCGGCGGCAAGCCGTGGGACCAGGCGCTCGGCCCGCAGCCGGCGCTGTGGATCGCCGATTCCACCCGCTCCATCGAGTCCATGCGGGTCCCCGGCCTGATCGAGGGCGCACCGGTGCCCATCGCCGCCAGCCCGATCGTGCTCGCGGTACCGGAGGAGCTGCGTCGCGCACTGGAGCAGGCCGACGTGTCCTGGGCGGATCTGCCGCGGTTGCAGCAGGGATCGCTCGGGGAGATCGGACTGGACGGATGGGGCGGGCTGCGCATGGCGCTGCCCTCGGGGGACGCCACGCTGGCCGCGGCCACGGCGGTCGGGACCGTGGTCTCGGGAGCCGAGCCGCTCAGCGAACAGGCGGCGCAGTCCGGCCAGGTGGTCGCCGCGATCTCCGGGCTCGCCGCCGACGCGCCCGAAGCACCTGACGCCGCGGCGGTGCCCGCGCAACTCACCGGCCAGGAAGCGCCGCTGCACGCGATAGCGGCTACCGAACAGCAACTCAAGGGCGTGGCCGGCGTTGTCGCGTTCCATCCCGCCGGGTCGGCGCCGGTGGCCGATTACCCGGCCGCGCTGATGTCCGGCGCCTGGGTGGACAAGACGCAGAACCTCATCGCCGGACGATTCACCGACTACTTGCGCAAGCCCGAGCAGGCGCAGGCCTTCGTCGCGGCGGGCTTCGGCAGTGCGCCGCCCGCCGCGGCCGCCGTCCCGCCCCGCGGCGCGCTCGACAAGGTGCGCGCCACGCTGGCGAATCCCGTCCTCGGCGTGCGCTCGACGGTTCTGGTCGACGTCTCCGCGTCGATGGGGACCGCAGAGGGCTCGACCACGCGATTGGCGAACGTCCTCGCCGCCCTGAACTCCACCATGACGGTCATGCCGCCCGACTTCGGCCTCGGTGTGTGGACCTTCGGCAAGAACCTCGACGGCAACACTCCGTACCGGGTGGCGGCCGCAACCGCTCCGCTGACCGCCGAGCAGCGTACGAAGATCACCACCGCCCTCGGTTCGGTCCGCCCGGATGAGAACCGGTCCGACCAGGCCTATCCGTCCCTGATCGCGGCGTACAAGAGCGCAGTCGCCGGGTACACGCCCGGCCGCACCAACTCGGTGCTGTTGATCACCGACGGACCCGACGACGATTCCACGGTCACCGGCACCCGACTGGCCGCCGACATCACCGCGGCCATCGATCGCGCCCGCCCCGTGCGCATCGATGTGATCGTGCTCGGCGGCAGCGGCACCCAGACACTCCAAGCCCTGGCGCAGCAAACCGGCGGCAGTTACACCCGGCCGTCCACCTCCGACGACATCGGCTTCGGCAACGCCGTCGTCAAAGCGCTCACCACGCCGTAGGCGCGCGCACCCGGCAGCTCCCGCCCGAGTACCCGCAGGTCACCTCGCTCGAAGCTCTCGACAGCGCCTATCAGTAAGTCTAGACTTACGGTTCGTGGGAACTTACCGAGGCGCAGCCCTCGACGCACTGGGCGATCCGACGAGGCGGGCGATCTTCGAACGCCTCGGTACAGGACCGTGCGCGGTAGGGCAGCTGGCCGAGGGCCTGCCGGTGAGCAGACCCGCCGTGTCCCAGCACCTCAAGGTGCTGGAACAGGCCGGTTTGGTGACCCACGAGGCGGTCGGCACCCGCCGGGTCTACCGCTTGAACCCCACCGGTATCGACGCGCTGCGCGCGTACTTCACGCACTTCTGGACGACCGCGATGTCGGCTTTTCAGGACGAGGCGAACCGGCGGGCCGCCGAACAACGAGCAGGCAAGGAGGAGCAGGGATGACACCACAGGTCAACGATAAGGACGTGCGAGTCGAACTCGTCGTCGACGCACCCATCGAGACCGCGCACGAGGTGTTCACCACCGGAATCGACCGCTGGTGGCCGCGTGAGCACCACATCGGCACCGGCCGGCTCGCCGAGGAGGTGATCGAGCCCCGCGTGGGCGGCCGCTGCCTCGGCCGCGAGGAGGACGGCACCGAATGCCCGTGGGGAACGGTGCTGGTCTGGCAGCCGCCCAGCCACTTCGCGTTCTCCTGGGAGATCGGCCTGGACTGGAAGCAGGAGACCGATCCGGAACGCGCCAGCCGCGTCGACGTCACCTTTTCGGCCATCGCTCCCGATCGCACCGCCGTCACGCTGGTGCACTCCGGTTTCGAGAGGCACGGACCGGGCTGGGAATCCATGCACGACGCCGTCGGCAGTGCGGGCGGTTGGCCGGACCTGGCGAACAGTTACGCGAAAGCGGCCGCCGCGGCATAACAGCGTGGCCGGGCCGGGGTTCAGCCCGCGTACGCCTCCAGCGGCGGGCAGGCGCACATGAGGTTGCGGTCGCCGTAGGCGCCGTCGATCCGGCGCACCGGCGGCCACACCTTCGCGCGGGCATGCCCGAGACCCCGCGGATACACGGCGACTTCCCGGCTGTAAGGGTGCTCCCAATCCCCCACCAGCGACGCCGCGGTGTGCGGCGCACCGCGCAGCGGGTTGTCGGTCACCGGCCACACACCCGCGGCGACCTGATCGATCTCCGCGCGGATGGAAATCATCGCCTCGATGAAATCGTCCAGCTCGGCGAGGTTTTCGCTCTCGGTGGGTTCCACCATCAACGTACCGGCCACCGGGAAGCTCATGGTCGGCGCGTGGAAACCGTAGTCCGCCAGGCGTTTGGCCACATCGTCGACGGTGACGCCGGTCTGTTTGGTGATCTCGCGCAGGTCCAGGATGCACTCGTGGGCCACCATGCCGTGCTCACCGGTGTAGAGCACCGGGAAATACTCGTCGAGCCGGCGCGCGATGTAGTTCGCCGAGGCGATCGCCGTCAGCGAGGCGCGGCGCAGCCCGTCGGCGCCCATCATGCGAATGTAGGCCCAGGTGATCGGCAGGATGGAGGCCGAGCCGTACTTCGCCGCCGACACCGCGTGGGATCCCGTCTCCAGCGGATCGCCGGGGAGATACCGCGCCAGGTGCGCGCGGACCGCGACCGGGCCGACGCCGGGGCCACCGCCGCCGTGCGGAATGCAGAACGTCTTGTGCAGATTCAAGTGGCTCACGTCGCCGCCGAACCGGCCCGGCCGGGCCAGACCGACCAGGGCGTTCAGGTTGGCGCCGTCCACATAGACCTGACCGCCCGCGTCGTGCACCAGCGCGCACAACTCGGCGACCTCGTGCTCGTAGACGCCGTGCGTGGACGGATAGGTGATCATGATGCAGGCCAGGCGATCGGCGTGATCGGCGATCTTGGCGCGCAGGTCGTCCAGGTCGACGTCACCGTTGGCGCGGCACTTCACCACCTCCACGCGCAGTCCGGCCATCGCCGCCGAGGCCGCGTTGGTGCCGTGCGCGCTGGACGGGATGAGGCAGGTGTCGCGGTGGGTGTCACCGCGGTCGAGATGGTAGCGGCGGATCGCCAGCAGCCCGGCGTACTCGCCCTGGCTGCCCGCGTTGGGCTGCAGGCTCACCGAGTCGTAGCCGGTGATGTCCGACAACCAGCGTTCCAGATCCGCGATCACCTGTAGCAGACCGGGCGCGTCCTCGACCGGCGCGTAGGGATGCACGCGCGCGAAACCCGGCCAGGTGATGGCCTCCATCTCCGCGGTGGCGTTCAGCTTCATGGTGCACGAGCCGAGCGGGATCATGCTGCGGTCCAACGCGATGTCCTTGTCGGACAGCGTGCGCAGATACCGCAGCATCGCCGTCTCGGTGTGGTACTTCGTGAACGCGGGGTGGGTGAGGAACTCCGAGGCGCGGTTCTCGATCGCCGCGACCGGCGCGCCCGTCCCCGGCTCGGACGACACCGCGGTACCGAAGGATTCGAGTACGGCCGCGACATGCGCGTCGGTGGTCGCCTCGTCGCAGGCGATGCCGACGTGGTCGGCGTCGACCAGACGCAGATTGATACCGCGTGACTTCGCTTTCGCCACGACGGCTTCGGCACCACCGGGCACGTGCGCGAGCACCGTGTCGAAGAAACTGTCGTGCACGACCGCGCCGTCCAGCCCGGCCGCGATCGCCGCGGCGTGCCCGTGCACCCGGCGCGCGATCGACCGTAGCCCGTCGGCGCCGTGGTAGGAGGCGTACATCGCGGCCACGATGGCCAGTAGCACTTGCGCGGTGCAGATGTTGGAGGTCGCCTTCTCCCGGCGGATGTGCTGCTCGCGGGTCTGCAAGGCGAGCCGGTAGGCGACCGCGCCGTCCGCGTCCACCGAGACTCCGACCAGGCGGCCGGGCAGCTGACGGGCCTGCGCCTGCCGCACCGCGAGGTATCCGGCGTGCGGACCACCGAAGCCGAGCGGGACGCCGAAGCGCTGGGTGGTGCCGAAGCACACGTCGGCGCCCTGCTCACCGGGCGGCGTGATCAGGGTCATGGCCAGCAGGTCGGCGCCGATCGCCACGAGCGCGCCGCGTTCGTGCGCCGCCGCGATCAGTCCGGTGCGGTCCACGACGCGACCGGACGCTCCGGGCGACTGCGCCAGCACACCGAAGAACTCCCCTTCGGGCAGCTCGCCGGTGGACAGGTCGGCCTCCACGATCTCCAGGCCGAGCGGCTCGGCCCTGGTGTAGAGCACCGTCCTGGTCTGCGGGAACAGGTCGGTGTCGAGCAACAGCCTGCCGGACTTCACCTTGCTCGCCCGGCGCAGCAACGTCATCGCCTCGGCGGCGGCGGTCGCCTCGTCCAGCATGGACGCGTTGGCGACGTCCATACCGGTCAGCTCCGACACCATGGTCTGGAAGTTGAGCAGGGCCTCCAGCCTGCCCTGGCTGATCTCCGGCTGATAGGGCGTGTACGCGGTGTACCAGGCCGGATTCTCCAAAAGGTTGCGCACCAGCACCGGCGGGGTCAGCGTGTCGTAGTAGCCGAGCCCGATCATCGAGGTGGCCACGGTGTTCGATGCCGCGAGTCCGGCGAGTTCGGCGAGTACCTCGTGCTCGGAGGCCGCGGGGGGCAGCCCGGCCAGTCCGCCGCCGTCCAGGATGCTCGCAGGGAGCGCCGCGGCAGCCAGTTCGTCCAGCGACGGCACGCCGACGACGTCCAGGATCCCGGCCACTTCGGCCCGGTCGGGTCCGATATGGCGGTCGGCGAATGAGCGAGTCACAACAGCTCCCAAGGTCGGGCGGGGTCGACCACGCGGTCGACGGGTACCGGCCCTCCCCCTCTGTCGTGGCGCCTGAGAGATTCGGGTACCGCGACCGGTGGCCGAGCCCCTTTCCCCATGGGCGGGCGGCTCGAAGCCACCGCTTTCCAGAGGCGCCGAAGCCCGCACGGTCCTTTTGCCTGAGAGATTGACGGGGAGGTGCTGCTCCTTCGGCGCTCGGGCTCTTTTCGAGACCGAGACTCTCCCGCACGGCGGCGACGCACGGTCAGTTTATGCCGACGCCACGCCGGAGCGCGCCCCGGGACCCCGCGCGAACCGTGTCGTTCTGGTCACTCGAACGGGAGCGACCGTCAGACGGCCAAGCCCGCGCGCACCCTCATCGCGGCAAGCAGGATGGACTCGGCCTGGATACCCACCAGACGGTCCAGCGGCACTACCGCGCCCGGCGCGTTCTGCTCCACGTCGGCGCACCACTGCTGGAAGACCGCGGCGAACCGGTCGCGCTCGACGGCCAGCACCGGCGCGCCATCGCGGGCGTATTCCTCCTCCAGCAGGCGCAGCAACATGCCGCCCAGCCGCAGGCGCAGCATCGCGGTCCAGTCGTAGCGCTCGACGAAGATCTCGCCCCTGGTCGCGATCCGGTTCCGTTCCGGCACAGCCTGTCTGCTCACCGCCAGCCCGGGCAATCCGGCCACCAGCGCACGCACCGACCGCTCGAACGGGCTGCGGCCGCTCAACCGGCCGTCGAGGCGGGCCAGCACCTCGGCGGCGACCTCGGCCATGGCCCGATAGTCGGCGGCGGTGGCATCGAGCAGGTCGCCCAGCACGCGGTCGCCCGCCGAGCCGTCGCCGATGCGCGGGTCGACCCAGAGCGGCAATTCGCAGACCAGGATCGCGGTGCCGTAGCGCGCCGCGTAGTCCCGGCAGCCTCCCCCGCCCAGCGCGGCGACCGAGTCCAGGCCCTGTGCCGCGAGCAGATCGGCCATCGCCGCGAACGGCGGCAGTTCGAAGACGCCGGGCGCCAGCGTGCGCGCGCCCGGCGCGTCGGGCTCGCCCTGGTAGATCGGCACCTCGGCGGCGGCCAGCAGAGCGGTCAGCGCCGACCAGTACTCGGGGTCACCGCCGGAGGTATAGAAGAATCCGCCGCCGAATTCCGCGTTGTGCAAAGAGGCGATCAGCGCGGGCCGGGTGCGGTCGATCAGCGACATCATCGCCTTCGTCTCCGGGAGCGGCACCCCGACGCGTCTGCCGCGCCACTCGGCCGGGAAGCACCATTCGGGTTGCTCGGCCGCGGGCGGCCGGTAGAAGCCGCGCGCGACGCCGGTCCTGGTGTGCGGCCCGGCGAACCACCCTTCGTTCAAGCGCGTCCCGTCCGGGTCGACGCACAGCAGGAAGTGCCATGTGGCGCCGACGGTCACCGCCTCGTCCGCGGCCATCCGGCCGAGCAGGTGGCGAATCGTGGCCATGCCGATGGGCTCGTTCGGGTGCGGGTTGCCGAACACCAGGATGTGCTGCTCGCCCGATCCGACCGTCACCTCGCGAATCGGATCACCGCCGCGGGAGCGTCCCAGTTCGGTGATCGAGATCCGATCCGGGTGATCCGCGGCGAGTGCGTCGGCGAACTCGTCCAGTTCATCGACGGTCGGAAACGCCTCGATCCGGCCGATCGGCCCGACGAGCCCGGTGATGTCCCGTGCACGCACGGCGCCCCCCTCTCGCTGCCGCCCCGGCCCCTTCTCCCGCCGCCGACGGCGTGTCACCAACACGGCCGGGAGGCTGCACGCCTTACCCGGCCGTGAAAGCGTTGTTCTTGTGTTTCCGCGCTGACCTGGCGAATTCTAGCCCGTCTTGCGGTTCATCCGCGCCTTCCGACGGAATGACAGCTCGTCCTCCGGACGCTCGGTGATCGCCGCCGCGCGCTCCGCCGGGAAATTGGCGATGGCGCCGGTCAGCTCACGCATGGCGCCGCTGACGGCGATCCCGAAGACCCCCTGCCCACCCTGCAGTAAATCCACCACCTCCTCGGCCGAGGTGCACTCGTAGACCGAGGTGCCGTCGGAGAAGAGGGTGATCCCCGCCAGGTCCTGCACGCCGCGGCTGCGCAGATGGTCGACGGCTATCCGGATGTTCTGCAGCGAGATGCCCGCGTCGAGCAGCCGCTTGACGATCTTCAGGACGAGGATGTCCTTGAACGAGTACAACCGCTGACTCCCCGAGCCCGCCGCACTCCGGATGGACGGCACCACCAGACCGGTGCGCGCCCAGTAGTCGAGCTGCCGATAGGTGATTCCGGCCACCTGGCACGCACTGGGAACGCGATAACCGACCAGATCGTCAGGTACCGAATCGTCGGGGAACAGGCCTGGCTGTACCACATCCTGCGATTGCTCTGCCACTGACCACTCCCTTGCTTCGCCGACGCATTCCCAGCCTCATCGATGACCCGGCTCCGTCACCGACCGAATCGGTGCGGATTCGGCCGAAACGGTCGTGGCCCAACTGTCGAGATTACTCCCCACGATTGTCCAGGGAGCAGCGTCATCGAGCCAAACGCGACGCGCGGAAAAAGTCTCGACCTCTACTTCAGCTATCGGTGGCCTTGAAGTCGTCGGGGGATACCGACTCGAGAAACTCCTTGAACTTCTCCACCTCGTCCTCGCGCTCGTCCGGCATCACCAGGCCGGCTTCCTCGAGAACCGACTCCTCGGCATGGATCGGGCAACCCACCCGCAAGGCGATCGCAACCGAATCCGACGGCCGCGCCGAAATCCGCAGATCGTTCTCGAAGACCAGGTCGGCGTAGAACGTGCCCTCCTGCAGATCCACGATGCGCACCTCCTTGAGGGTGTGCCCCAGCTCGGTGATCAGGATCTTGATCAGGTCGTGCGTCAGCGGGCGGATCGGAGTCACCCCCTCCTGCTCGAGCACGATCGCCGTCGCCTCGGCTTGCCCGATCCAGATCGGCAGATACCGATCGCCCGCCACTTCGCGGAGCAACAGCACGGGCTGGTTCTGTGGCTGCTCGACACGGATGCCGATCACGCGCATTTCGCTCATCGCACTGCCTCCCATACTCGCCGCCGGCCCGGCATGACCGCCGCAGAGCTCGCCGTACCACGAGTCTAGGCGAACCCGCACCGGTCCAGCGATCCGTCTGCACAGCCGAAATCACCGTGTTGGATCGCCGAAACCTCCGGACCCGGAGCACGCCCAGGGGTCAGCCCCCGAGCGAGCCCCGGACCGAGGACTTCACCAGACAGGTGTGCAGGGTCAGCGACAGCGCGGCCAGTTCCCGCACCGTCTCTTCCGCACGGGCGCGTGCCCCGGCGTCCCGGCTCTTCGCGATAGGGGCGACGATCTGTGCCACGAGCGCGGCCTCCCGGTCGGCGGCGAGCTTGAACGCACGCAGATGCCGTGCCTCCAAACCGAATTCGGCCATCGCCCGGGCCGTCTTGGCCAGCGTGACCGCGTCCGCGTCGAAGTACCCCGCCGGGCCGGGCGTGATCAGGTTGGCCCGGATGAGGTCGTTGAGGAACCGCTCCTCGATCCCGGCCTGCTCGAGCAGATCCGCCCGGGTGACCCGGATTTCGTGATCGAACCGCAGATCATCCGGGGAAACCTCGCTCGGCACGACACCGAGCCGCCTAGGCGCGGCCACCGGGCGCGCCTCACGTTCGGAACCCGGCGCGGCCTGGTCGGCGTCCGCCGCGGCGTGTGCGGGCTCCGGCGCCCCGGTGCGGACGGAGTGCGCTCGGGCGCGGGCTTCCCGCACACCGAGCGTCGCCGCACCGCTGTCGATTGCCTCGAGCTGTTCCTTGATCACCTTCAACGGCAGGTACTGATCGCGTTGCGCGGTCAGCACGAACCGGAGCCGTTCCACATCCGCCACCGAGAACCTGCGGTAGCCCGAGGGCGTCCGCTCCGGCCGGATCAGGCCCTCCGCTTCCAGGAAGCGGATCTTGGAAATGGTGACATCGGGAAAGTCGGGACGCAGCAGGTCGAGCACGGAGCCGATCGACATTCCTCCGCGTGCCCACTGCGCCGCACCGGTCACAGCGCCGGGTCCTTCATGACTCCGAGCCTTTCATGAGTGCGCGACCCGGCGCCGACGCCGTCATAGACTCCCCGCGCCCGCCGACGAGTCCGACACCTGGGCGCGCGGTCCGGTGAGGAACACCAGCCGGAACTTGCCGATCTGCACCTCGTCACCGTTCTGCAGTTCCGAGGAGTCCACCGGCTCCCGGTTCACGTACGTGCCGTTGAGGCTGCCCACATCGACGACCTGGAACGAATCGTCGTCCTGACGGAACTCGGCGTGCCGACGGCTGACGGTGACGTCGTCGAGAAAGATGTCACTGTCGGGGTGGCGCCCCGCCGACGTGGTCGGCTGATCCAGCAGGAACCGCGAGCCCGCGTTCGGGCCGCGCTTGACGACCAGGAGGGCCGCGCCAACGGGCAGACCCTCGACCCCTTGGACCGGCTGCTCGCCGGTCGGCTCTCCGGAGCGCGACGCGTCGACCTCGTTCAGGAAATCCGCGCGGAAGACCGACGTCGTCTCGGCCGCGGTCTCCCCGTAACCCGGGTCTTTGTTCTCGCTCACCGTTTCTCTCCTCCTCGAACCTGATTATCCCTGCAAGCAGGTGATACCTCTGGCATCACGACCTGCCGTCGAGTCCCTAGATTCCCGGCACAACCGCCGGGTGCATCTGTTGGCATTGACCGTACCCTGCCGGGCCGCACCCGTGCAGGTAGAACTGGGAAGGCTGCTTCAGCCCCCGATAACTCCTTGATAACCTGCGGCATCCAGCAGTTCACCGAGTGTCGCGTCGAGACTCGCCGCATCACCCACCTCCAACTCGAACAGCCATCCGTCACCGTAGGGATCGGTGTTCAACGTCTCCGGCTCCGAGTTCAGCAAGTCGTTGACCGCAACCACTTTCGCGCTCAGCGGCGCGTAGATGTCGGACACGCTCTTGGTCGACTCGACCTCCGCGATGCTGTCCGCGGCGGCCACGTCCGCGTCCGCCTCGGGCAGCTGCACGAACACAACGTCACCGAGTTGAGACTGGGCGTAGTCGGTGATGCCCACCCGCACCCGGGTCGGTGCGATCCGGCGTACCCACTCGTGCTCCTCGGTGTAGCGCAGATCGTCGGGGGTCTGGGTCACAGGCCGTCCTTTCGTTTGAACGTTGCACGCAAACTCTATCGGCTACGCCGCGCGGTGCCCCACAGCCGGTATCGCTCTTGCGACCGCGATGGCTCTACCGGTATAGAGCACGCCGGTCCAGACGTAGACCGCGGTGCCCCAGATCAGCAAGGCCGCGCCGAAAGCCCGCGCGAATCCGTCGGCGGCCCAGTCCATCTGCCCGGCCAGCAGCCAGGGCAGCGCGGACATCAGCGCGAAGGTGGCCGCCTTACCGAGGTAGATCACCTCCGGCGGGGGCAGTTCGCGGCGTTTGTACACCGAGAGCGTCGCGGTGAGCACCAGGTCGCGCCCGACCAGGATCGCGGCCACCCACCACGGCATCAGGCCGCGGATCACGAAGGCCGCCAGCGTGGTGACCAGATAGAGCCGGTCGACGAACGGATCCAGCAGCGCCCCCAGCCGCGAGGACTGATCGAGCAGCCGGGCGAGCTTGCCGTCCAGGAAGTCGGTGACGCCGCTGGCGATCAGGAGCGCGAACGCCCAGCCATCGGCCCGCTCGATCAGCAGCAACCACAGGAACAGCGGAACGCCGAGCAGGCGCAGCACGCTCAGCACGTTCGGCACGGTCAGGACGCGATCGGCGAAGACGCCCCGCACGCCGCCGCCTGCGGCGCGTTCCTCCGGTTGGGCGGTGCCCGATTCGGTTGTCACGACCCGTGCATACCCCACCGGCCCCGATCCTCGCCATCTCCCCGCGCCGAATTTCCGGATATTGCCGCGGCAGGCGCGTGCGAGGATGGTTTCCGCCACAGCGCGCCGGTGACAGAATGATTCGAAAAATTTCTCATCGTGTGGCCGGTGAGCGAGAGGAAGTCATGTCCGCATTCGACTACGACGTGGTGGTGATCGGGTCCGGTTTCGGCGGCAGCGTCAGCGCGCTGCGGCTCACCGAGAAGGGCTACCGGGTGGGCGTGCTGGAGGCAGGCCGCCGCTGGAACGCCGAGGACATCCCGCGCACCAATTGGAATGTCCGCAAGTCGATCTGGGCCCCGCGCCTGGGCCTGACCGGACCGCAGCGGATCAGCCTGCTCGGCAAGTGCGCCGTGTTCTCCGGCGCCGGGGTCGGCGGCGGCTCGCTGATCTATGGGAACACGCTCTACGAACCGCTGCCGAACTTCTACACCGACCGGCAGTGGGCGCACATCACCGATTGGCGCGCGGAGCTGGCCCCGTACTACGACCAGGCCAAGCGCATGCTCGGCGTGGCGCCCAACCCGCGCACCACCCCGGCCGACGAGGTGATCCGGGAGATCGCCGATGACCTCGGCGTGGCCGACACCTACCACCCGACCGAGGTCGGGGTGTTCTTCAACGAGAGCGCTCCCGGCACCGAGGTCGACGACCCCTATTTCGGCGGCGCGGGCCCGCGCCGCACCGGCTGTGTGCACTGCGCGCGCTGCTTCACCGGCTGCCCGCACAACGCCAAGAACACCACCACGACCAACTATCTCCACCTCGCCGAACAGGCCGGGGCGCAAATTCATCCGCTCACCACGGCCACCGCAGTGCGACCGCTGCCCGGCGGCGGGTACGCCGTCGACACCCAGCGCTCCGACCGCTGGATCCGCAAGCAGCGCAGAACCTTCACCGCCGAGCAGGTCGTGTTCGCCGGCGCCGCGCTCGGCACCCAGAAGCTGCTGCACAAGATGCGCGACGACGGCGTGCTGGCGCACCTGTCGCCCCGGCTGGGCGAATTGACCCGCAGCAACTCCGAGGCCATCCTCAACGTGGTCAGCCGCGCCCGCCGCGATTTCGCCGAGGGCATCGCGATCACCTCCTCGATCCACCCGGAGCCCGATACCCACGTCGAGGTGTGTCACTACGGCAAAGGCCAGAACGCGCTGTTCCCGATGTCGGTGCCCATCGTGGACGGCGGGGCGTTCCGCTTCCTGCGGTTCCTGCTGGCGATCGTGCTGCATCCGCTGGTGTTCCTGCGCAGTCTCGACGCGCGGCACGCCTCGGAGAGGTCGGTGATCCTGCTGATCATGCAGTCGCTGGACAACTCGCTGACCTCGTTCCGCAAGCGCGGGCGGCTGCGGACCAGGCAGGGCACCGGCGAGCCGAACCCGACCTGGATCCCGCTGGCCCACGACATCGGCAGACGGTTCGGCGCCAAGGTCGACGGCGACACCCACGGGCTGATCATGGATGTGTTCGACATCCCCGCCACGGCCCACTACATCGGCGGATGCGTGATCGGCGACAGCCCGCGGACCGGCGTGGTGGACCCGTATCAGCGGGTCTACGGCCATCCCGGTCTGCACGTGGCGGACGGTTCGGCGGTGACCGCCAATCTCGGCGTGAACCCGTCGCTGACGATCACCGCGCAGGCCGAGCGGGCCATGGCGTACTGGCCCAACCGCGCCGATCCCGACCCCAGGCCGGAACTGGGTTCGCCCTACCGGCGCATCGCCGCGGTGCCCCCGGCGCATCCCACGGTGCCCGCGGCGGCGCCGGGCGCGCTGCGGTTGCCGATCGAGCCTGCACCGCCCGGCGTCACGGCGCGATGAGGGCGAGGCCACGCAGCGTGAACGGCCGGTTCCGGCTAGCGTGAGCCGTTGTGTCGGACAGTGGTATCGATCTGCGCTCCTACGTGCCCGCGGAGGAGGTCCGCGCCCGCGGACGCGCCCTGCGCCAGCGGGTTCCGGTCATCGCACGGGACCGGGAGGCGACCAGCGTGCGGCGGCCGGGTGTGCTCGACTTCGTCGAGGCGAGTAACGCAGGCCGGCTGGCGCACCTGATACCGCTGCGGATCGGGCGGATGATCGCTTCGCCGTTCACCTTCTACCGGGGCGCGGCGGGTCTGATGGCGGCCGATCTGGCGGGTGGCCCGGACAGTGGGCTCAGCGCCCAGTTGTGCGGTGACGCGCACGCGGCGAACTTCGGCCTGTACGGCACCGCGCGCGGCGAGATCATCATGGACATCAACGATTTCGACGAGACCGTGCCAGGCCCGTGGGAGTGGGATCTGGAGCGGCTGGCGGCCAGTTTGGTGCTGGCCGGACGCGAGGCGGGCGCCGACGAGGACGAGTGCCGCACCGCGGCGCGCGATGCCGCCCGCTCCTACCGCCTGGCCGCGGACGAGCTGGCCGCGATGCCGTTCATGACGTCCTGGTGCGCGCTTCCGGACGAGTCGGTGATCACCAGCGCCAAGGCCGACGCCTTGCTCGACGACTTCAAGAAGGCGGCCAAGAAGGCACGCAAGAACACCAGCGCCAAGGTGGTGGCGAAATGGACCGAGCATCTGGAGGATCACCAGACCGGCATCCGTAAGCACCGCTTCCTCAGCGATCCCCCGATCCTCACCGCGGTGGACGAGCACGTCGCGGCGGCGGTGATCGGCGGCCTGGAGCGCTACGCCGACACCCTGCCCGAGTCGCGGCGCACCCTGCTGACCCGATTCGCGGTGTCGGACATCGCGTTCCGGATCGTCGGGACCGGAAGCGTCGGCTTGCACAGCTACCTCGCGCTGCTGCACGGCAACGACGGCGAGGCGCTGGTCCTACAGGTGAAGCAGGCCGCGACGGCGGCACTCGCCCCGTTCCTGCCGTCCCAGGCCGCGCGCCACGAGGGAGAGCGAATCGTGCAGGGGGCGCGGCTCGTCCAGTCCGAATCCGACATCCTGCTCGGCTGGACCTCGCTCGCCCCGGCCGGTGACGGCGCCGAATTGCCTTTCATCGTCCGGCAGTTCCGCAACCTGAAGGGCGGCATCGATCCCGCCGAGCTGCCTGCGACCGATTTGGACGACTACGGACGGCTGGCGGGCGCACTGCTGGCCAGGGCGCATTCCCGGTCGCTGGATCCGCGTTTGCTGTCGGGCTATCTGGACGGTGACGAGCGCTTCGACGAGGCGGTGGCCGCGTTCGCGGTGCGCTACGCCGACCGCACCGAGGCCGACCATGCCGAACTGGTCGAGGCCGTGCGGACCGGCCGGGTCGACGCAGCGGAACCGGAGTAGCGCCTCCGCCCGGGTGTGCACCCGACACGCCGTTCGCGCGGCGTGGGCGCGGCGAACCCGTTGCGGCACCTCGTATCCTGTCGAGTGTCGACGTGAAGGGTGGCCGCCAATGCTCGTGCGAGTCCAGAACGCCGCAGGCACCAATGCCGAGCGCGCGCTGATCGATTGGCTGCGCACCTGGAAGGACTCCGCGAGTCCGCACGGTGTCGCGACGATCACCTGCAGCCTGTTCCACAAGGATCGGCTGCACCAGTTCGATGCCGTGATCTGGACACCGACCAGCTGCGTGGTGATCGAGGCCGACGCGCTCGTCGCCCGCCAGGACGGTGTCCTCGAGGTCCCGCTGAACGGGCCGTGGAGCATCGGGGGCGAACCGATCGCGACGGAGAGCCGCGACCGCCGCACACCGCTGGACAAGTCCCGCGAGCACACCTTCGCGCTGCAGGAATGGCTGGCCGCCCGCGGTCTCGGGCAGCGCGTCGTGCACGGCGTCGCGCTGCTCGTCACGTTGCCCGGCGCCCAGCTCCAGCTCGAACAGCGCTGGGCCGATCCGAGTTTCGACGTGATCATCGGCGACGATCCCGGCCGGCTCCGGCACTACTTCGACGCGCTCGCCGCCGAGGAGAAACACCTCTGGACGGCCAACGACGTCGCCGTCGCGTTCCGCGGGCTCGGCATCCTGCCCTATCTCCCCGCACCGCAGGAACTGATCAACGAGGGCTTCCTCGGCCCGATCGATATCACGCTCTGGCACGGCGGCCCCAACCAGGCGCAGGCCGAGGCCTACGCGGAGGAACTCGCGCAGGCCGAACGAGAGGCGCAGGCGTCCCGGTACGCCATCCGGGCTCCCTGGTACAGCCCGTGGAAGTTGTATCCACGGGAGAGCGGTGACCTCGATTTCGGCCGCGCGGTGATGCGCACCCTCCTGGCCATCGGCATGGTGGTCGGCTTCGTCTGGGTGGTGTGGTTCCTGGTCACCGCGTTGACCACGTACGGGCCGGGCTGATCGGCCGCGCGCGGGCGGCGGCCGATCGTGGCAGCCGCTACGAAGACGCCGAGATCGGCTGGTTCCGCTCGAAGACGCTCGCGTCGCCGAGCATGGCCGCGCGCAGCATCGACTCCGGCACCCCCATGGCCTCGACCAGGGTCAGCGCGTGCGGACGCAGCCGGTCGACCAGCTCGTTCACGCCACGGCGCACGGCCTTGGCCCGGTCCACCGACATGAACCGGTGCATGATGTACCAGGCCTGGTTCTCCTCGATGGTGGAGTAGACGAACAGGTCGCACATCCAGTCGGCGAGTTCGCGCGCCTCGGGGTCCTCGATGTCGGAGATGCCCTCGATGAACGCCTCGAGCACCAGGCGGTCGATGTGCGCCGCGCCCGCGGCCAGGATGTGGTCCTGCGCGTTGTTGAACGCCTCGAACGGGCCGGTCTCCTCGGCCCTGGCGCGCAGCCGGTGCGCCGCGGTGCGGACCAGGTAGTCCTCGCGATCGGCGAACAACTGCAACTGCACCACCCGGCGGGACAGGTCGCCCTCGTCGATGGAGTCGTCGCCCCGGTCGCGCAGGGTCTGGATGAGCTGGCGCACGCCGGACCGCTTGCGCACCACGTCACCGGCCATGGTGGCGGCGAAGCGCACCCAGCCCAGCGCGTCCAGGTCGCGCACCTCGTCGGCGTAGGAGGTGAGCAGTTCCTTGGCCACCAGCTGGGTGAGCACGACGTTGTCGCCCTCGAAGGTGGTGAAGACGTCGGTGTCGGCCTTCAACGTGACCAGCCGGTTCTCCGTGAGGTAGCCCGCGCCGCCGCACGCTTCGCGGCACTCCTGGATGGCGCGGGTGGCGTGGTCGGTCTGCGCGACCTTCAGGCCCGCGGCGCGCTTCTCCAGCGAGCGTTGCGCGCCCTCCTCGAGGTTCTGGCCGGTCTGCACCAGATGCATCCGGCGCACCAGGTCGTTCTGCGCGAACGCGAGGGCGTAGGACTTGGCGACCAGCGGCAGCAGCCTGCGCTGATGGCTGCGGTAGTCCAGCAGCACGGTCTCCACACCGGTGTCGGGGTCGGAGAACTGCCTGCGTTGCAAGGCGTAGCGCACCGCGATGCTCAGCGCGACCCGCGCGCCGGCCGCCGCCGCGCCGCCGACGCTGACCCGCCCGCGCACCAGGGTGCCGAGGGTGGTGAAGAACCGGCGGCTCGGGTTCTCGATCTCGGAGCTGTAGGTGCCGTCCGGCGCGACGTCGGCATAGCGGTTGAGCAGATTCTCCCGGGGCACCCGCACGTGGTCGAAGACGATGCGCCCGTTGTCCACGCCGGGCAGGCCGCCTTTGAGGCCGTCGTCGTAGGTGGTCACGCCGGGCAGGTCGGCGCCGTTCTCGTCGCGGATCGGCACCAGCAGGCAGTGCACGCCCTTGTTCTCGCCGAGCGTGATCAGCTGCGCGAACACCGCGGCCATCCGCGCGTGTTCGGCCGCGCCGCCGATGTAGTCCTTACGGGCCGACGGCGTCGGCGAGTGCACCACGAACTCCTGGGTCTGCGGGTCGTAGGTGGCCGTGGTCTCCAGGTTCGCGACGTCGCTGCCGTGCCCGGACTCGGTCATGGCGAAGCAACCGAGCAGGTCCAGCGAGATCAAGCGCTCGATGTACTCGCGGTGCCGTTCGGTGCCGAGGTTCTCCACCGCGCCACCGAACAGTCCCCACTGCACGCCCGATTTCACCCACAGCGACAGATCCGCGTATGCCAGCATCTCCAGCCCGACCACCGCGGCGCCCGGCTCACTGGTGCCGCCGTTCTCCCGGCGGAACCCGCGCTCGGCGAACCCCATGGTGGAGATCGCCTTCATCTGCTCGAGCACCCGCGCTCGCGCGGCCTTGTAGTCCAGGTAGGGGTCGCCGGTGAACTCCTCCCCGGCCAGCAGGGTCCGGGCTTCGTCCCGGACGGCCGCCCAGGGTCCGTCGAGTGCCGCGCGTAGGTGGTCCGCCGTCGTTGCCGTGCCGCTAGTCATGTCTCGACGATAGCCCGGTACACCGGCGGCAAACCGTGATGCGCGACAACTCCGGGACAGGGTCTTGCTAGACCGTTGAACACGCGTTTAATATACTGAACATGTGTTTAACCAACAGCCCGTTCCGCAAGGATCCGCCGAGGATCTGACCACCGCGGCCCGCATTCGCGATACCGCGATCGAGGTGTTCGGCGAGCACGGATTCCAAGTCGGAGTCCGCAAGATCGCCGCCGCCGCCGGCGTCTCGCCCGGGTTGGTCAACCATCACTTCGGTTCCAAGGACGGCCTGCGCGCCGCCTGCGACGCCCGAGTCCTGCAGCTGATCCGCGACGAGAAGGTCAAGGCGATCACCGCGTCGTCTATGAAGGCGGGCATGCTCGACGCCCTGGCCGAGGTCGAGTCGTACGCGCCGCTTGTCGCTTATATGGTGCGCAGCCTGCAGGCGGGCGGACCGATGGCGGAATCGTTGTTCGAGCACATGGCCGCCGATGCCGAGGGCTATCTCGAGAAGGCGGTGGAGGCGGGCAGGGTCAAGCCGAGCCGCGATCCCGCGGCGCGCGCCCGCTACCTGATGATGCTGAACGTCGGCGCGACCATGCTGTACATGCAGATGCGCCAGCACCGCGACGAGAAGATCGACTACCGCAAGGCGATTCGCGAACTCACCGAAGAACTCACCCCACCGGCCCTGGAGTTCTACACCCAAGGGCTGATCACCGATCCCACGATCTTGGACTCATTCACCAAGGAGAAGTGATGTCCGACATTATCGAAGTCCGCGGTCTCCGCAAGACTTTCGGTCACGTCACCGCGCTGGACGGCCTCGACCTCACGGTCACCGAGGGCGAGATCCACGGCTTTCTCGGCCCCAACGGCGCGGGCAAGTCCACCACCATCCGGGTACTACTCGGCATCCTGCGCGCCACGGGCGGGCAAGCCAGGCTGTTCGGGCGCGACCCGTGGGCCGACGCGGTCGCCCTGCACCGCGAATTGGCTTATGTGCCGGGCGATGTGACGCTGTGGCCGTCGCTGTCGGGCGGGGAGACCATCGATCTGCTCTCCCGGATGCGCGGCGGTCTCGACGAGAAACGCAGGGACGAGCTGATCGAGCGCTTCGACCTCGACCCGCGCAAGAAGGCGCGCACCTACTCCAAGGGCAACCGCCAGAAGGTCGCGCTGGTCGCGGCGCTGGCCTCCGGCGCGCGTCTGCTGCTGCTCGACGAGCCGACCTCGGGTCTGGACCCACTGATGGAGCAGGTCTTCCGGGAGTGTGTGCACGAGGCGCGCGAGCGCGGCGCGACGGTCCTGCTGTCGAGCCACATCTTGTCCGAGGTCGAGGTGCTGTGCGACCGGGTGACCATCATCCGGGCCGGGCGCACGGTGGAGAGCGGGTCGCTGTCGGACCTGCGCCACTTGTCGCGCACGTCGATCACTGCCGAATTGATCGGCGACGCGGGCGATCTGAGCCGCATCCCCGGCGTGGAGGACATCGAACTCGACGACCACACGCTGCGCTGCCAGGTCGACAACGAGCACTTGGGCGAGCTGATCCGGGTGCTCGGCGACGCGGGCGTGCGCAGCCTGACCAGCACGCCGCCGACGCTCGAGGAGCTGTTCCTGCGGCACTACCACGTCGACGGCCACGACGCCGAGTCCGCCGCGGTCACCGGGGAGAAGGTGCGAGCATGACCACCGCCATCGCCGGGCGCGCCGCGGCGACGCCGGCGCTCGGCGTCTCCCGCGACTTCGCGGGCACGGGGCGACTGCTGCGGCTGTACCTGCGCCGCGACCGGATCGTGCTGCCGCTGTGGACGCTGCTCATCGGCGTGATGCCCGCGTTCCAGGTGGTCAGCATCAAGGGCCTGTACGACAACCAGGCGTCCTTGGACAGCTTCGCGCGCACCACGGCCGACAGCCCCGCGCTGATCGCCATGTACGGTCCGGTGTTCAGCTCGGCGCTCGGCTCGATCGGCACCTGGAAAGCCGGCGCCATGTACACCATGATCGCCATCGCCACGGTGCTCACGGTGATCCGGCACACCCGCGTCGAGGAGGAGACCGGGCGCGCGGAACTGGTGAGCGCCACCAGTATCGGGCGTTTCGCCGGTCTCACCGCCACCCTGATCATGACCTACGCCGGGGCCTTGGTCGCCGGGATCGTGTGCGCGCTGGCGCTGTATGCCGCCGACCTGCCCGGCGCGGGATCGGTGGCCTTCGGCGCCGCGCTGGCGGCCTCCGGCATCGTCTGGGCGGCAGTCGCCGCGGTCGCCGCTCAGGTGAGCGCCGGTGCGCGAGTGGCGCGCGGCGTAGCCTTCGGTGCCCTCGGCGCGGCCTTCGCCTTGCGGGCGGTCGGCGACGCCGGAAACGGTGTGCTGTCCTGGTTCTCGCCGATCGGATGGTCGTTGCAGATCCGCCCGTACGCCGACGAACGATGGTGGGTGCTGCTGCCCTTCGCCGTCCTCGCCGTGGCGGGCACCGCGCTGGCGTACGCGTTGCTCGGCAATCGCGACGTCGGTTCGGGGCTCATCGCCGAGCGTCCCGGGCCGTCGGCCGCGGCGCCGGTGCTGTCCGGCCCGTTCGGATTGGCCTGGCGGTTGCAGCGCGGCACCCTGCTGGCGTGGACAGTCGGCTTCGCCCTCTACGGCCTGCTGATCGGCGGCGCGGTCAACAGCGTCGGCGACATGCTCGACGGCAGCGCGTCCATCCGCGACATGGTTACCCGGATGGGCGGCTCCCAGCAGTTACAGCAGTCGTTCATCACCTACGCGATCACGATGCTGGCCGCGGCGGCCTCCGCCTACTCGATCTCCGCCGCCCTGCGGCTGCACGACGAGGAGACCAGCGCCCGGGTCGAGGCGACGCTGTCCGGTGCGGTCGGCCGCGTCCGCTACGCGCTGAGCCACATCGGCTTCGCGCTGCTCGGGCCCGCCGCGGCACTGCTGGTCTCCGGCGTGGCGATCGGCATCGTGTACGGCGCCACCGGCGGCGATCTCGGCACGAAACTCGGGCAATCGATCGGCGCCGCCGCCGTGCAGGTGCCCGCGGTCTGGGTCGTCACGGGCATCGCGGTCGCGCTCTACGGTGTCGCACCGCGCTTCGCCCCGGTCGCCTGGGGTGTGCTCAGTGCCATGGTGGTGATCTTCTTCGTGGGTTCGCTGGACGGGCTGCCGCAATGGATGGTGGATCTGGTGCCGTTCGTCCACCCACCGAAGGTGCCCGGCGCCGAATTCCAGGCGCTGCCGGTGCTGTGGCTGCTCGCGGTCGCGGCGGTCCTGCTGGCCGTCGGCGTCACCGCGTTCCGTAGGCGCGACCTGCGCTGACGATGGACCCCTTGGCCCGCGCGAATCCGCTTCGCGCGGGCCACTTCTCGTCCAGGGCAGTTCGCCTCGACTCGGACCGGTGCTCGCGGGCTTGCCGATCGACCGCGGTGGCGCGCCGAGCGCGTCACCCGTTGGGTTGGATACCCAGCTTCCCGGCCAGTCGTGTGAGGTAGGCGCGCACGTCCTCCGCCGCGCGATCGGGCAGCCCGAAAACCGCTTCCGTGACACCCGCTTCGGCCCAGCGCGCCAACTGCTCGGCGTCGTGCCGCCCGGCGAGCGCGACGACCTCGGGGCGGTCGGCGCGCCCGTGCTCGCGCCACACCCGGTGCAGCAGAGCGATCTTCTGATCCAACCCGTCCTCGGTCGGCGTGGTGATCCATCCGTCGGCGTAGTTCGCCAGCCAGGTGAAATTCTTCTCGGTGCCCGCCGCGCCGAGCAGGACAGGAATGCGCTTCTGCACCGGCTTCGGCCAGGACCAGCTGGCGCCGAAGGTGACGAACTCGCCGTCGAAGCCCGCCTCCTCTTCGGTCCAGAGCACACGCATGGCCTCGAGATGCTCACGCAGCACCGTCCTGCGCTTGCCCGCGGGCACACCGTGGTGGGCCAGCTCGTCGGTGTTCCAGCCGAATCCGACGCCGAGACTGACCCGGCCGCCGGACAGATGGTCGAGCGAGGCGATGGTCTTGGCCAGCGTGATCGGGTGATGCTCGGCGGGCAGCGCCACCGCGGTGGACAACCCGATGCGCTCGGTCACGGACGCGGCGGTGCCCAGCGCGACCCACGGATCCAGGGTGCGCAGATAGCGGTCGTCGGGCAGGCTCGCATCGCCGGTGCGCGGGTGCGCCGCCGCCCGGACCACCGGGATGTGCGTGTGCTCGGGGACATAGAACGTGTCGAAACCGGCACGCTCGGCGGCCACCGCCGCATCCGCGGGGGTGATGCCCCGATCGCTGGTGAACAACACGATTCCGTACCGCACCGTACGCGCTCCCATCGCCGAAATTAGAACAAGTTCTACCATGATTCGCCGGTCCCACCAAGGGGTCAGCGGCACCGGCGCGCCCGCCGCGACCCGCACGGATGCCAAGGAGACGTCGGATGACTAGGTTCGCCTGCATGAGTCTCGACGCATCCTCCGTAGGCGATGTCACCACCGAACGGGTGGATCACCTCGGCTGGCGTCGCGGGCTTCGCCTGCGGCGCGCCCGGCCCATACCCGTCGTCACCCAGGCCGTCGGCCTGCTGGTGGCCGACCGGCAGGCGACCGCGGACACCATCGTCACCGCGCCGACGCCGTTGCAGCCGATCGATCTCACCGACGACGCCAGAGTGGCCGAAGTCCTCGATCTCGCGGTCCGGGTCGGCGAGGTGGTGCTCGCCTCCGGCACCGGCGTGGTGGACACCACCACGACGGTGCGGTTCATCGCCGCCACCTACGGACTGTCCCGCTGCAGCATCGATGTCACCTACGACGCCATCCGCATCTGGGCCGACCGCGGGCCCGCGCTGCCGCCGGCCAGCACCATGCGGATCGTGCACTATCGCGCCCTGGACTTCACCCGGCTCGCCGCGGTGGACCGGCTGACCCGCCGGATCCGCAACGAACTGGTCCCCCCGGACCAGGCCCGCGCCGCGCTCGACGCGATCACCTCGGCGCCGCACCCGTATCACCGGTGGACCGCCACCGCCGCGTGGTCGCTGATGGCGGCGGCGATCGCCGCGCTACTCGGCGCCGGCGCCCTCGTGGCCGCGGTCAGTTTCGCGACCACCGCGGCGATCGACCGCACCAATCGCGTCCTCAATCGCTACGGACTGCCGTTCTTCTTCCAGCACATGGTGGGCGGCGCCATCGCCGCGCTCCCGGCCATCGTGCTGGCGAGCCTGGCCGCGCGCTTGCGGATCGACGCCGACCCGACCCTGATCATCGCCGCCGGGATCACCGTGCTGCTCAGTGGATTGCAACTGGTCGGCTCGGTGCAGGACGCGATCACCGGCGCCCCCATCACCGCCACGGCCCGCATGCTCGAGGTGATGATGATGACCGGCGGCATCATCGCGGGCATCGCGTTCACCCTGCGCATCGCCGACCTCCTCGACGCCACGGTGCCACCGGTCTATCTGACCTCCGCCCGCGACATCACCGACCTGCCGGTGAAGATCCTGGCCGGTGCGGTGGCGGCCCTGGCGTTCGCGCTCGCCTGTTACGCCGAGCGCCGGGCCCTCGCCGCCGCGGCGGGCAGCGGCGCCGCGGGCATCATCTGCTTCCTGCTCATCCAGCAGGCCGGGTTCGGTCCCGTGATCTCCTCCGGTGCGGCCGCGACGCTGGTCGGGCTGGCCGGTGGCCTGATGGCCCGCCGGGCGCTGACTCCCCCGCTGGTCGTCGCGGTCGCGGGCATCACCCCGTTGCTGCCCGGCCTCAAGGTCTACCGCGGGCTCTACGCCCTGCTCAACGACGAACTGCTGATCGGAGGCAACCAACTGCTGTCGGCCTTCGGCATCGGCTGCGCGCTGGCTGCCGGTGTCACCCTCGGCGAGTGGTGCGACCGCACGGTGCGCAGGCCCCGGATACTGCGCCGGTTCGGCTCGCTGCGCCGCCCGATCGTGCGGCGACGGCGCCGCTCGGCGTCCGCGCACTGAACCGCGAGGCGCATGCGCGCCGAACGCCCGCCCGGTAACCTCTTATCGAACTGGTCAGGGCGGCGCGATGCGATAGCGGCCCCGGTGCGAGGTGAGGTGGTTCGGACATGCTGGAAACAGATCCGTTCTCGAAGCAGATCCGCACCGCCACCGCGCAGCAGCACGCGGAGGCGGAGAACTCCCGCTTCATGAGCGACATGCTGGGCGGATCCCTCGGCGTCGACTCGTATCACCGCTACACCGGTCAGCTCTGGTTCATCTACCGCGCGCTCGAACAGCGGTGGGAGACGCTGGCCGAGGACCCGGTCGCCGGACCGTTCATCCGGCCGGAGCTGGCCCGCACCGCGGAACTCGAACGCGATCTCGCGCATCTCCTCGGCTCCGGCTGGCGTACCGGCCTGGAACCGTTGCCCGCCACCGCGGCCTACGCCGAACGCATCGACGCGTGCGCACGCGAGTGGCCCGCCGGGTACATCGCCCACCACTACACCCGCTACCTCGGTGACCTGTCCGGCGGACAAGTCATCCGCGGCACCGCCGAAAAGTTGTGGAACCTTCCGCATCGCGGCGACGGAGTGCGTTTCTACGTCTTCGACGGCGTACGCAATCCGGCGGCGTTCAAGCGGGAATACCGCGGCCTGCTCGATCGCCTGCCGCTCGATGATCTGGAGCGCCGCCGCGTACTCGACGAGGGCAAGCGCGCCTTCGCGATGAACACCGCGGTCTTCGAGGAACTCGCCGAGGAATTCCCGGCCGCTCAGTAGCCGGATCCACCCGCCGCATCGCGCTGCGGCGCGCGGTATTTCGGCAGTGCTGCGCGAATGCCGGGGACGTGGGACAGTCATGGTATGAGAGCGCGCCGTCGCATCGCCGTGGTTCTAGCCGGTCTCGTCGGCGTCGGTCTGGTGGGGGGTTGTGGCACGACGCCCGACCCCGGTGCCGGGCCCGGCTCGTCGACGGCGGCACAGATCGTGCCCTTGATCTCGACGAACGATCTGCGTCCCGCGCAGCCGGACGAGGTACACCTGTTCGGCTTCAACGATCTGCACGGAAACCTCCAGCCGCCGAGCGGGTCCAACGGGAAGATCGGCAAATACGACGCGGGCGGAGCCGCCTATCTCGCAACCCATCTGGCACGGCTGAAGGCCGCCTATCCGTCCAGCGCCGTACTGGCGGCCGGGGACGACATCGGGGCGAGCCCGCTGGTCTCCAGCCTGTTCCACGACGAGCCGACGATCGCCTTCCTCGGCAACGTGGGAGTGGCCGCCTCCGCGGTCGGCAATCACGAATTCGACGACGGTGTACGAGAATTGACGCGTTTGCAGCAGGGCGGGTGCGCGTGGGACGGATGTTCTCCCGGCGCTCCGTTCACCGGCGCGAAATTCCCCTACCTGGCCGCGAACGTCACCGACGCGCAGGGCAACCTGCCACCCGCACTGCGCCCGTGGACCCTGCTGGAGGTGGGCGGGCACCGGATCGGCGTCGTCGGCACCGTCACACCCGACACCGCGAGTATCGTTCTGCCCGAGGGCATCCGGGGCTATCTGTTCGGCGATCAGGCCGCCGCGATCAACCGCTACGTGCCGGAGATGAGAGCGGCGGGTGCGGAGGCGATCGTCGCGCTGGTGCACGACGGCGGCTCCCAGCGGCCCGAACCGGACGCACCACTGGACTACAACGGCTGCGCGAACGTCACGCCGAACGTGACCGGATTGGCCGAGCGGATCGACCCCGCGGTGCGGGCGGTGTTCACCGCGCACAGCCACCAGCCCTACGTGTGCACCGCCGGGGGCAGGGTCATCACCCAGGCGTCCTCCTACGGACGGCTCATCACCGATGTCACGCTGCGTTTCGGCCCCGACGGCGTGCAAGCGTCGGCGGTCAACCGAGTGGTGACCCGCGAGGTGACACCCGACGCCCCGACGACCGCGCTGATCGATTTCTACACCGAGCAGTCCCGGCCTCGCGCGGGCCGCGTGGTCGGCGCGGCCGCGGCCACCCTCCCGCACGAACCGAACCCGGCGGGCACCTCACCGCTGGGCGACGTGATCGCCGATTCCATGCTGTCGGTCACCGCGGGCCCGGCCGCCGCCGTGGCGGCCTTCATGAACCCCGGCGGCGTACGCGCCGATCTGAAGCAGGGACCGATCACCTACGGCGACCTCTTCACCGTCCAGCCGTTCGGCAACCAGGTCGTCACGCTCACGCTCACCGGCAGCCAGATCCTGCGCCTGCTGGAACAGCAATGGACCCACCCCGAAAAACCGACGATCCTGTCCCTCGCGGGCATCGGCTACGCCTACTCCGATACCGCTCCCACAGGCGCGAAGGTGATCGCGGGCAGCGTCCGTATCGGCGGGCAGCCGATCGACCCGGTCGCCGCCTATCGCGTAACGACGAACAACTTCCTCGCTTCGGGCGGCGATGGATTCACCGTCTTCACCGAGGGCGCCGACCCCGCGGTGGGCCCGACCGACCTGGACGCCTTCGAGACGTTCCTGCGTGACAAGCCCCCGTTGCAAGCCCCGTCCGCACGGGTCGAGAAGAAGTAGCCGCACCGGGACGCCATGAAGTTGCTGGACACTCGACCAGAACGCGAGTAACTAGAAATCCATGTAACACATACCGTTTGACCTGCGCGGACGGTGATCAGCCCCACAGGCCACACGGCCCATGATCGCTTGCCGGGAAAGCGCGCGCTCCATTACTCTTCAGTAATAAGTCAGGACGAAGGTGTTCCTACTTTCGGCCCGACGTCTGTCGCTGGGGGCCGAATCAACGCTGTCCGCATCCATTGCCGCATGCCGGATGACTTGTGCGACAACATGGTTCGAGTAAGCAGCAGGAGAGTGCGATGGCCACTTACATCGTGACGGGCGGAACCGGATTCTTGGGCAGGCGGGTGGTGCAGGACCTGCTGGATCGCGACGCCGACGCGATCGTCCACGTGCTGGTGCGTGAGACGTCGCTGGCGAAATTCACCGACATCGCGGCGGGCTGGCGCGGCGCCGAGCGGGTCTTCGCGCTGATCGGCGATCTCACCGCCGAGGGCCTGGGACTGGCGTGCGAGGCGCCGCGGGCCGACCACGTGGTCCACCTGGGCGCCGTCTACGACATGACCGCCGACGAGGACACCGCGCACGCGGCGAACGTCACCGGCACGCGCTCGGTGCTGGCCCTGGCCCGCGAGCTGGGCGCGGTGCTGCACCACGTCTCCTCGGTGGCCGTGGCAGGCGACCACAAAGGCAAGTTCTTCGAGGAGGACTTCGACCTCGGACAGCGGCTGACCTCGCCGTATCACCGCACCAAGTTCGCCGCCGAGAAGCTCGTCCGCGAGTCGCGCGGCGTGCGCTGGCGGGTCTATCGCCCCGCGATCATCGTGGGCGATTCCCGCACCGGCGAGATGGACAAGATCGACGGCCCCTACTACTTCTTCGGCGCGATCGCGCGGCTGGCCGCGCTGCCGTCCGAGCTGCCGTTGCCGCTCCCCGACCTCGGTGCCACGAATATCGTTCCGGTGGATTATGTCTCGGCCGCCATGGCGGAGCTGATCCGCCGCCCCGGCCTGGACGGACGCACCTTCCACCTGGTCAACCCGGAGCCGCAGCCGTTCGGCGAGGTGTACCGCGCGCTCGCCGCCGCGGCGGGCGCCCCGATCGGTATCGGCACGGTGCCGGGCAGCGCATTGGCGCTCAGCGGGCTCGCGCAGATCCCCGGCCTCACCGCCGTGCGCGATTTCCTGCTCGAGCAGGTGGGCATCCCGGTCGAAGTCGCTCCACACACCTCGTTCTCCGCGGAGTTCATCAGCGACTCCACCCGCGCCCAACTGCGCGGCTGCGGCCTGACGGTGCCGTCGTTCGACAGCTACGCCGACCGGCTGTGGCAGTACTGGCGCGACCACCTCGACCCGCAGCGCGGACGCGTGTCCATCACCGGCGACCCGCTCGCCGGACGGGTCGTGCTGATCACCGGCGCGTCCTCCGGTATCGGGCTGGCCACCGCGCACGCCGTCGCCCGGCGCGGCGCCACGGTCCTGATGGTCGCCCGCGGGCACGACGACCTGGCGGCCGCCGCCGACGCGGTGCGCGCCGAAGGCGGTGTCGCACATACCTATCCGTGCGACATCACCGACTCCGAAGCGGTCGAGAAGCTCGTGCAGTGCGTCCTCGATGACCACGGCCACGTCGACTACCTGGTGAACAACGCGGGCCGCTCGATCCGCCGCTCGGTGCTCAACTCCACCGACCGGATGCACGATTTCGAGCGAACCATGGCGGTGAACTACTTCGGCGCCGTGCGGCTGATCCTCGGACTGCTGCCGTCGATGCGGGCGCGCCGCTTCGGGCACGTGGTGAACATCTCCTCGATCGCGGTGCAGACCAAGGTGCCCCGATTCGCCGCCTATGTGGCGAGCAAGTCGGCGCTGGACAACTTCAGCGAGATCGCGGCGGTGGAGAACCGGGATGCCGGGATCACGTTCACCTCGGTGCGGATGCCGCTGGTGCGGACCCCGATGATCGCGCCGACCGACCTCTACCGCTCGCTTCCGGTGCCGGATCCGGAGCAGGCCGCCGCGATCGTGGTGCGTGCGCTCGAGGACCGGCCGCATCGCATCGACACGCCGGTCGGCACCTTCGCGCAGGCGGTGGAATTGCTGATGCCGTCGGTGAAGCGTCAGATCATGCACCAGGGCTACCGCATGTTCGGCGAGTCCCGCGCGGCGCGGGGCGACGCGGAGCGCCGTGCGGCCGATCCGTCGCCCGCCGCCGCGCCCGCGACCGGCGGCGGCGCGCTGTCCGCGCTGGCCCCGGTGATCATGCCGCTCATGGCGCTGCCGGCCCCCGCGGCGCGCGTCGCTCGTGTGGTCCCGGGCTTGCACTGGTAGTTACGTACAGCGGAGTGGGGCCGACCTCGGTCGGCCCCACTCCTGCGGATCCCGTTCCCGCGCGGTCACATCCGGTACACCGCGAACTCCACGGCGGGCCACATGGCCCAGCGGTAGTCGGTATGCGCGGCCGGACGGATGCCGCCCTCGCACACCGGATCACCACTCGCGCAGTAGTTTCCGGTCCGCCAGGCGTATTGCTCCGGCACGGACCAGCCGACCAGCCGGATCGGATCACCGAACAACAGCACCGCGGCCACCCGGGATTCCAGATCCACCGGCAGGGTGCGGATGCCACCGAGTGCGGTCACGATGCCGGTGCCGAGCACCCCGTGCGCCACGACGGCCCCTTGCGAGAAGCCGACCAGGACGAACCGCTGATCCGGGCACCGCGCCGCTTGCCACAGCACATGGGCGGTCATGTCCTGGGTGCCGCGGCCGATCGAGGACGGGTCGAGCAGGTCTGCGGGGTAGTCCACCCGATATGCCTGCGAATCGACCGGAAGTGCTCGCCACAGTGCCTCGTAGAGCGGGTCGCCCACCACCGCACCCAGATATCCGGGTTCGTGGGTGCCTCGAGCGACGACCACGTCGACCGCCGCACAGGACGTCGCCCATGCGTGCAATCCCGTCGCAGCCCCGAACCCCGCGACGAGCAGTAGCACAGCGAATGCCTCTACTACACGCCACTTTTCGAAGTGAATTACCTTCCGGTTGGCCATCGTACTCACCTACTCACGCCGTTGTGAGACAGCCGGGCGACACTTGTCAGTGACAATTACCCGGCTATATCCGCGAAGGTAGGAACCGCCCCTGAGGCCGTCAAGGAACTCCACCCGACCGATACCGAGTCAGCGCCGAATCGTGTTCTCCGGCGTTTTACGGTGCGAGAACCGCTGCGCCCGTGAATCGTCCGTGCGCGAGGTCGATCAGCGCCCGATCGGCCATGTCCAGGGAGTACCCGTGCGTGGTCAGATGTATCCGGTGCTCGCCGGCGAAAGCCAGGAATTCGCGAGCGTCGGCACGGGTGTTCGCGGTGACCGATCGAATCTCCCTTTCCTGGAACAGATGCCGCTGATAGTTCAGCGCGGGAATGTCGCTGAGATGAATACCGGCGATGGCGAGGATCCCGCCGCGATCGAGCGCCGCGAGCGCGGGCGGCACCAGTTCACCGACCGGCGCGAACAGGATCGCCGAATCCAGCAGCACCGGAGGCGGATCCGCGGCGCCCTGCACCGACGCGGCGCCGAGCGCGGTCGCGAGTTCCCGCGCCGCCGGATCCCGGGTCATCACGTGCACTTCCGCTCCTTGCGCGGCGGCCACCTGGGCGGCGATATGGGCACTGCCGCCGAAGCCGTAGATTCCCAGCCGCCCGCCCGGCGGAACGGCGGCCCGCAGCAGCGCCCGGTACCCGATGATGCCCGCGCACAGCAAGGGGGCGGTGTCGGCATCCGAGTAACCAGCGGGCAAGCGCAATGCGTATGCCGCAGGCACACAAGCGAATTCGGCGTAACCGCCGTCGGCGTCCCAGCCGGTGTAGGCCGAATGCGGACAGAGGTTCTCCGCGCCGCGCAGGCAGAATTTGCACTCCCCGCACGTGTGCCGCAGCCAGGCGATGCCCACCCGGTCCCCCACCGCGAAACCCTCCCCCTCCGCACCCTGCCCGACCGTGACGACCTCGCCGACGACCTCGTGCCCCGGCACCACTCCGGCCCGGTGCACCGGAAGATCGCCTTCGGCCACGTGCAGGTCGGTCCGGCACACGCCGCAGGCCAGTACACGCACCATCAACTCGCCGGGACGGGGTTCCGGGACGGAGGTTCGCTCCGCGTCCAACGGGCCGCCATCGATCGCGCCCGGCCTGCGCACCCGCCAGCATCGCATCGCAGTCCTACCGCCGCGGATCTGGCTCATCGTCGGATCACCTCGCTCCGATCGGATCGACACGGACCGGGCATCCCGACCGGGCCGGGTGCGCCGGAATCACCCTACTCGGCGGATTCGGCCACGCCGCCCACCAACGTCTGATACGTTTCTGTATCGAGTACATTTCTGTATCCGATGCCCTGGTCGAGGCCGAACCGAGGAGGTGCCCGATGGCGTCCGATGCCGCGCAGGCCGCACCCGCCCGGGTCACCCGCCGCCGCGCCGAAACCAGGAACCGGCTGCTGACCGCGGCCTACGACGCGTTCGCCGAAGAAGGCTTCGGGCGCGCCACCGTGGAGCGGGTGTGCGAGCGCGCCGGATTCACCCGCGGGGCGTTCTACTCGAACTTCAGCTCGCTGGACGAGCTGTTCCTGGCCATGTGGGAGCAGCGCTCGACGGCGATGCTCACCGAGGCGGGCGCCATCCTCGACGAGATCGCCGCCGACGGCGCCGATGACGTGCGCGCCGCGGTCCGGCGACTGGAACGGGCGGTGCCGGTCGACGAGGGCTGGTACCGGATCACCGCCGAATTCACCGCGCATGCCCTGCGCACCCCGGCGCTGCGCCGGGTGATGGCCGCCCGCGAGGAAGCCATCGTCGCGGCCCTCATGCCCACCATCGTCGCGGCGCTCGCCCGCGGCGGCCGCACCGTGCCGGACCCGGAGGCGTTCGGCCAAGCGCTCATCGCCGTCCACGACGGGACCAGCGTGCAGGTCCTGATGGAGCCGGACAGCCGTGCCGCGCGCGAGCGCCGCACCGAACTGTTCCACCACGTCGTGCTGGCCTACAGCACCGCAACCGAAGGATGAACATGTCCCACAGCAGTCCCGAGGTGACGCCGGAGGCGGACGTCCTCGTCGTCGGCGCCGGGCTGGCCGGCCTGGTCGCCACGCACGAACTGGTCAAGGCCGGTCGCACGGTGCACGTGCTCGACCAGGAGAATCGTAACAATCTCGGCGGTCAGGCGTTCTGGTCGCTGGGCGGGCTCTTCTTCGTCGACAGTCCGGAGCAGCGGCGCCTCGGCATCAAGGACTCCTACGATCTGGCCCTGCAGGACTGGCTCGGCTCGGCCGGGTTCGACCGCGACGACGAGGACAAGTGGGCCAGGCAGTGGGCGCGGGCCTATGTGCGGTTCGCGGCCACCGAGAAGCGGGAGTACCTGCGCGAACTCGGCCTGCGGGTGACGCCGCTGGTCGGCTGGGCCGAGCGCGGCGGCGACCGCGCCGACGGACACGGCAACTCGGTGCCGCGCTTCCATCTCACCTGGGGCACCGGCCCCGAGGTGGTCCGGGTCTTCGCCGAGCCGGTCCTCGAGGGCGAGCGGCGCGGACTGGTCCGATTCGGCTTCCGCCATCGGGTGGACGAATTGATCGTGGAGAACGACGCGGTGGTCGGCGTGCGCGGCGCGGTGCTCGAGGACACCGATCTGGACCGGGGACGCGCCTCGTCGCGGACCGAGGTGGGCGAATTCGAGTTGCGCGCCAAGGCCGTGATCGTGGCCTCCGGCGGAATCGGCCACAACCACGAGCTGATCCGGCGCAACTGGCCCACCCAGCGACTGGGTCCGTGCCCGGAGACCATGATCTCCGGCGTGCCCGCGCACGTAGACGGCCGGATGCTCGCCATCACCGAGACCGCGGGCGGCGCCATCGTCAACCGGGACCGCATGTGGCACTACACCGAAGGCATCGTCAACTGGGACCCGATCTGGCCCGATCACGCGATCCGGATCATCCCCGGACCGTCCTCGATGTGGTTCGACGCGAACGGAAAGCGCCTGCCCGCACCGTGTTTCCCCGGATTCGACACCAACTCGACGATGAAGGAGATCCTGAAGACCGGTTACGACTATTCGTGGTTCGTGCTCACCCAGTCGATCATCGAGAAGGAGTTCGCGCTGTCGGGCTCCGAGCAGAACCCGGACATCACCGGCAAGGACCTCAAGCTCACGCTGAAAAGCCGCGTCGCCAAGGGCGCACCGGGGCCGGTCGAGGCGTTCAAACAGCACGGTGTCGATTTCGTCGTGGCCGACACGCTGCGTGAACTGGTCGAGGGCATGAACAAGATCGCTCGCGGCCCCCGGCTGGACTATGACGATCTGGAACGCCAGATCGTCGCGCGGGACCGGGAACTGACGAACAAGTACAGCAAGGACAGCCAGCTGATGGCGATCGCCAACGCGCGCCGGTACCTGGGCGACAAGGCGGGCCGGGTCGCCAAACCGCACCGGATTCTCGATCCGGCCGCGGGCCCGCTGATCGCCGTGCGGCTCAACATCCTCACCCGCAAAACCCTGGGCGGCTTGCAGACCGACCTGAACTCCCAGGTGATCCGGCCGGACGGCACGGCGTTCCCTGGTCTGTACGCCGCGGGTGAGGTCGCCGGGTTCGGCGGTGGCGGCGTGCACGGGTACAACGCGCTGGAAGGCACCTTCCTCGGCGGATGCATCTTCTCGGGCCGGGCCGCCGGGCGTGCGCTGGCGACGGAACTCACCTGACCGCTACCGCCCGCAGCGGGAGGCGACCGCGCCGGGCCCGGCCGAGGTGGCGAGGACCGGCGCGGACGCGAACGACGGAGCGCCGGAGTAGAGCCGGGTCCGTGCCGCGTACCGCCCCGGCTCCACCGTGACATCGGTGATCTCGGCCTCGTTGCCGTAGACATCGGTCACGCGCGCGGTGAACGGGCCCGGCCCGGCGCCGGAGAGGGTCCAATAGTTGTCCGCCCGCCGGGTGAGCGGTCGCCACGGACCGCCCGCAGCGGGTCGAACAGCAACCTCACGCAATGGATTTCCGGTGCCGCCGAACAGGAGGCCGAACCAGGACGCGGAGGAATCCTGCTTCACCTCGTAGGTCAGCTCCTCCACCGGTTGCGGGTCGCGGACCAGGCGATAGCCGACCCGCGCCACCCCGTCGTGGCCATCGGCGATCCGCTCGAACGCCGCCGCACTCAGATCCAGTTGCCCCGGACCGCATGCCGGGCAGTGGTCGACCACCAGTGCCCGGACCGACCCGCGCGGACCCGCGATCTCCAGATACGCCCCGCACAGGTCGGCGCGCCCGAAGTCGGGGGTGGACAGCCCGGCGTAGAAGCCGTCCGGCGGCAGCTCGTGAAAGGAGCACGACACCTGCTTGCCGAGCACGAAGTAGCGCGCTTCGGCGGACGTCTCCGGTCCGATCGGCGCGAATGTCATAGCGGTCACCGGATATCGGGACGGCGAGGACGCCTCGTGCAGGGGACTCGCCGCGACGCAGGTGGGCGCCGACGGCCGCACCAGCCAGACGCCCACCGCGACGGTGGCCAGCACGCCTGCGGCGAACCACAGCCACTCGGAACGGAATGGCCGCTCTTGGATCGGTACCCGGTGCATCGCTTCCCCGACTCCGGCTCGCCTGCTCGCGGACTGTCCATCCTGACCTCACCAGGAAAGCAGCCCCACCGCCCGGGCGCAGCGCGAACGAAAATTCTTCACAGTGAAAAACACGCAATTCAGCAAGCACGCCGCTAATTTCGGCCTCGCCACCCGGCGACGACACCGGCTGGTCGGAAATGATCCGGCGCGGCTCGGGCGAGACAACCGCACCCACGGTGAGGTCAGCGCCTGCGCGCGTGCCGAGGGAAGAGGTTTCGTCCCGCCTCCTGGGCGACTTCGGCCAGCGCGCGGGCCAGCCGAGCGGTGTCCGGCACCACTGCCTCCGAACCGGTGCGGCCCGACAGCGACACCGCGGCCACCGCGGCGCCGCGCCCGCGAATCGGCACGGCCACGCATGCGAGACCGGGTACGCACTCCTCGTTGTCGACGGCGACACCCTGGCGATTGCGGATGCGGCCGAGTTCCCGATGCAGTTCGGTCCTGTCGGTGAGAGTGCGTGAGGTCAGTTGCGGCAGGTGGTACCGGAAGGATGCTTCCACGATGCTCGGGTCCAACGTGGCCAGCAGCGCCTTGCCCAATGCCGTACTGTGCGCGGGCATCCGGCCGCCGAGACGGGTGGGCACGCTCGCGGCGAACCGGCCGCCGACCTTGTCCAGATACAACACGTCGCGCCCGTCCAGCACCCCGAGGTGCCCGACCATCCCGGTCTGCTGACTCAGATCGTGCAGCAGCGGACTCACCGCGTCACGGATCTCGTTGTGCTCGGCGGCAAGTCCGCCCAGCTCCAGCGTGCGCAGACCGAGCCGGTAGCCGCCGGGCGCGTGCGCCAGCCAGCGCAGCCGGATCAACTGGTCGAGAATGCGGTGCACGGTGGAACGCGGCAACCCGGTGCGCTCGGCCAGTTCGACGAGGGTGAGCGTCGGCGTGACGCCGTCGAAAGCCTCCAGTATCAGCGTCATCCGCTCGATCATCGATACCGGGGGCTGACCCGGCCGTGCTGCCTGTCCAGATCCGGTCCATAACTCCCCCGGCTCGGGATCGGTCATCACCTCGACCGTCATTGCCAACCTCCACGCGCACTCGCGTAGAGCTTAGAGGCCACTAGGGCGACCCGTGCGCGGAATCCGCGAGGGTGAACAGCCACTCGCGGGTGTAGCGCTCGGCCAGCAGCGGCAGGTAGTTCACGACGGTGGCGTGGTCGGCGACATGATCGTAGGACGAGTGCAGATGATCCTCGATCGCGGCTTCGCTGGCGACGCCGTCGAATTCGTCCTCCAAGCGCTGCGCGGCCGCTTTCAAGGCGAGTTCCTGGTCGAGCGGGGTCTGCTGGTTCGTGTCGGGAGTGGCAGGACGGTCGGTCATCGCAAGATTCCCCTGGTCGTGACGAGATCGGTACCTGAGGCGCTGTCGTAGCGGTACGACAACTCCTGTCCTATGGGTACCCGGTCGAACCGGTTCGACACCCCGCCTGTGACCGTCGGCCGCGGCACTGCATGAGGACGCGATCATCCGCTGTTCGACACCGATCGCCAGCAAAGTAGAACACGTTCTTGTCTGCGGCGGCCGCGCGTGCCAGGCTCGACAGATGGATCTCGACGCCATCGAAGCCGTCCGCCAGCTGAAGTACCGCTACTTCCGGAGCCTCGACCTCAAAGACTGGGACGATTTCGCCGACACCCTCGCCGTCGACGCGGAGGGACGCTACGGTACGCACGCCATGGGCGAGCCGCTGCACCTGGACGGCCGCGACGCCATCACGGCGTTCATGCGGGAGAACCTCGGCCCCTCTATCGTCTCGGTGCACATCGCCAACCACCCGGAGATCAGCGTCGACGGCGCGACGGCCACAGGGTCCTGGGCCTTCGAGGACACCGTCATCGCCACCGAGTACGGGGTCCTGATCCGCGGGGCCGGTTACTACACCGACGCCTACCGCCGCGACGCCGACGGCAAATGGCGCATCGCCTCCACCGGCTACCGCCGCATCTACGAATCCATGCAGTCGCTGGCCGACACGCCCAGCTTTCAACTGCTGTCCAACATGTGGGCACCGGAGAAGTGACCGCCGGGCGCGGAAATCGGTCCACTATCGGCCCGGTGGCGCTGGACGGCCCGGCGCGGTCCGGCGGATGCTGCGAGCATGCCCTCCCTTGCGCCTGACGAGTTCACTCCCGAAACCACCTACCTGAACACCGCGTCCTTCGGTCTGCCGTCCGCCAGGGCACTCGCCGCGGTGCGCGACGCGAGTGCGAGCTGGGCGTCCGGCCGCGGTGCGCCGACAACCGAGGTGGATCGACTGGCACCCGGCCTGCGTGCCGGGTTCGCCCGGCTGCTCGACGGCGCGACCGCCGACGACATCGCGCTCGGCAGTGGTGTCGCGGGACTCATCGCCCCCGTGGCCACGGCACTGCCGCCCGGCGCGGAGGTGCTGCTACCGGAAGGCGAATTCTCCTCCGTGTCCATGCCTTTCGTGTACCGGGACGACCTCGTCGTGCGCTTCGTGCCCTTGCGGGAGCTGGCCGCGCAGGTGCGGCCGGAGACCGCGCTGGTGGCCATGAGTGTGGTCCAGTCCGCGGACGGCCGCGTCACCGATCTGGCCGAACTGCGCGCGGCGACCCGGGCCAACGGCGCGCGCCTGCTGGTGGACGCCACCCAGGCCGCGGGATGGCTGCCACTGCGCTTCACCGACGCGGACTACTGGGTGTGCGCCACCTTCAAATGGTTGATCGGCGCACGCAGCGTCGCGTTCCTCGCCACACCGGCCGACCTCGTCCCGCAGCTGCGTCCGGTGGGCTCGAGCTGGTACGCCGCCGAGGACCGCTGGGCCGAGCTCTACCGCCCGGTCGCACTGCCCGCGACGGCACGACGGTTCGACACGACACCGGACTGGCTCGGCGTCGTGGCGGCGCTGGCCGGACTGTCGCTGATCGAGGAACTCACCGTCGAGAAAATCGGCGCGCACGACCTCGAACTCGCCGACCGCTTCCGCGACGGCCTGCGTGACCTGGGCTTCGAGCCCGTCGACGCGCGCTCGCCGATCGTCTCCGTGCCCGGCGCGGGAGACCTGGCGCCCCGGCTCGCCGAGGCCGAGGTGATCGCCTCCGCGCGTGGCGGCGGGTTGCGGTTCGCCTTCCACCTCTACAACAGCGCCGACGACGTCGAGCGGGCGCTGTCCGCACTGCGCGCCGGTTAGTCCCCGCGGCAGCCGCGTACCGCCCGGCCGGTCGAAGATCGGCGAGCTTCCAGCGCGGCAAGCCTTAGCGGGAGGCGACCGCTCCACCGGTCCGAGACCAGGGCCGGAGTGCGGCGGCAGCGCACCGCCGGGTCGAAGCCAAGCGGGCGTAATTCAGTGCGGTATGCCGTGTAGCCGCGCGACCGCCCCGCAGGTCTTCGACCACGCGGGAGCGTCGAGCCCGCCGAATACCTCGAGCAGGCACTCTCCGCGCCGCACCCCGCGAGACAGAGCCCCGCACGTCACCGGTCTGGCGACCAGGACCGGAGCCTGGGCCACAGCCGCGTGGCCACACGGCCGGACAATGAGCCGTGCCGGAGCCGAAAACTCGAAGGGCCGCTGCCGATTGCTCAGCGCGGGGACCTCGTCACCGGTCGGTGATCAGGGTAAGCCGGATACCCGCGCGCCTCGGGGCCGCGCGGTCGGTCACCGGCCAGGGCGGTGCGCGGGAGCCGTGATCAATGGCAGGTCGAGCGCGGTGAGGATGCCTGCGGGAGCGGCGACAACGGCGGGCACGGCGTTGACTATCCGCAAGCCTGTCGCCAGGACGGTCGCGTAGTTGTGATCCCCGTTGCGGCTCGAGGTCACCAGGTCGAGCGCGTAATCGGGCTCGCCCGTGATCTCGACCCGGTAGGAGCCCTCGGGGTGCGCCGGCTGTGGCCAGTCCGGGCACAGGTCGGGGCGCAGCCGGGTCACGTGCTCGAGCACCGTGACCGGCACGTCCCCGACCATGCCCCGGACTTCGAAACGCAATGCCGCCGCGGTTCCTTCGGCGATGTGCCCCGTCGCGATGTCGAACGACTCCGGTGCCGGGATGCGCTCGTAGGACTGGGTGACGGCGTCGAGGGTGACGCCTATCCCGGCGGCGAGCTGACGGACCGTGCCACCCCAGGCGAGCGACAGCACCCCGGGCTGCAACAGCATGGGAATCTCGTCGACGGGCTTGCCGAAGCCCATGATGTCGAACATGACCGCCCGGTTGTCGTAGCTGGCGTAGTCCACGATTTCCAGGCAGCGCACCTGGTCGACGCGCAGGCAGGTCCCCGCGAGCGCGAGCGGCAGCAGGTCGTTGGCGAAACCCGGGTCGATGCCGTTCACCCACAGCGACGAATTGCCCTGCGCGGCCGCCTCCTGCACCGGTTTCAGCAGCTCGTCGGGCAGCACTCCGTAGGGGTATTGGAAGAACACCGGTGCGCAGGCGACGACATTGATTCCGGCGGCCAGGATGCGCTGGAGGTCCTGCACGGCTTCGAACAGCCGGTTGTCGGTCATGGAGCAGTAGACGACGCAGTCCGGCCGTGACGCGAGCAATGCGTCCGCGTCGGTCGTGGCGGTGACGCCGACGGGGTGCTCGAGGCCGGCCAGCGTCCCCGCGTCGATGCCGTCCTTGGCGGGACCGGACACCCACACGCCGGTCAGTTCCAGTTCGGGATGGGCGATCACGCCGGCCAGGGCATGCCTGCCCACATTGCCGGTGCCCCATTGCACTACGCGATATGTCATGTCACAGATCCGGGATCGGGAGGTCGAGGTTCGGCATGATCAAGCCGCCGTCGGGCTCGAGGATCTTGCCGGTGAGGTACTTGCCCGCGGGCGACACCAGATAGAGCGCGGCCGCGGCGATGTCCTCGGGTTCGCCGATGCGGTGCAACGGTGTCTTCGATTCCAATTCGGTCCGCATGGCGTCGTTTCCCGCGACGATCTCCAGCGCGGAGGTCAGGATCGACCCCGGCGCGATGGCGTTCACCCGGATACGCGGGTTCAGGTCGAGTGCGGCGAGCTTGGTGTAGTGGGCGAGGGCGGCCTTGGCGGTGCCGTAGGCCGCGAACGCACGCCCCGGCAGCCGACCCATGGTCGACGTGATGTTCAGGATCGAACCGCCACCGGCGGTTTCGAGCATGCGCGGTACCGCGGCCCGGACCAGGGCGTGCGCGTTGGTGACGTTGAACTCGAACGCGTCCGTCAGCGCCTGCGGCGTCGTGTCCAGCAGCGGGCACGGCAGCGCCCCGCCGACATTGTTGACCACGATGTCCAGTCGTCCGAAGCGCTCGACCGCCGCCGCGGCGAGAGCCGCCGTGGCATCGGCATCGCTCAGGTCCGCGGGCACCACGTGGGCCTGTCGCCCCGCGGCGGCCACGCGCGCGGCCACCTCCTCGAGCTGGCTCTCGGTCCGTGCGGCGATGAGGACATCCGCCCCCGCCTCCGCGAACGCCACCGCTATGGCCGCGCCGAGACCGCGGCCCGCACCGGTGACTATGGCGACCTGATCGTCGATTCGGAACCGATCCAGAATCATTCGCGCTCCCTACGCTGGTGACGAATATTCGACAGCATGTGATCTAATATTCGTCATCGTAGGTCGCTCACCCGGGCGGGACAAGGGGTTGTGGACATGCCGGACCGATCGGCGTCGCCACCGACGCGTCGCGTCGTCGAAATCGTGTCGTTGCTGGCGACCTCCGGGGAGCCGATCAGCGTCGCGGGCATCGCCGAACGTCTCGGCATCGCCCGTGCCACCGCGACCGCGATCCTGAGCGAACTGGACGCGGCCGGCTGGGTGGTTCGCGACCCTGCTCGCGGCTACGGCATCGGGCCTGCGCTGGCCGGTCTGCACGGCGCCGCCCTCCCGCACGGCGTCGGCGGCCTCCTCGCCGGTCTCGCCGCCCGGACCGGGTACGGCGCCACGTTCAGCCGCATAGAACCCGACCGGCTGACGGTGCTCGACGTGCGCCACGGCGTCGACCGCGTCGTTCCCGGAATCCCGGTGGGACATCGCATTCCGCTGCAGTTCCCGGCCGGCGCCAGCGTGATGCCGTGGCGGCCCGCGCATGAGCAGAACATTTGGCTGCGCACGGCCGCGGAAACGGATCAACGGATGGCCGGTGCGCTGCTGGCGCTGGTCCGCGAGCGTGGGGTGGCCGTCTTCCGGCCCCGCGCCGACGACGCGGGGATGGTCGATCTGCTCGTGGATCTGCTCGGCGCGGTGGGATCCGAACTGCTGCAACCTCATCTGCGCACTCGCGCGCTTCGCCAGCTCGCCGCGCTCACCTCGCGGCCCTTCACCAGGGCCGAGCTGGATTCGGAGGAAGTCTTGCCGCTGAGTTATCTCGCGGCGCCGGTTTTCGACGCGAGCGGCGCCGCCGCATACGAAGTGCAGCTGGGACCGCTGCGGGCCGCGACGACCCGAGCGGAACGCGAGGAATTCATGGATGCGACGCGGAGCACGGCAGCCGCATTGACGACCGCGCTCACCGCCGACCGGTAAGAAAAGTAATTCCCGGATGAAACGG
>NZ_BAFZ01000057.1 GCF_000308575.1 Nocardia exalbida NBRC 100660 | reverse complement strand
TCCCAGAAATACGATCCGCAATTCGCGTCGCTGTCCGTCGGCGATTCCGGCTGTGCGATCGTGCTGGACCAGGCGGTCGACGAAAACGACATGATCCACTACATCGAGATGATGACCGCGGCGGAATACGCGCAGCTGTGTCTGGGCATGCCGAGCGGCAAGACGCAGGGCATCGCGATGTACACCGACAACCGCCGGATGCACAACGAGGACCGCTTCCTGCTCGGTACCAATACCCAGCGGAAATTCCTCGAGGCGCAGGGCAAGACCTTCGCCGACGAGAAGTTCGACTACGTGATCCACCACCAGTTCGGCGCCACGGCCATCCCGTGGATGAACGCGATCGCCGAGCGCGAGTTCGGCAGCCCGATGCCGCCGGATCTGCGGGTCATCGAGAAGTACGGGAACACTTCCACCACTTCACATTTCATCGTTCTGCACGATCAGCTCGGCGAGCAGAACATCCCCGCGGGATCGAAGTTGCTGCTGGTGCCGGCGGCCTCCGGCATCGTCACCGGGTTCCTGTCCACCACCATCTCGTCGCTGAAGGTCTGAGGTAGGTCATGAGCGTACGCATCAAGTCCACCGGCGTCAGCCGGGGCGGCGACACCAACAGCATCGTCGAGCACAGTGCCCGCGCGGCGAAGCGGAGCCTCGAGCGTGCCGGGATCCTTCCCGAACAGGTCGGGCTGCTGATCAACGCGGGCATCTTCCGGGATTCCAACACCGTCGAACCGGCGGTGTCGGCGCTGATCCAGAAGGCGGCGGGCATCGGGCTCGAATACGCCAAGGACGACCCGCGCACCTTCTCGTTCGACCTGATGAACGGGGCGGTCAGCGTGCTCAACGCGGTCCAGGTGGCCACCTCCGTCCTGGAGACCGGCAGTGCCGAGCACGTGCTGATCGTCTCGGGCGACACCCATCCGTCGCTGCTTCGCTCGGTCGGCGACGAACAGTTCCCGTACGCCACCTGCGGCGCGGCGCTGCTGCTCGAGCGCACCGACGAGCCGACCGGCTTCGGCCCGGTGCACACCGTCGCCGGGGAAGGCACGCCCGCCGTGGAGGCCTACGTCGACGTCTCGACCATGGGCAACACCGGTCGCGGCGCCATGACCGTGGAACGGGAGCCCGGCTTCGAGGACCGCCTGCTCGAGGTGGCCGTCGACGCCGCGCGGCAGGCGCTCGCCGAATCCGGGCACGCCTCGCTCGAGCGGATCGCGTTGATCGCCTCGACGCCGAGCCCGGAGTTCCCCAAGAGGCTGGCCGCCGCCCTCGGCATCGATCAGGGCGCGGTGCGCACTCCGGACCTGCGCGACGGCGACCCGCACACCGCGGCACTCACCGCGGCCTACGACCTGGCGGTCGCGGACGACGCCTTCGCCCAGCACCACCAGGTGCTGTTCGTCGCGGCGGGGGCCGGTCCTTCGGCGGCGGCGGTGCTCTACCGGTTGCCCGTCTTCGCCGGGGCGCCTGCGTGACGACGGGAACCTACTGGCAGGCCATCGATCGGTTCCGTGCGGTCGTCCGCACCGAGCCCACCCGGGTGGCCGTGCGCTACGCGGACGGGGTCGGCCCCGATGGCCTGCCGGCCTACCGGCACCTGACCTATCGCGAACTGGACGCGTGGTCGGACACGATCGCCCAGCGGCTCACGGCGTCGGGTGTCGGCACCGGGACACGCACCATCGTGCTGGTGCTGCCGAGCCCGGAGCTGTACGCGATCATGTTCGGGCTGCTCAAGATCGGCGCGGTGGCCGTGGTGATCGACCCGGGGATGGGCGTGCGAAAGATGTTGCGCTGCCTGCGCGCCGTGGACGCCGAGGCGTTCATCGGCATCCCGCAGGCGCACGCGCTGCGCGTGCTGTTCCGGCGCGGCTTCCGCGGCGTCCACACCGCCGTCACCGTCGGCAGACGGTGGTTCTGGCGCGGCGAGTCGCTGCGGGGCTGGGGCCGCACGCCCACCGGCTCGGTCACCGCGGGCCGACCGGCCACCGAGGACGACCTGCTGTTCATCGCGTTCACCACCGGCAGCACCGGACCGGCCAAGGCCGTGCAGCTCACGCACGGCAATCTGGCCGCGATGGTGGAGCAGGTGCACGTGGCGCGCGGCGAGGTGGCGCCGGAGGCCTCGCTGATCACTCTCCCGCTGGTCGGTGTGCTGGATCTGCTCCTGGGTTCACGCTGCGTATTGCCGCCGCTGATTCCGAGCAAGGTCGGCGCCACCGATCCCGCACATGTCGTCGACGCGATCCAGAAGTTCGGCGTGCGGACCATGTTCGCCTCCCCGGCGGTGCTGATTCCGCTGCTGGAACACCTGCGGACCCGACCGGCCGAGCTGAACACGCTCGACAGCATCTATTCCGGCGGCGCGCCGGTGCCGGACTGGTGCATCGCCGGGCTGCGCGCGGTGCTCGGCGAGGACGCGAAGGTCGTCGCCGGATACGGGTCCACCGAGGCACTGCCGATGGCCACCATCGAGTCCAGGGAACTGCTGGGCGGGTTGGTCGAACGGGCGCACCGCGGGGCGGGAACCTGCCTCGGCAGGCCCTCCCACCAGGTACAGGCGCGCGTCGTCGCCATCACCGACGACGCCATCCCGACGTGGAGCCGGGCCGAAGAACTCGCGGGCGGGCTCGAGGACACCGGCGGAATCGGTGAACTAGTGGTCGCCGGGCCGAATGTCAGCGCCAGGTACTACTGGCCGGAACAGGCGAACACGCTGGGCAAGATCGTCGACGGCGACCGGATCTGGCACCGCACCGGCGATCTCGCGTGGATCGATGATCGAGGACGGATCTGGTTCTGCGGACGCAAGAGTCAGCGGGTGGTCACGGGGCACGGTCCGATGTTCACCGTCCAGGTCGAACAAGTCTTCAACACCGTCGCGGGCGTGGCCCGCACGGCGCTGGTCGGGGTCGGGGCGCGCGGAGCGCAGCGACCGGTGCTCTGCGTGGAACCGAAGCCGGGCGCGGACGCGCAGGTCGTCGAGGCCGCGCTGCGGGCCCGCGGGGCGCGGTTCGACCTCACCAGGACCGTCGACGACTTCCTGATTCACCCGTCGTTCCCGGTGGACATCCGGCACAACGCGAAGATCGGGCGCGAACAGCTCACGATCTGGGCGGCCGAGCGGCTAGGAACGGACAACCGACGATGAAAACGATGGCATTGCGGGCGGTTCCCGTCCTGGGGTGGCTGTATCTGGCCTGCGGCGCCCTCGCCGCCGCGACCGGCCGCGTCCCGGACAGCCGGATCCTGCGCGCCGCCTGGTGGATCGACGCGTTCCTGAGCGTCGTCGTGCACGCGGCGCAGATCCCGGTGGCCCTGCGCGCCGCCGAGGGTTCCGGACGCGGCCGGTTCGAGACGGCGGCCCTGACGCAGATCTTCGGCTTGACCTGGTGGCGAACCCAGCCCGGCAAGGAGGAACGGCAATGAGCAAAGTTCTGGTGACCGGTGCGTCCGGATTCCTGGGCGGCGCGTTGGTACGCAGGCTGGTGCGCGACGGCGAGCACCACGTGTCGATCCTGGTGCGGCGCACCAGCGATCTGACCGACCTCGGCGCCGACGTCGGCAAGGTCCAGCTGGTCTACGGCGACCTGACCGATCCCGCCTCGCTCGAACGAGCGACCCGTGGGGTCGACATCGTGTTCCACAGCGCGGCCCGGGTGGACGAGCGCGGTACCCGGGAACAATTCTGGAACGAGAACGTCCGGGCCACCGAGCGTTTGCTCGAAGCGGCCCGGCGCGGCGGGGCGGGGCGATTCGTGTTCATCTCGAGTCCGAGCGCGCTGATGGACTACCACGGCGGCGACCAGATCGACGTCGACGAATCGGTGCCCTATCCCCGGCGCTACCTGAACCTGTACTCGGAGACCAAAGCCGCGGCCGAGCGGGCGGTGCTGGCCGCCGACACCGAAGGGTTCCGCACCTGCGCGCTGCGCCCCCGCGCGATCTGGGGAGCCGGCGACCGGTCCGGTCCCATCGTGCGGTTGCTCGGCCGGGCCGGTGCGGGAACGCTGCCGGACCTGTCCTTCGGCCGCACCGTCTACGCGTCGCTGTGTCACGTCGACAACATCGTCGACGCCTGTGTGAAGGCGGCCGCGTCGGACGCGGTCGGCGGCAAGGCGTATTTCGTCGCCGACGCCGAGCGGACCGACGTGTGGGGATTCCTCGGCGAGGTCGCCGTTCGGCTGGGGTACCAGCCGCCGACCAGGAAACCCCATCCGAGGGTGATCGAAGCGGCGGTGCGCGTCATCGAGACGATCTGGCGCATCCCGGCCGTCGCGACGCGCTGGTCGCCGCCGCTCTCGCGCTACGCCGTCGCGCTGATGACCCGCAGCGCCACCTACGACACCACCGCCGCCGCACGCGATTTCGGCTACCGGCCGGTGGTGGACCGCGACAGCGGACTGGCCGCGTTCCTCGCCTGGCTGCCCACCCAGGGCGGAGCGGTCGAACTCACCCGCAATCTGCGCTGAGCGCCACCTCGGTACCGGAGATCAGCATGAGCAACGCCCCCGTCTTCCGCCGGAAGATCACACCCACCGAACGCCTCTACTTCGCCACACGGCGGGTGACTCCGCCGTTCGTCATGCATATCGCCGTACACGGTGACGGCAGCCTCGACCCGGCCGCCCTGCAACGGGCCGTCGACGTGGCCTCGGCGGCCGACCCCGGCGCCCGCCTGGTCCGCGACGGCGGCGACTGGGTGGACAGCGGCCTGGCCGCCACCGTGCGCGTCGTGCCGGGATGGTCGCTGAACTACGACGCGCTCGAACACGACGCGGTACTCGACAGCCCGATCGGTCCCACGCCGGAGCGGACCACCGAGGTGCTGCTGCTGACCGGTGACCGGACCACCGTCGTGTTCCGCGCCTTTCACGGCGTGATGGACGGCATGGGCCTGCGGATGTGGGTGGACGACGTCTTCCGCGCACTGCGCGGCCTGCCGCCCGTCGGCGCTGCCGACCCGGTCGCCGACGCCGAACTGGTGGCGCGGGTGGGCGCGCCGGGCAAACCGACCCGGGTGCTGCCCACGTTCCGGGCGCCGACCGGCCACGGCCGCCAGGATCCGGCGGCCCCGCGCTGGCTGCTGCGCCACCGCACGATCGAGGCGACCGGCAAGGGCATCGTCGCACGGGTGGCGGCGGTCCTGGCCGCGGAGTCGGGGGCCCGGTCGCGCTTCATGATCCCGGTCGACCTGCGCAGGCACGATCCCGAGTTGCGCTCGACCGGGAACCTGGCATTGCCCCTGTTTCTCGACGTGGCGCCCGGCGAGGACTGGGCGACGATCAGCGGCCGGATGCGCACCGGGTTGCGGGAGAGAAGCGAACTGAACCAGTTGGACAACGGCAAGCTGTCGAAGTTCCCGGCCCCCGTCCTCCGCGGCGTGCTGCGCGGCAGCAACTGGCTCGGGGCGCGGCTGAACCGGAACATGGTGTCGGCCACCATCTCCCACATGGGCAGCGTCGATCTCGACGAGATGGCCGTGCCCGGCTGGACGCCGACGACCATGCGGTTGCTGCCCCAGCACAGCGGCGCGATGCCGCTGCTGTTCGCCATGGTCGAGTCGCGCGGAAAGCTGGAGCTGACCGTGTCCTGCCGCAACGGCGCGGGCATCGAGCCCCGGCTGGAGGCGCTGCTGGACAAGATCGCGGCGCGGTTGGAAGCCGAGTCGGCCCCGCACGATGCGGCCGTGAGATGACCGCCCTCGCCCGGCTCGTGCTCGGCCGGCCGCGATGGGTGCTCGCGGTCGTGGCCGGGGTGATGCTGCTGGCCGGTCTGGTCGGCATCGGAGCGTCCGACAAGGTGACGGCGGCCGGGTTCATCGATCCCGGCAGCGAGTCCGCGCACGTGGACGAGCTCGTGAGCGAGCATTTCGGACCGCAGAATCCGGACGTGGTGGTGCGGTACACCGCGCCGCAGGGCCAGACGCTCGACGACATCGGCCCCCGGGTGCGGGAATCGCTGGCGCGGATCGACCCGGCGCTGCTGCAACGGCCGATCGAAACCTATTGGAACGCCGGAATCGCACGCAAGCAGTTCCTGCGCTCCGCGGACGACCGGCACGCACTGGCCGTCGTATATCTCGCCGGTGACGCCAACCAGCGCGTCAGCGTGTACCCGGACATCGAACCGCAATTGCGCGTCCCGGGTGTCGCGACCGATCTGTCCGGCTACAGCGCGGTCTCCACGGAGATCAACGCGCAGTCCCAGCACGATCTGCTGCGGGCGGAATCGATCTCGCTGCCGCTGACGCTGCTCATCCTGGTGCTGGTGTTCGGCGGGCTCGTCGCCGCGTCCTTCCCGGTCGTGGTCGGTGGCCTGACCGTGCTGGGCGCGATGGGCGCCATCCGCGTGCTCGCCGAACTCACCGAGGTGAGCACGTTCGCGATGAACATCGCCTCGCTGCTGGGGCTCGGGATGGCCATCGACTACGGGCTGTTCCTGGTCACCCGGTTCCGCGAGGAGGTCGCGGCCGGGCACGGCGTGCCCGCCGCGATCACCCGCACCTACGCGACCGCCGGGCGCACGATCGCGTTCTCGGCGCTGCTGCTGGTCTGCGCGTTCGCGGGGATGTTCGTCTTCCCGCAGGCGGTGCTGCGGTCGCTGGGCGTCGGCGCGATCACGGCGGTGGCGCTGGCCGCCGGGCTCTCGCTCACCGTGCTGCCCGCACTGCTGGCCCTGTTCGGCGCGCGCATCGGCGCCGGGCGAGCGATCGATCGCAGCGACCGGTTCTGGGGCGGCCTGGTCGATCGCGTGCTGCGACGGCCCGCCCTGGTGACCATGGCCGTCGGCGCCCTCCTCCTGGTCTTCGCGGCGCCGCTGGCCGGGCTGCGACTGGGCGATATCGACCATCACGCGCTGCCCGCGGACAACCCCATGCGCGTCACCGTCGAGGAACTCACCGCGCAGTTTCCCGCGGCGGGCAGCGGGGCCACCGCGGTGCTGCACGGCACGGACGGGCCGCCGCAGTCGGCCGCTGTCGACACGGTCGCGGCGGCGCTGAGCGAGATCGACGGTGTGCGGCAGGTCGTCCAGGTGGGTCGCGCCGAGGACTTCGTCGTCTTCCACGCCTTCCTGCGCGACACCGACCGCACCGAAGCGGCGAGTGCCTCGGTCCGCGCCCTGCGCGCGGTGACTCCTCCGGACGGCACCGTGCTGTGGGTCGGCGGCGACACCGCGGCCACCGTGGACAGCGTGCGCTCCATCGTCGCCGCGATGCCGTGGATGATCCTCGTCATGGTCGGCGCGACGATGGTGCTGCTGTCGGCCGCGTTCCGCTCGATCGTGCTGCCGCTCAAGGCGGTCATCCTGGCGTTCCTGAGCCTCGCCGCCACCTTCGGCGTGCTGACCTGGATCTTCTGCGGCGGGCATCTGTCCGGCGTGCTCGGCGTGAGCACCGGCCCGATCACCGCGGGCATGCTGGTGCTGATCATCGCGGTCGTCTTCGGGCTCTCCACCGACTACGAAGTGTTCCTGCTGTCGCGCATGGTCGAAGCGCACGACGCGGGCGCCGACACCGCCGCGTCGGTGCGGGCGGGCACGGTCAAGACCGCTCGCGTGATCACCGCCGCCGCGACCCTGCTGGTGATCGTCACCGGAGCGTTCACCCTGTCCCCCCTGACCCCCATGCGCTTCCTGGGTCTCGGCATGATCGTCGCCCTGGTCGTGGACGCCACCCTCGTCCGCATGCTCCTGGTGCCCGCCTTGGTCCAGCTGATGGGGCCCGCCAACTGGTGGTCGCCCCGCCGCCCCCGCCACGTCGTGACAGCCACCGTCGCCCGCATTCAGGAACGCACGTCGGCCACGAGATGATCCAGCTGCACCCGTTGCTAGGCAACAAGTTCCAGTAGGCCGCGGGGATCCCATGGCATCGGACCGGTCGGGAAGCCGAGGCGGACCAGGCGATGGGGCGGGGCCGCGTCGAAATGCGCCACCGCGGGTGGCAGGAATCCGGCGAGCACCTTCTCCAGCATCATGTTCAGTCCCGACAACCGCGGCCGCAGCCGGACCTGCCAGCAGTCGATGCGCCCGGCCGGTACCTCGATGACGGTGCGCTGCTCCACTTCGGCGCCGAGCGGGATGTGCACCGAGAACGCCAGCCACAGATCCACGCACTCCTCGGCGCCCTCGGCGAAGTCCAGGCCGCGCAGCAAGGTCAGGCCAGCGGCGAGCGGCATCACATCGGCCGGAAAGGGCGCGATCCCGCCGCCGAACTGCAGATGGACGGTGTCGAGGAAGTTGGCCTCCTCGCGGCTGACCACCGTTGTACCCGAGCGTGTCTCGGCGCGGTAGTGCTCGGCCCGGAGCCGGTCTCCCGAGCGCAGGAACCGCTGCTCTATGGTCATCGCGAAATTCCGTTTCCCAGGCCGGCCTCGACGATCGAGCGGTAGCCGTCGCCGTCGTGGGCGACGACGCTGACCAGGTCGAGCTTCGGCGCCCGGTCGGCGATGGTGGCGATGTAGACGGACTTCTCTCCGTCGGGAATTCCGGGGTCACGAAATGCGCTGTGCACCTGTTCTCCTCACAGTGTGTCCTCGGCCGCGGCCGCGAACACGCGCCGAAGGGTGGCCACGTAGCGTTCGACGGAGCCGTGCGCCACCGGGGTGTCCGGGTAGATGACGCTCAGCGTGGTCTCCGACGCGAACCGGTTGATCCAGATCAGCACTTGTTCGGAGGCGGCACGATTGGCGTACAGCCCACACGAGCCCAGGTCGAACAACTCGTTGCCGAGCAGCTCCCGGGTGTCCACATACGAGATCATCGGCGTGGACCAGCCCGGTTTCAGATCCAGATCGGAGTCGGCGGGCAGCAGTTCCACCACGCGCTGGAACGAGGTGGGGGCCAGGCGCAGGCCGTTCTCGTAGGCGTGCTGCGCGATGGTCGCGGCGCGCGCGAAGGTGGTGGTGGCGCCGATCGGGAAGGCCACCGGCAGCAACGTCACGTACCAGCCGACCGACGCGCGTTCGGCGGCGCTGCTGCGGGTACTGACCGGCGTCATCCCGAAGTAATAGTCGCTGTCGATGAGTTCGCGCTCGGCCAGCGCCGCCGCGGCGAAGATGCCACCGACGAACTCCGCGCCGTTGGCGCGGCAGACCCGCTCGAACCGCAGCGCGGTGTGCTCGTCGAACAGGGTGATCGTGCGGTGCGCGCTGCGGTTGTACACATCGGTGCGCTTGCCCAGATCCAAGGGGAAGGACGGCAGTTCGCCGTCGTTGCCGCGGATGAGCTCCAGCCACTTGCGCACGCCGGGTGAGGCGAGCGTCATCCGGCTCGTGTACTCCCGCTCAGCGGTGCAGTAGTCGAGGTAACTGGCCACGGGGGCCGGCATGCCCACGTCTTCCCACACTTCGCGCACATACAGCAGCGCGAGGTCGAATCCGGACAGATACTGGCCGAATCCGTCGGTGTGCAGATGGTCGACCGCCAGGTAGACCGTGGTCGATTCCTCGCGTTCGATCGCGCCGAAGGTGAAGCAGTCCCAGTCGAAGGGTCCCGGCGTCGTCTTCTGGACGTGATCGCGGATGGCGCGGGCCTCGTCGACGCGGCCGTAGTCGATCGGTACGAACTCGACGTCCTGCGCGGGCACGAGGTGACGCTCGATCGTGCCCGCGGAGTCGATCCGGAACCAGGTCCGAAAGGTGTCGTGGCGCAACAGGAACGCGTTGACCGCCCGCGTCATCGCGGCCGGGTCGAGGCCGCCTGCCGGGATCTCCGCTGTCACCAGGCACAGGCCGGAGTACCGGAACTCCGCCTTGGCGTGCCGATCGGCGAGCCGAAGATACTGCTCCTGCTGGTGCGAGGGCGGGGCCGGGTGCACCGGCGCTCGCCGGGCGCGCGCCACCGACTCCGGTGACGCCACCCAGCTGACCAGCCTGCCGGGCCCCGGCTCCCATTCATCGATCAACCCGAAACCGACCACGATGCCACCTCGTTTCGACGACGATCGGTCACGGCCTGCCCTCGGCCCCCGCCAACGCGGGCAGCGGTTCGGGCGCGGCGCCGTTGGACGGCGCCGGTCCCGCCATCGACGGAACGAGGTCCGCCACCGGCTGCGCCTGACCGGAATCCGCGGCCAGGATCAGCTCCGCCACCTTCGGGCCTGCCTGCTCCAGGCTGAACGATCGGCCCATCTGCAGCGACATCAGGTCGATGCCGAGGGTCTTGGTGACCCGCGCGCCGAGTTCCACCGCCATCAGCGAATCCAGCCCGAGTTCGGGCACCGGAACGGTCATGTCGATGGACTCGACCGGCACACCCATGACGACGGCGAGTTCCTCGGCCATCTTGCGGGCGACGAAGCCCCCGCGTTTGTTCTCCTCGATCGCGGCCACCTCGGCCCGCAACCGGGCCAGTTCGGAGGTGTCCTTGGCGGAGGACTGGGCGAGCGCGCTCGTGCGGCCGGTCCGGGTCAGCTGCGGGAAGGTACCGGTCAGCTTGGCCCAGTCGGTCGGGATGATCGCCGCGCGAGCGTCGCCCAGGCGCAGCGTCTGCTCCAGATAAGCGGTCGCGTCGGCCATGTCGATCGGATCGAAGCCCACCAGATCGAGGTACTTGAGGGCTGTCTCGTCGGCGGCCATACCGCCCGTCGCACCCGACAGGTGGCCCCAGCCGACGCACAGCGCCCGCTCGCCCGCCCTGGACCATTCCTCGGCCAGCGACTCCACCGCCACATTGGCCGCGCAGTAGTTGTACTGGCCGTAGATGCCGTACATCGAACCGCCAGAGGAGCACAGCACGAACATGTCCAACCGGATCCCGGCATCGGCCACGGCTCGATGCAGTACCCGGGCGCCGTGCACCTTCGGGCGGTACACCTTGGCCAGCTCCTCGAATCGCATCGCCGCCAAACGGTTGTCGGCCACGGCTCCCGCGGCGTGGAAGACTCCGCGCAGCGGATGCTCGACGCTGTGGGCCCGTGCGACGATCGTGGCGACAGCCTCCGGGTCGGTCACGTCGGCACGCTCCTCGACCACGTCGACGCCGACGGTGCGCCACGCCTCGAGCTGCCTGCGTGCCTCCTCGGTGCTCGCGCCGCCGCGGCCGAGCAAGACCAGCCGCCGCGCCCCGCGCAGCACCAGCCAGCGCCCGATGGCCATGCCGAATCCACCGAACCCGCCGGTGACGAGATAGGTCGCGGTGCTGTCGATCTCGATTTCGGGCAGGTGGGGCCGCACCGCCGGAGTGGGCGAATCCATGCGCAACGCGATCCGGGCCAGGCCGGTCGAGCGAATGGTCTCCTCGAAGGCCCTGCCCACCTCGTCGGTTTCCAGCAGCTTGTACGGCAGCGGCTGGTAGGTGCCCGCGAGCACCTTCTCGTAGACCCGCTGCAGCAGCCGGGTCAGCCGCTGCGCGTCGACGGCGACCAGGCGGTCCAGATCCATCGAGAAGTACGCCACGTTCTTGTCGAAGTTGGCCATCTCGAGCAGTCCGCCGGTGTAGATGTCGGCCTTGCCGACCTCGACGATGCGCCCGAATTCCGCGACGGCGTTGAAGTTCTGGCGCAGGATCTCCCCGGGCGCGCTGCTGAGCACGACCTCGACGCCCTTGCCGCCGGTCAGCTCCAGTACGTCGTCGACGAAGTTCAGCGAGCGCGAGTCGATCGCGTGATCGGCGCCGAGGGCGAGCACGTGGGCGCGGCGCTCGTCGGTGCTCGCGGTGCCGATGATGCGTGCCCCGCGGTCCTTGGCCACCTGGATCGCGGCCGTGCCGACACCGCCCGCGGCGCCGTGGATCAGCACCGTCTCGCCCGGCTCCAGCCGGGCCAGATCCAGCAGCGCGTACTCGGCCGTGCCGAAGGCGATGGTGCTGGTGCAGTATCCGGGATCGGCGTCGGGCGGCAGCGGGATGGCCAGCTGCCGGTCGACGACGACGTAGCGCCGCATCATGCCCTTGGCGGCGATCGCGACCAGCTCGCCCACGGCCAGATCGGTGATCCCGTCGCCGACGCGCACCACCTCGCCGACGCCTTCCATGCCGGGCACGGTGCCGAAATAGGTGGGCGCGAGTTCGCGCTCGCCGAGCAGGCCGATGACCTTGAGCGGATCCTTGTAGTTCAGACCGATGACCTTCATCCGGACCTCGACCTGCCCCGGCCCCGGTTCGCGCCGCGGGCACTGCCGCCAGGCCAATGCCGGCAGCATCCGGGTCCGCGGCAGCTCCAGCGCGAAGTTCGCCTCCGGATCGGTCAGCGGTTCGGCGGTGTCGAGGGTGTCGAGGCGCTCCTGCAGCGGCTTGGTCACCAACGGAGCCCAGCGCTCGCCCGCGCGCAGTACGACCTCGTCGAGGTTGTCGTTCCAGAACGCGCCCGGTACGGCCAGTTCCCCGATCAGATCGGTGATCTCGGTGTCGGGTTCCACGTCGACCAGCCGCCAGCGCAGCGCCGACTGCTCGTTGAGCAGCACCCGTCGAGCGCCGGCCAGCGCGGCGTGATTCGAATTCGGCGTGATCGGGCTGCCGGGCAGCGCGAACGCCCGTTCGGTCACCAGGGTGGCGTGACACCATCCCTCACCGAAGACGCTCTTGGGCCCCTCGTCGGCGATCTCGGGGTGGACGAACTCGTCGAGGGCCACCGCGATCCGCTCCAGGGTCCACAGATCGGCGACATCGTCCTCGACGGTCCCCGCGACCACGCAGACGTGCAGCCGGTCGGTGCCCTCCGCCTTGGCGGCCGCCAGTGTCGCGGCCAGGTCGGCGGCGAGTTCGCGGCCCGCGACGCCTGCCACGTAGAGCCGGGAGCCGGGGAGGGCGGCGGCCAGCCGCCCCGCACGAGGGCAGTTGCCGCCCAGCGCGACGATCACGGTGGTCACCGAATCCTTCGGCAGCGCCTCGGGATCGAGCGGATCGCGTCGTTCCAGCGTCTCGGCGTAGTAGAAGTCGACCATCCGATGCAGCGGATCCCGGCCCGGCGCGAGCGCACCGATCTGCAAACCGCTCAATCGCATCACGAGGTTGTGTTCGTCGTCGAGCAGATCCACGTCGGCGCGCAGCCTGGCCCGCGGATCTCGGCGCGCGACCACGGTGATCCGCTCGGGTAGCGGTGCGACCAGCCGCACCGCCGCGACACCGACCGGAACCAGCGTGCCTTCATCGATCCTGGCGTCGGCGAACAGCAGGGCCGCGGACTGCATCGCGGCGTCGACCACCGCGGGGTGGGCGAGGTGTCCGGAGTCCGCCGCGATGGTGCCGTCGACCGTGGCGACCACCGCGTCCGCGCCGACGCGCGCGGAGGTGACGCGTCGGAAGGCCGGACCGTACTGCAGCCCCGCCGCGGCCAGGCCGGTATAGAACATCTGCGGGTCGACGTCGATACCGACGTCCAGGGTGGGAACCGTGACCTTCGTGGGCTTGTGACTGCCGGTCAGTGTGCGGCCGAAGGCGTGCACCGTCCAGGCCGTCCCCGTCGCCGAACGCGATCGGATCAGGAAGCGGCCGCTGGCCTCCTCGACGGTCAGCGCCACCAGCGGCACGTCCGGCGCGCCCATGATGAGGGGGGCCACGAACCGGACCTGTTCCAGCGCCACGCGTTCGACACCGAGACGGGAGGCCGTGGCGCTCAGCGCGGCGTCCAGGTACGCCGCGCCCGGCATGATCTTGACGCCGTTGACGACGTGGTCGGCCAGCCACGGCAGCAGCTCGGTGCCGACCTGCAGCAGCCAGTCCGGCCTGCCCTCGACGTCGGGATCGCCGAGCATGGCGTAGGTGCCGGGGCTGCCCAGGCGCGCCTGCTCGAACAGCGGCAGCGCCGAATGCAACCGGGTCCGCTGCCAGGGATAACGCGGCAGTGGCACGTGCGGTGTCGCGGGGTCCCGCGCGGGGAACAGCTCGTCGATGTCGAGCACGCCCGCGGCGTAGAGGCCGATGAGAGTGCGGCGCAGGCTCTCCGAATCCGGCTGCTTGCGATCCAGTGTCGGCACCGTCGTGCCGTTGACCTCCGCGCCCAGCAGAGTCTCACGGATGTTGCCCGACAACACCGGGTGCGGGCCCACCTCCAGGAAGACCCGGCTGTCCGCCCCGATCAGCTCGGTGACCGCGTCGGCGAACCGGACGGGCTCGCGCACGTTCGCGCACCAGTACTCGGCGTTCCAGTCGGGGCCGGTCACCCGTTCGCCGGTGACCGAGGAGTACAGCGGCACGGTCGGCGCCTCCGGCTCCAGCCCGGACAGCGCCGCGCGCAGCTCGTCGAGGATGGGGTCCATCAACCGGCTGTGGTACGGCACCTCGACGCGCAATCGGCGGGCGAAAATACCGTCCTCGGTGAGTTTTTCGGCGATCTCGTCCAAGCGATCGATCTCGCCGGACAAGGTCAGTGAGCTCGCGCTGTTGATCGCGGCGATGTCCACCCGCGGGTCGTCGCCGACGAGTCCACGGGCCTGCTCGGGCGACATTCCGACCGCGAGCATCCCACCCGAGCCCGCGGTGGTCGCCTGCAACCGGGCACGGTGATAGGCCACCAGGACCGCGTCGCGCAGCGAGAGCATGCCGCTCACGTAGGCCGCCGACACTTCACCGACGCTGTGCCCCAGCACGGCCGCGGGACGGATGCCGTACTCCGCCAGCTCCCGCACCAACGCCACCTGCACGAGGAAGTTGGCCGGTTGCGCCACTTCGGTCCTGGCGACCCGGGACTCCTCCTCCGGTCGCAGCAGTTCCTCGATGATCGACCAGCCTGCGATCTTGCGGAACTCCGTGTCGATCGCCGCGGCGGTATCGGCGAAAACGCTCGCACCGTCCAGCAATTCGCGGGCCATCCCCCACCACTGCGGACCCATGCCGGAGAACACGAACACCGGTTCCGCGGTACGCGCCGCGATCGTCCGCGCGGCGTCGCGCCCCTCTCCGGCGGCGAACAGGTGGAGATCCCGGACCAGGTCGGCGGTCTCACCGACGAGCATCCCCGTGCGGTACTGATGGTGCGCCATGCGGGTCCAGGCGGCCTCGGCCAGCCGGCCGGGATCGGCGCCCGCGGTGATCAGATCGGCGAACCGGCCTGCCAGCGCACGTGCCGCGCCGGTGCTGCGGGCCGAGATCGGCAGCACACCGAGATGCCGTGCGGGCGCGTTGGTCGCGCTGGGTTCCCGGCGGAACTCCTGCAGGATGGTGTGGGCGTTGGTGCCGCCGTAGCCGAAGCCGTTGACCGCGATCGTCATCGGCTCGGCGTCGTCGGGCAGCGCCTCCGCTTCCAGCTGGACGTGCAGTCCGAGCTCGTCGAACGGGATGTCCGGATTGGGTTTGTCGAGCCAGCCCTGCGGCGGGATGGTGCGATGGTGGATGGCCAGCGCCGCTTTGATCACGCTCGCGACACCGGCCGCGGCCTCGGTGTGACCGAGTGTCGACTTCACCGAGCCGACGCCCAGCGAGCGCGTGCGCCCGGCGGGCGCGCCGAACACCCGCCCGAGCGCACGCAACTCGACCGGATCGCCCACCAATGTCCCGGTGCCGTGCGCCTCGACGTAGGTGATCTCGTTCGGCGCCAGTCCCGCGCGCACGCACACCGAGCGGGCCAGGTTCTCCTGGGATTCGGCGTTGGGCACGGTGATCGCCGTGGTACGGCCGTCCTGATTGGAGCCGGTCGCCTTGACCACCGCGTAGATCCGGTCGCCGTCGCGGACCGCGTCGTCGAGTTTCTTCAGCGCCACCATGCCCGCGCCCTCGCCGCGCCCGTAGCCGTCGGCCGAGGCGTCGAAGGATTTGCAGCGGCCGTCCGCGGCCAGGAAGCCACCCTTGCACATCAGGACGAAGGTCTCCGGCTGCAGCATGACGTTCACGCCACCCGCGAGCGCCACCTCGCAGTCTCCGTTCTCCAGCGCCTGGCAGGCGAGATGAAAGGCGACCAGTGACGACGAGCACGCGGTGTCGACCGTGAGCGCGGGACCGACCAGATCGAGGGCGTAGGCGATCCGGTTGGACAGCATCGTGTAGGACGCACTGGCCGGGGTGTGCATGTCGGTGTGGAACAGGGCGGGGCCGACCACGCCGATCACCGACTGGTCCACCACGAACCCGCCGACGTAGACGCCGATCGATCGGCCCGCCGCGCGCCGCGCGATCCCGGCGTCGTCGAGCGCCTCCCAGGTCACCTCGAGCATCAGCCGCTGCTGCGGATCCAGCACGGTCGCCTCGCGAGCGGAGATGCCGAAGAAGTCCGGGTCGAACTCCCACGGGTCGATCGTCATGAATGCCGCGCGCTTGGTGTAACTGCGTCCCGGCGTACGTGGCTCCGGGTCGTAGTAGCGGCGGTAATCCCAGCGATCGGCCGGCATCTCGACCACACCGTCGCGTTTGTCCAGGACGAATTCCCAAAAGGTGTCGGGCGAGTCGATTCCGCCTGCAAACCTGCAGCCGATGCCGACGATTGCGATATCCGACATGCATATCCTCCGGGTCGGATCAAGTTGACCGCCATTTTCTTCGGCGATTCACGAATTAGCGTGTGCGCAGCTGGCGACGGCCTCAGCGTAACGGCCGCCACACCCACCGTCGCGGACTCAGGGACAGTTCACAATTCACCCGCCGACCCATTTGTGGCATCTCGAAACTATGGCTTCGGCGCCCGCGAAAAATGTTGATATTGCTAGGTTTTCACCGTTCGAACCCGCGTCGAAATGCGATGTCATCGAATAGGAGGCGACATTGTTCGCCGAGTTCACGCACTGGACCGATACGCTCGTCCGGCGGCGATTCACGGTCGTCGGGGTCATGGTCGCCGGACTGCTCGCCCTGGGTGTGTACGGCCTCGGCCTCGGCGATCACCTCAGCGTCAGCGGGTGGGACGATCCGACCTCGGAATCGGCGCGCGCGGCGCGCCTCAAAGACGAGGCATTCGGCCACGACCACATCGCCGACGTGCTCTTGCTGTTCCACGCCCCGGCGGGCAAGACGATCGATGACCCGGCCTTCGCCGCCACGGTCGTCGGCCACTTGAACAGCCTGCCGCAACGCTTTCCGGAGCAGATCACGAAGATCAACGCCAGTTACTGGCCGACCGACACCGGACTCGACCTACCGGATGTCTTCGGCTCCCCCGACCGCGACTACGCCTTCGCCTCCGTCGCCATTCGCGGCGGCAACGACACGCTGGTGATGCGCCACTATCGGACGGTCGCCGACGAGTTCCCGATACCGGGCATCGACATGGAGGTCGCCGGCGGGCAGCCGGTCGCTGCCGCCCTCAACGACACCATGGCCCACGATCAGCGGCGGATGGAGCTGTTCGCCGTTCCCGCCGTGGCGGTGCTGTTGTTCTTCCTGTTCGGCGGCGTCGTGGCGGCCGCGCTCCCGCTCGTCGTCGGTGGGCTGACGGTGCTGGGGGCGTGGGGGATCATTCGCGCCCTGACCACCGTGACCGAGGTGAACTCCTTCGTCTCGCCGGTGGTCTCGATGATCGGTCTCGGCCTGGCCATCGACTACGGCCTGTTCATCGTGAGCCGGTTCCGTGAGGAGCTGGCCGACGGTCGCGAGGTGCCCGAGGCGGTACAGCGCACGGTCGCGACCGCCGGACGAACCGTCGTGTTCTCGGCGATCATCGTGGTCGTCGCGGCGGGCGCCATTCTGCTGTTCCCGCAGGGCTTCCTGCGTTCGTTCGCCTTCGGCGCGATGGTGACGGTCACCCTGGCGGCGCTGATCTCGATCACGGTGCTGCCCGCCATGCTGGCCGTGCTCGGCACGCGTGTGGATCGGCTGGGCTTCAACCGCTTCCACGCGCGCCGGGCGAGCGACCGCGAGCGGGACAATCCGTGGGGCCGTATCGCCGGGTGGGTCATGCGCAGGCCGCTGGCGGTGGCGGTTCCGCTGGTGGCCGTCCTGGTGGTGCTCATCGCCCCGGTGCGCGACGTGGCCTTCGGCGGCATCTCCGAGCGCTTCCTGCCGCCGCAGCATCCGGCTCGCGCGGCGCAGCAGCACTTCGATCAGGTCTTCCCGCTGCGTCAGATGAACCCGGTCGACCTGGTGCTGATCACCCACGACACCACCGACGTCGACGGGGTGGTGGCCCAGGCGGGCCGGGCCCCTGGCCTCATCGCGCCGTTCCCGCGCGCGGTGCAGGGACCGGGGCATCCGAACGTCTTCACCACCTCGACGGTGCTGCGTGACGCGCACGACGCGAACGCGACCATCGACTATCTGCGCTCCATGCCGGTGCCGAAGGGCACGACAGTGCTGATCGGCGGGCAGCCCGCGCAGCAGCGCGACAGCGTCGACGCGCTGCTGCGCCGGATACCGCTGATGATCGCGCTCGTCTTCCTGGTCACCACCGTGCTGATGGTGCTGGCCTTCGGCTCGGTGGTGCTGCCGCTCAAAGCCGCGGTGCTGAATCTGCTCGGGCTCGGCTCCACGCTCGGCATACTCACCTGGATCTTCGTCGAGGGCCACGGCGCGGGTCTGCTCGACGTCACCCCGCAGCCGATCATGGCGCTGGTGCTGGTGCTGATCGTCGCCGTGATCTACGGCTTGTCGACCGACTACGAGGTCTTCCTGCTCGCCCGCATCGTGGAAGCGCGGGCGGCGGGCGCGACCACCACCGAGGCCGTACGCGCGGGCATCGCCCGCACGGGGTGGATCATCACCGCCGCCGCCCTGGTCCTGCTGGTGGTGACCGGAGCCTTCGCGCTGTCGGATCTGGTCATGATGCAGTACATCGCCTTCGGCATGGTCGCGGCGCTGTTCATCGACGCGACGATCCTGCGCATGCTGCTGGTGCCCGCGATCATGCGGCTGCTCGGCGACGCCTGCTGGTGGGCTCCGTCCTGGCTGCGACGCGGCGTGCGGCACAGCACTCCCGAGGCCGAGGAAGCCCGCGCCGAAGCCGTCCAGGGCTCCGAACGCCCCTAGTTCACCGGGAGGGTGTCCCTCCGCGAGCGCGGCGCGGAGAACAAATCGCCGCCTGGTGGGCACCCGTGATCACGACGAGTCGCCGTCGCGCCGGATGGTCTCAGCGATCGGTGTCGGAAAGCGTGCTGCGCGGAGAAGCGATCAGTTCGCGGTCGACCAGCTCCACGGACTCGCGGCCGCCCGCGCGCGGTCCGGAAGCGCCAGCGTGAGCGCGGCGAGGCCGAGGGCCGCGGCGGCGATGGCCGAGAGCATGATCATGCTGCCCGACAGCGTGTGCGCGCGGAAGAACAGCGCGCTGAGCACCGCCAGTCCGACCGAATTACCGATCTGTTCGATGGTGGGAAGCAAACCCGACGCCTCACCCATGGCCCGATCGTCCAGATCCGCCAGCATCAGCGGCTGTAGCGGCACCCCGAACACCCCGACCCCGAAGCCTGCGAGGAATACCGGTCCGACCACCAGCGGCAAGTTCACCACCCCCGATTCCACGTACAGGTATCCCACCCCCACCATGACGCACCCGCCGAAGACGGCGATTCCGGCGGCCGGCGCCCGGATCCCCCAGCGGTTCACCGATATCGGCGACAGCACCGCGCCCGCGCCCGCGCCGAGGGCGAACGGTGTCATCGCCAGACCGGTTCGCAGCGCGGAGAACCGCAGCACGTCCTGCAGCAGGATCGAGACGGTGAACACGAACGCGGTGAACAGGCCGAAGAAGATCATCACCAGCGCCGATCCGACCGCGAAGCCCCGGTCGGAGAACAGGTCCAGCCGCACCAGCGCGCGGCCGCCGCGGCGGCGCGTCGCGCGCTCGTGGGCTACGAACACCGCGCCGCACACCACCGCGCCCGCGATGTACATCCCGTGCGACGGACGCCAGCCCGCCTGTTGACCGTCCGACAGCGCGAACAGCAGCAGGAACAGCGCCGTGGTGGCCACCACGGTCCCGCGCAGATCCAGCGGGTCCCGCTCCGTCGCCGGACCCAATCGCAGGTACCCCGCGGCCAGCGCCATCGCCAGCACGCCCAGCGGCAGATTCATCAGGAAGATCGCGTGCCAGCCGAGCCCGAACGGATCGAGGGTGATCAGCGCGCCGCCCAGGATCGGGCCGAGCATTCCGGCGAAACCGGCTGTCGCGCCGTACACCGCGAAGGCGTACTGATGGTGCTCGCGCCGGAAGCTCGCGGTGATGATGGCGATGGTCTGCGCCGCCATTCCCGCCCCCGCCACACCCTGGACGATCCGGGCGATCACCAGTTCCGTCGCGCTGGAGGACATCCCGCACCACACCGAGGCCGCCGTGAAGGCCGCCGCCGACCACAGGAACATCCGGCGGCGCCCGGCGCTCGCGCCGACGCGCGCGGCGGTGAGCAGCACGCAGGCGAAGGCCAGCGAGTAACCGGCCACCACCCACAGCTGTTCGGACCGCGTCGCCCGCAGCTCCGTGGTGACGGCCGGAAGGGCGGTGTTGACGATCGTCACATCGATCATCTGCATGAAGACCGAGATCAGGCACGCCCCGAACGAGCCGAGCGCCACCGCTGCCTCTTTGCGGGTCATCGAATCGCCGCTTCGATCGTCGGCCACGAATTGTGCAGGTCCTGTTGCCAGTAGCCCCAGGAGTGCGTGCCGTTCGGCCGGAAATCGAAGGTGGCCGCGACACCCAGCTGGCGCAGCCGGTCCTGCAACTGATGGGTGCACAGATTCGCCACCGCCTCCAGCGGTGCCCCGAACACCAGCTGATAGAGCAGGTGCGCGATGTCGCCGTGCACGCCGTCGAGAGTGTCCATCGACCCGGGTTGCCCGGTTCCTGTGGAGACGTAGATGGCGAGGCCGCGCAGCCGGTCCGCGTGCAGGTACGGATCATTCGCGCGCCACGCGGGATCGCTCGGCGGCCCCCACATGTTGACGACGTTGCCGCGCTGCTGGGTGACCACCGCTTGGACCATCGCCTGGCCCGCGGGATCGCTGGTGCGCACGCAGCCGCTGTAGGAACCGATCGCGTGGTACAGACCCGGTGCGGCCATGGCCAATTGGAACACCGAGGTCCCGCCCATCGAGATGCCGGCGATGGCGTTGGCTCCGGAGCCGTTGAACGTGGCGTCGACGAGCGGCGGCAGCTCCTCGGTCAGGAAGGTGGACCAGCGCTGCCTGCCCAGGACCGGGTCGTCGCTGCGCCAGTCGGTGAAGTAGCTGCCCGCGCCGCCGAAGGGGATGACGACGTTCACCTGCTTGTCGCGAAAGAAATCGACGAGATCCGTGCCCTCGAGCCAATTCTTGTCCGCGCCGCCGTCGGCGCCGTTGAGGAGATAGAACGTCGGCGCGGGCTCATCCGGATCGGCCGCGCGCAGCAGACGAATCCGCGTGGTGCTGTTCATCGCGGCCGAATACACCTCGAGTTCCGATTGCCGGTCGGATTCGAAACGCGTTTCCACTATTCGCGAGGCGTCTGCCGCCACTCCGCTCTGCGGCGGGTCGGCACGGACCGGCCGTGCGCCTGTGATCAACGCACCGGCCAAAGTGAGGACCGCGGCGAGTGCCGCGCCTGTTCGCTGCAAATATTCGGGCATGTCGGACTCCTGGCCCCGAGTAGGAGGGCTCGAATTCGCAGTCAATAACATCGCCCGGCCGGGCCGCCAGATGTTCGAGCGATCCTGTGTCTCTTACCAATTCCGCTCGGCGGCCAATTCCGAATATTCCCAAAATCGCGCGTGCGGCCATCGGCGTCCTGCGCTATCACCCTCATCGAGACGGGTGCAGTGCTTTCCACGCGGCGTATCGCTCGGGGAGGCAAACGGCGCAGGGGCGATAACCCGCGGCCAGCGCGTCGAGTTCGGTGGCGAAGAAGACGCGGTGCCGCCGATAGCCCCCGCGACCGAGGGCCCGCAGGGCGGACGGGCAGTCGAGGCGGCCGTAGATCCGGCTGCGGCGATGACCGCCGTAACGCCCCGGCACTGCGCTGGGATACGCCCGGCCGTCGTCGCCGAGCAACATGTACACCGGCGGCTACTGCGCGTCGTGCAGCACGAGGCCCAATGTGTGCCGCAGGCCGCCGCGCACGCGGCTGACGCCGTGGCGCATCGGGGCGCGGGACCACCCTCGGCTGGAGCGCGCCGGCCGATCACGAGTGGTGAAGATCAGCGCGTGCCCCTGTTCCAGTACGGAGACGCTCGCTTTCGACTGTGCGCGCGGCCGCTGTTCCACCAGCACGAATTCCCCACCGCTGTAGTCGATCCCGGGCCGATCCAAGCCGATGACGACCTGCAGCGGGAAGACCAGTTCGCCGTAGAGATCCCGGTGCAGGGCGTTCCAGTCACCGCGGCGGTAGCGCAACAAGATCGGGGTCGGCTTCGTCTGGCCCGCGGCGTGGCAGGTGTCGAGCCAGTCCGCGAAGTCGTCCGGCCACGGAGCCGGGTCGCCGAACCGCTCGGCCCAGGATCGCGCCGACGGCAGGAGTCTTCGGTAGAAGGCCGCTCGCAGGGCCGTGATCGGCTCGGGCACCGGATTCGCGAAGTACCGGTAGGTGCCTTCGCCGAATCGGTAGCGTGCCATGTCGACGGTGGAACGGAAGCGGGCGAGGTCGTCCCACATGGCGGTGAACTCGGCGCACTCGGCCGGGGTGAGGATCGGTCCGGTCGCCGCGCAGCCGTGGGCGTCGATTTCCTCGAGCAGCGCCCGCCACGGCTGGGCCTCGACGCGCTCGGCCGGGGAAGCACCGGATTCCGCGAGCTCTGCGGGCAGTGTCGGGTCCGCGGGATGGTGACCGTCCCTGGCCGCGCCGCTGCCGCGCGCGCTCATGCGGCCTCCATGCTCAGCAGCGCGTGCTTGGCGGTGATGCCGCCGACGTACTGTCCGATGGACCCGTCGCCGCGCACCACCCGGTGGCACGGGATCACCACCGGCAGCGGATTGCGGGCGCAGGCGGAGCCGACCGCGCGCACCGCACGCGGGTTGCCGACCGCGGCGGCCACCGCGCCGTAGCTCGCGCGCTGTCCGTAGCCGATGGCGGGCAGGTGCTCGATCACCTGACGGCGGAATCCCGCGGCCAGCCGCAGATCCAGCGGCAGGTCGAAATGCGTTCGGCTGCCCGCGAAGTACTCCTCGATCTGCCGCGCCGCCGCGTCCAGCCGGGCGGGCGCCGCGAGAATCCGGGGGCTGATCCGGGCGGCCAGCGTGGCGAGCACCGTGTCGTGGTCTTCGGTGGGGTAGGCGACGCGGACGAGTCCGGCGGGCGTCGCGGCCAGCAGCAACGTCCCGACGGGGGTGTCCAGCAGGCGGTAGGCGACATCGAGCAGGCCCGCCGCTTCGGCGTCGGCGGTCAGTCGCGCGTGCAGGGTGGCGAGCAGGTCGGCGTCGGGGGTCAGGGCGCGCGACAACCCGTCGCCGCGGTCGAGGGTGGCCATCATGCTTCATCCTTCGGGTAGAGCTTGCGCAGGGTCTTCAGGCCGTCCGCGGCGGCGCGGCGGGCGGCGTCGGGCGAGTTGCCGAGCAGTTCGGCGATCTCCGCGTGCGGAAGCCCGGCCAGGTAGTGGTAGGCGACCGCCTGGCGCTGCTTGGTGGGCAGCGCGCGCAGGGCGGCCCAGAGGTCGGGGTCGTAGTCGGCGGGTCCCGGGGCGGTGGCGGGACGTTCCGGCAGCGACTCGGCCGGGACGGGCGCACGGGTGAGCGCTCGCCCGACGTCGATCGCGCGGCGATGCGCGATGGTCACCAGCCATGCCTCGATGTTCGTCTCCGAGGAGAGACCGGGAAACGCGCGCAGCGCCGAGAGAAACGTTTCCGACCAGGCGTCGGCCGCGTCGGACGGGCCGAGCACCGCCCGGCAGACGCGCAACACCATGGGGCCGTATTCGGCCACTATTTCCTCGAACGGGGGCAGGCTCACACCGGGTAGACGCCGCGGGCGCCGGGAACGTGAGATTCCGTCATCGGGGCCCGGATTCTCCCTCCCTGCGCGACAGCCCGCTGGCGCGCAGCACCCGCCGCGCGATACCCGCGCGGATGGACTCGTCGGTGCCGATGATCCGCACGTGCCGCCGCGCCCTGGTGATCGCGGTGTACAGCAATTCCCTGGTCAGCAGGGTCGATTCGGGCTCCGGCAGGACGACGGACACGGTGTCGTACTGGCTGCCCTGACTGCGGTGGATCGTCATGGCGAACACCGTGACCACCGCGGGGAACTGCGTGGGATGCACCAGATACGGTTCGCTGCCGCGTTGCAGCGCCGCACGCAGCGAACCGTCGGGCATGCGCACGACCACCCCGGTGTCGCCGTTGTAGATCCGCGCCTCGTGGTCGTTCGCGGTGACCAGCAGCGGTTGTCCCGGGTACCACGGCGCCTGGTGGGCATCGGGGCCCACTCCCCCGGCGGCGGCCCACTCCGCGGCCATCCGGTCCCAGCGCTCGACGCCGAACGGCCCCTGCCGGTGCGCGCACAGCACGCGATGCGATTCGAGCGCGCTCAACGCGCCCGCCGCGTCGCCGCCGAGCGCGGCGGCGGTGACCGCACTCGCGGCGCGCACCACGTCGGCGCGCACCGCGGTCGGTTCGTCGGGCGCGCCGAGCGACAATTCGTCGCCGCCCGCCCGCAACAGCTCGAGCGCGGTGTCCGCGTCCCCCGCGCGCACCGCCACCGCCAGGTCGGCGATCCGGCCGCCGAATCTGCGTCCCCTGGTCAGCCGGACGATGCCGCCGCGCAGGCGGGTGCGCTCCAGCGTGGTCAACGACTCGGCGTGATCGGCGGTGGTCTCCGGTCCGAGGATCTCGTCGAGGACGGGGTTCGGGGTGGTGGCGACCGGTCCGGCGACCAGGTCGGCCAGTACCGCGCCTGCGTCGACCGAGGCGAGCTGGTCCGGATCGCCCACCAGGATCAGGCGGGTGTCCGGGCGCAGCGCGGCGAGCAACCTGCTCATCATGGTCAAGGAGACCATCGAGGTCTCGTCGACCACGATCACGTCGTAGGGCAGCCGGTTGAACTCGTGGTGCTTGAACCGGGTGCTGCGTCCCCGCTGCCAGCCGAGCAGCCGGTGCAGTGTGGCGGCGGTGAGTTCTGGCAGTCCGAGCGAGACGGCTTGCTCGCGCACGGCTTCCTGGAGGCGCGCGGCCGCTTTGCCGGTCGGGGCGGCCAGCGCGATACGCAGGGCGGGCAGCTTCGGCTCGGCGGCACGGTGCGCGGACAGCAAGGCGATGATCCGCGCGATGGTGTGGGTCTTGCCGGTGCCCGGCCCGCCGGCCACCACGGTGGTCCAGTGCGTCGCCGCGAGCGCGGCGGCCAGCCGCTGGCGGTCCGGCGCGGTACCGGCCTGCGCGTCGAACAACCGGTCCAGCTCGCGTCGCACGATATGCGGATCGACCACCGGATGGTGTGCGGAGCGCTCGGTGAGCACCCGCCGGATCGTCTGCTCCTGCCGGTAGTACCGGTCGAGGTAGAGCAGCGGGCCGGCATCGCCCGCCCCCTGGGATTCGACCAGCCGCAGCGGACGCAACGGGCCCGCGGGCCCGCCGAGCACCAGCGGGCTCACCCGCAGCGCGTCGACCACCGCCGGGATGTCCGGCCACGGCAGCGTCGCCGGATCGACGCCCGCGTCCCAGGTCTCGTCGGCGTCGACGCCGATCTCCCGCATCCGGTGCAATTCCAGGCACACCGAGCCGGAACGCACCGCGCGCACGGCCAGCGCGGCGGCGAACAGCACCGGCTCCGACGATTCCCGGCCCAGCCGGCCCAACCGCAGCGCCACGTGCACGTCGGCCGCCGACAGCACGCCCGCCTCGTTGAACGTGCGCAGCAGCCCGGTTCCCCGCTGCGCCACCTGGATCGAGGTCACTGCGCCGCCTCCCCGGCCAGCAGCGCCGACAGCGCGACGACGAGAGCGGCGGGTGGGTGCCAGTCGAAGACACCGCACCCGGCGGGGGTCTCCGGTCCGATCATGCCGCGCACGAACAGGTACCGAACCCCGCCGAGGTGCCGGGCGGGGTCGTAGCCGGGCAACCGCCAGCGCAGATACCGGTGCAACGCCACCGAATACAGCAGCGCTTGCAGCGGATAGTGGGAACGCAGCATCTCGGCGGCCATGCGGTCGCGGGTGTAGTGCGCGACGGTCAGATCGCCGGTGCCCAGCCGGTTGGTCTTGTAGTCGACGACGACGAATCGCGGCTGCGCGCCGCTCGCGACGCGCAGCACGGCGTCGATGCTGCCGGTCAGGTAGCCGCGCAGCGGGATGTCCTCCAGCGCCGCCGCCAGGTCGGCGTACGGGAGCATGTCGTCGTCCGCCGGGAGATGCTCACGCAGCAAGCCCGCGATATGCCGCAGCGTCGCCGAGCCCGCGCCGACGCGATCCCCGCCCGCCAGCGGCAATTCGAACTCGAGTTCGCTGAGGCGGTCGCGGGGGGCGATGTCGGCCAGGCAGCCGCCGTCGAGTGGGGTGCGCAGCACCGCCAGCAGTGCGGTGGCCAGCACATCCGGATCCATCTCGGCCATCAGCTCGCCCACCGCCTCGCGGCACCGGTCGCGCACCTCGGCCGCCAGATCCGGGCGGCCGGTGTCGATCCGCTCCAGGACGCCGTGCACCAACGTGCCGAACTCCGCGCCGTAAGGCAGCGTGTTCATCAGCGACGCCGCGCCCGCCGGTTCGGGCTCCGCGCCGAGCAGGGAGGTGCCCGCGGGCTCGTCGCCCGGCCCGCGCGGATCCTCCGGTTCACTGTCGGGTTCCACCGCCGCGGGCCCGTGCGCGGACGCGGTCAACGCCGAGTACGAGGTGCGCCGCCACTGCTGGTCCAGCACCCGGTCGAAGCGCGCGGCGGCCAATGCGCCCTGCCCGGGTGCGGTGCGCGCCCGCCGGATCTCGACGTCGCCGGTCCCGGCGACCGCCGTCACCGATATCGCCGCACCCGCGGTCTGCGCCCATGCCGAAAGAGACTGCGCGGCAACGGCATCCGCGGGAACCGCGGCGCGGTTGGCGACGACGGCGTCCCGATCGGCGCGCCCGAAGACCATCCGGTGCAGCGGCGAGGCCGCGGTGGAGATCGTGGGGGCCCACCACCCGACGATCTGGCACATGGCCCGCGTCAGCGCGACGTACAGCAGCCGCAGTTCCTCTCCGGCCTCCTCGGCCTCGCTGCGCGCCTTGCGTTCGGCGTATCCCGGGGCGTCCGGACCGCCGACGTCCAGCACGCGGGTGCCGTCGTCGGCGTGGAACAGCAACGTCGCCGGATAGGGATTCTTGGCGCTGTCCCAGGCGAACGGCAGGTAGACGACGGGGAATTCGAGCCCCTTGCTCGCGTGCACGGTGGCGATCTGGACGGCGGCGGCGTCCCGGTCGAGCCTGCGGCTGCGGTCGGCGACGGCGCCGGAGGCGGGATCGCGCACCCGGTCGGCCAGCCACCGCGTCAGCGCGGTCAGCCCGAGGCCATCGGTGAGCGCGACCTGATCGAGCAGTTGCGCGATATGCCGCAGGTCGGTGAACTGCCGCTCCCCGTTCTCGACGGCCAGCAGCCGCTGCGCGAGGCCCGCTTCGGTGGAGATCTTCTCGAACACGGCCGCGAATCCCGCGCGGGTGAACAATCGCGCCGCCTCGCGCAACTGGGCGCTCACCCGGCCGACCAGATCCGCTCCGCCGCTATCGATCTCGGCGGCTGTCACGCCGAACAGCGGCGTACACGCGGCCAGCCGCACCCGGTCGCCGCGATGCGGCTGTTCCAGCGCCCGCAGCACCCACAGCCAGTCGGTGGCGCTGCCGGTGGCGAACACGCTGATGCCGCCGGCCAGCACGGAGGCGACGCCCGCGCGGTCCAGCGCGGCGCGCACCACGTCGATCTGCGAGCGGGTGCGCACCAGCACCGCGATGTCACCGGGTCCGATCGGCCTGCGCGCCGTCTCCCCGGGAGCGGCCGACTCTTCACCGGGAGAGGCGATTTCCGCTTTGGCATCCAGGAATACGCCGGATTCGAGCAGACGGACGATATCCGCGGCGAGATCGGCGGCGACCTCGGCGCGCATCCGCCCGACGGCCGGGAAGCCGGATTTGTTCAGCGGTCCCGCGCCGGTGCGCGGCAGGCACCGCACGCGCATCGGCGTGGTGAGTTCGCCGGGTCCGGACAGCCGCGACCACCCCCTGGTCGGGGCGACCGGATACACGCGGATCTCCTCGTGCCCCAGCGCCGCACCGCCGTGCAGGTGGTCCAGGGCGGCGAGTAGTCCCGCGTCGCTGCGCCAGTTCGTGGTGAGTTCACGACGGATGTCGGCGTGCGCGACCGCGTCCAGGTAGCTGAGCACCTCCGCGCCGCGGAAGGCGTAGATCGCCTGTTTGGGATCGCCGACCAGCACCAGGGTGGCGTGCCCGTGGAACGACCTGCGCAGAATGTCCCATTGCAGGGGGTCGGTGTCCTGGAACTCGTCGACCAGGGCGACCCGGTAGCGCGCGCGGATCCGGCGGCAGGCGCGCGGGCCGTGCTCCGGATCGGCGAGCACCTCGTGCAGCAGCACCAGCAGGTCGTCGAAGTCGCGCAGCCCGGCCAGTCGCTTGCGGCGCTCGGTCTCGGCGCGCACGGCCCGCGCGAACGCCACGCGCTCACCGGCCGCGTCGTCGGGCACCAGCGCGGCGTGCCGGTCGCGCACCGCGGCCAGCGCCAGCGTGCGGCCCTCCTTGACCGAGAACGGTGGTTCGGCGCGGGCATAGCGGTGCAGATACAGATCGTCGACGACGGTGCCGACGAGGTCGTCGACGGTCTCCACCAGCCTGGTGGCCGGGTCGTGCTCGCCCGCGAGCCCGAGTTCGTCGAGCATGCGCTGGCAGAAGCTGTGGGTGGTGGCGATGGTGCCGGCGTCGAAATCCGACAGGGCGGTCAGCAACCGCCGCTGCCGCAGCCGGACCTCGTCTTCCCCGGCCTGCGCGAGATGGCGGACCAGCTCGTCGGCGTGCGCGCGGGCCGCTGCCGGGTCGGCCAATCCGGCGGCCACGGCGACGAATCGGTCGCGCGTGCGTTCCCGCAACTCCTGGGTCGCCGCGCGGCTGAATGTCACCAGCAGCAACTGGGATATGCCGATCCCGGCCTCGGCGACGTAGCGCACCGCCAGACCGACGATGGCGTGCGTCTTGCCGGTGCCCGCGCTGGCCTCCAGCACGGTCGTCCCGGTGGGCAGCGGCCCGTACGGCTCGAACGCGTCGGCGTCGAAAGCGGCCGCGTCGAAGGAGGTTTCCTGCACGGTCATGCGTGCCTCCCTCCTGCGCGGCCGGTGGTCACGCGGTCCGCGGCCGTCGCGCTCGCCCCGGTGGCCTGCCACGCCGCGCGGTCCCGAAGCGATTGTCCGAGCTGACATTCTGCCGCGCGCCCGTGCGTCCACCGGCGACCGACACGCGCCGGGGCGGTGTATTCCGGCGTCCGGCACCGGATGGCGCCGAACCGTCGCGGGCGCCCGGCCGCCGCGTGGTCGGTCACGGCTGGCCCTGATTTTCCGCGGCCAGCAGCGGGGCCCACATCCGCCGGGCCAGCGCACCGAAGCGGGTGCTCTCCCCCGGCTCGCCCGCCGCGGCGGGCGCGGCCATGAGGTCCTCCAGCCGGGGCGCCGGACCCCAGACGTAGCGCAGGTGACGGTCGGTGTGATCACCGAACGGCCCGGGACCGTTGGGGCCGCCGTTGAATTCGCGCTCCGCGGCGGCGATCGCGTCGTCGGTGCTCGCGCCACGGAGACGGCGTTCGGCGTAGACCGCGGACGCGGCGGGCGCCACCGGCAGCGGTTCGGTCAGGCCCGCGTCGCGCAGCGCGACGAGCTGACGCAAGATCTCCCCGGCCACCGGTACGTCGGGCGCGGTGAGCTCGCAGCGCCAGGCAGGACGGCCGAACTGGCCGCGGCCGGTGCTCACGGCCCGCCAGGACCGATCCTCCGTGACGGTCAGCGCGAGCAGCGAAACCCACGCCGCGATCCGGTGTTTGGGAACCAGGCGGGAGAAGGTGGTGCGGACCAGGGTGTCGCCGCGCACTTCGGGCACGGTGCCGGTGAGCCGTCGTCCGTTGCCCAGGTCGACCGCGATGTCCACCGCGCGCGCCTGGCCCGCGTAGTCCGCCTGCGCGGCGCGCACCAGCCGGTCCACGGTGTGCTCGACCTCGTCGAGCACGGCGGCGCCGAATCCGAAGGGCGGCAGGGTGCCGCGCCGCCACTCCGCCGCCCGCAACCCGGCCGGGTCCGCGCCGGTCAGGCGGGCCGCGAGCAGGCGTTCGCCCAGCTCCCACTTGGCCAGGCCGTCGAGTTCGATGGGCAGCCGGTCGGCGATGTCCTCGTCGTGCTCGGGCACTCGCAGGCCGAGACGCTGCCACAGGAAAGCACGCACCGGGTGTTCGGCGAACGAGATCAGATCGGCCAGCGCGACATCCGCCGCGTCCGCGGCGGGCAGCGGCGCGGGCAGGAATGCGGGCCGCGGTTGTGCGGGCCCGTCGGCCGCGCAGGCGCCGGCCAAGGCCGCGGTGTCGAAGCTGAACGGCTGATCGGCCCGGAAATTCCGGCGATCGAAGGACTGCAGCGGATGCCGCGTCACCACCGTACGCATCGCAGCGGCGCCGGCATGAGCGCGCAGCGCGTCCAGCAACTCGGCGACCGGAATGGCGGGCGGGCGGTGCGCCCCGCTGACCGGATCGGCGCCGGTGTGGAAGACCAGCAGTGCGTCCCGGGCCGCGAGGATCGCGTCCAGCAGCATCTGCCGGTCCTCGCTGCGCGGATCCCGTTCGCCGAGCAGCGGTTCGCGGGCCAGCACGTCGTCACCGTCCGCCGCGCTCGCGCGCGGGAACATCTCGTCGTCGAGGCCGAGCAGCACCACCACCCGGTGCGGCACCGACCGCATCGGCACCATCGTGCAGACGGTCAGCTCACCGGTGCGGAAATTGGCCCTGGTGGGGCGCGCGGCCAGCCGCGAACGCAGCAGCACACCGACATCGGCCAGCCGCAACGACACCTCGCCCGCGTGCTCGGTGGCGGCGGCGAGTTCCTGCCTGGCCTCGGTGCGCACCCATGCCTGCGCGTCCGGTACGTCGGTCAGCAGATCCAGTGCACGCGCCAGCGCCGCCGCCCATTCGTGCGCGGGCCGGGGGCCGCGCAGGTCACGCAGGCACACCGCGAGCCGATCGATGAACTCCGCGAAGCGCCCGGCCAGGTCGACGTCGTTGCTGTCCACGTCGTCCAAGGGCAGTGCGAGATCCAGCCAATCGTCCGAGGTCTCGCCCGCGGTGACGCCGAGCAGGATCCGGTCCACCGCGCTGTTGAGCGTGTTCTGCGCGAAATCGGCGAGACCGAACGCTTGGCGCTGCCGCTGCCCGATGCCCCACCGCGCCCCGGATTCGGCCGCCCACTCGCGCAGTCGTTCGATGTCGTCGTCGTCGAATCCGCAACGGCGCCGGACGGTCTCGGCGGCCGCGAGGTCGAGCACCTGGGTCACCGTCACCCGGCCGTCGGCCAGCTCGAGCAGCGCTGCGATCACCGCGAGCAGCGGATTGGTCACACCGCGTCCCCGGTCGGCCAGGCGCACCCGCAGCCGGTGCGCCGGATGTTCCGAGTCGGCCTGCGCCTCCGGCGTCCCCGAGGTGCGCTGCCCGAAGGCCGCGCGCACCAGCGGCGCATACGCCTCAACCTCCGGGCACATGATCAGCACGTCCCGCGGCTCCAGCGTCTCGTCGGCCGCGAACAGCCCGAGCAGGCATTCCCGCAGCACCTCGACCTGCCGCGCAGGGCCGTGACACGCGTGCACCTGCACGGTGCCGTCGGCTGCGGCTTTCCCCGGCACCGGCGGCCACCGGTCGTCCCGGATGCCCCGTTGCAGCGCACGCAGCAGGGTCGCGGGCGAATCGTCCTCCGCGACACCGTCTTCGGATCGAGCGGAGATGCTCGGGTGATAGGTGTCGGAGCCGGTGGCGGCGGGTACGGCCAGCCGCTGCTGCAACTCCCGCACGTCGCGGGCCAGTCCGGCCAGCAGCGGGTGGGCGACCGCCGTGACGCTGCGATCCTCGGCCCGGGTGCGGGCGGTCGGCAGCTCGCTCAGCGCCGACCAGAGGACCGGGCTGGGATGCACGAGCCACAGGTGGACGTCTCGGTCGGCGGCCAGCGCCGCCAGGACGGCGAGCTGGTCGCTGGGCAACCGGGTCACGCCGAACAACGACAGCCGCGGCGGCAGCGCGACGAGATCCGGCCGGGCACGCAACCGCGCGCAGGCGGTGTCGAGCCGCTCGGCCGGACTCGGCGCCCCGATGGCGGCACGCAGCCCGCGCCACAGCATCGGCTGCCAGAGCAGGTCGTCGGGCATCGGGGCGCCCGTCCCGTCGGTGTCCAGACCCGCCGCCCACTCGGTGATCAGCGCGGGCCGCTGGGCGGCATAGCTGTCGAACAGCGCGGCGATCCGGGCCGCGGTCGCATAGCGCCGTCCGGCCCGGTGCTCACCGCCCGCGGTGCCGCGTGCGCCGAGGTGCCTGGCCAGAACCGCGCACCACGGCTCGGACAGCGACGCATCGATCACCCGCAGCAGTGACCACACCGCCCGCTCCTGCGCCCACGGATCCTCCGTTGGCGCGACCTCGCTCGCCGCGGCCAGCACTTCGGCGACCAGCGCCGCGGGCGAGGGAAACGCGACGTTCGCGCACACGCCGTCGCCCGAGTCCTCCGCGCCGAGCACCCCCGAGAGCGTCTGCGTCAGCCAGCGCTCCACACCTTTGGCGGGTACCGCGACCACCTCGGCCGCGAAGGGATCCGCCTGCGGCGAGGCCAGCACCCCCGCGAGCACCCGGGCGAGCACGTCGGCGCGCTCGGCACGGTGGATGTGCAGCGGCATCTGCGCCCTCTCGATCGATGGTGTCCGGCTGCGCCGGCCTCGGACGTCGTGCACGTTTATACGCCCAGCGACCGACGCGCAACTGCACCGCCCCAGCGGGACGCCAGTGAAATAGACCACACGAGAACGGATTACTCCGCCGTGTCACAGCGGGACCGCCGCGGCGATGTGCGACAGTGCTGCACCGGGGAGGTAAGAGTTTGCACCGGGGCGGAACGAGAGAGCTGCACCGAAAGGCTGGTTCGCGTTCATGGATGCGATGGTGATTCCCCTGGTCCCGAGAGGCGGATTCACGGTCCGCCGGATCGGAGACCGCTGGGAGCTCGTCAACTCCCGCCACTACGGGCGCACCGTCGTCCTACACTCCTGGCCCCGGGATCGGCACACCGAGGCGTTCGAACACTGCTACCGGCTCAACGGACGCACCGTCGAAGAACTGCGCGCCGCCTTCCGCTGACGTGCCCTGGCCAGCGGTGATGAGCGAATTTCGCTGCGGCGCAAGCACCGGCACCGGGCGATAGCACACCCTGGACCCCAGCTCAAGACGTGCGTCCGGACTCGCGATGTGCGATCGTGGTCCCTCGTGCGTTACCCGTCCCCCGCCACCCGAACCGTTCCCCGCGTGGCCGCCTCCGCCTGTCTCCTCGCCGCCGCGGCGATCATCGCCCCGAGCCTGCCCGCCGCGCTCCCGATAGCGGGCGCGACGCCGCTCGCGCACACGCAGGGCTGCCTGCCCGGCTTCGACTGCGATCTGAGCAGCCGCATCGCCAAAGCCGACGCCTACCTCAACAGCCGGCCCGGTGTCACCGGCTACGTCCTGCGCGACCGTGTCTCCGGCGGCGTCTACGCCAACGCCAACGCCGAGAACGCGGTCTGGACCGCGTCCACCATCAAGCTCGCGATCGCCGCCGACCTGCTCAACCGGGCGCGCGTCGGCGCCATCAACCTGACCCCCGAGGATCGCGGGCTGATGGAAGGAATGCTCGCCACCTCCAACGACGGCGCCGCCGACATGCTCTGGACCAAGTACGCGGGGATCGACCGCATGGCGTTCAACAACGCCTTCCGCGCCAACGGGATGAGCTCGCTGGTGCCGCAGCCCACCAACACCGCGCTGTTCCCGGACTGGTCGTTCCAGAAGTGCACCGCCGCCGACCTCGACCGGCTGATGGACCACATCCTCAACCACATGCACCCCGACGACCGCAACTACCTGGTCGACCGGATGCGCGCGGTGGACTCCAACCAGCACTGGGGCGTATGGGGCGCGGGCGCGAGCATGCGTCCCGGCCTCAAGAACGGCTGGTCGGCCGAACAAGGCGGCTGGGTGGTCAACTCGGTCGGCTTCGCGGGACCGGGCGAGCGCTACACGCTGGCCATCATGAGCTCGCTGGGTGACGCGGGCGGCTACACCGAGGGCGCCGAGACCGACACCAAGCTCGCGGAGATCCTGCTCGCAGGCCGCTGACCCGGCCGGGCCGGTCGCTCAGGCGGCCGCGCGCCTGTGCAACGTCATCGGCGCACCGTCCCTGGGGAAGGGAATCGTGGTGAATCCCCAGGGCATGCGGTATTCGTCGGGGATCCGCCACTCGTATTCGCGCACCAGGGCGGCGGCCACCGTCTTCACCTCGAAGGTGCCGAAGTGCATCCCGATGCACTTGTGCGCGCCCGCTCCGAACGGCATCCAGGCCAGGCGGTGCGACTTGTCCTCGCGCCGCTGTTCGCCGAACCGCTCCGGATCGAAGCGCTCGGGCCGGGTCCACAGTTCGGGCAGCAGGTGATTCACCTGGTAGGCGAGGTCGACGGGGGCGCCCGCCGGGATGTAGTGACCCGCGATCTCGGTGTCGCGCACGGCGCGGCGCGACAATCCGGGAACCGGCGGCATCAGCCGCAGACTCTCCCGGACCACCAGATCCAGGTCGCGCAGCGCCTCCAGGTCCGCGATGGCGGGCGCCGCGTCGCCGAGGCGCGCGTCCATGTCCAGCACTTCGGCGCGCACCCGCTGCTGCCAGTCGGGGTGCTTGCCCAGGTAGTAGGCCACGGCGGTGGCGGTCGTCGTGGTGGTGTCGTGCGCCGCCATGATCAAGAAGATCATGTGGTTGACCACGTCCGCGTCACCGAAGACGCCGCCGTCTTCGCTGCGGGCGTGGCATAGGCCCGAGAAGAAGTCCGCCGATTCCGCCCTGCGCTTCTGCGGCAGCATCGCGGTGAAGTAGTCCTCGAGCACTCTCCTGCCGCGCAACCCGGCCCGCCAGTGGCCGCCGGGCACGGAGTGCCGGATGATGGACAGTCCCGCGTGGGTGCAGTCGACGAACGCGTCGATCAACTGCCTGCGCTGCGGCCCGACGTCGGCGGCCATGAAGCTCTCGCCCGCGATGTCGAGGGTCAGCTCCTTGATCGTCGGATACAGCCGCACCGTGCGTTCGGCGGCGCGCTCGCGCGGCACCCAGCGTGCGATGCTCGCCCGTACCACCGGGGTCAGCGCGGCCAGGTGCGCCTCGAGCCGGTCCCTGGTGAACGCCTGCTGCATGATCCGGCGGTGGAATTTGTGCTCGTCGAATTCCAGCAGCAACAGGCCCCGGCGGAAGAACGGCCCGATGAAGTAGTCCCAGCCTTGGCCGAAGTCGCGGCGGCGGTGGCCGAGCACTTCGTCCAGCGCGTCGGGTCCGGCGACCAGCACCCGGTCCACGCCGAGCGAACTGTTCAGCGACACGGGGCCGTACCGGCGGTAGCGCTCCATCATCTCGGCCGGACCCCAGCGCATGTAGTGCAATGCCCGGCCCAGGTAGGGCAGTCCGGCATCGCCGCGCACCGGCTGGGCGTCGCTGCCCCGCGGCGGGGTAGCGAGTACCTGGCGTCGCTCCGGCAGCAGTCCGAGCGCCCGGTCGATCAGATGGCCGTGCGGGACCTCGATCAGCGCGATGTTCTCCGAATCGGCCTGCACGCTGCGCTTTCGGCCGACCACACGGTCATCGGCGACCATGGCAATCCTCCCTGGGCGACAGTTACCATCGTAGGCTCTCGACCTAGTCCGCTCGGCCGATTCGCCGCGCGTCGATCCTCCCCGCCACGGCCCGGCGGCGGGGAGCAACACGCCAGGAACGGGGATCTCGCCGTGACGCTGCCCGGCGCGGCGGCTACGGTTTAGCTGTCAGGAACCGCCGCCGGGGACGAGCCCCAAGGTCCATCGAGGAGCAGGACGATGAGCACTCAGACTGTCGAGAACGGCCGGCACCGGGTGGTGGTGATCGGCTCGGGCTTCGGCGGCCTGTTCGGCACCAAGCACCTCAAGCGCGCCGACGTCGACATCACGCTGATCTCGAAGACCTCGACCCACCTGTTCCAGCCCCTGCTCTACCAGGTCGCCACCGGCATCCTTTCGGTCGGCGAGATCGCGCCCGCCACCCGGCTGGTGCTGCGCAAGCAGAAGAACGCGCAGGTGCTCCTCGGCGAGGTCACCGATATCGACCTGACCCACAACACGGTGACCTCGCGCCTGCTCGACCGGGACACGGTCACCCCGTTCGACAGCTTGATCGTCGCGACCGGCGCCCAGCAGTCCTACTTCGGCAACGACCGGTTCGCCACCTACGCACCGGGCATGAAGACCATCGACGACGCGCTGGAGCTACGCGGCCGGATTCTCGGCGCGTTCGAACAAGCCGAGCTCGCGACCACCCAGGAGGAGCGCGACCGGCTGCTGACCTTCGTCATCGTCGGCGCCGGACCGACCGGCGTCGAGCTGGCCGGGCAGATCGCCGAGCTGTCCGACCGCACCCTGGAGGGCACCTTCCACAACATCGATCCACGCGACGCGCGGGTCGTGCTCATCGAGGGCGCAGGCGCGGTGCTCGGGCCGATGGGGCCGAAGCTCGGCGGCAAGGCCGAACGACGACTGGAGAAGATGGGCGTCGAGATCCAGCTCAACGCCATGGTGATCGATGTCGACGCGTTCGGCGTCACGGTGAAGGACTCCGACGGCACGATCCGCCGCATCGAGTCGGCGTGCAAGGTCTGGTCGGCGGGTGTGCAGGCCAGCCCGCTGGGCAAGATGATCGCCGACCAGTCCGACGGCACGGAGGTCGACCGGGCGGGCCGCGTCGTGGTCGAACCGGACCTGACCGTCAAAGGCCACCCGAACGTCTTCGTGGTCGGCGATCTGATGTCGGTGCCGGATGTCCCCGGCCAGGCGCAGGGCGCCATCCAGGGCGCGACCTACGCCGCCAAGCAGATCAGTGCGGGGCTGAAGGGCCAGACGCCGCAGGAGCGCAAGCCGTTCAAGTACTTCAACAAGGGCAGCATGGCCACCATCTCGCGGTTCAGCGCCGTCTGCCAGGTGGGCAAGCTCGAGTTCGGCGGATTCATCGCGTGGCTGGCCTGGCTGGCGCTGCACCTGTACTACCTGGTCGGCTACCGCAGCAGGATCATCACCGTCATCCAGTGGTTCGTCACCTTCCTCGGCCGCAGTCGCGGGCAGATGGCGGCCACCGAACAGTGGGTCTTCGCTCGGCTGGCCTTGGAGGCGATCAGCAACGGCGACGACGAGGACGCCGAACAATTGGCCGCCGCCCTCGGCACCTCCACCAACAGCCGGGTCGCCGTGGACAAGGCGCACACCGACGCCAAGGCCGGCTGACCGGTGCAGTAGCGCGCCCGACCAATCCAGGTCGCCGACAGATCCGAATGTGAGGCGTCGACGTCTCCTTCGGATGAAAGGTGATCT
>NZ_BAFZ01000058.1 GCF_000308575.1 Nocardia exalbida NBRC 100660 | reverse complement strand
AGTACCACCGCCCTACTGTCCCGACAATACCCCTCGGACCACCAACCGTTTCGCCGTGCCGCACTCGACCCTCTCGCGCGCATCCGGCCGAAGCACACCCCCTCCCGCTCGGCCCCGTCGAGAATGGCAGATTAGAACCTGTTATTGCCACACATCGACGTCCCAGACTATATTCCGTACACGTGTCCAGACAGTATCGGAGTAATCCATGAGCAGCCTTCTGCCCGCCGACGGGTCCCGCCTGCTGATCGGCGGCAAGCTGGTCGAGGGCGCCGACGGTGTCTTCGCGACGGTGAACCCGGCGACCGAGGAAGTCCTGGGCCTCGCCGCCGACGCGAACGCGGCCGATCTCGACGCGGCCGTCGCCGCCGCGCGCACCGCGTTCGACGAGACGGACTGGTCGCGCGATCACGCCTTCCGCGCCCACTGCCTCGCGCAGTTGCGCACCGCGTTGCAGTCCCACGTCGAGGACCTGCGCGAGATCACGATCGCCGAGGCAGGCGCCCCGCGGATGCTGACCGCGGGCCCGCAGTTGGAAGGCCCGGTCGCCGACCTGGGTTACGCGGCCGGACTCGCCGAAACCTACGACTGGGAAACCGATCTGGGCGTGGCCGAACCGATGGGCATCAAGACCCGCCGGTTGCTGCGCCGGGAGCCGATCGGCGTGGTCGGGGCGATCACGCCATGGAACTTCCCGCATCAGATCAATTTCGCCAAATTGGGTCCCGCGCTGGCGGCGGGGAACACCGTCGTGCTCAAACCCGCCCCCGATACCCCTTGGTGCGCGGCGGCGGTCGGCGCCGTGATCGCCGAGGAGACCGACATCCCGGCCGGGGTCGTGAATATCGTGACCTCCGCCGACCACACGCTCGGCGCCCGGCTGACCGCCGACCCGCGCGTCGACATGATCAGTTTCACCGGCTCCACGGCCACCGGCCGGGCCGTCATGACCGGTGCCGCAACGACTTTGAAGAAGGCGTTCCTCGAACTGGGCGGCAAATCGGCGTTCCTCGTGCTCGACGACGCCGACATCGCCGCGGCCTGCTCGGTCGCGGCGTTCTCGGTGTGCGTGCACGCCGGACAGGGCTGCGCGCTGTCCACCCGGCTGCTGGTCCCGCGCGCCGCCTACGACCAAGCGGTGCAGGCGGCCGCGGCCACGCTCGGCGGGATCAGGCCGGGCGATCCCACCGACCCACGCACGGTGTGCGGGCCGCTGATCTCCGAACGCCAGCGCGCCAGGGTCGAACGCTATGTCGATATCGCGCGCGCCGAGGGCGGGCGGATCGTGGTCGGCGGCGGGCGGCCGGCCCGGCACGAGCGCGGGTTCTTCGTCGAACCGACATTGATCGCGGACGTCCCCAACAGCTCGACCGTCGCCCGCGAAGAGATCTTCGGCCCGGTGCTGGTGATCATCCCGCACGACGGCGACGAGGACGCCGTCCGCATCGCCAACGACTCCCCCTACGGCCTGTCCGGTTCGGTCTGGGGGACCGATCCCGAGCGCATCCGGCGGGTCACCGAACGCGTCCGCACCGGGACGCTGGGCGTCAACGGCGGGATCTGGTACTCCGCCGACGTCCCCTTCGGCGGTTACAAGCAATCCGGCCTCGGCCGTGAGATGGGCATCGCCGGTTTCGAGGAGTACCTCGAGACCAAAGTCATCGCCACCGCGGTCTGACCGCCGCGGGACAACACAGAGGAGCTGAACTCCATGGCCCGTTTCACGGGAAGATCCGCCATCGTCACCGGCGCCGCTCAGGGCATCGGCGCCGCCTACGCGCAGGCGCTGGCCGCCGAGGGCGCGAACGTCGTCGTCGCCGACAAGAACGCCGAGAGCGGCGCGGCGGTCGTCGAGAAGATCGTCGCCGACGGCGGCACCGCGGTGTTCGGACAGGTCGATGTGTCCGATCCCGACTCCGCCACCGCGCTGGCCGATCTCGCCGTCGCCGAGTTCGGCGGCATCGACCACCTGGTCAACAACGCCGCCATCTACGGCGAGATGAAACTGAACCTGCTGCTGACCGTGCCGTGGGACTACTACCGGAAGTTCATGAGCGTGAACATGGACGGCGCGCTCGTCATGACCCGCGCCGTCTGGCCGCACATGTCCAAGCGCGGCAGCGGATCGATCGTCAATCAGTCCTCCACCGCCGCGTGGCTGTATTCCAGCTTCTACGGCCTGGCGAAAGTCGGCGTCAACGGGCTCACCCAGCAACTGGCCTTCGAACTGGGCGGGTCGAACATCCGCGTCAACGCCATCGCGCCGGGACCGATCGACACCGACGCCACCAAGGCGGTCACCCCGGAGGTGATCGTCGACGACATCGTCAAACGCCTGCCGCTCAAGCGGATGGGCACGCCGCAGGACCTGGTCGGCGCCTGCCTGTACCTGCTGTCGGACGAGGCGAGCTGGGTCACCGGGCAGATCTTCAACGTCGACGGCGGACAGATCGTGCGGTCATGAGCGCCCGCATCGGATTCCTCGGCCTGGGCAACATGGGCGCGCCGATGGCCGAGCGCCTGCTGCAATGGCCGGGCGGGCTGACGGTGTGCGACACGCGGCCCGAGGCGGTCGAGCCGTTCCTCGCGGCCGGGGCCGAGGCGGTCGCCTCCGCCGCCGAACTCGCCGGGCAGGCGGCGGTCATCTCCATCACCGTGGTGAACGACGCCCAGGTCCGCGACGTGATCACCGGTCCGGAGGGCATATTGCGCACCGCCGCGGCCGGCACCGTGGTCGCCGTGCACTCCACGATCAGCGATCGCACCGCCGAAGAGCTCGCGGCGGTCTGCCGCGACCGCGGTGTCGAACTGGTGGACGCGCCGATCAGCGGCGGCGCGGCGGGCGCGACCCGCGGCGCGCTCGCGGTCATGGTCGGCGGCAGCGACGCGGCGTTCGAGCAGGTGCGCGAACCGTTCGGCTGCTTCGCCGATCTGATCGTGCACGCCGGGCCGGTCGGCGCGGGCACGCGCATGAAACTGGCCCGCAACCTGCTGCACTTCGTCTCCTTCACCGCCGCCACCGAAGCGCAACGCCTGGCCGAGGCGGCCGGTCTCGACCTCACCGCGCTCGGCAAGGTGGTGCGCCACTCCGACGCGGTCACCGGCGGGCCCGGCGCCATCATGCTGCGCGACAACACCGCGCCGATCCAGGACGGCGACTTCTGGCTGCCGATCCTGCGGCACGTGCGCGACCTCGGGGAGAAAGACCTCGGTCTCGCCCTGGAATTGGGCGAACGGCTCGGCACCGCGTTGCCGCTGGCCGAACTCGCCATCGACCGGCTCGGTCCCGGACTCGGCGTCGGGACGGGCACCTCCGCATCGGAAAGGCAAACCTCATGAGCGACAACGGTTCCGGCGACAGCGTGCGGCAGCGCGGTCTGGCCAGGATGGCCGAGGTCTACGGCACGGAGTTCCAGGAATACCCCGGCGCCCACTTCGCCGTCACCGCCGACCACCTCTTCGCCGACATCTGGTCGCGGCCCGGGCTCACCGTCCGCGACCGCAGGCTGCTGCTGCTCGGCGCGCTGGCCGCGCAGGGCGCGATCGACACCGCGGGCATCCAGATCGGGGCCGCGCTGCGCAACGGCGAACTCACCGAAGACCAGCTGCACGAGATCGCGGTGTTCCTGTGTCACTACGTGGGTTGGCCGAACGGCACCAAACTCGACATCCTGGTGGGCACGATTGTGGCGCAGCAGAAGAAGGCCGCCCGCGCGCAGTCCGCGCCAACCGAGCAGTGAAGGATTCGTTGACCATGTCTGACGCCACCACCATTCGCCCCCTGCGCGCGAGCCGGGTCGAGACCTGGGACCATCGGGCCGACGTCGTCGTCGCCGGATACGGCATCGCCGGGGTCTGCGCCGCCATCGAGGCCGCCCGTGCGGGTGCGGACGTGCTGGTCCTGGAGCGTACCGGCGGCTGGGGAGGCGCGGCCGCCCTGGCGGGCGGGTTCATCTACCTCGGTGGCGGCACACCACTGCAACAGGCCCTCGGTTTCGAGGACACGCCGGAGAACATGGAGACCTTCCTGCTCGCGGCGCTCGGCCCCGGCGTGGACAAGGCGAAGATCGCCGACTATTGCCGCGGCAGCGTCGAGCACTTCCACTGGCTGGTGTCCTGCGGCGTGCCGTTCCGCGAAGCGTTCTGGGGCGAGCCGGGGTGGGAGCCGCCGCACGACGAAGGACTGATGTACTCCGGCGGCGAGAACGCCGCGCCCTTCAACGCGATCGCCGAACCCGCTCCGCGCGGCCATGTTCCACAGATGGCCGACAAGCGCACCGGCGAGAAGGGCGGCGGCTACATGCTGATGAAGCCGCTGGCCGACACCGCGGCAGCGCTGGGCATCCGGGCGGAGTACGACATGCGGATCGCGCGGCTGATCGTCGACGACGACGATCGGGTGGTCGGGGTGCTGGCCCGCCGCTACGGCAAGCCGGTCGCCATCCGCGCCGAGCGCGGCGTCGTGCTGGCCACCGGCAGTTTCGCTTACCACAAGGAGATGATCGAAGGATATGCGCCGCGACTGATCGGCAGGCCCGCCGCGGCGATCGAGGAACACGACGGCATCGGCATCCGGCTGGCGCAGGCGCTCGGCGCGGAGCTGGCGCACATGGACGCGACCGAGGTGGCGTTCTTCGGGGATCCGCAGCTGCTGGCCCGCGGCATCCTGGTCAACGGGCGCGGCCAGCGCTACATCCCGGAGGACACCTACCCCGGCCGGATCGGCCAGGCGACGCTGATCCAGCAGGACAATCAGGCGTTCCTGGTGATCGATGAAGCGTCCTACGAGGAGGCGCTGACGACCGAGACCTCCACGCCGTTCTTCCGCCAGCCCCCGACCTGGGTGGCGGAGACCATCGCCGAACTGGAAGCGGAGATGGGCCTGCCCGGCCAGGCGTTGCAGGCGACCGTGGAGTGCTACAACCTGCACGCCGCCGGCGGCGCTGACCCGATGCTGGGCAAGAAGCCGGAATGGGTGCGCCCGCTGCGCGGACCCGTGGCAGCCTTCGACATGCGCGGCTTCACAGCCGGTTTCACCCTCGGCGGACTGCGCACCGACCTCGATTCGCGGGTGCTGCACGTCTCCGGAGAGCCGATTCCGGGATTGTTCGCGGCAGGCCGGTGCACCTCCGGCCTGTGCGCGGGCGGCTACGTCAGCGGCGCGTCGCTGGGCGACGGCAGCTTCTACGGGCGCCGGGCCGGCATCGCGGCGGCCAAGAACTGAACCGCCCCGGCCGCTAGTAGGATCCAGACACATGTCCGAACCCGATTCCGTCATTCTCGAGGCGACCCGCCGCAGGCTGTCCGGCAAGCAGGCCGACACCGTCGACAAGCTGACCCGCGCGGCGGTGGAAGTGCTGGCGCGGGAAGGGTTCGCGGGCATGACCATCCGGATGGTCGCCGCGGCGGCCGGGGTCGGGACGGCCACCGCGTACACCTACTTCTCGTCCAAGGAGCATCTGGTCGCCGAGATCTTCTGGCGGCGGCTGGTCGCGTCGCCGTCACCGGTCAGCGAGGACAAGGACCCGACCGTCCGGGTGATCGCCGAGCTGCGGAACATCGCCATGCTGGTGGCCGACGAGCAGGAGCTCTCCGGCGCGGTCACCAGCGCCCTGCTCGGCCGTGATCCGGACGTGGAGCATCTGCGCGGACGCATCGGGGCCGAGATCCGCAAGCGGATCATCCGCGCGCTCGGTCCTGATCCGGACCCGGACGTGGTCGAATCGCTGGAATTGCTCTACGCGGGCGCGCTGGTGCGGGCGGGCATGGGTTACGGGTCCTATTCCGAGATCGCCGACCGCATCGAGACCTCCGCGCTGCTGATCCTGCGATAGCGCGGACTTCGCCGGACGACTTCGCGCCGGGTTGCCCGAAATCGGCCACGCGACGCGGGCATGCTCGTATCTTTGCCGTAGTCGGTGCAGATCGGAGTGGGAACAGTGCAACCTGGTGAGCTTTCCGCGGATTACGTCGTCGTCGGCTCGGGATCGGCGGGCGCGGTGGTGGCCAATCGGCTCAGCGCCGATCCCGGCACCACGGTGGCGTTGCTGGAGGCGGGCCCGCCGGACAAGAACAAGTTCGCGCACATCCCCGCCGGGTTCGCCAAACTGTTCCGCTCCGAGGTGGATTGGGACTACCTCACCACGCCGCAACCGGAACTGAAGAACCGCGAGATCTACTGGCCGCGCGGCAAGATGTTCGGCGGCTCGTCCTCGATGAACGCCATGATGTGGGTGCGCGGATTCCGGGCGGACTACGACGAGTGGGCGCTGCTGGCGGGCGAGGAGTGGGGTTTCGCCGCGGCGGTCGAGCAGTACCGCCGCATCGAACGCGTGGAGAACGCCCAGTACCCCGACGAAGGCACCGACGGTCCGCTGCACGTCTCCCGTCAGCGCAGCCCGCGCGGTCTCACCGCCGCCTACCTGGCCGCGGTGCAGGAGGCGGGCTACCAGGTCGAGCCGCCCAACCGCCCGCAGCCGGAGGGGTTCAGCGAGACCATGGTCACCCAGCGCGCGGGCCGCCGCTGGAGCACCGCCGACGCCTATCTGCGGCCTGCGCTGCGTCGTCCGAACCTCACGGTGCGCAGCGAGGCGCTGGCCACCAGGGTGCTGTTCGACGGCACCCGCGCGGTGGGCGTGGAGTACCGCCACGGCGGCGGCACGCACACGGTGACCGCGCGGCGTGAGGTCGTGCTGTGCGGCGGGGCGATCAACAGCCCGCAACTGCTGATGCTCTCCGGCATCGGCGATCGCGACGAACTGGCCCGCCACGGCATCGAGGTGCGCCACCACGCGCCGGAGGTGGGCGCGAATCTGCAGGATCATCTCGTCGCGGGCATCGGCTACGGCGTCGCGGGCGATTCGCTGTTCGGCGCCGAGCGGCCGCGTCAGCTGCTGGCCTACCTGATCCGCCATCGCGGCATGCTCACCTCGAACGTCGGCGAGGCGTACGGGTTCGTGCGCAGCAACCCGGATCTGGAGTTCCCGGACCTGGAGCTGGTGTTCGCGCCCGCGCCGTTCTACTACGAAGGACTTCAGGACCCGACCGAGCACGGGGTGATCCTGGCGACGGTGCTGCTGCGCCCGCAGAGCCGAGGACGGATCACCCTGTCCGGCGCGGACCCGTCCGCCAAACCCGTGATCGATCCGCGCTACCTGTCCGACAGCGCAGGGGCCGACCGCGCCGCCATCATGGCCGGATTGCGGGTGTGCGCCGCCATCGCCGCGGAGCCGTCGATGAAGGCGGTGCTCGGCCCGCTGATCTACCCGCCCCAGGCGCCCGCGGAACCGGAAGCCGTGCTCGAACTGACGCTCAACTCCTACGCCCACACGCTCTACCATCCGGTCGGCACCTGCCGCATGGGCACCGACTCCGCCAGCGTCGTCACGCCCCGGCTGGAAGTGCGTGGCGTCCAAGGGCTTCGGGTGGCCGACGCCTCGGTGATGCCGCTGCTCATCCGGGGCCACACGCACGCGCCCGCGGTGTTCATCGGCGAGCAGGCGGCCCAGTTCATCCTCGCGGAGTAGTGCCACGCGCGTCGCCGCGCATCTACGCCGCGACGGACAGTCCCAGCGATGCGGCCGCCAGGGCCAGGTATGGCAGCGGGTAGCCGATGTGGGCGTACTGCCGCGCACGGACCACGGTCACCACCGCGCCGACGAAGTAGCCGACCAGCCCGGCCGCCGCGGCAACCGCGATCGGCGGGACCGCCAAGCCGACCAGCAGTCCGGCCCCGCCGACCGCTTTGACGACCGCGAGAGGCGTCAGCCACGACTCCGGAACGCCGTAGGCGCGCATGTTCGTCCGCACCCACTCGGCGCGGACCACGTCTATGCCCGCCGCGAGCAATGCGGCCGCGGCTGCCAGCACGGTGGCGACGACGTAAGCGATGTCCATCGCAATACCCTTCCGTCAGGTGGCGCGCCCGGTCACCTGGGCGCTGTCCGATCCGTCATCTCGATGACGGACCATGGAGCGGAAAGGTGACCGATGCCCACCGAAGACGGTTTCGCGCGGGAATTCGAGTCCCAGCGCGGCCACCTGCACGCGGTCGCCTACCGCATGCTCGGCTCACCCAGCGAGGCCGAGGACGCGGTGCAGGAGACCTGGCTGCGGCTGGCCCGCCACGACGTCGAGGACGTCCGGAACCTGCCGGGCTGGCTCACCACCGTCGTGTCCCGGATCTGCCTGGACCTGCTGCGCGCCAGGGCCGCGCGGCGCGAGGAACCGCTCGACCACCCCGCACGGCTGGAAAGCGGCGCCGACGAGAACGAACCGGAGCACGAGGCAGTCCTGATCGACTCGGTCGGCCGGGCACTGCTGGTGGTGCTGGACCGGCTCGGCCCCGACGAGCGGGTCGCGTTCGTCCTGCACGACCTGTTCGCGGTGCCGTTCGACCAGATCGGGCCGATCGTCGGACGCACGACGCCGACCACCAAGAAGCTGGCCAGCCGGGCTCGCCACCGCGTGCGGGATGCCGATGCCACCCCCGAACTCACCGCGCAGCGGCATGTCGTCGACGCGTTTCTCGGCGCGGCACGCGACGGCGACCTCGACGCGCTCCTGGCCGTCTTGGCGCCCGATGTGGTCCGCACCGCCGAAGCCGCCGCGCTTCCCGACGGAGTGGCCACGACCGTACGCGGCGCGGCTTCGGTGGCCGAAGAGACCGTGCTGCTCCGGCGGCGCGCACAGGTGGCGGCGCTCGCGTTGGTGGACGGTCACCCCGGCGTCGTGGTCGCGCCGCACGGCAGGCTGCTGCTGGCGCTCACCGTCACGGTGCGCGGCGACCGGGTGGCGGGATACCGGGTGATCGCCGACGCGGCCCGGCTGCGCGACCTCTCGATCAGCCTGCTGCCCGCCTGATTCCGGATGTCGTCCGGTTCAGGATGTGGGCACCGGCTCACGCGCGTCGCCCGGCAGGGCGCGTTCCGCCGCTCGGCGCCGCCGGAAGGCCCGCGGCGTCTCACCGAAACGCGCCTTGAACGCCGCGGAGAACCATGCCGGGGTGAATCCGGCGCGGACCGCCAGCGCGCCGATGGGATCGTCCTCCCGCGCCGGGTCCTCGAGCAGGTCGCGTGCGGCGCGCAGGGCTTCGTCGCGCCGCACGTCGCGGTAGGTGGTGCCGGCCTGCTGCAATACCGAGCGCAACTGCCGGGGCGACCAGCCCAGCGCGTGCGCCACCGCGGGCAGGCGCACGTCACTCCGGCCGACATTGGCTCGCACGTACTGCCGGATTGCGCGACGACATGGGCGTGGTGGGCTCGCTGCGGACCGGTCTCGCCGAGCGAGATCAGGCTGAGCAACTCCGCGATCCGGTCGCAGACCGCGTTGAATTCGAGGTCGGACAGATTCGCCTGTTCGTCGTGGGTGCTACGGATCATCGTCTGGGTGATCCGGCCCAGTCCGGAATTCAGGTCGATCGTCATACCGCGTTCGGCGAGCGGTCCCGCGCGATGGTCCAGTTCGGCACGGGGCAGCTGGAACGCGTAGGCCGACAACAGCGGGATGTGGATCTGGCACAGATCGTCGAGCGCGGTCACCGCGGCCTGTTCGGGTCGCGCTCGCGTCTCCTCTTCGCGATAGCGCACCGAGTACACGCCCTGCTGGGGGACGACGACCCAGTAGAAGTCGTCACACGGACCGTGGCGGATATTCGTCCGGGTGCGGTAGGAGGTACTGATTCCCCGCTGCTCCCAGCGCAACAACCGGTAGACGGCCGACTCCTGAACCGTCAGCCCCGAATACCAGCGGTCCGGATCGCCGTAGCGGTAGTCCATGGGAACGAAGCTGTTGGCGATCTCGGTCCACGATTCGGCATTACTCGCGGTTACGCCATAGCACTTCATGGTGACAACCTATCGCCGCCGATTCACCGATACCGCATTGTCCATCAACACGATACGACTCCAGCGCGCCTCCTCGCGCGGCTGGGAAGCCTCCGGCGCGGTCACGCGATCCCGCAGGCCGGGCGTGTATCACGTGGTCACCGCGCTCGTCTCAGCGCGCGGGCACCCTGGCGAACCCGAGCGGCGGAGTGGGAGCGGGACCGGTGCGCGACACCGGACGGAAGTCCGGCAGCACCGGCAGGACGTCGGCGTTGCGGGCGGCGTAACAGCGCACGGCGGGCAGCGCACGGGCAACCTCGGCGCGCTCCACCGGCTCGTGGTCGATGAAACCGATGGCCTCCGGCCCGAGTCCGAGGGTGCGCCCGATCCGCATGATCGCCGAAGACTTGGGGCCCCAGCCGATCTCGATGGCCGAGAACATCTCGTAGACGCCGTGCCGGTACAGCTTGTCCAGCGTCCATTCGCGCTCGCCGCGGCTCGCCACGGCATGCCAGATCCCGCGCTCGCTGAGCACGCGCAGGGTGCGCAGGGCGGCGGGTCGCAACGCGCCGACGGTCGCGTCGCACACGGCGCCGTCCCACAAGGTGTTGTCCAGTTCCCAGACAAGACATCTCAGAGCCGGTGTCATCGCCTGCCCCTATCGTTGCGTCCGCACTGCCTTTCCGCCGTGGCGTGCGCGGCGGATGGGCACTGCACACCCTCCAGGACACGACACGTGCCGGACAAGACCCTCGTTACATGGCCATGCCCGGCGCGGGTGATCCTACCGGCATGTCCGTCCGCGCTCGCGGCGACGACCGAACCCGGCGCCGCCCGCCGCGGGGTCGGTAGCCGCCGTCCGGCCCCGGTCCTGTGACCGCTCACAACCCCGCACCGACCGGTCCCTCCCAGCTCTCACAGAACCGGTCGATCGGGTCCGCGAAGGAGATCTACCGATTAGTGTGAATGCGCTGCACACCAATCGTGGGCGGAAGGGAGTCGCCAATGTCCGTCGACAGTTCGGCCCGGCCGAGCCTGACCCTGTCGGGGAAGCCGATGTCGTCCCCGCTGAAGGATGTTCGCGGGCTATCGCGTCAGATGGTCGGGCACTTCGTCGAGAACGTCATCCCGTGCGGGACGCTACCGGGTGACGCGATCGCCGGCGACGTCACCACCATCACCCGGGTCTGCCTGGAGCTGGCGGTGAGCATGCTCGACGGCAAGGACCTTCCGGAGAAACTCCAGCGGCTCGGTGACGCCGCCGCGGGGTGGGCGCGGGAAGGGGTGCCGATCGACACCATCCACCACTCGATCCACGAAGGCTTCAAGATGGGCCTGGACCTGGTGGTGTCCGACGCGACGATGAAGGACTACGACGATCTGGTCGACGGCGCCAAGATGGTCGTCGAGATGCTCGACATGATCAACTCCGCTGTCTCCATGGCCTACGTCCGCGAACTGCGCGCGGTGGTCAGTGAGCACCACACCGCCGTGCACACGCTGACCTCCGCGCTGCTCGGCGGGCACAGCACCTCCACCATGGCGCGCGAGTGCGGCATCGCCATCGCGTCGTCGTACGCCGTTCTGGCCGTGGCGATCCCGCCGCACCGCGAGGAACGCAACCCGATGGTGGACGGCAAGGTCGTCGCGCGCCGGAAACTGCGCCGGGTCCAGGCCGAACTGGCCACACGCTGTGGCGAGGCCGTGCTGTCGCTGCTGAGCGTCGACGGCGGCACGGTGCTCATCCCGTCCGGCCATCTGGACAACGAGCAGTTGGACGCGCTGGTCACCCAGCTGTCGCACGCCGCGCAGGTGGGCGTCACCGCGACCATGGTCGAGGCGACTCCCGAGAAGATCCCCACCGCCGCCGATCAGGCGCACGAACTGCTCGACATGGTGCAGCGATTGCAGGCGGTGGCCGGGCTCTACCGCTTCGACGAACTGGCACTGGAATACCAGCTGACCAGACCCGGGCCCGGCCGCGAGTATCTCGGCTCGCTGCTGGACCCGCTGGACGCGCATCCCGAGCTGCTGGAAACGCTGCAACGCCACATCGCCAACAACCTCAACCGGCAGCGCACGGCACGCGTGCTGCACGTGCACACCAACACCGTGGACTACCGGCTCAAGCGGATCGGACAGCTCACCGGTTTCGACCCGTCCCAGCCGTCGGGCCTGTGGTACCTGCGCTCGGCACTCGTGGCCCGCACCTATCGCACGACCTGATCATTCGAGCCCGATTTCGTCGCGGTCCCGGCCGGCGAGTGCCGGGACCGCGGCGATCTCGGGCGCGACATGCTCTCCGTCCGGACCGGCCCGCATCGAGAACGCGAGGTACTCGCCGTGTGCCGCGCCGCTCGTTCCCATGTGCGGGAACGACAGCGCTGGTCGTTGTGGGTTCCCCCGTCGGCGATTACCGTGGGCGGCGAGTCGCGCAGGCCGGTGGCGGTGCCGCAGCGGGCGTCGCGATCCGAGGTACCGAGGAGAGTGCGATGACATGGGCGGGCGCGCCGGCGACCGAGATCGCGGCGGGAGTCCGGAGCCGGACGGTATCGCCGCTCGAGGTGGTCGACGAGCACCTGACCCGCATCGCGGCACTCGACCCGCGGCTCAACGCCTTCCGGATCGTGCGCCACGAGCAGGTCCGCCACGAAGCCCGCGCGCTGGCCACCCGCGGCGATCTTCGTGACCTTCCGCTCGCCGGGGTTCCCGTGGCGGTGAAGGACAACCTCGACCTCGCCGGATGCGTGACCGGCAACGGATCCCGCGCGGCACGCCAGACCGCGGCCGGTTCCGACAGCGAGTTGGTCGGCCGGTTGCGCGCCGCGGGCGCGCTGCTGATCGGCAAGACCAATGTGCCCGAACTGTGTCAGTGGCCGGTCACCGAGAGCGCCGCGCACGGCGTCACCCGCAATCCGTGGCACACCGCGTACACCCCGGGCGGCTCCACCGGCGGCGGCGCGGCGGCGGTCGCCACCGGGATGGCCGCGCTCGCAGTCGGTTCCGACGGCGGCGGGTCGATCCGTATCCCGTCGTCCTGCTGCGGGCTCGTCGGCCTGAAGCCCGGGGACGGCGTGATCGCGCGCCCCGCCGAACTCGGCTCGAATTGGCTCGGCATATCGACGTTCGGCCCGCTGGCGACCACGGTGGCCGACGCGGCGCTGCTGCTCGGGGTGCTCGCCGCCGACGACCACTACCGGACGCCGCCTCCGCTCGAGCGGCCGCTGCGGATCGGCATGACCACCCGCTCACCGGTGCTGGGGGCATCCGTCGACCCTCAGGTGCGCACCGCGATGCTGGCCGCGGCCGAAGCGCTGCGCGAAGCGGGCCATACCGTCACCGAGGCGTCGCCGCCGTGGCGGCCGCAGGACGCGCTCGGCTTCCTCGCACGCTATTTCGCCGGCGTCGCCGAGGACACCGCGAACCTGAGCGCGGATCTCCTCGAACCGCTGACCCGCAAGGTGGCGCGGGCCGGACGGGTGATCACGAGGATGCACCGCGTACCCGACGCTCCCCCGCCGCGGCAGGCAGGCCGATTCGCCGCGTGGTTCACCGAGCACGACCTCCTGCTCACGCCCACCCTGGCGACCTCGCCGGTGCCCGTCGGGGCCTTCGCCGGGAAAGGGTTTCTGCGAACCATGCTCGACGTGCCCCGCTTCATCCCGTTCACGCCGCCGTTCAACACGGTGCGCTACCCGGCGATATCCGTTCCCGCCGGACACTCCGATACCGGGCTGCCCATCGGCGTCCAACTCGCCGCGGCACCCGGCGGCGAGACCACGCTGCTGGCGGTAGCCGCCCAGCTGGAGCGGATTCGTCCGTGGCAACGGCACGCTCCCCTCGGCGACGAGGCGATCCGTTGAGCGACCGCTACGCCTGAGCGCCCACTGGTCTCCGCCCACGACAGCGCCGTGATTTCGGCGGGGGCGGTGTCGAACCTTCCGGCGGCAGCGCACATCGACAACGCGGGCCTCTCGATAGCCGAGGTCGAACGGAAAAGCCTCCAGCACACTTTCACGGGGCGGCGGCGCAGTCATCGCGGGTGTCCGTGCACAGCCCCCTCCGCGATATCAGCGCCCGCCGTTCCGGCCGATCCGGCCGCGCATCGCGCACCCTCCGGCACTGCGCCCATCCGCGTGTAGGCATCTCCCCGTACATGCGACGTTAATGTCGTGTTTACGATGTCTCGGTGCTTGTGAACGACGTGCGAGGGAGCTTGACCCCACCGGGCGAGCGAGTGGGTATCGAAGAGTTCCGAGAGCGTCGGTTCCGGCCGGTGGTCGTGTGGTGCGGTATCGCGGCCATCGTGCTCGCGCTGGTCGGTGGTGAGCTGATGGCCGCGCACATCGGGGCGCTGGGGCCGCTGACCAGCCTGCTGCGGGACTATGTAGGAACGCCGAAGTCGGCGACCACACCGTGGGCGGGGTTTCTGCTGGCGTTGGTCGGGATCACGGCTCGCGCACGGGTCGGCGCCGTCGCCGCGGCGATCGCCATCGACCTGGTGTTCGTTCTGATCAGGGCGGCCGAGGGTCGGCCGTTCACCGTCGGCAACGGTCCGACCCTCGTGCTGACCGCACTGGCGGTGATCGCGTTCGTGCGGTGGGACGAGCAGCGACGCCGCACGGCGTTGCGCACCATCGCCTTCGGCGCCCTGCTGATCTGCGCGACGAAGGTCAGCGAGATCTGGTTGGACATCACCGCGTGGGCCTGCCCGATGGTTCTCGACCCGTACGTGCAAGTCGCCGACCGCGCCCTCGGCAGCCCGTCGTGGCTGGTCGGGCACGCGCTCGACGCGGCGGGACCGCTGGCCACGGGCGTGGTGCGCTGGGTGTACTTCGAGCTGCCGCTGGCGGCCGTGCTGGTCGCGGCGTGGCAGTTGCGCGGCGTGACGACCGGTGCGTGGCCACGGCACTACCTGGTGCGAACGTTCCTGACACTCGGAGTCGTCGGGCCGATCTGGTATGTGGTGTTCCCGGTGGTGGGGCCGGTGCTCGCGTACGGGCCGCAGGGGCTGGGTTTCGAGATCGCCGACGTCTGGCCGAATGTCGTTCCCGCGGTGCCGTCCGCACTCGAGGCGCTGCGCTTCGACGGCATCACGCCGCGCAATTGCATGCCCTCGCTGCACACCGCCTGGGCACTGTCGCTGTTCATCCACTCCCGGCGCGGGCCGCTGTGGTTGCGCTGGGGCGGCGCGTTCTGGCTGGTGTGCACGCTCATCGCGACACTCGGCCTCGGCGCTCACTACGGCGTCGACCTGATCGTGGGCGCGGCACTGTGCCTGACCGTCGAATCCGCGCTGCGCGACCCCGACCGGGGTTGGGATCGCCCGCGCGTCCGGATCGTCGCCATGGGCGTCGCGGTCTGCACCGGTGCGCTGCTGTGCATTCGGTTCCTCGCGGCGCAGATGGCGGCGTACCCGATTCCGTCCGGAATCGCGCTCGTTGCTTCGCTCGGTGCGCTGGCGATCATGTTCTACACCACGTGGTTCGGCGCGTCATCGGTCGAGCCGACCCGGTCCGCCGGTTTGTCGGCGAAGCTCTGAACGGTCCCGCACCGGCCGCGCACCCAGTGCGCGGCCGGTGCAGCGGGCGGCGCTATTGCTTGTCGCACCGCCGATAGGCGAGCCCGCGTCCATCGGAGCGAAGCGCCGACGGTCAGTGATCGGCCTCGGCAGCGCGACCGCCACGACGGTGCGCGGCCAGCGTCGAGGCCAGCGCGGCTCGATCCAGCTTGCCCCGCGGGGTGCGCGGCAGGCTGTCCACGACCAGTACCTGCACCGGCATACTCGGACTCGGTAAGGTGGCGCGCAGCCGCCGCCAGATCTCCTCGGCGCCCGGTGCGGCCGCGTCCACCACGATCGCCGCCGCGGGCGCCTCGCCCATGCGTGCGTCGGGCACGCCGACGCAGGCGGCTTCGGCGACGCCCGGTATCGCGATGAGCGCCGCTTCGACGGCCGCGGGTTCCACATTGAGACCGGCCCGGATCAACATGTCGCTGTCCCGGCCGAACAGCCGCAGCTGGTTGCCGATCACCTCGCCCCGGTCGCCGACCGTCATCCACCCGTCCACCGGACCGCCGACCACACCGTCCTCGGTGAGATAGCCGTCGAAGAGCATGTCGCTGCGCACGTACACCAAGCCGTCGCGAACGCGCGCCTGGACACCGTAAAACAGGTCACCCGCCGACTTCTCGTCCGTGCTGCCGAGCCCGCGATCGAAGGAGACGAAGCTCAATTCGGACGCACCGTAGAAGTGCACGAGCGAGGCGTTCGGCAAGACCTCCTGCAAGGCTTCCCGGCCCGTGCGCGGCCACCGGGCCGCAGAGGACAGCACTTCCCGGACACCGCCGAACCGGCCGATGCCCGCCCGCACCACGTCCCACGCGATCGTCGGCACCGCATATAGATGCGTCGCACCGTCTTTCAGAGCATCACCCACCGGCCGCAGATCTACCGTCGCGCCCCGGCTCGAGGCGTGCAACGCGCCGTAGAGGAAATGGGTGTGGTCCAGCACGCCGGGCACCGAGACCCGGTCACCGGCGCCGATGTCGAATGTTCGGTCGGAGCGATCCAATGTGGTGGCCCACGACCGTTGGTCGCGCACGAAGAGTTTCGGTTCGCCGCTGGTGCCGGAGGTGATGCCGACCAACAGTTCGGCGCCCGGCTCCACCCGGCCCACCGCGCCATCGGATTCCAGTGTGGCGGCGGTCCGCACGATTCCGTCGTATCCCAGCCGCCGTAGTCGCCGGTGCTGCTGCGGCGCGGCCACGACGGCTTCCGGCTCGGCGAGCGCGAGTACCCGGCTCAGCTGGGCGGGCAGCAGATGACGATGCAGCAGCACGACGCTCACCCCGGCGTGCATCGCCGCCGTCACCGCCACCAGCGATTCGACATCGGACGTGGGGAGCACGGCCACCCGGCGCATGCCGGCGAGCCCGGCCGCGACCCGAACGACCCTCGACCAGAACCGCTCGTAATCCACCCGCTCGCGTCCCGAGATCACCGCGGGCGCGGCCGGGTTCGCGGCGGCCTGCCGGGCGATCCGCGCGGCGAGCAGTTCAGTCATCGTCCACCCCTCGTGCCGCGAGGGCGTCGCCCATCGCGTCGGCCGTCCGCAGCGCCCGCACCAGCACCGGCGTCACCAGCGCCGTCATCGACCATTGCAGGCCACGAGCGCGCCGCGCCTCGGCGACGTCGTGCACGATCCCCGCCAGCAACGGGACACACCGGATGGCCAGGGCCAGCAGCAGGCCGATCCGCTCCGGATCGACACCGGCCCTGCGCAGCGGCCCGAGCCACCGGGTCACGGCGTCGAGCATGTCGGTCACCCGCGTGGTGAGGGTGAACAGCGCCGCGAGCGCCACCGAGACCACCAGCACCCCGCACACCACCGCGGCTCGCGCGGGCGAGGTGATCAGCACCTGGAAAACGGCGATGAGCAACAGCATCCACACCAACGGACGCAGTTGTGCCAGCGCGACGCGCCAAGGGATCCGGGCCACCGCGAACAGGGCGGCCACCACCCCGGCGGCGGCCAGCACCTGGAGCGGAGTCCGCGCGAACACCGTGGTGGCCACGATCGATCCGAGCAGCAGCACCAGCTTCACCCCGGCCGGTATGCGGTGCAGCGGCGAATCGCCCGGACGGTACAGGCCGATCATTCGACCGCTGCCCGGTATGCCGCGACGGCGTCGCCGGGTGTTCCGTCGAACGCCACCGCGCCGTCATCGATCACGACGACGCGTTCGAAGCTCTCCAGCAACGACAGCTGATGGGTCACGACGATCACCTGCTGATCCACGTTGTCCAGCGCGTCGGCGACGACCCTGGCGTTGCGCAGGTCCAGCAGCGTGGTCGGCTCGTCCGCCACGATCACCTCCGGCCGCCGGATGAGGACGGCGCCGAGGGCGAGCAGCTGTTTCTGGCCGCCGGACAACAGATGTGCGGGGTGCTCGGCGTGGCCGGCGAGCCCGAACCGCTCCAGGATCTCCTGGACGCGCGCCGCGATCTCTCGCTTGCTCAACCCCGTTCGCCGCAGGGAGAAGGCGAGATCCTCGGCGACCGTGGGCATCACGATCTGGGTGTCGGGGTCGGTGAAGACGAACCCCACCTTCCGCCGCACCTGTGCGCCCTTGCGGGAGGCGTCCACGCCGTCCACCGTGACCGTGCCGGAACTCGGCCTCAGCAGGCCGTTGATCATGCGCGCCAAGGTCGATTTGCCGGAACCGTTGGACCCGATGATGCCGACGCGGCGCTCGGTGATCCGCAGATCGATCTCGCGCAACACCTTCCGCTCACCGAAACGGTGGTGCACCGAGTCGAAGACGATCTCACTCATGACACTCGCTCCACGAGCACGGCGATTCCCTGCCCGCCGCCGATGGCGCAGGCCGCGAGACCGAGCGCCGGGCCGTCCGCCCGCAGCATCCGACTCGCCAGGCGCACCAGCAAGATGGCCCCGGACGCGCCCCACGGGTGTCCCATCGCAATGGCGCCGCCCTGCGGGCAGATCGTGGACTCGTCGATGCCCAATTCGTCCGCCACCGCGAGCACCACCGAGGCGAACGCCTCGGTGATCTCGATGACGCCGAGGTCCGCCACACCGACGCCGGTCCGGCGCAGCAGTTTCCGGATCGCGGGCACGGGCCCGAGACCGGGAAACGCGGGATCGGATCCGGCGACCGCGCAGCCGAGGATCCGCAACGCAGGCAGCCCGGCGGCCATCGACTCGCTGGTGACCGCCATGACCGCGGCGCCGTCGGAGATGCCGCAGGAATTGCCCGCGGTGGCCGTGCCGTCGACGCCGAAGCTCGGGCGCAGGCGCGCGAGCCGGGCAGTGGTCATGCCCGCGCGGATACGTTCGTCGCGGTGTACGTCACCGATCGGCACGATCTCCGCGGAGAAGTCGGTGGCCGCGGCGAGCGTGTGCGAGCGGGCCGCGTAAGCGTCCTGCCGTTCCCGGCTGATGCCGCGCGCTCGCGCGAGATCGTCGGCGGCCGCGCCCATGTCCGGATCCGGAAAACCCGGTGGCGCGAAGGGAGCCCGGGTGTACCGCACGGGCTCGGCGCCGGCCACCGGCGGCCAGAAGCGCCACGGAGCGGTACTCGCCGATTCGACGCCTCCGGCGAGGATCAGTTCGTCCGCGCCGCTGCGCACCCGCAACGCCGCCTGCATCACCGCGTCCAAGCCCGACCCGCACTGCCGATCCACGGTGACGCCAGGGACGTGCACCCCCAGCCCCGCCCGCAGTGCGGCGACCCGGGCGGGATCGCCGCCGGGTCCCAGGCAGTTGCCGAGTACCACGTCGTCCACGTCGGCGTCCACGCCCGCGCCGCGCAGCGCGGCCAGCACGTCGCGCAGCACCGGAGCGGCGAGGTCGGTGACGGTCAGGTCGGCCAATCCGTGTCCCGCGTTGCCGATCGGCGTGCGGCGCGGCGCTACCAGAACGGGAACCGGGCTCATGTCAGCAAGTCTTTCAGCCTGCCCCTGGCGACCTTTCCCGCGGCGGTTCGCGGCAGCGCGGGCAGTGGCACCCACCGGCGCGGCATCGCCTCCTTGGCCAGCACGCGACGCGCTCGCGAGCGGATCTCGTCGAGTCCCGCGCCGTCGTCCAACTGCACAGCGGCCGTGACGGTTTCACCGAAAACGGCATGCGGCGAGCCGATCACGGCCACCGCGACGACGCCGTCGAGCGATTCGAGGACGCGCTCCACCTCCTCGGCGACCACGGTGGTGCCACCGACATTGATCGCGCAGTCGCCCCTGCCCAGGACGGTCAGCTCGCGATCGGGGCCCAGTTCGGCAAGATCGCCGACACCGAACCAGTCGGGCGCGCCGAGCACACGGTAGGGCGATCGAACGTAGAGCAGTCCGTCGCGCACTTCGGCCTCGACTCCGTCGAGCAGCCGCATCGGCTCGGGAACGCGGCGTGCCGCCACCAGCGAGACCTCCGAGGACCCGTAGTACTCGACCACCTCCACCTCCACCTCCACCTCGCCGGCCGCCGACAAGGCGCCGTCGTCCAGCGCGATGCCCGCCACGATCGCCGTACGCAGGCGCGGGCAGGTGCGCACCACCGCACGCAGTACCGCGGGAACCGCGTGCACCACCGTGGCTCGTGCCGGATCGTCTGTGACGCACGCGCCGCGCCACAACGCGTGCAGTGCGCCGAACAGGTGCATGGTCGCGTGCAACGGCCCGGTGATCAGGACGCGGTCGGCCGGTTCGACGCCGGTGATCGCCGTGAACGCCGGAAAGCTGTCGTACCAGGACGCGGCCGTTCGCGCGAGCGGCCTGGGACGACCGGTCGAGCCCGAGGTCGCCACCAGCAAGAACGCCGCGGGCGGTATGCCCGTCCGGTGCGGGCGGGCTTCGGGATTCTCCACGAAGACCGGGATACCGCGCCGTGCCGCGGCGCAGACGCAGATCAGCGCGTCCGCGACGGGAAGGGCCGACGCGTCGTAGACGGCCGCGTCCGGATCCCGGGCGATCCATCGCTCGATGGCCCGGTCGAGTTCGCGGTAGGTGTAGGTGTGGCCGTCGAAGTCGAGGGCAGGCGCGTCGCCCGCGCCACCGAGTTCGCGACTAGGCACGGATCACACCGGGGTACGCGCGGTGCACTCCTTTGGCCACGACGCTCGCGACGACCACTTTGAGCAGGTCACCGGGAATGAACGCCCAGTTGGTGGTGATGGCCGCTCCGACGCCCAGGTCGGTGCGCAGCAGCAGGCCCACCGTGCCGAACAGGTAGATGATCAGCAGGCCGCCGATGGCGTTGATCAGCAGACCGAGCGCGATCGGGTATTTCGGCAGGATGCGGGCGGTGCACAGTCCGATGAACAGCGCCGCGGGGATCCAGCCGATCAGGTACCCGGCACTGGGACCGGCCAGCGCCGTCAGACCGGTACGGCCGCCGGACAACAACGGCAGGCCGATCATCGTGAGCGTCAGGAAGACCACGACCGCGGCCGTCCCTTTGCGTGCCCCGAGCACCGCACCCGCCAGAATCACACCGAGGGTCTGCACCGTGATCGGCACACCACTGAACCCGACCGTGATGGCGCCGGGCAAGCCCAGCGCCGCGATCAGCGCCGCGAAGACGGCGATCTGCGCCATGTCCCGCGCGGAAATACCGACCCTCGGCTCCCGAGAGCCCTCGACACCCTCCACGACAACCCTCCGCATAGAACTTGAACGACGTTCAAGGTAGCAGGCCGGATAAGTTCCCGCGCCGTGGACCTCCCGCGCCGGACCTGGCAGGAGGCCTACCGATGCGTCCAATCGGGCTGGGTGAAGTGAGCGACTCGGGCCGCGGAAGGCGCTGTACCGAGCAGGACGACTTCGCGGAACTGCCACAGCAGTGCGCCGGTCGGTGCGTGGATGGTCATCTTCGGGCCGAGCCGCATCTGCAGCAGGCCGGCTTCGCCGGCGGGCGCGGCATCGTCGCGCAGTTCCGCCTGCCGTACCGCATCCTCGGCCCGGACCCAGCGCGGGGTGTCCTCGGCGGCGAGCCTGGCGAGCTCGACCAGGTGCACCGAGTGGACCTCGTCGGGGTTCGGCCGCAATCGCGTGGCGTCGGTCAGCACCAGAACCAGAGGCGTGATCGTGAAGCCGGACGCGGCGGGAAAGTCATCCAGCGCGCCGAGCAGATCTTCGGGACGCGCGTGCAGCCCCAATTCCTCGTGCAGTTCACGCAGGGCGGCTTGTTCCGCGGTCTCGCCTTCGTCCAAGCGGCCACCGGGCAATCCCCACTGTCCGGCGTTACGGCCACGGTAGGCCCGCTTGATGACGATCACCGCCGGTGATCCACCGGGCTCTTCGACCACGCACAACACCACCGCCGCGCGGCGCACACCGGGCGCGGCGGCGACCTCGATGCGCGGGAATCCCGCCAGCCGGGAGGTCGCGAGCACGCGGAATTCCTCGATGCTCCTGGGCAGCGGCGCTTTCGGAGTCGGCTCCATGGCCTCGATCTTGCCCGAACCGGACACGAGGGGCGACGCGGGAGTCGTTGACAGCAAATGCCGCACCTGTCACCGTATCGGGAACCTCGGGGCCCGGCCGTGCCTCGGGTGTTCGCGATCGGAGCGTGCTTGATGGGGTTTCTCGAGCCCGACCTGCCCGTGGTCGACCTGGCGGAATGGAGCAAGGGCACGCGCGGTGAGCGCATCCGTCCCATGGCCCGGCACTGGGCCGAAGTGGGCTTCGGGACACCCGTGGTGCTGCACCTGTTCTACGTCGGCAAGATTTGCCTGTATCTGCTCGGCGGCCTGCTGGTCGCACTGACCACCGCGGGCATCGACGGATTCACGAACGTCGGCGCCTGGTGGGCGGAACCGATCGTCTTCCAGAAGATCGTGCTGTACACGCTGCTGTTCGAGGTGGTGGGGCTGGGCTGCGGCTTCGGCCCACTCAACAACCGATACTTCCCGCCGCTGGGCTCGATCCTGTATTGGCTGCGCCCCAACACTATTCGGCTGCCACCGTGGCCGGATCGGGTACCGCTCACCAAGGGCGACAACCGCACCCCGGTGGACATCGCTTTGTACGCGGCGCTGCTGGCGACGACAACGGTCGCCTTGCTGTCCGACGGCACCGGCCCGATCCCGGAACTGGACACCACCGTGGGATTGTTGCCGCACTGGCAGGTCGCGGCGATTCTCGGCCTGCTGGCCGTCATCGGCCTGCGCGACAAGGTGATCTTCCTGGCCGCCCGGGGCGAGGTCTACGCCACGCTCACCGTCGCCTTCCTTTTCCCCGGAGCCGATTCGATCGTCGCCGCGAAAGCGGTTTTCGTCGTGATCTGGATGGGCGCGGCCACGTCGAAGCTGAACAAGCACTTCCCTTTCGTGGTCTCCACGATGATGTCCAACAGTCCGGTGTTCCGGCCGAAACCACTCAAGCGCGGTCTTCGAACGCTTCCCCGACGATCTACGGCCAGGACGGTTGTCCCGCGTCTTCGCCCACGGCGGCACCGTCATCGAGATGTGCGTTCCGCCGGTGCTGTTCTTCTCGCACGGCGGGTGGCCGACCGCCGTCGCCGCGTTCGTCATGGTGTGCTTCCATCTGGCGATCCTGACCGCCATTCCGATGGGCGTGCCGTTGGAATGGAACGTCTTCATGATCTTCGGCATCGCCGCGTTGTTCGTCGCGCACGCCGACCTCGGCCTGAGCAGCCTGCGAAATCCGCTACCGGTCGCAGTGCTGTTCGGCGTGGCCGCGAGCATCGTGATCGCCGGGAACCTGTTCCCGCGCAAGATCTCCTTCCTGCCGGGCATGCGCTACTACGCGGGGAACTGGGACACCACGATGTGGTGCATCAAACCCTCGGCCGCGCAGAAGATCGGCACGAGCATCGTCGCCATCGCGAGCATGCCGCAGGCGCAGCTGGAGCGGTATTACGGAAAGGACCGCGCACAGATTCCGATGTACCTGGGATACGCCTTCCGAGCCATGAACACCCACGGCCGCGCACTGTTCACGCTGGTCCACCGCGCCATGCCGCCCGGCCGCGAAGACGCGTACACCATCACCGACGGCGAACGCATCTGCAGCACCGCCGTGGGCTGGAATTTCGGCGACGGCCACATGCACAACGAACAACTCATCGCCGCCATGCACCGGCGCTGCCACTTCGAACCCGGCGAAGTACGCGTGGTCCTCCTGGACGCCCAGCCGATCCACAAGCAGACCCAGCAATACCGCCTCGTCGACGCGGCCACCGGCGAATTCGAACGCGGAGAGGTGAAAGTCGCCGACATGGTCACCCGCCAGCCCTGGGCTGACGATGTACCGGTGCGGGTGCACTACAGGGCCAGCGAACAGGGCTAGCGCTCTTCGTTCCTCGGCCTCCATTCCCGCCGAGCATTGTTCGGGAGATCTCATAGTCAGATGCGCATATCAAAGTAACGCCATTATTCACGGCCCTCGCCGCAGGTCCGCATCTCCCCGCTGACCATCGACCAATGCGTGGATCGCAGCTTCCTCGACGCGCTCCCCCACCCAGGTGAGGAAAGCTCGAACGTCGGTCGCGGGCAGCGGAAGCGCTGCCGTGCGTGGGCCCTGGAAGCTGCGCAGCGCGGTTTCGACGAGGGGGCGGAAATACTCCTCGGACGTGGCGATCATCCGTGCCGCTTCGCGTTTGGCCGTCCAGCGACCCGTGCGGCAGAACGCTGCCGTCCGGCAGCCGTTCAGCACCCGGTTGTCGCCCAGATGCCCCGCTCCCCCGGCGTGTTCCCGGACCGAAGCCCGCATCGCCGCGTACAGGTCGCGCTCCGACGGTGCTGCGAGGACCTGCCGTACAGGGGTGCCGTACAGGAGACGCCCGGCCTGGTGAGCGATGGAACGATCGATGACGTACCAGAAGTCCGAGGATTCCGCCGGATCGAAGCTGACGCGGTTCGGCAACAGCGGTCCGGTGTTGAGGTCCATGAGGTAACCAGCCGCGCCGGATGGTTCGGCGACGAAGTCCGCGCCGTAGACCACCAGTTCCAGCCCGGCCGCAGGGCAGGGCAGCGAGGCGTGGGCGAGCGATTCGGCCAGTTCCCGCAGTACCCGCGCGGGGATCGATGGGTCGGCGACGATTGTCACGTCGACGTCGCTGCGCCCGTGCCTGTAGTCGTCCAGCGCGATCGACCCTACCGCGAAGACGCTGACCAGATGACCTGCACAGACGGCGCGGGTGCGACGCACGAGACCATCCAGATAAGGACGCAACTCAGTCGGCAGGGAGTGGGAGTCCACCGGGGCATCGGTCATGCGGGCCAGTATCCGCCAGCTCGGGTGCCGGGCCTACCGCCTGCCGCTGATCCGGACCGGAGATCCACCACTGCGGAATAGGACCATTCGACACCGCCGAATTGCCTGCTCCTGTGCGGATGGCCGAGACTTGCCCGATCCCGATGCCGGATCGAGCTGCATTGATCCAGCAGTCCGGTCAGGCGATCATGCAGTGGCACCGCCTGGTACTCGAGTTCGGCCATGCTCGATTCCGGTGCACGCGAAGGTGGCGCAAGGCGGGACCCGGGGCGTCGGGCGCTACCGCGTGGTCGAGGCCGTCGGCTGCCCAGACTCGCAGATCGCGGCTGCGGGTGAGCATCGACTCTTCGTAACCGCGCAGGGCCGCGTCGAGACTCGTTCCCCGGTGCCATGATTCCGCTATGCGGGCGCCGACCTCTGCGCCGTCGAGCATCGCGAGGTTGGCACCCTGACTGAAGAAAGGCGCCGTCATGTGCGCGGCGTCACCGACCAGCGTCAACCGCGGATGGCCGCGCCAGGTGAACGATGCCGGGAGGGCGTACGCCGGGTGGATGTCGAACGCGATCCGTCCGTCGAGGAGCTTGCGGAACGGAGGAGCCCAGTCGTTGAAGATCGTGGTCAGGGCAGCACTGGCCGCTTCGGGTCCGGCCTGTTCGAACGGGCCGTCGATCAGCCAATTCATCCCCGCCCGGAACCCGGCGACGACGCGCGTAGCACCGCGGGCCGGGCGATAGACGAACAGTGCCTTGTTGTCGGACAGGGCGAAGGTGTCACCGTCCGCGATCAGCTCGTCATCGAGGAGACCGCTGTCCTCGCACCATCCGACGGCGAACACGACCCCGAGATAGCCGGGATCGACCGATGCTACGGTCTCGCGAACCCGAGACCAGCCCCCGTCGGCACCGACTACGGCGGTGACCCGCACCGAGCGGCCGTTGTCGAACCGCAGCAGCAAACCGTCATCTCGCTCGTCGCGGATGCTGGTCAGCCGGTGCGACCATCGAACGGTCCCGGGGGTCAGTGAATCGAGCAGGGTTGCTTCGAGCACACGTTGTGCGACTTCTGGATTCGCCCGTGCGTCGCGGCCGCCGTCGTCGGCGTAGTGAACGGTTCCGTCTCTGCCGAGCAAGCGCACACCGGTGCGTTCGGGGACGGACCGCGCCACGATCGTATCGAGCAGGCCGGTATACCGCATGGCGCGCTGACCGGAATCAGGGTGCAGCACAAGGGTTTCGGAGGCACTGCCCGAAAGCCCATGGCGACTGTCGAAGACTGCTGCCGAAATGCCGTGACGTTGCAGTACGCGCGCCGCGGTCAGTCCCCCCGGGCCCGCTCCGACGATACCCACCACCGCACGCTCGTCGGTCGCGCCCACGCTCGGTCCCGTCGAACGCATGTCCCTTCCCTTCGTACGATGCCTACCCCGACGACGGCTGGGCACCGAAATCCGACCAGCCATGGCGGAGTTTGCCGAAGACGGCCCGCAGATCCGCCGGCGAATGCGCACCGTACGTGGCGAGGAACTCGGCGTCGAGAACGTAGCGAGCCAGGGTGGTAGCCAGCAGGTCGTCCGGCGGCAGGCCCGCCTCGTCGGCGATGGCGACGGCCAGGGCGGCCTCCCATCGGTGGCGCATCCGAGCGGCGTAGTCGAGCAGCGCCGGGGTGGCCTTGACCAACTCGACGAACTCCGCGCCGGAGGGGCCCTCGACGGACGGATGCTCCGGCGGCAACAGGTGCTGCTCGAGCGCGTCCAGGATCGAGACGCCGGCATCGCGTTCGCGGACCGCTGCGGTCAGGGCCTGCTCGTAAGCGTCGCTTTCATCGAAGACCAGCGCTTCCTTGCTCGGGAAGTAGGCGAACAGCGTGCTCACCGCCACTTCGGCGGCATCGGCGATCTCCGCGACGGTCACATTGTCGAAGCCTCGCTCCCGAAACATCTCGAACGCGGTGTCGGCCAGCCGCTTACGCGTCTGCGCCTTCTTCCGTTCTCGCAGCCCTGGCACCTTGCCAACCCCTTGTGTGCAGACGTCGCTACCTCGTTGTCGCGCCGAGTCTACCTCGACTGCGAACCGACTATGGAAGACGATCGACTCCGTATTGACACCTTCACTAAATCAGTATTCACTACAAACTCGTAGTTACTACGGAAATTATGAGAGGACTTCGATGGAAGTGACACCACTGCGCCGATGGCTGGCCCTCGGTGCGCTCGCGCTGGCGATGTTGACCGTCGGGCTGGACATGACCGTGCTCAACATCGCGTTGCCGACACTCGCGCAGGATCTGGACGCCGGTACCGCTGCGCTGCAGTGGTTCAGCACCGCCTACACGCTGGCGGTCGCGGCCGCGATGCTGCCCGCCGGCGCACTGGGTGACCGGTTCGGACGGAAGAAGTTCGTGTTCGGCGCCCTACTGCTGTTCGGCGGTGCGTCCGTCTGGTGCGCGCTCGCCTCGACTGCCGGTGAGCTGATCGCGGCGCGTATCACGCTGGGAGTCGCCGCAGCGGTGCTGATGGCACTGTCGATGGGGATGATTCCCGTACTGTTCCCCGACCCCGCGGAACGCACTCGGGCGACGACGGTGTGGATTACGGCGGTCACGCTCGGGATGCCGCTGGGCCCGATTGTCGGGGGACTGCTGCTGAAGAACTTTTGGTGGGGGTCGGTATTCCTGATCAACATTCCCATGGTGCTGATCGGTGCTGCGGCGGTCGGCCTGCTGATACCCGAGTCCCGCAGCCTGGTGCGCCGTCCCATCGATCCCATCAGCGTCGTACTGTCCGGTGTGGGACTGGCCGGCCTGACCTACGGCTTCATCCGCTTCGGCGAGAACAGCTGGAGCGACGGCGCCGCATGGATGACCGTGCTCGGAGGTATCGGACTCCTGGCCGGTCTGATCGCCTGGCAACGCAGGCTGGTTCACCCCCTCGTCGACCTCGGACTGTTCGCCGACCACGGGTTCCGATGGGGCACGGCCTTCCAGTTGTTCAGCGCGTTCGCGATGTTCGGGTTGTTCTTCAGCATCCCGCAGTACTTCCAGGCGATCCTCGGCGTCGATGCCCTCGGCAGCGGCCTACGGATGCTGCCGATGATCGGCGGTCTGCTCCTCGCCTCCAACTTCCTCGAAGGATTGCGCGACAGGATCGGCGTCCGGCCGACCTTGGTGGCCGGGTTCGCGCTGCTGGCGGTCGGTATGGCGGCGGGAGCTACCACAGGTGTCGGTACGGCGTACTGGTTCATCGCGGTATGGATGGCGGTGGTCGGGCTCGGCATCGGATTGGTCCTGCCGACCTCCATGGCTCTTGCCGTGGGTGCGCTCACGCCGGAGCGCGCCGGGGCGGGCTCCGCGCTGTTGTCGGCATTGCGCCAAGCCAGCGGCACGATCGGAGTGGCCGTGCTGGGCACCGTGGTATCCGTGCGGTACCACTCGGAACTCGGTCCGCTGAACCACGAGCCGATCAGTGCCGGAGTCGGCTCCGGAGTCGCCGTCGCCCGCGGCATCGGAGATGACGCGCTGCTGCACCACGTGCAATCGGCCTTCATGAGCGGCATGAGCCTGCTCATGTGGGTATGTGCCGGGATCTGCGTCGCAGCGATCGCGCTGGTGGCGGCCACCGGAACGCGGACGACCTCGGATGCGGAACCAGAACCCTCCGCACCGGAATCCACCCGAGTCGGCTGAATCGCGCATCCGGCCCACGATGACTTCTCGACCGAAGTCGAGCAGCCTTCGGCCGTGGGCGGGAAATCCCGAGCCCGTGGGTTTTACGAGTCCGGAGGGAGGAATCGGGCGGTCGCTGCTCGCCCTCCCTCCCGGGCCGTCAGTGCGGCAGGTCCAACCCGTCGGCCAGCACCGGCCACGAATTCTTCAACGCCTCCTGCCAGTAGCCCCAGGAATGGGTCCCGGTGGGCTGGAAATCGTAGGTGGCGGGGATACCGAGGGCATTCAGGCGGTCGCGCATGTTGTGGGTGCACCAGTTCACCGCGGCCTCGATCACGCCGCCCAGCACCAGCTGATTGAGGTAGCCGCGCGGTCCTGGCTGGGCATACGCGCCGTTGTAAGTGTCATACATGCCCGGCACTCCGGTCCCGGTCGACAGGAACAGGCGTATGCCACGGAGCTGGTCGGCGTGCAGGTACGGGTCGTTGGCCGCCCACATCGGGTCTTCCGGCGGGCCGTACATGTTCTCGGTGTCGCCGCCGCCCCAGCTCTCGACTGCCAGTTTCACGAACTCGCGGCCGATCGGATCGCTGATCTGCGCACAACCGCTGTACGCCGCGACCGCTCGATACAGACCGGGTTTGGCGATCGGCAGCTGCAGTACCGAGGTTCCGGACGTGGACAAGCCCGCGATGGCGTTCACGCCGGTGGTGCCGAACTCGGCGTCGATCAGCGGCGGCAATTCCTCGGTGAGGAACGTCTTCCACTTGTACACACCGAGTTTCGGGTCCGGGGAGCGCCAATCCGCGTAATAGCTCCAGCGGCCGCCCACCGGCTGCACGACGTTCACGTCTTTGCCCGCGAGGAAGCCCAGCACGTCGGTGTTCTTCTGCCAGGTCGCGCTGTCCTGGCCACCGCCGCCACCGTTCAACAGATACAACGTCGGCCGCGGCACCGAACGGTCGGCCGGACGCAGCACCTTCACCATGATGTCCTGCCCCATCGCCGCGGAATGCACCCGCAACTGCACGGTCCGGTCGTCCTCCGCCCACGAACCGGTGATCGACGGCGAGTCGGCGCGCGCGGCCGGTGACGCCGCGATCACACCTGCGGTCAGGGCGGACACCGCCGCCAGCACGCCGAGTGCGTGCACCCCGTAGCGGAAGACCGACCTGATCCTTGCCTGCACGCTGCCCGAATCGGCAACAGCCGCAAGCCCTGCGCCAACGGGGACACTTCGTTTCATCGCTTGCTTCCTCCACAACCACAGCGTTCGTCCACCGGCGCCGCCGTAGCGGCTCGACAGCGCCGAAGCTCGGATAACGCTAGAACCGAGGAAGGCATGGCGCTTCGCCGGTAAGAGTGGTCTGGACACCTCACGAATCGGACCGATCCCGCTAGGCGCGGGACACAAGCACAGGCGAGCGCTCGGGGAGCGGACGAGCAACTAGCTGGACATCCTGCTGATCCCGCCGTCCAGATACCGGAACAGGCGGACGGCGTCACCCAGCTGCGGCGCGCCCGAGATGCCCTCCCTGGTCATGATCGTGTGGAACAACTCGAAGAGCTGCTCATGGTGGAGAGCGGGCCTGTTCTCCTGTCGGAAGGACTCGGTCATCGACGTGTGCCGATGAGGCGGCGGACCGCTCCATACCGGTGCGGATCACTCGGTCACAAGCAGCTGACCGTCGGTTTCGGCACCGGTCGCCTTGTAGTTCGAGGGCGAGAACGCACATCACCGCGGCACCATCGAAGCGAGCCGCGGATCGCCTCACATCATGACACGAAAGCCGCGAATGGCGATGGAAAGTGCCGACTGTGCCGGGACTCGGTGGGCGGAGATCCTACGAGCTGTTCGGCGATATGGTCCGGTAGGTCCACTCGAATACACGCGCGCGGCCGATCGCTGTATTGCGAAACCGTGATGTCGGGATGAAGTGCTCGTAGCCGCCACGATAGGGGATCTTGATTTCAGCGGTCGGCGCAAGCGGCAGAGCGTGTTCGGCCAGACCATCCGGTCCGCCTTCGAGATAGATGTTCAGTTGTGGCATGGCGTATCTCCCGTTGACGAAACAACGCACACGGGCCCTGATTGCCGATACGTCCGGCGGTGTGGTGGCATCCCCGGCGCCGGGAAGGCGGAATCCGGGGATGCCAGGTCGTCTATTCGCTAATCCTTCCGGACTGCGTGCAGACGTTGTCCGGTGGTCTCAGATGCACCAGACCACGCTGCCCAGGGGGAAGCAGATTGCCACTGATCCCCATCCTGATCCTGTTCCCCCGGCAGGAACGACCGCTGTGGATGTCGAACTCGCGGGCGCCGTTCCGAGGGGGGTGGCCGAAGCCGCCGGAGCTGTAAGAGTGGCCAGGGGCAAGGCAATAGCGGTTGCGGTGACGAACTTGATCATTTTGCTGGACATATTTGTTCCCTCGATATCGAGTGATTGTTTCGATACGCGTGCATTCCAGCCGACCAGCGATGTGGTGCCGTCCAACCGACGTGACGGCTGGCGGGTGAGCAAAATCTGCCGCGGCAGACAGTGCCCGGCTGCGCCGACCATGACGCGCTTGTTTTGTTCTCGACCCCGACCCGGTTGTTATGGTCTCGCACGGCGAGCGTCAACCGTGCGGTGAATTGCCGAACCACACCCTGTGCAGGACGGTCCGGCGCCAGGTCCTGTCGCGACTGCGTCGACCTGGCCGACCTTTTCCGCGACGATGAGGAAAGGACGTGATTCAATCAGGTTACTGCGATCGGCCGGAAGCCACTAGAGAACGGCATGCACCAGATGCCGGGAGTCTCCGTTTCGGGGCCCAGTGGCGCCGGCCGGGTGAGATCCGCTCACCGGGCGAGGCCGATGAGTGTCCGTAGGATCATGAAGACGGCGGCCAGGCCGAAGCAGGCGAGTCCGACGACCCAGACCGTGAACATCTGCCGCATCGGTATCAGGCTGCCCACCCATCCGGCGTCCAGGTCGGCGACGTCTTGTTGCGTTTCGAATGCCGTGCCGTGCGCGCCCCAGGTTCCGGCCGCGAGTTCGTTCTGTTCGAAACGCTCCAGCCAGAGCACATCCTTACGAGCGGCGAGGCGATGGCTCGCCATCAGCATGATCGAGATGATCGACACGTTCAGCGCGAGCAGCGAGGAGGCGATCCGCGCGACGGCGTCGTTGCCCGCTCCCATCGAGATACTGAACAAGAAGGCCTGAGCTGTGAGGCTGACGGCAGGTACCTGCCAGAGCAGGTTGTCGTGTTGCAGGTGTCGGTCCGCCACCGCCTGATAGAGCATTTTCAATTCGGGCGAATGCCGCGACGGTGACTCGTTCATGAAAGCTGCCGCCGAGATTCGCCCCGCTCGTCGCGCCGCTGGTCGATCAGTCCGGCGCGAGCCAGGAGCAAGCCGCTGACCACGAGCACCCACACCGGGAACACCAGCGTCACCCACCGGTTCATCTCGCTGGCGACCAGCAGCGCCACGGCGAGCAGGTAGCTGAGACCGACGAGCCAACGGGGCATCAGCCTGGTCTTCGCCCAAATCGTCGCGAGCGAGATCATGAACACCGCCGCCATCCGCAACGCGTAGGTTTGGCTCGCCGAAACCACCATCATCCTCCCGAAGTTGATCACCTCGGCGCGGGCGCCCGGGTCGGTGACGCCGTCGTTGCTCATCACCAGGCCCGCGGCACCAGCGGTCGCGACGAACATCATCGCCAGGAAGAGCAGTCCGCTGCCCAAGAATACCGACAGGAAGAACCGGTCTTCATACTCTCCGAACCCGTCGCGCACGACGCCGATAAACCACAGAAAGCTGATTCCGGCGAACGGCATCAGCACTGTCGCCGTGGTGATCACGCTGTGCCGATCCTGTAGCCATTGCGTCGAATCCTCGGCGTGTTCCGGCATTGTGATCCGAATCAATACCAGCGTGGTACCGAGTAACACCGCGAAGAACACCCCGGCCAGTGCGGCGGCACGCGGCGTTGACAATCGACGCAGAGGCGGCGCAGGCTTGGTGTGTTGTGACGGAGTCGGCATGAGGCCATCCTCCCAAAATTGCCTGCCTGCCGCCGGAATTTCGTCGGGTATCGCGACGCGTAACGCGGCCGGGCAGCGTAACAATTCGAAAACAAGGTTCGGCTTTCGGCCTCAGCCGATGGGCGACATCGGATTCAGGTGCCACCCGCAGAGGAATGATACGACTCGATAGTTGGCTTACGCGGCGAAGGTAGGTACGCAATATGGCAACCGCCGATCAGGACTGGAGCAAGCCGGCGGCGCTGGCCATCCCCAAGGAGGGCTACTTCGAACTGCAGCGCGGCAGATACGGTCCGATCTTCCCGCGAACCCCGGCCTGCTACGGGTTCTCGATCATCGCCAAGGTGAAACCCGGTCGGGAAGAGGCCATCCGCGCGCACGGCAAGCAGATCGAAGACGCGGTAGCGGCAAGCCCGGACGTGTTGGCACCGCTGCGGCTGCACTATCTGCGGTGGCTGCTGTTCGACGTCGGTTTCGGACTGTATTTCCAATATCAGGGCATCTTCGATACCGATTTCGACAAGTACACCGAAGACGCCGTAATGCTGTTCACGCAGACCGGTATAGACACCGTTTTCACCAACCTCGAGGGATTCCCGGAGGATTGGAAGGAAAACCCGGACGCGTTCGTCGAATACGTTCGTGAACATCAGTTTCCGAGTTTCCTCGAGTACGGCGAATACCCTTACGTCAGCGCTGAGGAGATCAAGAAGGCGCTGCGATTGAAGGCGTCGTTCTCCGGCATGCTCGATCAGATGCAGTAACCCGGCACCATGCTAGAACTCGACGACATTCAACACATCCTGCTGACCCGCACCCCGGCAGTGACCGGCCGCTATGAGTTCCTGTCCTTCGACGACCCCGCCGGGGGCCGAGCCTGGTTGACCCCGCTGCTCGACCGGGTGCAGTCGGCCGCGGACGTGCGCGCCACTATGGACAGCTCGCAGCGCTGGGTCACACTGGCCTTCACCTGGAACGGCCTGCGGGCGCTCGGGGTGCCGGAGCAAGCGCTCGCCACCTTCCCCGACGAGTTCCGCGAGGGCATGGCCGCCCGCGCCGACATCCTGGGCGACACCGGCGCCAATCATCCCGACAACTGGGTGGGCGGGCTGGCCGGTGACGACCTGCATGCCATCGCGATCCTGTTCGCCCGCACCGAGGCCGAACGACAGCGGTGCACGGCCGAACACGAGAAACTGGTGGCCGGCTGTCCGGGTGTGCGCGTGTTGTCGTTCCTGGATTTGAATGCGACACCGCCGTTCAACTACGCCCACGACCACTTCGGATTCCGCGACCGGTTGTCCCAGCCTGCGATCGAAGGGTCCGGGGAGGACCCGACCCCCGGCTCTGGCGCGCCGTTGCAACCCGGTGAATTCATCCTGGGCTACCCCGACGAGGAAGGACCGCCCCGCGGGCAACCGCAGCCGGAGGTCTTGTCCCGCAACGGCAGCTACATGGCCTACCGGCGGCTGCAAGAACACGTGGGCGCATTCCGGGACTTCCTGCGCGAGCACGCCGACACCCCCGACGAGCAGGAACTACTCGCCGCCAAACTCATGGGCCGGTGGCGCAGCGGCGCCCCGCTCGTGCTTTCGCCGGACCGCGACGACCCGGAGCTGGGAGCGGATCCCGCACGCAACAACGACTTCAACTATAAGGAGATGGACCCGCACGGTTATGCCGTGCCGCTGGGCGCGCACGCGCGGCGACTCAATCCGCGTGACACCGCGGTGCATATGAACCGGCGCAGGATGATTCGTCGTGGCGCCACCTACGGGTCCGCGCTGCCACCGGACGCCTCCGACGACGGCGCGGACCGAGGTATCGCCGCCTTCATCGTCTGCGCCAGCCTGGTTCGCCAGTTCGAGTTCGCCCAGAACGTCTGGATCAACGACAAGTCGTTTCACGAACTCGGCAACGAGCACGATCCCATCTGCGGCACCCAGGACGGGACGCTGGAGTTCACCGTCCCGAAGCGGCCGATCCGCAGGGTGTTCGCGAGCCTGCCCGCGTTCACCACGCTCAGAGGCGGCGCGTACTTCTTCCTGCCCGGTATCAGCGCCCTGCGCTACATTGCCGGGCTCGACAGCCCAGAGGTGACCTCATGAGCAGCCTGCCGACGGCACGCACCTACAACCAGAGCCACATGCCGCGCAAGGCCGACGGGCGGCGGCGGATCAGTATCTACTGGACGTGGAGTTACCCGTGGGAAGCCCAGCGCGACCCCGCCGAAATCTACAACCGCTTCTCCACGATGACCGAAGTCCGCAACGCCACGTGGCCGGCCTACGAGACCCCCGACTACGACAGAGCGCATTTCCTGCAAGGCATCGCAGGCACCCTCGAGCTGTTCCACCGCTCGACATTGGATTTCCAACGGCTGGCCGAGGAGGCCACCGGTCATCCCGTCGCGGTCTTCCAGCGCATCGACCAAGCCGGTTACACCCTGCCCATCGATGAACGCATCCTGGCCGACACCGACACCCTGATGATCTTCGGGCTCGACCACATCCTCTCCGAACAGCAGGCCGCACCCGAGGAGGGGGACGCCATCGGTGAGTGGCTGCGACGCGACGGCACCTGCCTGCTGCTCGCGCCGCACCACGACGTCGGTTTCAGCGACGACAACGCGCAGCGACAAATCGAATACCGCCATCACGGCGATCCGCTGGTCCCCCGCCAGCAGCGATTCGGCCAGTACACGCGCTCGCTGATGAAAACGCTCGGCGTGCCGATCCACAACACATGGGGCCTGCGCCCGGCGGTCGTGAACGGCACCGATCAGATCTTCCCCGTCACCGCGTACCGCGACCTGGACACACCCCGGCTCCTCGACCAGGTCACCACATTCAACTTCCACCCCCATCTGCCGCATTACCAACTCACCGCGCCCGAAAGCGACTCGCTCCGTGTGCTGGCCCGCCAGCGCGTCGACCCCACCCGCCCCCACCCTTTCACCGCCGCGGGCAACACCGAATTCAACGCCCTGATCTGGATGCCGCCCGCCGGGCGACGCACCGGCGACATCGTGCTCATCGACTCCACCAACTTCACCACGCTCTTCGGCGGCACCGACAGCCTCGAACACCTCTGGCACAACCTCGCCACCATGGAATGACCGCAACCACCCCGGCGAGGAGGCTCGTTGTGAACAGCCCGGACGACCCGACAACGGTGGTGCTCCGATACGTCGATGCCTTCAACAACGCCGACCCGAACGCGATGGCAGCGTTGTGCGCCGACCCGATGCAGATACTCGACGGAATGTCGCCACCTGTGTGGCACGGGCCGACAGCCAGTGAGGAGTGGTGGAGGGACGTACAAAAGGAAGGCGAGCGCACAGGAGCATCGGGCTACCACATCGCGGCCGGCGAGCCGCGGCACGCCGAGGTCTCGGATGACCACGCCTATGTCGTTGTTCCCGCGACCATGACAGTCGATGTCCAGGGCAAGCGGGTAACGCAAACCGGCTCGATCTTCATCGTCGCGCTCGGGAAGTTCGAGGCACAGTGGCAGCTGACAGCCTGGGCTTGGGCAAAAGGCGCCTGATCGGAACTGCTCGACGACGATCCCGCGCGATCGGCCCGCTGATGCGAAGTACCAGCGCGGCCATGGGCGCGGCGTCGGCGATCCCCCATGAGTGCGGTGGTGAAGCGGACGAACCGATCGCCGGTTCCGGTATCACCGGGTGTAGAGTCAGCCCGTATAATGATGAAAGTCTCAAGTATGAGAATCCCATCGTCAAGAAGATTGATGTGCTCATTACATTGATGAGTCCATCAAGAAGAAAGGGCTGCGGCATGTCGCTGGACCGGATCGACGTCCACCAGCACTTGGTGCCTCCCGTCTACCGCGAGGCGCTCGGCGCGCACGGCATCGCAGCGGCAGGCGGCCGGGATCTGCCGGACTGGAGCCCGGCGGCGGCCCGGGACATGATGGCCGGCGTCGGGATCGGCTCGTCCGTCCTGTCGATCTCGACACCGGGCACGGCCTTCCTCTCCGATCCGGTCGAGGCAGCGCGTCTGGCACGGGCGGTCAACGACTACGCCGCCGAGCTCTCCGCCGGCGCGCCGCAGACCTTCGGGTTCTTCGCCACCGCCCCCATGCCCCATATCGAGGCGGCCGCCGCCGAGGCCACCCGCGCCTTGGACACCCTGGGCGCCGACGGCGTGGTGCTGTTGGGCAACTCGCGCGGGGTGTACTTGGGCGAGGAGGGTCAGGACGATCTGTTCCGGGTGCTGGACGAGCGCTCGGCGGTGGCTTTCGTCCATCCGGCGGACCTGCCCGGTCCCGCCGTGCCGGGCGCGCCGTCCTTCGCCGCGGACTTTCTGCTGGACACCACGCGCGCTGCGTATCTGCTGGTGCGCAACGGAATCCGCGAGCGCTTTCCCAACATCCGGTTCATACTCAGCCACGGAGGTGGATTCGTCCCCTACGCCTCACACCGGATGTCGCTGGGCATCTTCACCCAAACCGGCCGCAGCCCGATCGAGGTGCTCGGCGAGTTCGCCGGCTTCTACTTCGACACCGCCCTGTCTTCGAGCGCGGCGGCGCTGCCGACCCTGCTCGCGTTCGCCGAGCCGGGCCACGTGCTCTACGGCAGCGACTGGCCCTTCGCGCCCGAACCCGCGGTGCACTACTTCGATGCCGGGCTGACCGAATACCCCGGCTGCGACGAGGCGACGCGGCGCGCGATCCACCGCGCGAACGCCACCGCCTTGTTCCCTCGTTTCGGCGCAACGCCGGCGAACGCACCCGAGTCGCCGTTGCTCACCCGAATGCGCCGCGAGGTGCGAACCCGCCTGTTCCGGGCCGTGGCCCGGGCCGCCAACCGCCACTGACCGGCGGGGCAGGTCAGGCGCCGTCCCGATGCACGGCGGCAGCGCCCGCGGAAGGGCCGCTCAGAGCTGCGGGATGTCGGGAAGGTCGCCGGAGCTGAGACGCTGCGCGGTCCGCTTGTTCATCCCGAACATGCGCAGCATGCGGTAGGTCATCTCGTCCGACAGCGCGTCGGCGTCGGCGGCAGGGTCGGCATCGAGCAGTTGCAGCAGCCCCAGCATCGCACCACCGGCGGCCATGACCGCCAGGTCGGGATCCATCGGCTCGAACCGGCCCGCGTCCTGGGCCGCGCGGATGTCGCGGCGGGCGCGAGGCGCGAGGCCCTCGTCGAGCAGCATCACGGCCATGCCGGAGTTGAGCACCACACGCACCATCTCCGGGATGCGCCGCTGCAACCGGCCGGTCATCCGGAAGCTCACGGCGAACACTTCGGCCGGGTCCTCGTAGAGGGCCACGATCTGGTCGCGCATTTCGCTGTAGACCTGCAGCGCCGAGCGAACCGCCTCGTCGAAGAGCTGGTCCTTGGACTCGAAGTGGTTGTAGAACGAGCCGAATCCGACGTCGGCGGCCTCGGTGATCTCCTGGATGCTGACCACCGAACGCCCCTCGGACAGGAACTTGCGCGCCGCACCGAGCAGGGCGTTGCGGGTGCGCTCACGGCGGCGATCGGTGCGGGTACGCACCACTGGTTCGGCAGTCATCAGACCTTCCCCTGTTCGTCCTAGAGAAATCATAACTGAGGGATCGGTCAGTTACGATTCGCGAGGTAGAACAGATTCTGATCGAATCATCAATATTGGCTTGACAGATATCTCCATCTTGACTGATGATTTCATCACTAGAGCTGTGGAGGTGACTGTGCCAAGCGCTGACAACGGAGTCGAGGCCGGGCGGATGGTCGCGATGAGCGATTCGCTGCCGAACGCCGAGGACTCGGTCTACGGTGCGGTCCACCTGGGCTACCTGGCGGTGCAGTCGCAGCGGTTGCCGGATTGGGAGCGCTTCGGCGCGGCGGCGATAGGGCTACACGCCGATCGGCTCGACGCCGACACCCTGCGATTCCGTCTCGATGACCGGGCCTGCCGGTTCCTGATCCGACGCGGCCCCGCCGAAGATGTGACCGCCTTGGGCTGGCAGGTCGACGACCACGAGACATTCGACCGCATCCTGGCCCGGGTCAGCGATCGCGGCGTGCCGATCGAGGAAGGCACCGCCGAGGAGACCGCGCTGCGCGGGGTGCAGCGGCTGTGGCGCTTCCCCGGCCCGAAAGGCATCGCCACCGAGATCTTCACCACCGCGCTGACCACACCCGAACCGCTGCGCATGCTCAACTCCGGCTGGGTCACCGGCGAAGCCGGCCTGGGCCATGTGGCGATCGTGTCGCGGGAACCGGAATCGATGCACGCCTACTACCGCACCCTGTTCGACTCGCGGCTGTCGGACTTCATCGACGAGAACATCTCCGGGCTGACGATGAAGATCCGCTTCCTGCGGGTCAACGAACGCCACCACTCGATCGCCGTCGCCAACATCCGCGGCATCAAGATCGACCCCATCCGCACCCGGGTCCAGCACGTCAATATCCAGTCCGCCACCCTCGAGGACATGCTCGCCGCCTACGGCCGCGTCACCGATCTCGGGTTCCGGATGGCATGGTCGGTCGGGCAGCACACCAACGACCGCGAACTGTCGTTCTACTGCGTCACTCCCTCGGGTTTCGAACTCGAGGTCGGCTGGAACCCGATCGTCATCACCCCGGAACTCGACGCCGCATGGGCGGCGACGACCTATCAGGGCATCAGCATCTGGGGCCACCACACCGTCTCCGAGACCCCGCTGGCCAAGCTCGCCCAGCTCCGCACCGCGGCCGCGCGCCTGCGCACCCCGGAGATCACCGTCCCCGAACTCACCGGAGGTCTTGTCAGATGAGCGAATTCGACCACGAGATCGTGATCGTGGGGCTCGGCCCGACCGGCCTGACCCTGGCCAACCTGCTCGGCCGCCGCGGCATCGACGTGCTCGTTCTCGAACGCGAACCCGAGTACTACGGCCTGGCCCGCGCGGTCTACACCGATGACGAATGCATGCGGATCTTCCAAACCGCCGATGTCGCCGACGAGATCAACGCCGAGATGAACCTCGACTCCACCGTCCAATGGGTCCGCGGCGACGGGAAGGTGCTCGCGCAGTTCAACCAGATCGACCGGCCCCTGAGCTGGCCCGTGTCCAACTTCCTCTACCAGCCCTACCTGGAGAGCAGCCTCGAACGCGCTCTCGACCGGTACCAGCACGTCACCGTGCGCCGCGGGCGCGCCGTGACCGGTTTCGACCAGGACGCCGGGTCGGTGAGCGTCGAGCACGCCGAGTGCACGGGTACCGGCTACGGCAAACGCGATGCGGAGATCGTTGCGGGCAGCACCGAACGGGTGCGCGCGAAGTTCCTCGTCGGCTGCGACGGCGGGCGCAGCATCGTGCGCACCGAGCTGGGGATCGATATGTCGGGCACCAGCTTTCCCGAGCGTTGGCTGGTGGTCGATCTGAAGGCACGCGAGGGCGTCGACGCGTTCCGGCACCTGCCCTACTTCGACTTCGTCTGCGACCCCGAGCTGCCGATCGTGTCCTGCCCACAGCCGGACGGGCACCACCGCTTCGAGTTCATGCTGCGCGAGGACCAGACCAAGGAGGAGATGGAGGACACCGGCACCGTGCGCCGCCACATCTCCCGCTACGTCGACCCCGACGAGGTCGAGGTGCTGCGCAAGCTCGTCTACACCTTCAACGCCGTGGTCGCCGACCGCTGGCGCGAGCGCCGGATCCTGATCGCCGGCGACGCCGCGCACATGACCCCGCAATTCATCGGCCAGGGCATGAATTCCGGTGTGCGCGACGCGGATAATCTGTCCTGGAAGCTCACCGCGATCCTGCGCCACGGCGCCGACCCGGCGATCCTGGACAGTTACGAGAGCGAACGCCGACCGCACGCCAAGGCCATGATCGACCTGTCGGTATTCAACAAGAACGTCGTCTCCATCGACAACCGGTTCCTCGCAGCGGCTCGCGACACCCTCATCTCCACCACGGTGCGGCTACCCGGCCTCGGTGGTTGGATCCGCCAGGCGAAGATCAAGCCCGCCCCGCGCTTCCGCCGCGGCGCCTACCTGGGCCTGCCTCGCCCGCTGATCCGCGGAGTTCAGGGCAGACTCGCGCCCCAGCCCGAGATCCGCACTTACCACGGCAGGCATCAGCGACTCGACGACACGCTCGGCCTCGGTTTCGCCGTCCTGGGTTACGGTTCCGACCCACGCCGCGTCTTCTCCCCCGCGGACCTGGACGTTCTGCGCGCCCTCGACACCCGCTTCGTGACGGTCTACCCGCTGGGCGGACGCCCGCAGGGCAAACCCGGCGACGGCCGCGAAGACCTCACCGACATCGAAGACCACACCGGCGCGCTGGCGCGCTGGTTCCGCCGCGCCCGGCTGCATCCGGGCGGAGTGGTCCTGCTGCGCCCGGACCGGTACGTCTTCGGCACCGCCGAACCGGCCCAGACCGCCGCACTGGTCGCCGCGCTACGGCATCAACTGCACCTGCCGACCCCGCCGGCCGGGCTCACACAGCCCGCCTCGGTCCGGTTGCCCGAGCCTGCCGCACCGTCGGCCGAGCCCACATCCGCCAGTGCAAGGCGGGACGAGCCGGTGTCCGAATCCGCCGCGCACCAAGTGCCTGTCACCTCCGGCCGCGCGGAAGAGAGCCGATGACCTCGCCCGTCTCGCCCCGGATACCTGGCCGGCGTCCGGTGCTCACCCAACCGGCAGGAGCAGCCCGGTTTCCGGGTCGTACCAGCGGCATGCTTCGGGAGGAAGGTGCAGATTCGCAGTGCCGCCCTCGTCGGCGCGGAAGCCCGGCGGCGCTTGGACTTTCACCGTCTGCCCGCTGAGGCGGGTGGTGAGCAGGGTCGAAGAGCCCAGTGGCTCCAGCACTTCGAGTTCGGCCCGCACTGTCGCGTCCGCGGGGTTGTCGGCCAGCACGACGGCCTCGGGGCGGATGCCGAGCCGCAGCGTCTTGCCCTCGAAGGAGGACAACTCGGGAGGAACGGCGAGCGATTGCCCGCCCAGGTCGATGCGCGGCCCGGCCGCTCCGGCGGCGACCGTGCCGGTGAGGAAGTTCATCGGCGGGCTGCCGAGGAAGCCGCCGACGAATTCGGTGGCGGGATCGTCGTAGACCTCGGTGGGCGGGCCGCACTGGACGATCGCCCCGGCGCGCATCACGGCGACGCGGTTGCCCAGCGACAGCGCCTCGATCTGGTCGTGGGTGACGTAGATGGTGGTGGTGCCGAGTTCGGCGACGAGTCGTTTCAGCTCGGCCCGGAACGACAGCCGCAGCAGCGCGTCCAAGTTGGACAGCGGCTCGTCCATGAGCAGCACGTCGGCGTCCATCACGATCGCCCGCGCTACCGCGACGCGCTGGCGCTGGCCGCCCGACAGCCGCGCCGGGTAGCGGTCCAGGTAGGGCGTGAGCTGCAACAGCTCCGCGGCCCAGGCGACTTTGCGACGGATCTCGTCGGCGGGCACGCCGTGCACGCGCAGGCCGAAACCGATGTTGTCGGCGACCTTCTTGTTGGGGAACACGGCGTAGGACTGGAACACCATGGACAGATTGCGCCGCCGCGGCTCGAGATAGGTGACGTCCTTGCCGCCGATCACGATCTGACCCGAGTCCGGCAGCTCCAACCCGGCGATCATGCGCAGCAAGGTGGTCTTGCCGCAGCCGGACGGTCCGAGCAGCACCATGAACTCGCCGTCGGAGATCTCCAGCGAGACCTCGTCGGTGGCGCGCGCCGTACCGCCGGGGTAGGTCTTCGCCAGATCCCGGACCACCACTTCAGCCATCAGCGAACCCCTGTCATCGCAGCGTCGTCCCCCACATGTTCACCAGGTAGCGCCGCATCACGAAGATGAACGCCAGCGCCGGGATGATCAACGCGAAGCCGCCCGCGAAGCGGTACGCCGTCGACGCCTCGTCCAGCGCGGTGAGCACCTGCGCGGGCAGCGTGCGGTGCCCGAGTGTCACGATCGTCGCGCCGAGGATCTCGTTCCACGACAGGACGAATGTGAAGATCGAGGACGCGGCCAGCCCCGGCAGCGCCAGCGGCACCACGATCCGGCGCGCGGCCTGCCAGCGGCCGCATCCGAAGACCTGGGCCGCCTCCTCCAGATCGGGCGGCACCGCGACGAAGATGCTCGCCGTGATGAGCACGGTGGTCGGCAACGCGAGCGTGGTGTGTACCAGCGTCACGGCCAGCACCGTGTCGTACACGTCGACGCGCAGGAACATCGTGGCCAGCGGCACCGAGAGCACCACGATCGGCAAGGCGCGCACGAAGAGGATGAAGACCTGATAGGTGTCTTTGCCGCGAAACGCGTGGCGCGCGAGCGCATATCCCGCCGGCGCGCCGATCACCAGGGACCAGAACACCGTGTAGAGGCCGACCAGCACCGAGTTGCCCAGGGCGGCGGCGGTTCCCGTCGCCCGGAAGAACGCGACCAGCGTTTCGGTGGAGAAATCGCCGGGGATCAGCGGCTTCGGGAACTGGTTGAGCGCCTCGCGGGAGGACACCGCGGCGAGGCCGATGAGAACGATCGGCAACGCCATGAACAGGCTCACGGCCGAGCAGGCCACCTGCACCCACACCGCGCGCCTGCGGCGCCTGCGCAGCGGCGCGCGATCGACGGGTGGCAGTGCGCGCGACGGGGCGCTGTCCGGGTTCATCGCGCCTGCTCCGGCTGCCGGACCGCCCGCAGGTAGAAGACCGCGGTGGCGAGCGAGATCGCGAGCACGATCAGCGAGACAGCGCTGGCGACCGCGGGATTCTGCAGATTGGCGTACCACTCGTAGGTCTCGCCCACCAGAAGCGGAAAGTCCCGCCCGGTCAATGCCTGCGCCACGGCGAACGCCTGCAAGGCCAGGATGGTCCGCAGGATCAGCGCCACCTGCAGACTCGGCCCGAGCAGCGGCAGCGTCACGTGCCGCAGCCGCTGCCAGAAGTTCGCGCCGAACACCTGCGCGGCCTCGTCGTAGTCACGCGGGATCATCTGCACGCCCGCCACCACGATCACGAACACCAGCGACGTCGCGCGCCAGACCTCCGCCACCACGACGGCCAGCAGCATCGTGCCCGCGTTCTGGTAGCCGAGCCACTGCACGCCGTCGTCGGAGACACCGAGGCCGACCAGCAGGGAATTCAGATAGCCGCGGTTGTCGAAAATGGACAGCCAGACCAGGCCCGCGGCCAATTCGGAGATCGCCAGCGGCAGGCACCACAGGTAGAAGTGGCCGCCGGCGAACCGCGGCCGCGCCTGCATGAGCAGCGCCATGCCGACGGCGAGCGCGAGCTGGATGGGCACGACGATCACGATCAGCAGGACCGTGTTGCGCAGTGCGGTGAAGATGTAGGGATCGTCGAACAGTCGCTCCCAGTTGGCGAGGGTGAGTCCGTCGCCGCCACGGAACGCCTCGAGCACGCCCTGCACGAGCGGCCAGCCGAACAGCGCCGCCATCAGGACGATCGAGGGCAGCAGCAGCATCCACGGGGAGCGCAGTCTCGACATCATGGTCAGCCCACCCGGCAGAGTTCGGCGGCGGGATCCGGAGCCCAGCACGGCACCTTCAGGTCGTCGAGGATGCCTTGCAGGACCCGAGCCTGCTGATCCAGCGTGGCGCGGATATCGGCCCCGTCGAGCACGATCGAGCGGAAACTGTCTTTGAAAACCTTGCTCACCTCGCCTTCACGCTGTCCGAGACCCACCGGTGGCAGCGAAAGAATGGCGCCGGGCGCCTCTTGCTGCCTGCGCACCGCATAGGCCTCGAGCTGGATGGCCGGTGGCAGGTCGCCCGGGATCGCCGTGTCGACCGATGGGAAGAAACCGTTGGAACGCAGCAGCCGCAGTTGAGTGTCCGGACGGGTGAGCGTGCTGATCGTCCGCTGCGCCAGTTCGGGGTCCGGGCTGCCCTCGGGAATCGCGAGTCCGGCGATCACGGCCATGTAGCCGAGGCCGTGCGGGCCACGGGGCGCGGGAAGCATCCGCCAGTTGCGCGGGTCGCGCTCGGGCGCGTGGACCAGGCGCACGACGTGATCCCACGCCAGGCGCACCTCGCCGCTGTCGAGCGGCTCCTGCATGAAGTCGGAGTTCGTGCTCGCCGGGACGCAGTTCGCCCACAGCTCACGCAGGTATCGCCACGCCGTCACTGCCTCGTTCGAGCGGAAGGTGGTGATCTGCCCGCCGGTGAACGAGGGCAGCAAGAAGCCCTGGACGAAGCGGTGCAGCAGGCCCTTGGGTCCCGCGGGCAGACCCAGCACGGGACGATTGCCGTTGGCGCGGCGCGCGGCGATGGCCCAGTCCAGGAACTGGTCATAGGTCAGCGACGCGGCATCGGAGCCGGTCGGCAGATGCTCCAGCGCCTCCGCATGTGCGGCAAGGACATAACTCGCGGTGGCCCAGGGGATGTACCACGTGCGGTCGGTGCCCACCCTGGCCAGTTCCAGGTAGGCGGCGGGCCACCCACGGGGGCCGAGGTCGGCGACCAAACCGGTGAGGTCTTGCAAATAGCCGTCGGCGAGCGGCGCGATGTCGCCGTGCAGGCCGCCGAGCAGGCCGATCTGCGTCGCTCCCGCGTCGACCTGGCTGCGGACCTGGCTCGCGAACGGGCTCTCTTCGATGGTCACGTAACCGACGCCGGGTGCGGCATCGGCGAGCAGGCCGCGGAACCGTTCGGCCTCGTCGGCGGGACGGAACTGCGTGGACAGGAAGATCATTCCGCCGTTGCCGCTGGTGGCGAATCCGGTGCAGGCGGCGGACAAGGCCGCCGCGCCGAAGCCCGCCGCGCGCAAGAAGGTTCTACGCGTGGAACCGGATACCGGCATGCATGGCTCCTGTTCGGGCACGAAGCGGTTCGGACGAACACTAAGGTTGGTCAACCTTAGGGCGCTGAAAGACATTGTCGATTGCCAATGTTGGCGATAGTGCACGAAACGGAGCGTCCCCGGAACACGCCGATGCCCACCGAGCAGCGGGTGCGAGGGGCCACTCGGTGGGCATACCGCCGCGCGCCGGGGACGTACGCGCCGGACAGGGGCGGGTTGAGAGATCCCGTCCGGCGGGCAGGAACGCGTGGCGGCCGGTGCTCCCGTCGAGCAGGCGGGCGGAGTCGAGGCACAAGCCACGCCGCTCGACGGGAGCAGGTCATCCGGTGATCACAGCGAGCCCCCGCCGCCGAGCAACCACGGGTTGAAGGTGCACTCCAGATTCGGGTGACCGGCCGGGTCCAGCGCGCGCAGCGCGATGGACAACGCCCGCGGTGAATACATCATCGTGAGGTGGTCGGACACGTCCTGTTCGCATCCGTCCTGCAGCGTGATGTTCTGCACCGTGACGCCGGGCGCCGCCTTCAGGAAGGTCAGATCGTAGGGATTGGTGATCTCGTCGTAGCGGGTGCCGACCACGGTGTAGTCGACCCCGGAAACGGTGTCGCCGTTCTCGTTGAGCTTGTTGACGAAGTCCGAGCCGATCGTCTGCTGAATGCCCGCGTGCCCGACGAAGATCTCGATGAAGCCGAGGATGTCGATGCCGAAGTTGTTGATCGCCCGGCCCAGCGCACCGATGCCGTCCAGACTGGTGCCGTGATGCGTGGCGCCGTAGGTGACCAGATTCTTCACCTTGGCCGCGCCGCCTTCGAACTTGGTGTACCAGTTCGACATCGACCCGCCCTGCGAATGCGCGACGAGGTCCACCTCCGACGCCCCGGTCGCGGCCAGCACCCGGTCGACGAACGTGGCCAGCTGCTTGGCCGAGTCCTGGATGTAGCCGGTGCCCATCACCCCGGGCAGTACCGATCCGAGACCACCGCCCTCGAGCAGGTTGGACCGGCCGTAGTTGAAGGTGAAGGTGCAGAAGCCCGCGTCCTTGATGGGCTGACCCATGAAGGCGAAGCCGTTGTAGGCGTTCATCCAGGTGCCGTGCACCAGCACCACCGGGCGGGGGTGCTCGGCGGTCGGCTTGCAGCTCCAGTCGTTGGCGCCCGGCGGGGCCGCGTCCGGGTGGGTCAGCCCGTAGCCGAACGCGGCCAGCCACGAGGTCATCGGCGGACCGTAACCCACGGTGTCACTGGCGTATCCGCCGGAGGATCCCGAGCTGCTGCCCGATCCGCCGTAGCAGTCCCCGGATCCGTTGCCCGACCCGGCGCCGCTACCCGAGGTGCAGGCCGAGCCGGTGCCCGCGCTGCCCGAATCCGCCACCGGCGCGGCCGTGCGGCCCGCCGCGATGTAGTCGGCCAACTGCTGTTCGGTGGGCTGAGCCTCCGGCGCCGCGTTCGCGCCGGACGCACCGACGGCGAGCACCGAAACGCTCAGCAGCACCGCCGCCAAGGACGATCGCCCGTAGGTACTTCGTTTCATGATTTGCCTTCCTGCAGAACCACGGTGTTCGACGGCCGGCGCCGTTCTCGCTGGTAGACGGCACCGAAGCTGCGCCAACGCTAGAACCGGAAAACGGGACGGCCTATGCGGAAGAGCTGGATCTGGAGACCTCACGAATGCGTTCGGCCACGGCTAGGGAGACGGCACAAAGTACGCGAAAAGGGCATTTTCATGAATTCGGCGAATAGGTCGGACGGCACAAGCCGACGACGCCGAAACGGTGAATTTTCCAGATCACCAGGCGATTACGGTTCCGCAACAGCCGACGGCCGCATCATGGATGGACGCTGAACCCAGCCATCGGTGGCCATCCGGTGGCTAACCACTGGGAGATCCCGTGTCCGCCATCATGGTTACCCTCGCCCGCACCGTGCTGGGCGCATTCGCTGTCACCGCCGCGCTGACCAACCCCCCGCACGCCGCCGCGGACGGCTCTGGCTCCGCCGCCGCGAGCCCCTCGATCACCGCGCCGTCCGCCCTCTTCCCCGCCCCGACGCCGACGGTGCGCGGGCCGGTCACCGCCATCGTCGTGCTCGGCTACGGACTGCTGCCCGACGGTGGCATGCGCCCGGAACTGATCGATCGTCTGCACGCCGGATACGCGCAGGCGCTGCTGGCGCCCTTCTCGCCGATCATCGTGACCGGCGGCAACGCACGCAACGGCGTCACCGAGGCACGGGCGATGGCCGATTGGCTGATCGCCCGCGGCGTCCCGTCCACCCGGATCGAGCTCGAGCCGGAGGCCGACACGACCGCGCAGAACGCCGTGCGCTCGGCCACGATCATGCGCGCGATCGGCGCGCGCGACGCCGTGGTGATCACGTCGGCCGATCACATGGACCGGGCGGTGGGCACCTTCCACGACGCCGGGGTGGACGTCGTCGGCACCGTGACCCCCGAGCAGGTGCCGCCCGCCCTCTGGCGGTTCGGTCCGCTCCCCTGACGGGATGCCGCCGTCGATTACCGTTTCGCAATACAGGAGCAACCATGAACGAGACCGCCGTGAATCCCGCCGAACAGGCGATGTCGCTGGTCGACCATCGTTACCGTTCCACTCTTCGCTACGAGGTGGAACGGGAAAAGATCCGTGAATTCGCCCGCGCCGTCCAGGATTCGCATCCGGCGCATCGAAGCGAGGCCGCCGCGGCCGAACTCGGCTTTTCCGGACTCATCGCCCCGGCGACGTTCAGCTCGATCATTCTCACCAGGGTGCATCGCGAAATACTGGACACGCTGATCACCGGTTACGACCCGACCCGGATTCTGCATGCGGACCAGGTCTTCGACTTCGGCAGGCCGTTGGTGGCCGGTGATCGGCTGACCTGCGACATCTATTTCGAATCGTTCCGGCACTTCGGCGACTACGACGTCCTCGCGATCAAGAGTGTGCTGATCGACCAGCACGGCGCCGTGGTGCAGACCGGTTCCAGCGCGCTGCTCGCGCGCGTCGGCGAGCGTGATCCCGGGTTGGCCGATGCGGTGCGCCAAGTAGCCATGGGACATCGCTGCCCCGAGGCGCCGGCCCCGGGCAGCGCCGTCGCCCCGGCCGCGGCGGACCATCTCGCGCCGACGCCCGACCCTCGGATACCGCGCACGCGTGTCGATTTCGACGACCTGGCGGTGGGCACCGAACTGCCCGTTCGCACCATGCGCCTGTCCCGTGGCGATTTGGTCAACTACGCCGGCGTGACCGGCGAGTCCAATCCGGTGCTGTTCGACGAACGTGTCGCCGTCGCCAGCGGCCTGCCGACCGTGGTGGCGCCCGGCATGCTGAAACTCGGGCTGACCACCTCGTTCCTGAGTTCCTGGCTCGGTGATCCCGCGGCGATCAGCCGTTTTCGCGCTCAGTTCGCGCACAACACTCATCACCTACGGATACCGTCGGTGGGGGCGGGCACGATCCACTTCCGCGGCCGGGTCACCTCGATCGATGCCCGCAAGCGGCGGGCGACCATCGCGGTCGAGGCGCACGCGGAGGGACGCAGACTGTTCGGCTACGCCGCCGCCGAAGTGCTCTTCCCGTAGGCGATATCGCGATCAGGCGGCTCGGCCGGACCGCGCGTCCGCGCGATCGCGGTCTGCGCGGTCGGGCGACAGACCGGTGAGCAGCGCCAGGCGGCGATGCGAATCCAGCCGCGCCGCGCGATCGTAAGTGCTGGTGTGCACGAGGATCTCGTCCGCGCCCGTCTTGGTCACCAGCCGCTCGAGGTGGTCGGCGACCTCGTCCTCGGTGCCGTACAGATGGCCGCGCAGCCCCTCCTCGACGATTCGGCGCTCCCGGTCGGTCATGGTGCGTGCCTCGATCTCGGCGGGCGGCAGCAGGGGCGGGAACTCGCCACGGGTGCGCGCGTACGCGGCGGACCACGCCTCCGGCAGCAGCAGCCGGTGGGCCTGCGCGGTGGTGTCGGCGATGACGATCGAACCGGAGACCATCACGTAGGGTTCGGCGCCGGCGAGGGCGGGGCGGAATTCGGCGCGGTAGCGCTCGATGGCCTCGACCATGCGGTCCTCGCCGCCGGCCGGGGCGATCACCAGCGGCAGCCCGAAACGGGCGGCGCGTTCGGCGCCGGAGCCGGTCGCCAGCAGGAACGCGGGAACCCGCAGTCCCTCGGCGGGCCAGGCGTGCACCCCCTGCCTTCCCTCGGTGAAGTACGCCAGGAGTTCGGCGAGCCGGGCGTCGAAGTCCTCCGCGTCGCGCTTGTCGTGCCCGAGCGCATGCCGCACGCCGTCGGTGAAGCCGACCGAGCGGCCCAACCCCATGTCGATGCGTCCCGGGTACAGCGATTCCAGCACGCCGAACTGTTCGGCGACCACCAGTGGCTGATGATTGGGCAGCATCACGCCGCCGGTGCCGATGCGGATCCGCGAGGTCGCGGCCGCCGCGGCCGCCGCCAGCACGGTCGGCGCCGAACCCGCAACGCCGGGCACGCTGTGGTGCTCGGACACCCAGAAGCGGTGATAGCCCCATTCCTCGGCGAGCCGGGCGAACTCGACGGTCTCCCGCAGCGCGACCGGATGGCTCTGACCGCGCCGTACGCGCGACCGATCGAGAACGGAGAACCGGACAGAGGACAGCGCCGAGATCATACCGATGTCAACGCGAGCGCGCCGCGCTGATTCCGCCGCGATTCACGGGGAGGAGGGCACTCCGAGCGCCTCCGCCAGCACCCGCCAGGCCCGCGGCAGCTGGGCCTGGAAATCCGGCCAGGTGTGCATGCCCTCCGCGGTGTACTCCACGGTCGCGGGAATCCGCAGCTCGGACAGGCGGGTGGCGAACCGCTCGGTGCAGGCACGGGCACCCGCCTCCAGCGCCGCGCCGCCGCCCGCGGTGCGCAGCGCGTCCGCGACCGACGGGGAGTTCGCGACCGCCACCAGGTCGGCGCCGGTCGGCAGCCCGGCGGCCGCCGAGAGGTAGACAGCGGTGCCACGCAGGTTCTCCGCATGCAACAGGCTGTCGTGCGCGGCCCATTCCGGTGAGGACGGCGGCCCCCAGAGATTGTCGACGTTGCCACCGCGTGAGGCGACCGTGATGGTGGTGACCGCGTGACCGAGCGGGTCCGCGGTGGAATAGCACCCGCTCATCCCGGCGACGGCGCGATACCAGCCGGGGTGGCGCTGGGCGAGCATCATCGCCGCCTGCGCCCCCATCGACACTCCGGCGATGGCGCGGCGGCCGTCGGTGCGCAGCAGCGATTCCACGATGGGCGGAAGCTCGGTGGTGAGGAAGGTCTCCCAGCGATTGAGTCCCAGCGCGGTGTCATGGCGGACCCAGTCGCTGTACATGCTGCCGGTGCCGCCGCCGGTGAGCACCACGTCGACCGGTTTGCCCGCGAAGAATTCGGCGGCACCGCCCTTGCCCAGCCATGCCGATGTGGCGTCGCCGTCCACGCCGTCGAGCAGATACAGCACCGGGCGTGGCGCCTGGCCGCTGCCGCGCAGCACGTCGACCGAGATGATCCTGCGCATCGCCGCGGACGCGATGGAGAGCCGCTCATGCCCCTCGGCGACCTTTTCGATCGACAGCAGCCCCGTGCGGGTCATGGCCGGGTCCACCGCGGGCGGCGGGGCCTGCGGCACCGGATCGGCGAACACGGGAGCAGCGGTGACCGCGGCGATGAGGGCCATCGCCGCCGCGGTGATCGGAACGCGCGACCTCATCCTGCCGCGGCGGCCCGTTCCGCTCGTCTGGCCGCAGCGCGCTCGCGCCGCTCCTCGAACCGTCGCGCCTTCAACTCCAAATCCCCGAGGTAGGCGTGCAGTTCGTCGCGGGCGCGTTCGCCGTCACCGGTCAGGTCGGTGCGCTCGAAGACATGCCACGCGCGCAGCACCGGGCGCACGACCACGTCGAGATGCTGGCGCAGATCGTAGATGCCGTGCTCGGCCAGCAGCACCGCGTTACGCCGGAAGTTCGGCTGGGATAGTCCGGGCATCTGAAAGCGGGTGACCACGGTGGTGATCGCGCGCAGCGCTTCGTTCGGCACGAGGTCCAGAGCGGCGGCGCTGATGTTCCGGTAGAAGATCATATGCAGGTTCTCGTCGGCGGCGACACGTTGCAGCATACGCTCGGCGATCGGCTCCTCGCAGGCCGCTCCGGTATTCCGGTGGCTGATCCTGGTCGCCAGCTCTTGCAGTGTGACGTAGGCCACCGAACGCAGGAACACTTGCTCCGTGTCGGGTTTCGCGAAGCCAGAGGTCATATGCGCCATCCTGGCCTGCTCGAGCAGCACCGGATCGACCGCGCGGGTCACCACCAGATAGTCGCGCATCACGATGGCGTGGCGGTTCTCCTCGGCAGTCCACCGGCCCACCCAGGTACCCCACACCCCGTCCAGGGAGAACGCGTCCGAGATCTCCCGGTGATACGACGGCAGATTGTCCTCGGTGAGCAGATTGGTGATCATCGCCGTCTGCGCGACTTCGGAAAGTCCGGATTGTCCCGGTTCCCAATCGATTCCGCCGAGGGCGGCGAAATTACGCCCGTCGTCCCACGGCACGTAATCGTGCGGATTCCAGGACTTGGCCTTGCGCAGATGGTCGTTGAGCAGGCGTTCGGCAGTGGGTTCGAGTTCGCGTAGAATATCGCGATCGGTCAACGCGGTGGTCACTCGCACTCCTTTGCTCACCCTCGATTTCAGGGCACATTCGACGATACCGGCGAAATTTCAGGCCGAACGGCCGATTACGTGATCGTTGGGCGAGGTGACGATGGTCATATGACCGGGCTGGGGCAGATCACAACCCGCGATGTCGCCCGCGTCGGTCACCCCGTACAGCCCAGGGGGCCTGCCCGCCGCCCGCAACCGGTCCAGCAGATCGTGGGCGCGCCCGGCCAATTCGGGAATGCGTGCGGTGCGCCCGGTGGCCACGGCGGCGGTCAGCGGCACCTCGGCGGCCTCGCCGACGATGGTCAGCACGTCGGGGGTCATGTTGAACGTTCCGGTGCGGGCGGGCACGTCATCGATCGGCACCAGCACCGTGCCGCCGGCGGCGGACAGCACCGACAACGCCCGTGAGCCGAGCGGATCGGCCAGCGCGGCCTGGACCCGCCGGAGTTTGCGCCGGGCCGCCTCTGTGCCCGTGACGGGTCTTCGCTCGTCCGGGTGCGCCGGAATGCCCAGCGCCACGACCTGGTAGGACCGTGCGATCGGAATGCCGGTCGCCCTGGCGAGTTCGCCGACCGCGTGCCCGCCCAGCAACGCGGAGACCAGCGTCTGGGCGGCGGTCTGATGTTCCCGCGCGACCGCGCGATGCTCGTCCACATAAGCGGTCGACGCCGCCACCGTTACCATTTCCAGGACGTGGATCGCCAGTCGCGCACCCGCGAGAAAATGGTCGGTCCGCTCGTCGGCGGCCTCGTCGGCGAGCAATTCCAGTCCGTTGCGGATTTCGTCGTGATACGCGCCGAGCACCGTTTCCAGCGCGATGCCCTCCCGCGCCCAGCGCGAGGCGAAACCGGCGATCTCCGGGGGTCGCGACGCCGCATGCGCCGGACGCGGCGCCAGCAGTTCGACGGCGGCCGCCAAACAGTTTCGCGCAGTGCTCGCGACATCGCCGGAGGCGTCGTGGCCGACGCGCTCGGCGAGGTGTTCGACGAGTTTCGATGTCAACGTCTCGGTACTCGTTCTCGGCTGCCTGCCCATCATGCCTTCCGAAGGTTAGCGACGGATCGTGATGGAATCGAGATATGTCGCGCCGAATCGGGTAAGTCATCAGTGGTCGACCGACCGGTTGGGCACCGTCACAAGCTTTTCGAGCGGATCGAGGCCGACGGGGTCCGGCACGGACAGAACCGCTGCGGCACCGCGATTTTCGAATCCGGCGCCCGAGCCGTCGCCGGCCCGCCGATCTCCGGAGTATGTGACGCAGCGCCGTCCGCGCATTTCCGGCGCTGCGTCGAGCTCACCCTAGATCCGTCGGCACCGACCTGAGAAGCCCCCTCCGACGCTGTGAGGACGGTTCATCGACGCTCACGGCCACGATTGGGACGTCGCACAGTCCGTGTCGTCGCGGCCGACCGGTCCGGTGCGTGCTATGAACCGTGGATTCGAAAGGCAAACCTGTGAGCTGTTCCATGAGATCTTCCGATGGGCTGTGCAGCGGATCGCGGCGCCGATAGCATCGAGCGCCGCGCTGCCGTACGGCGTCGCGACGAGTTTCGAAGGGCTACACCACATATGAGCGGTACGCGAGAGAAGCTGGACGAGCTGCGGGCGATCCTGGAGCTGGCCGAGGAGCCCGCGGGCGAGAACGGAATCGCGAAGCGCAAGAGCAAGGGCATTCCCAGCGCGCGGGAGCGGGTGCGCGCACTCCTCGACCCCGGGAGTTTCGTGGAGATCGGCGCGCTGGTGCGCCAGCCGGGCACCCCCGGCGCCATGTACGGCGACGGCGTGGTCACCGGGCGCGGCCGGATCGACGGCAGGCCCGTCGTGGTGATCGCGCACGATCAGACCGTCTTCGGCGGCTCGGTGGGTGAGATGTTCGGCCGCAAAGTCGCCGCCGCGCTCGATTTCGCCACCACGAATGCCTGCCCGGTCGTCGCGATCAACGACTCCGGTGGCGCCCGCATCCAGGACGCGGTCACCTCGCTGGCGTGGTACGCGCTGATGAGCCGCCGCCAGGAACGGCTGTCCGGCTTCGTGCCACAGGTATCGATCATGCTGGGCAAATGCGCGGCCGGGTCGGTCTACGCACCGGTGAACACCGACGTCCTGATCGCGACCGAGAAGTCGTACATGTTCGTCACCGGGCCCGAGGTGATCAAGGAGGTCACCGGCGAGGAGGTGACCATGGAGGAGCTGGGCGGCGCGCAGGCGCAGGCCGCCACCGGCACCGTCCACCACGTCGCCGCCACCGAGCAGGACGCCTTCGACTGGGCCAGGACCTATCTGAGCTATCTGCCGTCGAGTTGCCTGGAGCCCGGCCCGATCGTCAACCCGGGGCTGGAGCCGCAGGTCACGCCGCACGATCTGGAGCTGGACTCGATCATTCCCGATTCCGATCGGCAGGGCTACGACATGCACGAGATCTTGCTGCGCCTGTTCGACGACGGCGACTTCCACGAGATCAGCGCGGCCACCGCGCAGAACCTGATCACCGGCTTCGCCAGGGTGGACGGGCGCAGCGTCGGGGTGATCGCGAACCAGCCCCTGGTGCTCGGCGGCGCGATCGACGCCAAATGTTCGGACAAGGCGACGCATTTCATCCGCTTGTGCAATGTCTTCGGGTTGCCGCTGATCTTCGTCGTGGACACCCCCGGTGTGCTGCCCGGCGTGGAGGAGGAGCGCAGCGGGGTGATCAAACGCGGCGGGCGGTTCTTCCGCGCGGTGATCGAGTCGACCGTCCCGATCGTCACCGTCGTGGTGCGCAAGGCTTACGGCGGCGGCTACGCCGTGATGGGCTGCAAGCAACTCGGCGCAGACGTCAGCCTGGCCTGGCCGACGGCGCGCATCGCCGTGATGGGCGCCGAGAGCGCGGTGAGCATCGTCGGCAAGCGTCAGATCGCCCAGGTGCCCCCCGAGCAACGCGCGGCGGTGCGCGACTACATGATCGAGCAGTACAACGCCACGGTGGCCACGCCATGGATCGCCGCCGAGCGCGGCTACATCGATGCGGTGATCGAGCCGTCGCGGACCAGGCTGGAGATCCGTCGCGCGCTGCGCCTGCTGCGCGACAAGGAGGCGAGCGCCGAGCCCAACCCGCGCAAGCACAGTCTCTTCCCCGTCTGAGACGACCCAGACTCCGGTTATGTTGTGTCACAACGTAACCGGGTCTATGTGATGGGATCTCCGGCGATCCGCGCCGAACGGGGCCGCCCGGCACGCCGATGCCTTAATCTCAGGGCAGTGCCGGGCTGCTTCGTTCGCCGCGTTGCCGCCCCGGCACGCGACGTGCCCGCTGCGCCTGTTCCCTACCCTCGCCCGGCGGGCACGCCGCACCAAGGCTCAGCCGTGCCCCCAGGTGAGGTCGGCGGCCACCCATTCGGTTTCCCACCGGCGCAGCCGCCGCCGATCGAGTCCGCGGCGCAGCAACAGGTAACTCCCCGCGAGCACGATCGAGACGCCGAGCACCGCACCCGCGGTGAGCATGACCGCTTTGCTGGCAGGCTGGGACGAGGAGGGCGGCTCGACGATCGCACCGCGCTCGTTCAGCCAGATCGGCACGGCGGCACCCGGCTCCACCACCGTGGTCGACTGATAGTCGCCGGTGTGGGTCACGCCGTCGGCGTCTTTCCAGGACACGCGCGCGGGCACCACCGGCGCGTACAGCGGCGCCTTCCCGGTTTCGATCACCGTCGCGTCGACCTGATGCAACCGCGCCGTCTCGGCTTGCACCGCGGCCGTCTCCACCCGGTACACCCGGCCGCCGACGGTCACCGCCAGCACGGGCACGACGATCAGGAACACCAGGGCCAGCAGGACCGCGAACCCGGTTTGCACACGGTCTTCCCTGCGGCGCAGCGGATTTCGATCCAGGCCGACGCGGCGGCACGTGCGGCGGTACATGTTCACCGACCCGGTAGACATGACGGTGACTCCTCGTTACGGAATTCGGTGGTGAGGGTGACGAGGGTGTCGAAGAACTCTTCGACGAGGCCGGGCAGGCCCATCGGATCCGGGCCCGCCGCCCAGCTCTGCAGCGCCGCCAGCAGGAGGCCGGCGCCTGCGCCTACGGCGACCGCCGGACGCGGATCGGTCAGCGGATCCACCCCCAGCCGCGCCGCGATGATCCGGACCGATTCGCGCTGCCCGTCGATGCGGATGCGCTGATAGCCGGCGAACAGTTCGGGTTCGTCCTCGAAGCGCTGGAACAAAGCCCAGCGACGGGCCAGCAGGGACGCGCGCGCGCCGCCGTACTCGGTGGCGAACCAGTCGTGGACGGCGTTGCGGTAGGCGGTCAGGGGCGGCTCACCCGGCGGCCGGCGGCGCAGCGCCTCGTTGAACAGATGGACGTCTTGATCGACATCGCCCAGAATCGCCTCCTCGATGGAGGCGAAATGCCTGCTGAACGTGCGCCGCGTGACACCCGCCCGCACCGCGATGTCCTCGACGGCCACCGCTTCCAGCCCCCGCTCGGTGAGCAGGTCGAACGCCGCGCGCGACAACGCCTCGCGGCTGCGCCGAGTGCGCAGTCGACGGCCGTCCAGACCGACACCGTCGTCGCTCATACACACAGCTTACCCCCTATTGTCCCAATGGGACAATATTCGGTCCTTTCCCCGGCATGCGGATCATCTCGCACAGGAAATGCCCGATTCGGGCGCGCTGAATCCAGGAGGGAGCGTACGGGGTGCGGGTCGGCGAGGGAGTTCTCTCCGGCGCGCGAATGCGGCGTGCCGCGGTGCGCGTTCCGGTCACCCTCGCGGGTGGTCCACCGGTTCGTCGACCGTCGGCGGGACGCCGTCGCGCAAGACCTGGAGCAGTTGCCGGGAATGCTGCGGGGAAGGGGCCAGCAGCGAAAGTTGGTTCAGCGCGGCGTAGTACACATCCAGGTCGGCGATCTTGTCCAGATACAGCGCGCTGGTCAGCTGCTGAAGGTAGACGATGTCGGGCAGATCCGCCTCGGCGAAACGCAAGATGGTGAACGCGCCGTCGGTGAGGGCCGGGCCGCCCACATGGTCGGCCAGGATCTGGATGGTGATGTTCGGCTGAGCGGCCGCGCGCAGCACGCGGTCGAGCTGGGCGCGCCAGACGGTCGAGCCGCCGATCCTGCGGCGCAGCGCGGCCTCCTCGATGATCATCCACAGCTGGGGCGGGTGCGGACCGGCGAGGATGTCCTGCCTGCGCATGCGCAGCGCGACACGACGTTCGATCGAATCCTCCGGTTCCCCCGGATGCGACAGGGTGAGCAGCGAGCGGGCGTACTCCGGCGTCTGCAGCAGTTCGGGGACCGCTCGCGGTTCGTAGCTGCGGATCAGGCGCGCCGCCTGTTCCAGCCCGAGGTAGGTGTCGAACCATTTCGGCAGCCAGTCACTGTCCCGCGCCCACCAACCGGACGCATTGGCCTGCCTGGCCAGTTCCAGGTAGCGCTCCCGTTCCCCGGGATCGGTCACCCCGTAGAGGTCGAGCAGGTCGACCAGATCCCGTTCCCGGCAGCCGGTGCGCCCGAGCTCGAGCCTGCTGATCTTCGAATGCGACCCGCGGATGGCGTCACCGGCCGCCTCGCGGGTGATATTCCGGGACTCGCGTAGGCGGCGCAGCCTGCCGCCGAGGACCATGCGTAGGACCGTCGGCCCGCCGCCGGACACCGGATGACCACCGGGCCCGGCAGAATCTCTCGCCTGTCGTTCCTTCGAAGGGCGCATGCCCCGAGTCTGCCATGTTCACCCAGTCGTTATCTATGGTCGAAAGTCCCTGTACCGCTGGGTATTCGTGGTTGCGCCGGGCTCGTCGCCGCGCCTTACGGTCAGGCGTGGCCGGACGGCAGCTCCACGATCCGTGGCTCGCGCTCGCGCAACGCCGCGATGAGGTCGCGGGTGTACTCGGGCGGCGCGGCGTGCACCGACAGCAGATTCGCCACGGCGCGGTAGGCGGCGAGATCGGCGTCCTTGTCCAGGTACAGCGCGCCGGTGAGCTGCTGGAGATACACGATGTCGGGCAGATCCGCCTCGGCGAAGCGCAGCATGGCGAACGCGCCGTCGGCCAGCGCCGGGCCGCCGACATGATCGGCGAGCACCTGCACCGTGATGTTCGGCGCCTCCGCGGCCCGCAGCAGGTGCTCGAGCTGGGCCAGCCACACCTGCGATCCCCCGATCCTGCGCCGCAGCGCCGCCTCCTCGACGATCAGCCACAGCTGGGGCGGGTCGGGTCTGGTCAGGATCTCCTGACGGCGCATCCGCAGGGCCACGCGCCGCTCGATCGACTCCTCGTCCTCGTGCGGGTGCGCGAGCACGAACAGTGCGCGAGCGTAGTCGGGGGTCTGCAGCAACTCCGGGACGACCCGCGGCTCATAGCAACGGATGAGCTGGGCGGCCTGCTCCAGCCCGAGGTAGGTGTCGAACCACTTCGGCAGCCAGTCGGCGTCGCGATGCCACCATCCCGAGGTGTTCGCCTGCTTCGCCAGCCGCTTGAACTCCGCGCACTCCTCCTCGTCGGTGACGCCGTACAGCGCGAGCAGATCCACCAGATCCCGTTCCCGGAAACCGGTGCGCCCCAATTCCAATCGGCTGATCTTGGAGTGCGAGCCGCGGATCGCCTCGCCCGCTTCCTCCAGCGAGATGCCGCATGCCTCGCGCAACCGCCGCATCCGCCCGCCGAGGATCATCCGCAAGGCGGTCGGGCCGCCCTCGGCGGCGGGAGCCGTTCCACGAGCGATGGTTTCGTTCTGAGGCCGCACTACCGAAGCACGCATGTACGCAGTCTTGCATGCGCACTGCCCACACTCCAGCACCGAGCCACCGCCGGCGACGCGAATGCGCAGGTGTAAGCACATCCGCAAGATCAGCGCGGGATAGCGGGCACTTCACTCGCTGCCGGTGGCAGTCACCCGACGTCGCGTACAGCGCTGTGCCGCAGCCCGACTTCGCCCACCCCTGCACCAACATACTCCCAGTACGCGCGAAACCCAGGTGCCGCGAAGCCAACGGTTCCCGGCGGCGCTGCACTTTGCTGGGCGAGAACGCGATACCGGGCGCACAGCTCTCCGACCGAGCCGCGTCACCGGGTGCTTCCGACGCCCCCACGACGGCACAGGCCCCACACCCCGGACGATGACGAGGCCGGAGCGGCCGATCGGTTCAGCGCAGCAGCACGTCCGCCGTCGCGCGACCGAACAGCTTCCGGTCCCCGCAGGTCGCCGTCAAGGCGATGGTGGCCGCGCGGCGATCCGGATCCAATTGCTTGACCCGGCCGTGGAATTCGATCGCGCTGGCCTTGGTCGCCGGGACCGGGGCGAACCCGGCGAACCGCACCCCGTACCGCGTCACGGCGGCGGGATCACCGAGCCACGCGGTGAGATATCCGGCGCCGAGGCCCATCGTCAGCAGACCGTGCGATACCACGTCGGGCAGACCGGCGCTGCGCGCGACCTCGTCGCTGAAGTGGATCGGATTCGAATCGCCCGACACACCGGCGTAGTTCACCAGATCACCACGGGACACCAGCACCGTGCGCGGGGCGAGTTCCATGCCGACGGACAAGTCCTCGAAAGCGGGAAGGGTACGCGGCATGCGCGGCTCGGCGGGCGCTTCCGGTTGCGCCGGCTCATCGAAGCTCTCGACCAGCCCGCCGTCGTCGTCGGCCAGGCGCGCGGCCGCCGCGTCCGCGCGGTCGGCGGCCGACTGCCCGGTCATGATCACGCCATCGACCACCGCGCGCAGATCGGCGGCCAGCTCGACTCCGGTCTGCGCCACCGCCGTGGTGTGCGCGGTCTGCAACACCTCCTTGTGCTGATTGCTCAGCACGTTCTTGGTGACCATGAAGTCCTTGTCACCGAACTGCCGGAACGACTCGATGTAGGAGTCGCACCGCACCTCGTCGCCCGCGACGATCGGCCGGTGCACCCGGATCGACTGCTCGGTCTGCAGCACTTGGCCGAGGTCGTACCCGGTGAGCACGGATTCGAACATCTTGCGCTGCATCAACATGAGGATGATCGAGGAGAACGTCAGCGGCGCGACGAGTCCGTCGAAGCCCAGCCCCCCGGCGGCGTCTTCGTGCCGATGCGCCGGATGGCCGTCCTGCAGCGCTCGCGCGAACTCCCGGATCTTCTCCCGACCCACCTCGTACGGGTCGGTCAGGCGGTAGTGCCGCCCCACCAGTGCCTTGGCCTGCTCGGACGCGGTGGTCGTGATGTCGCTCATGTGCCTCTCTCGGGAATTCGGGCGTTACCCCGCCCGGACCGGCCCACCGTACCGAAGCGCCGACGACACCGCACAGCACTCTAGCCAGATCTGGGCATACGAACCGAAGGGGACACCATGTTGATCGCACTCCCGGGCCCGCGGTGTTAACCGGAGCCCTCACCGCGCCATCACCCGGTCAGCACTCGTCGGGCGCCCGGACTCCCCGCAGCCTGTCGTCGAGCCAGACCATGGCTTCCGGATAACCGAGCGCGCCCGCGATGATGTGCTCACCGAGCACACTGCGGTACACCGCGGGCACCCCCAGGCGGCACTGCTCCGCGTAGAGATTGCGCGCACCCTCTGCCGGGATCCAGAACTCCTGCTCGCCGTTGTAGACGTACAGCGGGGTCGCCGACCTCATGCCGGCCATCTTCGTCACCCGAAAGATGTCCGCGGCCAGCGTCGAATGCAGCGGATCGGGAAAGTTCGCGGCGAGGTCGATCGGCAGCATCAGCACACCGATCGCCCCGTAACTGCTGCCGCACATGTTCTTCACCGGTGAGGTGGCCACCCACTTGGCGAGATTGTTCATCCCGGCCAGGATCTCCGGCCGCTCGCGGCCGATCCCGAAGACCGCGCCCATGAACACGGCCGAGGCGAGGTTGCCGTTCATGCTGCGCGCCAGGATCTCGAAGTCGGCGGGCACCCCGCCGAGTGCGGCGCCGACGATCACGCCCGCCAATTCCGGTGCGTAGCCGTCGATCAGCTTCACCGCCCCGTGCGTCGCGATCGCGCCCCCGGAATACCCCGCGAGCCCGAACTTCGCGGCGCCGAACTCGTCCGGCAACAGACCGCGCACCGCCCTTATCGAGTCCAGCACCGCGTGCCCGGCCACGATCGGCTCGGCGTAGGCCATCGACGGGCCCTCGTGGTCGGGGATCAGCACGGCGTAACCGCGCAGCGCCGCCACGTGCGTCGTGGGTGGCAGGAAATCGGTGAAGCTGGTGTCCGGGTTGAGCCCGTGCGCGAGGGTGTATCCGGGCGTGCAGGTACGACCGAGGGCGTCGATCGGCAGGTTGTTCACCACCACCGGCCGCTGGCCCGGTCCCGGCCACGGTGCGGCGGGAACGACCAGCGTCGCCGTGGCATACGACGGCGCGCCGTGCGCGTCCGTCGTGCGGTACTTCATCAGGAGCGCCCGCTGAATGGGCATCAGCATCAACGGCGCGGTGGTCGCGCTCACGTCGCGGATTTCGATGACCTGCCCCTCGGACAGCTCGTCGAGATTCGCCGGGCGCAGGTCGAACATCGGATCACCGACGGCCGACGGCAGGGCGGCCGAGCGCAGCGCCGCCAGCGACGGCGACAGCGTAGTCGCCTCGTGCGCGGGCGAACTCGGCTCCGGCGGCGGTGCGATCGGCGGCGGCGGGATGACCTGATCGATGAGTTGTTGCAACCCGGGCAGCAGCCCGCCGGGCGGTGGGGCGGGCGCGGGCTCCGCGGCAGCGGGGACGGCCAGGGCCGAGCCGGCGGCGAGCAAAGCCACAGCAATGGCACGCGAAATTCTCATAGCACACGCCTTCGGGTGCGAACGGCAACGTCGTCTGGCACCCGGGCGCACTGGCCTTCGACCCCCGAATCGGCCCCTGTCAGACCGGGAGCCAGGACGTCAGGCTACGTCAGCGGCCGTGGCTGGACGCAGTAAAGCATCCGAGTTGTGTTGTCGCGTATCCATATCGCAACAACCGGGCCGAGACCCGTATCCGGAGAACAGGTCCCGGCTCGGCCGGTCACGTATCGTCGCTCAGCAATTGCTCGGCGCCGGCTCCCCTCGGAAGCGGGCGTCCAGCCAGGTCAGCGCCGCGGGAATACCCAGCACCGCCGCGGTCAGATGGTCCGGAACCGGAATCTGCTCGGCCTGCACCTTGGCGCCCGCCGCACACCACCGCTTGTCGGTGTTGACCACCGCGTCGATCGGGATGAGACCGTCGATCGGCGAATGCCATTCGAATACCGGCATCTTCGGCACACCGTCGTAGAGCTCGAGGCTGTTCTCCTCGACCACGGCGCGCGCGGTGTCGTCGTTGATCATCGAGGTCGTCTTGGCGAAGTCCAGCGCACCGCGGCCCGCGCCCGTCGAGAGGATGTCGTTGGTGCAGCTGTTGGCGATCTGCGCGCGGGCGGCCAGCCCCCGCTCGTTCAACTGCTCGCTGAGCGGGAAGCGAGTCGGATACTCACGCTCCAACCCGAATCCGGCGGCGAACGCGAGCCCGAACACCGGGTGCGGGTTCAAACCCAGCCCCTCGAGCATCTTCACGAGATTCATCGGCACGCCGCCCATGGCCGCGCCGGCGATGTCGAGCTCCGGGGCGTACTTCGGTTGCAGGGCGGCCGCCCACGCGGTGGCCATCCCGCCGCCGGAATACCCGACCATCGCCACCGGGCTGCGCTGCACCCCGAGTTCGCCGACCTGCTTGACGGCGCGTATCCCGTCGAGGGTGATCTGCCCGCCGAGCTTCGCGGCGCCGTAGGCGAAATTCGGGCCGAGGTGATCGGGCAGCGCGACGCTCCAGCCGCGCGCCAGCAGCACGTTCCAGCCCGGCGCTTCCCGCACGACGAGGTTCGGGTCACCGGTGTAGAGCACCCGGGAGACCGAGCACTCCGCGCCGAGTCCGTTGATGATGTGCTGGAACGACAGCAGCGGCCCGTCGGTGCGATGCGCCTTGGGCGTCAGCACCGTGGTGGTCGCGGCGATCGGTTTACCCTCCGAACTCGTCGACCGGAACCGGACCACGGTCACCGTGGTCTCCGGGAAGATCGCCAGCGGCGGCATCACCCTGGTCGCGATCACGTCACCCGGCTTGCGGTCGGCGATATCCGCGGGTGTCGCGTAGAAGGGATCCGGATCGGGTTCGGGGTACAGCGGCGCGCTGGTTGCCGCGCCGGCCATGCTCGCGACCAGCACCAGGCCCGCGGCCATCGCTCCGATCGCACGTGCGAGACGCCGTCGTCCCACTCCCCCACCCAACGAACGTGGGCCCTGACTCATCGACGTGTGCCTCCTGAATCGTCCAACGCTGTACTCATCCTCGGCAACATCACCCGCGCCGAGCACCACCCGACGCGATCATGTTGACAATTCACAAGTTTCGGGTGCCCGGCCTGTGGCGGTCGCGCGCCCCGGCTGGTGACTGTACCCGACCGCCCGGCGTCCGTTCTGTGACATTTCCAGCCGATAACTTGGAACATGTTCTCAGCAGTGGCGGCCCTTTACCGTCAGATCCACCGGCACGGCTGCCGAGCCGGTAGGAAGGAGACGGTGGCATGGACGGCACTGCGCGCAGATTCGCCGACCGCGACGACACCCAGGATCCGCCGACCCGGCGGATCACCGTCTACTTCGACGGCTCCACCCCCGAGGACGCGCTGGTCCTCGAATACGCCGCGACCAGGACCGAGGCCTGGGAGTTCACCTCGGCCGCCGCACACGCCGGGCTCACCGTCACCGTCGACGCCCAGGTCCGGCCCGGCCTGCGCAGGCTACCGTGCCGGTCGCTCTGGCGCTGAGTACGCGAGGTCAGGGCCGATCGAGCACGCCGCGCAGGAACGCGAGCGCGTCGGGAAACGCTTCCCGCGCCGCGCCCAGATGATCGCCGGGGTACCAGCCCACCCGCAGATCGGTGCCGGAGGCGCGCAACTCCGCGATCAGCTCGAGCGTCAACGGCGCGGGCACCTCCAGATCGGTCAGCCCTTGGCCGAGATACAGCGGAACGGAGTAGCCGCTCGTCGGCAGCCGCAACATCGCGCGCACCGCGGCCAGCAACGCCGGATCGTCCAAGGGCCGCGACAGCATGGCGCCGATGCCGATACTCGCCACCTGCGCGTCCGCCTCGGCGGCGCAATCCGCTTCCACGATGCGCAGGACGTCCCGGCCCACCGGCGTCAGGTAGCTGTCGATGTCCAGCTCCGGTGCACTGGCGCGCAATCCGGCCAGCAGCATGCCGAAGTAGGTCGTCGTCTTCTGCAGCGGCAGTCGCGGCAGCCAGGGCCCGGCCAGCGGGAACAGCGCGTCCAGATTCGACGGCGTCCCGGTCGAGGCGGCACCGCGCAGATCGAGGTCGGGCGCGTCAGCGGGTGCGAGGTGGGCGGTGAACAGCGCCGCGTGCCCGCCCTGCGACTGGCCGAACACCGCCCAGCGGGTGCCGAGCGAGGGCGCGACCGCCCGTGCGGCGCGTACGCCGTCGATGATGCTGCGAGCCTGGGCCGGACCGTCCAGGTAGGGGTGCACGCCGGGAGTGCCGAGACCGACATAGTCGGAGATCACGACCGCGTATCCCGCGCGCAGCAGGTCCGGGTACACCGACGTGAGGTAGTAGTCCCGGGGTTGCAGGGTGAACGCGCACTCGTCGGCGATCCCCGAGGTGCCGTGCGCGTAGGCGATGATCGGCCAACCGCCCCGCGGCGGAGAGCCCTCGGGCAGATACAGCACTCCGGTGCTCTGCATCGGCCCACGCGGGCCACGCGACCAATAGGTCAGCCGCTCGGCGGTCGTCGCCCCCGCCACACGCAGCCGCCCCGCCAGCTCCACCAGGTCCGTCACGGTGCCGGGCGCCTCGCCCACCCGAGCGCCCGCGGGTCCGGCCAACGCGACCGTCACCGAGACCACGACGCCCGCCGCCCCCACCATGATCCGTCCACACCGCACCGACCGACTATCCCCAGCCGGAGCCGCACCGGCAAGCCACCACATTCGGTGGCGCGGCCGGGGACTCTCGCCGGGGCCGCCCCGGCTCGCTAGGCTCGGGTGATCACGCCGGAAAGCGGTGCCGAGGAGAACACAGGAGGCTCGACCGTGGCGCAGCGGTACCCGCATCGCCTCGTCACCCGGCGTCGCGCGGCCGCGCTCCTCGCGACGGGCCTGCTCGCCGCGGTGGTCGCCTGCGGTGCCGATGCGTCCGCGCCGTCGGCGGATACCGGCCGCACAACCACCTCCAGCGCTACGGCGTCGCCGATCACGACGGCGCAGGCCGCGATGCCGTCCGTCGACCCTTACGCGGGGCAGCCGCTGATCGATGACGTCACCTGGACCGAGACGATCGACGGCCCGCGACTGCTCGTCTTCCCCACGCAGGCCGGTCGGCAGACCACCTTCCCCGGCTCGGACGAACGGGCGTGGCGGGAAGTCGTGGACCGGTCGGCGGACGCCGACGCACCCGGCATGCGCGATCAGTTCATCTGTCACTGGGCGTGGGCTCGGCTGGTCCAGCCGAACAAGCCGAGCTGGAACCTGGAACCTTGGCGCCCGGCGGTCGGCTAACCGGCCACCGTCGAAGCGCACTGTAATCCCGGCGGCCCCGAGCGCTGAGCGCGGGCGCCGCCCCGACCGGAAGGAGCGATCCATGCGCGTTGTCATCGCAGGCGGACACGGGAAAATCGCCTTGCTGCTGGCCCCTTTGCTCACTGCCGACGGCCACGAGGTCGCCGCCCTGATCCGCAATCCCGAGCACGCGGACGATGTGCGCGGCACCGGCGCCGAGCCGGTGCTGTGCGACCTGGAGCACGCGGCCACCGACGAACTGACCGACGTCATGCAAGGCTGCGACGCGGCGATTTTCGCCGCGGGCGCGGGGCCGGGCAGCGGCGTCGAACGTAAATACACCGTCGATCTGGGCGGCTCCGTCCGGCTCGCCGAGACGGCCGAGCGAACCGGGGTGCGCCGTTTCCTGCAGATCTCCACGATGGGCGCGGGCGAACCGCCCGCTCCCGGTTCCGACGAGGTGTGGGCGGCGTACATAGATGCCAAGACCAAGGCCGAGAACGATCTGCGCAGCAGAGACCTCGACTGGACCATCCTGCGCCCCGGCCGGCTGCTCGATGCTCCGGGCACCGGACTGGTGACTCTGGCCCCGCCCCCGGTCGAGCGCGGCGAGGTCCCCCGCGCCGACGTCGCGGCCGTACTGGCCGGACTGCTGCCCGCCGCGCACACCTTCGAGCTGACACTCGAACTCGTCTCCGGCAGCGATCCGATTAGCCAGGCAATAGCGCAACTGGCCGACTGAGCGGTCGTGTCGCTCGCCACCGCCCTTGCCGATCGACCGCAACGGTCACGATGGGAGAACAACCGTGTTCAGTCGAATCGTCTCGATGAAGATCCGCCCCGGCTCTCGCGCCGAGTTCCTCGCGGCCATATCCCGCAGCGCCGAAGCCTCCGTGCGGACCGAGCCCGGCTGTCTGCGCTTCGACATCTGTGCTGATCGGGTGGATCCGCACCGATTCTTCCTGTACCAGCTCTACACCGATGACGAGGCAGCGGAAGCGCACCGATTCACCGAACATTTTCTGGCCTGGCGGGCCGCCGCGGACCAATTCGTCGAGCCGGGTACACAGATCGATTACAGCACCGACGTCCTATTCGCCCGCGACTGAAATTCGGGTGCCGGGCACCACATCCGCAAACTTCCGGCCTCGAAATACGCACTGCGCACGTGCAATCGATCGTGCAGATGTGCTTGCATCTGAAAGGTACAGCGGCATAAACTCGGTCCCGCAACGCTTTACAGGGGACCACCAGGGAAGGCCGCGTGGGCGAGCCGAAGGCCGAAGCCGCCGTGGGTTTGCCGCCGCCGGACAAGCAGGGGCGTTCGAATGGAACTACCACTCACCGGCGGTCGGTTCGGATCAACCGACACCGCACTGGCCGACCAGCCAGCGAACGGTAGACATATGAGCACATCGACGGCCCGCAGCGGCCACAGCAATACCGCATTTTCCCGAGAAACCGCCGTGGCATACGTCATCGATGCCGTCGAATCCACCGGGGCGGCAACTCGGCACGATTTCGATATCGACCGGATCGTCACCACCGCGCACGCGATGGCCGACGATTGGGATCTCGAGACATTGCAACCCGCGACATTCTGGCGAATTGCCTCCAGCTTCATCAGGCAGTAGGCCCGAGCCCCGCCGTCCGAGCACCGGCGGATAGCTGAATGCCTTGTGCCACGAGCACTTTTGTCGCGTCGCCCGACGCAGGCGCGTAGCCACCACGATGCCGCCGACGCCGGGAGCGGATAGACACCATTTCCGCGGCCACCGCCGCTTAGCAATTGGGCAGCACAACCGAACGGCCACCTCCGATTCCGGAGGTGGCCGTTCGGCGTATCGGGGTTTCCCCGGCCGCGAGACGCTATCGCGCGATCTCGCGCCCTTCGGCGTACTTCTCCATGATCTCGATCGACTTCTCCGGACGCTCGGCCTGCACGCTGAGCCGGTCCATCACCGACAGGTACAGCGCCAGGTCTTGTCGCCGCTCGAGGTACAGCGCGCTGGTCAGCTGTTCGAGGTACACGATGTCCGGGAGTTCCGGCTCGGCGAAACGCAGAATACTGAAGGAGCTGCCCGCCGCGGCGTGCTCGCCCGCGGTGAACGGCAGTACCTGGATCGTCACGTTCGGCAGCTTCGCCAGCCGGACCAGGTGCAACATCTGCTCCCGATGCACCTCCGGGCCACCCACCGGTCGCACCAGCGCGGCTTCGTCGAGCACCGCCCAGACCACCGGAGGATCGGAGCGGAAGAGAATTTCCTGCCTGCGCTGACGCACCGCGACCCGCCGCTCGGTATCGGCGTCCTCGTACCCGAGCGCCACGACCGCCCTGGCGTATTCGGGTGTTTGCAGCAGGCCGGGAACAAGATGCGACTCGTAGGTGCGAATCTTGCTCGCGGCCTGTTCCAGACCGAGGTAGGTACCGAACCACTGCGGCAGCAGGTCGCTGTAGCGATGCCACCAACCGGGTTCGTTGGCCTGCCTGGCCAATTCGAGGAACGACTCGCGCTCCTCGGGATCGTGGACGCCATACAGGGTCAGCAGGTCGCGGATGTCACGTTCCTTGAAGCCGGTACGGCCGAGCTCGAGACGACTGATCTTGGCGTGCGATCCGCGGATCGCGTCGCCCGCCGCCTCGCGGGTGATGTTCCTCTTCTCCCGGAGCTTGCGCAGCTGGCCGCCCAGTGCGATGCGTAGCACGGTCGGACCACGTTCCGCGACAACGGATTGCACATGACCATCGTCATCGGGTTCAGCGATCATCGAGTTCGTCTCCGATACTCCGGGGGTTGCCCACAGTGTGTCACAACCACCTGTCGCGAAACACACCGTACCGACCGCCAATGTTACCGCTCAGCTAGTCAAATAGTCGAACTCCCCGGCCTTCGCGCCGCGGACGAACGCGTCGATCTCCGGACGCGTATAGACGAGGAACCCACCCTCCGGGTCCCGCGAGTTCCGTACCGCCACCTGGCCGTTGGCGGTTTCGGCCACCTCGACGCAGTTGCCGCTCGGATTACTGAAGGAACTCTTACGCCAAGTTCCGATGATCTCGTTGGTGGACGTATCCGACATCTTCCCCACTCCTCGGTTACCGCAGTTAGGCGATTCGGTTCGTGCAGATGCACGTTCAAACGTTCTTGCATTTGCACCAACACCGGACGATAGCACGAAGTTCGCCCTCCGTGCGCTCGCGGACCGGAGGCATCCGGGCGGCGATGTGAAACGCCGTTGCCTCGCCTCGAAAACAGCGAGATCAGCTCCCTGATCCACCCCGCTGGACGAGTTCGAATCTTGTAGTGTCGCAGTGCACATCGGATGCACCAGTCATTCGCGACACCCCCACGCACCCACCCGCACGGCAGTGTCGCGGACACGTTATTGCCGAGGAGTACCACCCCATGCCCGAAGACCACAGCCCCCTCATCCGGACCGACATCCCCCACTCCGCGCGGATCTGGAACTACTGGATGGGCGGCAAGGATTATTACGAGATCGACCGCATCGCAGGCGACGCCGGCATCGAGGTCGATCCGGACATCACCACCATGGCGGTGCAGTCGCGCCAGTTCCTCATCCGCGCGGTGCGCTACCTCGCGGGCGAGATGGGCATCCGTCAGTTCCTCGACATCGGGACCGGCCTGCCCACCATGCAGAACACCCACGAGGTCGCCCAGACCGTCGCGCCCGAGTCCCGGATCGTCTACGTGGACAACGACCCACTGGTGCTCACGCACGCGCGGGCGCTGCTCACCTCCACCACACCGGAGGGCGTCACCACCTACATCGACGCCGACTACCACGATCCCGAGCGGATCGTCAACGACGCCAAGCACGTCCTCAACTTCAACGAGCCCGTCGCCGTGATGTTCATGGGCGTGCTCGGCCACGCCAAGACCTACGACGATCTGCTGCGCATCGTGCACACCGTGCTGGATGCGGTGCCGTCGGGTAGCTACCTGGTGATGTGGGACGGCACCGACGACAGCAAGGCGTATGTCACCCTGTGCGAGAACTACACCGGCACCGGCGGCACTCCTTATGTCCCCCGCCCGCAGGCTCAGATCAAGGCCGTCTTCGACGGTCTGGAACTCGTCGACCCCGGCTTCGTGTCCATCACGCAGTGGCGTTCGGGCGACACCGAGGTCGGTGAGACCCGGCCGATCTCCGCCTACGGAGGGGTCGCCCGCAAGCCGTAAGGCCCCTGAACATCAAACCGTAAGCGGCACAGCGGTGGTCGCCGGTCTCGCACCGGCGACCACCGCTATTTTTTCTCCGACCGATCGTGCAGATGTACTTGCATCTGTAAGTAACGGGGGCATAGACTCGAACTCGAAATCGGGGAGGTACGCAGGGAGTTCGAGCTTGCGTCACCGGCACTTCGGCCTCCCCGCCGCACGTCGGACGCGAGGGGTAGTCGAATGATCGAGCCATTTCGAACGCCCCGCCGGGTTGCCGTCATCGATGGGGCCGGCGCCGAACCCTTGCGCCAGTACTCGGCAGCGCCCGAGTTCGCCCTCTCCGATTGCGGGGTCGAGCCCCGCGGCCTCACCTACCGGCAGGCCCGCGACATTCTCTACACCCACGAAGTCCACGGTCCGCAGTGCAGGCAATGGCTGGCCGCCGCCGCCTACCTGTCAGCGGGGCTGGACGACGAGTAACCCTGCCTGCCGCGGCAGGCACGCAAGAGCCCGCGCCGCAGGCGGAGTCGGCTCCGACGCCGTGACCGGCCGATAACGCTTCGCGGTCCCGCGCCGCGGCCGAAAAGCGCCATCGCGGAACGCGTCCGGCTCCCGGACGATCTCACAGATCACTCCCCGTGCACACGACCCTTTCGTATAGTGATCGATCGACCCGGGCGCGATTTCTCGCACGCCCGGCGTGGCATTGGGAGCGAACTCGTAATGACCTACTCCGCGTTGGATCTGTCCCCCGACTCGTCCGACCCGGTACTGGAAATCGGCGGACAGCCGGCTTCGGTGCCCTTGCTGAACGCCGACAGCGTAGCTTCGCACATGGTCGGATACTTCGAAAACGTCATGGCTCCCTGCCGCACGCTGCCCGGCGAGCAATTACGCGGTGACGTCACGAAACTCACCCGCAGCTGCCTGAACCTCGCTGCCGAGATGTTCGACCGGCGTACCGTACCGGACGAGCATCAGCTCGGCCCCCTCCGCGCGGCTGCTGCTCGTTGGGCACGGGAGGCCGTGCCGCTGAGCACGATCCTGCGCGCCTATCACGAGGGACTGCGCATCGCCTTCGGTCTGGTCACCGCGCCTGCCGCGGCCGACGACGTCGACGAGGTGCTGGTGGCGGCCGATCTGCTTCTCGAACTGCTCGAGGCGATCACCGCGGCGGTGTCCGATGCCTACGTCGACGAACAGCACCTGGTCGCCAAGGAGCATCAGACGGCGGCGCAGACGCTCGCCTCGGCACTGCTCAGCGGTCGCGGCAGCTCGGCTCTGGCACGGCAGACCGGCATTCCGATCGCGGAGGCCTATCAGGTTGTCGCCCTGTCGATTCCGGAACATCCGGACGAGCGCGATCCGCGCGTCGACGGGAACGTGGCCGCGCGCCGCAAGCTGCGGCGGCTGCAGTCCGAGCTGGCCACCGTGTTCGCCTCCCGCGCACTCGCCCTGCTCAGCGCCAAGGGAGGGACGCTGCTCATCCCGTTGGGCGAGGAGGCCGAACCGGTCCTCACCGGCACGACACTCGAGCTGCTCGCCGCTGCCGCCGAGGTGCCGCTCACCGCGACCGTCGTGCCCACCGACACCGATCAGATCCCCGAATCGGCCGATCAAGCGCACGAACTGCTCAATCTCGTGCGCGTCGGTGTCCGGCCACCCGGCCTCTACCAGATGTCGGATCTGGCGGTGGAATACCAGCTCACCCGCAGCGGCCCGGCCACCCGGCGGATCGCGACCATCCTCGACCCGCTGGACGCCCACCCCGAGCTGTTCGACACCATGCGCGCCTACCTCGGCAACGACATGAACCGGCAGCTCACCGCCCGCCAGCTCTACGTGCACCCGAACACCGTCGACTATCGCCTGCGCCGCATCGCCCAGCTGACCTCCGTCGACCTGGCGACCTCGGCGGGCATCTCCCAGGCGGCGATCGCCCTGCTGGCCCGGGATCTGGACCGCAGCGTCGCGCGCAGGCTCTGACCTGCCCACCGTGACCGAACCGTGGCCCGTAACGGATTCGTGCTGGTCACCGCGCCGTGAACTTGCGATCCTGGTAGTGCCCCGACGTCTGGATGGTGAAATATGCGAATTTCGGAGATCCTGCGCAGGAAGGGCAGCGACGTGGCCACGGTCGCACCCGACACGACGGTACGCACACTGCTCGCCACCCTGGCCGAGCGGAACATCGGCGCGGTCGTCGTCTCCCCCGACGGCGACACGATCGCGGGCATCGTCTCCGAACGCGACGTGGTGCGCAGTCTGCACGCGCGGGGCGCGGAGCTGCTGGACACCCCGGTGTCGGCGATCATGACCTCCGCGGTGCGCACCTGCGCACCCGACGACCGGGTCGACGGTCTGCGCCGCACCATGACCGACCATCGCATCCGGCACCTGCCCGTGGTACACGAGGGCAGGCTGGTCGGCATCGTCAGCATCGGCGACGTGGTCAAGAGCGCGATCTCCGAATTGGCGACCGAACGCGAGCACCTCGTCGAGTATCTGCAGGGCAGATATTAGAACGCGCTGGGGTCCCCCAGATCGGCCGACAGCCAGTGCTCCGGCCGCAGGTAGACCGCGACCTGCTCACCGAAGGCCTCGGCCGCCTTCAGGTAGCCGTCGACCGATTCGGCGGGCAGATACCGCGCGGCCATCTCGCGGTGCTGCTCGTCGGTCATCGGGACGGTCCGGGTGACCGGGCCCTCCACACTCACATACCGGACCGTGGGCTCGACCTGCTGCACCATCAGACTGAAGCGGCCGGTCTCCCGGAGATAGCGCATCTTCTGCGACTCCGGGCCGGTCAGGATCCAGATCTCGCCGCCGGGGCTGTACTGATACCAGATCGGGACGGTCAGCGGGCCACGACCGGTACCCGCGGCCACCGCGAAGGCCGCGACATGCGGCTGCGCTAGGAACTCTTGACGCTCTCGTGGGCTCAGGGGCATATCGCCCAGGCTAGTCCCGAAAGTCGTTGTCGGCGACAAAGCTTCGAAGTCCGTACCGAAAATGCGTATCGTGGGTGACGTCCGAGTTACCGGTGAAGGGAGCGTCACGTTGCGGTCCCCTGCCCCGAGATCGCCGGTGACGCGGCTCGACGAGAATCCCCGGCCACCGGCGACGCCGCCGGTCGCGGCGCGGGCGCTGTTCCCGGCGCTCGCCGGCGCCACCGAGGTCTACCTGGACAGCGCCGCGACCACACAGAAGCCGCTTCCGGTGATCGAGACCATCCAGCGCTATCACAGCAACGGCACCGCCAACGTCGGCCGCGGCACCTATCCCTGGGCCACCGGCCTGACCGCCCGGATCGCCCGGATCCGGGAACACACCGCCGCCTTCATCGGCGCCGAGCACCCGGACGAGGTGGTCTTCACGGCGGGAGCCACCGCCGCGCTCAACGCCGTCGCGCTGTCGTGGGGTCTCACGGCGCTCGCCGACGGCGACGAAATCCTCTACAACGCGAGCGATCACGCGTCGAACGTGTACCCGTGGCAGCACCTTCGCGGACTGCTCGCCCGGTTCGGACGCCGCATCCATCCGATCCCCTACCGGACGACCGCCGCAGGGGAGGCGGACACCGACGACATCCTGGCCAAGATCACACCGCGCACCCGGCTGATCACGACCGGGCATCTGCACCATGTCTTCGGCGGTCTCAGCACCCTGGAGGAATTGCGCGGCCGGATCGACCCCGCCATCCTGCTGTGCTTCGACTGCTCGCAGAGCGGCGGGCATCTTCCGGTCGACGTGAGCGCGCTCGGTGCGGATTTCGCGATCTTCGCCGCGCACAAGATGTTCGGGGCGCCGGGTACCGGGGTCCTGTACTGCCACCGGCGTGTGCACGACCGGCTCGTGCCGTTCCTGCCCGGCGGAAATTCCGGCATCGCCACGGATCAGGGCGGTCTGCGGCCGGGGCCGATGCCCGCGCTGCTGGAAGGCGGCACACCCGACATCCCGGGCATCCTCGCCCTCGGCAGTGCGCTGGAGGTGCTGGAATCGTTCGGCATGGATGTCATCGCCGCGCACAACCGTGCCCTGACCCTGCGTCTGATCCACGGGCTGCGACCGATCCGCGGCCTGGAGTTCCTGCCCGGTCCGGCGCATGCCGCGTGCGAGGTCGGCTACGGCATCGTCTCCTTCACCCTGGACGGGATCTCGGCCACCGACGCGGGATTCGTCCTGAGTGAGCTGGGTTTCCTGGTGCGCACCGGCGCGCACTGCGTCCCCGCCGACACCGGCGGCGCGGGCTCGGTGCGGGTCAGCACGCACATCTACAACACGCCCGACGAGATCGACCGATTCGTCGCGTGCGTGCGAACCATCGCCGAGGAGGTCACGTGAGTAACGACATCCCCCGCTACGACCGGCGGGCCGCGTCCAGGGTGCTGGCGCACTTGGCGCAGCCCGGGTCGCACAGCGCGCTCGCGCCCGCTCCCCCGCCGCGGCGAATCGAATTCACTTGCGCGGCATTGCGTCCCGAGCCCGACAGCCATCTCACCTATTCCCAGCGGCTGTATCTGGAGCGGTTCATGCGGCCGTGCCGCGCGGATCAGGTGACCAGCGCGACGCACCGGATGGCGTGGACCGACAGCGACGGCATCCCCAACACCGGGCACTTCCGCGCCGGCGGCCTCGGGCCCTCGGTGCCGATCGCGATGCGGGAGACCGTCCTGGCGCTGTGGCACCAGCTCGACGCCGATGCGGCCTTCGCCGCGCGGATCGCGGCGCTCGGGCCGGGCGAACACGCCGTGCTGGCGGGCACGACCACCGACCACGATCCGCGCGACATCTTCCGGGTGGGCATCGAGGCGGCGGGGCGCGTCCTGGCCCAGCACGCGCTGCTGGCCGCGCAGACCCCCTACCGCGAGGCCGCCGAGTTCGCCGAGGGCCTGCGAACTTCCGGAATCTTCGCCGCGGTGGCCACCCGATGGTTCTGGGAGCTGCAGGCCTCGACCTATCGGCGGGGCATGATCCCGGTGACGCTCGTCGCACAGCCCGACGGCACCGTTCGCTATTCGGCGGAGACGGTCGCGACCCTGCGCGCCATGAAGGACGCCACCATCGCCGACGCGCACGCCGTGATGGAGCGCGCCACCACGGTCGAAGGTCTCACGGTCGCCGAGGCGATCGCCAAGTATCACGACGACCTGGACCTGATCTCCCGGCAGTACGCCCTGCTGCCCGCCGGCAGTCATCCGGCCTGCCTGGCGGCCACGCCGCATCAGCTCGACAGCGGGCATGTCAGTATCCTGCCGTCGCTGGTCGACCGGTTCGTCGCGACGTTCACCGAGATCGCGGGCCGCATCGAGGTCGCGGAGGTGAGCGCCGAACTCGACGAGGCGAGCGCCGACCGTGCCGCCACCGCCGAGGACCAGGTGTTCTACGTGCCGGACATGACATGCAAACACTGCGTCCGCACGATCGGCGGAGTCCTGGAATCGATGGACATCCGCGTGGTGGAGATCGATCTGGACAGCAAACGCGTGGTGGCCGAGTTCCGCAGCCCGCGCAATCGCGCCCGGGCCTTCGAAGCGATCCGGGACGGCGGCTACAACCCGGTCGCGGAACGCCCCGACGGCGCCACGCGGGCCTCGGTCACCGAGGCATCGGAAGCCGCCGTATGACGCCTCGGCCGCCCGCGCTGCCCGCGAAGCTGCATCCGATGGTCCGCGCCTTTCTCGACACCCCCGGCCTCGCGGCGGAAGCACGGGCGAGTTTCGGGTCTCCGGTGCATCTGGTGTTCCCGCAGGTCTACTCGGAGAATCTGCTCCGTTTGCGCACTGTGCTGCAGCGACGCCTGTCCGGGCACCGAATCTGCTACGCGCACAAGGTGAATCAGTCTCGCGCGTTCGTCCGCACGGCTGAGCGCGCGGGCATCGCCGTCGACGTCGCGTCACCGCACGAACTGTCCAGTGCCCTCGCCGCCGGGTTCGGTCCGGCGCGCATCGAGGTCACCGGGCCGAAAGGGGAAGCATTCCTGCTCGAGCTCCTCGACCGCGGAGTGACGATCAACGTGGACAACCTGTGGGAACTGGGCCGCATCGCGGAGCTGGCCTCCGACCATGCGGAAATACCGGTGCTGCTACGGGTTTCCGGTATCGGCAGGGGGCAGGTGAGCCGGTTCGGGATGCCGGTCGCGCATGTCGAGCAGGCGTTCGATCTGCTGTCGGCGCAGCGCGGGCGAATCGCCTTTCTAGGGTTCGCCTTCCACCTCGACTCCGGCGATCTCGGCGAACGCGTCCGGGCGATCGATGCCTGCCTGCGCCTGATCGAGCGAGCCTACGATCGCGGGCTCGCCCCTTCGGTGCTCGACATCGGCGGCGGCTTCCGGCAGGTGTTCACCGCCGACGCCGAACGGTTCGACGCCTACGTGCTGGCGCTGCGTGAGTCGCTGCTCGGCCGTGGGGAACCGATGACCTGGGGCAGTAACACCTTCGGCTATCACGTCGCGGGCGGCGCCGTGCACGGCACACCGGTGTTCCACAAGTACGCCAACACCGTTCCCGCCGACCGCATGCTCGCCGATCTTCTCGACGCGCCGCTGGAGCGGCACGGCGGGCGCACGGTCGCGCAGGTGGCGGGCGACAATCTGCTGGAGATATGGCTCGAGCCGGGCAAGGCGCTGGTCGACCACGCGGGCATCACGCTGGCCACGGTCGAGTTCGTCAAGGAGGTCGCCGACGGCAGCGTGCTGGTGCACGTCGATCTCAGCCGCGATGCCGTGACACCCGCCGACCAGGAGGTCATGGTCGACCCGATCCTGCTGCCCCGCGCGGGCGTCGCCGCAGGCACCGACCGCGCGGAGGGCCCGGTCGGCGTCTACATCGCCGGACGGTTGTGCCTGGAGCGAGACCTGATCACCAATCACAAGGTCTGGTTGCCCGTCCGCCCCCTGCCGGGCGACACGGTGGTGTTCCCGAATACCGCCGCCTACCACATGGACCTGTCCGCGGCGACGGCCTCCATGCACCCGCTTCCCGCGAAACTCGCGGTCACCCGGGCGCCCGACGGATTCCGGATCGTCCCCGATACCGCCTACGAACCCGACTTCCCCGTCGAGTCGTCGCGGCCGCGTCCTCTCGCGACGCACGCCGCAGGCCCGGTCCGATCGGTCGAGGCCTCCTGATGCGATACGACCACATCACCGAACTCATCGGTGACACGCCGCTGCTGCGGCTCGACCCCGCGGTGCACGGACTGGCCGGTGTCGAGCTCTACGCGAAACTGGAGTCGCACAACCCCTTCGGCTCGGTCAAGGACCGGGTGGCCTGGGCGATGTTGCGCGACGAATTGACGGAGCTGCGCGGAGGCGGCCGGACGCTCATCGAGGCCTCCAGCGGGAACACGGCCAAAGCGCTGCGCGTCCTCGGCGCGATGTACGGCATCGACCTGCGCGCGGTGACCAACCGGATCAAAGTCGGCGAGGTCCGTGACCTGCTGCAGCTGTTCGGGACCGAGATCGTGGAACTGCCCGGGCTGTCCGAGTGCCCGGACCCGACCACACCGAACGACGTCTACTCGGTGATCGAGGCGACAATGGCGCAGCATCCCGGCGCCTACCGGCATCTGTCGCAGTACACCAACGAGAAGAACATCGAGGCGCACCACCACGGCACCGGTCGGGAGATCCACGAGGACCTCGCGGCCGATGGCATCACCAGGATCGACTATCTGATCGGCGGGCTCGGCACCACCGGTTCCACCAGGGGGACCGCCACCTACCTGCGCAAACACAATCCCGAATTGCGCGCCGTCGCGGTTGTCTCGGAGCGGTCGGACTTCATTCCCGGCATCCGGTCGGAGACCGAGATGTGGGATGTCGGGCTGTTCCAGCCGGAGTTCTACGACCGGATCGTCTCCGTATCGGCGGGCGACGCCGTGGACGCGACGCTGCGCTTGGCGACCGGATACGGTGTCCTGGCCGGGCCCACCAGCGGCGCGGCCTACACCGCCGCGCTGGACACGCTCGGCGCACTCGATCGCTCGGCCACCGATCCGGACGACCCGATCGTCGCGGTGTTCATCGTCTGCGATCGGCTCGAGCCGTACCTGTCCTACATCAAGAAGCGCAGGCCGGAACTGTTCGGCCGCGCCGAACGCGAAACGGCGCCGAGCGCCGACGAGCTGGCGGCGGTGCCGCGCCTGTCGCCCGAGCAGCTCGCCGAGCTGGACCGGACCGGCCGCCCGACCATCGTGGACAGCCGTGGCGCCATGGCCTACCGGATCGGGCACGTGCCCGGCGCGTTGAACATTCGCGACGACCAGCTCGATGACATGTTCGGCCACGGCATCCCGTTCCCGCGCTCGCGGCCCGTGGTCTTCGTCTGCCCCGTGGGTGAGTTGTCGGTGCGTTTCGCCGCGCGAGCCCGTCGAGCCGGATACGACGCCGCCGCCCTGGCCGGTGGTGTCGTCGCCTGGCGCGATGCGGGGCTGCCGCTGGAACGAGGCTGATCGCCGCGGGCTCGCAGGCCGTCGGCCACCTCGGTGCGGCGGAAAACCCCGACAGAAGCGGGGCGACCGGGCCGCGGTAGCCTCTGGCCAGCCATTCGACGGTGACGGTGAACAATTCGACGAACGCGTCTGCCGTGCCCGGCTCGAACAGCGCCGTCGGGTAGATGAAGACCCCGTCGATGCCCGCGGGCGCACCGCGCCGGTGCCGAACCGCTGGTCGGGCGGAACGTGATCCCGGGTGCCCGATTCGGGCGCCGATCGCCTCAAACCAGATCACCGCAGCGGAGTTGTTCACGCGCCGTTACCCTCCACTACCGAATCCCCGAGAGACCCCGGGACGGTAACCAGAACGAGTAAACCGACAGCTACCATGCCGTGACGGCGCGGGAGCCATTTCGGCAAGACCGCGGGGTCCGGGCTCGGTGCGCGCGGCGCGGGGGCGCGCCGCCAGGCATTATCGTGGGGCCGTGCAGACAGGTCAGGAAGCAGACGACGACGGGGGCCCGCGGATCTGGGGCGGGACGACGCTCACCGAACGCAGGGAGACGCGGCGGGCGGCGCTGCTGGAGGCCGCGCTCGATTTGATCGGCGAGTCCGGAGCGAGTGGAGTCACCATGCGGGCGGTGTGCCGCAAGGCCAACCTCACCGACCGCTACTTCTACGAGAGCTTCGCCAGCCGCGACGAGTTGCTGGACGTGCTCTACCGTCAGGTCGCCGAGGAATTCCTGGAGCCCATGACGGCCTTCGCCGCCACCGACGACCCGTCCCGCGACCGCGCGCTGTCGGAGATACTCGTGGACAAGGTGCTCGACGATCCGCGCAAGTCGCGGTTGTTCCTGGTCGAGCCGTATTCCAGCACCGGCCTCGGGCAGACCACCTTCGCGGTCATGCCGGTCTTCACCCGGGTCATGCAGGACCATCTGTTCGGCCACATCGACGACCCGGTCAAACGCAGGCTGGCGGCGGTGAGCATGGCCAGCGGAAACGCGGGCATGTTCTCGGCGTGGCTGAACGGCTCGCTGCGCGCCACCCGGGAGCAGATCATCGAGCACTGCCTCGCCATGCTGACCGTGTACCGCTCGCTCTACCGGTCCTGACCAGCGTCGCGACCCCGAGCGCCTGGCGTCAATCCCCGGACCGACCCCGCCAATACGCGAGGGTGTCCTTGGTCCGGATGGTGGCGGCGTGATTGGGGCCGAGGGCCCGCAACTCCGCGACCAGCAGAACCTCCAGTTCCGCGACCGCGCGGTCGAGGTCGCCGTGGCGGGCGCGGCAGCCCGCGAGTTCGTTACGGGTGCCGAAGGTGTCCGGGTGATCCGGGCCGAGCACCCGTAACCGGTCGCCGAGCAGTTTCTCCAGGTCGGTGATCGCGCCCTCGAGGTCACCGCTGTCGGCGCGGTAACCGGCCAGCCTGCCGCGGGTGAGCAGCGTGTCGGGGTGGTCCGGGCCGAGCACCCGCAGACGGTCGTCGAGCAGGCGGATGAACTCCGCGCCCGCACCGGCGAGATCACCGCTGCGCGCGCGGAACGCCGCGAGGTTGTTGCGTGCGCCGAGTGTGTTGGGATGATCGGCGCCGAAGACGCGCAGATAGTCGGCCACGAGTTGCTCGAACTCGGCGCGGGCGCCGTCGATGTCGCCGCTGTCGGCCCGCCAGTACGCCAGGCTGTTGCGGGTGCGCAAGGTGTCCGGATGGTCGGGGCCGAGCACGCGGTCGCGGTCGGCGCGCAGCTGTTCGAAACGGGCGATGGCCCCGGCGAAATCGCCGACGTCGCCGCGATTGGACGCGAGATTGTTCCTGGTGCGCAGGGTTTCGGGATGGTCGGGGCCGAGCAGGCGCAGCTGGTCGGTGAGCAGTCGTTCGAATTCCTCGCCCGCACCGGAGTGGTCACCGCAGCGGGCGCGGTAGCTGGCCAGCCTGTCGCGGGTGTCCAAGGTGGCCGGGTCGTCGGGGCCGAAGACCCGCAACCGGTCGGTGAGCAACTGTTCGAAATCGGCGATCGCGCCGACCAGGTCGCCGCTCTCGGCGCGGTGGAAGGCCCGCCGTTCCCGCGTGGTGAAGGTGTCGGGATGATCCGGTCCCAGCGACTCGACGAAGTCCGGCGCCCACGCGGCCCACAGGTCGCGATCGTCGGCCGATCTGCCGGTCTCCAGCTTCGTCAAGAAGTCGATGGCCAAGGCGGAATCACCGTAGGCCAGGCAGTGGCGTACGGCCGCGCCCCGCGCGTAGTCGGCGGCCCGGTCACCGTCGTCGGCCTGGATCGCCGCGACGAGGGCGCGGTGCGCGTCCGCGATGCGCACACCGGAACGACGGCATTCCGCCTCCAGCGCGGGCAGGAACGCGCTGTGGGTGACACCGAGCGACTCGCGAACGGTGCCGGGATGACTGCGGGTGATCAAATCGCCGAGATTGACGGCGATATCGCGGATCCGGGCGGCGCTGAGGTCGACACCGAGCGACAACAGCGCCGAATCCAGCAGCTCCAGCGGCAGCACGGGCCCGACTCCCGCCGCGGCCAGCAACCCGAGCAGGTTCGCCGTGTCGCTCGCGGTCGCGGGATCGGCCCCGCGCAGCGCGGTCTCGATCCGCAGCGCGATGACCCGGTCCAGACCGATCCCGGACGCGACCGCGCCGTCGGTCAATCTCGAGGCCACCTCCAGCAGGATGCGCGCCACCAGCCAGCCGCCGGAGACCACTCGCGAACCGCTCGCGTCGGTCGGGGTCTCGGCCAGCAGCCGCTGGATCCAGCCGATCCAGTCGACCGGGCCGACCGGCGCCGTTCCGCGCGCCGAGTCCACCACGGCGGCGATGTCGTCGGCCGCCGGTTCGGCGACATCGATCCGGTACATGTGCGCCAGTCCCGGATCGTCCTCGACACCGGTGCCGGGCCGGATGCCGACGATCACCCGGACGTGCCGCAGATCTTCCCGGCGGGTCAGATCGGCGATCGCGGCCACCAGCAACCGCCTGGTCCCCTCCTGCGGCTGATTCAATCCGTCGAAGACCAGGGTGACCCGCCGGCCCGCGGTGGACAGGCGCGCCAGCGGGCGACGCACCAGGATGTCGAAGATGTCGAACTCGTCCCTGGGCCGGTGCGCCCGCGCCGCGCGCGCCGCCTCCCGGAAGCCGGGTAGTCGTGCGTCGAGTTGCGCGGCCAGTTCCGAGGCGACCGACTCCACCGAGCTGTTCACCGTCAAGAACACCGCGGCGGTGATGTAGTCGGGGGTCACGGCGAGTCCGTCGACCAGGCTGGGGCGGATCAGCATGGCCAGCAGCGTGGACTTGCCGACGCCGGCGGGCCCGAGCACCGCCCGCAGCCGGTGGCTGCCCGCGTCGATGATCGCGTCGAGACGCTCGCGCACATCGGGCGTCAACAGCAGACGCCGGGTCAGCTGGTCGACGAACCCGGCGGCGGAACGTCCGCTCACCGCGTCGCGGTGGCGGGCGGTGTTCGGCACCAGCCACAATCCAGGGTCGACGCCCTGCGTCGTGGACACCGCGCCGGAACTGAAGGACAGATGCTGCGGCTGCTGATGGGTGCACTGCCCGGCGATCGGATCGACCAGGTCCGAGGGCAGCAGGTTCTCCCCGCGCAGCGGTAGGCCCAGGTCGAAGGTGGCGAGCATGGTACGGGTGAAGCAGCCGGAGTACGCGGGACCGTCGCCCGAGGCGACCAGCAGTTCCATCCGGCCGCCCGACTGCGCCAGCAGATCGGTCCACCGGCGCGCGGCGCCCTGCACACCCTGACCTGCTTCGCAGGCGTCGACGAGCAGCACAAGCCCGTCGAGCGCGGCGCGGTCGAGCCGCTCGCGGATCTCCTGGGTCAGGTGGAACGCGTTGTGCGAGGTGGGTTCACCCGGTGAGTCGTGGCTCAGCAGGTAGAAGTCCTCGGCAGTCGTCGCCACGCCGTGGCCGATGAAGCCGAGCAGCAGGGTGGCCTGCCGCTGCGATGCCGCCGCGAAGGCCGTGTCGACGGCGGTGAACAATTGCGCGGCAGTGGGATTGAGCACCGGGCCGTCGACATCGATCGCGGGCCGCCAACCTCCCGCTTCGGTCAGGCTCCCGTACAGCCCATGGGCGAGTTCCTCGGTGAAACCCAATTCTCCCAGCGCCGCGCATTCCGACCCCACCACCAGCGCCAGCCGTCCTCCCATGCAAGAAACATACCTGCGCCCCCGCGGCGGTCCCGCCCGGCCGATATCGAAAGGTGCTGTGCGAGACGTAGGCTGACGGGCGGATCGTCGGAAGGAGATCCTGGGATGATCGACCCGGTGGTGGGGTTGACGGGTACGCTCACATCGCCGATCCGGGGCGCCGGGACGCTGGGCGAGGTCCTGGTCGCTATTCGAGGGGGAACCGAGCTGTACATCGCACAGTCCACCGAGCCGATCCCGGCCGGTGCGGCCGTGCTGGTCATCGCGGTCCATCCGGGGCGCGTCGTCGACGTCGTCCCATGGATTCCGCTCACCCCGGACGCGGCCGGACAAACCTGAAAAAGTAAGGGAGACAGACGTGCTGGGTTACCACGTGCCGGACCCGGACGAGGCGATGCTGGTCAGCGGCGCCAAGAGCCGCGACAACGCGCCGTTCAAGGTGGTCATCGGGCGCGGCGCCTGGGCGGTTCCGCTGTTCCGGAAAGTCCGCTACCTGTCGCTGGCGATGTTCGAATCCGAGATCAAGGAGCGCTGCGTCACCAAGCAGGCGATCCAGCTCGACGTCCGCGCGGTGATCGCGTTCAAGGTCGCCAACGACACCCAGTCCATCGTGAACGCCGCACAGCGGTTCCTCTCGGAGCAGGAGCGGGAGATGTCGGTGCTGACCGGGCGCATCTTCTCCGGGCACCTGCGGTCGATCGTGGGCTCGATGACGGTCGAGGAGATCATCCGGGAGCGCCAGAAACTGGCCGACGAAGTACTCGTCGCGTCGAAAGTCGAGATGAGCAATATCGGCCTGTGGGTCGATTCCTTCCAGATCCAGTCCATCGATGACGGCAACCTCGGCTATATCGCCGCGCTCGCCGCGCCGCACAATGCCGCCGTGCAGCGCGACGCGCAGATCGCGCAATCGCAGGCCGCGCAGGCGGCGGCGCAGGCCGAGCAGGAATCCCAGCGCAGGCAGGCGGAATATCAGCGCGAGACGGCGATCCTGCGCGCGCAATACCAGCGCGATATCGACAAGGCCAACGCGGAGGCCGCGCAGGCGGGCCCGCTGGCCGAGGCGATGGCGTTGCAGGAGGTGCTCACCGCCCAGGCCGAGCAGGCGCGCAAAGAGGCCGAGTTGCGGGAGCAGCAGTTGCAGACCGAGGTCGTGAAACCCGCTCAGGCCGAAGCGGATCGGGTGCGCATCCTGGCCGAGGCGGAGGCCGACCGCACCCGCATCCAGGCCGCCGCGGCCGCGTCGAACAACCGGATCGCGCTGGATCAGTTGTTGATCGAACAACTGCCGGAAATCGTGAAGCAGGCGTCGAACGGGCTGGCGAACGCGAATCTCACCGTGCTGAACGGACCGGACGGAGTGGGCGAACTGGTGAACGGAATGGTCGGTCAAGGACTGACCGTTTTCCATTCGTTGCAAAAGGCGCTTTCCACCGACGGCGGCGAAAACGCGGGTTAAAGTTGCCCGGTAGCGACGGCGACGAGGAGCGGGTGTTGGTGTCCATCGGGAAATTGGTGTCGTTCGACAGCTCTCGGGGATTCGGATTCATTCGGCCGGAGGACGGTGGACCGGACGTGTTCGTCCACGTCAACGACATCGGCTTGGACGAGGACGAGTTGCGGCAGGGGCGGGTGTTCGAATTCGAGGTGACCGAAGGCGACCGCGGACCCAAGGCGGTCAATCTCAACGTGGTCGGCGGATCGTCCGCGCCCCCGGCGCGGTACAAGGGAAAGGACCGGCCGGGTTCCGGACCGCTCACCGTCGCCGAGCACAAACGCCTGATCACCGAACTGCTCCTGGACGCGAGCCCCGCGCTCACCGCGGGCGAGATCCTCACCATCCGCGACCGGCTCACCGCGTTCGCCGACCAGCAGGGCTGGCTGGAGAACTGAGCGGCGAACTCCGCGATCCTGTCGGGGCGCCCGCCTACGATCGAGCCGAGACCACGGCCACAGACCGATGAGTTCGCTCGGCGCGCACCGTCGGTATGGGTGAGGATCGAACCCGAGGAGGATCGCGTGGATCTACCGGTTCTGCCCCCAGTGCGGCCGATGCTGGCCAAAACCGCACCCGCGGTGCCGCGCGAGCCGGGCCTGAGCTACGAACCCAAATGGGACGGTTTCCGCTGCATCGTGTTCCGCGACGGCGCCGAAGTGGAGCTCGGCTCGCGCAATGACCGGCCTCTGACCAGGTATTTTCCCGAGGTCGCCGAGTTGCTGAAGCAGGCGTTGCCGGACCGCTGCGTGGTGGACGGCGAGATCGTGGTGGTCACCGAGCAGGGTTTGGATTTCGACACCTTGCAGAACCGCCTGCACCCGGCCGCGTCCAGGGTCGCCAAGCTGGCCGTGGAGACGCCTGCCAGCTTCGTGGCCTTCGATCTGCTCGCGCTCGGCGACAAGGACCTGACCGGCGAGCCGTTCACCGAACGCAGGCGGCTGCTGGAGACGATCCTGGACACCGCGCTCGCGCGCGTCCACCTCACGCCGATCACCCACGACCCCGACGTGGCCGAGGACTGGTTCACCCGTTTCGAGGGCGCCGGATTCGACGGCGTGATGGTCAAGTCCGACGACCTCGCCTACCTCCAGGACAAGCGGGTGATGCTGAAGGTCAAGCACGAACGCACCGCCGACTGTGTGGTGGCGGGTTTCCGCTGGCACAAGGACGGAGCGGGGGTGGGTTCGCTGCTGCTCGGGCTCTTCGACGACGAGGGCCACCTGCATCACGTCGGCGTGGCCAGCAGCTTCACCGCGGCGCGGCGCAGGGAACTGGTCGAGGAGCTGGCGCCGTTGCGGGAGAACGCGCTGGACGATCACCCTTGGCGGCAGTGGGCCGATGCGGCGGCGCAGGCGGCCGCGGACGGCAAGATGCCCGGCGGCGTCAGCCGGTGGACCGGCGGCAAGGATCTGTCCTGGGAGGCGCTGCGGCCGGAGCTGGTCGCCGAAGTCCGCTACGAGCACGTGCAGTCGGGCCGACTGCGCCACGGTGGCAGGCTGGTGCGCTTCCGGAGCGACCGGACCCCGCAGTCGTGTACCTACGCGCAGCTCGACGAAGTCGCGCCGGCGGAATTGAGCATGTTGTTCGGCGAAGGCGGGGCACGATGACCGAGTCCGTCGACATCGAGACCGACAGCCGCACCGTCACGATCAGCAATCCGGGCAAGATCTATTTCACCAAGCGCGGTGAGACGAAACTCGATCTGGTGCGCTACTACCAGGCGGTCGCCGAACCGTTCCTGAATGTGGTCGGCGGCAGGCCGCTGCTGCTGGAGCGCTACCCGGACGGGGCATCGGGCAAATCCTGGTTCCAGAAGCGGGTGCCGAAATCCGCACCGGAGTGGCTGCGCACGGTGGAGGTGACCACGCCGAACGGCACCACCAGCGACGCCCTCGTCGCCCACGATCTCGCCCATATCCTGTGGGCGGTGAATCAGGGGTGCCTCGGATTCCACGTCTGGCCCAACCGCGCCGACAATCTGGAGATCGCCGACGAACTGCGCATCGACCTCGATCCCTCGCCGGGCATCACCTTCGCCGACCTGCGCCGGGCCGCGATCCGCACCAGGGATCTGCTGGCCGAACTCGGCATCGAATCCCGAGTCAAGACCTCCGGCTCACGCGGCTTGCACCTGTACTCCGCGCTGGAGCCGAAGTGGGACGGCTATCAGGTGCGCGCCGCCGCGGTGGCGCTGGCGCGCGAGTTGGAGCGCCGGTACCCCGAGGACATCACCGCGCAATGGTGGAAAGAAGAACGCGGCAACCGGGTGTTCATCGATTTCAATCAGAACGCTCCGCACAAAACGGTTTTCGGCGCGTGGTGCGTGCGGCCGAAGGTCGGCGCGCAGGTGTCCACGCCGATCGGCTGGTCCGATCTGGATTCGGTGGTGCCCGACGACCTGACCATCGCGACCGTGCCCGCGCGCTACGCCGAATCCGGCGACCCGTGGGCCGACCGCGCGCCGCAGTCCATCGCCCCGCTGCTGGAGATGTCCGAACGGGACATGGCGGCCGGACTCATGGACGCGCCGTGGCCACCGCAGTACCCGAAGATGCCCAACGAACCGCCCCGGGTGCAGCCGAGCCGCGCGAAGAAGCCCGAATAGCGTCGACGGCTACTCGGTCCACAGCACCCATGTGCCGCTGCGGCCGCTGACTTCGCACACCAAGGCCCGGCCGTCGGCGGTGCGCCCGGTCTTGGCGCCGGAGGCGTCGCACTTCGAGCCCGCCTGCTGCACGGCGGTCGCCACCACGTGCGGGCCCGACCACTGGTTGCCACCGGCGGCGGCGAGACAGATCAGCGTGCCGCCGGTGGCGGCGCTGCCGATCTTGCCGAGCTGGGCGTCGGTGCACGGCGCGCCCTTCGTGACCGATTCCTGGCTCTCCGCCGGCGTGGTCGTCACCGCGAGGCTGGGTGCGGCGGCCGTGGTGGTCACCACCGGACGCTCGACGGTGGTGGGAGTCGAGGCGACGGGCGCGGGCCCGAGCGAGGCCGTGCGGTTGGTCACGTCCGGTAGCCAATTGCTCGTCAACAGGATGAATCCCGCCACCGCGGCGATCTCGGCTACGCCGAGCAGCAGCGCGAACATCGCCATGACTCGGCCGCGGGGATGGCTGAAGGCGATGAAGCCGAACACGATGGCCACGGGGAACAACCCGAGCAGGGCCGCCACCAGGGCGATGATCGCGTACGGATTGACAATCGGCGGGATCTCCACGCGCAGCCGTCCGGTCCGGCGGCGGCTCGGCGGCTCGGGCCAGCGCTCGTCCTCGTCGTCGGGCCAGCGGCCGTCGGGCTCCGGCTCCGTCCAGCGGTCCTCCGGCTGCGCCTGCGGCCAGCGATCCGTTTCACGCCGTTCTGCCCGTGTCATCAAGGTCCTCTCCACACCACCACACCGCGCAGGAACCTCGGACTATCCGGACCCGCCCCGATATACCGACACAGAATAGGACGCGCACCGCGAAAAGTTGATCCGAAGTCTCCGGCAATTTGTGATCCGCCCGTGATAACAAACTTCGCGCAATGCCCGCCGATCTGTTAGCCGAGGAGCACGCTGCCGACCGGCGGCCTGCGTGGGCACGACCATTCGAAGGAGCGGTGGTGTCCGATAAGACGACGTCGAGCGGCCCGGGCACCCTGACCGGCATGGCGGGGCCGGTGATTTGCTCGAGGACAATTCCACCCTGCGGGGCCTCGTATTGCGCGCGTTCGGCGGCGCCGCGTGGCGTGCACGCCGACGGTGACCCGCGGCGCCGTTCACTGCCTGCGGTCGACTTTGGGCAGCGATTCGGTGACCAATGTCAGCAACATGTCGCACAGCAGGTCGTGTACCTGCTCGCGGGTGAGCGTGCCGCGGGTGATCCATTCCCGGCCCGCGACCTTCACCAGCCCACCGTAGGCACGCACCATCGCGCGCAGTTGGGCATCGTGGGCCGAATGGGCGAGGCCGACCATCAGCAGCAGGCGCTCGGCCGCCGCGTCGTCGGCCGCGTCCAAAATCTGCTGCACCTCGGGATCGTCTCCGACCCCCTCGTGGCTGGTCACCTTCACCCAGGTGCTGCCGTGCTCGGCGATGGTGTCCAGCAACCAGCGCACGCTGGCGTCGACCCGCTCGCGCCAGGAGCCGGTGGGCACGGCCATGTTGTCGAGCCTGGGCAGCGTCACCATCCGCCGCACCACCGCCAGGTAGAGATCGCGCTTGTTGCCGAAATAGTGGTTGATCAGACCGCGGGCCACACCGGCCCGCTGCGCCAGTTCGGCGGTGGAGACGGCCGCGTACGGGCGTTCGCCGAACATGTCGATCGCACAGGCGAGAATCTGCGCGCGCCGCTCGTCGGGCTCGAGCCTGCGGCGGCGCGGTAGCGCCGGATCGGCGCCACCGTCCGCGGTCGCGCTCGTGGTGTCAGAGAGACCGGGCAATGAGATCCTTCATCACCTCGTTGCTGCCCGCGAGGATGCGCAGGACGCGGGCACCGGTGTAGAGCTGGGAAATCGGATACTCCGTCATGTAGCCGTAGCCGCCGAACAGTTGCAGGCAGCGGTCCACCACGATACCGAGCTGATCGGTCAGCCAGTACTTCGACATGGCAGCGCTGGGAATATCGAGTTCGCCGCGCAGGTGCTTGTCGAGACAGTCGTCGAGGAAGGTGCGGGAGACCTTGGTGATGGTCGCGCACTCGGCGAGCTCGAACTTGGTGTTCTGCATGGCGAACAGCGGCTTGCCGAATGCTTCGCGGCCCTTGGTGTAGTCGACGGTGAGCTGCACCGCCTTCTCCATCATGGCGACCGCGATGATGGCCGTGACCAAGCGCTCCTGCGCGAGCATCTGCATCATCTGGTAGAAACCCTGGCCCTCGGCCTCGCCGAGCAGGTTGGACGCGGGCACGCGCAGTCCGTCGAAGAACAGCTCGGCGGTGTCCTGGGCCTTGCCACCGATCTTGTTCAGGATGCGCCCGCGTTTGAAGCCGGGGGTGTCGTCGCCGACTTCGGCGAAGATCAGCGAGACTCCGGCCGCGCCCTTGGTCGGGTCGGTCTTGGCCGCGATGATGATGCCGTCGCAGAGCCAGCCGTTCGTGATGAAGATCTTGGAACCGGTGATGACATACTCGTCGCCCTCCCGGACCGCACGGGTCTTGATGTTCTGGAGGTCGGATCCGGTGCCCGGTTCGGTCATGCCGATGGACAGCACGATCTCGCCGCTCGCGGCCTTGGGCAGCACGCGCCGCTTGAGCTCTTCGGAACCGAACTCGTACAGGTACGGCGCGATGATCGAGCTGTGCACGGGGATGCCCATCGACCCGTCGCCCGCGCGCGCCTGCTCCTCGATGATGGCGGCCTCGTGCGCGAAGGTGCCACCGCCGCCGCCGTATTCGGCCGGAATGGCGGGGCACAGCAGGCCGAGTTCACCCGCCCGGTTGTACAGGGCGCGATCGGGGTGCCCCTGGGCGACGAATTTCTCCTCGTGCGGCACGACCTCCTTCTCGAAGAAGGTCCTCGCCAGGTCTCGTACCGCCTCGACCTCGTCGTCACTCCACGCCGCGCGTGCCATCGCTCGATCCTTCGCTCGCTCCGGTCCGGTCTCGTCACCGGTTACGCCCCAGATTTCCGGACTATTGGCGAGTTGTCAACAAGCGTCGCGCACCGTTGCGAGAGCGCTCCGCGGGCGGGCCGGACCTCCGTTGCCGCCAGGGGATTTCGAGGCCCGGCGGCGAGTCCGTGCGGTGGCCCTCCGGCGCGGGCGGCGAGGTCGCATTCCCCCGTTGGTGAGCTGCGCCATATTCGGGCGTTTTACCTTTCCCTCGATGGGTCAATTCTTCGTACTGTCCGTATCGGAATCACTGACGTCGGGCACGGCGGCGACGTGCCATCGGATCGGTAGCCGGCAGCGAAGGGGTAACGACATGGCCGAACTGCTCGACAGCACCGAAACGCCCCGCCCGGACCGCACCTGGACGGTCGACCGGGACGGCGCCGATCTCGCCGTCTACGAGTGGGGTGACCCCGCCGCAGAGCCCTTGGTGCTGGTGCACGGCCTCACCGACACCCACCGCGTGTGGTCGACGGTCGCGGCCCTGCTGACCGACGGCTTCCGGGTGATCACCTACGACGTACGCGGTCACGGACGTTCGGCCACACCCGCGGCGCTGTCGGAGTATCGCCTCGGCCTGCTCGCGGAGGACTTCTTCGCGGTGATCGATGCCGCCAGCCCGCGCAGGCCGGTGCACACCTGCGGCCACGGCTGGGGCGCCGTGCAACTGTGGGAGGCGGTCTGCGACGAGCGGGCCAACACCCGTATCGCCTCGTTCACCGCGATCGCCGGACCGAATCTCGATCATCTGGGTCTGTGGCTGCGCGCGCTGGCGCCGCGCGCCGGACGCGAACTCGGCGACCTGGGCTGGTGGCTGCGCGGCGCGCGCTGGGCGCTGACGCCCGGCCCGATCGTCCGCAGGCTCTACCCGCCGCGGGTGCGCGGGCTGCTCGTGGGCCGGCTCGGCGGTCTCGCGCCGGTGCCCGCGCGCGTCGCGCCCACCTGGCGCACCGATCTCGTCGCCGGTGCCCGGATCGCCCGGGCCAATCTGGTGCACCACCTGGGCAAGCCGCGGGTGCGGCGGACGGCGGTCCCGGTCCAGCTGCTCGTCGACACCACCGACCCGTTCGTGCCCGCCGCCGTCTACGACGCCTCCACGCGCTGGGTCGACAAGCTGTGGCGCTGCGCCGTTCCGGCGAATCACTGGCTGCCGATCACCGAGCCACTGCTGGTCGCCGAAGCGGTCGCCAACTTCGTCGACGACCTGCGCGCCGACCGGGCGGCCATCTCCCCGCGCAGCAGCTGACCGACGCTTCGAGCGGGCGTGGGCGACCGGGCGACCACCCGGCAGGCGGGGTTTGCGACAATGGGTCGGTCGTCTGCCCAGCTCGATGAAGGATGTCCCCCGCCCCGATGGCCGAAAGCATGATCGATCCCGAGGAGCTCGCGACCTGTCTTCGGGTCCTGGAGCAGGCCGGAACGCTCGAAAAGGATCATCCGGACTCGGTGGCCGTGCAGCGGGCGGTCGGCCACATGTTCAAAAAGCTCAAGCAGCGCCGCCGCACCGAAGCGCGCGCGGCGGTCTCGGCCGCCGACCGCGCGGTGGTCGCCGCCACCGCGACCGGATCCCCGAACCGGATCGATGACGAGACCGCGGGCATCCCGATCAGCTCGGCCACCGACGGAGCCAGCGCGGGCACGCTGCTCCGCGCGCGCCCCTGCTACATCTGCAAGCAGCGCTACACCCAGGTCGACGCTTTCTACCACCAGCTGTGCCCGGAGTGCGCGGCGAGCAGCCACACCAAACGAAACGCCCGCACCGATCTGACGGGGCGGCGGGCGCTGCTCACCGGCGGCCGCGCCAAGATCGGCATGTACATCGCGCTGCGCCTGCTGCGCGACGGCGCGCACACCACCATCACCACCCGCTTCCCCAACGACGCCATCCGGCGTTTCGCGGCGATGGACGACAGCGCGGACTGGCTGCACCGGTTGCGCATCGTCGGCATCGATCTGCGTGATCCGGCTCAGGTGGTCGCCCTGGCCGACGACGTCGCCGCCCAGGGCCCGCTGGACATCCTGATCAACAACGCCGCGCAGACGGTGCGCCGCTCCCCCGGCGCCTACAGTGCCCTGGTCGACGCCGAATCCGGACCGCTGCCCGCGGGCGCGCTGCCTGAAGTGGTGAGCTTCGGCAAGACCATGCAGGCCCACCCCACCGCACTTACCGCGTCGCTCACCCCGGCGCTGACCGCCGCCGACGTAGCCGAGCTGGCACTGGTCGCGGGGTCGGCGACGCCGGAACGCATCGCGCGCGGCGTCGCGATCGACGCGGGTGGCCTGGTGCCCGACCTCGCGCACACCAACAGCTGGGTGCAGACGGTCGCGGAGGTGGATCCGACCGAGCTGCTCGAAGTGCAGCTGTGCAATTCGGTCGCGCCGTTCATCCTGGTCTCCCGCCTGCGCCCGGCGATGGCCGCCGCCGGGGCCCGCCGGAAGTACGTCGTGAACGTCTCCGCCATGGAAGGGCAGTTCTCCCGCGCCTACAAGGGCCCGGGGCACCCGCACACCAACATGGCCAAGGCGGCGCTGAACATGTTGACCCGCACCAGCGCCCGCGAGATGTTGGAGCAGGACCGCATTCTGATGACCGCGGTCGACACCGGCTGGATCACCGACGAGCGACCGCACTACACCAAGATCCGGCTCGCCGACGAGGGTTTCCACGCGCCGCTGGACCTGGTCGACGGCGCGGCGCGCGTCTACGACCCCATCGTGCAGGGTGAGAACGGCACCGATCTGTTCGGCTGCTTCCTCAAGGACTATCAGCCCTCCCCCTGGTAGCGGTCGATCCGGGCTCCGTCACGCGGCGGAGGGCTACCCTGGAGGCGTGCTCTACCGGCTGGCAGCCGACGCCACCGCCGTCACGCATTTCGCCTTCGTGGCCTACGTGGTGGTCGGCGGATTCCTCGCATGGCGCTTTCCGCGCACGATCTGGCTGCACCTGCTCGCGGTCTGCTGGGGGTTCGGCACGATCGTGGTCGGTTTCGACTGCCCGCTCACGCATCTGGAGAATTGGGCGCGCGAGCACGCGGGCCGGGAGCGGCTGCCGTCGAGCGGATTCATCGACCACTACCTCACCGGCGTGATCTACCCCGAACACGCGCTCGGGTTGGTGCGCGCAGTGGCGGCCGCGCTGGTGGTGGCGTCGTGGATCGGTTATGTGTGGGCGCAGCGCCGGCCCGCCCCGGCCGCCCGTGTGCACGCACCGCGCTGACGCCGGTGCTCAGGCGCCGAGGTGGCGCGCGACGAAGCCCGCCACCTCCGTGACGTGCTCGTCCAGGTAGAAATGGCCGCCGGAGAAGGTCGCCCGGTCGAATCCTCCGCTGGTGTGCGCACGCCATTCGTCGGCCTGCTCGGGTCGCATCGTCGGGTCATCGGTGCTGACCAGCGCCGCGATATCGGCGCGCAGCGGCTCCCCCGGCTGGTATCGGTAGGTCTCCACGGCTCGGTAGTCGGCGCGCACGGCGGGCAGCACGAGTTCGGCGAGGCCCGGCTCGGCGCGCAGCAGCTCGAGCGGGGCGGGATCCGCGGCCAGCCGCACCAGGTCATCGATGAGTTCGGCGTCGGAGGCCAGGTGCAACCGCTGCGTCTCCTCGAAGGTGGGTGCCGGACGGCCGGATACGAACAGGGTGGCCACCGGCTGCCCGGCACGCTCGAGCCTGCGCGCGGTCTCGAACGCCACGGTCGCGCCCATGCTGTGCCCGAACAACGACAGCCGCGCGATCCGGCCCTGCGCGAGCACCGCCTGGGCGATCCGGTCCGCCAGCGCGACCAGGTCGGTGATCGGGTCCTCACCCAATCGGTCCTGCCGTCCCGGATACTGCACCGCGAGCACCGCGACGCCCACCCCGCACCGTTGCGCGAGATCGCGGTATGCCGTGGCCGACCCTCCGCCGGGCGGAAAGCACAGCAGGTGTTGCCGCGCGACCGTTCCGGATCGCAGCGTCCGCAACCACTCCGAGTCGGTGCTGCCGCCTGCCACGTTCGGTCTCCCTTCGCCGTCGTCGTCCCACCGCGCGGCCGGACCAGACCACGGTAGTCGCCTCGGTCGAGTGCGGGAGCTTCCTGATGCGGCGGTCCCGAGGTCGGCCGCGGTGTTGTCGCTGACGGTGAGCGCGAAGTACGCCGCGTCGCGCAGACTGAGCTCGACGTCGTCGGCGCAGCCCGCGGTGCCGACGCCGCCGAGCCGATCCGCCGCCCGCGCCCGCACCCGATCCGCGGGATCCAGCTGCCCCGCCACCACCTGCCTGGCGAACTCCAGGACCAGCGGCACCTTCACCACCGAGGCGAGCACCACCGGCTCGTCCGCTCGCGTACCCGCTTCCGCGCCACAGTCGACGCACTGGGCATGAACCCACCCCTGCACGCTTGCGGTCCGAAAGATCTCCTGCACCGATGCAGCATCCCCGTCCCGGTGGGGCGGGTGGCGACGCGTCGTGACTCCCGCGGCGACCGCGTCCGCCGTCGCCGCCGTGAGCGCGGCCTCGAGTTGCGCCACGCGCAATCGCGTCGCTTGGTCGTGGCCGGCGTTCCCGAGCGACGCGCGCTCCGCGGCGAGGTCCTGGATCTCCCGGAGGTACCCGGCGTTCTGGGCGTCCTGCACGGCCATCAGTTCGTAGTCGCGTTCGATCGGCGCGCGACGAACCCGGTCTGGGAGCAGAGCGGTGCGCGGACGCATATCGATCCCGAAGACCGGAACACGCTCCCGCGCTGCGGAGTTCTCTTTCGTCCTGGTCGTCGGCACCGTGTATTCCGCGCTCCCGGCATAGACGTTCGTCATCGTCTCTCGACCTCACATATCGGTGCCGCGGCATTCCTCTGCGGCCGGCCATGCTCTGCCTGTCTTCGCACCCGAAGGAAAGGTCATCGGATCCGCGCGGCGTCCCGCGCCGACTGCTGCCGTGCAGCCTGGGGATATGCTGGCCCATTCCGCGCGGTCCGGCGCGTGTCATTATCCTCACTGGCGAGAAACCCTCTCGGACAGCTCTTTTCACGCCGCGCGAGCCCGAGATTCGCCCGGCCTCGATACCGCGAGATCGTGGGTCTTCCCCGAAGGTCTCGGACCCGTCAGCACCTCATCCGCTACCCCGGGAACACGCGTCCGCGATCACGCGGTCGCCGCCCGAGCGCCCGCGGCGGTCCGGCCCGGCCGAACGCGACGGCCGGTCGACGACAGCGTCGCCGCATCGGCGCACGGCGCACCGGTGCGCGGAGCCGACGCGTCTTCGAGCCGAATCGCCGCAGGTGGCCGCGGGGAGCGGCGCGGCGGACGGAAGTAGCGTCCTTCGCGCATGCCGGGCCGGAGGGACCACGCCACGCGAGTTCCCAGGAGCGGCAACTAGGCTGAAGCGAGTGAACACGCACGCACGGCTCGTCCAGGACTACGAGGCCGGTATAGGTGTCACCGCCTCGAACATCTCCCCCGCGCCCGATCCGGGTAGCAATCTCGCCGCGACATTACCGGTCTGGGCACTGGCCGCCGGTTCGATCGCGGCGCTGACCACGGCCGCGAACCGCATGCGGACCGCACGCGGTCTCGGCCCGGTGGCGCATCGCCTCGATCCCGCCCGCATCACCGCGGCCTTCTCCAGCGAGCGTCTGTTACGCATCGGCGGCCGGATGCCGACACCGTTCGCCGATCTTTCCGGCTTCTTCCCCACCTTCGACGGCTGGGTTCGCACGCACGCCAACTATTCGCATCACCGGGCGCGACTGTTCGCCACGCTCGGCCTGCCCGACTCAGCGCCGGTCGACCTCGCCGTCGCCCAGATGGCCATGATCCGCGCCTCGGACCTGGAGGAGCAGGCCGCCGCGCACGGGGCCATCGCGGTGCGCGTCCGCACCGAGGAGGAATGGGCCGCGAGCCCGCAGGGACAGGCCGCCGCGGCGGGTCCGCTGGTCGCGATCACCGACCGCCCCGACCGCGGGGAGACCGGCTTATCGGCGGGCGCCGCGCCTCTGCAACCCCTGCGGGGGGTGCGGGTGCTCGATCTGACCAGGGTGATCGCGGGACCGGTCGCGACGCGCGCGCTGGCGTTGCTCGGCGCCGAGGTGCTGCGCGTCGACCCGCCGCAGCTGCCGGAGATCTCCTGGCAATTCGCCGACACCTGCCAGGGCAAACGCTCGACGCTGGTGGACCTGCGCGCCCACGGTATCGATGATCTGGTCGCCGCCGCCGACGTGCTGATCACCGGATACCGGCCGGGCGCGCTGGAGCGGGCCGGGGTGCGAGCGGCCGCCCGTCCCGGGTTGATCCACGGGCGGGTGTCCGCCTGGGGTGAAGCCGGTCCCTGGGGTGAGCGTCGCGGTTTCGACAGCATCGTGCAGGCCGCGTCCGGCATCTCGATCATCGAGGGTGCGCCCGCCGTGCCGGGGGCGCTGCCCGCGCAGGCACTCGACCACGCGTCGGGTTACCTGCTCGCCGCGGGCGTGATCGACGCCCTCGTCGCGCGCAGCGACGACGGAATCGGGCGGGACGTACGAGTGGCCTTGGCGCGCACCGCGTCCTGGCTGCTCGACGCGCCGGACCGCACACCGCGTCACCCAAAGCCCGCGATGCCCAGCGCGGCGCATGTGGTCCGGCACGGACAGGTCGTCACCGCGCCGCCCGTGCTGGCCGAGTACCCGGATTACGCCTCGCCCGCGCCCGCCTACGGCGCGGACCATCCGGCGTGGCCGCTGCCGACGCACTGACCGTCCCGGCGGGAGGCCGCGGAGATCGTCCGCGGCCTCCCGCCGGGCGGCTGCCGAGCCGGCACTAGATCTCCACCCCCGCCAGCGCGGCGACCGCCTGCGCCAGGCGGTCACCGTCCGGCAGGTTCGCCTCCGGAGCGATGGTCTGGAGTACGCCGAGTCCCTGGACGAGCACGAAGTACAGTTCGGCGATCGCCTCGGCCTGCTCTTCGTTCAGCTGCGGGTGCGCCTGCCGCAGCGCGTCGGCCATGTCCCGGTAGGCGCCGGGCAGACTCTGCGCGAAGAACTCCTGCGACTCCGTCGAGCGCGCGACGCGCACCAGGTTCTCCATGCTCGCCAGCATGCTGTCGCGGTTCTCGGTGAATACCGCGGGCATGCCGTTCCACATGGCGGCGAACGCCGCCAAGGGCGCCGAGCCGCTGCCCTCGCGAATCTTCGCCTCCATGTTGTCGCCGATCGCGGTGCCCAAAGCGTCGCTCAGCGCTTCGGTGATCAATTGGTCCTTGGAGCCGAAGTGGTAGCCGATCGCCGCCAGGCTCACACCGGCCGCCGAGGCGATGTCGCGGGCGGTCGCCTTGGCGATGCCTCGCTCGACGATGACTTTCCGTGCTCCCGCCAGCAGATCCTCGCGATTTCCCATACCCACAGGCTACAACGTCTCAGACAAACGTACTAGACGTATGTACTACCTGCTGCGACCGCCGAGCAATCGGCACCTCGCCGCGGGCCCGGCATCCGGGCTCGCTAGTCTCGTGCCGTGCGGCAGAAGATCATCCTGGACGTCGATACCGGCATCGACGACTCCCTGGCGCTGCTGTACCTGCTCGGCTCCCCCGAGGCCGAGATCGCCGGTATCGCCGCCACCGCGGGCAACGTTCCGGCGGCGCAGGTGGCGGCGAACAACCTCGCCTGGCTGGACGTCTGCCGCGCGCCCGTGATCGAAGTGGCGCTCGGCGCCGCCGATCCCCTGGCGATCCCGCTGCGCACCACCGAGGACACGCACGGACCCCATGGCATCGGATACGCCGAACTTCCCCCGTCCGCTCGCCGGCTCTCCCCGCGATCGGCAGCGCTGATGTGGGCCGAGCTGGTGCGCGCCCACCCCGGCGAGATCGTCGGCCTCTGCACCGGGCCGCTGACCAATCTCGCCCTCGCGCTGCGGATCGAACCGGATCTGCCGCTGCTGCTGAATCGCCTGGTCATCATGGGCGGCGCGTTCAACCATCCGGGCAACACCACGCCCACCAACGAGTGGAATGTGCACGTCGACCCGGAGGCCGCCAAAGAGGTCTTCGACGCGTTCGCCGCGGCGCCCGCCGAGCGCAGGCCGATCGTCTGCGCGCTCGACATCACCGAGACGATCGAGATGCGACCCGAGCACCTGGTCCGCCTGGCCGAGCGGGCGAAAAGCTATCCGGTGGAGGTCGTCTCGCCCGCCGACCCACCCGAGGCCCGATCGGCCGCGAGCAATCCGATCGTCCGCCACGTCACCGATGCCGTGCGGTTCTACTTCGACTTCCACCACGGGTACGACCTGGGGTATCTGGCCCATATGCACGATCCGTTCGCGGCCGCGGTGGCGCTGGACCCGGCGCTGGCCCGCACCCGTCCGGCGACGGTGGACGTGGAGCTCGCAGGCACCCTCACCCGCGCGACCACGGTCGCCGACTGGGCGGGCATGTGGGGCCGGGAACCCAACGCCGACATCGTGATCGGCACCGACCCGGAGCTGTTCTTCGAACGACTGATCGCCCGGGTCGGCGACCTCGCGCTGACGGTGCACCCGCCCGCGGCGCAGGAGGTCCGATGACCGCCGCCGACGACGCGACCTACCTGTCCGCCTTCCGCGCCGGGCTGGGCCTGCCCGGCATCATCGACGTGCACACCCATTTCATGCCCGATCAGGTGATGCGGAAGGTGTGGGCGTACTTCGACACGGTCGGGCCGCTGACCGGCCGCACCTGGCCGATCACCTACCGCGACGACGCCGAGGTCCGGTTGAAGACTCTGCGCGACTTCGGCGTGCGCGCGTTCACCGCGCTGGTGTACCCGCACAAACCGGACATGGCGGCGTGGCTCAACGAATGGGCCGCCGACTTCGCCGCCGGCACCCCGGATTGCCTGCACACCGCCACCTTCTTTCCCGAGCCGCAGGCGGCCGGTTATGTCGGCGAGGCGGTCGAGCGCGGTGCCCGCGTCTTCAAAGCGCACGTCCAAGTCGGCGGATACCACCCGGGCGACCCGCTGCTGGATCCGGTGTGGGGCCTGCTGGAGGACGCGCGCATCCCCATCGTCATCCATTGCGGTTCCGGCCCCGCGCCCGGAACCCACACCGGCCCGGAGCCGATCGCCGGTGTGCTGCGGCGCTTTCCGCGGCTGCGGCTGATCATCGCGCACATGGGCACGCCCGAGTATTCCGAATTCCTCGACCTCGCAGGCGATTACGCGGAAGTGCGGCTGGACACCACGATGGTGTGGACCGACTTCTCCGAGGCCGACGCTCCGTTCCCGGCGCACGAGCACGGCAGGCTGCGCGCCTTCGCCGACCGCATCCTGTTCGGCAGCGACTTTCCCAATATCCCGCACTCCTACGGTCATTCGATCGAGGCGCTCGAACGGCTCGAACTCGGTGACGACTGGATGCGTCAGGTCTGCTACCGCAACGCGGCGACGCTGTTCGGTATCGAGTGAACGGACGTGCTCGGGTATCGGACGTGATCTCGAAGCCGGTTCTGCTCGGCATCCGTCTGCTGGCGTGGGCTGCGGCTCTGGCCGCCGTCGCTGGGATCGTCCTGCACTTCAGCGGGTCCTCGTCTCGAATACTGATTCTGGCGGCGTCGGGCGCGCCGTATCTGATGGGTTCCGCCGTCCTGGGTGCGGTCGCCTTCGTCGCCATGCGGCACCGGATCGGCGCGGGAGTCGCGATCGTGGTCGTCGCCATCGCGACGTGGACGCAAGCGCCGCTGTATGTCGGCCACCCGGACGACGGGGACGGACACACCGTGACCGTGATGCAGGCCAATCTCCTGTTCGACGGAGCCGACCCCCGGGCGCTGGTCGACGAGGTGCGCGCACGCAACGTCGCTGTGCTCACCGTGAACGAGCTCACTCCCACGGCGGTCGAGGATCTCGGCCGGGCAGGTCTCGATCAAGTGCTGCCATACCGTTTCCTGTCGCCGGGAAGAACCGCGACCGGGACGGGAATCTGGAGCGGCCATCCCCTGTCGGAAACCGTGGAGTACGACGGCTTCGTCTTGAACCAGCTCTCGGCGACCGCGGAGATCCCGGGCGCCGGGCCGGTCACGGTGTACGCCTTCCACCCGGTACCGCCGGTGTACGGGACGCGCGTCTGGGCCGACGAATTGTCCCGGCTGCGCGGCATTCTCGACCGATCGCCCGCGAATCGACCGGCGATCGCCGGCGGCGACTTCAACGCGACCTACGATCACCGGCAGTTCCGTGCGATGCTCTCCGGCCGCTTCGGCGACGCCACCGAACAGGCGGGCGCCGGGCATCTGGTCACCTATCCGACCGATAAGCGCTGGCCGCCCCTGGTCGGCATCGACCACATTCTCGTCGCAGACGGTCGCGCGGTCGCTGTGGAGACCGTAGACCTCCCGGGAGCCGACCACCGCGCGCTGGTGGCGCAGGTCCGCTTGCACGGAAAGCAACGGTAAGCCACCCCGCACCATCGGCGAGGTCGGCCGGATCCCGGAATCTCCGAGTGTCCGGCGCGCGAACGGTCGCGCGGGCGCAGATGGCCCCCGCAGTTTCCGCAACGACCCGGCCGCCATCGCGATGCCGCACGACGCGGCGTTCGCGCCTACGGCAGGTCAGCGTCCGTCGAACGCGCGCAGCAGTTCCTCGGCGGCGAGTGCGGCGGTCAAGGTGCCGTCGCGGACCTGTTTTTCCACCTGCGTACGAATGGCTTTCACCTCCGGGTTGTCCGCGAGCCTGCGCAGCAACTGGTCGTGCACCATGGTCCAGGTCCAGTCGACCTGCTGGCGACGCCGCTTCTCGGCGAACTCCCCGGCGTCGGTGAGCACACGACGGTGTTCGAGCACCGTCTCCCAGAACCGGTCCAGACCGACGCCTTCCAATCCGCTCATGGTCAGCACCGGCGGCCGCCACAGCGCATCGTGCGGATGGATCAGGCGCAGCGCACCCGCCAGTTCCCGCGCGGCGGCCTTGGCCTCGACCTGATGTTTGCCGTCGGCCTTGTTCACCGCGACCAGATCGGCGAGTTCGAGCACACCCTTCTTGATGCCTTGCAGCTGATCGCCGGTCCGGGCCAGGGTCAGGAAGCAGAAGACGTCGACCATGTTCGCGACCGTGACCTCCGACTGACCCACCCCGACGGTCTCGACCAGGATCACGTCGTAGCCCGCCGCCTCGAGCAGCGCGATGGTCTCCCGCGTCGCCTTGGCGACGCCGCCGAGCGTGCCCGCGGTGGGTGAAGGCCGGATGTAGGCGTCGCGTTCCACCGACAATCGCGCCATCCTGGTCTTGTCGCCGAGGATGGAGCCACCGGTCCGGGTCGAGGACGGGTCGACCGCGAGCACCGCGACCCGGTGGCCCTGCCCGATCAGGTACATGCCGAGCGCGTCGATGAAGGTCGACTTTCCGACGCCCGGAACGCCCGTGATACCCACGCGGTTGGAGGGCGCGCCCCCGGCACCCGCCTCCGGCGAAACCTTCAGCAGCAGTTGCTGCGCCAGCGCCCGGTGATCGGCCCTGGTGGACTCCACCAACGTGATCGCCCGCGCCAGGGCGGCCCGCTCGTTGGCGCGGACCGCCGCGGCCAGGGCGTCGACGTCGATCGTGCGGCGCGCGGCCGCCTTCGGGGTGGCGCGCGCCGCGGAACCGGCTTCGCTCATTCCGTCGCGGCGGAATCCGTGGCGCCGCTGCCGAGTGCGTGACCGAGTTCGGCGCCGAGCTTCTTCAGCAGGTCGATCGCCGCGTCCGCGATCACCGTGCCGGGCGGGAAGATCGCCGCGGCGCCCGCCTGGTAGAGCTCCTCGAAGTCACCGGGCGGGATCACGCCGCCGACGATGACCATGATGTCGGGGCGTCCGACATCGGCCAGTGCCTGCCGCAGGGCGGGCACCAGCGTCAGGTGACCCGCCGCCAGCGACGACACCCCGACGACGTGCACGTCGTTGTCGGCCGCCTGCTGCGCCACCTCTTCCGGAGTCTGGAACAGCGGGCCCACGTCGACGTCGAAGCCGAGGTCGGCGAAGGCCGTGGCGATCACCTTCTGGCCCCGGTCGTGGCCGTCCTGGCCCATCTTCGCGACGAGGATACGGGGCCTGCGGCCCTCGGCCTCGGCGAATTCCTCGACCAGCTCGCTCGCCTCGGTGATGTTGGTGACCTTTCCTGCCTCGTCGCGGTACACGCCGGAGAGCGTACGGATTTCGGCCTGGTGCCGTCCGTACACCTGCTCCAGCGCATCGGAGATCTCGCCGACGGTGGCCTTGGCCCTTGCCGCGTCGATCGCCAGCGCGAGCAGGTTGTTCGCCATGCCACCCTCGGAGGAGGCTGCGGCACGGCTCAATTCGGCCAGCGCCCGCCGCACGGCGTCGGGATCGCGCTCGGCCCGCAGCCGCCGCAGCTTCTCGATCTGCTCGGCGCGCACCCGCGAGTTCTCGACCTTGAGGACCTCGACCTGCTGATCCTCTTCGACCTGGTACTTGTTGACGCCGATCACCGGCTGCTGGCCGGTGTCGATGCGCGCCTGGGTCCGCGCGGCGGCTTCCTCGATGCGCAGCTTCGGGATGCCCTCGCCGATCGCCTGCGCCATGCCGCCGTGCGCCTCCACCTCCGCGATATGCGCGCGGGCGCGGTTGGCCAGCTGGTGGGTGAGCCACTCGACGTAGTACGAACCGCCCCACGGGTCGATCGGGCGGGTGGTATTGGACTCCTGCTGGATCAACAGCTGGGTGTTGCGGGCGATGCGGGCGGAGAAGTCCGTCGGCAGCGCCAGCGCCTCGTCGAGCGCGTTGGTGTGCAGCGACTGGGTGTGCCCCTGGGTGGCGGCCATCGCCTCGATGCAGGTGCGCGCGACGTTGTTGTAGGCGTCCTGCGCGGTGAGCGACCAGCCGGAGGTCTGCGAATGGGTACGCAGCGACAGCGATTTCGCGCTCTTCGGGTTGAACTTCGCGACCAGCTCGCTCCACAGCAGGCGCCCGGCGCGCAGCTTGGCGACCTCCATGAAGAAGTTCATGCCGATGGCCCAGAAGAACGACAGGCGCGGCGCGAACTTGTCGACCTCCATGCCCGCGTCGATGCCCGCGCGGATGTACTCGACACCGTCGGCGAGGGTGTAGGCCAGCTCCAGGTCGGCGGTCGCGCCCGCCTCCTGGATGTGGTAGCCGGAGATGGAGATCGAGTTGAACTTCGGCATCTTCGCGCTGGTGTAGGCGAAGATGTCGGAGATGATCCGCATCGAGGGCTTGGGCGGGTAGATGTAGGTGTTGCGGACCATGAACTCCTTCAGAATGTCGTTCTGAATGGTTCCGGCCAGCTGCTCGGGCGCGACACCCTGCTCCTCGGCGGCGACGACGTACAGCGCCAGGATCGGCAGCACGGCGCCGTTCATCGTCATCGAGACGCTGACCTGGTCCAGCGGGATGTGGTCGAACAGCTGGCGCATGTCCAGGATCGAGTCGATCGCGACGCCCGCCATGCCGACGTCACCTTGCACGCGCGGGTGATCGGAGTCGTAGCCGCGGTGGGTCGCCAGGTCGAACGCGACCGACAGGCCTTTCTGGCCCGCCTGCAGATTGCGCCGGTAGAAGGCGTTCGAATCCGCGGCGGTGGAGAAGCCCGCGTACTGGCGGATGGTCCACGGCTGGTTGACGTACATCGTCGGGTACGGCCCGCGCACGAACGGCGCGACACCGGGCACGCTGTCGAGTGGATACCCTTCGGCGGCAACGGCGTCCCGGTCGGCCTTGGTGAACACCGGCGGCACATCGATGCCTTCGGGCGTCGACCACACCAGTTGCTCGGGTGCGTACCGGTTGGCCGCCGCTGCCGCGCGCACGTACTCGGTCACCTGCGCCGCGTCCACCGCGGCGGGCTCCGGCGCGCGCTCGGCCAGCGGCACCTCGGCGAAACTGCCGATCACATGCTTGATCTCACGAGTAGTCATCAGGCTCCCACCTTCTCCAGCAGGCCGGACAGCGCGGCTACGGCGTCGATGCGCGCGGCGAGGAATCCGTCCGGGCGCCGCGCGTCGTCGAGGTCGGCGACGGCCTTCGCCGAACCCGCCAGCAGCACCGTTCCCACGCCGGCGGCACGCAATTGCTCCACCGCCGCACCGGCTTCGGATCCGTAGCGGGCATCCGACCCGCACAGGACCGCGATCGGCGCCCCGGCTTCGGTGGCCGCGGCGGCGATGCCGTCCACCGCGAGCGGTCCGGGGTTGATCGACTCGATACCGCCGGAGGCCAGCAGGTTCGCGATGAAGGTGACCCGCACGTTGTGCTCCGCCACCGAACCGAGCGGCACCAGCAGCGCTTTCGGCCGCGCGCCGTGTTCGGCGAGGTAGGCGTCGGAGCGGTCGCGCAACTGCTCGAACGCGGCGCCGTAGCGAGCGACCCGGCCCTCCTGCCGCGCCGCCTCGGACAACGGCTGTTCGGCCAGGTTCGGGAATTCGTTCACGCCGGTGACGGCGGTCTTGCGGTGCGCGACATCGGTGTCGCGGGCGTGCTTCGTCGCGGCGACGCGCTCGGCGAGCATGCCCGACTCCAGCGCGGCGAGGTAGCCACCGGCCGCCTCGATCTCCTGGAGGAACTCCCACGCCTTCGCCGCCAGCGCGGCGGTGAGGTCCTCGACGTACCAGGAGCCCGCACCCGGGTCGAGCACGTGGCCGAGATTCGATTCCTCGAGCAGCAGCAACTGGGTGTTGCGAGCCATCCGATCGGCGAACGACTTCGAGACGCCCAGCTCACCGGGCGGCAGGGCGGAGTCGAACGGCAGCACGGTCACCGTGTCGGCCCCGCCGATGCCCGCGCCGAACGCGGCGAGGGTGGTGCGCAGCATGTTCACCCAGGGATCGCGCCGGCTCATCATGGCGGCCGAGGTGACCGCGTGTTGCGGCGCGCCGCCGAAATCCGGTGCGCCGCAGACCTGCGCGACCCGCGCCCAGAGCTGCCTGGCGGCACGGAGCTTCGCGATGGTGGCGAACTGATCGTCGGTGGCCGCGAACCGGAACTCCAACTGTTCCAGCGCGGCGGCGATGTCGACGCTCTCGGTCAGCGCGCGGAGATAGGCCAGGCCCGCGGCGACGGCCGCGCCCAGTTCCTGCGCGTCGGAGGCGCCCGCGTCGTGGAAGACGGTGCCGTCCACGGTGATCGCGCGAACCGTTTCCGGGCGTTCGGCGGCCCGTCCGGCCAGCGCGACGGCCTCGGCGAGACCGGTATCGGGAAGGTCGGCGAAGCGGCTGGTCAAGGGTGCGGCGCCGAGGGAGACGCGGATGTCATCGCGCGCGGGCGCGGCGTAGCCGTCGAGCACCGCGAACACCTGGTCCGCCGCGTCCGCGACGTCGCCGCCCGCGTCCATCGTGAGGGGCGCCAATTCGAACAGCAGGCCGTTCAGCGCGGTCGGCAGCTCCGCCACCGGCACGCCACGCTCGCCCACGCCGAGCCAGATCGCGCTGATCCCGTTCTCCAGCGCGGCCAGGATCTCCCGGTTGGCCGCCGCGGCGTCGCGCTGGGCGAACTGCGCGCTGACGAACCAGCCACGGTGTACATCCCGGGTGGCGTCGCGGCCGCGAACGAAGGGGAAAGTTCCCGGCAGGGGCTGCTCGGGCAACTCGTCGCGCCGGGTGTAGAGCGGGGCGACGGTCAGCCCGTCGTAGGTGGTCTCGTCGAGCAGCCGCTCGGGCTCCTCGGGAAGTTCGCCGACATCGACGCGGCGAGCCTTGGCCAGCACCCCGGCGACGCCCTTGCGCCACGCGGCGTATTCGGGCACCGGATCAGCCCCGGAATCTGAAGCAATCGGCATAGCTTGCTGTTCCTCTTCCTCAACACGGGCGCACCGGCAGTGTGCGCCCGATACCCTCACATTCGCCCAGCTCAGCGACTACTTCGGTTAACGGGCATTCGTCCCGCTCCTCTGATGCTAGCGGGCGGATTCCCAGCCGGTTGACCCTGCCCGCCACTACCAACCGGTAACCTGTCGCGGATGACCAGGCTGCTCCGGGACCCGCGTATCGTCGCGCTGATCGTCGGCGCGGTGGCGTTATTCGGCGCGGCTCTGCTGGTTCCGCTGCCGTCGCCCCGCCAGGTGCAGGACTGGGCGACGTCCGTCGGCCCCGTCTTCCCGCTGCTGTTCTTCCTGGTCCACGCCCTGGTGACGGTGGCGCCGATCCCACGCACCGTCTTCACCGTGAGCGCCGGACTGCTGTTCGGCCCGCTGCTGGGCATCACGCTGGCGGTGGGGGCGACGACCGTCAGCGCGGTACTGGCGATCCTGCTCGTGCGCGCGCTCGATCACGATCAGGTGGCCGCCCGGCTCACCCACCCCGCGGTGCGCGCGATCGATGAACGTCTCGCACGCCGGGGCTGGCTGGCGGTGGGCTCGCTGCGGCTCATCGCGGCGGTGCCGTTCTCGGTGATCAACTATTGCTGTGGGTTGTCGTCGATCCGGTTCTGGCCCTACCTGATCGCCACGGTGCTCGGCGTACTGCCCGGCACCATCGGGACCGTCATCCTCGGTGACGCGCTCACCGGGACGACCCATCCGGCGATGCTGGCGCTGTCCGGCGTCTGCCTCGCCGTCGGCCTGGGCGGTTTGGTCGTCGACGCGCGATGGAAGACAGAGTCACCTGCGCCGACCGCAGCCGCCGAGCCGGTCCCGGCCGCCGACTAGGCCCGCGCTCAGTCCGCCGCCAATTCCACCGGGACCGCGATCACGTCCACCATGGCCCCGTTGCGCAGCACGGTGACGGGCATTTGCACACCGATCGCCTCGGCGAACAGCTGTCGCTGTATGCCCTGGGCGTCACGCACTTCCGACCGTGCCACGCTCAGCACCAGATCACCGCGGCGCAGCCCGGCCTGTTCGGCGGGGCCGCCGCGGACCACCTCGACGATGCGCACCCCGGCGGCCTGCCCGGTGCGCGCGGCGACCGGCTCGGGCAGCGGCGCGGGCACGCCGACCAAGCCGAGGTAGGCGCGCCGGACGCGTCCCTCGGCGTGCAGCGTGCCGATGATCCGGCGCGTCGTCGCGTTGATCGGGATGGCCAGGCCGAGCCCGATGCCCGCGACCGCGGTATTGATGCCGACCACCCGGCCCGCCGAATCCGACAGGGCGCCACCGGAATTACCGGGGTTCAGCGCGGCGTCGGTCTGGATCACGTCCTCGATCACCCGCCCGGCGCGGCGAGACGCCACCGGAACCGCGCGCCCGAGCGCGCTCACCACGCCCGCCGTCACCGAACCCGCCAGGCCGAGCGGGCTGCCGACCGCCACCACCAGCTGACCGACCACCAATCGGTCGCTGTCCCCGAGCGGCACCGCGCCCGGCGCACCATCGCGAGCGCGCAGCACGGCCAGATCCGACAGCGGATCCACCCCGACCACTTCGAACCGGGATTCCACTCCGTCGGCGAAGACCACCTCTCCCCCGCTCGCCACGCCGATGACGTGCGCATTCGTCAGCAGGAATCCGTCGTCGGTGAAGACCACCGCCGATCCGCTCCCCCGCCTGGTCCGCACACTGGCCACGTGCGGGGTCACCGACGCCGCCACCGCGATCACGGTGCGGGAGTAGGCATCCATCGCGGCGTTGTCCACGCCGACCACCACCCTGTTTGCCGGAACTGCACTCCTGACGTCCAGGATGCCCCCGTGGCGTGGACGACGCACCGTGTTCGCCGCAGGCGCAAACCGGACTGCGGCCTGCCGGGCGTGTCGCGGAATGCGCCGCGACCGGAGGCTACGCCGAGGGCACCCGGTCGAGGAAGCCGTGCACACTCGTGATCCGGCCGTCGGCGCCGAGGGTGATCACGTCCGAGCCCGCGACCGGGGCGCTGCCATCGGCCGCCGAGACCAGCTCCCAGGAGAAGCGGGCGATGTCGTGGTGGCCGTCGACCTCGCCCACACGGCGGAACTCGAAGCCGGGGAACTGTGCCTGCGCTCCTCCGATGGCCGCCGCCAGCTGGGCGTGCCCGCTCACCTCCGCGAGCGGATCGGTGTATGCGCCGTCCTCGGCCCAAGCGGCCGCGACCGCCGCGGCCCTGGCTTCCTCGTCGGTGGCATTCCACGCGGCGAAGTACCGATCGACCGCTTCGTCGTAGCGCGACATGATGAATCCTCCTGTGCGGTAATGGTTTACAGTCACCGACCCGAGGTTCTCCGATCGGCTGACACCAACCTTGCCGTGCCGCGCGCCCCGCGTCGATTACGCGCGAGGTAATAGTCGCCGGAAACGAAGCGGTCGCCACGCGGGCGAGGGTTCAGCGCAGTAGGCCCTTCTTCCTCAGGTACGCCAAGGGGATCACCGCGGCCATCAGCGCCAGCAGTGTGGTGACCAAAAGACCCAGCTGCCAGGAGATTTCGGAGATGCCGGTGAGATCCATGCCGTAGCAGCCCGCGATCAGCGCGGGCGGCAGGAAAGCCGCGGTGGCGACGGTGCACGCCCTGACGACCTCGTTCTGACGCGCGCCCAGCCCGTTCGTCACGGATTGCTGGAGGTAGCGGGCCTTGTCGGATTCGACGCCCGCGTGCTCCTTCACCCCGTCGATGTCGGCGAGCAGGAGGCCGACGGAATCGTTCAGCTTCCCGTGGCCGGACCCGGCGTCGGCCATCAGGTGGCGGGCGGTGCGGGCCAGTTGCAGCTGTGTCTCGCGGGTGCGCGCGACGATGCGCGCGGTCGCGTCCAGCCGTGACATGGCCTCGCGCAGGTCGGCGATGTCGGTGCCGCTTCGATCATGGCGTTCGAGCGCTTGCTCGATCTCCTCGTGCATCGCCTCCAGCGCGTCACCGGCGTGCTGGAGCACCCGTTCCGACGCCTCGTTCAGCGCCCACAGCAGCGCGTACATCACCCCGTGCGCGGAGCCGGCGAGTTCCGGGCTGCGGCGCATCTTCGCGACCGCCTTGTCGAAGGGGACGAAATGCTCGGACGGCTGGAGCGTCACGAGGAATTCACCGCCCAAGGCGAAGACGATCGTCGCGTGTTCGATCGTCTCGCCGCGCTGGTAGCAGGCGACCACCGGGAAATAGAGGAAGTTGTCGGACTCCCAGACCTGCCTGCGGGCGACGGTGAAGTCGATCCCCAGCCGTTCCCGGAGCACGGCAGCGGTGTCGGCGTCGTCGGCGGCGAGTGGAATCCAGTGCTGCTGGAGCACTTCGGTGTCGAAGTGGTCGGCGGTCACGGCGCTGAGAAAGGTCGTCATCGACTACCGCTGCCCGGGGAAGGAGCGCAGAAGCGAAGCCGCCTGCCGCGGACGCTCCGGTTTCCGTGACCGAGAAGATTTTTCGACTTTCTCGAGCAATGTGGCCATAGCGGGGACTCCAATACTTACTATCGTGCGGGGCTGGCACGCCCCTCCGGGACAGAGGACGCGCGCACGGGGCCGGCAGAGTCGAGCCACGACGAAACCGGTCGCGCCGTGGACGAAGGACCAGCGCATCGGCCGGACGCGCACGCGCCGCCGTCACGCGTCGAAGAGCTGACGAAGGTGTAATTCGATGCCGCGTCGAACGATCGGGACGCCGTTGCCCGGCCGCCGATCGCGTACAGATCAACGACGCGGCGGCGCGACCCGTTTCTCGAGGGCGGCCCGGCTGTAGACGTCGATACTGTCAACCGGCATCTGCCGCTCACCTCGCTTCGTTGGTCGACCGGCGCACGAATTGCGCCATCAATCATTAGAAACCCGCCGATCGGGGTACGTCAATCAGTTGCGCAAGTATTCGACAACGCGCCACCCGGTGGAAATCTAACGGCCCGGATGACGTCCAGGACAGCGGTTTTCGGTCCTGCGGCGCACCGGCCGGTCGGTGGCGACCGTGCGGTTGCACAGCCGGACACGGCCGTGTCACCCTCCCGACGTCGGCAGCCTCGCCGCCGCCATCGGCCACTCCGTACCCGCCGTGAGCCAGCATCTGGCCGAACTCGAACTCGCCGGACTGGTCCGCCTGGCCTTCCGCCACCACCGCGCGCATCACGACCGACCCGGCGTCACTCCGCCACGTCCACCCCGTAGTGGCGAGCCTCAACGTGGCCGGGGACCCGAATGTTGCACGCACCGCTCGGCGAGCGCCTCCGATGTCCGACGCAATCCGGATCGCGCAGCACCGATGAGTCTCGACGCCGCGCGACACGTGTCGATTCATCCAGCCGGGTCCTGCTCCGCAACGAATCCGTTGTGCGCGGAGCCCCGACCACGTTCTGGCCGACATCGTGGACGAGGTCTACTTGCCGCCGATCCGGCGACGCGATCCGGCGACACCGGCGGACGCCACTCGTCCACCGGCGCGTTGCTGAAGTGGTCGCCCGTCCAGCTCGAATCCTCGACATCGGGCCGGTTCGGGGCGACTGACACCCGTGCCGCGGTTTCCGCGCAGCTGGCGGCAGGTTCGCCGTTCGCGCAGGACAGCGAACCGACGAGTAGCTTTTCGCCCGCTTCCGGCGCCCCGTCGCGGGCGCCCCCACCGAACCCGCCAGTAGGGTTGACCACGACGTTGCCAGGACTAATGCTCTTGTTTGGCCGAACAGCTCGAAACCGGACATTCGAACGATCCTCATCGTCGTAGCGCCGAGTTGTGGCGGCGACGACGCCGGTGCGGACCTGCTCCGGTGTCCAGAACTCGAGGGGAGATTCGCGTGACCTACCGCCTGACCGATATCGATTGCGTGAGTGCGCGGGGGCACTCCGCGCTAGGGGGAACCCTGGCGATACAGGCGGTCTGGCGTTACGACCGTCCGGTCGACACGGCGGCGCTGGAGCGTTTCCACGAGGCACTGCGGCACGGCAGGCTGGCGAGAGCGGTCGGGCCCGCGATGATCCCGGCCGCCGGGGACCGGTGGACCACCCGCACCGAGTTCAGCCCGCTCGAGGTCACGGAAGCGCCCATCCCCCCGGGCGATCTGGAAGCCTGGATCGCCGAGCAGGGGCATGCCGAGTTGCGCACCTTCGGCGGACCCGCATGGCGGCTGGCGGCGACCCACCTCGACGACGGGGGCAGCGCGGTGTCGCTGCTGGTCTCGCACACGCTCGCGGACGGCCAGGCCTTCTGCGCGGCGGTCGCGGACGCGGTCGCGGACAAGCGGCTCGATCTGGCGTACCGCAGCGACGAATTCGGCCGGATGCGTCTGCTGGCCGACGATCTTCGCGATGCCGCGCGGCGCGCCCGGTCGTTGCCGTCGGCTGCCGTTCTGGCGTTGCGGTTGGCCGTGACCGGGCGGGGCGGCAAGACCGGACCTACCGACGAGGACGCGCGGGACTTCCGCCTGCCGACGGTCACCGCGACGGTCCCGGCGCAGCTCTGGCATGCGGCGGCACGCAACCGGGGCGGCACCGGCACCACCTTGGCGGTGGCGATGATGGCGTCCATCGCCACCGCGATCGGCCGCACCGACGACGAGGGCCGGGTGCGCATGATGATGCCGGTCAGCACCCGCACCGCCGACGATCTCCGCGCGAACGCGCTGACCTCCATCGCCTTCGAGGTGGATACGCGCGACGGCGAACCGGCCGACCTCGCCCCGCTGCGCGCGGTGATGAAGGAACAGCTCAGCGCGGCCACGGCCGGCGGACCGGATGTCCCGCCGCTGGTCCCGGTCGCGGTGGCGCTGCCGCGCGGCCGCTACGCGGTGCTGGCGCGGCAAGCCGCCACCGACGCCATCTCGACGGTGTGTTCCAGTCTCGGCAAGCTCGACTCCGAGATCCTCCGCATCGACGGCCGTCCGGCCTCGGCGATGATGATCGGCCTGGTCAATCAGAGCCTGAACTCGCCGACCGTGGTGACCGAACGCGGCGGCAATCTGTACGTCGCGCTGGTCGAAACCGGGGAAGCGATCACGCTGCGCGTCATGGGTTTCCACCCGCCCACGCTCCTGGACGCCGAGCAACTCAGCGAGCTGGTGCGGGCCGCGCTCGCCGAGTACGAGCTCTCGGCGACCTTCTGGTAGCGACGGGGGTGACCTGCCGGTTCAGCGGCTCCACGCGGTCGTTTGTCACCGCGATGTGGCACGATCTGGTGAGTGACCAGCAGACCCGCCGCGACGCAGCACCTGCACGATCTCGCGCGACTGCGCCGCGTTCGCGACCGCATCGACCGCGAGTACGCGCAGCCGCTGGACGTGGAGGCGCTCGCGCGCGACGCGCACATATCGGCCGGGCACCTCAGCCGCCAGTTCCGGCTCGCCTACGGCGAGTCGCCGTACGCCTATCTGATGACGCGGCGCATCGAACGCGCGATGTCGCTGCTGCGCCGGGGCGACCTCAGCGTCACCGAGGTCTGTTTCGCGGTCGGCTGTTCGTCGCTGGGCACCTTCAGTACGCGCTTCACCGAGCTGGTCGGCGTGCCGCCCAGCGTCTACCGGCGCGACGCCGCGCGCACGACGGCGGGGATTCCGTCGTGTGTGGCGAAACAGGTGACCAGACCGATCAGGAATCGAGAAGCACCGGTTACCGAGCCGCAATTAGCCTGACTGCCATGGACATCACCATTCACGCGAGCTTCCTGCCGCACGACGATCCGGACGCGGCCCTCGCCTTCTACCGTGACCTTCTCGGCTTCGAGGTGCGCAACGACGTCGGATACGAAGGGATGCGTTGGCTCACGGTCGGCCCCGTCGACCAGCCGGGCACGTCCATCGTTCTGCACCCGCCGGGCGCCGACCCGGGCATCACCGATGACGAGCGCCGCACCATCACCGAGATGATGGCCAAGGGCACCTATGGCGGCATCCTTCTGGCTACCAAAGATCTCGACGGCGCTTTCGAGCGGCTGGTGGCCGGGGACGCGGAGATCGTCCAGGAGCCGACCGAGCAGCCGTACGGGGTCCGCGACTGCGCCGTCCGCGATCCCGCGGGCAACCTGATCCGCATCCAGCAACTGCGCTGAGCCGCGCGGCCGCGCCCCGCGCGATGGCCACCGTCACACCGAGCAGCACGTCATCCGACGAACGCGTCCGCGTGCCTGCGACTCGGTGGGCGGTGCGCCGGCATCGGAGCCGCCACCCACGACAGCCGCCTCACGACCGGTTCGCCCCGGAGACGGCCGCGACCCGTCGCTGGTCCGGCGTCTCGGACCGGGCGCATCGACAAACACTCAGACGGAGCGGTCCACCTGGTTGAATCGAGCCAGGCGACGCCGACCCCGGGCCGCGCAGGCGGCCCCGCCGACAAAGGGAGACACGATGAGCACGGCCACGACGACGGACACGCGGTCGCCCGCGCCGCACGCTGCCGACAGCCACGATCTGATCCGCGTGCACGGCGCGCGCGAGAACAACTTGAAGGATGTCAGCATCGAGATCCCGAAGCGGCGGCTGACGGTGTTCACCGGCGTCTCCGGCTCGGGCAAGAGCTCCCTGGTGTTCAGCACCATCGCCGCGGAGTCGCAGCGGCTGATCAACGAGACCTACAGCGCCTTCGTCCAGGGCTTCATGCCGACGCTGGCACGGCCCGATGTCGACGTGCTCGAAGGGCTGACCACCGCGATCATCGTCGACCAGCAACGCATGGGTTCGGACCCGCGCTCCACGGTCGGCACCGCCACCGATGCCAACGCCATGCTGCGCATCCTGTTCAGCCGGCTCGGAAAGCCGCACATCGGCTCACCGCAGGCGTACTCCTTCAACGTCGCCTCGATCAGCGGAGCGGGTGCGGTCACGACCGAGCGCGCCGGGAAGACCGTGAAGGAGCGCCGCAGCTTCAGCATCACCGGCGGCATGTGCCCACGGTGCGAAGGCAGGGGCTCGGTGTCCGATATCGACCTCACGCAACTCTACGACGATTCCAAGTCGCTCACCGAGGGCGCGTTCACCATTCCGGGCTGGAAGTCGGACAGCTTCTGGACGGTGCGGGTCTACGCGGAGTCGGGCTTCGTCGACCCGGACAAGCCGATCCGCGAGTACACCAAGAAGGAGATGCAGGACTTCCTGTACAAAGAGCCGACCAAGGTGAAGGTCGAGGGCGTCAACCTCACCTACGAGGGGCTGATCCCCAAGATCCAGAAAACGTTCCTGGCCAAGGACCGGGAGGCGATGCAGCCGCACATCCGCGCCTTCGTGGACCGGGCGGTCACCTTCACCACCTGTCCCGAGTGCGACGGCACCCGGCTGAGCGAGGCGGCTCGATCATCGAAGATCAAGGGGATCAGCATCGCCGACGCTTGCGCGATGCAGATCAGCGACCTGGCCGAATGGGTCGGCGGCCTGGACGAGCCGTCGGTGGCGCCGCTGCTGGCCGCGCTGCGGCACACCCTCGACTCGTTCGTGGAGATCGGGCTGGGCTACCTCTCGCTCGACCGGCCATCGGGCACGCTGTCGGGCGGTGAGGCCCAGCGCACCAAGATGATTCGCCACCTCGGCTCCTCGCTTACCGACGTCACCTACGTCTTCGACGAGCCGACCATCGGCCTGCACCCCCACGACATCCAGCGGATGAACGATCTACTGCTGCGGCTGCGCGACAAGGGCAACACGGTGCTCGTCGTGGAGCACAAGCCGGAGGCGATCGCGATCGCCGATCACGTCGTCGACCTCGGCCCCGGCGCCGGTGCGGCGGGCGGCACCGTCTGCTTCGAGGGCAGCATCGAAGGGCTGCGGGCCAGCGGAACGGTCACCGGCCGCCATTTCGACGACCGGGCGTCCCTCAAGGAGACGGTGCGCGAACCCACGGGCGCGTTGGAGATCCGCGGCGCGAAGGCGAACAACCTGCGTGACGTCGACGTCGACATTCCGCTGGGAGTGCTGGTCGCCGTCACCGGTGTGGCCGGGTCCGGCAAGAGCTCGCTGCTGCACGGGTCCATTCCCGCGGGCGAGGGCGTGGTGTCGGTGGACCAGGCGCCCATCCGCGGCTCGCGGCGCAGCAACCCGGCGACCTACACCGGACTGCTAGACCCGATCCGCAAGGCGTTCGCGAAGGCCAACGGCGTGAAGCCTGCGCTGTTCAGCGCGAACTCCGAGGGAGCCTGCCCCACCTGCAACGGCGCGGGCGTCGTCTACACCGACCTGGCGATGATGGCCGGTGTCGCCATCCCCTGCGAGGAGTGCGAGGGCAAGCGCTACCAGGCGTCGGTGCTGGAATATCACCTCGGCGGCCGCGACATCAGCGAGGTGCTCGCCATGTCGGTGCTCGAGGCCCAGGAGTTCTTCGGCGACGGTGCGGCGCGCACGCCGGCCGCGCACGCCATCCTCGGCAGGCTCGCCGACGTCGGGCTGGGCTACCTCAGCCTCGGCCAGCCGCTCACCACGCTGTCCGGCGGCGAGCGGCAGCGGCTCAAGCTGGCCACCCACATGGCCGACAAGGGCGGCGTCTACATCCTCGACGAGCCGACCACCGGCCTGCACCTGGCCGATGTCGAGCAGCTGCTGAGCCTGCTCGACCGGCTCGTCGACTCCGGCAAGTCGGTCATCGTCATCGAACATCACCAGGCGGTCATGGCGCATGCCGACTGGATCGTCGACCTCGGCCCGGGCGCCGGGCACGACGGCGGCCGGGTCGTCTTCGAGGGCACTCCCGCCGACCTCGTCGCCGCCCGCTCCACCCTGACCGGCAAGCATCTCGCGGACTACATCGGCGCCTGATCGAGGCCGTCGTTGCCACCGAGCGATTCGGTGGCCACCGGCTGCTGCGCTGCGACGATTGCTGCCTGGCGAAGGTGGTCCGACATCGTGGCGGCTCCGGCATCGCCGTTCACCACGGCCGTCAACTCGCCGAACGACTCCCGTACCAGGCGCGGCAGTTCTTTCGTGTTCGCGTCGTCGTGCCAGCGCCGGAACGCCACCCGGAATACGGCGATGCCGGTCTCCCCGGCCAGGTTCGCCGCGGGCTCGGCGACACCGCGCTCACACAGCGCGCCCGTTATCGCCGCCGCCAACGAGGCGAGTTTGATGAGTTCGCGCTCGCGCAACTCGGCATTCGCGTCGATGACGGCTTGCCGCTGCCGGGAGAATTCCCGCCGCTCCTGTAACACCGCGCCGATGGCTTCCACGGCCGCCGCGGTCGCTTGGATCGGCGCGGCCGACTCCGGCGATTCCGCGACGGCGCGAATCAACACATCGTGCAGCGCCGTTCCACCGGGGAACAACACCTCCCGCTTGTCGGCGAAGTGCCGAAAGAACGTGCGCTCGGTCAGCCCGGCCCGCTTGGCGATCTCGGCCACGGTGGTCTGCTCGAACCCCTGTTCGGCGTAGAGCTCGAGCGCCGCCGCCTCCAATCTGCCGCGCCCGTTCGGCTCCCATCGACCCATGTCCGAATTCTAGGTCATGACAGTTGCTGACATCGTTGCTACGCTGATGTCAGTGACTGACATCAGTCGGTCGGCATCCGCACAAAGGACTTCTCATGCGCGTTTTTGTCACCGGAGCCTCCGGGTGGATCGGCTCTGCCGTGGTTCCCGAACTGATCACCGCAGGTCACCAGGTCCTCGGGCTCGCTCGCTCCGACACCTCGGCCGCCGCGCTCGCCGCCGCCGGAGCGCAGGTGCGGCGTGGCTCGCTCGATGACCTCGAGGTGCTGCGCAACGCCGCGGCCGGTTCCGACGGCGTGATCCATCTGGCCTTCAAACACGACATCGCGTTCTCCGGAGACTTCGCGGGCGCGGCCGCAGCGGATCGCCGTGCGGTGGAGACGATCGCCGCGGCGCTCGACGGTTCGGATCGACCGTTCGCCATCGCCTCCGGCGTCATCGGGCAGGCCGCCGGCCCTGTACTGACCGAGGAGGACGGATTCGGCCCGGAGCCGGGGACGACACCCGAGGGCCCGATGCTCCGGCTCGCCACCGCGGAATCGACGCTCGCGCTGGCCGACCGCGGGATCCGTTCCAGCGTAATGCGATTCGCCCCGACGGTGTACGGCGAAGGCGACAACGGGTTCATGGCGGGGCTGGTCACCATCGCCCGCGAAACGGGCGTGGCAGGGTACATCGGCGATGGGTCCAATCGGTGGCCCGCGGTACACCGGCTCGACGCGGCCAGACTGGCGCGGCTGGCACTGGAACACGCCCCGGCGAGATCGATCCTGCACGCCGTGGCCGACGAGGGCGTCGCGACGCGAGACATCGCCGCGGCGATCGGGCGCAACCTCGGCGTGCCGGTCGCCTCGGTCTCACCCCGGGATGCGGGCGCGCACTTCGGCTGGTTGGCCGCTTTCTACGCTATGGACCGCCCCACCTCGAGCGCGCTGACCCGGCAGCGGCTCGGGTGGCAGCCGACCCAGCCCGGGCTCATCGACGACCTCGACAAAGGCCACTACTTCCAGTAGCCGTAGTACTGCGACGGCGACCACGCCACTGAGCCGAGGCCGAGCGTGCGCGCGGTCAGGGCGAGGACGCCGTCACCGATTGAAGTGCGCCGGTAAAGGCGTTGTCGCGATTCCCGCGCCGCGCGAGAAGCTCGGGTTCCCCCGGAAACGTCAGTTCCAGTTGTCGATCTTGACGTCGTAGGGCTCCGGCGCGCCTTTCCCGGTTTCGATCAGCGACTTCAGACTCAGCAGAAAGACCGCCCACTTGGTGCTGCAGTGGTGCATGGATTCCACCGGTTCCTTCCAGCCCTGATGCTTGAACAGAACGATGGCGTAGTCCTCGGCCTGAGCGAGATCCCAGTGCAACTGCGTGCCGACCCAGTCCTCGGGTCCATCGATCACTTCCCACCGCACGCGCCTGCCCGGATCGAGTTCGGTGACCCTCATGTCGAATCCCCCTGCGCCGAAGCGAAATTCGAGCACACCACCGACGTCACTGCCTTTGCCTCTGGTGTCGGTCGTCCACCAGCCTGCCAACCCTTCGGTGGTGGTCAAGGCCGCGTAAACGTCGGCCACCGAGGATTTGATTCCTACCCTGTGCAGGATGTCCACCATTTCGTCCACTTCTTTCCGATGTCGATTGTCGTTGACTTCCACGAACTCACTGCTGGTCTTGACTGCGCTGAATCGCCTCGGCGATCCGCTTGATACGACGCAGCCTGGCGTCCCACGCCGCCCCCACCGAGGACAACTGCGCGACCGCGCGGGCGAGCTGCGCCTCGTCCACCCGGTACCGCCGCTCCCGCCCGGCGGATGTGGCGTGCACCAAGCCGACGCGGTCGAGCACGCCGAGATGTTTCGCGACCGCCTGCCGCGTGACGGGCAGTTGCTCACTGAGACTGGTTGCGGTGCCGCCGCCCTCCGCGAGCAGCAGGTCGAGCATCCGCCGACGGGTCGGATCTCCGACCGCGGACCACAGGTCGTCGTCGACGGCGGCGGTCACCGGGTGGCCATCAGTCGGGCGATGTACTCCCCCAGCCGCGGAATATAGGTGTCCCAGCCCACGGTGTGCTCGCGGTACTGCTCCGCCGACTTCGCGGCCTCCCAGCCCATCTCCCGGAATCCGGTCTCGATGAGCCGGATCGTGGTACCCGCGCCCGAGGGAGCGAGCTCGAAGGTGACCAGCAGTGACCCGGCGGAGTCGTCGACCTCGCGGTCGGGGTAGCACCAGCGGAACGAGAACACCCGAGGCGGATCGGCGTTCACCACGGTGATCGGAGCGACCTGCGCCCGGTCACCCCAGACGAGTTCACCGACCGCGCCGGAGGCCACCTCGAATTCGGCATCGTCGGTCCACCACTGCGAGATGTGCTCCGGCCTGCTGACCACCTCGAAGACCACCTCGGGCGAGGCGTCGACGTAGATCTCCCGTTCGATGCTGCCGTACTCCATACTTGCCACCCTTTCGCCATGCGCAACATTTGGTTGCACATCACGCTAACCCGACTTCGCCTGTCACGCAACCATTGGTTGCATATTGTCCGAGATGTGCACCGGCGGACGCTTGAATGCGACGTATGCGACATTTACAGTAATTTCGTCGCACACACGAGAGGGGTCGATGATGACCGCGCACCTGGAGACCGCCCACGACGAGAGCACGGGAGAGGACCCGCGGCTCGGACCCGGCACACTGCTGTGGCGTTACTTGGGTGACCTGCGGCTGTTTCTGGTCGCCGCCCCGTACGGCATGCTGGAGCTGATGCACCCCGCGGTCGGCGCGGGCGTCACCGGGCACTCCGACTTCTTCGGCGACCCGTGGGATCGGGTCCTGCGCTCGATTCCGGAGATCATCGGCACCGTCTACGACCCGGTCGAACGCGGCACCGGAACCCGGGTCCGCGACTATCACCGCGCCATCCGGGGCACCGACGCGCACGGAAAGCGCTATCACGCACTCGATCCCGAGACCTACTACTGGACACACGCCACGATGGTGCAAGCGACCATCGACGTCGCCGACGTGTTCGGCGACGGCCTGACCACGGCCGAACGCGAGCAGCTGTACCAGGAGAGCAAGACCTGGTTTCGGCGATACGGCGTGAGCGACCGGCCGATGCCCGCCGACTACGCCGCTTTCCAGAAGTACTTCGACGACGTCTGCCGCGACGTACTGGAAGCCACGGAGTCGGCACGCCGGCTGACCGAGCGGCTGCGATTCACCAGCGACATGCGACTGCCGTATCTGCCGCAACCGGTCGAACGGGTACTCCGGCCGGTGATCATGTCCGAATACCGGGTGCTCACCGCCGCGCTGCTACCCGAACCCGCCCGGGAAAAGCTCGGCCTGCGCTACAGCAAAACCGACCAGGCGCATTTCCGCGCCGCCGCAGGCTTGATCCGCAACGCTTGGCGGCTCATCCCCGAGCCGGTGCGCTACCACCCGAGGGCGCGCGCGGGCATGCGGCACGCCCGCGCTCTCGGGCAGTATTAGGGCCATGCGCAGTGCCCGGCAGACGACCACCGCCTTCGATGCCGACCAGCTCGCCGCAGGCATCGAAGGCGACCCGCAGGCCATCCGGATCATCGACGCGGCCCTGGCGGAATTCCGCGACCACGGCATCGATCGCGTCCGCATGGAGCACATCGCCCGCCGCGCCGGTCTGCATCGCGCCACCGTCTACCGGGCCTTTCCCAGCAAGGATCTGCTCGTCACCATGGCGCTGACAGTGTGGCTGCGGCGCGTGCTGTCCGGGATCACCACTGCTGTCGCCGACCACACCGACGTGCGCGACCGCGCCGCCGAAGGTTTCGCCATCGCCCTGCGCACGCTGCGCACCGACCCACTCACCAACCGCATCCTGCTCGCCGACGAAGGCGGCCAGCCCTTCGTCATCACCTACGGCGCAACACTTCTCGCCGCGGCGCGCGCGTTCTTCGCCGAACAGCTCCGCCGAGCCGACGACCTCGGCGACATCGATCCCGACGCGTCGGCCGAGATCGCCGCGCGCCTGTCCCTCACCCTCCTGCTCATCCCGGACAGCTACTTCTCCCTCGAGACCGACGAAGACGCCCGCCTCTTCGCCCGCCGCCACCTCATTCCCACCGCTATGCGATAGGCCGGACGGCCGATACGGTCGCCGCGGCGGACCACAGCCGAACCGTAGGCCGTACCACCCTCGCCCTCGGCGCTGTAGGCGCTGCACGCCTCGTCCCCGAGGGCACCCTCGCTGTGCAACTGCCCGGCCGCCGCGGTGCCTCGACAGGAGGTGGCCAGAGCGGCCCCGGCTCGCTCGGCGCCGGAGTCCCACCCGACCTGGCCGTAGCGCAGCACGCGCACGTCCAGGAGGCCGTAGGCGTCGGAGCCGGAATGACGGCTATCCGCGGTCCGGTAAGAGCATGCGGCGTCCGGTCCGGAGGAGTAGCTGCCCCCGGGAGAGGGAACGCCGTCGGGCACCAATCGCTCGAACAGAGCGGGTCCGATCGCCGCGCAGAGGTCGGCCGGGGCGGCGGCGGGTGGATGGGCTGGTTCGAGCCGAGCCTGAATGGCCAGGGACGCGGCGAATCCCAGGACGACAAGGATCCCGACGATCAACGGCAACAGAAAGCCCCGCCGGCGTCCCGAGAGTAGCCGCGCACACGGCCTTTCTCGACCGGACAGCGGCCGGGATCACCCGACCTGATCCGGGATCGCCGGACTGGGTGTCACTGTGCGGTCGTCGCCGGCGAGAGTGAAGGTGATCACGACCGGACCACCGGAGGGACAGCAGTTGGCGTCGCGACCCTCCAGCCACCGGTACTGCACGCGCACATCGCGGTCGCCCGAACCGACCACCGTCGTGTAGGACGTCGCTTTCGCCGTCGCGGTGCCGAGATAGCCGTCGTGGTCGAAGAACAGCACGTGCCAAGGGGAACTCGCCGTTCCGCCGGGTGTCGCGGCCAGCACCCACAGCAGTTCGGGGCAAGCTCCCGCGGACGCGTCGGTGGCACTGTCGACGACGTACGGCGTGCCGCCCGGCGCGGGCCCGAGCGAAGTCATCGCGCGGGCGACCACGCTCGACCCGGGATCGACGCATCTCCCATTTCCGCTGGTAGCAGGAAGTTTCGCGGGTGCGGCCTCGGTAGTGGTGGCACCGCCGCGCGTGGGCGTCGTCGGGGTGGCCTCGACAGTGGACCGGCCGGGTTCGCTCGTTCCGGTCGCCGGCGCACCCGATTCACCCTGACAACCCGCGACAGCCACGCTCATCGCCATCGCCGTCACCACCGCACCGATGATCGTCTTCATTCGCCTCCCTTTCGAATTCCCGACGACTGGAAGTCGGTATCGCACGCACACCGTTACATCCGCGATTTTCCGGGCATGTATTCGGCATGATCACCATTTCTGCCCGGTCCCGGAGGCCACTTGCCGACGAATGCTGCGCGGCACCGCGTTCGGTGAGGTCTGCGCGGTGATCGGTAGTGTCGACCGGGTGAGTAGCTGGGTGCGCCGGAAGTTCCAAGGTATCGGACGAATCGATCGAGCGATCGGCGGCGCGGTCGCCGAACTGCCTGCTTCGATGGTCGACCGAGGGCTGCTGCGGATCACCAACACCGCCGATTTCAGCGGGCTGTGGCTGTTCATCGCGACGCTGCTCGCCACCCGCCAGGGCGCACCTCGGCGAGCCGCGCTGCGCGGTGTCGTCTCCCTCGCCGGGGCCAGTCTCGTCGTCAACGTCGGCCTCAAGTCGCTCATCGCACGACGCAGGCCGGCCGCCGAACTCCTGCCGGTGCACCGGCGACTCACTCCCGCCCCCACCTCCTCCTCGTTCCCTTCGGGACACAGCGCCTGCGCCGCAGCGTTCGCCACGGCCGTGGCCCTGGAAAGTCCGCGGACCGCACTGGTCGTCGCCCCGCTGGCCGCCACCGTCGCGTACTCGCGGGTGCACACCGGCGTGCACTGGAGCTCGGATGTGCTCGTCGGCGCGGCCGTCGGTTCCGGTGTCGCACTGGCCACACGGCGCTGGTGGCCGGTGCGCGAATCCGACGAGGCGCAAGCCCGCCCGGTCCGCGAGGTACCCACCCTGGTGGAGGGCAAAGGCCTTGTGGTCATGGTGAATCCGATCTCGGGCGATCCGAACTACGATCCCACCGACGACGTCGCGGCGGCGCTGCCCGCCGCCACCGTGCTGCGCACCCGACCCGATCTGGACTGTGCCGAACAACTCGAGCAGGCCATCGCCGAGCACGGTGAACCGGTGCTCGCGGTCGGTGTCGCCGGTGGTGACGGCACCGTGGCCGCCGTGGCCGCGGTCGCGTTGCGCCACGAGTTGCCCCTGGTCGTCATCCCCACCGGCACGCTCAACCACTTCGCCCGCGATCTCGGCGTCTACGACCTGCGCGAGGTGATCGACGCCACCGGCGTCGGCGAGGCGGTCGCGGTCGACATCGCGAGCGTCGAATGCGAGGACGAAACCGGTTCGCGCACCAGGCATCTGATCAACACCGCCAGCCTCGGCGCCTATCCGGATCTGGTGCAACTGCGCGAGAAGTGGCAGCCGCGCTGGGGTAAGTGGCCTGCGTTCGCCGCCGCGCTCGTGGTCACCCTGCGCCGGGCCGAGCCGATCGAGATCTGCCTGGACGGGCGCTGGCAGCGGGTGTGGTTCCTGTTCGTCGGCAACGGTCCCTATCACCCGCACGGCGCCGTGCCCGCTTTCCGCGGCCGGCTCGACGCCGGGCTGCTCGACGTGCGCTGGCTGCGCGCCGATCTGCGGTGGTCGCGCACCCGCGCCGTGCTGGCACTGCTGCTGTCGGCGATCGGCCACAGCAAGGTCTACGGCGAGCGCCAGTTGCCCGAACTCTTCGTGCAGCTGCCCACTCCGGAGGCGCTGGCCACCGACGGTGAGGTGGTCGGCAAAGCCACCCGGCTGCACTTCGCCATCGCGGGTCAGCTCGCGGCCTACCGCCGGGACGAATCCAATCCGCTCTGGGCCGACCGCAGTCGCCCCCACCACCGCCGAGCACCCTGGGTGCGCGACATATTCCGGGCCCGCAGGCCGTTTCAGCGACGAGCGGGCGAAGACTGAGCAGGTCGGCGGCTACTTCATGGAGCGCAGCAAACCGAGGTTCGGCTCGAGCGCGCCGTCCTGGCCCAGGGACAGGAAATCCGCCTCGACCGCGGCCGGTTCCAGTACCCCCGCGCGCACCGCGTGGTACCGCACGACCGACCAGAGGAAGACATCGAGGTCGTCGAAACGGGTCTCTCCTTCGACGACTTCCTCCTCGTGGAACCAGATCGCGATCTGCCCGTTGGTGAGCACCACGTACAGGTTGCCGCCGCCGTCCGCGCCGATCGAGTACACGTCGTCGTCGGTGAGTTCGGTCTCGTAGTCGCAATCCCGGATCCCGCAGTCATTTCCGGCGAAGTCGAAACCGTAGGACCAAGAATGGATGTCCAGGAACTGCGGCATCCGCCCGGATCGCACCCGTCGATCGAAAGCCGCGAGCGCCGCCGCGTTCGAGGGCGCCAACCGTTCGAGGAAGAGCGCCACGGGCCGGGTCTGTTCCGGCACGGTGACCGGTGGCCGGTCGGCGAACCATCGCGCCAGGTCGGCGTCCAAGTCTCGCTCGACGTAACCGGCCAAGTCGTCACGGGTAACTGTCACCGCCGAATCCTAGAAGCCGCCGACGACATTCGCCGAGCCGCCGACTTCGGGCTCCGAGACGTTTTCCGCCCCACCTTGCGGTCCGGCAACGGGCAACGCGTGGCACCCGGCGCACCTCCGGTTAAGCTGCTGCACCTATGGCACTCAGCGCGACACTGCACAACTTCGCCGTCCACTTGGCCGACGTCGATCGCGGCGTCTATCAGGAGTTGGAATTGCGGGTGGCGCGTCACCCGTCGGAATCCGCGGAGTTCATGCTCACGCGCGTGCTGGCCTACTGCCTCGAGTACGAGGAGGGCATCGCGTTCAGCGACGGCGGGGTCTCCTCGACCGACGAGCCCGCGGTGCTGGTGCGCGACCTCACCGGGCGCGTCACCGCGTGGATCGAAGTCGGCGCACCGGACGCGGAGCGGCTGCACCGGGGCAGCAAACTGGCCGAACGCGTCGCCGTCTACACCCATCGCGATCCGGTCAAGGTGCTGGCGCAACTTACCGGCAAACGCATCCATCGCGCCGAAGCCATACCGCTGTACAGCTTCGACCGCGACTTCATCGATGCCGCCGTCGCCGCCGTCGAACGGCGCAACACCGTCACCCTGTCGGTCACCGAGCGCCTGCTGTATCTGGACCTCAACGGCACCGGCCTGAGCACCTCGGTCGACGAGCACCGGCTCCCGTAATCTTCCGGCCGACTCATCTGATCCGGCGTTCGCACTCCTCGAACTCGGTTCCCGCTTCGACACAGTCGGAGAGGCCGCTCTGCCTGTCGCCGCTGGTGGGAGGCTCGCCGCACAGGATCCCGCAGCGCTGGTAGTTCGGGACGGCGGTGCCGTCGGGCCAGTGGCAGGCATCGCTGTCGCAGGTGTAGCCGCGCGTGTTGGGGTCGCGCGGGATCGGGTCTCGGCTGTAGGACCATACGAACGCGTCGGTGCCCTGCACCTGTGTGCAGTAGACGGTCCGCCCGTCGGCGAGGTGGCCGACCGCGCCGGGATCCTGGCAATAGTCGTTCAGGGTGACCGTTGAGCCGTCCGGCGCTCCGGCCTGCCCGCTACCGGACGGCAACGGTGCGGCCGCGGAGGTCGCGAACATCGCCGCCAGGAACGTCCCTCCGCCCACAACGCCCAGCAGAACTCGGCGCGCCACCCCCCGCTCACCTGGTCGGAACATGCTTCCCTCCCTTCCTCGAGGCCCAGCAGGCTACCGGACTATACGCTCCTCCCCTGCTAGCTGCCGCACAAGTGGAACACCACCGAGACCCTTACCCGCGCCTCGCTGCGGCTATCTGCGGGGTGATCGTCGGTCGAGGACGATCAGAACAGGAAATATCGCTGCGCCATGGGCAACTCGGTGGCGGGTTCTTCGCGCCAGACCTCGCCGTCGATGCGGACGGTGAAGGTGTCGGGCTCGACCTCGATGCGCGGCATGGCGTCGTTGTGCGGCAGGTCCGTCTTGGTCACGCCGCGCACGTTGCCGACCGGCACCAGTTTGCGCTGGACCCGCAACCGGTCGGCGAGGCCGTCCTCGATCGCCTGCTCGGAGACGAAATGCAGCGAGGTGGCGGCGGCGGTCGCCGGGGCGGCGCCGAACATGGGGCGCGGCAACACCGGCTGCGGGGTCGGGATGGAGGCGTTGGCGTCGCCCATCGCGGCCCAGGCGATCGCGCCGCCCTTGAGCACGGCGTGTGGCCGGACGCCGAAGAACGCGGGCTCCCAGAGCACCAGGTCGGCGAGCTTGCCGACTTCGACCGAGCCGATCTCGTGGTCCAGGCCGTGCGCGACGGCCGGGCAGATGGTGTATTTCGCGACGTAGCGGCGCACCCGGGCGTTGTCGGCCGCGCCGTCGCCCGGCAGGGCGCCGCGGCGGCGTTTCATGACGTGCGCGGTCTGCCAGGTGCGCAGCACGACCTCGCCGATGCGGCCCATGGCCTGCGAGTCGCTGCCGATCATCGAGATGGCGCCGAGATCGTGCAGCAGATCCTCCGCCGCGATGGTGGACGGGCGGATGCGGCTCTCGGCGAAGGCCAGATCCTCCGGGATCGACGCGCTCAGGTGGTGGCAGACCATGAGCATGTCCAAGTGCTCGTCGAGGGTGTTGACGGTGTGCGGGCGCGTCGGGTTGGTCGAGCTGGGCAGCACGTTGGGGTGGGCGGCGACGGTGATGATGTCGGGCGCGTGCCCGCCGCCCGCGCCCTCGGTGTGGTAGGCGTGGATGCCGCGCCCGGCGATCGCCGCGAGGGTGTCCTCGACGAAACCCGCCTCGTTCAAGGTGTCCGAATGCAGCGCCACCTGCACCCCCGCGGCGTCGGCCACGGTGAGACAGGCGTCGATCGCGGCGGGCGTGGAGCCCCAGTCCTCGTGCAGCTTGAATCCCGATGCCCCGCCGCGCAATTGCTCCCACATGGCCTCGGCGCTCACGGTGTTGCCCTTGCCGAGCAGCACGATGTTCAGCGGCCAGGCGTCGGTGGCCTCGAGCATGCGCGCGAGATGCCACGCGCCGGGCGTCACGGTGGTCGCCTTGCTGCCCTCCGCCGGACCGGTGCCCCCGCCGATGAGGGTGGTGATCCCGCCGCCGAGCGCCTCCTCCATCAGCTGCGGGCAGATGAAGTGCACGTGACAGTCGATCGCGCCCGCGGTGAGGATGCGGCCGTTGCCCGCGATGATCTCGGTGGACGGGCCGACGACCAGGTCCGGGTGTACGCCGGTCATGGTGTCGGGGTTGCCCGCCTTGCCGATCGCGCTGATCCGTCCGTCGCGAATACCGACGTCGGCCTTGATGATTCCCCAATGATCGATGATCACCACACCGGTGATCACCGTGTCGGGAGCGCCCTCGGCGCGCGTCGCGCGGGACTGGCCCATGGATTCGCGCAGTACCTTGCCGCCACCGAACACGGCCTCGTCGCCCGCGCGCCCCGGTCCACCGCTGCGGTCCTCGGTGATCTCGATCAGCAGGTCGGTGTCGGCCAATCTGATCCGGTCGCCCGTCGTCGGCCCGAACAGTTCGGCGTACCGCGCCCGGCTCAGCTCACTCATCGCGTCCAACCTCCTGAGCCCGCGCACTCGGCCCCGCCCCGCGCCGGGCACACGCGCTAGTCATCCAGACGGCCCGGCGGGGTCGGGCTGATGCCGTGGACTTCGCGGGCGCCACCCAGCGGCACGAGCCACACGCGTTGCCCGAGACCGGGTTCGAAGCGCACCGCGGTCCCGGCCGGGATATCGAGACGATGGCCGTGCGCGGCCGCCCGGTCGAACTCCAGCGCCGCGTTCGCCTGCGGGAAGTGCACATGGCTGCCGACCTGTACCGGCCGGTCACCGGTATTGATCACGTCCAGTTCGAGCCGCCGCGCACCGGCGTTCAGTTCGATGACGCCCTCGGCGCAGAAATACTCGCCGGGGATCACGCCGGGCCTCGATCCGGCTCGAGGCCGCTCGGGTATCGCATACCGGCCGCCTAGCCGATCGGGTGGTGCACGGTGACGAGCTTCGTGCCGTCCGGGAAGGTCGCCTCGACCTGGACGTCGGGGATCATCTCCGGCACACCTTCCATGACGTCGTCGCGGGCGAGAACCGTCCGCCCCGAGGACATCAGTTCGGCGACGGTGCGGCCGTCGCGCGCGCCTTCCAGCACGTGGTCGGTGATCAGCGCCACCGCCTCGGGATGGTTCAGCTTGAGCCCGCGCGCCTGCCTGCGCCGGGCCAGCTCCGCGGCGTAGCTGAGCAGCAGGCGCTCCTGCTCGTGCGGTGACAGTCGCATCCGGGCTCCTCACCGGTTCGCAGGGGCGGGTGACGGCCATTCTGGCACGCCCGTTCCGCCCTCGCCGGAGGAGCGCTCAGGAACGGTGCGGCAGATTCTGCAATCGCACCTGACCGCGGGCCACGGTGCGCCCCTGCTCGTCGGTGATGACGACCTGCCACAGCTGCTGGAGCCTGCCGCGATGCACCGGCGTCGCTTCGCCGAACAGCGTGCCCTCGCGCACCGCGCGCAGGAAATCGGTGTTGTTGTTCACGCCGACCACCGTGCCCTGGTCGCCGAGCCAGACGCCGCCCGCGATGCTGGCGAGCGTCTCGATGACGGTGCAGTACACGCCGCCGTTCTGAATGCCCGCGGGCTGGTAGAGATGCGGCTTGACGACCCACTCGCCGCACACGCGGTCGGGGCTCAGCTCGGTGTAGCGCAGGCCGATCAGGTCGGCGAAGGTGCCTTCGCTGTAGGCGTTCATCTGCTCGGGCGTGACATCCGCCAGCGAGCCGACCTGCGAGGTTTCCTGCTGTGTCATGTATTCACTGTCGCACAGCGTCCGCTCCCCGCCCTCGCGGCCTCACCCGCCTGCCGGTGTGACCGCCGGACCATTCGGACTGGGATCCTTCGACACCGTCAGCTGCTCGGTCCATTCGGCGCAGTAGTAGCCGTACGGCGTCGCCTTGCCCCCGATGCCGGCGACCCTTTGATCGATGTGCCGGACGTAGACCGTCTGCCGGTGGTATTGATCCTTGCACGCCTCGGTGAGATCGACGCGATGCCGTGATTCGGCGGCCGCGCTCGGCGCCGACACAACCACTCCGATACCGATCGCTCCGGCGAAAGCCGCGATCGATGTCATGAGCCGTCTCCCAATTCAGCCAGGTCATGCGCTGGAGTCGGCACGTCTCGACATCTGCCGCTCGTCCCCGCCGCCACTCGGCGTGAATTCACACAACGTGGCCGGGAGTTTCGAGGGCGCACAGTCATTCGAACCGACGACAGAAGTCCTCGGCTGCCGCCTTTGCACCAGGCGCACTTGCGTTTCGAAAGGTGGCAGGCAGCGACCGGTATCCATCGTTCGAACTACAGCCCGGCGGCAATGGGACTGGAATACTTCGAGCTATCTCCGGAAGGAAATGGCATGTCGCGCTTACATCGTCGAGTCACACTGCTTGCGGCAACACTTTTCGGCAGCCTGCTGCTGGCACCGGCATCCGCGCACGCCGCTCCACCGAACGCGGGCATCTACGGCATCGTACCCAACTGGGGTGGGTGGGAATGCGCGGGCAAATTCAACAAAGTCGCGTTCGTGACGTATCACAACCACAGCACCGGGAAGAACGGCGGCGATGCGGGCGATGACATCGTGTGGATTCCCGTCACCCTCAATCGGGACAATCACATCACGATGAGTATCAGGTGCAGCTTCGGCACCCACCTCGCGCAAAACTTTGTCATCAAGCCCACCCGTAACGGGCAGTCGTTCTGGTTCCGGCTGAACGGAAGCACGACGCGCAACTGATCCACGGCCGAAGCCACGACCGGTCACGCCGCGCTCTCGCCCTCACTCGCCCGCCAGCGTGACCGTCCGGCCGTTCAGCGGCTGGGTCGGCCGGTTGCTGTGCGCGAACAGCGCCCGGTACCGGTCGACGTCGTCCGGGGTCACCGTGACCGGACTGCCGAGCACCGTCCACGAGACGCCCTCGCTGCACGGCGGCGTGGTGAGCGAACCCTGATAGCGGTATTGGTCGGTGTCGGCAGGCAGCATGGAGCGCAGGTCGATCGGGCCCGGCACGACGGTGTCGGCGTCCACCGCCCGCGGCGCGACCGAGAGGATCGGCGCGAAGGCCGACGGTCCCGGCGCCGCGCGCAGCAGCACACCGAGCACGGCCACCCCGCCCGCCGCGCTCTTGTGCACGAAGTGCGCTTCCATCGTGGTGCCCACGCCGTCCACGGTGTGCTCGCTCGGCAGGTGGAAATGGAACTGCGTGAGCTCGAACGGCACGCCGTCGACCACGATGCGATTTCCGTTGCCCGCGGGGAGATTCGCCTGCACGGTGTGCCCGGTGTTGCGCAGCGTCACGGCGGGGGTCGAGTGGTAATCGACGGTGGTGTGCTCGTGCGGCTCGAGCCGGGCGTGACCGGGCAGGTCCACGGGTGACTGCTGATGGCCGCTCTTGCAGGTGACGAAGTCCCGGTCCAGGTCGGCCCAGTGGTCGGGGCCCTCGGCGTCGTAATCCCAGTGCGGCGCGGCGTGCGGCGAGGTTTCGCTCGACAGCTGCTCGCCGGAGCCGCAGGCGGGAATCACGAGTACCGCGACGGCGGCCAGCACCGCTGCGATGGGACGGGACGGTGTGTTGGTGGGCAAGCCGACAACCCCTCGAACTTCCGGAGAGCCACCGTGAACCCGGCGAGCGGGCGTCATCGATGGCTCGAAGCCGGCGCGCGACGCTGCGCACCGATGATCGCGACACGGCACCGGGCCGATCCACGGCGCGGCGGTGACCCACCGAGGACGACCCGACGACGAATACCCTTGCTGTGCAGCGGGTTCTACGTTCGTGTCGGCGTCAGACTAGATCCGGGACGGGGCGGCACGCCAGAGCGGGCGACGTAGTTCACAGAAAGACAGAGCGGCGGGCCCCACCGGAAGTGGAGCCCGCCGCGGCAAGGGATCGGGGGTCACCGCAGCCCTCGGGACTCGCACGCGATCCATACGCCGCGTTCGAGTATAGGTCAGGCTTACCTAACTAAGCAAGGCCCCGGTCCGCCGCACGGGGAGCCCGCGCTCGGCCATCGCCGCCAGCAGTCCCTGCCCACGCCGGGCGCCGGTGACGGAATCGGTCCGCGCGAGATCGGGGACGTAAGTCGAAGCGCCCGCTACCGATTCACCGACGAGAGACCAGAACCGCCGGGCACTCAAACCGGAGCAGCGGGTCATACTCTGCTGGACGACGGTCAGCGCGGACGCGCAGCGATGCGCGAGCCAGACGTACATCGCTTCCGCGCACGGCAGCGTGACCACACCGGGGCCGCCCGCCAGCGGGTCACCGTCGATCACGCGAATCGTGGTGTCCGACAGACCCGCCCAGTCGATTCCGCCATCGTTGTCGGTATGGATCCAGAGGTTCTCCAGCCCGGGATCCCACGCCCGACCCTCCGCGACGAGCAATGCGACCACTCGCCCGGCGATCGCGTGGATCAGGGCCGTGGCAACCACTTCCGCCGCGATGTCGGCGCTGATCATCTCCGCCGCGTGGCGCCGGTACATGAGTTCGACGCGCCCTTCGCGCACGCCGTCCGCCAGCTGCCACCAGCGCCGTTTCCCCTGTTCCGCGATCGCGGCCACGGCATAGACCCGCGGATGCTCCGGTTGCAGCGCGCGAAGCCGGGCACCGGCGCGCCCGAACGCCGTCGTCGAGCGATGTGGCGTGGTGATGAGCTCGGTCATCGAACCTCCTCGGGGATCGGCTCCGTCGCGCGGCGCGGCGGACACTCGGCCATGCCCGTCTGTAGCGAAAGATAGGTTAGGCTTACCAGACCTAGCAACCGTATCGCTGATTTTCAGGAGCAGCTCGTCGCCGTGACCTCCCTTGCCACCGTGAGGCGGCGACGTCTTTCCGGACTTCTCGTCTCGACCGTTCTGCTACTGCTCGCCGTGCTCGCCGGCGTCGCGGTCGGCGCCCGCTCGCTCGCGCCGGGGACCGTGTACGACGCCGTGCACCACGCACTCACCTGCCCCGGCGGGCCCTTCACCTGCGCAGCCGATTCCATCGAGGAGCAGATCGTGCGCGGCCTGCGTCTGCCCCGCACCGCGCTGGCGCTGGTCTGCGGGTCGGCCCTGGGTATCGCGGGCGCGCTCATCCAGGGCTACACCCGCAATCCGCTCGCCGACGCCGGATTGCTCGGACTCAGCGCGGGCGCGGCGTTTCTCGCCGCGCTGAGCACGTATCTGTTCGCCTTCAGCGCACCGGAGCAATACATCTGGTTCGCCTTCGCCGGAACGCTGATCGCCGGCGTGGTGGTGTTCGCGACCTCGTCGGTGGGTGGCGGCAAGGCGAATCCGCTGAGCCTGGTGCTCGGTGGCGCCGCGGTCACCGCGTTCCTGCAGGCGATGACGAACGCCGTCGTGCTGTTCGACGCCTCCGCGCTGGACACCTACCGGTTCTGGGTGATCGGCACGGTCGCGGGCCGCGACGCCGCGGTGTTCTGGCAGGTGCTGCCGTTTCTGGCGGCGGGCATGCTGCTGGCGGTGCTGGCCGCGCCGGGACTGAACGTCCTGGGCCTGGGCGACGACGTCGCGCGCGGCCTCGGCGTGCACGTCGGCCGCAGCCGCGCGCTCGGGCTCGCGTCGGTCGTGCTGCTGACGGGCGCGGCGACGGCGGCGGTCGGTCCGATCGCCTTCCTCGGCCTGGTCGTCCCGCATCTGGCACGCGCGGTCACCGGGCCGGACAATCGCTGGCTGATCCCCTATTCCGGGCTGTTCGGCGCGTTGCTGCTGCTGAGCGCCGACGTGGCGGGCCGGCTGGTGGCCCGGCCGGGTGAGCTGGAGGTCGGGGTGATGCTGGCCGTGGTCGGCGTGCCGTTCTTCCTCGCGTTCGTGCGTCGCCGAAAGCTGGTGAATCCGTGACGATCTCCCCGCGAACCACGAGCGCGCGTCCCGCACTGCGCGTCGGCCCGGTGTCGGCGGTGCTGCGACCGCGGATGGTGCTGATCGTCGCGGTCCTGATCGCGCTGGCGCTCGGGCTCTTCTGCCTGGACATCGCGGTGGGCGAATCCCATCTGCCGCTCGGGCGCGTGCTGGACGTGCTCACCGGCGGCGGCACCAGAGCGCAGCGGTTCATCGTGCTCGAATCGCGGCTGCCGCGCGCGCTCACCGCGCTCGTGGTCGGCCTCGCGCTCGGGCTCGCGGGCGCGATCACCCAGTCCATCCTGCACAATCCGCTGGCCGCGCCGGACATGCTCGGCATCACCTCGGGCGCGAGCCTGGGCGCTGTCGCCGTGCTGGTCGGCACCGGCGGCGCGAGCACCGGACTGGCCGCTTCGGTCGGTGCGCCGCTGGCCGCGCTCGCCGGCGGTCTGCTCACCGCCGTCGCCATCTACCTGCTGGCCTGGGGCCGCACCGCCACCGGCGGGTACGGCGCCACCGGGCTGCGGCTGGTGCTGATCGGCGTCGGGGTGAACGCCCTGCTGACAGCGGGGATCAGCTGGCTGCTCACCCGCGCCGGCCTGGGGGACGCCCAGCGCGCGCAGCTGTGGCTGAACGGATCGCTCAACGCGGCCGACTCCGCGCACCTGGCGCCCGCCGCGATCGCCGCGGGCGTCGCCGCCGTAGTCGCGCTCGCCTCCGCCCGCACCCTCGCCGCGTTGCGCCTCGGCTCCGACACCACACGCGCACTGGGAGTGCGCATCCAGACCCAGCAGGCCATCCTGATCGGGGCTGCCGTGGTGGCCGCCTCGGTGGCGACCGCCGCCGTCGGTCCGGTCGGCTTCGTCGCCCTCGCCGCGCCGCAGATCGCACGACGCCTGCTGCGCACCCCCGGCGAGCCGCTCGTCGGCTCCGCCGTCGTCGGCGCCATCCTGGTGGTCGGCGCGGACGCCGCCGCGCGCACGCTGTTTCCGGTCGAGCTGCCCGTCGGCGTCGTGACCGCG
>NZ_BAFZ01000059.1 GCF_000308575.1 Nocardia exalbida NBRC 100660 | reverse complement strand
TCTCCACGGTGATGGGAAGGTGGGCGAACCCACGCACATTGGACGAATGAACCCGTGCGATCCCGGATTCGAGGACGTCGTAGGACCGCACCCGGGAGCCGAACTCGTGCAGGGCGACGGTCGCTTCCAGCCGCGCCAGATGCGCGCCCAGACAGAAATGCACTCCCGCACCGAAACTCGCCAGCCCGGACTTGTCGGCACGATCGATACGGAAACTGTCACCGTCGTCGAACACCGCCGGATCACGATTGGCCGAACCGATCAGCAACAGCACCTTCGCCCCCGCCGGAATCACTCCATCGTAGTAGGCCAGGTCTTCCGTCGCGGTACGCGCGACCATCTGACTGGAGGTGTCATACCGCAGCGTCTCCTCCACCCAATCCGCCACCAGGTCACCGTCCGCGACGACCTTCGCGTACTCCCCCGGGTTACGCGCACCCCAATACAAAGCATTACCCAGCAATTTCGTGGTGGTCTCGTTCCCCGCCACCACCATCAAGAACAAGAAACCGATGATCTCCTCATCGGTGAGTGTGTCACCGTCGATCTCGGCATCCAGCAACGCCGAAGTCAGATCATCCCGCCGGGCACGCCGACGCTCGGCCACCATCTCGGCGTAATAGCCCAGCAACTTCATCGACGCTTCCGCCGCCGCCATCGGGACATCCAGCACACCGTCCTCCCGGTGCACCACCAAATCCGCCAACCGGCGAATCTCCACCCGGTCCGCGACCGGCACCCCCATCAACTCGGAGATCACATCCATCGGCAACTTGCCCGCGACCTCATCGATCCAATCGAACGAGCCACCGGCCAACGCCGATTCCAGATACGACAGCGTCAACTCCCGGATCCGCACTTCCATCTCCGCCACCCGTTTCGGCGTGAACCCCTTGAACACCAGCCGCCGCATCCGCATATGCCGCGGATCGTCCATCGCCAGAAACGACATCACCCGATGCGCGTGCGGCCCCCACGCCGCCGGATCCAGCGACACCCCATTCGCACTCGACAAACGCACACTGTCCCGAAACGCCGCGACCACATCCACGTGCCGCGACAACGCCCAGAAGCCCAAAGACGCATTGTGATACAGCGGCGCCTCCTCCCGCAGCCGCCGATACGTCGGATACGGGTCCTCGTGAAACCCGTAGTCATACGGATCGAACGTCACCGGCTCCACCGCGGCAGTCATCGCCCACACTCCGAAACCGATAACACGTTCCCAACGGGAAGCAGCCCGGCTTCCACTCGCAGAGACACATAGCTGGACATGTGTCTGGAC
>NZ_BAFZ01000060.1 GCF_000308575.1 Nocardia exalbida NBRC 100660 | reverse complement strand
GCGTTCAGGATCACAGCGATCGCGAATCCGCCCAGCGTGACCAGGCTCAGCGCCGCGTCACCCGCCCATTCCGCCGCCTCCGCGCGCACCAGACCGGTGTCGTGGCGGGCGGCGCGGAACAGCACCGACGCGACGGCGACACTCGCCAGCGAGGCGATCACCGCGTAGGTCAGCGCGGAGCCCGCCGACACCGCGCGGCCGCCGTGCACGATCTCCCGCACGGCGTTGAACGATCCGTACAGGCACAGTCCGCCGAGAGCGGCCGACTTCACGACGACCGCGACCGGCTCCCACGTCTCCCGGCCCCACGGGTAGATCGCATCGGCGCCCTTCGCGGCGGTCCGGTGCGCCATGACGGCCAGACCTGAAAGTCCGACGCTGACCAGCGAATAGAGACCGTCGAAGACGATCATCTGCGATCCCGCCGCGATTCCCCACACCAGCGACAGCACGACGAAGCACACCGAGGCCCACAGCGAGAACAGCAGCGCGCGCACTGCCGGACTACGTCTCGGCGCCGCGACCGCGGTCCGCCGCGCGCGACAGCCCTTTCCGGTCGTAGAAGATCGTTACCGCCGCACCGAAGCACAGGCCGATGACCAGGCCGAGCAACGCCATCCAGACGCCGCGTTCCAGGCCCGCCGGACCGCTGGCTTCGAAGTACAGGATGGCACGGGTGCCGAGGAAGACCTGATGCATCGGCTCGAAAGTGGACAGCCAGGCGAAGTAGGTGGGTGTGGCTTCGATCGGCACCGTTCCCCCGGCCGAGGGCAGTCCCAGGACGATGAACAGAATCAGGTTCACCAGCATGCCGACGGCGCCGAACGCGGCGAGTATCGACAGCGCGGTGACGCCGACGGCGACGATGGCGAAGGTGCTGTAGAGGAACAACAACAGCGCCTTGTCGATGGGCATGTCCAAAGCCGTCGCGACCGCCATGAACACGGCGGACACGATCGGCGCGGTCACGGCCAGAACGCCCCATTTCAGCAGCAGGGTGCGCAGCCGGGAGATAGGGGTGGGCGGGTAGTGCACGTACCACGGCCCGTATTCGGTCGGTGTGAAGCCGAGGGAGGCGTCCACCATGGTGTGGATGATCATGGCGCCGGTGAACCCGGCCAGCAGGAGCAGCAGCGTGTAGAAGAAGGCCGACAGCCCGCCGCCGGTGCCTTCGGGGAGCGGCCGATACGGCGCGACCACCACGTCGATCGGCTCGGCGAGCAGCAACTGGCCTGCTCCGGTCAGTCGCGGTGCCGGGCCGCCGGAGGACCGGAGTTGTTCGTCGACGGCGGCGGTCAGCTGCCGTCCGACGGTGGCGTTCACCTCGTCCAGCGCCTGTTCGGCGATGCGGAGCGTGATCTGCGTGGCGTAGGTGCCGGTGCGCGGATTGGTCTCCACGGTGATCACCGGCCGGTCGACCTTTCCGGGGACCACGCCCGCGGCGCCGAGGATCGCGAGCCGCTTCGTGAAGTCGCTCGGGATGACGATGGCGCCGTAGATCTTGCCGTCGCGCAGTTGCCGTTGCGCTTCGGTGATGGAGATGACGCGCAGGTCGACTTTGTCGGCCGGGATGTTCGCGGTGAGCGCCTCGGTGATCTGGCGACCGACGTCGGCCGGTTTGCCGCCGAGCGTGTCGCCGACGTCCTGATTCACCACGGCCAGCGGCAGGTCGTGCAGATTCTTCTCGGGATTCACGACGTAACCGAGGTACATCACCGACAGCAACGCCATGAGCAGCGTGATGACGACGATGGGGCGGGTCCAGGTACGGACCCGCGTGGGTTTCGCTGCCATGGGACCGGCTCCTCTCGCAGTGGTGACAGGGACTACTCGGCGAACTCTTGGTTATCTTCGCCCGTGCGCGCGGACATCCGGGGACCACGGTTCGGAGTTTCGCCGGAACCGCGGTCCCACCCGACGGCGCGCGGCTATCGCTCACCCGCCGACCGCTGCGGCCAGCCGGGGCAATTGCCGCAACGGGTTGATCCGTTCGACCTCCATCCGCTGGTCGGCGTCGAAGATGTCGCTGAGGCCGGGAGCCGGATCGTGCGTGCCGGACTGCGGGAGGGTGAGCGCGCTGAAGGGCCAGTCGGATCCGAAGACGACGTGGTCGCGCTTGCTGACCGCCAGCACACTCGCCATCGCCGCGGCCGACCCGCTCAATGCGGTGTCGTAGTAGAAGTTCCCGATCTGGCGTTGCGTGTCGAGTAGCGACGGCCTGGGCAGGTCCTCGGGCCAGAGCTCGCCGATCACCGTCTGCGAGGCGACGCTGATGCGATGGGACAGGAAGGGAAGCGTCCCGCCCGCGTGCGCCAGCTGGAAACGGATGTTCGGGTAGCGCTGCGTCATCCCGGTGGCCATCATCAACGTCGCCGCGCGGGTGGTGTCGAAGGTGAATTCTTCGAGGAAGTCCGGCAGCGGCAGTTTCGGTTTGGCGTCGGCGGCGATGGCGGCCGGGTGCACGAAGACGTAGGCGTTGCGCTGGTTCAGCGCGATCAGCAACGGCTCGAAACGGGGATCGCCGAGATAGACGCCGTCGTAGGCGGACAGCAGAACCACACCGTCGAGACGCAGTTCGTCCAGCGCGTACACGGCTTCGGCGATGGAGGCGGGGATATCGGGCATCGGCAGCACCGCGAAGGCGCCGAATCGCTCGGGGTGGTCCCGCAACAGCCCGGCGGCGTAGGTGTTGCAGTAGCGGGCCATGTCGGCGGCTTCCTTGCCGCGCAGGAACGACACGCCGGGGTCGGATACCGACAGCGCCTGCGCCTGGATCCCGTAGTAGTCCATGAACGCCAGCGCCCGCTCCGGCGACCAATCCGGCGTCGGGTACCCGCCGATGGTGACGTGACCGTGCTCGAGCAACGCCGCCCGGTAGTCCGGCGGCAGGAAATGCGCGTGCAGGTCGATCCGGTAGGTGCCCGAAGGCGCAGGTTGCCGAGTGCGAAGCGGAGTCGCCCGCGCGACCGTTGCCATCGCGGCGGCGCCGAGCGTCCCCGCGAAAGCGCCGCCCAGCGCCCCACGCCTGCTCATCTTCCTGCGGAATCGGGAATCGGTCATCGAAATCCTCACTTGTCCGGACGGGGAGCGGCCGAGCCGTCGATGCTCGCCCGCATCCCGCCACGACGGTATTCGAGGAAATCATCAACTAAGATGAAATCATCGTCAAGAGTAGATGAAGAAATACTCAGGACCGTGGAGAATGTCAACGACTTCCCCTTGCGGCGAGGCTTCGAGACGAAGCGGCGAACCCTTCCGGAAACTGTCCCGCGTGAACCGCCTCCCAGCTGGACAGCTCAGCCCTGCGCGGCATGCGTCGCGGCGTCCGCGTCGTATCGGCATGGCCGCGGTCCGGCCGTAACGACTCGGTGTCCGCCCTCGATTGCCACATGACCTTCGAAAGGAATTCGCATGAGCTCCACGACAATCGCCACCGCACGAGTCACGGCCGCCGCCGTGTCGGTTCTGGGCTTCGCCACGGTAATCGGTTCCGGCACAGCCCAAGCCGCGCCACAGGACTGTGTCGTCACGCGAGACCTGTTCACTGCGACGGCGACCTGCCACGACGAGGATGCGCCCCCCGGCAGGGAGTACACCCTGGTGATCGAATGCGTCGGCCTGCACGGCGTACCGAATGCGTTCCCCCTCATGGCCATCGGCCCTTACCGAGGTTCGTGGGGCGGCTCCTTCAGCCCCTCCGGCCAGGGCACCGCCTCATGCCTGGGCCCCACCAGCATCGGCACCACCACCAACGCCTACGTCGCGATCTACCGCGACTGATCGGATCGCGACGGGACTGCTGCTCCGTCAGCCGCGGGCCGCGCCCTCCGGCCACACCACGTCCACCGGCACACCCGCTTTGCGGGCCGGCTGCACCACCGAGCCGGTTCCGCTTCGCTCCCCGTCCGCACCGTCCCATACCGCGACCAACCGGTCTACCGAGTCCACCACCGCCGCGTTCGCGGCCTCGTACGCTTCGCGGCCCGCGTCATCGAAGTCCATCACCCGCACCACGGCCGCACGCTGCACGAGGTCGTCGAACAGCTCGGCGTGGTCGGGCTTCACCTTGGTCTGCCGGTAGTTCCGCGACGGCAACACGACCTCGAGCTGTCCGCCTGCGTCGAGGACGGCTCGGGCGAACACGGAATCGGCGCCACGGGCTATGCAGCTCACCCCGACCACCGCATCCCCCGTCCCGTCGGTGGCGAGCAGCTCACGGATCGCCGCGTAGACCAGCGGCTCGGCGGCCTCGGTGATATTCATGTGCCCGGTGACCCCGATGCGCACCATGCAGTTTGCTTCTATGCTGTCGCCGCGACGAGCGGCCGCATCCGATCGCGCAGTTCGGCCACTCCAGCCACGTTCACGTGCTGTCGGGTGCGGTTGTACACCCTGACGAGCTTCTTGGTAGCACAGGAGGAGCGCTCGCCGACGCCTCCAGGTGTGAACGACCGCTGCCGATCGGCCTTCGGGGCCGACGGTCTTACGCGGTGACGCCGATGCGGTTGGCCAGCGCCCGGGCCTCACGCTCGATGATCCGGCCGCCATGTGTCACGAGTTCCGCAGCCAGGTTTCGTGACAGCGGATGGCAGCGCATCGACTCCTCGGACACCGCCGTAGCCGTTTTCAGCGCGCCGAGTGTGCCGATCCAATCACGCTGCTGCCCGTAGGCGCGGCTCAATTCCAGCCACAGCCGGGCTCGCCGGTCGACGCTGGGTACGGCGTCCGGATCGACGACGCTCGCAGCATCCAGCGCACCACCCGACTTGCGCATGTCCACCTGAACCGACACTGCGGTCACGTCGGTATTCGCGACGCCGAACAACGTCCACGGATGCGCCGAACCGGACGGCAATGCGCGAGCCATGGCCATCGCCTGGTCGATTCCACGCAGCGCGTCCCCCTCCCGGCCGAGCCGAGCCGCGGTGATCGCACCGTGCAGGTGGCACGCGCCCCACAGCGCCTGTGCCTCCTGGTCATCGTCGAGGCGTGGCTCGAGCAGCTCGACAGCGCCCTGCGTCAGCCGGTACGCATCCTCTTCCCGCGAGGTGGACCGCCACACGTTGCCGAGCACCCAGCTGGCCGACGCCAGTGTCACCGGGTCGTCAGCGATCTCGGCCGCAGCCATGCACCGGTCAGCCGCGAGCCACAGCAGCGGCGCGTCGGCGACCCACGCAAGGACCTGCTCGGAAAGCGCGTACGCACCCGACAGTGCGGCTGCGGCGGCGCGGCGCTCCTGCCCGTCAAGGGTGCGAAGGGCGCGGCGGCCGTCCCGGATCAGCTCCGGCAGCATGGCACCGGCGTCCGCGCGCGGTTGGCTCGAGGTGTGCCACAGCCGCCAGGCCCGTTCGACCCGGGCCCGAAGCTCGGCGGGGTCGATCGCGGAGGACGACGGCATGAGGTCGACGGATTCGATGGCCTCGCGGATCTCCGGCACCACGGGATGACCGGCGCGGCGGGACAATCCGACCAGCAGTGCGTGCTCTCCAGTGAGCTCGGTGAGGTCACGCACACCGAGCGCCTGCCCGAGTTTCAGCAGCATCTCCAGACCGGGCGCGCCTTGGCGGCCCTTCTCGACGTCGCGCAACCAGTCCTCGGACCGACCGACGAGGCCTGCGACGACAGCGCGCGACTTCCCGGTGCGCGTGCGGATGATCTGAATGCGTTCGCCGATGGGGCGTCCGGCGAGTTCGTCAGGGCTCGGCATGTCCGCCACCTCTTCGCTGGTCGTCCCCTTCGCGGAACCCCGGGCCCGTCGACCGGGGCAAGTACCTCCGCGAAGAGGTGCTTTCAGGATAGCCACGCCCACGGCTGCGGATGGTGGGAAAACGCCACCAACGCGGGTGGGGCGACTTCCCCTACCTCGAATAGTGGTGTGTTCTCACCACTTCAGGCGATACCGGGCGCGCACGCTTCTCCCCAGCCCCGGCGCCAGGTGAGTGTCCACCCTATGGGCACACCTCCGGTGACGATGACGCCGCCGGAGGGTCGCTAGATCCCTGGCGCCGGGTGCTTCACCAATCAGCCCAGAGGGGAGCGGCGTGGGAATGGAAAAAGGCGGCAAGTTCCGATTGTCGAAGGTCTGGCAGTGGGAAACCATGGACGGCACGCCGTACGGGCCGCTATTGCGCGTGCGGTGCCCGGATACCGAGCACTGCCTACGGCTGGCCCCCTACTACGACGGCCGGATCGGATCCCACGACCGCAACATTCCCGGCGCGTGCGGCTGGGTCGGAGCAGCGATAGTCGATGACCGGCACGATATTCCGCGCTCATCCCTGATCACGCTGGGTGCGGTCACCGGCGTCGACCGCAGGCGGATGCCACCCGAGACGGGTGATCGGGATGCGTGACATCGACGACGCAACCGTCGTTCTCGCCGATACCCCGGCAGCACGATGCCGGTTCTACCGGGAGGCTTTCGGATTGCCCGCTCGGGTGCAGCCGGAGCTGGGCCGGATCTTCTTCGTCTCCGGCAGCATCGGTGCGATCACGATGCCCGCGCAGCTCGGCGCGGGCGTGCGCGCGCACCTGCTCGACCGTGGTGTGCGGCTGGGACCGATCGTGTCGCATCCACGGTCGAAGCGGTGGACGTTCGTCATCGTCCCGGACGTCCCGGCCTGTTCGCAGAGTTGTTCCGGCTCAATGTGTCTGTGGCCCGTCAGGGCGCGCGGATCGCGTTGCCGTCACCGGCAGACGGCGACCTCGGGTTCCGGGTCTGGGCCCACGCACCGCGAGGCACCTACCGGCCGCGCGGCATGGTCGTGGTCGAGGTCATCCGCGTCTGCGTACCCGCGCGGCGGCGCACGTCGCCGGACCGATGATGTCGGTCGTATCCGGCGGGAGGCGATCGCGGACGGTTCAATTGTCGTAGGACGCGACGCCGACCGGGCCGACGCCCACGCACAGGTTCAGGCCCGGTGTGGCGGTGGTGATTCGCAGGGCCGAACCGCTGCCGATGAGGCGAACGAAGACGGTGTTGGGTCCCTTTCGGACCGGCGCGGTCACCGTTTCGCCTTGTTCCAGGGCGACGGTGATGCGGCCGTCGCGGCTGGCGAGGTAGTTGAGTTGCGCTGTCCATTTGTTCGCGAGCATCGGGCCGTCGAGTTGCAGGCGAGCCGGGGCGGTGCCCTCGATCCGGTAGCCGCAGCCGGGCTCCGGGCCGGGGAGGATGATCCGGTTCCACCAGACCGCCGCCTCGACGATCTCACCGTTGTCGGTGATCATCCGCAGATGGGGTGTCGAGTCCGCGAAGGTGCCGGGAGCGGCTATGGGAGCCAGGACGTTCCTGGTGAGATTCTGCGGGTAGGCCAAGGGATTCAGCACATTCCACGGCACCTCCTGCTCGAGCAGTGGCGCGCCGTCGGATGCGCTCAGCCCCGATTTCACGTTGGTGATGTAGGTTTCGGTCGGGCCGGCACGCCAGGATCGCACGAACGTCCAGGTGGACCAGAGACTGCTGACGACGAACACCACCGTCACCGCGATCGTCACGGACCGCCCGGGAAGCGCTGGGCCCCGGCCCGGCCGGGGACGGGCCCGCAGCATCAGCGCACCCGCGGCCGCCGACACCACCGCCGTGTCGGCGAAGTAGCGCAGCGACTGCATCAACTCCCCCGCGGTGTTCGGGCCGCCGCGAGCCAGCGCCACCGCCAGTTGAGCGATCAGGACGTACGCCGCGGCCGTCAGCCAGACCGCTCCGATCCGCCGCCGGGCGCGCATCGTCAGCGCTACGACCGCGCCCAGCGCGAGCCAGGCCGACACCACCGCCCACCCCGGCGGATCCGCCCACGGCGTCGAGGGTAGCCACCGCTCCCACACCCAGGGGCCGCCGAACAGGGCGGGCACGACCCCCAGGGAGGCAGCTCCGGGCAGCAGGTCGCGCAACTCGTCCCACCTGTCGGGCAGACCGGGACCGTCGACCACCACGAGGTAGATGATCGACCAGCAGGCCAGCACCGCGCCCGACCCGACCCACAGCGACGCACCCCGCCGGGCCACCGTGCGCATCGGGGCCGCGCGCCCGTCGACGTAGCGGGCCAGCGCCGTGATGGCGAACGCGACGAACGGCACGACCGCCGACTTCTCGAAGAACAGCAGCGCCACCGCCAGCACCGCGACCCCGGACAGCGCGTATCGGCGGCGACCGGTGCGGACGAGCAGCACCGCGTCCCCGATCACCCAGGCGAGGGCGAACTGTAGCGGCAGTGCGTTCAGAGCGGCGGCCCACCAGGCGAACGCCGGGACCGTCAGGGGGCAGAACAGGTAGAAGACCAGCGGAAGCAGGATCGGCCATCGTGGGCCCACCACCAGCACCAGCATCCGCACCACGGCTACCGACGCGCCGAGCTGCATGATCAGCAGCACCGTCACCGGTCCGGCCCAGACCAGCGGCGCCACCGCGTTCACCGCCCAGGCCGTGGCGAATGCCAGCGGCATGAAGTGCCCGTCGTGGTCGTACAGCAGCAGGTCGGTAGACCACAGCCCGAATCGGGCCGCCCGGCCGACCAGGATGAAATCGTCCCAATAGAAGTAGCCGCTGCCCGCTACCCACCAGCGGACCGCCAGCTGCAACACCACCAGGCAACCGGCCACGACGACCAGTGGCCGCGCGTTCCGGATCCGCCGCAACCGGCCGCCGGCCGCCGCGGACCGAGGGGCGCGCGCGGGCTCCGGCACGGCGAGCACAGCAGTATCCATGTCATCCCACCGTAGCGGGGGGCCGTCGCTTCGCGGCTATGGGAATTGCCGGTCCCGCCGATACCACAGGTCGCGCGAGGGCAATGCGCCGAGTATCCGCGCGCGAGAACAGCGACGGCCGCTAGGTGAGTGCGTCCATCACGTACGCGGCGGCTTCGGCGAGGAGAGCTTGATCGTAGGCGGCATCTCGGGTGGCTTTGCTGGACATGATCGCGACAACGAGTGGCGCGGCATCCGGGGGCCACACGACCGCTATGTCGTTGAGTGTGCCGTAGTCGCCGGTCCCGGTCTTGTCGGCCACCCTCCATCCCTGCGGTGTGCCGGCCCGGATTCGCTGGGCGCCCGCGGGCGTGGCGTTGCGTTCCAGCAGATCGCGGAGGAAGTCCCGCTTGTCGCCCGGAAGGGCGTCGCCCAGCACGATCCGGTGATAGACCTCGCCGAACGCCCTCGGCGAAGTCGTGTCGCGCGGGTCTCCCGGGGTGGCTTCGGTGATCGCGGGCTCGATCCGGTCCATCCGGGTGACCGGGTCGCCCAGGCTCCGGGCGTAGGCCGTCAGCTCGGCCGGGCCACCCAGATCGCGGAGCAGGAGATTGCCCGCGGTGCCGTCGCTGTACCGTATCGCGGCGTCACACAGCTGGCGGATCGTCATTCCCGTGTCCACGTTCCGAGGGGTGACGGTGGCGTTCTTCAGCAGATCGTCGCGGGTGTAGGTGACGACTGTGTCCAAGTGCGACAGCGGATTACGCTGGAGCACCGCTGCCGCGGCCAAGCCCTTGAACGTCGAACAGAACGCGAATCGTTCATCGGCTCGGTGCGCGACGGTGACGCCCGTCCCGGTGGCGCGGGCGTAGACGCCCAGGCGTGCGTCGAACTTTCGTTCCAGCTCGATCAGCCGATCGTGGCGCTCGTCCGCCTGGGCGGTGGGCGCGGCGGAGGAAGAAGGCCCCTTCTCCGCAGCGCACCCGGCCAGCGGTAGGAGTGCCGCCGCGGCCAGAAGCCTCCGGCGGCCGATGGGCGACTGCGTCATACTCGGCCTCTCCCGTGGTCGATGTCGCGGTGAACGGGCTCACCACCGCGACTATCGTCCGCTGTCCCCACCGACGAGAGCCGAGGGTCAGTGCCCCAGCACGCCGCTCACTTCGTTCGGCGTGCTCGGCAGCGCGACGCTCGCCGTCTTCGCTCCGGTGCCCAGGTCGATGCGGTGCACCTGCTTCGTCCCGGGGTCGGAGACATAGGCGGTGCCGCCGCGGACGAACAGCGCGGGCCGAGGCTTCTGCCATTCCAGCGGCTCCTGCCAGGGATCCGTGACCGGGATGGTGCGCACGACGGCGCCCGCGACGGGATCGATCACGTGGACGCGGCCATCGGTGCCGAGGACCAGGGCTTCGCCGTGCGGGCCCCGGGCCAGCGAACGGAAGGTGTAGCTGGTGCCCAGATCGACCAGGCGCAACGTGCCGGTGACCGTGTCGATCAGTGCGACCTTGCGCGGGCGTTCGAGTTCGGCGTCCTTGTCCTGCTTGTAGTCGCCGAGGACGACCGGCGAGGTTTCGCTGCCCGCCTGGTTGCCGATCCGGCCGTACTCGGTGGGGCTGGTCACCTTGGTGATCGCGCCGTCGCGGTAGACGAGCACGCCGTTCTCGCAGCCGATCACCACGGCCTCGCCCGCGGCGGTCGCCTCACCGTGCACGCCGGGGCAGTTCTCGTTGCGCGCCCGCTCCGTGCGGTTCTCGTCGAGCACCACGACGCCGGTCCGCTTCTCCTCGGTGCCGAGGGTGAGGACGAGTTCGCCGTTGGTCAGTTCGATCGCGCCGCCGTGGTGCGGGGCGGCCGCGCGGTAGATGTCGGTCTTCGGCGCGCCCTTCGCGAGATCGGCGGAGTCGAACGCGACGACTTCGCCGGTGCCGTCGCTGAAGAGCACGGTCCGCCCGGCATGCCGGACCACGTGCCCGGGATGGGGGCCGGGAAAGTCCGTGCCGGTGAATTCGGCTGTGACGGCGTCGAAGACCCGGAAGCCCGCTTTGGTCGAGACGATCAGGTGCCGGTCGTCACCCGCGGGGTTGAGCCGGTTGAAGCCGTCGAGCTCGACCGTGCGCGCGAGTTCGAGGGTGTTTCCGTCCAGTACGTGGATTCCGCCGTCGTAGGTGATGGCGACCGGGTCGGTGATCGGTGTGCGCCGGGTGTCTTGTTCCGGGGAAGCATCGCCGCCGCATCCGGCGACGGTGAGTACTGCGGTCAGCAAGCCGGTCAGGGCGGCCGATTTCGTGGTTGTCGATCGAACAGGCATGGGCGACTCCGTCTTTCGTTGCGTGGGTCGGGCTAGGGGGTGGCGAGGCCGCGCACGATCGACTCGGTGTTGGCCCGCATCATTTCCAGGTAGGTGCCCGCGCCGCCGCCCGGCTCGGTGAGCGACTCGGAGTACAGGGAGATCACCTGTACGTGCACCCCGGCCTGGTCGGCGAGCACCCTGGCCAGGCGATCGGGTTGCGAGGCGTCGGCGAAGATCGCGCCCACCCCGGCGGCCCGGATGGTCCCGGCGAGGGCGGACAGATCCGACGGGCTCGGTGACGCGAGGGTGGTGCCACCCGGAATCACCGCGCCGACCACCTCGAAGCCGAATCGCTGTGCCAGGTAACCGAAGACGTGATGGTTGGTGACCAGCTTCCGCCGTTCGACGGGGATCGTCGCGAACCGCTCGGTCATCCAGCGATCCAGCCGGTCGAGTTCGGTCAGGTAGCGGTCGGCTCCGGCGCGGACCGCCGCGGCGTCCACACCGGGGACGTGGTCGAGGATCCGGTCCCGGATGACCTCCACCGCCCTGCGCACCCGGCGCGGATCGGTCCAGAAGTGCGGATCCGGTCTGCCGTTCGCTTCGTGCGCCGCGTAAGCGATGGGGTCGATCGCCGCGCCGACGGATACGCCCGCGACCCCGGACTTCTCGGCCACCTCGACGTTGCGCAGCACGCTCTCCTCGAGACCGAGACCGTTGTAGACGATGAGGTTCGCGCGTTCGAACCGGGCGGCCTGCTGGGCGGAGATGGCGAAGAAGTGCGGGTCCGCGTTCGCCTGCATGAGCACGGTGACCTCGACCGCATCCCCGGCGACGGCGCGGGTGAGATCGCCGAGGATATTGGTGGTGACGAGGACTCCGCCTCGGTGGGCGCCGGAATTCGAGCATGCGGTCAGTGCGAACAGCGCGGCGACGATCAGCGCGCACAGGCGGGCAGCGAGTCTCATCGGCCGGTCTCCACCATCGAGGTGGGCATGATGTCGAGGCGGAACGTGCGCGCGGTGCGCAGGTTGTCGGTGTAGTCGATCTCGTGGATCGCCCGCGCCACGGGATCGTTGAGGTAGGCGCGGTGTTCGTCGACGAGGATCTGCGGCGCGGGCGTGCCGTCGGCTACCGGCGCGGTCAGCGGGCGCGCCGCCGCGGACTCGCGGCCGGTCGCGGCGTCGTAGCTGTGCAGCAGGCCGTCCGCGGTGAGCACCAGCAGTGCGGCTCCCTCCCCCGCCGTGTTCGCCGCGACCACCGGACCGGTGTCGACCGAGGTCCAGGTCTTGCGTCTGACGTCGAGCACCCACACCCCGCGCCGACCGGCCGCGGCCACGAGCGTCGCGCTGCCGCGGCGGTGGCGGAACTCGACCGCGCGGTCGGCGTCCAGGGTGCCGGGCGGATAGGGGATCTTCTCGCCGGTGAACGCCGCGTCGCGTGCCGTCACCAGCAAAGCACCTTCGGCGCAACCGAAGACGACGCCCCGCCTGGTCACCGCCGAGCCGCGCGGATGCGGGCACGGCTGTGCGAGGTCCGAGGCGTGCGCGCCGTCTCGGGTGCGGACCTCGATGCGCGCACGGGAGGGCACGGCCACGAGCAGGTGCTCGGCGTACGGCACGGCGGCGGCGTCCGCGATCACGCCGCGCTCGCGCACCGACCCCGCGCCGAGCGCGGACCGGTCCAGCAGCGTGGTGCTACCCGCGTCGGAAACGATTGCCGTGATCGCGCTGTCGGCGTGCGCGACCGACACCGGGCCGCCGGTGCTGATGCCCAGATCGCGGGCGGGCGCGCGGTAGTAGTGCACGTGATCGCCGTGGTCGACCGCCCACGCACCCGCGTCCACGATCCGCATCCGGTCGCGGGCGGACAGGAACGCGAAGCGCCCGTCGGTAGTCATCCGGTCGACGCCTTCCATCCGGCCGAGATCGATCACCTCCTCGGTCACGAGGTCGACCACCCGCACGGCGCCGGTCGCGTTGTCGGCCACGACCAGACGCGGCTGCGCCTCGTCGGTCTCCTCCGCGCCCGCCACGTACCCGTGCGGCGTCGGCTCCGCAGGCTCGGATTGTTCTGTCGCGCAACCGATCAAGGGCGTGATCGCGGCGAGGACCAGCCCGAGCGTCAGTGGTTTCGCGGTCGTGCGGGAGGCGCGGATCCGCTCGCGCAGCCAGGACGACAGCGCCGAGACGAAGAACAGCGCGACGGCCGTCGCCGCGATGGTCGCCCCGGCGGCGGTGCTCGCGTGCCACGAGATCAGCAGCCCGGCGAAGGTGGACAGCGCGCCGAGCGCCGCGGCGGTGAGCATGATCAGCGGGATGCGATGCACCCAGTAGACGGCGGCCGCGGGCGGCGCGATGAGCAGACCGAAGACCAGCAACGTGCCGACGATGTGGAAGGACGCGACGATCGCCAGGGTCACCAGGCCGATCAGCGCGACGTTCGCCATCCGGGGCCGCAACCCGAGGGTGTGCGCCTTGCGCGGGTCGAAGGTGAGCGCGACGAACGCCCGGTAGCCGAGCATCGAGATCACCGCCGCGAGCACCGCGGCCGCGACCAGATACCAGAGGTCACGCGCCCCGACGGCGAGTACGTCACCGAAGAGGAAGCCGGTCAGGTCCACCGCGAACGAGGGCGAACGCGACACGATGATCACGCCCGCCGACAGCATCCCGACGAACAGCAATCCGATGCCGGTGTCGGCGGCGAACCTGGTGCCGCGGCCCAGCACCGAGACGCCGGCCGCCATCGCCGCGGCGCTGCATGCCGCGCCCAGCACCAGGTTTCCGCCGAGCAACGCGGCGATCGCGACGCCCGGCAGCATGCCGTGCGCCATCGCGTCGCTGAGAAAAGCCATGCCGCGCAGCACGACCCACGTGCCGGCCAGCGCGCACAAGCACGACACGAGCAATCCGCCCCACAACGCCCGCTGCACGAACGAAACCTCGAACGGGGCCAACCACTCCATGAGGCAGCACTCTACAATGATAACGGTTTTCATTTCAATGAGGTGATCGGAGTCCGCTCATGTCGCAGTCCGCTGTCCATCTCGCCGAGGTGACGGCCGGTTACCGGGGAAACCCGGTCCTGCACGCGTTCACCGCCACGATCCCGGCCGGACAGGTGACCGCACTCGTCGGGCCCAACGGGTCCGGCAAGTCCACCCTGCTCGGCGTGCTGGCCGGCGTCGTCACGCCCACCACGGGAACCGTTCGCCGACAGCATCTCCGGCGCCCGGCATTCGTCGTGCAGCACAGCGGCGTTCCCGCGACGCTGCCGATCACCGTGCGGGAAACAGTCGCGATGGGACGGTGGGCGCATCGCGGCGCCTGGCGGCGTCTCACCCGGCAGGATCGCGCGGTGGTGCGCGCGTGCCTCGACCGGATGGCCATCGCCGAGCTGAGCGAGCGCCGGCTCGGCACCCTCTCCGGCGGCCAGCGCCAACGGGCGCTCCTGGCGCAGGCTCTCGCACAGGAGTCGGACCTGCTACTGCTCGACGAACCGGCCACCGGCCTGGACTCCGCCGCCCAGCAGGAGATCTCCGAGGCCATCCGCCGCGTCGGCGCGCGTGGCGTGACGGTCGTGCACGCCACGCACAGCCGCGAGGACGCCCTGCGCGCCGACCACTGCCTGCTGTTGCGCGACGGCCGACTCACCGGCCAGGGCGATCCGCACGACGTCCTACGCGAGCAGATCACCGAGGCGGTCGACTAACGCGGCACCCCGGGCATGCCCGCGAAAAGGATCTGGAAGACCTTGGGCGCGTTGGGCACGACCGCGCTGGACGGAGTGAACGGCGCGCCCGCGTTGGTATCGGTGACCACGTAATCGGCGTGGCTGCCGGGAACCCGGTCGAGGATCCCGTCGCAGCGTGGCCCACCGGTCGCGTTCACCTTCGGCAGGTCGTCGGGAAACCGATAGGGCCGCGCGCCGTACATGAAGCTCGCATTGAAGATGGCTCCCGGCTCGTACCCCCCGATGATGGCTTCGGCCGCGGGAAGAGCTTTCGCGATACCGACGACCACGCAGTAGAGCACCGGTGAGTACGTATCCAGCAGCGAACTGGTGGGCCGCAGGAGCGCGGTCACGGCGGAGAGATCCCCCTCGTTGTTCGTGAGCACCGACCGGGTCGTGTCGGCCAAGCCGATGAGGTCGAGCAACACCGCGTCCAGGTCTTGCGCACCCTGGGCGACCGTCGCGCCGGTCGCGATGGCGTTGCCCGCCGTGCGCAACAGATCGGGGGTGGTGTCGGCGTAGAGCCCGGTGACCTGACCGGCAGACGACAGGTCCCGCCGCAGCGCGGGCAGACTCGGGTTGATCTGCCGCAGGTAGTCGTCCGCGCGAGCCAGGAGATCGCCCAGCCGATCGCCGCGCCCTTGCAGGGCGGTGCCCAATGCCGCCAGGGTGGCGTTGAGCTTGCCCGGCTCCACCTCGGCCAGGATGTCGCTGAGACGCTGGAACAGCGTGTTGTATTCGACGGTGACCGACTCCGCGCGGATCGTCGCCCCGGGCCGCATCGGCGTCGGCGAGGGCACGCCCGGCACGACGAAATTCACGTATTTGGCGCCGAATACGGTGGTCGAGCGGATGTTCACCGTCGCGTTGGCGGGCACCAGCCGCAGCAGCGCGGGATCGAGCGCGAGACGCAGGCGCGCCCGGTCACCATGGAATTCCACGGCGCTGACCCGGCCCAGTTCCACCCCCGCATCCGCACCTTGGCGTCGGGGTCCAGAACCAGTCCGGTTCGGGACGTCTCGACGGTGACGGTCTCCGTGGAGCGGAAGCTTCCGGCGTACATCGCGACGGCGACCGCGACCACCGCGGCGACGAGCAGGATCAGCACCGCCCCCGCGACCTTCAACCGCACTATCCGCCACGTCACCGACATGGCCTGCCTGCCGACATCCATCTTCGAATCCACCGATCACTTCTCGGCGCGGGCTGTGCGGCGATGGCGGCACCCGCGATCGTGGCGTCCGGCCTGCGCGACGGCGGACGTGGCCCGTGTCTTGCCGGACGCTCGCTGACCGTAGTACTGTCCAGACACGTGTCCATCATAAAACTTGGACACTTATCTGGGGAAGGATTTCCAATGACTCTGGTGAAACCACAGCGGGTATCCGGAGGCGACCACGAGCACGGTCATCTGGAGGAGTTCCGCGTCGACCCGATCGGCCTGATGCGCCGGGTCCGCGCGGAGTGCGGCGACGTCGGCTCGTTCGATCTGGCGGGGCGCCAGGTCATCCTGCTGTCGGGCGCGGAGGCCAACGAATTCTTCTTCCGCTCCGGCGACGAGGACCTCGACCAGGCCGCCGCCTATCCCTTCATGAAACCCATCTTCGGCGACGGCGTCGTCTTCGACGCCAGCCCGGAACGCCGCAAGGAAATGCTGCACAACCAGGCTCTGCGCGCCGAGCACATGCGCGGGCACGCCGCGACCATCGCCCGCGAGGTCGAGCGGATGCTGGCACGCTGGGGCGACGAGGGCGAGATCGACCTGCTCGACTTCTTCGCCGAACTGACCATCTACACCTCCTCGGCCTGCCTGATCGGCGTGAAATTCCGCAACGACCTCGACGACCGCTTCGCGCACCTCTACCACGACCTGGAACGGGGCACCGACGCACTGGCCTACGTCGACCCGTACGCCCCGATCGAGAGCTTCCGCCGCCGTGACCAGGCGCGGGCCGAGCTGGTCGAGCTGGTCCAGGCGATCATGGATCGCCGGGCCGCCGCCCCGCCGACCGGCAAGGACGATCGGGACATGCTCGACGTGCTCATCTCGGTCCCGGGCGACAACGGCGAACCGCGCTTCAGCGCCAGCGAGATCACCGGCATCTTCATCTCGATGATGTTCGCGGGCCATCACACCACCTCCGGTACGGCGGCCTGGACGATCATCGAATTGCTGCGCCACCCCGAGGTACTGGGCCGGGTCGTCGCCGAACTCGACGAGCTCTACGCCGACGGCTCCGACATCAGCTTCGGCGCGCTGCGCCAGATCCCGCACCTGGAGTCCGTGCTCAAGGAGACGCTGCGCCTGCACCCGCCGCTGATCATCCTGATGCGGGTGGCCCGTGGCGAGTTCGAGGTCTGCGGGCACCGCATCGAACCCGGCGACCACGTCGCGGCCACACCCGCGATCTCGAACCGGATCCCGGAGGACTTCCCCGATCCGGACGCGTTCGATCCCGGCCGCTACATCGATCCCGACCAGGCCGATCTCGTCAACCGCTGGACGTGGATTCCGTTCGGGGCGGGCCGGCACCGCTGCGTCGGCGCGGCATTCGCGTTGATGCAGTTGAAGGCCATCTTCTCGCTGCTGTTGCGGGACTGGGAGTTCGAGATGACCCAGCCGTCGGAGACCTATCGCAACGACCACTCCAAGATGGTCGTGCAACTCGCGCAACCGTGCACCGTTCGCTACCGCAGGCGCCGCAAGCAAGACAACGGCTGAGAGCACGGCCGGGCCCGCGCGAGTTCCCCGCCACAGGGTGACGGGGAACTCGCACCCGGACCTACTCGTAGCGCACGCGCCAGCTCTTGATGCCGTTGATCCAGCCCGACCGCAGCCGTACCGGCTCGGCGACCTGCCGCAGGTCGGGCATCACGTCGGCGATGGCGTTGAACATCAGATCGATCTCCAGCCTGGCCAGGTTCGCGCCGACGCAGTAGTGCGCGCCGGTGCCGCCGAAACCCACGTGCGGGTTCGGGTTGCGCAAGACGTCGAAGGTGAACGGATTCTCGAAGCCCTCGTCGTCGAAATTGGCCGAGCTGTAGAACAAGCCGAGCCGCTCGCCCTGCCGGATGCGCTGCCCGCCTAGTTCCAGGTCTTCGGTCGCGGTGCGCTGGAAGGCGGTCACCGGCGTGGCCCAGCGCACGATCTCGTCGGGCGCGGTGCGCGGACGCTGCTGCCGGTAGATCTCCCACTGTTCCGGGTTGTCGACGAACGCCTTCATCCCGTGCGTGATGGCGTTGCGCGTGGTCTCGTTGCCCGCCACCGCGAGCAGGATGACGAAGAAGCCGAACTCGTCGGAGCCGAGCGCCTCGCCGTCGAGGTCGGCGTGCACGAGTTCGCTCACGATATCGCCCACCGGGCAGGCGCGGCGCTGCTCGGCCATGTTCCAGGCGTAGCCGAGGATCTCGGCCGAGGCCGTCGCGGGATCGCCGTACTCGGGGTCGTCGTAGTTGAGCATCTGATTGGACCAGTCGAACAGCTTGCGCCGATCCGCCTGCGGCACGCCGATCAGCTCGGCGATCGCCTGCAACGGCAATTCACAGGCCACCTGTTCGACGAAATCGCCGCCGCCGGATTCCTTGGCGCCGTGCACGATGCGCGCGGCGCGGTCGGTGAGTGCGGCCCGCAGGTTCTCCACCGCCCGCGGCGTGAAGCCTTTCGAGATGATCCGCCGGATCTTCGAGTGCTTGGGCGGGTCCATGTTCACCAGCAGGGCTCCGGTGAGCGCCATCTGCTCCGGGGTGATGTCACCGGGCAGACGGATGATCGCCCCTTTCCGCTCCGAGGAGAACAGTTCCGGATGCTTCGAGATCTCCTTGATGTCGGCGAGCTTGCTGACCACCCAGTAACCGCCGTCGCGGAAACCCCCGGAGGTCTCGTCGGATTGCGCGTTCCACCACACCGGGGCGGTCCGTCGCAGCTGCGCGAACTCCTCCACCGGACTTCGGTTCTCCCACAGCGCCGGATCGGTGAAATCGAATCCGACAGGTAATGCCGATGCGGCCATTGCTACCTCCTAGATGAAACGGGCAAGCCGGTCAGCGCGGCGCCGTCCGCCGCGCGAGGTCGGAATCGGCCGCGGTGGGCGAAGCGCCGTCGGCCCCGCGCAACGAGGCGGCGGCGCGACCCGCGACGAGCGGCAGCTCGAGATAGGTCCGCACACCCGGTTCGGCGGCGACGACGTAGGGAATCGAGTTCACGCAGTGCATGGCCGTGGCGACGATGCCGGGGTTGCGCGCCAGACCGGCGGCGGCGCTGTGCGCGTGCATGCCGGTGAAGGTCACCGTCGCGCCGGGATCACCGACGATCTCGACCTCGTACCGCTCACCCGCCGGTCCGAATGTCCAGGGTGGATCGAGGTTCTCGGTGCCCATGAACCAATTCACCGCCGCCGTGATCACCGGTGCGCCGCGGACGGTCCCCTGCCAGCGGAAGCGTTGCGCGGCGACGCGTCCGGGCGCGATCGGCCCGATCGGCGAGTCGATCGGCGCGGTGGCCACCGCCGTCTCGTGCGTCACCCGCAGTCGCTCGTCCAGCGCGATGCCCAGCGCCTCCGCGATCATCCACACCGATTGGCTGTAGCCGCCCGCGAGGACGTCCGCCATGACGCTCGCCGCGGCCTGCTCCGGTGTGGCGCCGAACAGCATCCAGTCCCGGACCACCTCGGGCGCGCCATAAGTGCGGATATCGGAGAATTCCTCGGCGCGCACCTCGGTGATCGCCCCCGACAGCGCCGACACCACCAGCGGAATCTTCTCGGTGATGCCGCCGGGATGGATTCCGGCGCCGTGCAGAGTGACTCCGGCGGCCCGGCACAGCTCGTCATACCGCTGCCGCTCCGCGCGGCGCGGATAGAACCAGCCCAGCGGTGTGACGATGTTCTTGCCGGACCGCAGGATCGCGCGCACCGTCTCGGTGTCGGCCATGAACGGGCTGTACAGCACGCACTCGGCCGGTGTGGCGAGCAGACGCTCGGCATCGGTGCTCGCGCGCACTCCGATCGGCGCACGACCGACCAGCTCGCCCAGGTCCACACCGTCCTTGTCCGCGCTGTGCACCCAGGCCCCGGCCAGTTCCAGATCGGGATGGTCGAGAATGCCCTCGATGGCGGCCCGCCCGACTCCGCCGGTCGCCCATTGGATCACCCGGATCATGTCAGTCCGCCTTGTGGTCGGGGCCCCGGCCGGCCACGTACTGCTTGGCCCACCGATAGTCGGGCTTGCCGCTGGGCGCGCGCACGATGGTGTCGGCGACCCAGATCTGTTTGGGCACTTTGTAGCCGGCCAGGAATTTGCGCACGTGCGCCTGCAGGTCGGTGAACTCGACCGGCCCGGCTCCGGACAGCGACACCACGGCGGCGACCTGATGGCCCCAGCGTTCGTGCGGCACGCCGAGCACCACCGCGTCGTAGATCGCGTCGTGGGTCTTCACCACGCTTTCGACCTCTTCGACGAACACCTTCTCGCCACCGGTGTTGATCACCATGTTGCCGCGGCCGATCAGCGTGATCGATCCGTCGGTCTCGGCGCGGGCGCGGTCGTCGGTGACGACCATGCGTATGCCGTCGACGGTCTTGAACAGTTTGTCGGTCTTGCCGGGGTCTTTGTAGTAGCCGATCGGCACGTTGCCGGTCTTGGCCAGCCAGCCTTCCGAACCCGGCGCGACCGGGTGGCCGTCGTCGTCCACGACGACGGCGCCGCGACCGGTCTGCACGCGGGGCCCGCGGGCGGGATCGTCGTGCTTCTGGGCGAATCCGATACCGCCGAAACCGGTTTCCGACGACCCGATGGAGTCCGAGACGACCGCCCACGGGAACAGCTCCAGCAGCGCGTTCTTCACCGGCTGCGACAGCAGCGCGGCGCCGGAGGCGATCGCCAGCAGGGAAGAGGCGTCCACCGGCTCGCGCTCGAACGCCTCGAGCAGCGGTCTGGCCATGGCGTCACCGGTGATCACCATGACCTGGGGACGCTGCTGGGCGACGGTCCGCCAGACGCTACCGGCGTCGAAGCGGGATTCGAAGATCACGGTGTTGCCCGACCACAGCGCGGTGAAGGTGGGCATCATGGCCGCGGCGTGGATCAGCGGCGGCAGCACCAGCCAGGCGCTCGGATCGACCTGGGCGCCGGTGCGGGACTGCTGGAACTCGTCGGCGACCGGTTCGCCGGTGTAGAAGTCGATGCCGCCGCCGAGGACCCGCCACATGTCCTCCTGCCGCCACATGACGCCCTTCGGCATGCCGGTCGTCCCGCCGGTGTACATCATGAACAGGTCGTCGGGACCGCGGCGGACCGCCGGGCGGTCCGTCGGCTCCCCGGCGAGGGCGGCCTCGTAGCCCGTCGACACGGAATCCGCGTCGCTGAACTCGTCGGCTACGCAGAGCGTGTGCCGCAACGCGGTCGTCCGGGCTTCCTGCACGGCTGCGGCGTAACAGGAGTGGTGCACGAGCACCTCGAGATCCGCGTTGGCGTAGACGTAGGCCAGTTCCGCCACGCCGTACCGGTAGTTGATGTTGATCGGCACGGCGGCGAGCTTGAAGCACGCGATCAGCGTCTCCATCGTCTCGATGCTGTTGTGCATCTGGAAACCCACGTGCGTTCCCGCGCCGACGCCGAGGCTCGCCAGATGATGTGCGAGCTGGTTGGCGCGGGCGTCGAGTGCCCGGTAGGTCACGCGGCGGCCGGACTGGATCAGCGCCACCCGCTCGGGCATGGCGTCAACGGAGTGCTCGAAGAGGTCGGCGAAGTTGTTGGCCATCTCGTTCCATCTCTGGGTGGGGCTGTCACACGACGGTGAGCGGAAGGGGGATCCCCCGGTCGGTGAAGGTGAAGGCGGCGCCGGTGCTGAACCGGGTCAGCGCGACCTCCGTCGCCTCCCGGAACGCTTTGTCGCCGAGCGTGACGGCGGCGCGCCACCCGTCCGCGCCCACCGCGACGACCTCGGCGGAGAAACGCGGGTTCACGCCGCGGACCAAGGCGTTCAGCGGCTGTAGGTGCTCGGGGTCGAGCATCGACGGCCACGCTGCGTCGGTGTGCGCACCGCTCGCGGCCGGAAACGTCACCGTGACCGTGTCGCCGGTGTCCGCGATCTCGATACCGGTGTAGGGCAACGGATTCAGAACGGGATGTAGCCGCAGTACCGTCGCGAGCGCGGCGGCGTCGTCACCGAGGCCGAGGCAGTTGCGCAGGCGCTCACTGGTGAGCCCGGCGATCCCCGCGAACTGTTTGCGTCCGATCTCCAGCGCCGCGGCGGCGTCGGCGCGGGCCCGCACCGCGATCATGAAACCGAGGGTGAGCAGATGATGTTGCAGGCAGACCTCGTCGGCGAGACGCACCAGCGCGGAGCGGGAGAAGTCCGCGAATCGCACATCGCTGAGCAGGGGGCCCGCGTAGTCCGGCCGTCCTTCGTCGTCGCGATCGATCGCGGCCAGCTCCAGTCCCGCCGCCACCGACCCGGCGACCAACTCGGCGTTGGGCGGCACGGGCGGCGGCACATGCCCGGGATCGATGACGACCGTCCACGCGCACACCGGCTTCCGGTCGGCCGGATGGCGGGGCGGGCGGTGGATGGGCCGGACCCGCGCGTGCGGGTTGGTGGCCAGCGCGGTCGCGTCGAAGGTCGGGTCTTCGATGTCGTGGCACATCGACACGACGAAGTCCTCGCCCATCGGTTCCACATCGGCCAGCGCGCCGCAGTGGTCGAGCCAGAACTCGCCGTGGTGGTGGTCCTCCACCCGGAAACGGAAGTCCATGAACTGCGGTGGAGCGCCGATATCCAGTTGCAGTCCCTTGAAGATTGTCTCCACGCCGTCGCCTGCGAAGCCGAGCGCCCGCTGCATGCGCCGGGTGTAGACCGGGCTGGCGACCTGCCACTCCTCGATGGCGATCTCGGTCATACCCTCCCGGCCGAACGCGGCGATCGAATGCGCCATACCGGAACGGTCGATGAGGTGCCCGCACAGGAGCAGTTCGGGAAGCAGCGCCGCCAGGGTGTCCCGGTCCAGGTCGGCGAATCGGCTGTGTGATGCGGCCATGTCGGTCACCACAGCGGGACGGGGGATTCGCCGATGCGGTACCAACCGGGCAGCGGTTTGCCGGAGACGGAGCGCTCGATGCGCTTCTGCATGCCCGGCGTCAGCGCCTTGTTCGTGATCATCTCCATGAACATCGCCGAGACGTTGCCGAAGTCGAAGAAGTCGCGCTGCCAGGACCATTGGAAGTCGCCGCCGTAGCGGAACCAGCTGCCGCCGATCCCTTCCGGCGAGTAGTTGCGCCCGTCCGGACGCTCGGCCTCGCTGATCTGCTTCCACAGTCCGATGACGTTGCCGGTGCGGTCGTCGACCACGAACTCCTGGTAGGGGTAGGTCCAGCCCTCCAGTCCGGCCATCTCCTGGCCGAGGGCCAGATCGCGGATCTCGTCGCGTCCGACGGCCATGAACTCCTGGGTGGGGCCGTAGTTCCAGCCGTAGGTGGCGTCCTCGGTGTACATCTGCGCGAGCGGTTTCCAGTCGCCCTTCTCCTCGCAGCGCTGGTTCTCCACGATCCAGCGCTGGATCATCTCGTCGAGCTCGGCGCGGTCGAAAGCTGGCATCAGTCGGTACCTTTCGGGGAGTGGTCGGTCGCGTCTTCGTCGGCGATCGACAGGGCTCGAGTGGGGCAGTAACGGATCGCGTCCGCCACGGCGGGCCGCAGCCCGGCGTCCGGCACGTCGTCGAGGATTTCGACCCGGCCGCGTTTGGGCACGGTGAATACCTCCGGCGCCTCGGCCTGACAGACCGCGTGCCCCTGGCACAGATCGAGGTCGACCCGGATTCTCATGACCGGCTCCGCACGGTCCGGCTTCGCGACCCGGGTGTCCGGGTTCGTTCGCATCGACGGCTCATCGGG
>NZ_BAFZ01000061.1 GCF_000308575.1 Nocardia exalbida NBRC 100660 | reverse complement strand
CGCGACCGGGCGCCGCCGGGTGGTGTGGCGAGCCGGCCGGTGCCGGGCCCGAACACCTGGTCGAGTGCCTCGGCGAGAGTCGGCGCGTACCCCACGAGGACGCCGCCGGTGCCGGGTTCGCGATAACTGACCAGCACCCGCGCCAGCTGCGGGAAGGTCGAGGCGTTCGGCGCCGTCGAGATCCGCTCGGTGAACAGTGGCTCGGCGTAGAGCACGCCGCCGTCGGCGATCGGCAAGGTGAGCAGATTGCCGTATTGGATCCGGTTCGAGCGCTCGAGCAGGGTGCGCTCGGATGCCACCCTGGTGTCGGAGATCATCGAGTTCTGGATCTGCTGCGGCCCCTGGGTGAGGGTGTCGGTGGGCAGTTGCAGGACGGTGATCTTGCCGTAGTTCTCGGGATCGGAGCGGGCGGAGACATAGGCGGAGAGGAATTCCCTGTTGTAGCCGACCATCGCGCTGGCCAGCCGGAACGACGGCTCCGCGCTGCCTTGGCCACCGAGTAGGACGTAGAACGGCGGTTGGTGCGGGTTGGTCTCCACGGTGGGATCACTGGGTACCGACCAGAAAGCGTTGGTGGTGAAGAACTCCCGCGGTTCGTCGACGTGATATTTGGCGAGCATCTCGCGCTGGATCGTGAACAGGTCCTCCGGATACCGGAAGTGGGCGCGCAGTTGCGGGGTGATCGATTCCTCGGGTTCGACCGTGCCGGGGAAGACCTTCATCCAGGCCGCCAGGACCGGGTCCTGCCGGTCGATCTGGTAGAGCCGCACTGTGCCGTCGTAGGCGTCGACGGTGGCCTTGATGGAGTTGCGCACGTAGGAGACCTGCCGGGGCGATCCCCGGTCGGTATCGTCACCCGGTTCGAGCGCTTCGAGCGAGCTGCGTTTGGCGTAGGGGTATCCGTCGATCGAGGTGTAAGCGTCGACGATCCAGACGATACGGCCGTCCACCACCGCGGGATAGGGATCGTTGTCGGTGGTCAGCCACGGTGCGACGAGTTCGACGCGGTGGCGCGGATCGCGATTGAAGATGATCTTCGACCCGGGACCGATCGCTTTGGAGAAGACGATGTTGCGCTCGGTGTAGGTCGCGGCGAAGGCGAGGCGATCGAGCCACTTCCCGATCGGGACCCCACCGGCACCGGTGTAGGTGTACGTGGTGGTATCGGTGTCGTACTCGCGTGGCTGCGTGCCGCCGCCCACAATGGCATAGTCCGGACTCGCATGGGCGATCACTTCGCCGAAGTAGACGCGGGGCTGATCCACTCGGATCACCTGATGCCCGGCGGCTTGGGAGGCGATGTCGCCGACCGCGTAGATCGGGTATCCGCTGTTGCTGCTGGCGGCATCGCCCGCGGCCTCGCGGACCGCCGCGTTGACCCGGTTGGCCGGTGCGGCGACGAACCCGTTGCCGTGCGTGTAGACGGTGTGGCGGTTGACCCAATGGCGCTGGTTACCGCTCAGCGCGCTCGGCGTCAGCTCCCGCGCCGCGACCACGTAGTCGCGCAGTTGTCCACCGATGCGGTAACGGTCCAGGTCCAGATGCGGTGGGAAGCTGTAGAAGTTCTTCAGCTGTTGCTGCTGGGTGAACGTCCGGGACAGCACGTTCGGGTCCAGGAGACGCACGTCGGCGAGCGTCGTGACGTCCGAGGGAACCTCCGACGGCGGCTTGGTTCCGACGCCGGAATACGGCTGGTACTCGACTCGGTCGCCGCCGATCCCGTAGGCCTGCCGGGTAGCGGCGATATTGCGTTCGATGTAGGCGCGCTCCATGTCGGCGGCGTTCGGGCGGACGGAGAACTGCTCGACGGCCAACGGCCAGACGGCTCCGACCAAGATCGACGACAACAGCAGCAGCGCGGCGGCCATCGCCGGGATCCGCAGATCCCGCACCACGATCGCGGCGAAGACCGCCGCCGCGCAGATGAGCGCGATCGCGAACAGAATCAGGCGAGCGGGCAGCACCGCGTTGATGTCGGTGTAGCCCGGGCCCGCGAAGGTGGGTTCCTTGCTGCTACTGGAGAGCAGCGAATACCGGTCCAGCCAATAGGCGATCGCCTTCAACACGATGAAGCTGCCCGCGAGTACCGCGAGCTGGACGCGGGCCGCGTGGGTCAGGCCGCCCGCCTTTCCCGACAGCCGCAGCCCCCCGAGCAGGTAGTGCGTCGCGAGCCCGGCGACGAAGGCCAGCAGGACGGCGACGAACAACCAGTTGACGACGAATCGGTAGAAAGGCAGGTCGAAGACGTAGAACCCGACATCGTGCCCGAATTGCGGGTCCGATACACCGAACGACCCGCCGTGGACGAACAGCTGGACGGTCATCCAGCTCGACTGCGCGGCGAGGCCGCAGACGAGTCCCACCGTGACAGCGACACCCAGACCGAACCGCCGCGGACGCCGGATCACCATCGCCCGGAACGGCCGGAGGCTGTCCTCTTCCCCGGACTCCGGCAGGAAGAGCGGGCGGAACCGGAACGCGAGCCACATCGCCATGAACAGGACGCCGCCGATGATGAGCGCGACGACGAAGAACAGCGACAACCGCGTGAGCAGCACGGTGAGCCAGACGCCACGGAAGCCGACTTCACCGAACCACAGCCAGCTGACGTAGCCCCTGATCAACCGGGGCACGATCAACAACGACACGACGAACGCCGTGGCGGCGATCACCAGCACCCGGGTGCTGCGATGCCACCGCCGCAGGCTGGGGCCGTCGCGTGCGCTCATTTCCCACTCCCGTGGCTACCGCCCGGCCGATGACGGTACGGCCGACGCGAAACCGCTGAGTCCGATACTACCGGGCTGGGGAAAACCGTTCGGGCCGCTCGGCCGGGCGCTCGATCAGCTCCCACAGGTACGCCACGTGGTCGGCCATGTCCACATCCGGGTCGTACAACCATTGCGTTTGCAGGCCGTCGACGTCGCCGGAGACGAACTGCGGATCCCGATCACGGCGGAGTCGACCCTCGGGGAGGCCTTCGCCGATCCGAGGGCGGCGGCCGCGCTGGCCGACGTGTTCGGCGGCATGTCCGAGAGCATGGGCGACGCCTCGGCACTCGGGGTGGACATGATGCGGATGATCGCCTCCATTCCGCTGAATCGCCTCACCGGCTTCGGCGTCGACCCGCAGAAGCTCGACGCGCTCCTGGCCGCCACCGGCGACTGATCGCCCGGACCCGTTCATCCGGCGACGGCGGGCGCGCCCACGGTAGGCGCACTGCCGAGCGGCGCTGTCGCGCGGTGCAGTCCACGGCGGTCGTAGGCGTACGTGGCCGTGACACCGAGGACCAGTCCGATTCCGAGGCCGAGCAGCGTCATCCACAGCCCGTGGCCCAAACCGGCTCCGGCGTGGGCGTCGAAGAACATGATGGCGCGCACGGCCAGGTAGATCTGGTGCATCGGCTCGAAGGCGGCCAGCTTCGCGATATAGGCCGGGGTCGCCTCCAGCGGGACCGTGGCGGCCGACGACGGCAAGCCCAGGACGACGAACAAGATCAGGTTGACCAGCAGTCCGGCGGTGCCGAAGGTGGCCAGGACGGCCAGCGCGGTGACGCCGACGGCGACGATGGCGAGTACTCCGTAGAGCCACAACAGCAGGGGGCTGCCCAGCGGAACACCCAACGCGGCGGCCACGGCGAGGAATATCCCGGACAAGATCGGCGCCGCGGTGAGGACGACCGCCCATTTCACCAGCAGTGTCCGGAATCGGGAGATCCCGGTGGCCGGCTGGTGGACGAACCACGGACCGTACTCGGTCGGCGTGAAACCGAGTACCGAGTCGACGAGCGTGTGGATGATCATGGCGCCGGTGAAGCCCGCCAGCAGCAGGATCAAGGTGTAGAAGAAGGCGACGAGGCCTTGGCCCGCACCGTCGTCCATGGGGCGGTACGGCGCGGTGACGATCTGCACCGGGTCGGCGAGCATCAACCTGGCCGCGCCGGTGAGCTCGACCGGCGCTCCCGGCCCCGCCGCGAGGGCGGCGTTCACCTGGCCGGTCAGGTTCTTGCCGACGGTCTGGTCCACCTGGTTCAACGCGCGATCGGCGACGCGCTGCATGATGCCGGTGGTATACGGACCGATGCGCGGATTGGTATGGACCGTGATCACCGGCCGCTCGATCTCCCCGGGGACCACGGCGGCCGCGCCGAGAATGGCCAGACGCTTGGTGAAGTCGGACGGGATGACGATGGCGCCGTACACCTCGCCGTCCCGCAACTGTTCGCGCGCCTCGGCGATGCCCAGGACGCGCAGGTCGATCTTCTCCGCCGGGATCCCGGCGACCAGCGCGGCGGTGACCTGGGCGCCGAGGTTGGCGGGTTTGCCGTCCAGCGTGTCACCCACGTCCTGATCGACCAAGGCGATCGGGAAGTCGTGCAAGTTCTTCTCGGTATTGCCCGCGTAGCCGAGGTACATGGTGGCGAGCAGCGCCGCGAACACCGTCAGCACTGCGATCGGGGCGGTGAAGGTCCGAACCGTCATGCGAGTAAATGTAGTCACCGCCTACAAAGTAGGCAATGCCTACATTTTGTTATCCTGCAAACACCATGCCGATCACTCGAAGCCGGTCCTACCACCACGGCGACCTGCGCGCCGAACTGCTGCAGCGGGCCGAGGCGACGCTGCGCGAGTCCGGCGTCGACGGCCTTTCGCTACGCGGGCTGGCCCGTGACGTCGGAGTCAGTCATGCCGCTCCGACCCGGCATTTCAAGGACAAGCAGGCATTGCTCGACGCCATCGCGGTGTCGGGCTTCCAGCGTCTGGCCACCGCCTTGGAACAGACCGCGGCCGGGAGAGCGATCGAGGAGCGCTTCCGCGCTCTGACCCGGACCTATCTCCGATTCGCCACCGAGAATTCCGCGCTCATGGCGCTCATGTTCGCCCGCAGGCACAGCCCTGCCGCGGGCGATGTGATGTCGCGAGCCGTGGACGCGGCGTTCGCGACGCCGGTCGCCCTCATCGCCGAAGCGCAGCAGCGCGGTGAGGTGATCGCCGGCGACCCGCGGCGCATCGCGCTGTCCGCGGTCGCCGCACTGCAGGGCCTGGCCACCTTCGTCGGCTCGGGCGTGATCGCCGTGGAAGCCGCCGACGAACTGCTGGACGAGACCACGACGCACATGATCGAGGGTCTGCGTCCGAGGCCGTGATGCTCCGGGCACGCCCGGAGCTCTCGGTCAGTACGCGATGAACAGGATCTCGTCGCGCGAGTAGTCGTGTCCGGGGTGCTTGTCCGCCAGGTGCGCTTGCGTCTTCGCCACGAGATCATCCTCGTCGGTTCCGACGATCGATTCTCCGCAGGGGCAGTTCAGATTTCGCTTCATCAGCGTTCCTTCCTCCTCGAATCGCCAGTCTAAGTCCTCGCCGCGTGGCCGCCCCGCCGGGTCAGCTCCGAGACCATTCGTGGCCCCAGTAGCTGTCCGCGGTGATCTCCTCCGCGGTGTAGGTGGATTCGTCGACCAGCATGCCCTCGGTGCCGTATTCGAGATCCCAGCCACCGGGTGTGCGAACGTAGAAGGAGATCATCTTGTCGTTGGTGTGGCGGCCCAGGGTCGACGACAACGGATAGCCGGCCCGCATGACCCGGTCCAGCGCGCGACCGACGGCGTCGAGTTCGTCGACCTCGACCATGATGTGCACAAGGCCCGGACCGTCGGAGCGGGTGCCGGGGATCAGGGCGAGGCTGTGGTGACGCCGGTTGACGCCGAGGAATCGCACGCGAATCGGGCCCACCTCGGGCGGGGTGGGCACCCGGAACGAGCCGCGGGGCAGGAATCCGAGCACCTCGCAGTAGAAGCGGTTCGCCTCCTCGAGGTCGGGCACCGGCAGCACGACATGTCCGAGCCCCGATCCGGCCGTCACGAAGCGGTTGCCGTGCGCGGTCACGGCCGGGCTGTGATCGAGCACCGGGCCGTGGAAGACCTCGACGGTGAACCCGGCGGGATCGGTGAAGGTGAAGACCTCTTCCACCCGCAGGGCATCGGCCTGATCCCGGGCAAGCGGTGCGACAGCCACGCCCGCCCGCTCCAGCGTGTGCCGCACCCGGGCCAGGGCGCGGTAGTCGCGCACCTCCCAGCCGACGGCGAGCACGCGGTCCTGTTGCGCGGGAACGAGTTCGAAGCGGTAGGCATGCTCGTCCATCCGCAGGTACAGACTGTCCGGATTCGGGCCGGTGCCCTGCGCGAAGCCCAGAACGTCGAACGCGAAGGCCCGCCAGGCCGCCACATCGGCGACGGCGATCCGGACATAGCCGAGCGAGGCGATATCAGCCATTGATTCGTCGTACTCCTCAGGAATAGGTGACTTGCACCGTGTCGGTGATCGGGACCGCCTGGCAGGCCAGCACGTACCCCTCGGCCAGATCGGCCTCGTCGAGAACTTCGTTGTGCCGCATTTCCACCCGCCCCGAAACGATCCGGCAGGTGCACGCGCTGCAAGCGCCCTCGCGGCAGGAGTAGGGCGCTTCCAGTCCGTTGGCCAGCAGGACGTCGAGCAGCACCTGCTGGCGCGGCCACGGAAGTTCGCGTGTCTCGCCGTCGAGATCCACCGCCACGGTGGCGCGATCGCCGGAGTCGAGGACTTCAGGTGTGCCGCTGTCGAACGGATTGCCGTTGAGCGACACGAATTTCTCGACGTGCACGCGCTCGCGGCGCGCCCCCAGCCCGATCAGTGCGGCGGAGACGGCGTCCATGAACGGACCGGGACCGCAGACGAACGCCTCGCGATCCGACCACGGTCCGGCCAGCGCCGCGAGCTGCGCGCGGCTCGGTAGCCCTTGCACACTCTCCAGCCAGTGCACCACGACCGAGCGGCCGGGATGCCGGGCGGAGAGGTCGGCGAGCTCGGCGGCGAAGATCACCGAGCGCTCATCGCGGTTGGCGTAGATCAGCGTGCAGTGCCCGGACCCGGCCGCCAGCACCGATTTCAGGATCGACAGCACCGGGGTGATGCCACTGCCCGCCGCGAACAACAGCAGGTCGTCGTCGAGCGACGCGGGGGTGAAGACGCCCGCGGGCGGCAGCGCGTCGAGAACCATGCCCACTGTCGCGTTGTCGCACAACCAGTTCGATGCGTATCCGCCGGGGGTTCGCTTGACGGTGACCTTCAGCGGACCCTGCTCGTGCGGCGCACTCGACAAGGAGTAGCAGCGGCTCACCGAGCCCGTCAGCTCGCTCGGTATCCGCAGCGTCAGGAACTGACCCGGCCGGTAGGCGATCGAATCGGGCCGCTCCATGACGACATCCAGCTCCAGCGATACCGCATCGTCGCTTTCCCGGATCACCTGCGCCACTCGGAGGGGCAGAACCGCTCCGAGGCGGCTCGCGCTGTCGCCGGGGATACCGGTCGGTGCCACCGCGGTCGCCCGAGCCCTGTCCACTGTCATGTCCCCTCTTCGGTCGTCCACGGCGTTCGCCGCACTCACGACACGTCCCCGTCACGGGTGCCGACTTCGATGCGACCGCCCGCGAACGCCGCATCGATGCTGTCGCGCAGCGCGGCGCAGGTCCGCACTCGCGCGCTGTCGGCCCCGGTGAACTCGGCGCAGGCCGCCACCGAGCTCGCGGTCCACTGCACGCTGGTGTGCTGCGGGCTGAATTTCTCGACCAGCACGCACGTCGCGCAGGTACGGCAGGTAACCGGTTCCATCGCAGTCCGTTCAGGCCTCGGCGCCGGCGCGCTGCTCGGCGAGGTTCTCGGCGACCTCCGCCTCCCACGCCGTGACCGCACGGGTGGTGTCGACCTCGAACTCGAAGCGATCGGTCATCTTCGGGTCGATCTCGGCCACGTCGGTGTAGAACTGCTCGTACCAGCGGCGCAACTGGTAGACGGGTCCGTCCTCCTCGCACAGCAGCGGATTGTCGATGCGGGTCTTGCGCTGCCAGATCGCGGCGTCCTGTTCGAAGCCGCGGCCCAGACCACCGGCGAACTTCGCCGCGATGTCCGCGGCCTGCTCCGGCGACACGCCGTGCGGCTTCTTCACGATGGCGCCGTATTGCAGCACGAACTCGGTGGGAGACACCGGGTAGTGACAATTGATCAGGATGCCCTCGACCGTCAGGCCCGCGCTTTCGCTGCGCAGGTGATCGATCATGTAGGAAGGGCCGTAGTAGGAGGCGTCGGAGTGCAGGATGTTCTTGCCGCCCAATGCCTTCGCCGTCTCCCCCATCATGTCCTCGCGTGACACCGAGGTCATGTACTGACTGGCGATGTGACCTTCGAAGACGTTCTTGAAGTAGGTCGGGAACCCGAAGTGCACATAGAAGAAGTGCGCCATGTCCACCACGTTGTCGATGACCTCGCGGCAGTTCGCGCCGTCGATGGTCATCGTGTTCCAGGTCCAGTCGGTCCACTCGTCGCTGAACGCGCCCTCGATGCGCGGGATGGCGACGTGTTCCGGCGGCGGATTGCCCTCCGGGTCGTTCCAGACGAACAGTTGCTTGTTCTGTTCCATCGTCGGCCACGACCGGGTCCGCGCGCGCGGTGGCACCCGGCGGCCGTAGGGGATGCCGGTGCAACGGCCGTTGCCGCCCCAGCGCCAGTCGTGGAACGGACAGGCGATCGAGTCCCCCTTGATCCGGCCGTCACCCAGGTTCCCGCCCATGTGCCTGCAGTAGGCGTCCAGGACGTTGAGCTCTCCGCCCGCGCCGGCGAAGACCACCAGTTCGGTGCCGAAGATCTCGACGGTATGCGGTTTCCCGTCCCGGAAGTCCTGCGCCAGCCCGAGGCAGTGCCAGCCGCGCGCGTACCGGGCGGGCGGAGCGCCCGCGTCGATCACTCGAACCTCGGTGTCGGTAGTCATCGGTTCCTCCACAATTCACGCACGTTTGTCACCTCGATATTTCGGTTCGGCATGCCAGGGCGGAAATGCGCAGTCCCACTGGCCGGGAGGCGCTCAGGCCGGATCGAACCGTCCGAACGCGGAGCGGTAGAACAGCAGCGGCGGCGCCTCGCGATGCTCCGACAGCGCCGTGACGCGCGCGATGACGATCGTGTGGTCACCGCCGTCGACCTCCTGCTCGAGTTCGCAATCGAGCCAGGCCACGGCGCCGGCCAGCCGCGGCGAGCCGTTCGGCGACGGCTCCCAGTCGACTCCCGCGAACTTGTCCGTGCCGCTGCGGGCGAGTTGCCTGCAGATCTCCTGCTGGTCGTGGGCCAGGATGTTCACGCAGAACCGCCCGACCTCGCGGATGCGCGGCCACGACGTCGACGTGCGCGCCGGGCAGAAGCAGACCGCGGGCGGTTCCAGCGACAGTGCCGAGAACGACTGGCAGGTGAATCCGGCAGGCCCGGCCGCCGCCCGCGCGGTGATCACCGTGACGCCGGTGCAGAAGCGACCCAGCACCGCTTTGAAGTCGCGCACCTCCAGTGGCGATCCGTCCATCTCGAGCACCGGTTCCATCGGGCCTCCTATTTCGATCAGGCATATACCTGATAGCCATGACAGCAGCCACCGCCGGAGGGAGGTCAAGATCGGGGTCCGGTCACCGAGACGGAGATCCGTGGAAGCTACGTAGTTCTCCCGATTCCTCCCGGTCGCGAACCCGTCAGTGTGATGGGAGACACAAACGATCGGGCACGTCGTGCCTGGTCGACGTAGCCCGAACGCGACCGACGGAGGTTCGAATGACCGTCACCCTGCTACCTGATGCCGAGCCGCACACCGCCCGGCTCCCGCACCGCGCCCGGCCCGGCGGGGCCGACCCCGGCTCCGCCGACGTGCCGGTATCGATGATCGAGCGGATGACCCTCATCCTGGACGCGTTCGACGCCGCGACCCCGACGCTGACGCTGCTGGGCCTGGTGGAGCGCACCGGCCTGCCGCGCTCGACGGTCCATCGGATCCTCGATCAGATGATCCGGCTGCGCTGGCTGGCCCACACCTCCGGCGGGTACCGGCTCGGCATGCGCACCCTGGAACTGGGCGGGCTCACCGCCGATCACAACGAGATCCGCGACGCCGTCAGCCCGCTGCTGCACGAGTTGTGTCAGCGCACCGGCATGGTCGGCCATCTGGCGGTGCTCGACGGACCCGAGGTCGTCTACCTGGACAAGGCCGGTGGCCGCTTGGCCGCGATGCTGCCCACCCGCCTCGGCGGCCGCATGCCCGCGCACTGCACCGCACTCGGCAAGGCGATGCTGGCGGCGCTGGAACCGAGCATCGCCGAAGCGGCGTTCCATTCCCGGCTGCCGCGCCTGACCGCGCACACCATCACCGAGCCCGGCGCGCTGCATCGCGCCTTGGCCCAGATCCGGCTGCGCCAAGGCGTGGCGCTGGACCGGGAGGAATCGATGGACGGAATCGCTTGCGTCGCGGCGCCGTTGCGTGGCCGCGGCACGGCGCCCGCGGCACTGTCGCTGTCCGGGCGGGCCGAGGCGATGAGTTTCGACAAGCTGGCACGGGTGCTGCTCGAGATCTCCCACGAGGCAGGCCGGACGTTGTTCCCCCGCCGGGCGCGCTGGCGATAGCCCGAGTCGGAATATGCCTGAGCGGTACAGTCCGACCATGACCGATGGCGGCAGACCCGCGGTGCCCGAGCTGCCCACCACCGCGTGGGCCGTGCTCGGAATGCTCTCGCACGCCGATGAACTCTCCGGCTACGACTTGAAGAAATGGGCCGACTGGAGTCTTCAGTTCTTCTACTGGAGCCCGTCGTTCAGCCAGATCTACGCCGAACTCAAGCGTCTGGAGAAGCACGGCTACGCCAGTTCCCGCACGGTGGTGCACGAGGACGGCGTGCGCGGCAAGCGGATGTACGCCATCACACCGGAAGGCCGTGCCGCCGCGGCGAACTGGGTCAATCACGCGCCGGTCGAGGCGCCGGTGCTCAAGCACAGCGTGATGCTGCGAGCGTGGCTGGGCAACCTCGCCGAGCCCGAACGGATGCGCGAAATCCTCACCGAGCACATCACGTACGCCGAGAAGATGCGCAAACGCGCCGAGGCCGACGCGGAGGGCGCGGAGGCGAATCCGGACTGGGCCTATCCGGAACTGGTGCTGCGCTGGTGCGTGCGGCACTACGAGGCCGAGCGCGATTTCGCGCGAGAGTTGCTGGCGGATATCGATCGCCTCACTGAGTGAGACGCAGCCTGGCTGCTGCGGCCCCGTCATATTTCTATCAGGCATATGGAGGTGGCGGATGATGCCCGGTGAACTGGACTCGGTGCCTGCCGCGGTGGCGGCGATCGCGAGCGGCGGCATGGCGCTGGTAGTGGACGATGAGGACCGCGAGAACGAAGGCGATCTGGTGCTGGCCGCCGAGCAGGCGACCGCGGAGAATATCGGTTTCCTGGTGCGGCACACCAGCGGCGTGCTGTGCGTGCCCATGATGGGCGGCGATCTGGACCGGCTGGAGCTGCCGCCGATGACGGCGGTCAACCAGGATCCGAAGGGCACCGCCTACACGATCTCGGTGGACGCGGCGGCAGGGATCGACACCGGCATCTCGGCCGCCGACCGCGCCCACACCATGCGCCTGCTGGCCGATCCCGCCGCCACACCCCGGGATCTCACCCGTCCCGGGCACGTATTCCCCTTGCGGGCGCACCCGCGCGGCGTCCTCGGCCGGCGAGGGCATACCGAGGCCGCCGTCGATCTGGTCCGGATGGCGGGACTACGCCCCGCCGGAGTCATCGCCGAGGTGGTGCGCGACGACGGGTCGATGGCCCGGCTCCCCGAGCTGCTGACCATGGCCCGGGTGCACGGAATCCCGATCATCTCCATCGCCGACCTGGTCGACCACCGCCGCGGGCTCGAGCCCGGCGCGCAGCGCGTCGTCGAAACGCGGCTGCCGACCCGTTTCGGCGAGTTCCGGCTGGTCGGCTATCGCGATGAGACGAACCACGCCGAACATCTCGCGCTGGTGCTCGGCGCACCGGGCGAGCGCGACGTGCTGACCCGGGTGCACTCGGAATGCCTCACCGGCGACGCGTTCGGCTCCCTGCGCTGCGACTGCGGCGAGCAGCTCGACGCCGCCATGCAGGCCGTGGCCGCCGAAGGCCGCGGGGTGGTGGTGTACCTGCGCGGGCACGAGGGACGCGGCGTCGGACTGCTCAACAAACTGCGCGCCTACCAGCTCCAAGACGGCGGCGCCGATACGGTCGACGCGAACCTGCGGCTCGGGCTGCCCGTCGACGCCCGCCACTACGGCGCCGCGGCGCAGATCCTCGCCGATCTGGGCGTGCGGTCGGTCCGGCTGCTCAGCAACAATCCGGCCAAACAGGCGGGTCTGACCGCCTACGGTATCGCCGTCGAACGACGAATTCCCTTGCAGGCCGGTACGACCGAGCACAACGTGCACTATCTGCGCGCCAAGCGTGACCGGATGCGCCACCAGTTGACCGAGGTCGACGACGCCGCTGTCGCCGTCCGATGAATCGGAGCGGTTCGGTTCCACCGCCCCCGTGCCCGCGGGCCACGCCGGCACGTCCACCGGAGTCGATTTTGTCCAGAATGCTCCTGCGCGCCGCGCGCGGTACCTAGGGTTGACACCCATGGCGCGGCGTCCCATCGGCAACCTCCCTGCCGAGGTCACCAGCTTCGTCGGGCGCCGGGAGGAACTCGCCGCCGCGAAGCGGCTGCTGCCCACGACGCGGGTGCTGACGCTGCTCGGTCCGGGCGGTGTCGGCAAGACCCGGTTGTCCCGCCAGGTCGGCGCGGTGGTCGCGCGCGCGTTCCCGGACGGAGTGTGGTCGGTCGAGCTGGCCGATGTGCACGACCCCGACCTGGTGACGGTGACCGTCGCGGAGGCGCTGGCGCTGCGCGACGACACGGCGGCGCCCTTGCGGCGGCTGACCGAGTTCCTCGCGGACAAACGGTTGCTGCTGATTCTCGACAACTGCGAGCACCTGATCGACGCGTGCGCGCGGCTGGTCGGCAGCATCGTGGCCACCACCCCAGAGGTACGGGTGCTGGCGACCAGCCGTGAAGTGCTGGGGGTGCAGGGCGAACAGGTCATGCCCGTGGCGCCCTTGCCGCTCGCAGAAGGGGAGAGGGCGGACAGCGATGCGATGCGGCTGCTCGCCGAACGGGCGGGCGCCGCCAACCCCGGCTTCGTGGCCACTTCGGCGAACCGGGGTGCGCTGGCCGCGATCTGCCGCAGGCTGGACGGCATTCCGCTCGCGCTGGAACTGGCCGCGCTGCGGTTTCGGATGTTCACTCCGGAGCAGATCCTCGCCCGGCTCGACGACACCATGGGCCTGCTCAGCGCGGGACCGCGACTCGCGCCGGAGCGACAGCAGACCATCGAGGGTGCGATCCGCTGGAGTTATGACCTGTGCACGCCCGCCGAACAGCGGTTGTGGGAGCAGCTGTCGGTTTTCGCGGGCGGCTTCGACATCGACGCCGCAGAGGCCGTGTGCCTGCCGGCCCCCGGGGCGCGGACACTCTTCGACGCGCTGACCGGCCTGGTCGACAAATCGGTGCTGAGCCTGCGCTACGACGGCGATGTCGGCCGGTACTCGATGCTGGAACCGATCCGGCAGTTCGCCCACGACCGGCTGGCCGAACGGGGCGACGAGCCCGCGGTGCGCGCGCGTCATCGCGACCACTACCGGCGGCTGGCGTTGCGCGGCCGGACCGCGTATTGGAGTTCCGACGACGTCACGTGGTTCCGCGCCCTGAACCGCGAGCACGCGAATCTGCGCGCGGCTCTGCAATCCGGCCTCGTCGACGCACCGGAGTCGGCACTGGAGATGGCCGCGGTGCTGCGGCCGTTCTGGGAGCACAACCGCTTCCTGACCGAAGGGTATCGCTGGCTGACCGATGCGCTGGCGAAGTCGAGCGAGCCGACCGAGTCTCGCGCACGCGGACTTTCCGCGGCCGCCTCGCTGGCGGCGCTGCTGTCCGACCGCGGGTCCGCTCGCCAATTGGTGGACGAATGCGTAACCCTGGCACGCAAACTCAATGCTCCCGATATCCTCGCCGAGGCGATGCTCGATTCGGCGCTGCTTGCCTTCAACGACGGAGATACCGCCCGCGCGCTCGAATTGGCCGAAACCGCGGCGCATCTGGCGGCCGAATGCGGCCATCACGCCATGGAGATGGACAGTCTCGCCTTCGCGTTCGTGTGCGCGCTGGTGCTCGCCGACGCGCGCTCGACCGTTTTCGCCGAGCGGCTGCTCGCGGTCGCCACCGAGCGGGGACCGTCGCTGCTCGGCGGGCTGGCACAGTGGTCGATGGGCCTGGACCATTGGCGACGCGGCGATCAGGCCGCCGCGACCGGCTATCTCGCCCGGTCCGTCGAAATGTTCAGCCTGTTCGAGCGGTGCGTCTGGCTCGCCTCCGGATTCGAGGGGCTGGCATGGACGGCGGTGGCCCGAGCCGACTTCGAGCGAGCCGCGCGCCTGCTCGGCGCCGCGGAGATCCTCGCGCGCAGCACGGTGCGCCTCGCGCACGCCATCACCGGCGTCTTGGGTGACAAGATGCGTGGTCGCGTCCGAGACGCGCTGGGAGAGCGCCGTTTTCAGGAGATCTTCGACAGCGGTGCGGCGCTGTCACTGGGCGAGGCGATCGACTACGCGCTGGGCCGCACGCCGACTGCGGCGCGTCCGCCGCAGCCCGCGCCGGTAGGATCTGAGGCGGCCGATGTCCTCACCCGGCGGGAGAAGGACGTCGCCCGGCTGGTCGCGGCCGGGCACAGCAACAAACGCATCGCCGCGGACCTGGTGATCTCGGTGCGCACCGCCGAGACCCACGTCGAGCACATCCTCACCAAGCTCGGCTTCACCTCCCGAACCCAGGTCGCGGGATGGGTCCGCGATCACGGGCTGTGACCGACGTGAGCGGCGATCAGAGCCCGGCGGTGAGGAAATCGACGACGGCGCGTTCGAACGCCGACTTGCGCTCGATCTGCACCCAATGACCACAGCGGGCGAAAACGCGCAGATCGGCGTCGGGGATCTGCCGTGCGGGAAGCAGCGACGCCTCCACCGGTGTCACTCGATCGTCGCGCCCCCACAGGATCAGTGTCTGCGGGCGCAGTCCGCGTAGCCGGGCCCACAGCGGAACCGGTTCGGCGAGAGCGGGATCGGCGAACGTCGCGTAGGCGTCGCGCAGCGCGGCGATGGCGGCCGGATCCGAGGCCGCGGCCAGCCGGGCTTCGATCAGGTCCTCGGTCAGGGTTCCCGGATTCGACACCATGCTGCGCAGCCAGGGCACGAGGCGCTCGCGGGTGGGGTCCGCGCTGAACTCGAGCAACCGCGTGATGCCTTCGGACGGTTCCGGTCCCAGGACATTCACTCCGACGCCGCCGGGCGCCATCAGCACCAGCCGATCGATCCGGTCGGGATGTTCCAGCGCCAGCAACGTCGCGACGGCGCCGCCCATCGAATTGCCCAGCAGGTGCACACGGTCCAGGCGGAGGTCGTCGAGCAGCCCGAGCACCGCGTCGGCGGAGATGCGCAGGTAGTTGCGTTCGTACGCCGCCGGGCGGCCGCTGGCGCCGAAGCCGGGCTGGTCGACGATCAGACAGCGGAAACGCTCGGACAGCATCGGCAGGTTCGCGCTGAAGTTGGCCCAGCCCGAGACTCCCGGCCCGGAACCGTGCAACAGCACCAGGGGCGCACCGGACCCCGCCTCGTGGTAGCGCAGTTCGTACCCGCCCGTCGTGCTCCAGCGCGTGGTGTTCTCGGCGGTGAACGTCATCAGATCATCCGATCCGTGACCGGCAGCCCGAACGCGTTGCGGCCGTAGAGGACCAGCGCGCGCTCGACATCGTTGATGACGTGCACGCTTCCGGCGTGCGCGTCGCGCCAGTGCCGCTCGATCGGATTGGGTTTGCGGATGGCGTGGCCGCCGGAGTTGTCGAACAGCAGGTCGATGGCCTCGATGGCGCGTTCGGTGCCGCGCACCTGATCGCGGCGGCTGCGCACCCGCAGTTCGAAGGGGATCTCCTCCCCCGCTTCGGCATAGCGCAGTTGCTCGCCGATGTTGCGCTCCATCTGCAGGACGGCCGCGTCGATCTCCGAGGCCGCCCGAGCGACCCGGACGTGCGCGAACGGGTCCTCGGCGGCCTTCTGCCCGCCGTAGGAGATCCGCACCCGCTCGCGCATCCGCTCGATGTGCGCTTCGTAGGCGCCTTGGGCGGCGCCGATGATGGGTGCGGTGATGGTGTTGGAGAACACCGCGCCGAACGAGATCCGGTAGAGCGGGGCGGTATTCACCTCTTGACCGGGTCCGCGTAGCTCCGCCTGCTCACTCGCGCGGTAGGTCCGGTGGGCGGGCACGAACGCGTTCTCGATGACGATGTCGTTGCTGCCGGTGCCGGACAGCCCGGACACATGCCATACGTCCTCGATGCGGTAGTCGGTGCGCGGCACCAGGACGGTCAGGTACTCCGCTCCCCCTTCGTCGTTCGGCACGACCGCACCGAGGAAAGCCCAGCGGGCGTGATCGCATCCGGAGGAGAAGCTCCAGCGACCGCTGATCTCGAAGCCGCCCTCGGCGGGCGTCAGCTTGCCGGTGGGCGCGTACGACGAGGAGACCAGCGTGTCCGGATCGGCGCCCCACACGTCCTCCTGCGCCCGCAGGGGGAACAAGGCGAGCTGCCACGGGTGCGCGCCCAGCACCGACGACACCCACGCCGTGGACGGGCACGCGGTGGCGACAGCCCGGATCACCTCGTAGAACGCGACCGGGGACGACTCGTCGCCACCGAAGCGAGACGGCTGCAGCATGCGGAACACCCCCGCGTCGGTCAGCTCTCGAACGCTCTGCTCGGGCACTCTGCGCTGCCGGTCGGCGTCGGCGGCTCGCTCTCGGATCGCGGGCAGCAGATCCCGTACCCGATCGAGCACCTTGTTGGTCATATGCGGTAGTCCTCCTCGTAGTGCCGTCTTTCGACGCTAGGCCGGTGCGCCGCCGTCGGCCCCGATCCATCCCGATGACCGGAACCCACCGGCGGGATCAGTCGGTGCGAGCCGCGGCGGCGCCCGCGCGGCGGCCGAAGAAGGTGCCGTCGCCGAGCGAAGTGCCGCTGATGTAGCCCTCGCCGTGCAGGTTGCTGGCGGCCCGGCCCGCGGCGAACAGCCCGGGGATCGGGGCGCCGTCGATGTCGAGCACGGCGCCGTCGAGCGAGGTGTGCAGACCGCCGAGGGTGAAGACGGATGCGCCGGTCCCGCGGCGGTCACCGGACTCCGACGGTGGCCGCACCCCCGCCCGCACGTCGATCGCGGCGAGCGGTGGCGCGAGGGGCCGCAGCCAGCGCGGCGCTTTCCCGAATTCGGGATCCACGCCGCGGGAGGCGAAGCTGTTGTATCGGCCGATGGTGTCGGCCAATGCGGCCGCCGGTAGGTCCATCAGATCGGCGAGTTCCTCGGCGGTCTCCGCCACGTGGGTCGGCCGCACACCCCACCGCTGGGGTTCCGGTACTTCGTCGAAGGCCCGTTCGTCGAGCACGACCCAGGTCCGCATGTTCTGCCGGAACAGCGCCGCCTGGCCGATCCGGCCGGGATAGGTGTCCTCGTTGATGAACCGCTGCCCGTTCCCGTTCACCACCATGCCGCGCGCGGCGAGGCCGGGAACGAGTGAGATGCCGACCTGGCCGCTGGCCATGTGCCGCACGGCCGCGCCGAGCGCCTGTGCCATCCGGATCCCGCTTCCGTCGTCGGTGCCCGCGCTGACCTTGGTGTGTCCCAGCAGTTTCGGCGCGTGCGCGGCCAGCATGGCGTCGTTGTCGACGAATCCGCCGGTGGTCAGCACGACGCCGCGGCGGGCACGGACGGTCAGCTCCGTGCCGTACCGCCTGGCCACCACGCCGACGACCGTGCCGTCGCCCGCGACGATCAGGCAGGTCGCCCTGGTGTCGGAGAGCGCCGTGGCACCGGCGGATCGAGCGGCCCCGGCAAGGCGGTCCATGAGCACCTTGCCGCCGAAGTCGGCGGCGGCCGGGCGATGGCCACGGGGCGCGGGCGCGGCGAGTTCGGCGAACGGCGCGCTGTTCTCCCCCAGCCACATGAGTCCGTCATCCGTCGGCGGCACCCAGGCAGGCGCGTCCCACAGCGTGGGGTTGAACGGCACACCGCGGTCGGCGAGCCAGTGGAAATGCGCGACGCTGTCCTCGCAGTAGCGAGTGATCTTGTCCGGGTCGGCGCCCGGCCCGAGCGCGGCCGACAGGAACGCGGCCATCGCCGCCGGGTCGTCGTCGAACCCGCAGGCCCGCTGGATCGGTGTGCCGCCGCCGAGGTAGATCTCGCCGCCGGAGAGGGCGGATGCGCCGCCGGGACCGCTCATCCGATCCAGCACCAGGACCTGCGCGCCGCCCGCCGCCGCCTCGAATGCCGCAGCGGACCCGGCACATCCGTAGCCGACCACCAGCACATCGGTCTCGATGTCGTAGGCGCGCACGTCGGCGGCCGCGCGGGGCGCGACCGAATTCCGATCACTCATGGAGTCGACCTTCCCGCGCCGCGCTCGGTGGCCGCAGGCCCATCTTGGTGAGCGACCCTCCGGTCCCGGTGATCGGGACTGTGCCCCAGCACGGGGGCGCCGGGTGGCGATGGTGTGTGAACGGCGTCACGTCTGCGTGGGCGCCAGCGAGGAGGAAGAATTCATGCGGGTCCTGGTCACCGGAGTTTCCGATCCGACCGGTCGCGCGGTGGCGCGCATGCTGCTGGCCGCGGGCCACGACGTCGTCGGGCTGGATCGCGAGCGCCACCGGTACGTCGATCCTCGGGTCGAGGTGATCACCGGTGACCCGGAGGGGCCTGTGATCTGCGCGCGGGCCGTCGCCGACTGTGCGGCGGTGGTACACCTGGGCGGTTCCCTCGCGGCGATCGCGCGAGCGGCCCGAGCGGCGGGGGCGCGAATCGTGGTTCCCGTAGGCGCGGGATCGGATGCGGTCGCCGAGGACGCGGTGCGGTCCAGCGGGGCGCAGGCGCTGATCGTGCGCACCGCGCCGGTCGCGGGCAGGCGCGTCGAGGGGGCGAGCGGGCGAAACCTGCTGCGGCTGCTGGGTTCCCGCCCGGCGGGCGGATTCCAGGTGCTGCACACCGACGACTTCGAACGCTTCCTGGTACTGGCCGTGGGATCGGGACGTACCGGCGTGGTGGAGCTGGCCGCGCCCGGCGTGGTTTCCGCCGAGGACGCGCGCCGCATCCGTGCGGCGGCGGGAACACGGCGGCTGCGGCGGAAGTCGCGCACTCGGCCCGTACCGCAGGTGGATTCGACGGCGGCGCGCGACGAGTGGGGATTTCGCTGCGGGTGGACCGCGTCGGAAGTGGCGGCGGATATCGTTCGCGGACTGGGCGGCCGCAAGGTCGACGGCGGTGAACTCGTCGCTCGCACCGGCGCGATCCCGCTGCCCGGCTATCTGGTGCCTACCCGCGCGGCCACGTCGGACGGCCACGCCCTGGTGTCGGTGGCGCCGGAGGGTCTCGAAGGCGAATTCGACGATCGCGTCGACCCGGCCTATCCGGTGCACACCGCGACGAATACCTCCGAGGCGCTGCCCGGCCCGCTCACGCCGCTGACCGTTGATCTGCAGGCGGGCGCGATCCGGCTGGCCAACGCGGCGATGGGCCGGATGATCGCGCTGGAGGGCATCGCGCTGGAGCACTGGACCAGCCGGGTCACCACCGTGCTCGGGCACCACATCTACATCAACGCCTCCATCGGGGTGCTGGCCGCGGAGAACATGCCGGGCTGGGACGAGCAGAGCATCCGTCGCGACGTCTACGGCAACATCCCGGCCGAGATCTCGCTGACCCCGCACGGCAAACCACCCACCCCGACCGGTTTCGCCAGTACCCGCGCCACCTGGCGCGCCGCGGGCCGGGTGCTGCGCACGGCGCTGCGTTATCGGGAGACCACCGACGGTATCAACGCCGCCGCGCACCAGGAGACATTGAGCGCCGCGGCGATCCGCGAGCTCACCGACGAGCAACTGCACGCTCGGGCCCTGCTGTGGCGGGACCGGCTGAACCACTCGTGGGCGGCGGCGTCCATCGGCGTGATGATGACCGGCGCGGCGACGGCCATCCACTCCCGTGGCAAGGAATCGGCGGACGTGCCCATCGACCTCGAGCGGTTGGAGTCGGCCAGGACCATGCTCGCCGTGGAACGGCTCGCCGCGCTGTGCCGGGCCGACACCGCGTTACAGGACGCGGCGCACTCCGGCGATGTCGCCGCGGCGCGGGCGATCTCCCCGGCGTTCTCCGCCGCGTTGGACGAGGAACTGCACCGGATCGGGCATCGCGGACCGGGCGAGTGTGAGTTGATCAACCCGACTTTCGGCGACCGTCCCGAACTGCTGGTCACCGCCGCGGCCCGAGCGGCCGCGATGCCCGCGCCCAAGCGGGAACCGGTCGACTCGTCCCCGAGCCGCACCGCGCGGATGGCGGCGGGAGCGACGATGGCACGCGAACGCGTCCGCGACGCCGTCGTCCGCTACACCCACTGCCTGCGCCTCGCCGTGCGCGAGCGAGCGGACCGGCTCATCCGGGAAGGGCGGCTACAGCAGGCCGAGGACGCCTGCTTCCTCACCCTGGACGAAATCCTCTGGGCACCCGCTGATCTGACCGAGCGTGTAGCACGGCGGCGGGCGGAACTCACCCGGCTACAGGGCATCCGGATGCCGGACGTGATCGCGGGCGATTGGGAACCCCTCTCGGATGCGGACGCTTTGGCGCCCGGGGAAAGCCTGACCGGCATCGGAGTGTCCTCCGGCGTCGTGGAGGGCACCGTGAAACGCGTGCTGTCCCTCGACGACGACATCGAACCGGGCGACATCCTCGTCGCGTCGGTCACCGACACCGGGCACACCGCGATGTTCGCCTACGCGGCCGCGGTGGTCACCGACATCGGCGGATCCGCTTCGCACGCCGCCATCGTGGCCCGGGAATTCGGCATCCCCTGCGTCGTCGACACCAAGACCGCCAGCGCGGCCCTCGCCGACGGGCAGCGGGTGCGCGTGGACGGGTCGGCCGGCACCGTCACCCTGCTCGCCGACGCATGAGCCGGGGCCGGGGGCGCGCACCCCGGCCCCTTGCCGGTTCGGCGCCGCCGGGCCGCGACCCTATGGAAGGAATGATCCAGTGACGATTTCGCGTGCTGTTCGCGGGGCGATGACCGGTGTCGCCGCCGCACTGATCGCCGTATTCCCGTCCACCACCACCGCATTCGCGGGCCCCGCACTCGTGCACACCGTGCACGACCGTTCCATGCAGCTATCGGCGGCACCGAACGCCAGGGACATCGGCGACTATCCCACCCAGGGCAACGGCAAACTACGGACCGGTGTCGTCTTCCGCACCGACGCCCTGGACAAGCTCACCGCCGCCGATCAGCAGAAACTGGTGGCCGCGGGCATCACCGCGGTGATCGATTTCCGCAGCCCGGCCGAGTCGGGGGCCAATCCCGACAAGCTGCCCGCGTCGATTCCCGCCCTCGCGCGTCCGGTGTACGACCCGGGCAACGACTTCTACCTGATGGTGGGCAAGGCCGTACAGGGCGGCCCCGCCGTGCAGCAACAGATGTTCGGCGACGGCAAGGCCGCGGGCATCATGCGCGACTACTACCGCTGGCTGGTCAGCGACGCCACGGCGCGCGGCCGGTTCGGCGCCGCCATCCGGGATGTCGCGAACGCCACCGGCCCGGTGCTGTTCCACTGCACCGCGGGCAAGGACCGTACCGGCTGGATGACCGCGATCCTGATGACGGCGCTCGGCGTCCCGAAGGGTCAGGTGTACAAGGATTATCTGGAGTCGAACGACAACCTGGCCGCGGGTAACAAGGCGCTGATGGACGGGCTGGTGGCCAAGGGGCTGGTCACCGATCCCGCGCTGTTCGATCCGATCCTCGGCGTGCAGCGCGACTTCCTCGATGCCGCGTTCGACCAGGCAGGCGCGTCCTTCGGTCCGTTCGACCGGTTCCTCTCCGAGGGGCTCGGCGTGGACGGTCCGACGCTGGAGGCGCTGAAATCCAAGCTGCTGTCGCGGTAGTCACGGACGTCGGCGGGTCGGGTGGATCGTGGGTCCCCCGGCCCGCACCAGGTCGCCGGTCCGGTACATCCGCTCGCCGGGGTGCAGCGGATCGGCGACGAACCGGGCCGCGGTCAGGCACCCGCTCGGTGGTTCCGGGACACGGCCGCGGTCACCGGCCGCACCGATGCTCGCGACTCGAACCGGTGATCGATGATCGCCCCGCCAATGGCATGCGAGTGCGGTTGCCTCCACTGAAGCGCGCGAGGTGCTGTCATCGTGTGGGCCGCCGCCGACGCGGCGAACGAGTCGCGCCCCTCACCGCGGTGCGCTTGCCCGCCCAGCGGCCTTCGACCGAATGCCCGCCGAAGACCCGGGCAGCGCTAGAAGTCCGACTTCATTGATCTCCTACGCGATTCCGGCGCCGAAGATGCGTCGACCGCCGAGGGCGGGGCGAGTTCGCGGTTCGGTTTCGGCGACGCTGTCGCCATCGAGCCGACGGACCGCCATATCACCCGGATGCTCCAGCCGGGCCCGATGACGGCCGCTCTCCGACCCACGCCCCTATTCCGGCGCGATCAGCACCTCGCGCAGTCGCGCCAACTCCACGGTGGTCAACCCGCTGGTCAGCAACCATTCGGCGGCGCCACCGTGGTCGGCGGACAGGTTCGCCAGGAAACGCCGCATCACCTCGGCCTCTACCCCGAGAATGCCGGTGCTGACCGGGGGCAGTCCCGCGTAGGACGGGAGCGCGTCGAGCCGGTCGCGAACCCGGTGCATGCGTTCACCGGTCAGCGCGTAGTCCGCCGCGATCGCCTCCGGCGCCGCGCCGACCGCGTCCAGGAGCACCGCGGCGAGCAGGCCGGTGCGGTCTTTGCCCGCGGCACAATGGAACAGCACCGAGTGACGGCCCGCGTCGACGACCAGCCGCACGGCAGCGACGATGGAGTCGGCACTGCCCGCCAGCAGCTTGTCGTACAGGTCCACCAGATCGACCCGGCTGGAGTCCGGCACCAGATCCCGTGCCGCCAGCGAGGATTGCGGCGACTTGCGCACCGGCAGGCAGACCCGCCGCAGGTCGGCGGTGGCCAGCAGTCCGTAGCCCTCGCGCTCGACTTCGTCGGGCAGCCGCAGATCGATCAGTGTTCGCAGACCGATCGGGCCGAGCAGTTTCGCCATATCGGCTTCGGTGAGGTTCTGCGGCGTGCTGGAACGGTAGACCACCCCGAAGCGGGTGGTGCCGCCGCCTTGCACGGGTAGCCCGCCCAGGTCGCGTACGTTGTCGATCTGGGCGAACTCCACCCACCGGTCACCGGGCACGGTGGATTCGCCCGCGAGGTCAGTGGGCACGGCCGGCCGCCGCCTCGTCGGCGCGGCTCAGGCCGCACAGTCCGATCAGGTCCTCGTGCAGCTCGAACCACACGGTGTGGTAGCTGTCCAGCACGGGCCGGGCGACCCAGGAGTGGTCGCCGGCCGCGATCCGCTCGATCGCGTGCGCGAACCGGCCGGAATACCGTGCCAGCCGCGGTGCGACATCGCCGATCCGCCGCAGTAGCGGTTGCACGCCGCGGTGCAGTTCGGTCAGCCGGGTCAGGACCGCGCCGTCGTACTCGGCGTCGGCGTGGTCGTTGACGGTGGCCGGATCCTTCATCTGCCACGCGGTCACGATCTCTTTCAGAGTGCCGTTGAAAGCACAGAATTCGGCGTAGACCGAGGCGATCGCGGCGCGGTCCACCGCTCGTCGTTCCGTCGCCAGCAAACCGTCGAGGTGCTGTCTGCCCTCGGGGGTGAGACGCACGCCGATCGGCGTCGCGACGCACCAGCCCTCGGTCACGAGTTCCTCGCATCGGGCGGCGACGGCCTCGGCCGACGCGCCTGTGCCTGCGGCGAGCGCGTCGTGGGCGGCCCGGCCTTTGATCCCGATCAGCCGCAGCAGATCGAGGTCGGCGACCTGCGTCACCGCCGGCGGGAGTGCCACGGTCACCTCTGCCGAGGCGTCGGCCGCGCGCGCGTCCAACCACGCCGCGAACCCGTCGATGTCGGTGCCCGCCCAGCCTGCCAACCGGCCGACGTCCGCGAGGGTGATCCCGTCGACGGGTTTGCCTTCGACTCGACCCGGCCACACCGTGCCCGCGCCGCCGTCCACGGTCACCATCCGGCCGGTCAGCGCCGCGACGACGCCCGGACCGCAGCCGACCACACACGGCCTGCCGATCTCGCGGCCGACCAGCGCGGCGTGCGAGGTGACACCGCCCAGTTCGGTGACGATCGCCCGGGCGGCGATCATGCCGTGCAGGTCGTCGGGGCTGGTGGTCGGGCGCACCAGAATCACGTCCTCGCCTGCCTCCGCGCGGCGCTCCGCCTCGTGCGGATCGCTGACGACGACACCCGCCGCCAATCCGGGACAGGCTGATTCGCCGCGTGCCAGCGGCGTCCCCGTGTACTCGCCGCTCGCCGGGCGCAGCACGGCACGCACCTGATCGGCGGTGACCCGGGCCAGCGCCTCCTCCGCGCCGATCAGGCCCTCGTCTGTCATGGCCACCGCGGCCCGCACAGCCGCGCGCGCCGAGCGCTTGGCGGGGCGGGACTGCAACAGCCACAGGGCGCCGGATTCGACGGTGAATTCGATGTCCTGGATATCGCGGCCATCGCGTTCCAGCAGGCCGGCCGCCGCGACGAGCCGGCTGTGCACCTGCGGCAACAGGGTGGCCAGCTCGTCGAGCGGTCGCGGTGTGGTCCGGCCGGACACCACGTCCTCACCTTGCCCGCCGACGAGCCATTCGCCGAACACCGCGCGCTCACCCGTGTTCGGGTTGCGGCTGAACAACACACCGGTGCCGGATTTCTCGTCGAGATTGCCGAAGACCATGGCTTGCACCGTCACCGCGGTGCCCAGCGTTCCGGACACGCCGCGATTGCGCCGATACGTCTGCGCGCGAGGCGAATCCCAGGACCGGAACACCGCGCTGATGGCCGCCCGCAGCTGCTCCCAGGGATTCTCGGGTACCGCACCGGCCGGGTCGCCCAGCACGGTTTCGCGATACTGGGTGCGAAACCGTTCCCGGGTGTCGACCGCGTAGTCCGGGTTCCCGGTCTCCGCCGCCAGCGCTGCCGCGACCGCCTCGTTCATGCCGAGGTTCAGCACCGTGTCCATCATGCCCGGCATGCTCACCGCGGCGCCCGAACGGACCGACACCAGCAGCGGCCGGGCGCCGGACCCGAAGACCCGTCCGGTGCCGCGCTCCAAGGTGGCGATTCCGGCCCGAACCGCCCGCCAGATGTCCTCGCCGATCACCCCGCGCGCCGAGAAGTCGGCCCAGCCCTCGATGGTGATCACGAAGGCGGGCGGCACCGGAAGACCCAGCGCGCGCATGCGGTTGACGCTCCATGCTTTCCCGCCGATGCTTTCCCGCGACAGCGCGCAGGCGCCGTCGAGTTCGACGACCGGCGCCGCGCCCGCTGCCTCGTCGTTTCGCTCCGCTAGCTCTGCTCCGGCGGTCATGTCACTCCTTTGCGATCACTGCGCATTCCGCGCCTCGGTGCGATACCTCGTGCACCCGACCGGGCGCGAACCGCGGCGCGCTCACCTGTAGCTCTGTTCGAGCCTGCCGTGCCGCCCATCATCGGCCGTACTCGCGGTCCCGCTGAGCAGGATCGAGACGTCGGAAACCGGCGTCCGTGGCGGGTGCGGGCATTGCGCGGGAGGACGTTCCCGGTCAGCGGGATATGTGGCGCTGATCGGACCGGCTGATGCGGCGGGTGCGGCACCATCGCGGCATGGATCGACGGCGCGCAGATGGGCTCGCGACGATTCCCGCGGTGCTGGCCGATCGGGCACGGCGCGACGGCGCGCGGATCGCGGTGACAGGGCCGGGAGGCCCGCTCACTTACGCCGAACTCGCCGTGGCGGCACGGCGCGTCACGCAGGCGGTGCTGTCGCGATCGGTGGCGCCCGGCGACCGGGTGGCGATCTGGGCGCCCAACACCGCGCGATGGGTGATCGCCGCGCTCGGCGTCCTCGGTGCGGGCGCGACGCTCGTCCCGATCAACACGCGGTTGCGCGGTCCGGAGGCCGCCGACATCCTCGCCCGCAGCCGGTGCAGCATGCTGCTCACCGTGACCGATTTCCTCGGCAACGACTACGCGGGAATGCTGCGGAAGTCGGGACGTGCGTTGCCGGAGCTGCGGACCACCGTGAAGCTCGACGACACCGCTGAGGCCGATGATCTCTCGTGGCCTCGGTTCCTCGCCCCCGGCGACAAAGTACCCATCGCGGCGGCCGAGGCGCGGAGTTCGTCCGTGGACCCGGAATCGATCTCCGACATCCTGTTCACGTCCGGCACCACGGGTGTGCCGAAAGGCGTGCCCACCACCCATCGGCAGACGATCGAGACCTTCACCCGCTGGGCCGACGCGGTCACTTTGTCCGCCGACGACAGATATCTACTGGTCAACCCGTTCTCCCAGACCTTCGGCTACAAGGCGGGGATAGTCGCGTGCCTCTTACGCGGCGCCACCATGGTGCCGATGGACCGATTCGATCCGGAAGGGGTGTTCAGCGTCATCGAGCGCGAGCGGATCACCGTGCTGACGGGGCCTCCGACCGTGTTCCACGACCTGCTCACCCACGATCGGCGCACAGCCCATGATCTGCGTTCGCTACGTCTGGCGGGTACGGGTGGTTCGAGTGTGCCGGCCGGGTTGGTGGAGCGCATCCGCCGCGACCTGGCTATCGAAAAGCTCTTCACCGGATACGGTCTGACCGAATCGACCGGCGTGGCCACGGTCTGCTCACCAGATGAACCCGCACACCTCATCGCGGATACCGTAGGTAAAGCTCTGCCGGGTAGGCGGATTCGCGTCGTGAGCGATTCCGGACAGCCCATGCCGGTCGGTGCGCCCGGCCAGATCATGGTTCATGGTCCCCACGTGATGCACGGCTACCTCGACGACGCCGAAGCAACGGCGGCCGTCATCGATTCAGGTGGCTGGTTGCACACCGGCGACATCGGAACCCTGGACGCCGACGGCTACCTACGGATCACCGACCGCAAAGCGGACATGTTCACCGTCGGCGGTTTCAATGTCTATCCCGCTGAAATCGAGCGAATTCTCCTCGCGCACCCCGACATAGCCGAGGCCGCAGTGGTCGGCGTCCCTGACGCTCGCCTCGGTGAAGTAGGACGCGCCTTCATCGTCCCCCACGGCATCTCCCAGATCGAGCCCACAGAGATAATCGCCTGGGCCCGCACCCGTATCGCCGGATACAAGACCCCGCGTCGGATCGAGGTCGTAGCGGCCCTACCTCGAAACACCAGTGGCAAGGTCCTCAAACGCGTCCTGCGCTCACAGGAGGCCCAATCCTGAATACTTCAAGGCAAGCGCTCAGGCCACGGGGACGCCCGTTCGATATGCCTATAAGGCGGCGGGGGACTCGAAGGCTTCCACTCGGCGCTCGATTGCCTCGAAAATTCCGATATCGGTCTTCTGCTGCCATTCGGGCAACTGGTCCCAGGGCGCGATATAGCCAGGCTTCGGATCCGGTATCCGCGCCAGATCTGCCCGATCCAGCAGATTGCGACAAACTGCCCCTTCAGCTCCGGACTCAGGCGAGCCGCCGCGTTCTGTGTGCGTTCGATGAAGTCGACCACCTGACCGTAGACCGCCGCCGCACTCGCGCGCTCCCGATCCGGCGTGTCCTCCCAGGGCGTGATGTAACTGTCCTTCGGCGTACCTGGGTAGTGGGTGGTGACGCCGGAAATCCAGGCTTCGCGGAAGACCTTGCCGCCGTGATCGTTGTCGTTGCTCACAGTGCTCCTCCATCAATGTGCGGTAGCCAGCAGGTTCTACCTACCAGTCAGCGGGACTTCCGCCGCAACAGTCCACGAGTACGAGTGCTCATGGCGTTCCAAAGCCACTATCACCGCCTCTGTAACCGTCATAGCGACCCCTTCGATCGTCGCTTTCGATTCCATCGCGATAGCAGCAGACTCCGCCGAGAGCCCCTCGAAGAGTGGATACGCGATCGTTATATGAGGTACGGACAGAGAGTCTTTCACTGGCGCATAACAGAACTGAGGCCGGTCCGCCAGTTGTTGACGGTTGTCGTCTCCAGTCCTAGCAATGCGGCGAAGTCCCGAACCGATCGCCGCATAGCTTCTTGCAGTGCCACCGCTTCAAAGCCGGTCCACGCCCGCCCTCTGACCATTCCCCCACCTTACGATTCGCTACCTGAACTGGGAAAACGCGCACACTAGGCGAACGTTACCCGACCATTACGCGGTCGTGCGCGGCAACTGCTCGCAGGCACGGTTATTCCGGTGCCCGGTACCAAGCAGACGCCGTACCTCGTGAACGGTGCACCGGCCCCGGTGAGCCGGGGTAGGTGGCGAAAGCCCTTGGTGCCGGCGGCCCCTCACCGATCAATGTTGTTCCGCAGAGAAAGCGCTCACCCAATGCCTTACGCGGCTCTCGCGATCCATCAACTCGCCATCACGACTACGCCCGGCGCTCATCCGAAACCTGCACAGCCCTTTACGATCGACCAGGCGCATACGCACATGCAGTGTCACGTAGCTTGTCGAGCGGAGAAATGTCCACGCAAGGCCGCCGGGCTGCGAGCGCTGGCCGCAGCCGGGCGCGTTGTCCCTTCCGTCGACAAACCGCAGTGATCCGCCGTGCCACCCCTTCGCGCGTCCCGGCGAATCCGCCATATCCACATCGAGGTCGGTGCTCTGACCCTCGACTATCAGGCCGGTGCCGAACAAGCGCAGAGCGTCGCGGACGCACTGGCACGGAGCTTTCCAGAGCTCGTTGTCACGGTCGACGACGACGTGAGTATCGACCTACCGACGCTCCCGTGCGCCGAACTGTGGGACTGACCTCTGTTCCGCGTCCAAGCAGGAGTGTCCTTGACATCGCCAGATCCTCCGCATCACAGAACTTTTGTCCGAGCCGACGGCATGCTCGCCGAGTTCATGTGTCAGGTGCATTTATTGGAGCTGACTGTCGAACGCGCTCAAGAGCTTCGGTACATCCACCGCCTTCACCGCCCAGACGAGTGCATCGTGCACCTCGAGTCGGCATATCTGTTACTCATCGAGGAGGGCGGTTGAGTAACGGCGCCGCACGTGTGGTCCTCAGCTATCGCCCGACCGAATTTCGCGGCCGCGCTCTGACGATAAGCTCAGGCGACTTCGTTCTTCATCTGAGCGGTGAGGATCTTCTGGTAGCCCGCGCCGAAAATCCTGGGCAGCCAGTCGATCACGTGGGCGTCGGTGCCGATCAAGATCTTCGCCTTGTTCTTGCGGATGCCGTTGACGATGACGCGGGCGGCGTGCTCGGGGGTCGTCTTGGCCAGGCGGTCGAAGTTGGCGGCCAGGGCGTCGCGGTCGCGATCGCCACCCGCGCGCGCCTTCCAGGCGATCTCGGTCTTGATCATGCCGGGGTGCACGCTGCTGACGCCCACCGCGTGACCGGCGATGTTCATCTCCTGCCGTAGCGCGTCGGTGAAGGCGCGGATGGCGAATTTCGTGGCGCTGTAGGCTCCTTGGCTCGGGCACGCGGCCAGGCCGAACATGCTCGACACGTTGGCGATGTGCCCGTCACCGGAGGCGATGACGTGGGGCAGGAACGCCTTGGTGCCGTAGGCGACGCCCCAGAAGTTGATGCCGACGATCCATTCGAAGTCCGCCCAGCCGAGTTCCTCCACGTTCGCGGTGAGCGAGACTCCGGCGTTGTTGACGACCAGATTGATCCGGCCGAAGTCCTCCGCCACCTCGTCGGCGTGGCGATAGACCGCATCCCGGTCGGTCACATCCAGCTTGTAGGCGCGGGCTTGCGCACCCTCCTTGCCGCACAGCGCGGCGGTCTCGGCGACGTTGTCCACGTTGCGGCCCGACAGTGCCAGGTGGGCGCCGCGGCGGGCGAGTTCGATCGCCAGTGCCCGTCCGATGCCCGCGCCCGCGCCGGTGATCACGGCGGTTGTGCCCTCGAAGTTCTTCACGGTTGATTTCCTTGTCTCGCTCGGCGGTCGATCCGCCGGGTTGCCCTGCCGGACGTCGTCACAGGGACGTGTAGCCGCCGTCGGCGACGAATTCCGAGCCGGTGCTGAAGCTCGACTCGTCGCTGATCAGGAACAGCACCAGGTTCGCCAGTTCCTCCGGCCGCCCGGCCCTGCGCATCGGCTGACTGCCCGACATGCCCTGCGAGCGAGTGGAATCGGCGGTCATCTCCGTGGCCACCACGCCGGGATGCACCGAATTGACCCGGATGTCGTCGGCGGCGAACTCCTGCGCGGCGGTCTTGGTCATGCCGCGCACGGCCCATTTGGACGCGGTGTAACCGAGGATGTCGGAGAAGGCGATGATGCCGCCGATCGAGGAGATGTTCACGATGGAGCCGCCGCCTGCCCGGCGCATCGATCCCAGCACCGCCTTCATGCCGAGGAACACCCCGACCTGGTTGACGTCGATCACCTTGCGGAAGTCGGCCTCCGACAACTTCTCGATCGGAGCGACGTGCACGATGCCCGCGTTGTTGACCAGACCGGAGACCGGCCCGAAAACTTCCTCGGTGTAGGCGATCACGTCGTTCCACGCCGACTCGTCGGTGACATCCAGCGGCAGGAAGGTCGCGGCGTCGCCCAGCTCGGCGGCCAGCGTCACGCCTTCGTCCACCAGCACATCGGTGATCACCACCGTGGCGCCCTCGGCGACCAGCCGCCGCGCGAAGGCCGCGCCCATCCCCCGTGCGCCGCCGGTGACGATGACGTTCTTACCGTCGATCCGTCCCATCAACGCTCTCCTTCCACTGCGTGCCGCGCGGTCGCGCCCGGCTGGTTGTCGGCGAGGTGACCGGCCGCGATGTAGCCGAACACCATGGCGGGGCCGATGGTCGCGCCCGCACCCGCGTAGTCGTTGCCCATCACCGAGGCCGAGTTGTTCCCCGCCGCGTACAGGCCAGGGATCGGCCGGTCGTCGGCGTCGAGGACGCGAGCGTGCTCGTCGGTGACCAGGCCGCCCTTGGTGCCCAGATCGCCCGGCACCATCTCCACGGCGTAGAACGGGCCCTGCTCGATCGGGGCCAGACACGGATTCGGCCGCACGGTCGGGTCGCCGTAGTAGCGGTCGTAGGCGGATTCGCCGCGCCGGAAGTCCTCGTCGCGACCGGCGCGGGCGAAGCGGTTGAAACGCTCCACCGTCGCGGTCAGCGCCGCGGGCGGCACACCGATCTTCGCCGCCAGTTCGGCCAAGGTCTCGGCTTGGTCGAGGATCCCGGCGTCCGCGTACTTCTGCGGGAGTGGACGTTTGGGGAAGTTGCCCAGGAACAGGTACCGGTCGCGGAAGCGCTGATCCATGATGAAGTACGCCGGAATGTGCCCGACGCCCGCCGCTTCCCGCTCGTACATCTTGTGCACCACGTCCACGTACGGGGCCGATTCGTTGACGAACCGTTCGCCCGCGTGGTTGACCATGATGCCGCCGGGCTGGGAGCGCTCGGCCAGGCAGAAGAACGGCGGGCCATCGGGATTGCGCACGGACGGGCCCCACCAGGCGTCGCCCATGAGATCTACCGCGCCACCGGCCTTCTGACCAGCGACGATGCCTTCACCCACGTTCTCGGTGGCGCCCACCGTCCACTCGGTGGACTGTGGCCCGCTCATGTACTGCTCGCGCATCCGCAGGTTGTGCTCGAAACCGCCCGCCGCCAGCACCACACCGCGGCGCGCCTTGATCACCACCGGCGTGCCGTCGTGCTCGGCGCGCACACCGACCACCGCGTCCGCCTCCGTGATCAGGTCGGTCAGCGGCGTGTTCAGCCACACCGGCACTCCGGCGTCACGCAGTGACAGCCACAGCCGGGCCGCGAGCGCCTTGCCCAGGCTCAGCGGCAGCCGTCCGCGTAGCTTGTTCCGCACCGCCTGCATACCGACCCTGATCGCGGTGCGCTTCCCGGCCCAGGTGCGGGCGATCATGTTCAGATCGTGGAAGTCGCTGACGGTGAACGCGATTCCCTTGGGGCCGGACATGGTCGGCTGATTGATCTTGTGCAGATCGCCGCCGAGCAAGCGTCCGTCCAGCGGCGCGGGTTCGATGCTGCGCCCCTGGGCCAGACCACCGGGGAACTCCGGGTGATAGTCGGAATAGCCGCGGTCGTAGACGAACTCCCAGTATCGGCTGCGAGCGCCGAGATAACGCATCATCTCGGGGCCGCGATCGAGGAAGGCCCGCTGTTTGGCCTCTGGAACCCGATCGCCCACCACCGCTTTCAGATAGGTGCGGGCCAGTTCCGGGCTGTCGGGCACGCCTTCGCGCTGCAACACCGGGTTGTTGGGGATCCAGATACCACCGCCCGACCGTGCCGTGGACCCGCCGAAGGATCTGCTCTTCTCGATCAGCGTCACCGACAGTCCACGGTAGGCGGCCGTCAGAGCGGCCGTCATGCCCGCGGCGCCGGAGCCGACGACCACCACATCGAATTCGAATTCCTGAGTCATCGCGTCGCTTCCGTCAGTAACCGCAACCGGTCAGCATGCCGCCGTCGACGACGAATTCGCCTCCGGTGCAGTAACTGGCCGCGTCCGAGGCCAGGAACACCGCCACGTGGGAGACCTCGACGGGCTGCCCCCAGCGCGGGATCGGCAGGCTCGCGAAGAAGCCGGCGCCGTCGACGCCGGAGGCTCCGGACACCGCGGCGGTCATGGGGGTGGCGATGCCACCGGGGTGCAGCGAGTTGACCCGGATACCCAGGTGCCCCAGCTCGCGAGCGGCCGACTTGGTGATGCCGCGGATGGCGAACTTGCTCGCGCTGTAGGCGGACAGACCGGCCGCGCCGACGAACCCTTCCACCGAGGAGACGTTCACGACCGACCCGCCTCCGGTTTCGGCGAGCGCGGGCGCGGCGGTCTTGATGCCGAGCCAGGTGCCGGTCACGTTGACGTTCATGATCGTGGTGAAGTCCGCCAAGGCCATCTCGGCGATCGGGACGAACCGCAGGATGCCCGCGTTGTTGACCACCGCGTCGAGCCGCCCGTAGTGGGTGAGGGCCTCCGACACCGCCGCGGACCAATCCGCTTCACTGGTCACGTCGTGGTGCACGTATCGCACCGCGGCACCGAGTTCCGCGGCCAGCGCCGTTCCCTCGTGGTCGAGCAGGTCACCGAACACCACGCGCGCGCCCTCGGCCACGAACCGTCGCACGTGCTCGGCACCCATCCCCCGCGCCCCGCCGGTGACCAGCGCCACCTTGCCGTCGAGTTGTCCCACCGAATTCCGTCCTCTCACCGTCGCTTGCTCACCGACGCTAGGTCGCCCATCGAGGCGGGGCACCGGACCGTCCCGGCCACCGGGACTAGGGCCTGACCTGAGAAGTTCCGGCGGACATATTTCGATTAGGCATACCGCTGCCGGCTGTCCCGCCCCGGGATCAGACACCCCGACGAAACCCGAAAACGCCCGATCGGGCGCTCGATAAGGAGACCGGATGAAGTTCTCGATGATCTTCGAAGCCCAGATGGCCGACCCGTCGCGCGAGCACGAGCACCAGGTGCTGCGCGACTGTGTCGAACAGGCGGTGCTCGCCGACGAGATGGGGTTCGACACCGTGTGGGCGGTCGAACACCACGGGCTGAAGTGGTACGCGCACATGAGCGCCCCGGAGGTCTTCCTGACCTGGGTGGCCGCCAAGACCGAGCGGATTCGGATCGGGCACGGCGTGGTGTGCATGCCGTTCAACTTCAACCACCCGGTGCGCGCGGCCGAACGCGCCGCGATGCTCGACGTGCTGTCCGGCGGACGGCTCAACCTCGGCGCGGGCCGCGGCGCGACGCCGGTGGAGACCTCCATGTGCGGTGTCGACCCCGAGCGTACCTACCAGGAGGTGGAGGAGTCGCTACGGATGATCGGCAAGGCGTGGCAGGATCCGGAAGCCGAATTCGAGTACAACGGCGAACTGTTGCAGGTCTCGCCGCATTCACTGCTGCCGCGGCCGGAGCAGTTGCCCCATCCGCCGCTGTTCATGGCCTGCACCAAGAAGGACACGCTGAAGATGGCCGCCGACTACGGAATCGGCGCGCTGGTGCTGGGTTTCGCGGGCGTGGAGGAGATCGCGGAACTGCGCCGCACCTACGACGAGGCGATCGCCGCGCGCACGGGTGAGCGTTTCGTGTCGACCGTGGTGAACGATCATTTCGCGGCGCTGTGCCCGACCATCGTTCTCGACGACCGGGAGAAGGCCCAGCGGATCGGCGCCCGCGGGCAGCGCTTCTTCGCGCAATCCATCAAGCACTACTACGGCGCGGGCCCGGCGCCCGACGAGGCCGTCGATCCGAACGCCGACGAGCTCGCCGCGATCAAGCAGGCCGCCGACGCCCACGTCGCCTACCTGCACGAGGCCAAGATTCCGGTGCAGACCGGCGCCACCTCGGTCTTCAACGCCGACCACGCCTACGGCAGCCCCGAGGACGCCATCGCCTACGTCGAGCGTCTGCAGGCCGCGGGCGCCGACGAGATCCTCTGCCTGATCCAGATGGGCACGGTGCCGCAGGAGGCCTGCCTGGAGACCATCCGGCACTGGGGCGAGAAGGTCATCCCCCACTTCCGCAACAGCTGATCTCGGCGATCGCCGACGACAACGAGGAGTTCGACATGGTTGACCTGAGTGGGAAGGTCGCCCTGATCACCGGCGCGGCCCGGGGACAGGGCGCCGCCGAGGCGCGGCTGTTCGTGCAGCGCGGCGCCCGCGTGGTGATCACCGACGTGCTGGAGGAAGAAGGCACCCGGCTGGCCGAATCGCTCGGCGCCGCAGCACGTTTCGTGCGGCACGACGTCGGCGGTGACGAGGACTGGGAAGTCGCCGTGACCGAGGCGGTCTCGGCGTTCGGCAAGCTGGATGTCCTGGTGAACAACGCCGCCATCTATACCGCGAAGCCGCTGGCCGAGACCACGCCGGAGGAATTCGAGCGCATTCTGCGCGTGAACCTGATCGGGGCGTTCCGCGGCATCCGGGCAGCGGTCGGTCCGATGACGCGGGCGGGCGGCGGTTCGATCGTCAACATCTCCTCGCAAGCGGGGCTGGAAGGGCTGATGGGTCACGCCGCCTACGGCTCCTCGAAATGGGGACTGCGCGGCCTGACCAAGACCGCCGCGCTCGAGCTGGGCCCGGCCGCGATCCGGGTCAACTCGGTGCACCCCGGCCCGATCGCGACGCCGATGGTCCCGTACCTGACCACCGGGCCGGGCAGCTTCCCGTCCTTGCCGCTGCAACGCACCGGCGTACCGGAAGAGGTCGCCGAACTGGTCGCGTTCCTGGCCTCCGACGCCTCGGCCTACATCACCGGCGCCGAGGTGACGATCGACGGCGGCTTGGCGGCGGGCAAGTTCCTGCCACCGGACGCCCAGCACTAGCGAAGGAGCGAGCCGGATGCCGCTGACACCCGAAGCGCAGGTGGTCGTCGATGCCGCAAGCGCCGCGTTTCCCGCGTTGGGCACCGAAGTGCTCGACGCCACCGAGGCACGGCGGCTGCTCGCCGCGCGTGCCGCACCGGCCGCGGAGCCGATCCCGGTCGCCGAGGTGTGGGAGCGGCGGATCCCCGGTCCACCGAGCGCACCCGAGGTCCGGGTCCGGATCTATCGGCCCGCGAGCGCCATGGCGCCGGCTCCGACGGTGGTCTTCTGCCACGGCGGTGGGTTCGTGATCTGCGGCCTCGACAGCCATGACCGGTTCTGCCGGGCCATGGCAGTCGGAGCGGACGCGGTCGTGGTGTCGGTGGACTACCGGCAGGCGCCCGAACACCGGTTTCCCGCAGCGGCCGAGGACGCGTACGCGGCGCTGTGCTGGGTCGCCGACCACATCGGGTCGCTGGGCGGCGATCCCGCCCGCCTCGTGGTGGCGGGGGACAGCGCGGGCGGAAACCTCGCCGCCGTGACGGCGTTGATGGCACGAGATCGCGGCGGCCCCGAGATCGCCCGGCAGCTGCTGCTGTATCCCATGCTCGACCCGGCCTGCGACAGCGCGTCCTACCGGGAGAACGCCGACGGCTATTTCACCACCGCCGCGCACCTGCGCTGGTACTGGCGCCAATACCTGGGTTCGCACGACGGCGCCGACCCGTACGCCGACCCGCTCGGCGCCGACCTGTCCGGACTCCCGCCCGCGCACATCGTCACCGCCGAATTCGATCCACTGCGCGATGAGGGCGAAGACTACGGGCATCGGCTGCGGCGAGCCGGTGTCGCGGCCGAGATCCGCCGATACGACGGGATGTTCCACGGCTTCATGAGCATGGCCGACACCCTGCCCGAGGCGGTACTGGCGAACACCGCCGCATACTCGGCCGTTGGTGCCGCCTACGCCCGGCGGCGTCCCTGACCGAGCCCGCACACACAGTTACGGAGCACAGATGACGATCCAGCGAATCGGCCCCGCCTACCCCACCGACGACCTGCCCACCACCGTGGCACTGCTGACCGCCGTCTTCGGCGCCGGGCCCACCGTGCTGGACGGCGACCGCTGGGCCCAGTTCGACAGCAATGGCGTCCGGGTCATGCTCGCGGGCACCGACCGCGACGACGACACCCCGTTCCTCGCGATCAAGGTGGACGATCTGGATCTCGCGCTCAACCGGTTGCGCACCGGAGGTTTCGAGGTTGCGCAACCGGTCACCGGACCGCACGAGCGCCGCGCCGTCATACGCCCGGCACCCGGTTCCGTCTGGCACATCGCGCTCTACGAACCGAGCACTCCCCAGCCGTGACACGACCGAGCCGACGCGGACACCGAACCAGCGGTGCGAGCGCGGCTCGGCCGAGCCCGCTCATTCGGCGCGGATCACCGTCGGTCCTTCGGATTGCACCGACGGCGCGGACTTCCTCGTCCACTTCACTCGTTTCGAGCGCTTCCGATCCGGCGTGGCCGGATCGGACGCAACGGTGCCGAACGATTCGGACGGCGGTCGCCGCATAGCGCGGTCGAACGTGCGGGCCGAGGCAGGCCACGGATTGGTGACGCGCCCACTGTCGTGCTTGTACCAAATCGGTCCCATGGCGGGCCAGACCGTCTTCGCGACAGCTCGCTCGATCCACTCCTGGTGTGTCCGCATCGCGGACGCGCGGACTTCGATCGTGGCGGCGCCGATCCGGTCGCGCCAGCGCAGGCAACGAATGATGTAGTCGATCTGGCATTCCTTCATCCCGGGATTACTTCCCGCGGGGTTGAAGCTGTTCGGTCCGGCGATCAGGAAGGCGTTCGGAAACCCGGGTACCGCCACCCCCAGGAGCGCTGTCGCGCCCGAGCGCCATTGGTCGTGCAGCAGAACTCCCCCGCGTCCGCGCACGGTGATCGGAACCAGGAATTCCGGAGCGCGGAAGCCGGTGGCGTAGATGATGACGTCGGCCCGATGGTGCGCGCCGTCGGTGGTGAGCAGTCCGTCGCGGGTGATCCGGGCGATCGGGGCGGTCACCAGCTCGACGTTGTCCCGGGTCAGCGTCGAGTAGTAGTCGCTGTCGAAGATGATGCGCTTGCCCCCGAGCGGATAGTCGGGCGTGAGTTTCGCGCGCAGCCGTGGGTCCTCGATCCGGCTGTGCAGATACCGTCGGGCAGCCCATTCGGCGGGACGCGCCGACCAACCCCGGCGCATGATCGGCGCGAGCACGACGTCGGCACCGTAGTACAGGGCTCGGCGGTAGAGACGGTGGGCGCCGGGCAGCCGCAGCGCCGTTCGGGCGAGCGGTCCGAAATCGGCCGGCGGTTTGGGCAGTACCCAGTGCGGTGTGCGCTGAAAGACGCGGACGTGGCGGGCGGTCGCGGCCAAGGTCGGCAGCATCTGTGCCGCGCTCGAGCCCGTGCCGATCACGGCCACGTCCACCCCACGTAGGTTCTGGCTGTGGTCCCACCGGGCGGAATGGAAGGACGGTCCGGCGAAATCCGCCCGTCCGGCGATGTCGGGAACGTTCGGCCGGTGCAGCTGTCCGACGGCGAAGATCACCACGCGCGCGAACACGCGCTGACCATCGCAGGTGGTCAGTTCCCAGCCGCCCCGGTCTTCCAGATAGGTGGCCTCGCTGATCGCGGTGCCCAATCTCAGGTGCGGCGCCAAGCCGTGGTCGGCGGCGACCTGGCGCAGGTACTCCAGGATCTCCGACTGGCGCGGAAACCGGGTGCGCCGACTGCGGTAAGGGGCGAACGAGAACGAATACAAGTGGGACGGCACATCACAGGAGCACCCCGGATAGGTGTTGTCCCGCCAGACCCCGCCCACGTCGCCGCCCCGCTCGAAGATCACGAAATCGGTGATCCCGGCCCGTCGCAACCCGACTCCCATCCCGATGCCGCCGAACCCCGCGCCGACGACAGCCACCTCGCAGGTCATCGCGTTTGCCACCCCTCCTCCTTCACAGCGCATAGTCAACATTGAGCTACCTGAACTCTTCGTTGGCTGAAGCGCTGCGGATGGCAAGATCGTCGTGGGTATTCGGCCTCCCCTGGCAAGCCAGAAGTGCGCGGCCCCACCGCAAAAGGATTCGTGACAGGATCAGCGGGACGATGCCCGGCGACCCGTCCACGGCCGCTCGACAACCTGCGGCGCACAGTCCGTGCCCCGATTTCCGAGCCGAACAGCACACCTTTCGCTATTCAGGGGAGACGGTGGAGATCCGCATCGTTCCAGGCCGGAGGACATGTCGGCTTCCCGCCGAACCACGCACGAGGTCCCGCGCCCCGGCTACCCACGCCACACCGGAGCGCTCCGTCACCGAGCGTGACCGTGAGTGCAGGTTCGTCGGGGCGCTCGGCAACGGCACATCACAATTCGCGATCCGAGCGATCGATTTTATCGGCCGAGACGAAATCGGCTGAAGCACACCGAGAAAGAGGAACACGCCACCGGCGCCGACTCACAGCGGCGACGCCACGGGCGGGCAGGAGAAACCGACTCCGCCCTTCCTCGCCCGGACATCGCTCGGGTGAGTTCCTGAGCCCGCCGGACATTTCTCCGGCTCCGCGCAAACCCTACAAGTCACCGAATGTGGTTGCCGCGCCGGAACGGAGGATTCACCCGCGGCACATCCGCGTGCCGGTTCTCGTCGACCGGATGCGCCCGAGTGTCAGCCGGACACGGCGTCGGGTCCGGCCACTACCGGCACGAGGTACGTTCGGGCGAAATCGCCGAGCTGCTCGTCGGTTCGGAGTTCGGTGAGGCCGTGCGGCGCGAGGATCAGCGAATGGACGATCCGGCACACGATCTCGGCGCGAGTGGTCAGATCCGTCGCGGGCGGGAGGATCCCCCGCTCGACGGCACGCTGGAGCGCGACATCGGTCGTGTGCACGGACATCGCGAACGGACCCGCGCCGTCGACGGTGAGTTTGAGGACCACGCGCGCCGGTTCCAGCGCCAGCATGCGTTCGACCAGCGGGTTCGTGCGCCAGCGGGTGATGACGGTGACGAAGATGTCGGCGACCAGATCGCCGAGGTCGTCGTGACGGTCGGCGATCTCGGTGATCTCGGCGAGCACCGCGGCCACCTCCCGACTGATCACGGCTTGCACCAGGTCGTCGCGGCCTCCGACGTGGCGATAGACCGTCACCCGGTCCACACCCGCCTTCCGGGCCACTTCCTCGATCGTCGTCTTCTTGACGCCGACCTGCTCGAACTGCACCAGAGCCGCGTCCAAGATCCGGGTGACCAAATTTCCGGCGACGTTTTCGCTGCTCGCGGTGGCTTTCGAGGCGGTGGGCATAGGCCAACGCTAGCAAAACCACCCCTTCCTGCAACATTCGAACCGGGTTGTTGCTGCAACATTGCAATACGATTTGTAGCTATGTAGGGTCGGGGCATGGCTGAGCAGGTAGGCGCGTCGGAGCGCCCGTATCGCGACGAAGCGCATGCCATCCATGCGCGCGACGTCCATTTCGATTTCGATTCGGTGCCTATGCACTACGTGCCGGGCGAGGCCTTGGCCACCCACATCGTCAATGTCATGCACCTGGTGCTGCCCGAAGGGGAACGAGCCATGGCGCAGGCGCTGGCCGAGGCCCTCCCGCACATCGACGACGAGCGGTTGCGAGAGGAGGTGACGGGGTTCATCGGGCAGGAGACCATGCACGCGAGCAGCCACGAGGCCGCGCGCAGGCATCTGCAATCCATCGGCCTGGACGTCGAGTCGTATGTCACCAAGGTCGCCTGGCTGGTCGATCGCATCCTGGGCGACCACGGCCTGACCGGGCGCGCCAAGGAAGAGTGGCTCAAGGAACGGCTCGGCCTGTTCGCGGGCATGGAGCACTACACAGCGGTCCTCGGGGAATGGCTGCTCAACGCCGACATCCTCGAAGCCAAGGGCATGCACCCGGCGATGCTGGACCTGGTCCGGTGGCACGGCGCCGAAGAGGTGGAGCATCGCAGCGTCGTCTACGACGCGTTCATGCATCTGGACGGCAGCTACGCGCGCAAGGCCCGCACGGCGCTCCTGGCCAGCGCGACGTTGCTGCCGCTGTTCATCGTCTCGACCGCCTATCTGTACCGGAAGGACCCGTCGCCGCGGAAAGGCCGGTTCTGGGGTCTGCAGTTCTGGAGCGCGACCCGGCGCGGCGTCATCCCGAAATGGACGGTCTTCTTCACCGAGATGCCGCGGTACCTGCGGCCGGGCTTCCATCCGTCCCAGTTGGGGCCGATGGACAACGCCCTGCGCTATCTGGCGCACTCGCCTGCCGCGCGGGCGGCGAACCGATGAGCGGAGCGCCCACCGTGACCGACCGCCCGGCGCCGGCGGGACTGCGGCTGATCGGCGATGTCATGGACATCTACCGGAAGGTGTTCGTCACCGGACGCGCCGCGCCGCTCCTGTCGCGCCCGAACATGGTGCGCGGCACGGGATTCGACTTCGACACCACCATCGCAGCGATCGATCGACCGGCCGCCGACGTCGTCGGCCTGACGTTGCGCGCCGCCGGTGGCGGTCCGCTGCCCGCGTGGCGGCCCGGCGCTCACGTGGACGTCTTCTTGCCCTCGGGACGCCAGCGTCAGTACTCGCTGTGCGGCGACCCGAACGACCGGTTCCGGTATCGCATCGCGGTGCGGCTCATCCCGGAGGGCGGCGGTGGGTCCCGCGAAATACACCGCTCGCTGCGAGTCGGCGACGGTCTGCGGATTCGCGGGCCGCGCAACGCCTTCACCTTCGTCGAGGCGCCGTCGTATCTGTTCCTGGCCGGTGGCATCGGCATCACGCCGATCAAACCCATGGTCCAGGCCGCGGGTGCCCGTGGGCGCCTGGTGTACGTCGGACGCTCGCGCGCCACCATGCCGTTCCTCGCCGACCTCCCCGATGCCGAGGTCAGGCCGGACGACGAATTCGGCCCACCTGATGTCGCCGCCCTGTTGTCGCGTGCCGAACCCGGCGCGGCGGTGTACGTGTGCGGGCCGCCGCCGATGTTGGAGGCGGCGCAGCGGTGCATGTTCGAACTCAACCCGACCGGCTCGCTGCACACCGAACGGTTCTCCGCGCTCCCGGTCGCCGACGGCGCGGAATTCGACCTCACCTTGGCCCGCACCGGCACCACCGTCCGGGTCGCGGCCGGCGAAACGGCGCTCACCGCGATCCACCGCGCGCTGCCCGATACCCCCTACTCCTGCCGCCAGGGTTTCTGCGGCACCTGCAAGGTCGCGGTCGTCTCCGGCGCCGTCGACCACCGCGACCGCTTGCTCACCGCCGCCGAACGCGAGAACCAGATGCTGGTCTGCGTCTCCCGCGCCGCGGGCGACCACCTCGTGGTCGACCTCTGAGACCGCCACACGAAAGGGACAGCGTTGTCTATCCGTCGCCGATCGAGCGAGACGACCCGATGAGCGTCTCGACCGGCCAGCCCGCACCGTCCGCGGTGTCGACCTTCGATGTGCACGACCCGGCCACCGGCGCGGTCGTCGGCACCTACCCGGTCCACGACCGCCATGCCGTCGATGCCGCCGTCGCCACGGCCCACCGGGCCGCGGCCTGGTGGCGCGACCTCGGCTTCGCCGGGCGCGCGCGGCACCTGGACGCCTGGCGCGGCGAGATCGCCTCGGGCCGTGCGGAATTGGCCGAGGTGATCCACCGCGAGATGGGCAAGCCGATCTCCGACGCCAAGCTCGAGATCGCCATGGCACTCGAACACCTGCGGTGGGCGGCGCGCAATGCCGAGAAGGTGCTCGGACGCCGTAGCGTGCCGTCGAGCCTGCTGACGTTCAACCACGCGGCCACGGTCGAATACCGTCCCCTCGGGGTGGTCGGCGTCATCGGCCCGTGGAACTACCCGGTCTTCACTCCGCTCGGTTCCATCTCGTTCGCGCTGGCCGCCGGAAACGCCGTGGTGTTCAAACCCAGCGAGTACACCCCCGGCGTCGGGCTGTGGCTCGCGCAGGCCTTCGCCCGCACCGCGCCCGCCGAGCCGGTGCTCCAGGTGATCACCGGGCTCGGCGATACCGGGAACGCGTTGTGCCGCAGCGAAGTCGGCAAGATCGGGTTCACCGGTTCCACCGCCACCGGCAAGCTGGTCATGGCCGCCTGCGCGGAGAATCTCACGCCGGTGCTGATGGAGTGCGGCGGCAAGGACGCGCTCATCGTGGACGCCGACGCCGACCTCGAGGCCGCCGCCGACGCGGCGGTGTGGGGCGGATTGTCCAACGCGGGGCAGACCTGTCTGGCCGTGGAGCGCGTGTACGTCCATGCCGATGTCTACGACGAGTTCCTCGCGAAGCTGGTGGCGGCGGCGGCCGAGATCGAGGCGGGCGGGGAGGGCTCGCGAATCGGACCCATCACCATGCCGAAACAGCTTTCCATCATCCGCCGCCACATCGAGGACGCCGTCGCGCGCGGCGCGCGGGCTGTGCTCGGCGGCCCGGACACGATCGATCGCCAGTTCGTCCAGCCGACCATCCTGGTCGACGTCCCCGAGGACGCGGCCGCGGTGACGGAGGAGACCTTCGGTCCCACCCTGACGGTGACCAGGGTCCGGGACATGGACGAGGCCGTCGAGTTGGTCAACCGCGGAGCGTACGGGCTGGGCGGCACCGTCTTCGCCCGCCGTCGCGGGCGCGAGATCGCCGACCGCATCCGCGCGGGCGGCACCTCGATCAACGCCTTCGTCGCGCACGCCACCATCCCCGCTCTGCCGCTCGGCGGTGTGGGCGCCTCGGGCTTCGGCCGTGTGCACGGCCCGGACGGCCTCCGCGAATTCACCTACGCCAAAGCCACGACGCGCCAGCGCTTCCCGTCCCCGCTGCCGCTCACCTCGTTCCGGCGCGACCATCGCGCGGACGCGATCGCCGACCTGCTCGTCGGGATTCTGCACGGAAGGAAGCACCAGTGACATCCGACCCGATCGAGCACACACCCGTAGCGATCGTCGGCGCGGGACTGGGCGGCATCGGCCTGGCGATCAAGCTGCGCGAGGCCGGATTCGACGACCTGGTCATCCTCGAACGAGCCGACGACCTCGGCGGCACCTGGAGCGCCAACACCTACCCCGGTTGCGCATGCGATGTGCCCTCGCACCTCTACAGCTACTCCTTCGCGCCCAATCCCGACTGGTCGCGCACCTACGGCAGGCAGGGTGAAATCCTCGACTACCTGCGCACGGTGGCCGTCGAACACGATGTCGTGCGGCACATCAGGTTCGGCGCCGAATTGCTCGACGCCCGGTGGGACGAGCAGCGTTCGCTCTGGCTCATCGAGACCTCGCGAGGAACGCTCACCGCGGACTTCCTGCTCTCCGCCGCCGGGCTCTTCGCCGAGGCGAAGTATCCGCAGCTACCCGGCATGGACTCGTTCGCGGGCAGGTCATTCCACTCCCTGCACTGGGATCACGGCCACGATCTCACCGGCGAGCGGGTCGCGGTGATCGGCACCGGCGCCTCGGCGGTGCAGTTCGTCCCGGAGATCCAGCCGAAGGTGGCCCAGCTGCTGCTGTTCCAGCGATCGGCCCCGTGGATCGTCCCGCGCATGGATCGCCGCACCCGCGACCTGGAGCGGCGGCTGCTCCGGCGTATACCGCTGGCGCAGCGCGCGATCCGCGGCGGGTTCTACGCGGCGATCGAGACGTTCGGGCTCATCTCGCTGGTCGACCAGCGCTTCCGGCACCCCTACGAAGCACTGGGCCGCTGGCAGCTGCTGCGCCAGGTGCGCGATCGGGAGCTGCGCGAGAAGCTCACACCCGACTACGTCATCGGGTGCAAACGCGCCATCTTCTCCGACACCTACCTCCCGGCGCTCGACCAGCCGAACGTCGACGTGGTCACCCAACCGATCGCCGAGATCCGGCCGCACTCGATCCTGCTGCGCGACGGCAGCGAGCACCCGGTGGACACCATCATCTTCGGCACCGGCTTCACCTCGATCCCGACCGCCTACGAACGCTACGCCGGACGCGACGGGCAAACGCTCGCCCAGCTCTACCGTCGACGACCGCAGAGCTACCTCGGTGTGGCGGTGGCCGGGTTCCCCAACTTCTTCTGCACACTCGGTCCCTTCGGCGCCGCCGGTAACCAGTCCGCGATCTACATGATCGAATCCCAGATCGCGTACATCGTCGACGCCCTGCGCCACGCACGGTCCTCCGGCGCGCGCCGCGTCGAGGTGCGCCCGGAGGCGCAGGCGGCTTTCGTCGCGGAGATGGCGCGCCGGAGCTCGTCGACGGTATGGCTGACCGGCGGTTGCCGCAGCTACTACCAGACGCCCGACGGGCTCAACGCTGGCCTGTATCCGAACTGGAGTTTCGAATACCGGCAGCGCACCAGCCGATTCGACACCGAAGCCTACGAGGTGAGCCGATGATCGACGACATCTTCTCGATCGGCCGCAAGCGCCGGAGCTATTCGGTCGAGGGCCGGGTCGCGCTCATCACGGGCGCGGGCCACGGCATCGGGCGCGAACTGGCGGATGTCCTACACGACCGGCGGGCCTCGGTCGTCCTCGTCGACGTCGACCAGGACGCGGTCGGCGCGGCCGCCGCGACGCTGGGCGAGCGCGCCCTCGCCATCGCCGCCGACGTCACCGACCGCGCGGCGATGCGCGCGGCGATCGACCGGGCCGCCGGGCATTTCGGCCGCTTGGACGTGGTGGTGGCGAATGCGGGCGTGGTGCCCCGCCCGGCGACGGTGCGCACGCTCGACGGGCGGGACTTCGATCGGGTCATGGACATCAACCTCACCGGTGTGTTCAACACGGTGCGGCCCGCGCTCGACCACGTCGTCACCGCGGGCGGTCACGTGGTCGTGGTGTCGTCGTGCGCCGCCTTCGCGCCCGGTATGGCGGGAGCCCCGTACATGATCAGCAAAGCGGCGGTCGAACAGCTCGGCCGGGCGCTGCGCGTGGAACTGGCCCCCTTCGGCGCTTCGGCGGGCATCGCCTATTTCGGCATCGTGGACACCCGGATGACACACGACACCCTCGATTACGACGAACTCGGCCGAGAACTGGACGACCTGCTGCCCTGGCCGTTGAACGTGCGGATCTCGGCCGCGCAGGCCGCCGGGACCATCGCCGACGGCATCGAGCGGCGCGCGGCGCGCACCATCGCACCGGCGGGCTGGGAGCCCTACGCCCTGCTGCGCGGAGCGATCAACGTCGTGCTCGACAGCGCACTCGCTCGCGACACCCGCGTGCACGACCTGCTGCGCCGGGTCGAAGCCCGCGCGACCCCGTCGTAACCTCCGAGCCCGTGTCATTCCGCATGCGGTCGCCGTACTCCGGTCACGGCGGCTCGCGGCCGTCCATCTCAGCTCCACGCGGCATGGTCCGGCCGCAACGCGCGTCACCCGATCCGAAGGAATTCCTCCTGTGAGCACCCGAACCTTCGACACGCTTCCCGCCGCCTTCCAGTACAACGCCACCGTCGATCCCGACGCGATCGCGCTCCGAACCCCCGGGGACGCCGCCACCCTCACTTGGCGCGAGTACGCGGCGCGGGTCCGGGGTATCGCCGCCGGCCTGTCGGCGCTCGGGGTGCGGCCCGGCGACACCGTCGCCTCGATGATGTCCAACCGCATCGATTTCTATCCCTTGGAAATCGGGGCTCAGCACCTGGGCGCCACCAGTTTCTCGGTGTACAACACCGCGGCGCCGGAGCAGATCGCGTACGTCCTCGGCAATGCCGGTGTGCGACTGGTGATGTGCGAGCCTCGGTATGTCGAGCCGATCCGTGCGAGCGGAGTCGAACTCGACCACATCGTCTGCGTCGACGACGCACCCGAGGGCACTTTGTCGGTCGCCGACGTGATCGCCGCGGGCGAGGAGAACTTCGACTTCGACGCCGCGTGGCGTGCGGTCCGGCCGGATGACGTCGCCACGCTGATCTATACGTCGGGGACCACCGGCAACCCCAAGGGCGTGGAGACGACACATGCGAACCTGATGTTCGAGTGCTATGCCGTCGATCGAGTGCTCGGAGTTCGCTTCGGCGACACGATCACGTCCTATATGCCGACCGCGCACATCGCCGACCGGCTCACCGCGCTCTACTTCCAGGAGGTCTTCGGCACGCAGGTGACCTGCGTCGCCGACCCCACCGGGATCGGCGCCGCGCTGGCCGACCTGCATCCCACGATCTGGGGCGCCGTGCCTCGCGTATGGGAGAAGCTGAAGGCGGCAATCGAATTCGCCGTCGCCAGCGAACCGGACGAAGACCGCAGGGCCGCACTGCACTGGGCGTTGGCGGTCGCCGCCCGGCGCAGCGCGCACCAATTGAACGGGGAACCGGTCCCGGAAGCGGTCGCCGCCGAGTGGGCGCGCGCCGACCGGCTCGTGCTGTCGGGGCTGCGTGCGAAACTCGGTCTCGACCGGGTCCGCTGGGCGATCTCCGGCGCGGCGCCCATCCCGGCCGAGACGCTCGGCTTCTTCGCCGGCCTCGGGGTCCCGATCGCGGAGATCTGGGGCATGTCCGAACTCACCTGCATCTGCAGCGTCAGTCATCCCGGCGAAGCCGGACTCGGCACCGTGGGCAAGTTGCTGCCCGGCATGCAGGCCAGGATCGCCGATGACGGCGAACTACAGGTGCGTGGACCGCTCGTGATGAAGGGCTATCGCGGAGAACCCGGCAAGACCGCCGAGGCCGTCGATTCCGAGGGCTGGCTGAGCACCGGCGATGTGATCACCATCGACGACGACGGATACCTCCGTGTCGTGGACCGCAAGAAGGAGTTGATCATCAACTCCGCCGGGAAGAACATGTCCCCCACCAACATCGAGAACGCGATCAAGGCGGCGACCCCGCTGATCGGGGCCATCGCCGTGATCGGCGACAGCCGCCCCTACAACACCGCGCTGGTCGTCCTCGACGCCGAATCCGCCGGACCGTACGCCGCGCGCCACCATCTGCCGGACTCGTCGGCGGCGGCCTTGTCGGCCGATGCCGGTGTCATCGAGCGGATCACCGCCGGCATCGCCGCGGGCAACGCTCGACTCTCACGGGTGGAGCAAGTCAAACGGTTCCGCCTGTTGCCCACCTTCTGGGAGGCGGGCGGCGACGAAGTCACCCTCACCATGAAGCTCAAGCGGCGAGTGATCGCCGAGAAGTACGCCACCGAGATCGCCGAACTCTACGACGCCGACCCCGGCCCCGCTGTCCACGAACCCGGCGCACCTGTCGCCACGGCGGCGGATTCGGCGCGGACAACGGGGTGAGACCGGGCGGGTGATCACCGCCGCATGACCCAGTACATTCCGCGACCGGACTCCGCGGGCGCAGTCCTTTCCCGTGGCTCGATCCGATCCAGCCGGTAGCCGAGCCGACGGGCGACCGCGGCACTGCGGATATTGGCCTCGTCGCAATGGATCTCGACGCGGTCGACACCGGGTGATGCCAACGCGATACGGGTCAAGGCGGCCGCGCTCCGGGTGATCACTCCCCGGCCGCAGTGCGCGGTGTGACACCAGTAGCCGATCTCCACGGCTCCTGCACCGAGCCGGTCGTGCAGACCGATCGCGCCGAGCACGTTGCCTTCGGCGTCGAAAATGCCGAAGTTGAAGCCTCCGGCGGCGCTGGGCCAGCTCTTGTCCGTTTCCCGGCCGAAGGCGCGTTGACCCTCCAGCGTCGCCGGTTCGGGCAGCCAGTCCATCCAGGGGTGGATCTCGTCGAACGACGCGTTGATCGCCTCGAGCCGCGGCAGCAGATCCTCCGGCAGCCAACGGCGCGACAGCAGTTCTCCGACTTCGATTCGTTGCGGCGGCCCCACACCCGGTGCGAGTGCGTAGCGCGGTTCGATGTCCATGCCCGTCTATGGTGCTCGTCCGGCGTACGGGCGGGCAAACCGATATTTCGTGTGCGGCCGATTCGCGCGGCGGCCCGCCGGCTATCCGCCCGGGCCGCGATGCGCCTCAGGCGCCGCGGAGGCGGACCTCGGCGTCCAACTCGGCGGCAGCCGTGGCCAGTGCCGTGGCGTCCGGATCGGCTCCGAGCCGGTCGGCCAATTCGGCTCGCGTCAGGATGAGCATTCCGCGCGTTTCGGGTCCGGCACCGGGTTCGATCCTGAGCTGTCCCTCTTCCAGGACCAGGCGCGCGTCCGGCTCGCCTGCGGCCAGCAGACGGCGCAGGTCATCTTGCGTGACTCGACCGGAATGAGGTGCGTTGCTCGGCGTCGTATCGTCAGCATCCATGGTGATCGAGTGCCCTGGCGATCCCACAGGAAACCGGCCTGGCCACGGACTGACCGGCCGGCGCTACCGCCCGCTTCGTCTCGCCCGATCAGGCGAGAGCGATCGCGGCGCCCAGCGCGGCCAAGGCGGTGAACTGCAGGCCGTCCGCCCCGCCCGGAATGAGCGCGGCTCGCGGCCGGTGTCGAGGAGACCGGCCGCCGCCCGGATGACAGCGGACGTGCGCGACGCTAGGACGGCTCCGCGATGCCCGCTTGCCGGAGAGCCCGCTGCGCGGCGTTCGCCCCGCACATGCCGTGCGCACCGGGACCCGGCGGTGTGGCCGCGGAGCAGAGATAATGACCCGGCACACCGATGTCGTAGGGTTGCAGAGTCTTTCGAGGACCGAACAGCAACTGCGGGATATCCTTCGCCCCCGTCATGATGTTGCCGCCCACGTAGTTGGGGTTGTACTCGGCGAATCCCACGGCGCTGCGCACGCTGGTCCCGGCTATCCGGTCGCGGAAACCGGGAGCGAAGCGTTCGATCTGGGCGGTGACGGCCGCTGTCGCGTCGCCGGGATAGCCGTGCGGCACGTGCGCGTATGCCCAGATCGGATGGATGTCGCCGGCCGACCGTTGCGGATCGGCGAGGTACTGCTGGCCTACCAGGACGAAGGGGCGTTCGGGCATGCGTCCCGCGTGGATCTCGCGTTCGGTGGCGGCGATCTCGGCGAACGTGCCGCCGAGATGCACCGTTCCCGCCCGTCGAGCCGCCTCCGCCGTCCACGGCACGCCGCCGTGTACCGCGAAGTCGACCTTGAACGCGCCCGGTCCGTATCGGAACGCGCGGTAGGACCTCCCGACCCGAGGGGGCAGGCGCTCACCGAGGATGTCCGCGACCGCGGTGGGCGCAAGATCCCACATCGTCAGTTCCGCCTGCGGCAGATCGGACACCGCTCGCACGTGGACACCCGTTTCGATCTTCCCGCCGAGGTCACTCAGCACCGCGGCCATGGCTTCGGTGATCCGCTGCGATCCACCGGCGGCGACCGCCCAGCCATAGGTGTGGCCCGCGGTGAGGATGCCCAGGCCGACGCTGGCGCTGAGCGGCCGATGCAGCGGGTGGAAGGCATGCGCGGCGACGCCGCCGAACAGTCCCCTGGCCTGCTCGGTACGGAACAGCCCGGCCAGCAGCGTGGCCGGGGCCAGGGCGGGAATCCCGAAACGGGCCAGCCGGATCGGATGGCGTGGCAGGCGCAGCAGCGGCCGCATGATGTCGGCGCTCATCCGGTCGTAGCCCGCCACCGTCCGTTCGAACAGCAGCCGCCATGCCCGGCCGTCGCCGCGGAGACCGGCGGCGGTCTCGGCGACCGAGCGCAGCAGCACGCCCGCGCTGCCGTCGTCGAGCGGATGGACGCAGTCGATCTCCGGCCACGCCCAGGACAATCCGTAGCGCTCCAGGTCCAGGCCGCGCAGGAAGGGAGAGCCGACCGCCATCGGGTGGATGGCCGAGCAGTGGTCGTGCAGCAGACCGGGCACGATCGCCTCGCTGGTGCGGGTGCCGCCCCCGATCTCGTCGGCGCCCTCCAGCACGGTGACGTCCAGTCCGGCCTTGGCCAACGTGATGGCCGCGGCCAAGCCGTTGGGGCCGCTGCCGACCACGACTGCGGTGCTCATATCGCTCTCCTGTCCGTGCGAGGGCCTCAGCCGACCGGCTGCGGCGCGAGGACCCGAGCCGGGTCGTCCGGCGGCATCGGCACCGTGTAATCCGCGCGCCGCCAGGTCACCTCGTGCGGGATCGGGCCGTCGGGCAGCCACGGCTGCGTCTGCGCCGCGTCGCGCACTCGCCAGGTGCCGCGTTCGATGACGCCGAGCGCCGCGTCGATGACCTGATACCGCTGGATACCCCGGTGGATGGGCTGCGACTCCACCCACACCACGATCCACTCGCCCGGCGCGAATCCGACCCGGGACTGCACGGCGTTGATCAGATCCAGGTTGTGCAGGTGGCCGTCGCCGAAGTTGAAGCCGATCAGCGAATTGCAGCCGAACTCCGCTTCCCGGACGGTCCACCGGTCGATCTCGGGAAGGTGCTTGTACAGCAGCGAGAACAGTCCGCGCCCTTGACTGTGCATCGAGCGCCACGCGATGGTCTGCTGCATGGTGATCTCCGCGACCTCGGGCGGGTAGCCCATGGCCTTCAACTGGTCGATCTGATTCAGCGTGGGCCGGTGCCCGATGGTGTTGAGCTTCTCCTCCGCGCCGGGCGCGAAGGCCCACAATGCGGACGCCCAGTTGCCGGCGTACTGGCGCATCGACGGCAGGAACGACACCAGATCCGGGCGCAGGTTCCCGAGGATCGGGAAGAACACCAGCGCCGCGACGATCACCAGGGCCAGCCACGGGGAGGAGATGTCACCGAGGCCGTACCCGCCGCCGTTGGGGAAGCCCAGGAACAGGAACACGGTCAGATAGGCGAACAAGACGTTCCACTCCAACGGCACCGCCAGCGGGAACGTCGAGGTGATGAACGCGTGGAAGACCACCATCAGCACCACACCGGCCAGCGTCAGCCGGTGGTCGGTGGAGAACAGCAGCACCAGCGGTGTGACGATCTCGACGGTCGTGCCGCCGGCATGGGCCAGGAACGAGGCGACTTTGGAGGGGCGGATGTCCCCGGGGAAGTCACGGTAGTGCAGCCGCTTGATCCACTTGGCGGGCACGCCGGGGCTGTTGGAGACCATCGGCGGTACCACGTTGCTGAAGTGCCGCCCGAACTTCGACACACCCGCGCCGATCCACACCGCGCAGATCAGCAGCTTGGCGGCGACGATCATGTCGACGAACGGCAGCGCCGCGAAGAACACCAGGGCGGGCAGGTACTGCTCGCCGCGGGCGGTGAGGAAGATCGTCTTGTCCCGCAGGCCGCACAGCACGTACAGCGTGATCGGCGCGATCAGCAGCGCGGGATTCACCAAGCCCGAGGTGTTCTCGGGCAGCGCCGCGCTGAGCGAAGCGCTCGGTACGCCGGGCAGCACGATCGCTGCCAGCAATGTCGCCAGGAACGCCAGGTACAGCAGCACGTCGAGCACCGTGCGGGTATCGCCGCTGGTGAACGGCACCCGCCGCCACGGACGCAGGCGGATCGTGCCGGGGCGCGCGTAGAACAGGATGCCTCCGGTCATGGGCTTGAACTTGCCCGCGAGCGGCCCCCACGACCCGGCGATGCCGATCGCTTCGATCAGGACGGTCCACAACACGAGCTTCTGGTAGACCACCGGCTCGTTCCACCATGCCGAGACATCCCAGAACGGCCCGGCGCCGGAACTCCAGGTGGCCACGGCGACCCCGCCCAGCACCGAGACCAGCAGCACCTTGAGCAGATAGATCGTATGGATCATCTTCGGCGTGCCGAAGCCGTATTCGGCCCAGTGCAGGGCGAGCGTTCGCATACGCTCCCGCAACGGTTGGTCGAGGAATGTCGTCACATCGACGGGCGGGAAATCCGCTGTTTTGAATCCCATTGTTCGGCCTTTCTCATCCGATGAATCGAGCGCATACGAGGACCCGGACGATTTCGTTTCGGATCATGGATTTCCGCTCGGCACCGAGCGGAGAATGTCTACGGGGTGGCGATCGTGCCGGCGACGAGCGCGCGGAGTTTGCGTTTGTCGATTTTCCCGACCGGATTCCGGGGCAGTTCCTCGGTGATTTCGATCGACACCGGTACCTTCGCCCGGGCCAGGGACCTGCGGCAGTGCTCGAGCAGTTCTTCGGCACCGACCCGCTCGCCGGGCATCGTCACCACATGGGCGACCGGGACTTCGCCGAGGACCGGATCGGGAGCGCCGACCACGGCGGCCTCCAAGACCGCGGGATGGGCGTGCAGGACGTTTTCGATCTCTTTGGGGTAGATGTTCTCGCCGCCCCGGATGATCATGTCCTTGATCCGGTCGACCAGGACCAGGTATCCGTCCTCGTCGAAGTAGCCGACATCCCCGGTGTGCAGCCAGCCGTCGACCACCGTCCGCGCGGTCGCCTCCGGCCTGCCGAGATAGCCGCGCATCACGTTGGCGCCCCGGATCACCACTTCCCCGCTCGTCCCGGCGGCCACGATCGCTCCTTCGGCATCCATGATCGCGACGGTCTGCCCCGGCAGCGGCAGCCCCACCGTTCCCGGTTTGCGCGGCCCGCCCGGCGGATTCAGCGTCGAGGCACAGGTGCCTTCCGACAGTCCGTAGCCTTCGACGATCGGTACACCGAAACGGGTTTCGAATCGCGCGATGAGTTCCGCGGGCATCGGCGCGGCCCCGCAGATCACGCGGCGCAACGACGAGGTGTCCGGCGTCGAGTTCGCCGGCTGCGCGACCAGCATCGCGTAGATCGCGGGTACGGCCGAGAAGTACGTGGGCCGAACGCGTTCCACGATGCCGAAGAACGCCGAGGCGGAGAAGCGGCCCGCGATCGTGGCGTGGCCGCCCGCGAGCAGCGGCGACAGGATGCCGACCACGATTCCGTTGACGTGGAACAGCGGCAAGGTGAGCAGGCTGTGGTCGGTGTCGTCCAATGCCAGTGCCGCGACGAGCATTTCGCACATCGCGGCGATGTTCGCGTGGTCGAGAACCACCCCCTTCGGCTGCCCGGTGGTGCCGCTGGTGTAGATGATCAGCGCAGCAGCGCCGGGGTCGACGGGCGCCGGTTCGGCCGCGGCGGCCTCGCGGCCCGCGCCCGCCACTTCGGTCATATCGAGCGTTCCCGCTCCGCGCCCGCCTTCGGTGACGACCACCTTCGCCCGGCAGTCCTCGATCTGATAGCGCACCTCCTCGAAAGTGGAATCCGGCTTCACCGGGGTGACCGCGGCGCCGAGCCGCCACGCCGCGAACAGAATGACGACGAATTCGAGTCGATTCGGCAGGACGAGGGCGACCACATCGCCTTCGCCGACTCCGTTCGCGGACAGCACAGCGGCTGCCGCGCATACCCGTTTCGCGAAAGTCTGATTGTCGAGTTGTTCGCGGTCGTCCGCGATGCAGGGACCGGACGGATTCCATGTCGCCCGGACCTCCGGAATTTCTACGACGTGCTGCACGATTTCCTCAGATGATCGGGTGTGACGGGAATTACATTTCCAAGGTAGGTGCGGTGCCGGAACCCGGCTACGGGCTCGCATCCCAGTGTTTTCGTCCCGCTTTGTACCGGCGGCACAAAAGGATGCGGAATGCGCCGGAGCCGCCGCACGGGTTCGGGTACGGTCCCGGCATGAGCGTTGACGTGGACAGAACCATCCGCGATGTCGCCGGACGCGTCAAAGCCGAGATCGACCGCCTGACCGCCGAGATGACCGCGATGTTCAGCGAGGTGATCCCGGAGTTCCGCCACGACGACGAAGTGCGGCGCCTGATGATCGCCAGCACCGCGTCCAACCTCACCGCGATCCTCGACATGCTCACGCTGAGCATCTCCCGCGACGACATCACCGTGCCGCCCGCCGCCGCCGAGTACGCCCGGCGCTTCGCCCAGCACGGGATGTCCCTGGAGGCCCTGCTGCGGGCATACCGCCTCGGCGAACACATGTTCATGCAGCGGACCATCGCCGCACTCCGGCGCTCCGAGGCCTCGGCTGATCTGGCCCTGGAGACCACCAGCCGGATCGGCATGCTGGTCAACAGCTATATCGACCACGTGATCGAAGGTGTCATCGACATCTACGAGAGCGAACGCCGGCGCTGGGACGCACGCACGGACAATACGCGCGCGGCACAGATCCGCGCCGTGCTCGACACCGAGGACCTCGACCTGGCCTCCGCCGAGCAGATGCTCGCCACGTCGTTGCGGGGATGGCATATGGCCGCCATCGTCTGGGTGCGCGAACCCGTCGGGTCATCGATCGACCTGCTGCGCGCGGGAGCCGAGATGCTCACCGCCGCGATCGGAAAGCACCCGCTGACGGTCCTGATCGACGAGCAGAACTGCTGGGCCTGGATATCCTCCGTCGGCAAACCGTCGCTCGACGCCGAACGGCTGGAGCGAGACCTGCGCCGGAGGCCGGGCCTTCGCGTCGCGATCGGCGACTCCGGCGCCGGACTGACCGGCTTCCGGCAGACTTTCCGCGATGCCCAGGGCGCGCGCAACCTCGCGTTGATCGCCGATCCCGCTCGCCAACTGACCTTGCATTCCCGAGTGGCGCTGGCGAGTCTGCTGATCGACCGGCTGCCCGACACTCGAGCGTGGGTGCACCGGGTGCTCGGTGACCTCATGGGCGACGACGAGACCACCGCGCGTCTTCGTGAGACGGTGCAGACCTATCTCGAAGCCCGCGGCAGCCTCACCGACGCCGCCGCGCGCATGCACGTCCACAAGAACACCGTGCACTACCGGATACGCAGGGCCGAAGAAGTACTCGGCCACCCCTTGACGGTGAACCGGCTGGAGACCGAAGTCGCGCTGATGGTCTCCGAGCAACTCGGCCTCGGCCAGAGGAGGTGAGCCGGGTCCGCCACGCTCCCCTGGCGAATCATCCGGGTGAGCGCCGAGGCAACACTCGGCGACATATGCGCGCCACGGCGATTCGCCATGGCGCGGTGACCCCCGCGGCCCGATACTGAGTGCAGGTTGGACCGATTCCGAGGTGGAAGATGAATGTAATCGGGGTGGACTCGGACGGGCTCGTCGCGGCCGGTGATACCTGGGGGATCTCCGGGCCGCAGTTCCTGGCCATCTACTTGCCGGTGGTGCTGGTCGCGGTGATCGCCGGGATCTGGCTGCGGTCACGGGTCACGCGCGCGGATCCGGACGCCGACGCGGTCACCGTGCCGGGCGCGGAGTTGACCTCACCGGAGGTGGGGCTGCTGTTCGGCGACCAGAACGCCGCATTGGCGGCGATGGCGCGGCTGCGCGCTCTCGACGCGATCGATTCGGGGGCCGCGACGGTTCGCGCCCTCACGGCGCAGGAGCGGGCGCGGCTGGATGCGTTCACCTTGTCGGTGTACGACCGGCTGGCGACGGGTGAGCGCAAGAACGTGCGGGCGATAGTGGGCGGATCACCCGCCGCCCTCGACGCGCTGCGTGCCAGGATGGTGGACCTCGGGTACTTCCCCGGGCCCGCCGTGCGTCACGGGCTGCGCGACGCGGGGATGCCGATCCTGGTCACCGGCGCGCTCGGCGTGGTGCGGATCATCGCGGGCGCTTCGCACGGAAACCCGGTCGGTGTGCTGGTGGCGCTGGTGATCGCGCAGGCGTTCGGTTACTGGCTGGTGGTTCGGAAGCCCCGGCTGACCGCGCTCGGTGTCCGTGCCAGGGACGCCGCGGCCGAGCGCAACCGGCATCTGGGGCCGAGCTATTCACCGTCCTACGCGACCTACGGCGCCGAGAGCGCGGCGCTCGCGGCCGCCGTTTTCGGTATCGGCGCGCTCATCGCGTTGGATCCCGGCCTTGCCCAGGCAGTCGCGCCGCCGAGTGCGTCGGGCGGCGGCGACGGGGGCGGCGACAGCGGCGGCGGAGACGGGGGCGGCTGCGGAAGTGGGTGTGGCGGGGGCTGCGGCGGTTGCGGTGGATGAGCCCGGACCGCTGCCGCCGGGGGCGCTCGGTATCGGCTGGCGGCCGGAGATCTGCGGGGTCATAGCCACCTTGACGGGGCTCGGGTTCTGCGAGGTCATCGCCGAATCGTTGCCCCGGGACAGCCACCGCGCCGGGCAGCCGACCGTGCCCGAGGAACTGGCCGCTCTGCGCGCGCGAGGCGTCGCCGTGGTGCCGCACGGTATTTCGCTGTCGCTCGGTGGCGCCGAACCCGTGGCGGGCCATCGCGTCGAGCACTTGGCGGCCTGCGCGGCGGCCGTCGCGGCTCCGCTGGTGAGCGAGCACGTCGCGTTCGTCCGGGCGGGCGGACTGGAGGCAGGCCATCTCCTGCCGGTACCGCGTACCAGGGAAGCGCTCGACGCACTCACCGGCAACATCGCCCGCACCCGGGCGGTGCTGGAGGTCCCCCTCGCCTTGGAGAACATCGCCACACTGTTCGACTGGCCCGACGACGAGTACTCCGAAGCGGAATTCCTGGCCGAACTCGTCGACCGTACCGGCGTGTTGCTGCTGCTGGATCTCGCCAATGTCTACGCGAACGCCCGCAACCGGGGTCGCGACCCCCTCACCGAGCTCCTGCGGCTGCCCGCCGAACACGTGGCCTACTGCCACGTCGCGGGCGGTCACGAATCCGGCGGCCGCTACCACGACACGCATACCGATCCGCTGCCCGCCGAAGTTCTCGCGCTGGTCGCGGAATTCACCGCCCGGCATCCGGCGCCGATGATGTTGGAGCGCGACGGCAACTATCCGCCCGCCGCCGAGTTGCTCGACGAGCTGGACGCCATCGCCGCGGCCACCGCCCGGCCGCCGATCACAGCCGGTGCCAGAGCGGAACCGGCGTGACTCCCCTGCCGGAGCACCCGACTCTCGCCGAGCGGCAAGCGGCACTGGTGCGGGCACTCGTGGCGGGGACGGCGGTACCCGCGGGATTCGATGTGGATGCCGTCGGTGCGGCGGCGGACGCCTTGCTCCACAAGCGCGCCGGTGCGGTGGCGCGTCGTTTCCCGCTGCTGGCGCACGCGTGTGCGGGCGACTTCACCGCACGCTTCACGGCGTGGGCTCGCACGCACCCGAAGACGACGACGTCCGCCGATGCGGCGGCCTTCGCGGCTGCCGCGGGCATCGACTGGAACGCCGGGCCCCGACGCCGGGAGAAGACGCGCTGGTGGCACCGGCTGCACGGCTGAGCGCTGGGCGCTTACGACTGGCGCGCTTCGACAGGCACCGCGGAGTCGGCGGCGTCGCGACGCTCCTCGAGCCACACGCTGACCGCCACCGTCGCATACGCAGCGACGGTCGCCATCCCCGGCAGCATCAGCATCAGCATGAGAAATGAAAGCATCGAAGACACAAGCCCTCCCGGACAACGCGATGGACACTGTCGCACCGGTGCGCCGCGCTGCGTCACCGTCACGCCCGGACATACCCACGCTCGGAAGTCCAATCTCGTCGAGACCACCGAGGGTGGTGTGATAGATCTCACTCGAGAAATGCACTACGTGGCCTATGAGTCGACCGGGATAATCCGGCGCAGCCGAAACCGCTCATCCGCGAGGCGGCCGGTCCACATCCCGGCGTGGTACACCGGTCACCATGCGGTTGCTCATCATGTCCGATACGCACGTGCCCAAGCGCGCGCGTGATCTGCCGGAGCCGCTCTGGCGCGAGGTCGAGGCGGCCGATGTGATCGTGCACGCGGGTGACTGGGTGGAGGTGGCGCTGCTGGATCGGCTCGAAGCGCGCAGCGCACGCCTCATCGGCGTCTACGGCAACAACGACGGGCCGGACTTACGCGCGCGGCTGCCCGAGATCGCGCATGCCGAAGTCGGAGGACTCAGGCTGGCGGTGGTGCACGAGACCGGACCCGCGAAAGGCCGGGAGGAACGCTGTTCCCGGAATTTCCCGGACACCGACGTGCTCGTCTTCGGGCACAGCCACATCCCCTGGGACAGCGTCACCGAGACCGGGTTGCGCTTGCTCAATCCCGGTTCGCCGACGGATCGGCGCCGCCAACCGGAGCACACCTATCTCACGGCGCGGATACAGTCCGGCCGGCTGAGCCAGGTGACCCTCCATCCCCTCCCGAAACACTGACCCAGCGGCACGCGGCCCGAGCCCCATCGCTCCAGCCTTGCCCTGTGTCTCGGACCACCGGGTCAGTCACCGAAACCGTCGCCGCGGTCGCCGGCCGGCGCCAGATTGCGGTCGTCGGTGGAGGAGTCGGTGATGGCGGTGGAGATCTTCGGCAGCGCGTGGGGGTGGTTGCGGGCGAGCCAGTCGAGCATTTCCTCGCGCACCGCGCAGCGCAGGTTCCATACGTCGTCGGCATTCGCCGCCGACATCGTCGCGCGCACCACGATATTCGTCGGCGTGCTGTCGGTGACCTGCAAACCCCAGTCGCGCCCGTCCCAATCCGCGCGCGTACGCAGATACTCCTGCAGGTGCTCACGCAGCAGCGGCACCGGTGTGCTGTGATCGAGATACAAGTAGACGGTGCCGGTGATCTGCGGGCCGCCACGCGACCAGTTCTCGTACGGCTTGTTGTTGAAGTAGGAGACGGGCATGGTCAGCCTCCGGTCGTCCCAGATCCGCACGGTGAGGAACGCGAGGGTGATCTCCTCGACGATGCCCCACTCCCCCTCCACGACGACGGTGTCGCCGATCTTGACCGAGTCGCCGAAGGCGATCTGCAGACCGGCGATCAGGTTGCTCAGGGTCGACTGCGCCGCGACACCGGCGATGATGCCGATCACCCCCGCCGAGGCCAGCAACGAGGTGCCCAGGGTCCGCAGACTCGGCACCAGCAACAGGATCGCCACGGCGGCGGTCGTGACCACCAGGACCGAGGTGACGATCCGGCGCACCAGACCGAGCTGGGTGCGCAATTGCCGTACCCGCGTGATGTCCTGGGTACGCCGGGCATAGGAACGCAGCATGTTCTCCGCGACCGCGTCGGCGGCACGGATGACCACCCAGGCCGCCGCCATGATCGCCGCGGAGGCCAGGATGGTCCGGATCATCATGTCCTGGCGCAGATCCAGGTGCGCCAGCGGATAGGTGGCGTGCAACGCCAGCGCGCCGAGCAACACCTGCACGGGCAGTTGCACCCGGCGCAACAGTGTGGGGAGTTGGGTGTCCGGACGCTTCCCGGCGATGTAACGCAATAATCGGTCGATCAGCAGTCCGGCCGTCACAGTGATCGCCACCGTGCCGAACACGACGACGAGCGGCCGTAGTACTTCCTCCAACAGAACGAACTCCTTCTCCTCGTTCCACTCGGCACCGTTGCTCCGCAGGGGTCTTCGCGGCAGGGGAAACGGGATGCGAGGAACGTCGAGCACCTGGTGCTGCTCAGCTCCTGTACACGTGAGTGGAATGCTCTCGTTCCGGCTCTGGCGCAACGGCGTTCGAACCGTTGTCGTTTCTCGCCAGGCCTTCGTCGGCCAAGGGTGGTGTTCTTACAGCAGCGCCAGCGCGATACTCAGCACTGTCAATACCAGAACCCATGCCGCGACGGTCCATTCGATGGGGCCCTCGGAGCCGGGATAACCGCCGTCGCTGTGTCGGGCGGCGCGATACTGCGAGCGCGAGGCCGAAATGGACATGACATCCTCCTTCGGTCGGTTGCGTCATTCAGGCACATACCCGCTTTCGGCGCCGATCGTCGCCGACGCACTGTGGCGAATACCACCCGATCCTCTGACCTCCGGCGCAAGCCGTTGCCGGCCATAGGTTCTCGACTTCAATGACGGCCGGGGTGGCTGTGGGAGTGCAGGTCGTCCAAGGCAAGAGGCGGAACGTAGCGGCTGATCAGGGTGCGGTGCCACCACGCTCGGGTGCGAGCCAATTCGCGCGGTGTGGTGAAGCGATACAGATACAGTTGCGCCCGCACGAAACGCGGCGCGGCGTCCGGGAACGGATTGTGCCGCAGCAGGCGCAGCGTGGCCGGGTCGTTTTCCAGCAGCCGTGCCAGGAACGCGGCCAGCCACGACTGCGCGTAGCGTGGCGAGGTCGCGGCGAACCACATGAGCCAATCCAGGCGCAGGTGGTAAGGGGCCCATTGGCGTGGCAGCCGCCGCGGATCGCCGGGTTTGCCCTTGAACTCGTATTCCTTCCACTGCGTCCGACCGGTGACGGTCGACTCCTCGGTGCCTTCGACGACCACCTCGTAGCGGGTGCGGCCGATGCTGCCGAACGCTCCGTAGGTGTTGACCAAGTGATAGGGGTCGAACGATCGGTTCATGGCCTGGTGACTGGAGATCAGGTTGCGCGCCGGGCGGTAGCTCAGGAAGACCACCAAGGCGGTGAACGCTATGACGAGGCCCACGAACCACGGCGGCGGCCCGGGCAAGGGCGGCGGGGCGGGCACCGGTAGCACCGCCGCCACCGCGGACCCGCTGATGGCGCCGCACGCGAGGACGATCGTCAGCCAGTTCAGCCAGGCGAAATTGCCCGACACCACCAACCACAGCTGGGTGATCACGATGACGGCCGCGGCGATGCCGGCCACCGGCTGCGGTGCGAACAGGCCGAAGGGCACCACGAGCTGCGCGATGTGATTGCCCACCACCTCCGCCCGGTGCAGCGGCTTGGGCAGGTGGTGGAACAACCAGCTCAGCGGTCCGGGCATCGGCTGGGTCTCGTGGTGGTAGTACAGGCAGGTCAGATCGCGCCAGCACCGGTCACCGCGCAGTTTGATCAGTCCGGCGCCGAACTCCACCCGGAACAGCAGCCAGCGGGCGAGCAGGAGCACCGGCACCGGCGGCGCGGTGCGGTCGTTGCCGAGGAAGATCACCAGGAATCCGCATTCCAGTAGCAGTGACTCCCAGCCGAACGCATACCATTCCTGCCCCACGTTGACGATCGACAGGTAGAGCACCCACAACGTGGCCCACAGCAGCATCGCCGCCCACAGCGGCACCAGGTCGGCCGCACCGGCGACCAGCGCCGCGGACAGCGCCGCACCGAACCAGGAGACGGCGGCGAAGAAACGATCGGAATAGTGGACGTGGAAGATGCTCGGCGCCCGCCGGAAGGAGCGCCGGGCCAGCAAGCGCGGCACCGGAAGCATGCCGTGCTCGCCGATCAGCGCCCGGAACTGCCGTGCGGCGACCAGGAAGCCGATCAGATAGACGGCCGCGACGCCGCGCGTCAGCACCTGCCTGCTCAACCAGTATTCGGATGCGGTGAACCAGTCCATGCCCGCAACTCCTCCGACCGCGGACCTTCACCCCCACACCGCCGCATACCCAGCCCGGCAGCGGGAAAACCCGGCACTACATCGGGTACAGGCTGTGCTTGCGCGGATTGTGCTCGGCGGCTGCTTCCTTGTCCCGCAGCAGCTGGAGCGCATGCCGTATCTCCAGCCGGGTACGGGATGGTTCGATCACCGCATCGATGTAGCCGCGTTCGGCCGCGATCCACGGAGTGGCGACGGTGGCGTTGTACTGGTCGATCATGAAATCCCGCACCGCCGCGCGCTGTTCTTCCGGCACCTGGAGCAGCTGGCGCCGCCCCGCGATGTCGACCGCGCTTTCCGCGCCGATCACCGCGATGCGGGCGGTCGGCCAGGCCAGACTGATGTCGGCGCCGAGTTGCTTGCATGCCATGAAGCCGTAGGCGCCGCCGTAGGACTTGCGCACCACGACGTTGATGATGGGCACGGTCGCCTCGATGATCGCGCGGAACACGCGTCCGCCGCGGACGATGACACCGTTGCGTTCCTCTTCGACGCCGGGAAGCACGCCGGGAGTGTCCACGACGAATACCAAGGGGATGCCGAAGGCGTTGCACAGCCGGATGAAATGCGTTGCCTTGTCGGAGCATTTCGCGTCGACCGCTCCCCCGAGCACCAACGGCTGATTGGCGACCACCCCGACGCTGCGTCCGTCCACACGCGTGAAGCCGGTGATCAGATTGGCCGCGGTGGCGGAGCGGATCTCGTGGAAATCACCGTCGTCGAAGATGCGCAGCAGGATCTCGTGCATGTCGTATCCCTCGCGATCGGAGTCCGGGATGATCGACTCGAGCTCGAGGTCGGTCGCGGTGATCTCCGGCTCGAGGCCGGGGTTCACCAGCGGCGCCTGCTCCAGGCAGCTCGACGGCAGGTAGCTCAGGTACTTGCGGGCCCAGTCGAATGCCTCCTGTTCGGTCGCGGTCACGTGGTGGATCGTGCCGTTGCGGGCCTGCACGTGAGCGCCGCCCAGTTCCTCCGCGGTCACGTCTTCGCCGGTCACCGTCTTGATGACCTCGGGACCGGTGACGAACATGTAGGAGTTCTCGGTCGCGACGAGAACGTCGGTGTTCACCGGGCCGTATACCGAACCGGCGGCGCACTTGCCGAGCATGATGGAGACCTGCGGGACGAATCCGGACAACCGCTCTTGGCGTCGGCTCATGTGGGCGAACCAGGCCAGCGAGGTGACCGCGTCCTGGATCCGGGCGCCGCCGGAATCGTTGATCGCCACCACTGGGCAGGCCTTCTCGTACGCGAACTTCAGGATGTGCGCGACCTTCCGGCCGAACATCTCGCCGACCGAGCCGCCGTAGACCGTCTGGTCGTGCGCGATGACCACGACGGGTCTGCCGTCGATGCGGCCGTGGCCGGTGACCACGCCGTCGCCGTACTTCGCGTCCGGGGCTCCCGGTGTCCGCGCGAGTGCGCCGATCTCGACGAACGTTCCGGGATCCAGCAACGATCGCACCCGCTCACGGGCACTCGGGATGCCCTTGCTCTGCCGTTTGGCGACACCGGACGCACCCGCCGGTTCCTCGGCGGTCGCGAGGGTGTCCCGCAATCGCTCCAACTTCTCGCGCGTGCCGACCATTCGGATACTGCCCTCTCGACCTCACCGATCACTGCGCCGAACGATAGGGGGCTGGACGACGAGCGCTGAGGTCACGAGACGATTACTGGGCACTTCACAACGCGCCGGCCGTCGCGTTGGCACCCCGCCCTATTGATCGGGCCGGCCCCGCACCGGCGATCTCGTCGGGGGGCGGACCACGCACGGGGAGTTCCATTCCGGCCTGGAAGGATTCGGTGCATGAGTTTCACCGGGGACGATGTCCGGTCCTTCGCGCTGTCGCTACCGGAGACATCCGAACAGTTCACCTGGGGGATGCCGACCTTCCGGGTCGCGGGCAAGTTGTTTCTCACCCTTCCGGAGGCGGAGACCTCGATGGCGGTCCGCTGCCCCATCGCCGATCGCGACGAACTCGTCGCCGCCGAACCGGGCAAGTTCTGGATCGCCGCGCACGAAGCGAACAACGCGTGGGTCCGCGCGCGTCTGACCGCCCTCGACGACCTGGCCGAACTGGAAGCCATCGTGCTCGACTCGTGGCGGCAGGCCGCACCCCGGCATCTCCTCGACGCGGGGTGACCTGCTCGCGCCCGGCCTCAGCGTGCGCGGCGGCGGCGTGGCCGGGGCGCGAGTTTCAGGCCGAACAGCAGATCGGTGTTGCGGACCGGCGCCGGTTGCTCGGACATCCGGAGCAGTCCGGCACGGCGGATCCAGCTGTGGTGCCAGTGGTACAGGTCGGGAAGGCTCACCTCGCATGCCGCGGCGAGCCTGCGAAGGCGGAAGCCCGCGCCACCGATGGCCCCGGTGAACAGTTTGCTGTTCGGGGTGGGTCGCGATTCCTGGGCGACGCGGGCGTCGTAGAGCAAGGTGCGCGCAGGCGGCGGTATCACCCAGACGTACAAGTCGGGTGCGTGGGTGTAGCCGATCGGGCCGTTGAAGATCAGCGCGTCGGCGGTCAGCGCGACACACGGAATGGCGTTCAGTTCCATCGCGGTGGCACCGGTGAAGAGTGCGGTGACGAGCGCCGCCGCGTCCACCGGATCGGCGGTCCTGGCCCGGACACGGGCGATGACGTCGTGGTCGATCGGGACCGTGGTCAGCCCGGGCCCGACCGAGTAGGCCAGATCCGGCGGCAGATCCAGCCGAAGACCGTGCAGCAGGAACGCGGCTTGGGCGCCGCGCAGGCGCGTGATGGTGTGCCCGCGACTGGGGCTGTCGGCCACCAGGCTGCCGAGGAATCGGTACAGGCTGAGGATGTCGTTCCACTCGTCCACCACACCGGAGCCGGGACCCGGCTGAAAGCGATTCGGCGAGCTGAGTCGAGGTTGCAGCACCGAGAGCATGTATTCGGCCAGACCGGCCCCGCGGGGACCCAGCCAGCTCCCGACGCCGTTCTGGTTCAGGTCGTGACGGCACTGCCTGCCGGTGTGTTCGGCGAGCCACCGGCAGGTCGTCTGGATCCCATCGGTGTAGACGGCGTCGATGCGCGCGAACTCCTGCGGCGGCAGGCTGCGGTAGGCATCGGCCAGGAAGGTGGTGACATCGCCGTCGGAGATCTGCGGCAGCAGCCCGCCTCCTGCCGCTTCCGACAGCGTGATGATGCGCGACGGCGGTTGGCTGACCTGCCCATACCCCACCTGCCGGGTCGGCGGCTCGAAGCCGTCGATGCGCGTGGTGGGCGGGTCGGGGACACCGATGCGCGTCGTCGCCGCTTCAGGGGCATCGGTCTGCGTGGTCGCTGCCTCAGGGACATCCGTCTGCGTGGCCGCTGCCTCGGGGGCATCGGTCTGCGTAGCCGGTGCCTCGGGGGCATCGGTGTGCGTAGCCGGTGCCTCGGGGGCATCGGTCTGCGTGGTCGCTGCCTCGGGGGCATCGGTATGCGTAGCCGGTGCGTCGGGAACATCGATGCGTGGGGACGCGGTCCCGGTGACATCGATGCGCCTGGTGGGCGCGCTGGCGGCGCGGCGGTCCGCCAGCCATCGCCGCAGGTCCTCCTCCGGCACGCCCAGCCGCTGCGAGGTCGATCGCATCCGTTCGGCAGAAAGTTCGTTGTGTTCGTCGAGCTGGGCCAATCTTTCCAGCTCGGACGGACGCAGCGTGGGCACGCTTGCGTCGACCACAGCCACAACCTCCTGGATTTCTGGACCCACGGCGCAACACGGCGGGTTCGAGACGTCAGTTGCAGAGCATTCGATCACGTACTCGCCGGTAGGGCGGGGAATTCAACGGAGTTTCGTCTGTTGTCTACGTCACCGGCAACTACACGATCTACCGAAATCTCGCGCACCGAATGCGTTTTGCCTAGTCAAGATGTCTGTCGCCCCTAGCGACGGAAAGACGTGGCCGATGCCGACACCGGAAATTTCGGCGTCCGTGTCTACGGTGCTGGACGCCGCCAAATCGGTACACCGAACGTTGCCGCCCGAGTCGGGCTTACCGCGCGGAGCGCGCGCCGACCCGGCGCACACCAGGACAGCCGACACCCGACCACCGCGCCGCCCACATCGCCTCGCCGAGCAGGAGCGGTCCGCCACCCGCCGACACAATCCGTGCGCAGGCGACCGGGACAGGCGAGGCGAGCGCTGCCGCAGCGCGGGCAGCGCGACCATGTCCTGTCCCGGAGCCGCGCTGGGCCGTAGCGAGCCGACGGCTCCGAGTTTGCGGCCGTCGCGGCATCGGGCGCACTGCTTCGGCCCCTGGCGACCCGTACGAGAGAAATCGGCCTCGATGAGTTACACGCTGCCTGTGTCCCTGCCGGACTGACGAGAAGGTGAATTCGCCGATCAGCCGACAGTAAGCCGATTGATTGCCGGAATCCGGAAGCAATGTCGCGAAATGGGAGTTCGGCGCGGAAACAATGATCGATATTGCACGGCTGCATCCACCCGCGGTCGGCATCGATCGAATACAAGACGCAAAGCACACCGATGCTCGCGCCGGAGCGGACGCGGGATGCCGGCCGTGACCGGATCGAGAGCGAATTCTCAGTGTCCCCACAACGAACTCTCGACAAGCCCAAATACCGGTGCGGTCTCCTTGAAGGGTGCTGGTCGGCAGCACTCGAGCTCAGCCCGGAGGAGACCAGTTCATGTACACCGGCACTACTTCAAGCCTGCCGCGGATCGAGCTGCCGTGGCTGGGCGCGGCGATGGGCGCCTCGGCCAGTCGGCGTGCGTCACGGTCGATCAACGCCGACGCGGTGGCGATCGAGACCGATGCGATGAGCGGAGCGACAGCGTTCGTGGTCGCCGACGGTGTGGGAGACCATCTCCTCGGCGCCCGGGCGGCACGCACGGTTGCCGCGGCGGCGGCACATGCGGGCGCCCGGGACGGGGCGCGAGCGGGAATCCTCGCGGCACAAGAAGAATTGCTGCGGGAAGTCCCGGAACCCTCCGCCGACAGCGTGCTCGTGGTGGCGGTATTGCCGACCGCCGGTCGACCCGATGGCCCCTGCGAGGTGGCATGGGTCGGCGACTGCCGGGCGTATCGCTGGAACGGGCGGGTGCTGCACCAGATCACCACCGACCACACCGTGGCCGAGTCGTACCGAGCCCGCGGGCTGGCCGTCACCCCGCGAATGAGCCATCTGGTCACCACCTCGGCCCGCACCGTCCGGCCGGATGAGATCGGGTATGCCGCCACCGGATCGAGCACGGGCAGACTGCTGCTGAGCACCGACGGAGTGCACAAGCCACTCGGCATCGCCACCGTCAAGGCCATTCTTGCGGACGGCGACGCGGCCGACGCGATCGCGAACTCCTTGGTCGACGCCGCCCTTCTGGCCGGAGGAAGGGACAACGCCACCGCGCTGGTGGTGGACCTCCCTTCCCGCACGGCCGAGGGCTAGGTCCCGCTACCGACTCGGGCGTCACCGCGGGGCACCCGCGACGCGTGCGAAAGAAATGTCGAAATGCTATGAATCGACATCGCTGGGGCGCAGTATGTCGCTGTGGAGTTGACAGCGGTACGCATCGACAAGCCGGACGAACTCAACGTCGTCATCGGACAGTCCCACTTCATCAAAACCGTGGAAGACCTGCACGAAGCGCTGGTCGGGGTAAGTCAGCACCTGCGCTTCGGGCTGGCGTTCTGCGAGGCCTCCGGCCCGCGCCTGGTCCGCCACTCCGGCAACGACGACTCGCTCGTCGAGCTCGCCACCAAGAACGCGGTGGACCTCGGGGCCGGGCACTCGTTCATCGTCTTTCTGCGCGAGGGTTATCCCGTCAACGTGCTCAATGCCGTGCGGCAGGTCCCCGAGGTCTGCGGGATCTTCTGCGCCACAGCCAATCCCGTCGAGGTTCTGATCGCCGAGACGGAACTCGGCAGAGGGATCATCGGCGTGATCGACGGTTCGGCGCCGCTCGGCGTGGAGAATGCCGACGACCAGGCAGCCCGTAGGCAGCTGTTGCGCCAGATCGGCTACAAACTGTAGTCCCGCGGTCGGCGACCTTCCGGGCCGCCGACCGCGACATGTTCATCCCCGGGTCCGCAATCCCCTACCGCGACACCTCATCCGGAGCGCCTTCACAGCGCGTTCCGCCGCGCCTCAGCCGAGTTCCGCCAGTTGCGCCACGGCGGGCGCCATGCCATCGATCCAAGCCGCCGGTGAACCGGTGGTCGGAGTGACGATGGCGGTGTCGATGCCGAGTTTCGCGTAGTCGGCCATCTGCCGGACGAAGTCGTCGCGGTTCTCCGGGCTCGGCCGCGGATTGTTGGCGATGATCGTCTTGCGGATCTCGTCATAGTCGCGGCCGACGTCGTCGCAATGCCGGCGCAGCACATCGAGCTTGTGCTCGACGTCCGCGGGCGAGGAGCCGAACAGGTTGCAGGCGTCGCCGTATTGCGCGACCAAGCGCAGCGTCTTGCGCTCTCCCCCGCCGCCGATGAGCACCTTCGGCCGGTTGATCGGCTGCGGCGAGCACAGCGTCTCGGCCAGCTGGTAGTACTTCCCGTCGAACGCCCCGTTGTCCTGGGGGTCCCACATCTGGCGGCAGATGCGCAACGTCTCTTCCAGCCGCTCGAACCGTTCGGCGGTCGAGGGAAACGCCACGCCGAGCCCACGGTGTTCGCGCTCGAACCAGGCGGCGCCGATGCCGAGGACCGCCCGGCCACCCGACAGGACGTCGAGCGTGGTGACGATCTTGGCAAGCAGCCCGGGGTGGCGATAGGTCACGCCGGTGACGAGGAGGCCGAGGTCGACGCGCGACGTGTGCGCGGCCAGATAGCCGAGAGTGGTGTAGCCCTCCAGCATGTTCGCCTCCGCAGGCAGGCCCGTCGGCTCGATCTGGAAGTAGTGGTCCATGAACGACAACCAGGTCGCCCCGGACGCCTCCGCTGCCGCGCCGACCCGCGCCAGCTCACCGGCGATAGCGGTCGTACCACCGTCGATATCGAAGACGGGTACGTGAAAACCGAGCTCCATGAAGCGGTCCCTTCTGCTGGTCAACCGTGTACGAGCGCACACTAAGTGCTGGAGTGCGCTCCAGGTCAAGCAAGCGGATCAGGGCAGAGCGGTCAGCCGGCGGTTTCGGGGCGGTCGGACAATCCGAGGCGCAGATGTTCACTGTGGTAGATCGCCTCGTCCAGCAGCTGGGCGACGTGGTTGTCGTAGAGGCTGTAGACGATGCTGCGGCCGGTGCGGGCACCGGTGACCAGCCCCAGATTGCGCAGCAGGCGAAGCTGGTGGGAAACGGCGGACTGTTCCATGCCGATCGCGTCGGCCAGCGCGCTCACCGACAGTGGCCCCTGGCGCAGCTGGGTGAGGATCATCAAGCGGCTCGGGGTGGCCAGCGCCTGCAATGTGGTCGCCACATGGTTGGCCGATTCCGGATCCAGGCGCGCGGCAGGGCGATCCCTGCCTTCGACACCGTGTCCCATGAGGGAACATTATACTCTAGGAACAAATGAAGACATGTTCATGCTTTCTGTTATGGTCGGGCGGTCTGTTCGTTGCTGTCCTGGAGGTGACCCGTGGCCGCGCCGACCCTCGCGCCGACCCGTCCGACTTCGCCGACCGGTCGTGTGCCTACGCACCGGACCCGGCTGTTCGCCCTGCCGGAAGTGCGGTGGGCCGCAGTGGGTGTCGCGTTCTTCCTCGCCGGTCTGGCGACGCAGCTGGCCGATGGACCGCGAGGGGCGTGGTGGGGTTTATACCTGGCCTGTTACGCCGCGGGCGGTTGGGAACCGGGATGGGCCGGGCTGCGGGCATTACGCGACAAGACGCTCGATGTCGATTTGCTCATGGTCGCCGCGGCGATCGGTGCGGTGGCCATCGGCCAGATCACCGACGGCGCCTTGCTGATCGTCATCTTCGCCACCTCGGGCGCCCTGGAAGCGCTGGCCACCGCCCGGACCGAGGACTCGGTGCGCGGACTACTCGATCTCACACCGCAGACCGCGACCCGGCTCGCCGATGGCGGAGCGGAGCAGACGGTGCACGCCGCCGACCTGCGCGTCGGTGATCTTCTCGTGGTGCGTCCCGGTGAGCGGATCGCCGCCGACGCGACGGTGCTCTCCGGCGGCAGCGAGGTCGATCAGGCCACCATCACCGGTGAACCGCTGCCGGTGGACAAAGCCGCGGGCGATGAAGTGTTCGCGGGCACTCTCAACGGCACCGGAGTGCTGCGGATCCGGGTGGATCGCCGCGCGGAGGACTCCGTGGTCGCGCGGATCGCGGCCCTGGTCGAGCAAGCGGCCCGAACCAAGGCGCGCGCACAGCTTTTCATCGAGAAGGTGGAGCAGCGCTACTCGATCGGCATGGTTCTGGTCACCCTCGCCGTGTTCGTCGTTCCGCTGCTGTTCGGCGACACCCTGCGGCGGGCGCTGCTGCGGGCGATGACGTTCATGATCGTCGCCTCCCCCTGCGCGGTGGTGCTGGCCACCATGCCGCCCCTGCTGGCGGCCATCGCCAACGCAGGGCGCCACGGCGTCCTGGTCAAATCCGCGGTGGTCATGGAAAGGCTCGGCGCCACCACGCACGTCGCCTTCGACAAGACCGGCACGCTGACCCGCGGCATTCCCGAACTAGCCGAAATCCGCTGCCTGGACGAACGATTCACCGACGACGAGTTGCTCCGACTGGCCGCCGCGGCCGAGCATCCGAGCGAGCACCCCTTGGCGGCGGCGATCGTGCGCGCGGCCCGTGCCCGGGGCCTGCGACTGCCCGAGGTCACCGAGTTCACCGCGAACCCCGGTCGCGGCGTCACCGCCCGCGTCGGCGACCAGCTCATCGGCGTCGGCTCCCCCACCACGTCGGAACTCGCCCCCGGCCCGCGAACGACCGTCGAAGCGCTCCAGGTGAGCGGCTGCACCGCCGTGGTCGTGACCTGCGAGCACCGGCCGATCGGGGTATTCGCGCTGACCGACCGGCCGCGGCCGGAAGCGGCGGCGGCGGTGCGGGCGACCACCGAGATCACCGGCGCCGCGCCGGTATTGCTGACCGGCGACAACGCCGCCACCGCCGACCGGCTCGCCGCCCGGGTCGGCATCACCGACGTACGAGCCGAACTCCTGCCCGACGACAAGGTGACCGCGGTGCGCCACCTGCAGGCCGACGGGCGGAAGGTGACGGTGGTCGGCGACGGCATCAACGATGCCCCGGCCCTCGCCGCGGCCGAGGTCGGCATCGCCATGGGCGGGGCCGGATCCGATCTGACCTTGCAGACCGCGGACGCCGTCGTCGTGCGCGACGATTTGACGACGATCCCGGCGGTGATCGCGTTGTCCCGGCAGGCGCGGCGGGTGGTGGTCGCCAACCTGGCCATCGCCGCCACCTTCATCGGCGTGCTGGTCGTCTGGGACCTCGCCGCAACCCTGCCGCTCCCGCTCGGCGTCGCCGGGCACGAGGGCTCCACCGTCATCGTCGGGCTCAACGGATTACGCCTGCTCCGCCGGACGGCGTGGGAACGAGCCGCCGGGACACCGGATTGACACCGGACCCGGCATGCAATGCCGCAGTGCGGGAACGATTCCCGCACTGCGGCAGCGCGACCGGCTAGTCGGCGCGAACCTCGCTGCGGTCCTCGCTCCAGAGCGTGTGGAATTTGCCTTCGGCGTCGACGCGCTCGTAGGTGTGCGCGCCGAAGAAGTCACGCTGCGCCTGGGTGAGCGCGGCCGGGAGGCGCTCGGCACGCAGGGCGTCGTAGTAGGACAGCGACGACGCGAACGCGGGCACCGGAATGCCGAGCAGGGTCGCGGTGGCCACGACGCGGCGCCAGCTGTCGATGGCGGTCTCGATCGCCGCGCGGAAGTACGGCGCGAGGATCAAGCTCGGCAGCGCCGGGTTCTCGTCGTAGGCTTCCTTGATCCGGTTCAGGAAACGGGCGCGGATGATGCAGCCGCCGCGCCAGATCGTCGCGAGGTCGCCGGGGCGCAGACCCCAGTCGTATTCCGCACTGCCCGCGGCGATCTGGTCGAAGCCCTGGGCGTAGGCCACAACCTTCGAAGCGTAGAGCGCCTGCCGGATGTCTTCGGTAAATTGTTCGACGTCGGTGGGCTTTTCGGCCAACCGGCCGGAGGCGAGACCCTGCGCGGCCTTGCGCTGCGCACGGGAGCCCGACAGTGCCCGGGCGAATACCGCTTCGGCGATGCCGGTCACCGGCACACCGAGGTCGAGCGCGGACTTCACCGTCCAGCGTCCGGTGCCCTTCTGCTCCGCCGCGTCGACGATCACGTCGACCAGTGGCTTGCCGGTCTTCGCGTCGACCTGATTCAGCACCTCGGCGGTGATCTCGACGAGGTAGCTCTCCAGGTCACCGGAGTTCCATTGGGTGAACACATCGGCGATCTGCTTCGCGTCGAAGCCGAGCGCGTCACGGAACAGGTGGTAGGCCTCGCCGATCAGCTGCATGTCGGCGTACTCGATGCCGTTGTGCACCATCTTGACGAAATGCCCCGAGCCGTCGGGACCGATATGGGTGCAGCAGGGCGTACCGTCGACCTTCGCCGCGATGGATTCCAGCAGCGGCCCCAGCGAGTCGTAGGACTCCTTCGGTCCGCCCGGCATGATCGCGGGGCCGTTGAGCGCGCCCTCCTCGCCACCGGAGATACCGGCACCGACGAAGTTCAGCCCGCGCTCGCGCATCGCGGCTTCCCGCCGAATGGTGTCGGTGTAGAGGGCGTTCCCGCCGTCGATGATGATGTCGCCCGGCTCCATCGCGGCCGCCAGTTCCTCGATGACCGCGTCGGTCGGGGCGCCTGCCTTGACCATGATCAGCACCCGGCGCGGCTTCTCCAGCGCGGCGACGAACTCCTCGATCGTCTCGGTCCGCACGAAGTCGCCGTCGTCGCCGTGCGCCTCCAGCAGTGCGTCGGTCTTGGCGACGGTGCGGTTGTGCAGGGCGACGGTGTAGCCGTTCCTGGCGAAGTTCCGTGCGATGTTGCTACCCATGACCGCCAGACCGGTGACCCCGATCTGTGCACGCGCTGTAGAGGTCGGCATCAATCAGCTCTCTTCGTTCGACAGGGCGGCGCGTCCGCGCGAAACTGTTCGGCGGCTGCATCGTGGCGTCCGTTCCACGACGCTTCAGACCTTACTTACCCGCCCCGCCGCAGCGGGCACGGAGGGCAGCGTGAGCCGCTCGGCGCGGTCACCTGGCCGCCCGGCGGCGTGACCTCACCCACCAGCCGTCGACGGCACCGGCCCGGCGTTGACCGCCATGTTGCTCGTTCAGGCGGTGGAGGCGCAGATCCCCGGCGCGGTCCTCGATCCACCGGCCGGCCGCACCGCGGACGAGTGCGGCCGAGTGATCGTCGACCTCTGGACCCGAGCGCTCACTCCGCCTGCCGCCCCCGCGCACCCGGCGGCCGGGTCATAGGGGGCAGTCCGCGCGAGGCGATTCGTCGTCGAGGCCGGGACCGCCGCCGATCAACGCCTCCGGGCCGCGATCACCGTAGGCGATGCGCTCGAGCAGATCCAGGACCTCGCCGACCTTGTGCAGCTCGCCGGACCGCAGGCTCTCGGACAACGCCTGCGCCAGAGCGTCGTTCGCGGACGCCTGGTGTCCGCACACCCACGCCCGGCCTTCGTCGGTGAGGGTCAGATTCACCCGGCGCCCGTCGTCCGGATCGCGCACACCGACGATCAGGCCCTGATCGCGCAGCCCGTCGACCACATTGCGCATCGTCTGCGGCCGCAGCATCTCCAGCCGCGCCAGGTCGACCGCGGCCAAGGCGCCGTATCGGTGCAGACGTCCCAGCACCGCCCACTGCGTCGCCGACAGCCGCCGTTCATCGGGATCCCTCCGGGCGCGCCGCAGAATCACGGTCGACGCGATGCGCAGGCGGGCCGCCATGCTCGACAGTGCTGTGGCGTCCGCGGTGTCAGCGCTCACGGGCGGGCTCCCTCTGCTTACCTGATCGATAACGATCCACGGGCTGGTGATAGCTGCGGGAAGCCTACTCGACAGTAGAAGCCGTACGTCGGCTATGACGACATCGTCATACATATGGGTGGCCGCGCCGGATCTCCCCTGGCATACCGGCGAACGGATCGCGCGCGGAGGCGGCCCGGCACCGCCGCGGACCCTCCGATACGCGACACTGACCGCGATGGGCACACAGGCGAACGGCGCACAGCCACGGCGGAGACCACCTCATCGGCGCGAGATGATCCTGCACGCCGCGGTCGACGCCTTCACGCACGGCGGCTATTACGGCACCACGATGGCCGACATCGCCGCGGCGGTCGGTATCTCGGCGACGGCGCTGTATCGGCACTTCCGCAACAAGCAGCAGCTTCTGGGCCAGTGCCTGCTGGTGGGGCTCGACGACACCTTGGACCGGCTGGACGCCGCGTATCGCACCGACGACTCCGGTGACGCCGTGCTCGCCGAACTGGTCCGGGTGGCCCTGGAACTGCGCGGCCTGCCGCGGTTGTGGCAGCTGGAGTTCCGCAACCTGACCGCCGCCGACAAGACCGCCGTGCTGGTCCGCGCCGCGCGGATCACCCGCTATCTGCGGCACACCATCGGCGTGCGCCGACCGGAGCTCAGCGGCGCGGATGTCGAACTGCTGAGCTGGTGCGTGCTCTCGATCGCGGTCAGTCCCTCCTACCACCGCGCCGAGCTACCCGCGCCGGTTGCCGCACAGGTGCTCGACGCCGCCGTCGCGGCGGTGATCGCCACCGAAATGCCCGAGCACCCGGCCGGCCCCGCACCGAACCGGCCACCGCGCACCGAGACCGGCAACACCGCGCTGGATCGAGCGCTGCGGTCGGAGCGGATGCTTGCCGAGGCGGCGCGATTGTTCAGCACCCGCGGGTATGCCGCCGTGGGAATCGAAGACATCGGCGCGGCCGTCGGGGTCACCGGACCCGCCTTGTATCACCACTTCTCTAGCAAGGCGGAGTTGCTGGACCAGATCGTCCGGCGCCAGGACGAGTGGCTTCGGCTGCTGCTCGCCCGGGCGATCGCCGAGGGCCGCAGCGCCGAGGAATCCATGCGCTCACTGATGCGAAGCTTCGCGCAACTGGGTGTGGACGAGCCCGATCTGCTGGCGATCACCGTCAGCGAGACCCGGCACCTTCCGGGAGACGCGGTGCAGCGCTACCGGAGGGTGCGCTTGGACGGCATCGCCCAGTGGGCCCGCATGCTGCAGGCCGTGCGGCCGGACCTGCCCGCTCCGGCCGCGCGGGTGCTGAGCCGAGCCGTCACCACCGTCGTCATCGATGCCGTCCGCAACCCGCGCTTCCGGCGCAGGGCCGATCTCGTCGATGTTCTCGTGGCCATCGGAGAGCGGATCGAAACGGCCGGAATCCCCGGCCGCGTTTCCCCGCAGTGATTTATGCCACTTAGTGGTTATTAACTTAGCTCAGCCAATTGCACGCTAGCAGCGGATAGAACACTGTCGGACATGCGACCATTTACTTAGTGGTCATTAACATGAGATTGCTTTCGGGTCATCGGTGCCGCACAGTGTGCCGTGGGTGATCGCTGGTGCGCGCACCCGCCGAATCCCTTGCCGGTACACCGGCCGTTTCTCGAAAGGCATTGGCCCGTGAGCCATTACAAGAGCAACGTGCGCGACCTCGAGTTCAATCTGTTCGAGGTGTACGGACTCGACGACATCCTCCGGACCGGAGCATTCGGCGACCTGGACGGCGACACCGTGCGGTCGATGCTGGCGGAGGCCGCGCGCCTGGCCGAAGGACCGGTCGCCGAACCGTACGCCGACACCGACCGCAACCCGCCGGTTTTCGATCCGGCCACCCACTCGGTGCGCCTGCCGGAGTCGTTCAAGAAGGCGGTGCGCGCCTGGTACGACGCGGAATGGTGGCGCGTCGGCAAGGCCGAGGGTGTCGGGGGCGTGCCCGCCCCTTCGATGGTCAGTTGGGCGATCACCGAATTCGTCCTCGGGGCGCAGCCCGCGGCTTACATGTACCTGACCGGACCGATGATGGCCCACATCACTTATGGCATCGGCACCGAGCAGCAGCGGCGCTGGGCCCAGTTCATGACCGAACGCAACTGGGGCGCCACGATGGTGCTGACCGAGCCCGACGCCGGTTCCGACGTCGGCGCGGGCCGCACCAAGGCGGTCGAGCAGGAGGACGGCTCCTGGCACATCGAGGGCGTCAAGCGGTTCATCACCTCCGCCGACTCCGATGACCTGTTCGGAAACATCATGCACCTGGTGCTGGCTCGCCCCGAGGGCGCCGGACCGGGCACCAAGGGCCTGTCGCTGTTCTTCGTGCCGAAGTTCCACTTCGACCACGAGACCGGCGAGCTGGGCGAGCGCAACGGCGTCTTCGTCACCAACGTCGAGCACAAGATGGGCCTGAAGGCCTCGGCCACCTGCGAGGTCACCTTCGGCGGCCACGGCATCCCCGCCAAGGGCTGGCTGGTCGGCGAGGTACACGACGGCATCGCGCAGATGTTCCAAGTCATCGAGGAAGCTCGGATGATGGTGGGCACCAAGGCCATCGCCACCTTGTCCACCGGCTACCTCAACGCCCTGGAATACGCGAAGACACGCGTGCAAGGCAGTGATCTCACCCGGATGGCGGACAAGGCCGCGCCGAAGGTGACCATCACCCGGCACCCCGACGTGCGCCGGTCGCTGATGATGCAGAAGGCGTACGCCGAGGGGCTGCGCGCGATCTATCTCTACACCGCAGGCCATCAGAACGACGTTGTCGCGCAACACATCTCGGGTGCCGACGCGGATCTGGCCGCGCGAGTCAACGACCTGCTGCTGCCGATCGTCAAGGGTGTCGGCTCGGATCGCGCCTACCAGTACCTGACCGAGTCGCTGCAGACCCTCGGTGGTTCCGGCTTCCTGCAGGACTACCCGATCGAGCAGTACATCCGCGACGCGAAGATCGACTCGCTCTACGAAGGCACCACCGCCATCCAGGCGCAGGACTTCTTCTTCCGCAAGATCGCCCGCGACCGTGGCGTCGCACTGGCCCACCTCGCGGGCAAGATCCGCGACACGGCGCAATCCACCGACGGCAACGGCCGGCTCAAGGCGGAGAAGATCCTGCTCGCCACCGCGCTCGAAGACGTCCAGGACATGGCGGGCCGCTTCACCCAGCACCTGCTCGCCGCCCAGCAACAGCCCACCGAGCTGTACAAGATCGGGCTGAACTCCGTTCGCTTCCTGCTCTCCGTCGGTGACCTCCTCGTCGCCTGGCGGCTGATCGTCGCCGCCGAGATCGCCACGGCCGCACTCGACGCCGGCCCCGGAGAGCAGGACCGCGCCTTCTACGAAGGCAAAGTCGCCGTCGCGTCGTTCTTCGCCAAGACGGTCCTGCCGCACCTCAGCGCGGAATGGTCGGTTATCTCCGACGTCGACATCAGCGTCATGGATCTCGACGAAGCCGCGTTCTGACCCGGACCGGGCCGCGACGGCCGAGGCGTCGCCGGAACGACGACTCAGCAGCGGAGTGCGGTCACGGGAAACCGCGCGGGGACGTGCGACCGCGGAGAGCAGACCCGGCACGGGAACAGTCCGGAAGTTCCGGACTGTTCCCGTGCCGGGTCGAACATCTTCGATCGGTGACACTGCCGCGGCGCACCGGTCGCGGGACGCGTCAAACGGTCTCCGTCCGGACGGCGTAGATCTCGTGCAACTCCGTTCCGCGCAGGCTCAGGTCCTGCCGGGTTCGTGCGAAGAGACCATGCCTGCCGAGTAGTTCGCAGCACCGCGCCAGGCGCTCGTCCCGATCGTGCACTTCCGCGACGACGGCACGGATACGTCGCCGGTCCGTCTCCGCTCGCCCGACGTCGATCCCGAGCAGGCCGGTCGGTCGAGAGTCGTCAGCATTCGTTCAAGAACCTTTCGAGGATCGGGCCGATGACGGCCAATGCGTCCGGGTGGGTCAATTCGAGGTGTCGTGCGTCGACGACCGTGTTGCGCAGGTCGCCGGTGACGAACGGCCGCCACGTCCGCACGGCGGCGTCGTGGTCGGCGCGGTCCTTGCCTGCGGTGAAGAAGACCAGGTCGCCGTCGAAGACGTCCGGCCGGTACTGCTGGGCGATGGCCGTGGCGGTCTCGAAACTCTCCATCACCCGATCGACCTGTTCGGCGGTGAACATCCCGGTGGCGGTCACCTGCGCGCGGATCACCGCCCAGGCCTGCTCATGGGTGTCCGCCGCCACCTCGCCGCCGAGATCGAACAGCTCACGCCAGCCACCGAGCAGATCGGCCAGCAACTCACCCGGCGCGGGCTCGCTCACGGTGGCGCTCATCGACGCGGCCAGCGCCTCGGAGTCGCCCACGGCGCTGTCCATCATGGCCAGCATGCCGACCTGCTGACCCGCGCGCTGGAGCCGGACCGCGACGGCGTGCGCGATCGCGCCGCCCAGCGACCACCCGAGCAGGTGATACGGTCCGCTCGGCTGCACTCGGCGTATCTCGGCCACATAGCGTTCCGCCAGTTCGTCGACCGAATGCGCACCTGGTTCGCCCGCTACGACGTGCGGATCCTGCAAGCCGTAGACCGGCCGGTCCTTGTGCAGATGCTCGACCACGCCGCCGTAGAACCAGGCCAGCCCGCCTGCGGGGTGTACCGCGAAGACCGCGGGTTTCCGGCCGTGCGCGCGCAGCGGCAGCAACACTTGCAGCCCCGAGCCGCCTGCCGTGCCGTCGGCCCTGGCCGCCAGCGCTCGCGGCGTCGCGTCGTCGAACATCCACGGCAGCTGGATCGTCACGCCGCGGGTGCGCAATTCGGTCACCACCATCGTCGCCAGCAGCGAGTTGCCGCCGAGATCGAAGAATCCGTCGGTGATCCCGACACGCTGGACACCCAGGACCTGCGCGTAGACCTCGCCGATCACTTTCTCGGTGTGCGTCCGGGGCGCCACGAACGCGGACGTCGATTCCTCGAACTCGGGAGCGGGCAACGCCTTTCGATCGAGCTTGCCGTTGACCGTCAAGGGCAGCGCTGGCAGCACCATGATCGCCGCGGGCACCATGTAGCCGGTCAGCACCCGCGCGGCGGTCTCGCGAACCTCGGCCGGATCGATCCGCTCGCCGTCCGCGCCCACGACGTAGCCGATCAGCTGGTCCACGCCACGCTCGTGCCGGTGCACGGTGACCGCGGCCTGGGTGACGAGCGGGTGGCGCAGCAGCGCCGATTCCACCTCGCCGAGCTCGATGCGGAAGCCGCGCAACTGCACCTGCGCATCGGCCCGGCCCGCGTACACCAGTTCCAGCCCGCTCGCCGACTTCCGCCACCTGCCCACGTCCCCGGAACGGTAGAGCCGGGTGCCGTCCCGATCGAACGGGTTGGCCACGAATCGGCCCGCGGTCAGCGCCGCTGCTCCCAGATAACCTCGCGAGAGCTGTCCACCGGCCACGTAGATCTCGCCGGCGACGCCGATCGGCGCCGGACGCAGCCGGTCGTCGAGGACGTACACCCGCAGCCCCGGGAGCGCAGCGCCGATTCCGGTCGCGCCCGTCCGCGTGACCTCGCAGAACGTCACGTGCACTGTCGTCTCGGTGATGCCGTACATGTTGACCAGCCGCGGCGATCCCGGCGCATGCGCGGCGAACCAGTCGTCCAGCCGGGCTGCGTCCAGCGCCTCACCACCGAAGACGACGTATCGCAGAGCGAGATCTCCTGCGGGACAACCGGCTTCGCGATAGCGGCGCTCGGCCTCGGCGAATCCGTAGAACGCCGAGGGGGTCTGGCTCAGCACCGTCACGCCCTCCCGGGCCACGACCTCCACGAACGTCTCCGGCGACCTGGAGGTGTCGTAATCCACCACGACCACCTTGCCGCCGGACAGCAGCGCGCCCCAGATCTCCCACACCGCGAAATCGAAGGCGTAGGAATGGAACATCGTCCACACGTCGTCGGGTCCGAGGTCGAATCGCTCGGCCGCGTTGGTGAACAGGGTGACCGCTTCCCGATGGCTGACCGTCACGCCCTTCGGGCGGCCCGTCGATCCCGACGTGTAGATCACGTAGGCGACGTTGCCCGGCCGCGCACCCGATACCACCGCCGGGTCGGAAGCGTCCGCGCAGTCCTCGACGAGCAGTACCGGTGCGGCGCACTCCGGCACCGCCGCGGACATGCCCGCCGAAGTGAGCACCGCGGCCGGACGAGCGTCGTCGAGCATGAACCGCAGGCGCTCCGACGGATACGCCACATCCAGTGGCAGATATCCCGCGCCGGCGCGCAGGACGCCGAGCAGGCCCACCACCAGGTCGACCGTGCGTGGCAAGGCCACGGCCACCAGCGATTCCGGGCGCACTCCGTGCTCGGCGAGCCGGGCGGCCACCGCGGCGGCGCGCCGATCGAGCTCCGCGTAGGTCAGCTGGGACGCCCCGTCGGTCACCGCGATCGCGTCCGGTCGCGCGGCGGCCTGGGCGGCGAACAGCTCCGCGAGTGTCGTGTCCGCCACCGCGACGCCGGCGCTACCGGCCGCGTCGAGCAGCTCGCGGCGCTGCGCCGGGCCCGCGAGGTCGATGTCCCCGACCGCGATCGCGGGATCAGCGGTCACCTCCTCCAGGATCCGCACGTAGGCCTGCGCGAACCGGGTCATCGTCTCCTCGACGAACAGATCGGTCGCGTAGGTCAGGCGTGCCCGCATGCCGTCCGGCTGCCCGTGGCCGCCGGCGCGTTCGACCAGGTTCAGATTCAGGTCGGCCTGCGCCGGTTCGAATCCGTTCTCGACCGGTTCGACGGTGAGCCCGGGCAGCTTCAACGCGGCCGCGCTCAGGTTCTGGACATCGAGGGTCACCTGGTACAGCGGCAGGTGCGCGGTGGACCTGGGTGGATTGAGCGCCTCCACCACTTGCTCGAAGGGCACGTCGGCATGCGCGAACGCCGCCAGATCGGTGTCACGGGTCGCCGCGAGCAGATCGGCGAACGACTGGTGCGACGACACCCGCGACCGGAGCACGAGGGTGTTGACGAACATGCCGATCAGATCATCGAGTTCGCGCTCCCCGCGTCCGGCCACCGGGGTGCCCACCGCGACGTCGCCGACCCCGGCCAGCCGCGACAGCAGGACGGTCAGCGCGGCGTGCATCACCATGAAAACCGTCGCGTTCGCCGTGCGCGCGACCGCGCCGATGCGCTCCCGCAGCGAAGCGGAGATCTCGAAATCGACTGTCCGGCCACGCATGGACGCCACCGGCGGGCGCGGCAGGTCGGTGGGCAACTCGAGCAGTTCGGGCAGCCCGCCGAGCGTGTCCTTCCAGAAGCGCAGCTGCTGGGACATGATCGAGCCGGGATCGTGCTCGTCACCGAGTACGTCGCGCTGCCACAGCGTGTAGTCCGCGTACTGGACCGCGAGGGCAGGCCAGATCGGTTCCGTCCCTTGCTTGCTCGCCTGGTAGGCGACCGCCACGTCCCGCACGAGCGGCAGCATGGACTGCCCGTCGGCGCAGATGTGGTGCACGGCGATCACCAGGACGTGCTCGTGTTCGCCGAGCCGGAGCAATTCCATGCGCAGCGGCGGCGCCTGCGTCACGTCGAAGCTCGCCGAAACGGTGGCGAGCACGCGCTCCATCAGCCGCTCCGCCTCGACCGGGACGGCGGTCAGCCCGGCCGGGACCTCCCGGGCGGGGACCGCGACCTGGTGTGGCGTCCCGTCGGTGATCGGGAACTTGGTCCGCAGGGACTCGTGCCGCTCGATGACCAGCTCGCACGCACGGCGCAGCGCGTCGATGTCGAGTTCGCCCGTCAGCCGGATCACCAGCGGGATGTTGTACGCGCCGACGGAGGTGTCGAGCTGGTTGAGGAACCACATCCGCTGCTGTGCCAGCGACAACGGCACCAGCGCCGGACGGGTGCGCGCCACCAGCGGCACCCGGACGGTCCGCTCGGAGTTGTCCAGCCGGGCGGCGAGTTCGGCGACCGTGGGCGCTTCGAACAGGTCGCGAACGCCGACGCTCACCCCGAGCGCGGTCCCCAACTGGGCGGTCACCCGCGTCGCCGACAGCGAGTTGCCGCCGAGGTCGAAGAAGCTGTCGGTGGCTCCGACCCGGTCGATGCCGAGGACGTTGCCGAAGACCTCCGCGACGTGCCGTTCGGTTTCGGTCCGTGGATCGGTCCAGGCCCGCGCCGCCGAGAACTCCGGTGCGGGAAGCGCCAGGCGATCGAGCTTCCCGGTTCGGGTGAGCGGGAATTCGGCGAGCACCATGCACAGGTCGGGCACCATGTGCGCGGGCAGCCGCAGCCGCGCCGCGGCCCGGACATCTTCCGGATCCAGGTCCTCGGAGCCGACCAGGTAGCCGACGAGCCTGCCGACGCCGCGCTCGTCTTTGCGCAGCACGACCACCGCGTGTTCCACACCGGGCTCTCCGGCGAGAACGGCTTCGATCTCACCGAGCTCGATGCGTTGACCGCGGATCTTGACCTGGAAGTCACCGCGGCCGAGGTATTCCACGGTGTGTTCCGGGGTCCAGCGCGCCAGGTCTCCGGTGCGGTACATGCGTGCTCCCGGCGCGCCGAACGGATTCGCCACGAACGCACCCGATGTCGCCACCGGCCGGTTCACGTATCCGCGGGCCAGTTGCACTCCGGCGAGATACAACTCGCCGACCACGCCGACCGGCACCGGACGCAACCACGCGTCCAGCACCACGGCCTCGACCCCGCGGATCGGACCACCGATCGTGACGGTCTGGCCGGGATACAGCGGATCGCTGATGCCGGCCAGAATCGTCGTCTCGGTCGGACCGTATCCGTTGAGCAGTCGCCGTCCCGGCGACCACTGCGTGACGATCTCCGGTGTCACCGCCTCGCCGCCCGCCATCAGCACGCGAAGGGAATCCAACCCCTCCGGGTCCATCGTCGACAGCACGCTCGGCGTCATGAACGAGTGCGAGACACGTTGCGCGCGGATGAATTCCGCCAGTTCCGGGCCACCGAAGACGTCCGGCGGCGGCACCACCAGCACCGCGCCGTTGGCATGGGCGAGCAGCAGCTCGAGCACCACCACGTCGAAACCGGGAGCGGACGCGTTCAGCACCCGCGACCGGGTGTCCACGCCGAAGCGATCACGTTGCACCGCGGCGAAATTGGCCAGTCCCTCGTGGGTGACGGCGACGCCCTTCGGCGTGCCGGTCGAGCCCGAGGTGTACAGCACGTAGGCCGTGTCGCGAAGATGCGGTTTCCGCACCCTGTCCCGGTTCGTCACCGCGGCCGCGGACCGCGCCTCGATCGCCTTCCGGGTTTCGGGATCGTCGAGCACCAGCCGCCGGACTGGGCCGGGTACCAGCTCTCGCGACGCGCCCACCGTGATCGCGACCCGCACCTGCGAGTCGGCGACCATGTGCCCGACGCGTTCTGCCGGATTCCGTGGATCCACGGGCAGGAACGCTGCCCCGGTCTTGGCGACCGCCCAGATGCCTGCCACGAAATCCACCGACCGCGCCATCGCCAACGCCACCTGGTCGCCCGGGCCGACACCCCAGTCGATCAACTCGCGCGCGACACGGTTCGACCAGGCGTCCAGCTCGGCGTAGGACATCGTGCATTCGTTCGATACCACCGCCGCCGCATGCGGATCCACCGCCGCACCGGCGGACAGCAACTCCGCCAGCAACCGGGGCGATTCGGCGCGGCCACCGCTGGCGGGCACCAGATCACGGCGCTCGGCCGCGGACAGCAGGTCGAGCCTGTCCAGCCGCGCCCGCGGATCGCTCGTGATGGCGCGCAGCACGGTCTCGAGGCGGGCGGCCAGACCCGCGGCCGTCCGGTCGTCCACGCGTGCCCGCTGGTAGCGGATCATGACGTGCAGCCGGTCGGTCTGGTGGGCCTGCACGGTGATCGGGTAGTGCGCGGCATCGCTGCCGTCCGCCGCGACCACCCGCATGCCGTCGATGTCCGCGTCGCCCAGGCCGCTGCTGTCGACCGGGTACGACTCGAAGACGACCAGGGTGTCGAACAGCTGGGCAGCGCCTGCGGCCGACAGGATCCGGGACAGCTCGACGTCGTGATGATCGAGCAGGCGGGTGTTGTCGGCCTGCAACCGCCGCAACGCGTCCTCGATGGTCGAAGCCCGCGGGACGTGCACGGGCACCGGAATCGTGTTGATGAACAAGCCGATCATCGATTCCACGCCGGGCAGATCGGCGGGACGTCCGGAGACCGTGCCGCCGAACACCACGCGCTCGACGCCGAGCAGGTTGCCCAGGACCACCGCCCAGGCGAACTGCACGATCGTCGCCATGGTCACCGCCCGTGTCCGGGCGAATTCCACCAGTTCGGTGGTGGCGGCGTGATCCAGGACCACCGCCAGGTCGACCGGGATGCCGACCGTCGTGTGCGTGTGCGCATCGGCGACCACCGTGGGTTCGGTGAATTCACCGAGGGCTTCGCGCCACGCCTCGATACCGGCGGATGGTTCGCGCCGATCCAGCCATTCCAGGTAGCCGCGGTACGACGCCGCGGCGGGCAGCAGGTCGGCGCGCGCGTTCACCGCGTACAGGCCGATCAGCTCGCGCCACAGCAACGGCAACGACCAGCCGTCCAGCAGCAGGTGGTGTGCCGTGAGCACGAGCCGGAAGTCCTGCGGCGCCACGGCGATGAGCAGGAACCGCAGCAGCGGAGGATCGGCGGGATCGAACGGGACCGCCCGCTCGGCCTCGATCAGCTCCTCCGGTGTCGTCGTGCCGTCGCGCAGATCGACCCGTCGCCAGCGCACCACAGCGGCCGCCGGAATCACCTGTGCCGGAATGCCGTCGGCCGTGCGGACGAAGGCGGCGCGCAGGTTGGGATGACGCTCCAGCAAGGCCGCCGCGGACCGCTCGAGCCGATCCTCGTCGATCACGCCGGCGAGGGCGAGTGTCGATTGCGCCGTGTAGACGTCGAGATCACCGGCGGCGAGTTCGGCGTGGAACAGCAGGCCCGCCTGCAGCGGAGCCAGCGACCAGACATCGCCGAGGGATCCGTAGCGCCCGGCGAACGTGTCCAGGTCCGACTGCGTGACCGCGACGAGCGGAACGTCGGCGGGTGAGAATCCCCAGTCCTCGTCGGCGCGGGCGGCCATGGCGATCCCGGTCACCGCGTCGACCCACGCGTCGACGAGTTCGGCCACGTCGGCGTGCTCGAGCAGCCGGGAGGCGTAGCCGACATGCGCCGACAGTCGGGGTCCCGCCTCGGTGTCCACGATGTTCACGTCGATCGTGACGACCGCCGCCGCGGGCATGTCCGGATCGAAGGCGCCCCGCCGGTCGAACGGCTCGTCGGTGGGAATCCACGCGAGGTCCGACAGCGTCGTCAGATCGACGCCGACCCGGCCGAGGTTGTTGAAGCTGATCTGCGGCTCCGGCAGTGCCGCGAGCCGGTCGGACGTGCCCGCGTGCAGGTAGCGCAGCAGACCGTAACCGATTCCCTTGTCCGGGATGCGGCGCAACTGGTCTTTCACGGACTTCACCGCGGCGCGCGGATCATCCGGTTCGACACCGCTCAGGTCGAGCGCCACCGGGTAGGTGTTGGTGAACCACCCCACCGTGCGAGAGACATCCGCGCCCTCGGCGATCTGTTCCGCGCGGCCGTGCCCTTCCAGCAGGACTTTCACACCGGCGTGCGCGATACCGCGCCGGTGCCGCCAGCGTGTCGTCGCCATGGCCAGACCGGCCAGCAACGCGTCGTCGACGCTGCCGTGCGCGGCCCTTGGCACCGCGTCGAGCAATGCCGCGGTGACCTCCGCCGGGAGGGACACCGTCAGATGGCGCACGGTCGAGTGGGTGTCGAGGGCGGGATCGAGCACCGCGCCGCCGAGCAGCGGATCGTGGGCCGCGCCCATCCGGTGCCACAGTTCGAGCTCCTCGGCGCGGGCCGCTGCGGCGTCGGCCAGCGCGTGCGCCCACCGGCGCATGGAGGTGCCCTGTTCGGGCAATTCCACCGTGCGTCCCTGCGTGACCTGCTGCCAGGCGGTCGCGAAGTCGGGAATCAGGATCCGCCAGGACACACCGTCGACCGCCAGGTGATGGACGACGACGAGGGCGCGCGCTTCGGCGTCCACACCGCGTTCGGGCAGCAGGCACACCACCTGCACCATCCGGCCCGCGGCCGGGTCGAGACGGTCGGACGCCTCGCCCAGCGCCGCTTCCACCAACGCGGTGAAACCTTCGCTGCCCGGCGTCTCCTCGGCGCGGAAGGTGCGCGTGAACACCGCGCTCGCGGCGTCCGCGGCGCTGCGCGGCGGCACCTCCAGGCATTGTTCGCGCAGCCGCGCGCGCAGCATGTCGTGCTGTTCGAGCACTGCCCGCACCGTCGCGGTCACGTCGTCGACTCGCGCGTCGCGCGGCAAGCGCACCAGCATCGACTGAGCGAACCGCGGGGCGGCGCCGAGACGCTCGGTGAACCAGGAGACCACCGGGGTGAACGGGACCTCGCCCACGCCGCCGCCCGGCAACTCCGCGAGCGAGACCCGTTCGGCGGCCGCGGCGACCCGCGCCAGCCCACGGACGGTCTTGTGCTCGAAGATGTCGCGCGCCGTCACGATGACACCCGCCGACTTCAACCGCGAAGCCAGCTGGATCGACAGGATGGAATCGCCGCCGAGGGTGAAGAACGAGGTGGTGACGCCGACCGACTCGATCCCGAGAACGTCCGCGAACGCGGCCGCGACGATGCGCTCCACCTCCGTCGACGCCTCCGCCGCGTCGTCCCCGGCGGCTCGGAAAACCGGTTCCGGCAGAGCTTTCCGATCCACCTTGCCCGTCGAGGTGATCGGCATGCGGTCGAGCACGGTGACCACCGACGGCACCATGTGCGCGGGCAATACCGACGCGACGTGGTCGAGCACGGCGTCCGGGTCGACGGCCGTCGCGGTCTCGGTCACGATGTAGGCGGCCAGCAGCGGCTGCCCGCTCGGTCCCGTGCGGCTGACCGTGACCGCCGCGGCCACCTCGGGATGCGTGAGAAGCGCGGCGTCGATCTCACCGAGTTCGATGCGCTGGCCGCGGATCTTGATCTGGAAATCGCTGCGGCCGACGTACTCCAGGGTGCACTGCGCGGTCCAGCGGACGATGTCGCCGGTGCGGTACATCCGCGCACCCGGCCCGCCGTAGGGGTTCGCGACGAACGCACCAGCCGTCACCGCGCGCCGGCCGAGGTAGCCGCGCGCCAGCTGCGCCCCCGACAGGTACAGCTCCCCCGCGACCCCGACCGGCACCGGGCGCAAACGCGCATCCAGCACCAGTGCCTCCGCGCCCCGGATCGGGCCGCCGATCGCGATCGGATCGCCGGGCCGCACCGGATCGCTCATCGTGATCACGATCGTGGTCTCGGTGGGGCCGTAGATGTTGTGCAACCGCCGTCCGGGCGCCCAGGTGGCGATCAGCTCCGCGGGCACCATCTCCCCGCCGACCGCGAGCATCCGCACCGACTCGAGACCGGCGGGTGACATGGTCGCCAGCACACTCGGCGTCAGGAAGGCGTGCGTCACCCGATGCGTGCGGATCAACTCGGCCAGGTCCGGGCCGCCGAACACCTCCGGCGGCGAGACGACCAACGTCGCGCACGCTGCGTGTGCCATCAACGCTTCCAGCAGCACCGCGTCGAAGGCGGGCGCCGCTACTTGCAGGACGCGGGAGGACCCGTCGACCCGATAGCGATCACGCTGCTCGGCCGCGAAGTTCGCCAACCCCGCGTGCGTGACCACCACACCCTTGGGTGTTCCCGTCGAACCGGAGGTGTAGATCAGGTAGGCGGCATCCTCGATCCGCAGGGCCCGTCCGCGGTCCACGTCCGTCACCGGCCGGTCGGACTGTCCCGCGATCTCGTCGGCCGTGCGGGAATCGTCGAGCGTCGACCAGCGCACGCCGTCCGGCAGCGACGCGCGCGCGGACGCGAGCGTGATGCCGATGGCGACGCCGGAATCATCGACCATGTGCGCGATCCGCTCGACGGGGTAGCGCAGATCCACCGGAACGAAAGTGGCGCCGGTCTTCGCGATCGCCCACATGGCGACGTGATAGTCGACCGACCGTGGCACCGCCAGCGCCACGAACACGCCCGGTCCCGCGCCTCGGCCGATCAGATGGCGGGCGAGCCGGTTGGCCCTGCGGTCGAGTTCGGCGTAGGTGAGGGTTCCGGTGTCCCCGATCAGGGCCACCGCCGACGGGGCCGTGGCAACGGCCGTGGCCAGCAGGTCCGGCAGCAAGCAAGGCCGTGTGCCGTCGCCGCCTCGCGCGGGCACCAGGCGTTCGGTGTCGGCGGCGCCCAGCAGACCTATGCGCACGATCGGCCGCGCCGGCTCGGAAGTGACCGCCTCGAGGACCCGGACGAACCGCTCGGCCAGCGAATGCGCTGTCGACTCGACGAAAAGATCGGTGGCGTAGATGATCTCGCCGTCGATCCCGGCGGGCCGATCGCCCTCGCGGCGTTCGGTCACCAGCACGGTGAGGTCGGCCTTGGCCTGCGCGATACCGGGGTCGAGAACCTCGACACCGATGCCGGGCAGCTCGAACCGGGCCGCCCCGGTGTTCTGCAACCCGAACATCACCTGGAACAGCGGCGAATACGCCGTGGAACGCGGACGGCCGATGACGTCGACCAGCCGTTCGTAGGGCAGGTCGGCATGGGCGAGCGCTTCCAGGTCCACGTCGCGCACCTCGGCGAGCAGTTCCCGGAACGACCGGTCGTCATCGATCCGCGTGCGCAGCACGACCGTGTTCACGAACATGCCGACCAGATCGTCGAGTTCCGGCCTGCCGCGACCGGCGACCGGGGTGCCGACCGAGATGTCGTCGCTGTGCGCGGTACGCGCCAGCAGAATCGCCAGCGCCGCGTGCAGGACGACGAACACGGTGACGCCCTCGCGGTGGGCCAGCCGCACGATCTCGTCGTGCAGCCGCGCCGGCATCTCGAACCGGATGTTGCCGCCCGCGGTGGAGATGGTGGCCGGGCGCGGCCGGTCCGTCGGCAGGGCCAGCAGCTCCGGGGAACCGTCGAGAGCGTCGGTCCAGTAACCGATCTGCCGCGCGATCAGCGACGACGGGTCGTCCTCCGCACCGAGCAACTCCTGCTGCCACATCGCGTAGTCGGCGTACTGCACCTCCAGCGGTTCCCACCGCGGCGCGTGGCCGCTCACCCGCGCCCGGTAGGCGGCGAACACGTCGCGGGCCAACGGAGCCATCGACGCGCCGTCGGCCGCGATGTGATGGACCACGACCACCAGCACGTGCGCGTCGGGCGCGCTGCGATACAGCCGCGCCCGCACCGGCACCGACTCCGTGATGTCGAATCCCGCCTCGACGTCTTCCCGGATGCGGTCGGCCAGTTCCGTCTCGCCGTCGACCGGCTCCGGCGCGAACGTCACGTCCGCGCCGATCGCGGCGACATCCCGCACGACCTGGCAGGGTTCGCCGTCCACCAGCGGATACACCGTCCGCAGCGGCTCGTGCCTGGTCACCACGTCGAGGAACGCCGCCCGCAGCGCGTCGGTGTCCAGCGAGCCGGTCAGCCGGGCCGCGAAGCAGATGTTGTAGGCCGCCGAGTCGGTGTCGAACTGGTTGAGGAACCAGATCCGCCGTTGCGCCGCCGCCAACGGGACCGCACCGAGACGTTGCCGCGCGGTCAGCGGAACCACCGTGGACCGGGTCCGCATCGAAATCCGTTCGGCCAGAGCGGCGATCGTCGGCGCGTCGAACACGTCCCGGATGCCGACATCGACACCGACGGCTACCTGGGCCCGCGCCGCGAGCTGGGCGGCGGAGAGCGAGTTCACGCCGATCTCGAAGAGGTTCGCCGTCACACTCACCCGATCCGCGCCGGTGAGTTCGGCGACCAGGCGCGCCAGCACCGCCTCGGTGTCGGTGCGCGGCGAGACGAAGGTCTCGCCGTCGTCGAACACCGGCCGGGGCAGCGCCGACCGGTCGAGCTTGCCGTTGGCGGTGAGCGGCATCGCCTCCAGCACCTGCACACCGTCCGGCACCAAGTAGGACGGCAGCGTGCGGGTCAGCTGTTCGCGGATCGCGCGGCCGTCGATCACTGCGCCGGGAACCGATGTCACGTATCCGACGATGCGTTCGGTGGTCACGATGGCCACCGCGCGCGCCACCTGCGGAATCGCGCGCAGCGCGGCTTCGATGTCACCGGGCTCCACCCGCTGACCGCGCACCTTCACCTGGAAGTCGCTGCGGCCCAGATACTCCAGCTCGCCGCTCTTGCGCCAGCGAACCAGGTCACCCGTTCGGTACAGCCGCTCCCCCGCCGCACCGAACGGGTTCGCGACGAAGGCGGCGCAGGTGAGTCCGGCGCGCGCGTGGTAGCCGCGCGCCAACTGGACGCCCGCGACGTACAGCTCACCGACCACGCCGACGGGCACCGGCCGCAACCGCGAATCCAGGACGTAGACCTTCATGCCCGCGGCAGGCGCTCCGATCGGCACCGTCGCGGCGGTCGTCGCCCGCGGCGCGCACCGCTGGGCGGTGACCACCTCCGCCTCCGCGGGCCCGTACCAGTTCACCACCTCCGCCCGCGTGAAGACGTGCGCCGCGGCGTCGACCGTGCGTTGCGCCAGCGCCTCGCCCGCGACGAACACCTGCCGGACCGAGGGCAGTTCGGCGACGCCCGCGGATTCGAGCAGGACATCGAGCATCGACGGCACGAAGTGAACGGTGGTGATCTGGTGCCGTGCGATGACGTCCGCCAGGTACGCGGGGTCGCGATGTCCGTCCGGTTCGGCGACGACGATGTGCGCACCGGTCTGCAACGGCCAGAACAGCTCCCACACGGCGATGTCGAACGTGATCGGCGTCTTGTACAGCACGGCGTCGGATGTTCCGTGCGGCCACTGCCGCTGCGCCCATGCCAACTGGCTCACGGTGGCGGCATGGGTCAGGGCCACGCCCTTGGGGACGCCGGTGGACCCGGAGGTGAACAGCACGTAGGCCAGATGGTTCGGCCGCAGCGGTGTGCGCCGCTGCGCGTCGGTGACGCGGTCGCCGGACAGATCGGTCACGTCGAGCCGGTCGATCGGCGCGTACTCGAAACCCTCCGGCAGGCCGCCGCCATCGGCCGAGGTCGTCAGCACCAGCAGCGGACGGGCCGCGCCCAGCACGTGCGCGATCCGTGCGCTCGGGTGGTCCGGGTCGATCGGCAGGAACGCCGCGCCCGCCTTCACCACCGCGTAGACAGCCGTGACGAGTTCGGCCGACCGGCGAACGGCCACCGCCACGATCGTTTCCGGCCCGGCGCCGCGTGCGATGAGCCATCGGGCCAGCTGATTGACCCGTGCGTCGAACTCCCGGTAGGTCGAGGTACTGCCGTCCGGAAGTCGCAGCGCCGTGTTGTCCGGGGTGCGCGCGACCTGTTCGTCGAAGACATCGACGAGCGTACGGCCGGGTGCGGCGGAGCCTCCGGTGTCGTTCCACCGTTCCAGCACCCGGGACCGCTCCGCCTCGTCGAGCAATCCGATCTCGCCGACGGTGGCCTCGGCGTTTCGAGCCGCGGCGTCGAGCACTCCGACGAATCGGTCGGCGAAGCGCCGCACCGTGTCCTCGTCGAAGAGGTCCGTGGCGTAGGTCAGGCGCAGCGTCATGCCGGTCGGCTCGTTGTGCGTGCCGTGGCTTTCGCTCACCATCAGCAGCAGGTCGTAGATCGCCGCGCTGTCGCCCGGGTCCACGTTCTCCACGATCAACCCCGGCAGCTCGACGCGAGCCCGCGCCATGTTCTGGTAGGCCAGCAGCACCTGGAACAGCGGCGTGTGCGCGGTCGAGCGCACCGGGTTCAGCGCGTCCACCAGTTGCTCGAACGGCACGGTGGCGTGGTCGAACGCCTCGATGTCGGTGCGCCGTACCTGGTCCAGCAGGCTCGCGAAGGTCTGGTCGAGCGTGATCGGCGTCCGCATCACCAAGGTGTTGACGAACATTCCGACCAGGCCGTCCAGCGACCGGTCGCCGCGTCCCGCGTGCGGCACGCCGACGGTGACGTCGTCGCTGCCGGACAGCCGCGACAGCAGCACCGCCAGGGCCGCGTGCACCACCATGAACGTGGTGGCCCCGGACCGCCGCGCCAGCGCTTCCACCCGGCCTTGCAGTTCCCCGGGGATGGGGACCTGGAGCACCGCGCCGCGCTGGGACTGTTCGAGCGGCCTCGGCCGGTCGGTCGGCAACTCGAGCAGATCGGGCACACCCGCGAGTTGGGTTCGCCAGTAGGCGATGTCGCGGGCCACGTACGAGTCCGGGTCGTCCGCGGAGCCGAGGACCGCACGCTGCCACAGGGCGTAGTCGGCGAATTGCACGGGCAGCGGCGCCCAGTCCGGCGCCGCACCACCGGAGCGCGCTCGATACGCCGTCACCAGGTCGGCGGCCAGCGGAGCCACCGAGAAGCCGTCGCAGGCGATGTGGTGGGCGGCCAGCGCCAGCGTCCACGCCTGGTCGGACAATTGGTACAGCGCCACGCGCAGTGGCACGCCCGCGGCCACGTCGAATCCGGTGCCGCAGAACTCGGCCAGCCGGTGCGGCAGTTCCCGCTCGCCCACCGCCTGCGGGGTGAGGTCGCACGTCGCCAGCACGTCCTCGGCGTTCAGCACGACCTGGGTGGGCGTACCGTCGACCGCCGGGTACATGGTGCGCAGGCTCTCGTGCCGCTCGACGACGTCGCCGACAGCGGCCGTCAAGGCCGCCGGATCGAGCTCGCCCTCCAATCGAATCGCCAGCGGCACAATGTATCCGGGGGCCGCCGGATCGAACTGGTTGAGGAACCACATCCGGGTCTGCGCGTGCGACAGCGGGATACGGTCCGGCCGCGGGGCCGCGGTCGGCGCCGGAAGACTCGGGACCGCCCGCAACCGGGCGATCCGCTCGGCCAGACCGGACACGGTCGGGGCCTCGAAGATCGCGCGCACCGGAATGGTCACGTCCACGACGTCACCGATCCGGCTCAGCGCGCGCGTCGCGACCAGCGAGTTGCCGCCCAGCTCGAAGAAATTGTCGTCCGCGCCGATCTCGGGCCGGTCGAACAATTCGGCGAAGACCCCGGCGATCGCCTGTTCCACCAGGCCCCGGGGCGCACGGAACTCGGACTCCCGGACACCCGGGTCCGGCTCGGGCAATGCCCGGTAGTCCACCTTGCCGTTGGCGTTGAGCGGAATCGAGTCGATCCGGGTCACCGACGACGGCACCATGTAGGCAGGCAGCCGATCCAGCAGGAAGCCCCGGACCTGCCGTACGTCGAGCGCCGCGTCCGCGACCACGTAGACGACCAGCCGCTGCTCGCCGCCGTCGGCGCGTACCTGTGCGACCGCCGCGTGCACCTGCTCGTGCGCGATCAGCGCGGCTTCGATGTCGCCGAGTTCGATGCGCAGGCCGCGCACCTTCACCTGGGTGTCGGCGCGGCCGACGTAGCGCAGGTCGCCGGCCCCGTCCCAGCGAACGAGGTCGCCGGTGCGGTAGAGGCGCGCGCCGTCCGCGCCGCCGAAGGGATCGGCGACGAACGTCGCCGCGGTCAGGCCCGGACGGTCGTGGTATCCGCGAGCCAGCTGGACACCGCCCAGGTACAGCTCACCGGTGACGCCCACCGGCACCGGATGCAACCGCGAATCCAGCACGTGCACGGTCACATTCGCCTCGGGCACGCCGATCGGTACGGCCACGCCCTCGACCGTGTCGATCCGATGCGCGGTGACGCTGACCGCCGCCTCCGTCGGGCCGTACAGGTTGTCGATGCGGGCATCGCTGAATTCGCGGAAGCGGCGAACCGTTTCGGCCGGGAGCGCCTCCCCGATGCACAACACACGCCGCAGGGCCGGGAACTGCCGCGCGGCGGCCACCTCGAGGAACGCCGAGAGCAACGACGGCACGAAATCCACCGTGGTCACCCGGTACTCGGCCAGCAGCCGGGCGACCTCACGCGGATCGCTCTGCGCGTCGGGACCGGCGACGACCAGCGCCGCACCACAGGTCGGCGCGCAGAACAGCTCCCACACCGACAGGTCGAACGTCACGGGCGTGCGCAGCAGCATGACGTCGTCGCCGCCGAGGCGGTAGTGCTCGCGCATCCAGCGCAACTGGTTCACCACCGCCGCGTGCGGGACGGCCACGCCCTTGGGCACACCCGTCGAACCGGAGGTGTAGATGACGTAGGCCAGATCCTCCGGACGCAGCGGCCGCGTCCGGTCGGCATCGGTCAGCGCCGATCCGTCCGAGTGCTCGGCCTCGAGGTCGCCGAGTGCCCAGACCGGCACGCCGGTGGGCAGACTCGCCCGGTCGTCCGGACGGGTGAGCACCGCGACCGGCCGCGCGGCGGACAGGACGGCACGCACCCGGTCGGCCGGGTGGTCCGGATCCAGCGGCAAGTAGGCCGCCCCCGCCGCATGGATGGCGTACAGCGTGACCAGCAGATCCACCGAGCGGCGCATCGCCACCGCCACCACGGTTTCCGGGCCTGCCCCGCGCCGGATCAGCGCACGGGCCAGAGAATTCACCCGCGCACCGAATTGCCGGTAATCCAGCCGCGCCCCGCTCACGGCATCGATGACCGCCGGGTACTCCGGAGTCAGCGCGACCTGCACGGCGAACAAGTCCGCGAGCGTCACCGCCGGAGCCCGCGTGGCCGCACCGCTCGACCGCTGCGCGATCCGCAGCGCCTCCTGCTCGGTCAGCAGATCGATGTCGCCGATGGCGCGGGTGGGATCGAGGACGATCGCGCGCAGCAACAGCAGGTAGCGGTCGAACATCGCCGCGACCGTCGCCTCGTCGAAAAGATCTGTCGCATAGCCGAATTCGACTGCCATGTCGCCCGGTTCGCCATCCGGCTCCAAGGCGTCGACCAGATTCAGGTGCAGGTCGTACTTCGCCACGCTCGGATCGGCCATCTGTGCCGAGACCGTCAGGCCCTCGAACCGCACCGTGGGGATCTCGATGTTCTGGAACGAGAAGCCCACCTGGGTCAGCGGCGCGTGCGCCGTGGAGCGCGGCGGATTGAGCACCTCGACCAGACGCTCGAACGGGATGTCGGCGTTCTCGAACGCGGCCAGGTCGGTGGCCCTGACCTGATCCAGGATCCGGACGAAGGACGCGCCGGGCGCGATGTAGGTCCGCAACACCAGCGTATTGACGAACATGCCGACCAGGCCGTCCAACCCCGGCTCGCCACGACCGGCGATCGGTGTGCCGACCGCGATGTCCCCGGTGCCGGACAGCCGCGCCAGCAACGCCGCGTAGGCCGCGTGCATCACCATGAAGACCGTCGCGTCGTGACGGCGGGCCAAGGCGACCACCGCGCGATGCAGATCCGCGGGCAGGACGGCCGAGACCGTCGCGCCGCGGAACGACTGCTTCGCCGGCCGCGGACGGTCGGTCGGCAGATCCAGCACCTCGGGCAAGTCGGCGAGGGCCGCGAGCCAGTAACGCGTCTGGGCGACCGTCGGGCTGTGCGGATCGTCCTCGCTGCCCAGCATCTTCCGTTGCCACAGCGCGTAATCGGCGTACTGCACCGGCAACGGCGCCCACTGCGGCGCCTGGCGCCGGACCCGGGCCCGGTAGGCGGTCATCAGGTCCGCGGCCAGCGGCGCGAGCGAGGACCCGTCGAAGCTGATGTGATGGACGACGAGCACCAAGGCATGGTCGCCGGGTGCGCTGCGCAGCAACGCGACCCGGAACGGAACTTCGGTGGTGACGTCGAAGCCCACCGTGACCTCGGCGGCCACGCGCGCTTCGACCTCACCGGCCGCGACCGGCACCGGTGTCAGCGGGGGCAGCGCCGTTTCCACCGGGACGATCACCTGATGCGGCCCGCTGTCGCTGTCCGGGTAGACGGTTCGCAGCGCCTCGTGCCGTTCCAGCACGTCCGCGACGGCCGCGTGCATCGCGGCCACGTCGAGGTCACCCGACATCCGTACGACGAGCGGAATGTTGTAGACCGGCGAGCTCGTGTCGAACTGGTTGAGGAACCACATGCGAGCCTGAGCGGGCGACAGCGGGATCCGCTCCGGGCGCTCCTGCGGCGCCAGCGGCACCCGGGTCGCCGTGTCGGCACTGCGCAGGCGTTCGGCCAGCGCGCCGATGGTCGGCGTCTCGAAGATGGCGCGCAGGGGTACCTCGACACCGAACGCGCCGCTGAGCTGCGCGGCCGCGCGGGTGGCCGACAGCGAGTTGCCGCCGAGATCGAAGAAGCTGTCGAGCACGCCGACGCGGTCGATGCCCAGCACGCCCGCGCAGATGTCGGCGACGATCTGCTCGGTCGCGTTGCGCGGCGCGACGAACTCCACGGCGGGCGCGAATTCCGGTTCCGGCAGTGCGGCGCGATCGACCTTGCCCACCGACGACAGCGGCAGGGTGTCGAGCACCATGACCGTGTCCGGGACCATGTGCGACGGCAGGCGTTGTGCCGCGTACTGCGTCAGCTCCGCGGTCTCGACGGCGCCGGACGCGGGCACCACGTACGCCGCCAGCCGTGATCCGCTCTCGGCCTGCACGCCCACCACGACCGCTGCCGCGACGCTCGGATGTCCGGCGAGGACGGCTTCGATCTCGCCGAGTTCGATGCGCTGGCCGCGGATCTTCACCTGGAAGTCGGTGCGCCCCAGGTATTCCAGAGTGTGATCGGCGGTCCAGCGCGCCAGGTCACCGGTGCCGTACATGCGGGTGCCCGCGGGGCCGTACGGGTTGGCCACGAACGTCGCGGCCGTGGACGCGGGCCGGTTGAGGTACCCGCGCGACAACTGCACGCCCGAGACGTACAGCTGACCGGTCACCCCGACCGGGACGGGCCGCAGCCGTTCGTCCAGTACCACCGCGTCGACGCCGCGGATCGGGCCACCGATGGTGACCGGGTCGCCGACGCACAGGGGATCGCTGATCGCGACCATGATGGTGGTCTCGGTGGGACCGTACCCGTTGTGCAGCCGCCGCCCCGGCGCCCATACCGCGACCGTCTCGGCCGACACGGCTTCCCCGCCGGCCACCAGCACCCGCAGCGAATCGAGACCGGCGGGCGACATCGTCGCCAGCACACTGGGCGTCACGAACGCGTGCGAAACCTCCTGGGCGCGAATCAATTCCGCCAGCTGCGCCCCGGCGAACACCTCCGGCGGCGACACGACGAGCAGGGCGCCGTTCGCGTGCGCCATCAGCAGCTCCAGCATCACCGCGTCGAAGCCGGGCGCGGCCACCTGCAACACGCGTGACCTGCGATCGACGCGATAGCGCTCACGCTGCTCGATCGCGAAATTCGCCAAGCCTTCGTGCGTGACAGCCACGCCCTTCGGCTTGCCGGTCGAGCCCGAGGTGTACACCACGTAGGCCGCGTCGGCAACCCGGCAGGCGCGCACGCGATCGGCGTCGGTCACCGTGGCCGCGGACTGCGTCGCGACGAACGCCTGCGTGCCCGGATGGTCGAGGATCAGTTGCCGCACATGACCGGGAAGCAGGGTGCTCGAGGCCTCGACGGTGAGCGCGACCTCCACATTCGAGTCCGCGACCATGTGCGCCACCCGCTCGCCCGGGTGGCGCGGATCCACCGGGACGAACGCGGCACCGGCACGCGCCACCGCCCACACACCGACCACGAACTCCACCGACCGCCCCATCGCCAGCGCGACCTGGTCCCCCGGCCCGACGCCCCAGTCGATCAGCACTCGCGCGAGACGATTCGACCACTCGTCCAGCTCCCCGTAGGAGAGCACCCGTGCGCCCGCCACCACGGCCGGGGCGGTGCGATCACCGACCAGCAGCACATCCGCCAGCACCCGGGGCTTCTCGGCGCGACCACCGGAGGCCGGGACCAACCCGAGCCGCTCGACACCGGACAACAGATCCACTTCGCCGACCCGAGCCCGGGGATTCGACACGAACGCGTCGAGCATGCGGTTCAGCCGCTCGGCGAGTTCTTCGACGGTCTCCCGGTCGAAGAGGTCCGTGGCGTAGTTGATGCGCAGCGCGACATCGCCGCCCGCCGCGGTGTTCTCGGCGACGGTGACGATGATGTCCACTTTCGCCGGTTCGGCGCCGGGATCCAGCAGTTCGACGGTGAGTTCGGACAGCTCGAGGCTCGCCCGGTCCATGTTCTCGAACGCCAGATACACCTGGCACAGCGGCGCGTACGCCATGGACCGCTTCGGATGCAGTTCGTCCACGACACGCTCGTAGGGCAGGTCGCTGTTGGCGAAGGCATCGACGTCGATGTCCTTGACCCGCGCCAGGAACTCGGTGAACGACTCCTCGAAGGACACCTCGGTGCGCAGCGGCACGGTGTTGACGAACATGCCGATGAGCGGCTCGAGCGCACGCTCGCCGCGGCCGGCGACCGGCGTGCCGATGGTGATGTCCGCCGAACCCGACATCCGCGCCAGCAGCACGGCCAGCGCGGCGTGGACCACCATGAACGTCGTGACGTTGGCCGCGCGGGCCAGCCGCTCGATTCCGGCGAAGGTCTCGGCGGGGATCACGGTGTCCGCGACGTCGCCGCGCATGGATTGGCGGGCCGGGCGCGGACGGTCGGCGGGCAGCTCCAGGACCGGAGGCATACCCGCCAATCGCTGCGACCAATACCGCAGCTGGTGGGCGGCTCGCGACTCCGGATCGTCCGGGTCGCCGAGCAGGCTGTGATGCCAGACGCTGTAGTCGGCGTATTGGACGCTCAAGGGTTCCCAGTCCGGCTTCTTCCCCTGCACCCTCGCCTCGTAGGCGACGGCGACATCGACCGCGAGCGGCCGCAGCGACGATCCGTCACAGCAGATGTGGTGCAGGACCACGGCCAGCACATGTCGCGAGCGGTCGGTCGTGGCCAGCAGCGCCACCCGGATCGGGGCGCGTTCGCGCAGATCGGTCCCGACCGATGCCAGCTCGCGGATCCGCTGCTCGATGTCGTCCGGATCGGTCGGCCGCGGGGTCAGGTCGAGACCGGCGACGACCTCGTCGGCGGGCAGCACGACCTGGATTCCCTCGCCGTTCACGGCGGGGTAGACGGTGCGCAGCGATTCGTGCCGATCGATCACGTCGGTCAGCGCGGCTCGCAGCGCCGCGGTGTCGAGTCGTCCGGTCAGTTGCACGATCAGCGGGATGTTGTAGGCGGCCGAGGCCGGGTCGGTCTGATTGACCAGCCATATCCTGTTCTGCGCCGGCGCCAGCGGGATGGGCTCGGGCCTGGTTGCCGCGCGCAGTACGGGCCTGCCGGAGCGGCTACCGTCCTCGAGCTGCGCGGCGAGTTCGGCGACGGTCTGCTTGACGAACAGGTCGCGGACCGACACGTCGCACCGGGTCACCTCCGCGATGCGCACGGCCGCGCTGGTCGCGGTGATCGAGTTGCCGCCGAGTTCGAAGAAGCTGTCGAACACGCCCACCCGGTCGGTGCCGAGAACCTCCGCGAAGACGTCCGCGATCGACTCCTCGACCACCGTGCGTGGCGCGACGTACGCGGCGGCCGAATCGAAGACCGGCTCGGGCAGCGCCCGGTAGTCCACCTTGCCGTTCACGGTCAGTGGCACCGCCTCGAGCACGACGACGCTCGACGGCACCATGTATTCCGGCAGCATCCCGGCGACGTGCGCGCGCAGGGCGTCCGGCTCACAGCTCGCGCCGACGGCGGGTACGACGTAGCCGACCAGCCGGGCGGCCTCCGTACCCGCCAGATGCACGACGACGACCGCGGTGGCGACGCTGTCGTGGCCCAGCAGCGCGTTGCGGATCTCGTCCAGCTCGATCCGGAACCCGCGCAACTGCACCTGCTGGTCGGCGCGTCCGCGGTATTCCAGCTCGCCCTTGTGATTCCAGCGCGCCACGTCCCCGCTGCGGTAGAGGCGCTCTCCCGGCAGCCCGAACGGATTCGCGACGAAACGTCCCGCGCTCAGCGCCGGTCGCCGCAGATAGCCGCGAGCGAGTTGTGCTCCCGCGACGTAGATCTCGCCCCAGGCGCCGAGCGGGCACGGACGCAAGCGCTCGTCCAGGACATATGTGCGCAAGCCCGGCAACGCGGGGCCGACCGTGCTCGGTGCGCCCGGAACGGCGATGTACGGTGTGAGGCCGGTGTAGGTGACGAAGACGGTGGTTTCGGTGATTCCATAGCTGTTGGCCAGGACCGGCAGATTCGGGTTGTGCTCGTACCAGTCGGCCAGCGCGGCCGGATCGAGAGCTTCACCCGAGAGGACGACAAGCCGCAGCGACAGCTCGCCTTCGGGCTCCCCGGCGTGCGCGTAGCGCTGTCGGGCGGCCGCGAACTGGTAGAACGCCGACGGCGTCTGGCTGAAGACCGTGACCCGTTCGCGCGCGGCCAGACGCACCACGTCGTCCGGCGATCGGGTGGTGAGGCTGTCCACGACGACGATCCGGCCGCCGGTGATCAGCGCACCGAAGATCTCCCAGACCGAGTAGTCGAAGGCGAAGGAGTGGAACAACGTCCAGACATCGCCGGACCGGATGCCGATCTCGGCGCACGAGTTCACCAGATAGGTGGACACGGCGCGGTGGGTGATGGAAACGCCCTTCGGCCGTCCGGTCGATCCGGACGTGTAGATGACGTAGGCGAGGTGGTCGGGGCGCAGCAAGCCGGTCCGATCCGCATCGGTGATCGGGCCCGCGGCCTGCTCCGCGGCGAGAAGGTCGTCGAACAGCACGACGCGGCCGGGATCGCCCGGTACGTGTTCGCGCATGCTTCGCTTCGTCACCACCGCGATCGGGTTCGCGTCGCCCAGCACGTATTCGAGCCGTTCGGCCGGATGGGCCGTGTCCAGCGGGAGGTACCCGGCGCCCGATTTGAGCACCCCGAGCACGGCGACGATCAGATCCGCGTCCCGTGGCATCGCGATGGCCACCAACGATTCCGGCCCCGCGCCGAGCGCGATGAGCCCGCGGGCGAACCGATCGGATCGTTCGTCGAGTTCGCGGTAGGTGAGCGTGGTGGCGTCCGAGGTCACCGCCACCGCGGAGGGCGTGGCCGCCGCCTGTTCGGTCAGCAGCTCCACCAGTGTGGCGGAGGGGGATTCGCCGTCGTGGCCGGCGAGTTCCTCGACGATGCGCAGTTCCTCGGCGGGTCCGACGAGCTGGAGGTCACCGATGCGGGTGTCCAGGGGCGAGTCCATCATCCGGTGCAGGAAATCGAGGAACCGGTCGGCGTGCGACTCGAGTTCGTCCTGCCCGTAGAGGTTCGGATTGCCGTGCAGCTCGATCAGCAACGGGGCGTCCGCGCCCGAGCGGTACAGGTTGAGCTGGAGGTCGTCGAGCGCGCCGGAGGTCAGTGCGCGGTAGCGGCCGACGGCCGAGCCGAGACGAATCTCGGAGTCGAAGAACAGGATGTTCACGATCGGGCCGAACGAATTCGCGGCGGAGTCGATCGCGGCCGAGTCGCGGCGCAGATCCTCGAACCGGTACAGCTGGTGGCGCATCGCCGAGACGATCTCCGACACCGAGGCGCGGACCAGTTCCTCCACGGTGGTCGAGTGGTGCACGGCGAAACGAATCGGCACCATGTTCGCCAGCATCGCGGCGGCGTTGCGCAGGCGCTTGGTCACGCGGGCGGTCACCGGCAGCGACAGCGCGACGTCCTCGGTACCGGTCATCCGGGCGAGGAAGGCGGCGAACGCGGCGATCACCACCTGCGCGGCCGACGCGTTCACCTCGTCGGCGAAACGGTCGAGCCGGTCGGACAGGTGGGCGGGCAGCTGCAAGCCGGCCACGCGGTCGACCTTGCCGAAACGGGCCGTGCGGCCGGACAAGCTCACCGGCGTGGGGAGGTCGGAAACCTTGTTCAGCCAAAATGTCTTGTCCGCCTCGAAGCGCGAACTGGTGCGATAGGCCCGCTCCGCTTCGACGATGTCGCGCAGGCTCGCCGCGTCCAGTCGCGTCGGAGGCCTGCCCTCCAGCAGCGCGTTGTAGTGCTCGGCCATCCGGGTCAGGCTGTTGAAGGCGCCGTACCCGTCGATCACCAGATGGTGCGCGCGGCCGTACCAGAAGTAGTGGTCCGCACCGACCCGGATGAGCCTCGTCTCGGTGAGCCGGTCGCGGCCGAGGTCGACTGCCTTGGTGTTGTAGTCGCGGCGCATCCATTCCATCGCCGCCGCGACCGGATCCTCCGCATCGCTGAAGTCCAGCACCGGCGCGTCGTAGATGATGCCGCGGTCGACGAATTGATACGGCCGACCATCGGATTCGACCACGCGCACCACGAGGGACTCGGTTTCGTGCCCGCCGGCGTTCACCGCCCGCGCGAACACGTCGTGGTCCACCGGGCCCTTGATCTCGACGCAGTGTGCGATGTTGACAGCCGGTCCACCGGGCATATGGTCCGCGAGCCACATACCGTACTGCGCACTCGAGAGCGGAATCAGCCCCTGATCGCCGTCGGCGGTTCCGTCTGACTTCAGATTCATCGCATGACCCCTTATTCATACCCGGACGCGCGAAGGCACGACGGAAGGACGTCGGCCCACCGCATCCGAAATCTGGCTTTGTATGCACTTCGTCTACTTCGAAGCGGCGCCACCCCTGCTCTGCGCCGCGCCGTTCAGGTTTCGCGGGTAGCTCGATCCGCCGGTGTCCGGCACGAATCGGACATCTACGGCGACTTCCACACCTCCCGTTTGTCGGCATTTCAGTCGTCTCAAAATCTGAAAACAGAACTTTTGAATCTACCGTGAAGCATCGCCACTCTGGCGGGACAAGCTATCTGACAGCAGCTCGGGTCAGTCTAGTGGTATCAAAGCTCCCAGCTCCGCACGGAGGCCGGGCGTTTCGAATCTCGTTTCGAGCAATACGGCCGTGACACCGCCCGCGCGTCGGAGCCGCCGCGCGCCCGTACCGCTCATGGAAGTGCCTGGTGCGAGCGGGTGGATCCAGAGAGAACCACCCGCGATCGGGCATCGTACATCCCGGGCAGGGGCCGGAATCAAGTCGGGAGGGCCGTCGCCATCCACCGGGTGGACAGCGTGTGCCGACAGCCGGTCCGCCAGCTCGATCGATTGCACCACAAGGGAATGTGCATCCCAATAGCAATATATTGGCAATCACCCATTCAGGTACCACCCACGCGCCTTTACTACATTCCGATCCGGCGGGCACATTTCCGAATGCTCGTCAATGCAACTCGACTCGAGATATATCTCGGAATGCAAATTCTCAGAACATAGTTCTGCCTGGAATCAGGTACCTGGTGATTCTGATTTCACGCCGGGGGCGGCGTCTCCTCCGAAGAGATGCCGCCGAACACGGGCGTTTCAGCGCTCAGGTTTCGCACGGGTCGAAGGCGGGTGCCGGCCCGCGGCAGGCCGCCGAGGGGTATCCGGCCGGTCAGACCGCGAATCGGCTCCGCCGATCGGCGCGAGTCCGCATGTGCGCGACCGGCGTTCGGCAGGCACAAACACCCACCGCGCTGCGCCGAGCGTGCACACCCGCCATGGAGTGTGTTATTCCCGCGACGAACTCGCGCGTGGGGTCGGAACCCGCGCAGGACCTCGCCTGATATGCCCACAAATAATTCTCGGGATGATGGTTCGGTAAATCCGAACTACCGTCGCTCGCTGCGGCCTAACGCTGTTCCTCGACGAGCCGGAAGCCGGTGACGATGGTGGGTTCGATCGCGATGACCGTATCCATCATCCCCTCGGCCCACGGTCGCAGCAGCCGCGTGTAGCGCGCGACCCGGGCGGGGTCGGTGACCGGCCTGGCCAGGCCGGTGACGACGACCGACCAGCCCACATGGCTCACCGCGTCGATGTCGTCGGCCTCATAGGCCACGACGACGGAGGGATCGGTACGGACGGTGTCGGTGAGCCGCGACGTGACCCGGGTGCGCACGATGACCGCACCACCGTCGACGTAATGGTTGACCGGGCGGATCGCGGGGAGCGCATCACGGGTGAACACCACGCGCCCGTAGGCCACGCCGGCCAGCAGCCGCAGCGCCTCGTCACGGTCGATCTCGACCATCGTGCGGCCGGGGATGCCGTTGTCCGCGACGCGGCCGCCGGAGGCGATCATGATCCCGTGCCCAGGCATATCGCGCGTGTTTCCACCTGGCAACGACCTCGCTTTCCGGTCTTCACTCGACACCACGGCCTCCCATACCATCACCGGGTCCTACTGCCGGACAGGGCAGAAAGTCCCCGATCGGTCCTCTCCCGGCGGGCGCTGCGGCGGCCCGAGCCACCCGCCGACCGATACTCCTCACGGCCCGGTCACCTCCGGCCGGAACGGTCGCCGGAGCCCCGCACGCTCGCGGAGCCGCTTGATCTCCCGCTCGATGCCCTCGGCGAGCACCGCGATATCGGGCGCGGTGTCGTAATCCCCGGTGATCCCGAACGTCAGTTGCCCCGCATAGCTGAGCACCGCGATCCCGGTGCGCAACCGCATGGCGATGGGCACGGCAGGCAGCAGTTCGGTTACCGCGTGCCCCCGCACGGTCAACCGCTCGCGTGGGCCGGGCACGTTCGTCACCAGCGCGGCGACGGTTCGCTGCGGAAACCGCGCCAGCAGACGCAGACTCCACGCGATGGGCGCGAACGGGAGCCGCCCCGCCAGCGCGAGCACCGAATTCTCCGCTTGCGCTTCGCCGCGCGCCTTGTGTCCGGTCATCCGCCGCCGAATCACGTCCAGCCGCTCCACCGGGTCGGCGACATCGATCGGCAGGAATGGCAGCATCGCCGAAACACGATTGTCCAGCGTGGATCTCGCCTGCTCGGATCGCATCGACACCGGGACGAGAACGCGCAGTTTGTCCGGAGCGGGCCGCTCGGCGCGGCCGACCAGCAGGTCGCGATAAGCGGCGGCGACCGCGGCCAGGACGACATCGTTGACCGTGACGTCGAACGCCGCGCGGATCTCGTGGACGTCCGACAGGGCGGCCCGGGCCACGACGTACCGGCGCTGGCGTCCGATGGGTCCGTTGAGCGAACATTCCGCGGCGGGCGACACGACGGCGGACACCAGCGGTGTCAGACCGCGCGTCACGGCGGCGACGGAGCGCGGCACGACGACGGGCAACCGCGTCACACCTCGCACCACGTCGAGCCACCGCATCGCGGCACGGCTTCGCGGCTCGGGCGCGGCGTTCTCGGCCTCTCCCGGTACGGCGTCGCACAGACTCCGGAACACCGACAGACCCGACACGCCGTCCACCAGGCTGTGATGCGCTTTGACCAGCAGCGCCCAGCGGTCCCCCGCGAGGTGTTCGACGACGACGCACTGCCACAGCGGATGGTCGCGATCGAGCCGCTCCTCCAGCTCCGTGGCCACCAGTTCACACAGCGCGCGCTCGTCACCCGGCGTGGGCAGCGCGGTCCATCGGATGTGGTGTGCGAGGTCGAAATTCGGGTCGTCCTCCCACACCGGCGTGGCCAGGTCCAGCGGCGCCCGCCGCACCTTCTGGCGCAGGCGCGCGTTCTGCCGCACTCCCCTGGCGAGGATGCGGCCGAACTCACCCCTGGCCGGTGGAGCGCCGGAGATGATCGCCACCGCGCCGATTCCGAGACTGATATGCCGGTCGGAGTCCTCTAGTTCCATGAAGCCCGAATCGAGGGGCCGTAGTTCTGTCATGGGCATGCTCATTCCGGTTCGTCTTCTCAGCATGGCGCGAAGCGCCGGGCGAGATGATGGCCGAAGGTCACCGAAAGCAGGGCACTCCGGCTTCCGCGCCGGTCACACCGTCGGTGGATCCGGCCGAAGGCCGCCGCCGAAGCCCGGCCGCGCCGCTGATTCACCGGCGGACCGGGCGTTCCCCCTCCGGTTCGCCCGCATGCCACGCCCGTGTCAGCACTTCGGCGATCCGGGCCAGACCGGATGCCGTGGTCATTCGCCAATGCGTCGTCGCCACGGCGTGGTTGTGCACCTGCCCGTCGACGACCTCGCTCCAGATCGACGCGCCGACCGTTCCGGTCGGATCGTCGAGCGCGGCGGTGAAGTAGACGACGTCGCCGCGGTACACGGGCGGGTCATAGGCGCTGCGCAGCGCCACCGAGTGCACCGCCGCGTCGAGGATCCGGGTGACGCGGTCGGAGCCGAACGACGCGAACGGCTCGGGGAGTTCGGTCATCTTCTGGGGAAGCGCGGCCCAGTCCACATCCGCGACATTGCCGAGGTCGCCGGCCTGCTCACCGAGCAAACCGCCGATCAACTCGGCCACCGGCACCTTGCCCGCGTCGCCGGGCGGGGTGCCCGGTGGGTCCGCCATGTAGCTGTCCATCACCGCGAGCAACGCGACCTGCTCGCCCTCGCGCTGCAATTGCACCGCCATCTCGTGCGCGATGACGCCACCGAAGGACCAGCCGAGCAGATGGTAGGGACCGGACGGTTGTTGCGAGCGGATCAGCCGGATATAGCGGCGGGCCCATTCCTCGATCGAAGCCGGCATCATCTCGTCGGTCGCGAGCACGGGCGTCTGCAGACCGTACAGGGGTCGCTCGGGGTCGAGGTAGGCGGCGAGGCCGGCATACGACCAGGAGATTCCCGAGACCGGATGCACGCAGAACAGCGGCGCGGCCGAACCCCCGGGGCGCAGCGGCAACAGCATGTCGAAGGCCGCTTCGGTCTCCACCGCGCCGCTCGCACGGCGGGCCAGGTCGGCGACCAGCTGCGCGGGCGTGGGTGCGGTGAACACCCGCATCACCGGAATCCGAGTGCCGAGCGCGGTCGACAGCCGAAGCGTCAGCTTCGCGGCGAGCAGGGAGTTTCCACCGTGTTCGAAGAAGTTGTCGTCCATGCCGAAGCGCTCGGCGCCGAGCACGGCGGCGAAGGCGGCGGCAACGGTCGCCTCGACAGGGGTGGCGGCAGCGCGGAATTCACGTGTACGGAATTCGGGCGCGGGAAGGGCCCGCCGGTCGAGCTTGCCGTTCGGGGTCAGCGGGATGGCATCGAGCACGACGATCGCGGCGGGCACCATGTAACCGGTCAGGTATTCGGCCACCCGACCGCGCAATTCGGCCGGGTCCGGCCGCGCGCCCGGCTCGGGTAGCACGTAGCCCACGAGCTGATCACCGAGGGCGGGATCGGTCCGGACCAGCGCGACGGCCTGGCACACGCCGGGACAGCGCAGCAGCGCCGCTTCGATCTCGCCCAGCTCGATCCGGAAGCCGCGCAACTGCACCTGCTGGTCGCCGCGACCGGTGTAGGCGAGCCCGGCGTCGTCGCCGAACCGGCCCCAGCGCGCGAGGTCGCCCGAGCGGTACATCCGGGATCCCGGCGGGCCGAACGGATTCGCGACGAACCGCGTCGCGGTGAGCCCGGGCCGCCCCGAGTAACCGCGGGACAGCTGAGCGCCCGCGACATAGATCTCACCGGGAGTACCGAACGGCGCCGGGCGCAGGCGGAGGTCCAGCACGTAGGTGTCCAGCCCGGGCAGTGCCCGGCCGATCAGGCTGGCCGGAGTGTCCATCAGGTGCGCACCGACCTCGAGGAAGGAGACGTGCACGGTGGTTTCGGTGATGCCGTACATGTTGACCAGTCGCGGCGTGTCCCCCGGATGGCGCTCGGACCAGCGTCGCAGGTGCCGCAGATCCAGCGCCTCACCGCCGAATATCACGTACCGCAGGGAGAATTCCCCGGAGGCGGGCGAGGCGTCGCGGTCGGCTTCGACGAGTTGGCGGAAGGCCGACGGCGTCTGGTTCAACACCGTCACCCGCTCGCGAATGAGCAGTTCGCGGAACAGCTCCGGTGAGCGCGATGTCGCGTAGTCGACCACGACGACGGTGCCGCCGGTCACGAGCGCGCACCACAGCTCCCATACCGAGAAGTCGAAGGCGAAGGAGTGGAACAGCGTCCAGACGTCACGCTCGCCGAAGGCGAACAGCGGCTGCGCCTCGGTGAACAGCCGCACCGCGTTGCGGTGCGTCACGCCGACACCCTTCGGCACGCCCGTCGAGCCCGAGGTGTAGATGACGTAGGCCAGGTTGTCCGCGAGCAGCGGCGCCATTCGGTCGGCGTCGGTGATCGGATCGTCGGCGAACTCCGCCGTCTGCTCCAGCAAGACGGTGCGCAGTTCGGCGTCCGGGAGCGCCGGGCGCTCGGCGGCGGTGGTCAGCACGCACACCGGCGCCGCGTCGGCGAGGACGAAGGCCAGCCGCTGCGCCGGATAGGTGAGGTCGATGGGCAGGTAGGCGGCGCCTGCCGTGAGCACCCCGAGCAGCGCGACCGGCAGGTCTTCGGTGCGCGGCACCGCGACGGCCACAACGGTTTCGGGGCCCGCTCCGGCCGCGATCAGCGCGCGGGCGATGCGATTCGCGCGCCGCTGCAGCGCCCCGAAGCCGAGCGTGGCGGCACCGAATCGGACGGCCGCCGCCTCGGGCCTGCGCCTGACCTGCGCACCGATCAGCTCGGGCAGCGTCGCTGCCGGGGCATTCGCAGCCTCGGACGATCGCGCTATCGCCGGAAAACCTTCGTCCTCGTCGAGAATGTCGATGTCCCACACCCGCGCCGAGGGATCTTCCGCGACCGTGGACACGATGCGCTCGAACCGGCGGGCGAAGGCGCGGACGGTCGGCTCGTCGAAGAGTTCGGTGGCGTAGGTGAAGGTCACGGCCAGCTCCGACCGGCCGTCGTCGCCGAGCCGTGGCTCGACGACGACGTGCAGATCGAATTTCGCGGTGACCTCGCCGTTGCCGACGGCGGTGATCGTCAGGTCCGGCAGCTCCAGGGTGGCCCGCTCGATGTTCTGGAACGACAGCATCACCGGGAACAGCGAGTTGTGTGCTCCGGTGCGCGCGGGGGCGGCTTCCTCGATCACACGCTCGAACGGCACGTCGCCGTTGGCGAATGCCGAGAGAGCCGTGTCCCGGGTCCGGTCGACGAGATCGTGGAAGGTCGCGGTGGGATCGACCTCGACACGCAGCGCCAAGGTGTTGACGAACATCCCGACCAGGTCGTCGAGTGCGCGGTCGCCTCGACCGGCGACCGGGGTACCGATCACGACGTCCGTGGCGCCGCACAGGCGTCCGACCAGCGTGGCGAGCGCCGCGTGCACCACCATGAACAGCGTCGCGTCGTGGTCGCGCGCGATCCGGGTCAGCCGCTCGTGGATCCGCGCCGGGATGGTGCGGCCGATCGACGCGCCGCGCGTCGATGCGGTCGAGGGGCGCGGGTGATCGGTCGGCAGCTCCAGCGGCCCCGCGAAGCCGGCCAGCTGGTCGCGCCAATACGACAGTTGTTGTGCCGCAATGGATCGACCGTCGTCCTCGGATCCCACGGCGGCGCGCTGCCAGATCGCGAAATCGGCGTACTGTACCGGCAGGGGTGGCCAGTCCGGCGCGGCGCCCGCGAGACGGGACGAGTAGGCGGTCACCAGGTCACGGGCCAGCGGCGCGAGCGACGATCCGTCCGCCGCGATGTGGTGGGTCACGATGACGAGCAGATGATCGCGGCCCGCGCTGAACAGCCGGAGCCGAACGGGCGCGGCCGCGGTCACGTCGAAGCCCGCGGACATCAGCTCGTTCACCGTGTCCGCGACATCGGTGACGCCGTGCTCGACCGCGAGGCCGCCGGGAAGGACCGCGCGCGACGGAAGGATCTCCTGATACGGCTGCCCGTCGGCGTCGACCGGGTAGCGGGTGCGCAGCACTTCGTGCCGTTCGATCACGTCGGCGACCGCGTGGCTCAGTGCGGTCGGGTCGAGGACGCCGGTCAACCGGACGGCGAAGGGCAGGTGGTAGGCGGGAGAGTCCGGGTCGATGCGATTGAGCAGCCACATCCGCTGCTGGGCGAGCGAAAGCGGGACCCGATCCGGCCGTCGCGACCGCGCCAAAGGCGGACGAGCAGGGCCCGCGCCACCGGCCTCCACCCGCGCGGCAAGCGCCGCGACCAGGGGTGCCTCGAACAGGTCGCGCACGGTGACCTGCGATCGCAACGCCTCGTTGATCCGCGCGACGGCGCGGGTCGCGAGCAGCGAATTGCCGCCGAGCGCGAAGAAGTCGTCATCGATACCCACTCGCTCGACGCCGAGCAGATCGGCCAGCACCTGCGCCACCGCCCGTTCCACCGGGTTGCGAGCGGCCCGGAACGCCCTGACCTCGACCGCCGGTGCGGGCAGCGCCTTGCGATCGAGTTTGCCGCTCGCGTTCAGCGGCAGAGCGGAGAGTTCCACCAGCGCGGAGGGCATCATGTACGCGGGCAGGACCGCCGAGATCGCGGTCGCGAGTTCGTCGCGGTCGACGATCTGCCCGGGGCACGCGACCACATACGCCGCCAGCCGCTCCCCCGACGCCGAAGGCATCACCGCCGCGACCGCTTGGCTCACCGACGGTTGTGCGAGCAGCGCGGTCTCGATCTCACCGAGCTCGATCCGCTGTCCGCGGAACTTCACCTGGAAATCGGTGCGCCCGAGGTATTCCAGTCGCTGGGGCTCGCCAGGGGCGGGGGCGCGCCAGAGGGCCAGGTCGCCCGTTCGGTACATCCTGGTGCCGCGGCCGAACGGGTTCGCGACGAAACGGCCCGAGGTCTGTGCCGCCTGGCGCACATATCCGCGGGCGAGCTGGTCCCCGGCGAGGTACAGCTCGCCGGGAACCCCGGGCGGCACCGGCCGCAGGCGCGAATCGAGCACGTAGACCTGGGTATTCCACTGTGGCCTGCCGATCGGCACCGTCGTCGCGTCGCCCGTCCCGGCGGGCTGGTACGTCACCGACACCGCGGCCTCGGTGGGGCCGTACAGGTTGTGCACCTGCGCACCGGTGACCGACCGGATCGCGCGCACGGTCTCCGGCGGCAGAGCTTCGCCGATGAGGAACAGATGCCGCAGTGTCACAAGGCTTTCCGCCGCCGCGTGCGCGGCGAACTCCGTCGCCATCGACGGCACGAAATCGGTGACGGTGACGCCGTGCTCGGCGATGGTCGCGGCGAGATAGGCCGGGTCGCGGTGCCCGTCGTGTTCGGCGACGACGAGCTTCGCGCCCGACCGCAGCGGCATCAGGTAGCCCCACAACGAGACGTCGAAGGTGGCAGCGGTCTTCTGCAGGTACGCCTCCCCCGGTCCCATGGGGTACTGGGCGAGCATCCACTCGATCTGGTTGCCGATCGCCCTGTGCGAGACCGCCACACCTTTCGGGCGTCCGGTCGAGCCCGACGTGAAGATCACGTACGCCGGATGCTCCGGCAGCACCGTGCGCGTCAGCTCCTCGGAACGCAGCGGAGCGCCCGAGCGCTGATCGGCTCCGAGAGCGTCCAGCCGCAGGATGGCGACGTGGCCGGGCATCGGCACCGCGTCGGCGGATGTGGTGAGCACACAGACGGGGCGGGCGGCGTCGAGCACGTGCGCTATCCGCTCGGCGGGATGATCGGGGTCCAGCGGAACGTACGCGCCACCGGCGGTGAGAATCGCGTACATGCCGACAACGAGATCCAGCGAACGCCGAACCGCCAGTCCCACCAGCGTTTCCGCGCCGACACCGTGGTCGATGAGCACCCGGGCGAGCCGGTTGACCCGCTCGTCGAACTCGCGATAGGTCAGTTGCCGGTCCAGGTGGACGACCGCCACATCGTCCGGATGCCGCCGCACCGCACGCCGGTACCCGTCGAGCACCAGACCCGAGGGGACCTGGTGGCGGGTCTCGTTCCACTTGCCCAGGATCGCGGTGCGCTCCGCGGCATCGAGCAGTTCGATCTCCCCGACCACCTGGTCCGCCGAATCGGCGACGGCCGCGAGGATCCCGCACAGCCGCCGGGCGAACCCCGCCACCGTCGCCTCGTCGAACAGCTCGGTGGAATAGGTGAACGCCGCCGAGATCCCCAGCGGCGTCCGCTCGTCCTCGTGCGGCACCACGGTCAGTTCGAGATCGAATTTCGTCAGCGGCAGCGTGAAGTCCAGCGCGTAGACCAAGAGCGCGGGCAGTTCCAGCGTCGCCTGCGCGAAGTTCTGGAAGGTCAGCATCGTCTGGAACAGCGGGTGATGGGCGCTCGACCGCACCGGGTCCAGCACCTCCACCAGACGTTCGAACGGCACATCGGCCTGCCCGAACGCCTCGAGGTCGCGGGTACGCACCCGCTCGAGCAGCTCGGCGAAGGTGTGGCCCGGATCGACCTCGGTACGCAGCGCGAGGGTGTTGACGAACATGCCGATCAGGCCGTCCACCGCGGCCTCGCCGCGGCCGGCCACCGGCGTGCCGACGGTGATGTCGCGGGTGTTCGACAGCCGGGCGAGCAGGACGGCGTACGCGGCGTGCACGACCATGAACAACGTCGCGTCGTTTCGGTGTGCCAGCCGGTTCAGCGCCGCGTGCACCGTCGCGTCGATCTTGAATTCGTGCGTGGCGCCCCGGCCCGAGAACACCGCGGGGCGCGGCCGGTCGGCGGGCAGGTCCAGCCGTGGCGGCAGCTCGGCGAGCCGCTCCCGCCAGAACCCGAGCTGACGGGCGAACAGGGCGTCCGGATCGCTTTCCGCACCGAGCATTTCGCGTTGCCACAGCGTGTAATCCGCGTATTGCACGGGCAGCGGCGTCCAGGCGGGAGCGCGGCCCGCGGCCCTGGCCGAGTACGCGGTCATCAGGTCGGCGGTCAGTGGGCCCATGGAGGAGCCGTCCGCGGCGATGTGGTGGACCACGCAGACCAGTACGTGCTCGGTCTCGTTGGAGCGCAGCAGGCGCAACCGGATCGGCGGCGCCGCCGTGACATCGAAGCCCTCGATCACCGCGGCGACCGTACGCTCGGGGATCTCGGCTTCGGCGACGTCGAGCACCGGCAGTTCGGGTACCGCGACCGGATCCGTCATCGGGTGCACCCGTTGGCTGCCCATCCCCTCGTGCTCGGGGTAGCTGGTCCGCAGCACCTCGTGCCGCTGCACCAGGTCCCGGATCGCGGCCCGCAGCGCGTCCACGTCCAGCTGCCCGCTCAACCGCACCGCCAGCGGGATGTTGTTGCTCGCTCCGGCCGGGTCGAACCGGTTGAGGAACCACATCCGCCGCTGCGCGAACGACAGCGGCACCCGCTCCGGTCGAGCCATCGGTCGCGGCACGGAATGCGCCCCCGGGCCCAGTTCGTCCAGGCGTCCGGCGAGTTTCGCCACCACCGACGCCTCGAACAGCAGCGCGACCGGAACGCGGACGCCCAGTGCGGCGCCCAGCCGCGCGGCCGCCTGCGTCGCGATCAGCGAATTGCCACCGAGCTCGAAGAAGTCGTCGTTCGCGCCGACGCGACCGGGCTCGGCGGCGCCCGGCGGCAGGAGCAGCGCGGCGAAGACTTCGGCCACCGCCCGCTCGGTCGGCGTGCCGGGCGCCCGGAACTGCCTGGCGGTGAGCACGGGCTCCGGCAGCGCGGCGCGATCCAGCTTGCCGACCGGCGTCAGCGGTAGTTCGTCGAGTACCGTGATCGCGGCCGGAACCATATAGGAGGGAAGGGTTTTCGCGAGCAGTTCGATGAGTTCGTCGGTGTCCAGCGCCACCCGGCCGCTGCCGCACGCAGTGGAGTCCACCCGTGGCAGCACGTAGGACACCAGCGCCGCGCCACCGGAGGGCAGCGTGGCGCCCAGGGTCGCGGCGTAGTCGACGTCGGGGTGGGCGGTCAGCGCGTTGTCGATCTCACCGAGCTCGATCCGCAGCCCCCGGATCTTGACCTGGAAGTCCACCCGGCCGTGATGTTCCAGAAGTCCTGCCGAGGTGCGCCGTACCAGATCACCGGTGCGATACATGCGCGCGCCGGGTACCGCGGCGAACGGATTGGCGACAAACCGGTCGGCGGTCGGCGCTGGTCGGCCGAGATAGCCCTCTGCCAGCGCGGGACCGGACAGATACAGCTCCCCGATCACGCCCGTGGGCACCATCCGCAACCGCGCGTCGAGAACATGGACGCCCAGCGCCGGTACCGGAGTACCGATATGGGTCGCGCCGCCCGCGCGCAGAGCCTCGGTGCCGGTGGCGAAGATGGTGGCCTCGGTGGGGCCGTAGACGATGTAGAACGACCGGTCGCCAGTCGCCCACCGGGCGGCCAGTTCGGGGCTCACCCGCTCGCCACCGCACAGGATGGCCTGCAGATCGTCGAGTCCGGCCGGCTCGATGGATTCGAGCGCTCCCGGGGTGATGCACAGATGCGTGACGCGCTCGCGCCGCAGCAGATCGGCCAGCTCGACCCCGCCGAACACCGTGGGCGGCGCCACGACCAGAGTCGCGCCCGCCGAGAAGGCGAGCAGCATCTCGATCACCGAGAAGTCGAAGCTCGGTGTGCACAGGTGCGAGACACGCGAGCGGCTGGTCACCGCCCGCGCGGCGATCTCGTGCTCGGCCAGGCTCGCGAGGCCGGCGTGGGTGACCGCGACGCCTTTCGGCTTGCCCGTCGAGCCGGAGGTGTAGATCACGTAGGCGAGGTGCTGTTCGGTCAGCGCACGCGGCCGATCCAGATAGCAGACCGAATGACCGGGCTCAGCGGCGGCTCGCCGCCGGTGGACCAAGGAGTCGAGTTCGATCCACTCCATCCCGGGCGCGGCGAGTGCGGCCCGGTGTGCCGAGGTGGTGAGGCCGACGGCCGCGCCGGAATCCGCGAGCATGTGCGCGATTCGCTCCGCCGGATACGACGGGTCGATGGGCACGTAGGCGGCGCCGGTCTTCGCGACCGCCCAGACGGCCAGCACCGACTCGACCGAGCGGGTGATGGCCACCGCGACGAAGTCTCCCGGCCCCACGCCGAACCCGATCAGGTAGCGGGCCCATCGCGAGGACGCCTCGTCCAGCTCCCGGTAGCTGAGCTCACGCTGATCCGCCGGATCGCCCGTGGGATTGTACCGGACAGCCACGGAATCGAACGCCGTATCCACCGCGGCGGTAAGCAGTTGCGGGAACAGGAGATTGCGTGCTCGTGAATGTTGGGCGCGACGTGCGGAACGGCGTGTCGTGGTCATACGGTGGCGAGTTCACTCTCTGGTCGATCACTGTCCGCTCTGGCTATGGAGCCAGAAGCAGTGCCTCAAATGCGTGAACCATGACCCGAGCGTGCGGATCGGACCTTAGCGAACTCCGCGCGGGTCGGCGCGCCCAGGTTGGGAAAGGTAACAGGGGTACCCCGGCACACTTCGGGCTACGACATGGTGTGATGTGAAGTACATTCATTTCTGCACGTAATAAATGTGATGTAAATCACCTCGGATGACCGAGGTTTTCCGCCTTACGACTCCGGGTTTCCTGGGGAGTTCACGCGCCGAGACCGGCATGATCGAACCGGAACGATCCTTTGACCGCGAGCGAGGAGGAACCGTGCGAAGTCCATCCCTTCATGTCGCCTCTCTACGCAAGGGCGAAGAGATCTACCGCAGCGAACTCGGCTCACTCACCCGACTCACCGCCGACAGTTTCCCGATCCTCAGCGGGCTGTCGATCAAACGCCTGACGCTCGCACCGGGCGCCATCCGCGAACCGCACTGGCACGCCAACGCCACCGAACTCACCTATTGCACAGCGGGGCGGGCACTGGTCTCGGTCCTGGACGACGGCAGCCGAGTCTCCTCGTTCCTGGTGCGCGCGGGCGAGATGTTCCACATCGATTCCGGCGCGCTGCACCACGTGGAGAACGTCGGCGACAGCGAGGCGGAATTCATCCTGGCCTTCCGCCACGAACGACCGGAGGACTTCGGCTTCAGCGCCGCCCTCGGCGCGATGACCGATTCGGTTCTCGGCAATACCTACGACCTGCCCGCCGAGGACTTCGCCGAGATCCGGCGCGACACCAGCGCGAAGTTCGTGGTGAAACGCGACGGCGACCCCGACATCCCATCCACCGCCCACTTCGGCGACCCGCACCATTTCGCCCTCGAGGCGATGCCCGCGCAGGTGGACTCGCCGGTCGGCTCCGCGCGCACCGCCCGCGCGCAGTTCTGGCCGGCACTGCACGACATATCGATGTACTCGTTACGGGTCCGGGAAGACGGTATGCGCGAACCGCACTGGCACCCCGTGACCGCCGAGATGGGCTACGTCCACCGCGGCTCGGCACGGATGACGATCATGGACCCGGACGGCGCCTTGGACACCTACACCGTGCACGAAGGCGAGGTGTACTTCGTCCCCCGGGCCTATCCGCATCACATCGAGGTCGTGGACGCACCGGAGATCCACCTGCTGATCTTCTTCGACCAACCCACACCCGCCGACATCGGCTACCGTGCCTCGATGAGCGCCTACTCCCGCAAGGTGCTCGCCGCGACCTTCGGCGTCGCTCTCGACGCCCTCCCCGACCTGCCCTTCACTCCCACCGACCCGTTGATCGTCACCCGGAACAACGCGCTCGCCCCGTAGCCGAGGCCGCGCGTTCTGCGAAATGGAGCCGAGATGGCCACGAGGTCATGGTGGGGATGGGGCAACCGGGAAGACGCGGTGACCGGCCGCGAACGAGAGGCGCTGACCAAGCGCGTGGCGGCCCTGCTCCCGACGGCCGATCTCACAGTGCACGACGCGCCGGACCCGACGTCGCTGGATGTGCCCGCGCCCCGCGTCCGGGTGCCGGATTCCCTGGCCGCCCTGGCCTCGGAAGACCTCGGCGATCGCGTCGCGCACGGCAACGGGCAGGCGTTTCGCGACGTGGTGCGCAATCTGCTCGGCCGAGTCGATCACGTACCCGATCAAGTGTTGCGGCCACGCGCCGAGCAGGACGTGGTCGACATCCTGGACTGGTGCGCGAGCGCGGGTGTCGCCGTGGTGCCGTTCGGGGGCGGGACGTCGGTGGTGGGCGGTGTCGAACCCCGATGCGCCGACGCCTACGCCGGGGCCGTGGCCCTCGACACCGGCCGCATGGACCGGATCATCGAACTCGACCGCACCAGCCGGGCGGCGCGGATCCAAGCGGGCATTCTGGGTCCGGCGCTGGAGGCGGGATTACGGCCGGAGGGCCTGACGCTTCGGCACTTCCCGCAGTCGTTCGAGTTCTCCACGCTCGGCGGCTGGCTGGCCACCCGCGCGGGCGGCCACTACGCGACCGTCTATACCCACATCGACGACATGGTCGAATCGATGCGGGTGGTGACCCCGGCCGGGATCAGTGCATCGCGCAGGCTTCCCGCGTCGGGCGCGGGACCCTCGCCGGACCGGATGTTCCTCGGATCGGAGGGCATCCTCGGGGTCGTCACCGAGGCGTGGATGCGCGTGCAGGATCGTCCGCACCGGCGATCCGGAGCCTCGGTGGTGTTCGACGACTACGGCGCGGCCGTGGCCGCGACGCGTGCCATCGCCCAGTCCGCGCTGTATCCGGCGAACTGCCGACTGCTCGATCCGGTGGAGGCGTTCATCAACGCGGGCGTCGAGGCGGCCGGTGGAGTGCTGGTCCTCGGATTCGAGTCCGCGGACCACCCCGTGGACGAACCGATGCGCCGGGCGGCGCAGATCTGCCGCGAGCACGGCGGCGCCGTTCCGGACGGGATCCGCACCACCGACTCGGAGCGAGACCCGGCGCGCGCGGGCGCGGCCGACACGTGGCGCTCGTCGTTCCTTCGCATGCCCTATCAGCGCGACGCGCTCGCGGCCCAGTCCATGATCGTGGAGACCTTCGAAACCGCGTGCACCTGGGATCGATTCGAGGCCCTGCGCGCGGCAGTGCAGCAAGCGACCGCGGCCGCGTTCCGATCCGCCGGGGTGACCGGCGTGCTGACCTGCCGGTTCACCCATGTCTACCCGGACGGGCCCGCGCCCTACTTCGGCATCTACGCCGCAGGCCGCTGGGGACGGACCGTCGAGCAGTGGGACGAGATCAAGACCGCCGTCTCGGAGGCACTGCACGTCGGCGGCGCGACCATCACCCACCACCATGCCGTCGGCCGCGACCACCGCCCCTGGTACGACCGCCAGCGGCCTGAACCTTTCGCCGCGGCACTGCGGGCGGCGAAATCGGCGCTCGATCCCGCCGGAATACTCAATCCCGGCGTCCTGATCGACCCGGCCCCTCACCCGCCCGCACCGAAGGCCCGATGAGCAGGCCCGGCCCCGAAGGAGCGCCGCGCGAGCGACCTCCGGGTAGGCCGGACCGCATCCCCGGCCGAAGCGTCGGCGCCGCGATCGACGCGGCCGGATCGCTCGGGCTCAGGCGCTCGGCGTCAGAGCCCGCAGCGGCTTGTCGAGTTCACGGCGGTAGAAGTCGAGGAAGCCGTCCGGGTCGGGTCCCGCGTTCTGCATCACGAGGTGGTCGAAGCCCGCGTCGGTGTACTGTTTGGCGGCCTCGAGGTAGCGGGCCGGGTCGGGACCGCAGGCGAAGTTGTCGAGAATGTCCTCCAAGCGGACGGTGGTCGTCGCGGCGGCGAAATTGACCGGGTTCGGCAACTCGCTCATCACCTTCCATCCCGTCACCGCCCAGCGCGTCGTATCGAGCACCGCCTTCGCGGCCGTCTCCTCGTCGGGAGCCCACGCCATGCCGACCTCCGCGTATCGGGGCCCCGTGCCGCCCGCCGCGCGATAGCTGTCGACGAGTTCGGGCTTCGGTTCGGTGGCGAACAGGCCGTCACCGAGTTCGGCCGCGATCCGGGCCGCCTCCGGCCCGCCACCGGCGACCGCGATCGGCGGGAGCGTCTCGGGCAGGTCGAAGACGCGAGCATCGGAGACGGTCAGGAACTCCCCGTCATAGGACCGGTAGCCGCCGCTCCAGAGCGAACGGATGATCTCGAGGGCCTCGCGAAGCATCCGCTGCCGGATACGCACGGGTGGGAACTCACGGCCGACGACATGTTCGTTGAGACGTTCGCCCGAACCGACGCCGAGGGTGAAACGGTCGCCGGACATGATCGCCAAAGTGGCCGCGGCCTGCGCGATGATCGCGGGGTGGTATCGCAGGATGGGGCAGGTCACGCCGGTCGCGAGCTCGATCCGCTCGGTCTTCGCCGCGATCGCTCCGAGCACGCTCCAGGCGAACGGCGAATGCCCCTGGTTGTCCAGCCAGGGGTGGAAGTGGTCGCTGATCTCCACGAAGTCGAACCCGGCCTCCTCCGCCCTGACAGCTTGGCGGACAAGCTCGTTCGGGCCGAAAGCCTCGGCCGCCAGTTTGTACCCGATGCGCATCGCCACCTCCTGCTTCGGCTGGGAGCGGCCGGTCATCTCGGCAACCGGCTCTCGGCGCGCTTACCCCGCATCCGGCAGCGAAAACCTCGCCGCACCCGTACGCGGCAGGTCCGCTCCCGGCGGCAGCCACCGCGTCACCCGACAGGAGACCGGGGTTCGTTCAATCGCGAGTCGGCCAGTAGCTGGAGGCATGCCTGCCCTGCGGGACATAAGTGTTCTCGTCGTCGACCTCGGTGACGCCGAGATGGAGCAATAGCAGCACGGTAACCAGACTGATGCTCACGATCAGCGGGGTGAGCAACTGCGTCGCGCCGGCCCCGGACGGTGGATGCATGTGCTGGGTTTCGTGGACATGCATCGCGAACATGCCCGTATAGTGCATGCCCGACACCGCGACACCCATCACCAGCGCGGCGCCGACGGTCGCGGCCGTGCCTCGGACGTGCAACGTGAACCACAACGCGGCGGTCGCCGCGACAACGGCGATCACCATGGACAACGCGACGATCCGTCCGTCGTAGCCGATCATCGCGTCGGACTTCATCGCGTACATGCCCGCGTAGTGCATCGCACCGACGCCGAGACCGGTGACCGCGCCGCCGGAGAACAGCGCCAGCGGCCCCAGCGTCCGCTGATGGGCGATGCGCAGTCCGATCCAGACCACCCCGATCGCGATCAGCGCGCTGATCAGGGTGATCGGGACGTCGTACCGGATCGATGCGCCGTCGATGGCGAAACCCAGCATCGCGATGAAGTGCATGACCCAGATCCCGGTGCCGCCGATCGCGACCGCCGCGGCGAGCAACCAGCCGTCCCGGGCGGAACCGCTGCGGGACCTGGCCATGCATCGCAATCCCAGCAATGAACCGGTGAACGACATGACATAGGCGACGATGGGTGTGAGCCATCCGTGGCTGAAGTGGTCGATTTCCAGCACGCGACACTCCTCGCTGGATAGATTCGAGCATCGCCCGGAGGACGCCCGAATCTCACATAGTGAAACTGCAGGTAGATGGTTTAGAGTACTACTATCCTCTTTAAAAACATAGGATGAGTCTCGGATAGCGGGAAATGCGTTGAAACTCGGCCGAAACGTTCGCCTGCCGATCCACTCTGCACCACCCGGCCGCGGAAGCCTCCATTCAGCTAGCAGCTGGCTTCCGAGTGCCATCACGAGCGCGCATGTCGGTCGAGGGTCACGCCCGCCACCGCACACGGCCGCCGGTCCGGCACTTGCATGACGACCAGATCTGCGACGACACCACAGCTGTCGATCCGGTTGCCCCGGGAGAACCAGAAATTTGCCGCAGGGCGGCCGACGATCCACCACTGTCGCGGTTTCTCGCCGCATCCGACCCCGGCACAGCCCGCCACCGGCCTCAGGTCATACGTCGAAGTGCCGCGAACGGCAGACGAACCCGTTTCCGGATGCACGTGCACATGTCGATTCGTGAACAGCGGCCGACTCTTTCGGCAGACGGCGACCGGCACAATCGCAGTTAACCCATCGGCGGAGCACTGCCATCACCTCGCCGCGATAGCCCGCGACCGCTCCGGCACTTCCTGCCACACCCCGGAACGCGCTGGGCCGTCGTCGGGCGGAGACACGAACGCGGGGGCGAGCGAGACGCTGGTTCCGCCGTGCGACAAGCGGACTCAGCGGTCGCCCGAACCCTTTCCTTCATGCGATCAACGACATCTGGCGAACTTTCAGCGTTTCTTCGTATGTCTCACCCGGGTAACGGCGTATTGTCGCGCTATGCCGACTGCGACGTCGATCGACACCGGAGCCGAACACCTCGCCTGCTGGGTCACCGTCGTCGGGCAACGTCTACATCAGTTGCCCACAGCAAACCCGCATGTCCTGCTCGCGCACGCGATGAGCGGGTTCCTGGCGATCGGGCGAGCGAGCATGGCCCTGCTGACCACATCCGCGAATCCCACCGACATCCGAGACCACGATCTCGTCTTCGAGATCACGGCCGACGCGGAACGATGGCTCACCGACGCGGCGACCGAACCGGTCGTCAACCAGATCACCGACCGTGGTGAGCACATTCAGCGCTACCTCAGTCCCGTCGCGCTCGACACCGTCGCGAAAGCGCGCCTGCGGCGCTGCGCGCAGACAACGGCGATCCACACCCGAGATCTACTGGCCCGGATCGACACCGACCCGGACGCATCGGACGAGATCCGGGATCTCGCCCGGGATCTCGCCGCACGAGCGAACGTCATCGCCACCGTCTACGCCGAGGACCCGCAACAGCTGCTCTCGATGTCCAGCAGGTGATCCACCCGGCGACGCGGGCCCGGAAGACCCCGCGATGACACAGCGAGTACTGATTCTCGCCAGTGCGAACAATGGGCTGACCCAACGGGCCGCACTCGCGATTCGCCGGTCCGGCCGCCCCATCCGGACCGAAATCGTGCATTGCGCAACAGATATCCGCGCGGCGGTCGAATCGAACGGCTTCGATATCGTCGTCTGCCCCTATCTGACGACGAAAATACCCGCCGACGTCCATTCGAAATGGACGTGCATCATCGTTCATCCCGGACCGGTGGGCGACCGCGGCCCCCATTCCCTGGACTGGGCGATCAGCGAACGCCAACCCTTGTGGGGCGTCACGGCACTCACCGCGGTCGAGGAAATGGACGCCGGGCCGATCTGGTCGACGCGGGTGTTCCCGTTACCGGCCGAACGCAAGTCCGCCGTCTACAACACCGTGGTCGCGGACGCCGCGATCGAGTGCCTGCTCGAAGCGCTCGACAAGGCCGCAGGGCCACCCCGCTCCCCCATTCCGCAGGCCGAGGCACCGCGTCCCGTGGCCCGGGCCCGGCCCCGGCCCGCGATGCGTCGAAACGACCGCGCGATCCGCTGGAGCGACGCCGCCGTCGAGATACTGAGCGTCGTGCACGCTGGTGACGGCTCACCTGGGGCGGGGGCGATCATCGGCGGCGCACCGGTGCTCGTCTACGACGCCTTCCTGGGGCAGGTCGATCCCCAAGCGCCACCGGGCACTGTGATCGGCCGCAGTGACCACGCCATCGAAGTCGCCTGCGGCGACGCGGGCCTTTGGATCGGCCGCCTGCAGCCCCGCACCGGTGACCGGCCGTCGTGTAAAGGACCAGCGGTTCGGGTCCTGGCCGCGACCGGATTCCCGGTGCAGGCGATACCGTGCGCGCCGACCGGCCCTCGCCGGGAGATCCGGTACCGGCGCGAGGGCGACATCGGATACCTCGACTTCGACTTCTACAACGGTGCTATGGACACCGCCCGATGCGACCGGTTGCTCGCGGCGTTCACCCACGCGGCGGCGCGGGACACGAAGGTGCTCGTGCTCGCGAACACCGGCCCGTACTTCAGCAACGGCATCGATCTGAACGCGGTGGAATGGTCCGGCGATCCCGAGGGCGAGACATGGCGCAACCTGCTGGCCATCAACAACGTCTGCCGGGCGGTCCTGACTTGTTCGACCCAGGTCACGGTGGCCGCGGTGTCCGGCAATGCCGGCGCGGGCGGTGTCATGCTCGCCTCGAGCGCTGATCTGGTTGTCGCCACCGAAGCAGTGGTGTTCAACCCGCACTACCGGACGATCGGACTGTCGGGCTCGGAGTTCCACACCTACACCCTGCCGCGGCGGGTCGGCAGCGCATCCGCTCATCGGCTGCTGAACGAGTGTCAGCCCCTCGACGCGGCAGGCGCCGTCGACCTCGGCATGATCGACGCGGTGGCGCCGAGCGGGCGATTCGGCGAATGGGTGGCGGAACTCGCCGACGAATGCGCCCATCCGGCCCGGTGGGCGGCGATCATGGCCGCGAAACGACCTCGCTCGATCGACCTGAATTCCGTCGAGGCCGCCGAGCTGCGGCGAATGGCGCAGGACATCTTTCTCGACCGGAACGAATTCCGCCGCAAGCGGCAAGAGTTCGTCTACAAGAAGTCACATCACCCAACGGCAGCCGGAACCGGCTCGTGAAAATCGACGAGCAAGCGTTCACATCGCCATCGCGATGATCGAAAATGGTATCTATGGCGACCGTGCTGCTGGGCGGCGACGTCATGCTGGGGCGGGGTGTGGACCAGATCTTGCCGCACCCCGGCAACCCGAGGCTGCGCGAACGATATGTCAACGACGCGCGAACCTATGTCGAGTTGGCCGAACGCGCGTACGGCGAGTTCACCCATCCGGTCGCCTACGGGCAACTGTGGGGTGATGTCCTGCCCATCCTTGCCCGCATCGCCCCCGAGGTGCGGTTGCTGAATCTGGAGACCTCGATCACCGCGGACGGCGCGTTCGCGCCCGCGAAAGGCATCCACTACCGGATGCATCCGGACAACATGCCCGCGTTGACCGCGATCGCACCGGTGGTCTGCGCGCTGGCCAACAATCACGTCCTCGATTTCGGAATCCCCGGGATGGCCGACACCCTCGCGGCGCTCGACGCCGCGAATATCGGCCGCGCCGGAGCCGGGGCGGACCTGGCGGGCGCCCGTGCGCCCGCCACGGTGGAACTCACCGATGGCCGCCGCGTGGTGATCGTCTCGGTCGCCGCCGGTTCGAGCGGGGTGCCGGAATCCTGGTCGGCACGCGACAACCGGCCGGGGCTGTGGCGAGTGGGCTACTCTCCCGGGGCCGCGGCCGCCGAGGATGTCGCGGCAGAGGTGGCGGCACACAAGCGCGACAACGATATCGGCATCGTCTCCGTGCATTGGGGACCGAATTGGGGTTACGACGTCACGCGAACCGAAATACAGTTCGCGCATCGATTGATCGACGCCGGAGTCGACGTGGTGCACGGGCACTCCGCCCATCACCCGCGTCCGATCGAGATCTACCGCGGCAAACCGATCCTGTACGGGTGCGGCGACGTTATCGACGACTACGAAGGCATCCGCGGCCACGAGCGCTACCACGCCGACCTGCATCCGTTGTATCTGGTATCACTCGATACCGGCTCGGCGGAGGTCCGGCTGATTCCGCTGCGCGTGCGGCACATGCGCCTGGAATGGGCTCCGCGCAGCGAATCCCGCTGGTTGTGCGAGAAGATCGAGGACATCAGCCGTGGCTTCGGCACCCGCGTAGCGCCCCGATCCGACGGTCTGCCTGTGGTGGTCAGTGCAGCACGACGGTGAGATGGCGGTGGAACCACTGGACCGCCAGGTCGGCGACTTGTTCGAGTGCGCCGGGTTCCTCGAACAGATGTGTCGCGCCAGGGACGATATCCAGCTCGCTCGGACACGGCATCCGCAGCTGGGACTCCCGGTTGACCTCCAGCACCCACTTGTCGTCACCGCCCACGATCAGCAGCGTCGGTGCGCGGACCGACCCCAGGCGCGAACCCGCCAGGTCCGGTCGACCGCCCCGGGAGACGACCGCCGCGATCTCGGTCCCGGGTTCCGTCGCCGCCCACAGTGCCGCGCCCGCGCCGGTGCTCGCCCCGAAATACCCGGTCGGCAGGCCGCCGACGTCCGGCCGCGTCCGTAACCAGTGGGTCACCTCGACCAGGCGATGTGCCAGCAGCGGGATGTCGAAGACGCGCGCGCGGTCGCCCTCCTCCTCGGCGGTCAGCAGATCGACCAGCATCGTCGCGAACCCCGCCCGGTTCAGTTCCTCGGCGACGAACCGGTTTCGCGGACTTCGCCTGCCGCTGCCGCTGCCGTGCGCGAACGCGATCACGGCGGTGCTGTCCGCAGGCACGGCCAGTATCCCGGCCGATCGGGCGTATTCCGACGGCACGATGACTTCTTCTGTCCGCGTCGGGAACCGGGGTGCGGACGGCATCGAACACCTCCTGGTATCCGGGGTACTCCCCAGGCCCGTCGTACGCAAGAGGAGGAATCGCAGGACGGCTCGGCTACCGCCGACAGCCGACGGTTATTCCGTGTCTTCGGGTTCGGCCGCCGGCTTCGATGAAATGACCTGGACACGCCACGGGACAGCGAAAAGACCGCCGGATCTGTTGCGGATCCACTGGGCGAGCGCGGCGACCGCCGAGCCGAGCGACGTCGCGCCGGCGATCAATGCCCACGGCGTCAAACCCGCCGACGAGTACGCGACCTGCCCGATTCCCGGCACGACGAGCCTGCCGTTGCCGAACGCCCAGCTCATCAGCGATCCGATCTGGCCGCCGAGGTCCGTACGGCGTCCGACCATGGCCTTCATGTCGCCGCCCTTGCTGTTGATGTAGAGCACGGTGAACAACACGAGCAGCGCGGAGACCAGCGAGGACAGCGTCGCGAGCCGGCTGAGGGCGACGAGGCGCAGACGCAGGTTGATCACGATCACCAGAATCGTGATGACGATGGCGGCACAGGCCAGCAGGGCCCAGAAGCCGGTGATCTGGGCCGGACGCGGCCCCGAGCGGGACCAGACGTTCATGAACCGTGTGGTGATTTGCATCCGGCCGAAAGCGTTGGTGCTCACGCTGCCATCCGCGCCGCGCGCGGTCATCCACGGCTGGAACAGCAAAATCAGCGTCACGAGGCTTCCGGCCGCGGCCCAAACGTAGCCCCAATACCCGCGCAGCGCGACCGAAATCGCCTTTGCCGGTACGGCGCCCCTCTCCGCCCAGTTCTGCTTGGCGGGCTGGCCGTCTGGAGTTTCCTTCGACTGCCAGGGCGTTGGCTGCACCATTGTCTCAGTTTAGGGTCGCGCAACCGGACGATTTCGGGCACGGCTCACCGCCAGTGGGAAGTGTCGCAATGCGGTGCCCCCGACCTACCGACCGAGAGTTCCGGCTTCCGGCGTCGACAGCGAACTGGGGCGCACCCAGGCTGAAACGGTACGGCAGGGGCGCGGGCCGCATCGGTCGGGTAACGATCCCCGTTATCGTGCGTCGCCCCTTCGCCGATCAGCCATCCACCGACGCCGACCGCAGCAGCCGCACCGACCGGAGACCATCGCGCACACGCCACCACCTGGCAACGCCGGTCTCCATTGTGCGAACATCCGCGTATGTTCATGGCGTGCACAATTAGGGCGCTGGATGGGGCCCTAGAAATCTTGCGGTATGTTTCAGGCCGACATTCGGGTCCACTACCCCGAAAAGCGCACCAATGGTGATCTTCCTGTTACGCAACGCCGGGGACCTTGACATTTCTTTGCCTGGTGCTCATCGGCCTTAAGGTGAAGCATGAAATCCGTGAGTCAGAGATAAGTTTCACTCGAGTCAAAGGATGCATAATGACCACCAGAATCACGAAAGTTCTCGCCGCGACCGCAATGGCCGTTTCCGTGGGTGTCCTCGCGGCTCCCGCCGCTTCCGCCGAAACGCCATCGGATCTGGCGACGCCGGTTTGGGGCTCCGTCGTGCTCTGCTTCCCGCTCGGCAGCGTCGTCTGGTGCATCTGACAGCGCCTGGTGTGCGGCCGCGCCGAGGCGAGGCGGGTCGCACTCCTCGGCCCGAGGCCTCTTTCCATCTCGACAACCGGCGTTGTCCCGTCGGCTCCAGCACGAATCGAAGTAGGGAGGCACAGCACAGTAGTTGCCGCCGCACGTGGATCGACCGTCGCGGCGGCACTGTGACGCACGCCCCTTGTGTCACACCCCGCCTCGCCACTTCGTCCACTCGATGAACCAGTGAGACGAAGGAGTAGGCGATGCGGATAGCGGTCATCGGTGCAAGCGGGCGGGTCGGCCGGGACGTGATCGACGTCTTGGCGAACCAGGGTCACGAGGTCGTGCGGATCAGCCGAGCGACCGGCGTGGACGTCTACACCGCAGACGGTTTGGCGGGGGCGCTGACCGGGGTGGATGTCGTGATCGACGCGGTGAACGCCACGACCACCGAGACCCATGCGGTGACCGATTTCTTCCGCACCATCGCGCGAAACGTGCAGCATGCGGCGGCCGCCGCCGGGGTGCGCCGGATCGCGGTGGTCTCCATCATCGGCATCGATTCTTTCACCGCCGGGCACTACGCCGGAAAACTCGCCCAGGAGAACGCCTACCGCGAGGGTCCGGTGCCCGTGCGGATCCTCCGCGCGGCCCAGTTCCACGAATTCACCGAGATGATGCTCGACTGGACCACTCGCGGCGACACCGCCTACGTCCCGAAGTACCGGACTCAGCTCGTCGCCGCCCGAACTGTCGCCGAGCATTTGGCGCGACTGGCCGTCGCGGAGACCGCCCCCGAGCGCGTCGAGATCGCCGGGCCGGAGGAGTTCGACCTGGCCGTAGCCGTAGCCGAGGTGGCCGCTCGGCGGGGCGAACCGGCTCGGGTGGAAGAGATCGTCGACACCGGCGACCCGGATCACGAATTGCTGGCCGGTGGTGCGCTCTTGGCCGGGCCTGGCGCGATCCTCGCCGGGCCTACTTTCGAGCAATGGCTCGAGCAGAAGTACCCGGCACAGCCGTAACCTGCGCGCACAGACCGCGGGCTCGCTTTCCCTTGACTTCAGGTCGACCTCAACTCGCAAGCTGAACGCATTGCGAGAGAGGAAAACATGACAACGTTCGGAGAAAAGCAGAGCCGAGACTACGACCAGCGGGCTTCTCGCCTGCTCGGGGGTCTGTACCGGCGGATCGCCACCGACATCGACGCCGCGGCACGACCGGGCGCGGGCATACTCGACGTCGGGACCGGGCCGGGAAAACTGCTGGCGCAGCTCCATTCTCGACGGCCGGACCTGCGGCTGCACGGCGTGGACCTGTCACCGCACATGATCGAGCTCGCCGATGCGGCGCTCCCCGGTGGCGCGGCGGAGCTCTCGGTGGGTGACGTCGCCGCGCTGCCCTACCCGGACGGCAGCTTCGACGTGGTCGTCTCGAGTCTCAGCATGCACGAGTGGCCGGAGGTCGACCGCGCGAGCGCCGAGCTGGCACGCGTGCTGCGCCCCGGCGGCACCGCGGCGATCTACGATTTCCGGTTCGTGCGCTCGGCGGCCGCGCAGAGCGCGTTGCGCCGGTCGTTCGAGGCCGCGACGGTACGGCGAGAGCCGGTACGTCCGCGGTGGCATCCGATCGGGCTGTACGTGCGGCTCAGCGCCCGCGCCGCCTAGAGTGCGGGTATGGCGGGCGGTGACATGTCCATCGGTGAACTCGCGGCGCGCTTCGGTCTGGCCCCCCACGTGCTGCGGCACTGGGAGGAGGTGGGATTGCTCGCGCCGCGGCGGGACGGCGCGGGCCGGCGTCGATATCACGACGACGACGACGAGACCGTGGCGATGATCTTGCTCGGCAAGCAAGTGGGTTTGTCGCTGGAGGAACTCGCCGCGCTGTTCGCCGGGGCGTCCGACCGGGCCGCTCGCCGCGAGCTGTTGCGTGCGCACCGCACTCGGCTCGTCCGCCGCATCGCCGCGGCCACCGCCGCGCTGGAGACCGTCTCGCACGCTCTCGATTGCGCCTCCGAGGACTTTCGCGAATGCCCGCACTTCCAGGCCGAGGTCGCCGAGGCGCTCGCACTGGTCACGAACCGGTCAAGGCCGCGGGGGTAAATCGTTATGGCGCACCGAATTCCGCGTTGACGACGGAGTTTGCGCCCGCGGGGTCGGCGCGCTGCGCTTCGGTGGCGACCGAAGGGTTCTGCGTCCGCTTTCTCGGATTAGGATCGATTCCTGCGAACAGTCACACAGCAGCCAGTGACACTTCGACTCGATAGAGGTGCCCCGTGAGCAGGACAATTCGAATTCCCGCGGCGGAACTCGCCGATCATGTCGGCGAATCCGTCGTCGGGTACGGCACCCTCACCCAAGCGGGAGTGGTCCAGCCGGGCGGCGACCTCGTGGTCGCGGTTTTCGGCGTGGAGACCAATCGGCGCGAGAAGTCTTTCACGCCGGGTCAATTGGTGGAACTGGAGGTCACCGAATAACCGCGGCCACGGACGGATCACCGCTTCCGCCGCACCGCGCAGGCCGACTCACCCGATCAGTGCGTTCATGATCGTTCCCGCACTGGTGGCGATGACGCCGCCGAGCATGCCGCCCGCGACCATTTTCGCCGACGCGAGCGGACCGCCGTTCCACTTCTCCCAGGCGAATCTTCCGCCTGCGTAGGCGATTCCGGTGACACCCGAAAGAATCACGAACCAGGTGAAATACCGGAACAGCTGGAGGATTTTTTCCGAGTTCGGGGGAGCCTCGGGGACGGGGTCGTCCACCTGAGCCAGGAGAAATGCTTCGACTGCCGTATGGATCATCATTGATCTGTCTCCATCGCGTTTCCGCAGGACGAGTTATACGCAATCGATATGACGTTCGAAGTATCGCGATCCACGCGGCCCGCGTCAACCCTTCCGCAGGGCCGAGGACATCGGCGGTGTCGTCGTTCCACCCGCCGCGAGGCCGTGTCAGACCATCGCGGGCGGGTAGTGCGTCACCGTGAGCGACGACGGTGACGGCACAGCAGCCGGGGATCTCGATCCGGTAGCCGCCCGGGCGGTGATCGAACAGGCCAAGGGCGCGGTGATGCTGGTCTATGGCCTCGATGCCGACGAAGCGTTCGCCATTCTGCGCGTTCGATCCCAGGAAACCAACACCAAGCTGCGGTTTCTCGCCGCCGACGTAGCCGCCGAGCTCCCGTCGATCGGCGTGCCCGCCGTCTCCGGCGCGCTACGCGACCGCGTCGACCGGCTGCTGTCCACAGCGCACGAGCAAGCCCATTGACGCCCCGGCGCACCGACGAGAGCATGGACCGCCGGGCCGGTGCGGCGAGCAGATCGAACGCCGGACGCGGACACCTGATTGTCCGGTCTCGTCCGCAGCCGCCGACGCGTCGGCTACCGCTTCCGGGCGACGACGAAGACCCGCCGGAACGGCAGCCAGGTCGTGCCGTCGGCGCGCCGAGGGTAGGCGTCGCGCAGCAAGGGAGCGAGTTGCGCGGTGAACTCCCGCCACCGCGGGTCGTCGAGCGCGCCGCGCACGGGCCGCAGCGCCGTGCCGCAGACCCACTCGAGCACCGGATCGTCCCCGGTCAGGCGCTGCAAGTAGGTCGTCTCCCAGGCGTCGACAGCCGCGCCCGCGGCGGCAAGCAGGTCGGCGTATCCGGCGGGATCGAGCACCGCTTGGGGTTCGAGGATGCCCGCTCGGCCGAGACTGTCGCGCCACTCGTCGCGGGCGGCCACCAGACGGATCGCCCGATGGGAGGGCGCGTCGAAGTTGCCGGGCACCTGAACGGCGAGGAACGCGCCCGAGGACAGCGCGCGCATCCACCGCACCAGCAGGTCGGGGTGACCGGGTACCCAGTGGAGGACGGCATTGCTCACGACGACATCGGTCTCCGGGCCCGGCTGCCACTCTTGCACCGCGCCGAGCGTCGCGTCGATGCCGCGCTCACGCGCGGCCGCGACCATCTCCGGCGAGGAGTCGAGTGCCCGCACGATCGCCTCCGGCCAGCGCCGCGCGAGAACGGCCGTGAGATGCCCGGGACCGCAGCCCAGATCCACCACTTCCCGCGGTCGGGGCGCCGTGACCCGGGACAGCAGGTCGAAGAAGGGCCGGGACCGGTGGTCGTCGAACGCGAGGTACTGCTGGGGATCCCACATCGGCCACTCCGAGACGCGCTACCAAACCGTACGTACGTACTGTACGCCCATCGGTCTGAGCCGCGCTCGGGACGCCTGACCTGCGAACACGCCCGGGTTGGAAAGCCGCCTGTCTATCACGGTTTCGTAACGGCACGCTCTGGGTATTACATAGCTATGACGGATCACCGACCAACCCGGATCGCCGGTGTGGAACCGGGAACCGGCGCGCTCGCTTTAGCCACGTGCCTTGCCTTTTCCATCGGCATAGCGACGATCACCCAATCCGCGTTCACCACCCTGGTGGCATGCGTGAGCATTGTGGCGGGACTCACGCTGGTACTGAACATCCTGCCGCACCGGGCGTAACCACACGGCCCCTTGCCTCGCACGCCGAATCCTGGTGGCATCTACCGGGTATCGACGTCACTCGGAGGCAGGCATGCTGTCGTTGCAGGAGATTTCGGATCGACTCGAGATCGAAGACCTGATGGTGCGCTATTCGCACGCGGTCGACACTCGGCAGTGGGACCTGCTGGACGAGGTGTTCACCCCCGACGCGCACATCGACTACTCGGCCATGGGCGGCTCGGTGGGCGATCTGGCGGCAACGAAGGAATTCCTCGCCTCCGTCCTCCCGAACTTCCCGGCCTTCCAACATCTGATCAGCAACTCGTCCATCACGGTCGACGGTGACACGGCCACCGGGCGGACGATGTGCCACAACCCGATGCTGGTATCCGGCGGTGACGGGCCGCCGACGATGATGCTGTGCGGACTGTGGTACCTGGACACGTTCGTCCGTGCGAACGGACAGTGGCGTATCAAGAAGCGCGTCGAGGAGAAGAGCTTCCTTTTCGTCGCGCCGTCCGCGCCAGGCATGGGCTGAGGCGGTGAGAGGTAGCCGCCGCTCGCCGACTCAGCGTGCGGTCAACGCCGAAGGCGTGGCATCGGACGCGTGAACCGGTTCTTCCGGTAACGGGTTCGCGACCCGAGCGACGCTGCGCCTGCTGCTGATCAGGAACAGCACGACGAGCACCACGCTGAACCAGACGTAGGTATTGCCGATGAAGTGCTGCCAGGGCGTCCACGCGGTCTCCCGGTGCTCGCCGTCGGGCAGCCAGTTGTGCGGGCCGATGACGAACACCGCGGCGGCGACCACGAACGTCACCCACCAACCGATCGCCCGCCGGACGGGCAGGCGGGTCGCGTACCCGACGACAGCGAACAACGCGGGCGCGATCCACACCCAGTGGTGCGACCAAGAGATCGGCGAGACCAGCAGCGTGAAGACGGCGTTGAGAGCCAGTGCGAGCGCGGGCAAGTCCGCGGCCCGGCGCATCGCGGTGACGACCAGCGCGAGCACAAAGGCACCGAGCACCAACCAGATCGCGGTGAAGGCGGGCTCCGGCACTTCGAACCGAGCGAACACCGCTTGAATCGACTGATTGGTGTGGAATGCCGAGCCGCTCAGCCCGGACACGTTGCCGAGACCGCCGAACCAATACTCGACGGACTCCTTCGGCAGGATCGCGAAGCCCAGCGCCGTCGCGGCCGCACCGGTCACCGCGGCGGTCGCGGCCGCACGGTAGTCCCGGCGGACCAGGAAGTAGAGCACGAACGCCGCGGGTGTCAGCTTGATCGCGGCGGCGATGCCGATCAGCATGCCCCGGGGCCAGCGCGGCTTGTGGGTGAGGCAATCCGCCGCGACCAGGGCCATCAGCAGCAGGTTGACCTGACCGAAGTCCAGCGTGGAGTGGATCGGCTCCAGCAGCAATCCCAACGGAGTGGCACACGCGGTGGCCCAGACCGCGAGCCCGCGCTGCGACTCGTGCGGCCATACCCGCCGCGCCACCAGATAGAGCGCGAGAGCGAGCGCGGCCACCGAGGAGACGAAGAAGCTCGGTGCGGCCACATCCCAGGGCAGCATCGCGAACGGGCCAAGCGCGAGCGCGGCGAATGGCGGGTAGATGAACGGCAGACCCGCCCCGATGGTGGTCTGCGGCAGTTGCCCGTACATGTCGGCGCCGTGCCGCATGGCGTCCACGCCCAGCCGATACACCTGCAGATCGATGAACCCGCCGGTGATCTTGTGGAACGGCCAGACCGGTGTCAGCAGACAGAACGCGGAGAACGCGATCGAGAGGACCGGCGCCAGCCGAAGCACACGCCCGAGTCGACGGTTCTGGGACATCGGCGTTGCGGCGGTGGCGGTGGCGGTGACACTACTCATCCGCGGCGACTATACCGACCCATGTCCGGCCGTTCAGCACGTGGGAGGGAGATTCGCGAGGGGCGCGTGAGGGCCACGGAACCGGGTAAGCCGCCAGCAGCATCGGTCGGCGAAGGAGGTCGGCGAATGGCGGTCGCAGCCCCGCGAAGGGCAGGAGGAGAACAGCGATGAAGGCGCCCGGCGCCGCGATGTTCGTCCCCGAGGACGCGGACCTGGCGCGGCTGCGCGAAGCGGCGTGCGATTGCCGTGGCTGCGATCTCTACCGCCACGCCACGCAGACGGTCTTCGGCGCGGGTCCCCCGGACGCGGATGTCGTGCTGATCGGTGAGCAACCCGGCGATCAGGAGGACGTGACGGGGCAGCCGTTCGTCGGCCCTGCGGGACGGCTGCTCGACCGGGCGCTGGCGGACGTCGGCATCGACCGCGACGCGGTCTACGTGACCAACGCGGTGAAACACTTCAAGTTCGTCGAGCGCGGCAAACGACGAATTCACAAACAACCCGGCCGCACCGAGGTGGTCGCCTGTTCGGCATGGCTCGACGCCGAACTCGGTCTGCTGCGGCCGCGGTTGGTGGTGTGTCTCGGGGCGATCGCCGCGCAGGCGCTGCTGGGCCCGTCGTTCAAGGTCAGCGAACGCCGCGGCGACGTCGTCGAGACGGCGGAGTTCCGCGCGATCGCCACGGTGCACCCGTCGTCGGTGCTGCGCGCGCCCGACCGCACCGCGGCCTACGATGCGTTCGTCGCCGATCTGCGCATAGTGCGCGAACAACTGGGAAAGCCTGCGGCAACGCGCTGACCGGGGCGCGGCCCGGGAGAGGAGTGAGCGGATGAGCGCCGAGGAGATCGATCCGGAACTGCTCGAACTGGCCGGCAAGGTGTTCGACTTCGCTCGCCGAGGTGACTCCGCGCGGCTGGCCGCCTATGTGGACGCGGGCGTGCCGGTCGACCTCACCAACGACGCGGGCGACACGCTGCTCATGCTCGCCGCGTACCACGGGCACACAGAGACGGTGGCGGCGCTGCTGGAGCGGTCGGCCGATCCGAACCGCGCGAACGACAGAGGCCAAACCCCGCTGGCGGGGGCGGTTTTCAAGGGCGAGACCGAGATCGTCCGGCACCTCACAGCGGCCGGAGCCGACCCCGACGCGGGCACTCCGTCGGCCCGCGACGCCGCGGTCATGTTCGGCAACAACGAACTGCTCGAACTCTTCGGCGCCTGAACGCGCTAGCCGCGAGCGCGCACTGCGGTGACGGCTTTGCGCGCGGCCACCAGAACCGGGTCCCACACCGGGGAGAACGGCGGCGCGTAGCCGAGGTCGAGCATCGTCATCTGCTCGACGGTCATCCGGGCGGTCAGCGCGACCGCCGCGATGTCGACGCGTTTGCCCGCGCCATCGCGACCCACGATCTGCGCGCCGAGCAGGCGGCCGGTGAAACGCTCGGCGAGCATCTTCACCGTCATCGGCGCCGCGTCCGGGTAATAGCCCGCCCGGTTGGTGGCCTCCACCATGACGGTCACGTATTGCAGACCGGCCGCTCGGGCATCCTTCTCGCGCAGGCCCGTTCGGGCCACCTCGAGTTCGCAGACCTTGCTGACCGCGGTGCCCACGACGCCGGGAAAGATCGCGTATCCCCCGCCGATGTTCGCGCCGATGATCTGACCGTGTTTGTTGGCGTGGGTACCGAGCGGAATGTGACGTTCCCGGCCCGAGACCAGATCCAGCACCTCGACGCAGTCACCGCCTGCCCAGATGTTCTCGTGCCCGCGCACCCGCATGGCGAGATCGGTCCGCAGCCCGCCGTGCTGCCCCAGCGGAAGTCCGGCGGCGCGGGCCAGCTCGGTCTCCGGGTGCACGCCGATGCCCAGCACCACGACGTCGGCCGGATATTCCGCGGCATCGGTGACGACCGCGGCGACCCGTCCGTCCTCGGCGGTCCGCAGCCCGGCCACTTCCGCGTCGCCGACGACCTTGATGCCCATCCCGCACATCGCCTCGCGCACCAGCGCGCCCATGTCCGGATCGAGCGTGGACATCGGTTCGGGACCGCGGTTGACCATGGTGACGTCGTAACCACGCCGGATGAGCGCCTCCGCCATCTCCACGCCGATGTACCCCGCGCCCACCACGACGGCGCGGTTCCCGCGCGCTTGCTCCAGCGTCCCGAGCAGCGCCTGCCCGTCGTCGAGGGTCTGCACTCCGTGTACACCCTGGGCGTCGATACCGGGCAGCGGTGGCCGGATCGGGCGCGCGCCGGTGCCGATCACGAGGTGGTCGTAGGGCATCCACGCCGAAGCGCCGGTCTCCCGGTGGCGGTAGCGCACCCGGCCGGCGTCGACGTCGATCTCGGTCACCTCGGTGTACAGCCGCAGGTCGATCTCGCGGGAGCGGTGTTCCTCGGGTGTGCGGGCGATCAGGGCGTCCCGCTCGGCGACGTGTCCGCCGACCCAGTACGGAATGCCGCAGGCCGAGTACGAGGTGAACCCGCCGCGTTCGAAGACGACGATCTCCAGCGCGCTCGCGTCCCTCATCCGGCGTGCCTGCGAGGCCGCCGACATGCCCGTCGCGTCACCGCCGATGACCACCAGTCGCTCGCTCATGGCCCTCACGCTACGTTCGGCGTCCCCCGGGCAGGCGCCGGGGCCGCCGTTTCGCGAATTCGCTGGTTGCCATGCGGTCGACCGGTCGGTACCGCACACTGATCTTCTGGCAAACGCGGTATGAGGGCAGCGTTTTCACCCGGGAGCACGATATGACCGACACCCGACCCCCTTCCGACGACGAACGTCGGCTCGCCGAACTGGGCTACAAACAAGAACTCGCCAGGTCCTGGTCGGGCTTCTCCAATTTCGCCATCAGCTTCACCATCGTGTCCATCCTGACCGGCGGGTTGGCCAGCTACGGTATCGGTTTGGCGAACGGCGGCCCGATCACCATGTCCTGGGGATGGCCACTGGTCTCGATCATGGTGCTGTTCGTGGGGCTCGCCATGGCGGAATTGGCCTCCGCCTACCCCACCTCGGGCGGGCTGTACTGGTGGGCCGCCGAACTGGGCGGACCGGTGTGGGGTTGGTTCACCGGGTGGTTCAACCTGATCGGACAGATCGCGGTCACCGCGGCGATCGATTACGGCGCGGCCATCTTCACCACGGTCGTGCTGAACGTCGTCGGGATCGAGATCGGCACCGACCGCACCGCGATCTTCCTGGTGTTCGCCGCCATTCTGGTCTTGCACGCGGCCTTGAACGCGCTCGGCCCGCATCTGTCGGCGGTGATCAACAATGTGTCCGCGTGGTGGCACGTCGGTGGCGTGGCGATTTTCGTCGTCGTCCTCGGATTCGGGGCGCGGCACCACCAGAGCGCCGGATGGGTCTTCACCGAGACCGTCGACAACAGCGCGATCGGATTCGGCGGGGTCGCGTTCAGCTTCCTGCTCGGTCTGCTGCACGCGCAGTACACGTTCACCGGCTACGACGCTTCGGCGCATATGTCGGAGGAAACGCACGACGCCTCCCGGATGGCCGCCAAAGGGATCATCAACACGATCGTCGTATCGGCGATCGCCGGATATCTGCTCATCATGGCGGTGACGTTCGCCGTTCCGAATCTGGACGACGCGCTGGACCCGGAGAAGAACAGCGGATATCCCGTCATCTATATCCTGGAGAACTCGCTGAGCGGGTTCTGGTCGGGGCTGCTGCTGATCATCGCGGCGGTCGCGCAATTGTTCTGCGGATATGCCTCGGTGACCTCCGCCTCCCGGATGCTGTTCGCGTTCGCCCGCGACGGCGCGGTGCCCGGGTCGAAGTTCTGGTCGAGGCTTTCCCCGCGGAAGGTGCCGGTGCACGCCGTGCTGTTCATCTCCTTCTTCGCGTTCGTGCTGCTGATTCCCTCGATGCTGGTGCCCCCGGCGAACGCACCGACCGCCTACGCCGCGGCCACCTCGATCGCGACCATCGGGCTCTATATCGCCTACGGCATCCCGATCCTGCTGCGGCAGCGCCACGGGGCTCGATTCCGCACCGGTCCATGGCAACTGGGCTCGTGGTACCGCCCGGTCGGATGGATCGCGCTGATCTGGATCGCGCTGATCAGCGTGCTGTTCATCCTGCCCACCGACGCCCGCGGGTATCCGTGGCACAGTGAATTCACCTGGAGCACCGTGAATTACGCGCCGATCACCCTGGTGGGCGTGGTGGGCGCGATCGGCATCTGGTGGCTGGCCTCGGCCCGGACCTGGTTCACCGGGCCGAAGCGGACGGTGGACGAGCCTCCGGCCGCCCGACCGGAGGAGGAGACACCGGCCAAGGCCTGAGGCGGAACCCGGCACGGCGCGGCTTCCCGGTTCTGGCATGTCGAGTTTGTCGGTCTCGGTCGCTAGGGTGTGTCGGCATGGAAAGGACCGACCTGGTGCGTTTCTCGCCCGCCGGGAGAATTGTGTTCCCGGGAAATCCGTGGCCGGAAGGGCACGCGATCGAAGAGTTCGCGTGGACCGGCCGCATGGACCAGGCCGGCAGCCTGTGGTTCGATCTGCATCTGCGCTCCGCGGCGTACAACGCCGAACGCGACGCCACTGACGACGAGGACAACGGCGAGAGCTGGATGTCGCCGATCACCTGGCAGAACTATCACAGCTGCACGTTGTCGTCCACGTACTGGGGCGAAGACGACGCCACCGGGCTGCGCGCCGCGGCCCCCGGCCGTCCTTTTCTGCTGCGATCCGAACAGCCGCAACGTCTCACGGTCGATCCCCTGCCCCTCGCGCACGCCGACGACGTCGAATGCCTGGCGTTCAACATCTATCTGCTCGGGCACGACTCGGTCGCCGACCAGGAGGTCTTCTTCACCCGGCGTCCCGACGGCAGGCACGACATCGACTGGCAGGGCCGCATCGCGCTGACCTACGCGGGTCACGTCGAATTCCGGTACCGATTCCGAGCCCGGATATCCGGCGCGACCCTCGAATACATCCGTTTTCCGGCGGAGATCTCGGCGGATCGAGCGCTCCGTCAACTCGGCGCCGTGCTGGATGCTCCCGAGGAGTTCGAATTGGGTTTGGTCGACGGGCAGCCGGCGTGGGTGTCGAGAATCCCGGCTTAGCTGCTCCGGCGTCGATTCATCGGCCGGCGGAATGATCGGGCAGCACGCAGACCGAATCGAGGCCGAGCACACGATTCAGCCGGCCGAAAGCGAGCCACGAGCCGATGCTCATGCTCAGTTCCACCACTTCTACCTGGGTGTAGTGGGCGAACATCCGGTTCCAGAACTCTTCGTCGAGATTGTGGTGGTCGGTGGCGTAGCGTTCGGCGTATTCGGCGGCGAGCCTGGTGCGTTCGTCGAAGGCGTCGGTGGTGCGCCACTGCGTGACCGCGTCGGCGAATTCCGGCTCGACTTTGGCGCCGTCCCGTTCGGTGCGCCAGTCCATACAGAACAGGCACCCGTTGAGCTGGGCGATGCGCAGCCGCGCGGCCTCGAATTCGCGCAGGCCGAGCGTGCTGTGCGAGTACACCGACAGCGAGAAATTCGAGGCGGCGACGCCGATGCCGGGAACCATTTCGCCCCAGACGTAGCCGATCGGATCCTTCCCCTCGGGGACGTCGATGATCATGGGTGCTTCCTTCCGAGTTTGCCGGCCGCGGGCCGCAGCGGGATGTCCAGTGCGTCGTAGAGTCCCGGCCGCGCGGCGACCAGCCAGTCGATGGCGCCGACCAGGCGGCCGACGGCCGTGGCGTTCCCGCCCGCGGAGCGGTTGCCGTCTTCGTCGGTGGCCTCGACGGTCACCTCGATGCGCGGGTGACCCTCGATGATCACCCGGTGCGCACCCGCGCCGCCGTCGGCCGGTGTGGGCCAATCGGGCGCACAGGAGGGATGGATTCGGGTGACGTGCTCGATGATCAGACGCGGCTGCCCATCGACGATGCCCTGGACTTCGAATCGCACGGCGCCCTGCGTGCCCGCCGCGAACTCGCCCATGGATGTCGTGGTGACGGTGGCGTCCAGGGCACGCCGGTCCAGCGTCTCGCGGATCTCGTCGAGTTCGGCACCGAGCGCCCGTGCCATGAGCCGGATCTGCCCGCCCCACACCATGGTCGGCACCGACGGCGCGAGCATCGGCGGCTGATAGTCCATCGGCTGACCCATGCCGACCAGGTAGCGCACCGAGTCCGGCTGGTCGTAGGTGGAGTAGTCGAAGATCTCCTGACAGCGGATCGTCTCCACGGTGCTGCCGAGCCCGCTGATCAGCAGGGGCAGTACATCGTTGCCCCAACCGGGGTCGATACCGGAGACGAACAGCGAGCCGCCGCCCTCGGCGATCGCGGCCAGCACCGGGTCGCGGACCTCCGGCGGTGCGTTGCGCGGATCGTAGAGGGCGTAGAGCGCCGGGGTGACGACCACCGCGCCCGCGCGGAGTGCGCGCAGGATATCGGTGAGCGCGTCGTCGGGACGGATATCGCCGGAGGCCGCGTAGACCACCGCGTCCGGGTGCGTGTCGAGAACGCCGCCGACGTCGTCGGTGGCCGGAACGCCGAGGTCATAGCCGAGGCCGCCGAGTTCGCCCGCGTCGCGGCCGATCTTCGCCGGATCGTGCACGAGCACCCCCGTCAAACGCAGCGCGGGGTGAGCATCGACGGCCCGGATGGCCGCCCGGCCGACATTGCCGGTCCCCCAGACCACCGTGGAGATCATCGATCGAGCGTAGCAAGCGCTTGGTCGACTGTTCGGCGTTCCGTGGAAGCGCTTCCGGCGAGACGACGACTCCATGGTGCACCCCGCCCCGCCGGTTCCGGGGCGACGCCGCTGCGGATCGATAGCCCGGGAAAGCGGGGCGCGATGTTGTGACGCACAGTGGCGGGGTCCTCCGGAGCCGGCAGCCCACACGCCGGATGGCCGAGTACAGCACTGTGCGACCCAGCTCACCACGCGATCACCTGCTGACCACGGCGCGTTGCGCACCATTGGGAAATGAGACGAACCCCCCGGTAGCGTTGAGCCTCGGGGCATTACCTACGGCCGAGGGATTGCAACGCAGTCGTGGTTCGCGGCGAGTACGGTATACCCCGCCGCCCGGCGCGGGGGCGGCGGTCGGGATCGGGTGGAAAGGCAGGCGCGCGACAGTGAACGAGCGGTATTCGTCGTGGGCTGCCCGGAATACGCCCGAAGAGCTGCCGCTGGCCGCGCGCTACCAGAGCGCGGACCCGATTCGCTGGCACGGCAGCATGGTCTACCCGATGTACACCGAGCAGGTCGGTCCCGCACCCACCACCGTCACCTTGACGATGATCTCGGCGGCGCCACCCGCCGGACTGCGCGGCCTCGGAATGGGGCTCTCGGTCGTCGACGGCTATTTGGACCTGCACGGACGTTCACTCGCCGGCGTCGACGCGTGGAGCGACGCGCTGGCCGCGGGGGTGAGCTTCGATGTCACGCCCGCCGCGCCGGTGACCCTGGTGACCCTGACACCGGTCTGGGTGGACGAATTCGGCACGCAGAAGTCCTGGGCGGGCAACTACGGCATCGTTGTCGAGCACCGGCCCAACGGTCGCGTCGTTTTGTGGTGCAGCATCGGCGAAGGACCGCCGAACTTCGCGAACCTGGTGGTGGAAGTCTCCACCGCTCCCACTCCCGTCGCGCCGGAGCCGCCGGCGACCGCCACACCGGCGGCGACTTCGATCGGCATGAGCCCGCCCGCCTCGCTTGCCGCTTCTTCGGCGGGTCCGCCCACCGCGCCGACCATGCCGGTTCCGCGGATCGACACCACTGCGGCAGCGCTCGAACCCGCGGCTGCGGCCGAGTGGCTTGCCGCCGAGTCGTCCGCGGCCGTGGGCGACGGGAACGGACAAGCGTCCCAGAGCAAGCCGCCCCAGCGATCGGGCAGCCTTTTCCTGAATCTGCAGTCGTCCCGCGCCGCACGATCCACTCCGGAAACTCCGCACTCCGCTTCCGGCTCCCGCAGCCCGGACAACCCGGCGCCGAGCCCGCTCGCCGGACAATCCGTGACGGACGCCGCGCACAGTGGTCCCGATCCACGCGCCACCGACAGCCGGTCCGAAGCGAACGGCGTCCCGCAGAATCCGCAGACGAATGCCGAAGTACCCGCGCAAGGTCTTTACATCCGTCCTCGCACCGAGAGATCCACGGCGGACTCGTATGGCGCCTTCGGCCCTCCGGTCGCGCATACGCATCCGCCCGAAGACCCGGCACGCCCGGTAACCGGCAATACGCCACCCGCCCCGGAATTCCCGCCCATCCCTCGCCCCGCGGCCGACGGGACTCGCACCGAATCCAGCCCGCTGGTCGCCAACCCCTGGAGCGCACCGGACCCCTTTCACGCATTCGCCCGCAACGGCAGGCACACCCGGTCCCAGGCGGAAATTTCGGCGACGGAAGGGCCACACAGGGATTCCAGCTCGCCGGTCGCGGACCCTGGGACCGCAGCGGCCCCATTTCGCGCATTCGAGCCGGTCGGCACGCACCCGAAACCCGCTGCGGACACTGCGCTCGCCGGTTCCGGCGCTGCGAAGCCGGATCCCACACCGGACGTGTCGAAATCTTCCGGCGAACCGGTGTCGCGGGCGATGCCGCCCGCAACGAATTCACCGGCCCCGCACATCGGCCCGCCGGTGACGAACTCCCCTCCCGCGGCGGGTACGCCGATCGCTGCGCCCGGCATCCTTCCCGACGCCGCGCCGGCTTCGGACGGACTGCGGCGTCTGGCCGAACGCTCCGCGCCGGTCGATGCGCCGCGGCGGTCGAGCGAGCCCGGGCAGTCCGGCGATCCCGGATATCGTGGTGCGCTCTACGACCTGGGGGTAGCGATGTACCGCCGGGGCGAGGAAGACCAGGCGTGCGGATTGTGGGCGCAGGCCTCGGAGGCCGGGCACGCCGGCGCCGCATACGAACTCGGCATGGTTCGACTACGGCGCGGCGATCCCGCCGGAGCCGAATCCTGGTGGCGCACCGCCGCCGACCGCCGCGAGCCGCGCGCCATCGCCGAACTCGCCGATCTGCTCGACCAGCTGGGCAAACACGCGGAGGCCAAGTCCTGGCGGACTTTCGCCGCCGAGCTGCAAGACCCGGACGTGGTGGGTCAGCCGACATCCCTCTGAATCCCACCTGGTCCACCCCGACCTCGCGGGAAAAGAAGTGGCACCTGGAAGCGCGGTGTCGTACGTTGCGGGACATGTGTGGCAGTCCTGGCGTGAACGGAGCGTACGCGGTCGGCGCGTATCACGTCCGGCTGCGTACGGAGGCCCGGGCTCTGCCGGCGCACCGTATCGCTCCGATCTCCTGATCCGTTCGAGCGGAATCCGCATCGGCGGCCGATAGCGGCCGCCGGGTTCTTCGTGCCCCGGCATGGGTCCGGGCGAATCGACCTTCCCGATTCGACCACTCCGTTCGGAGGACACCCATGTCCCACCATCGTTCCCTTTCGCGTGCCCGCGGCAGCGCGGCCGTCGCCTCGAACACGCGAAAACTGCTGTCGCAGAATTTCCTCACCGATGCCGGCGCCGCCCGGCTGATCGTGCGCGCCTCCGGCATCACCGCCGAGGATCTCGTCCTCGAGATCGGACCCGGCGACGGCATGCTGACCAGGCAATTGCTGAAGGCGGGCAGCCGGGTGCAGGCATACGAGAAGGACCCGCGCTACGCGGCACTGCTGCGCCGCCGATACGCCGGCGATCCGCGAATTCGGTTGTATCACCGAGATTTTCGTGCGGTGCGCCCGCCGCGCGAGCCGTTCGCGGTGGTGGCCAACGTGCCGTTCGGTAGCACGACCGACATCGTGCGCTGGTGTCTGGCCGCGCGAGGACTCACCTCCGCCGCCCTGCTCACCCAGCTCGAATTCGCCCGCAAGCACTCCGGTGACTACGGGCGCTGGACCAAGCTCACCGTCGGCCACTGGCCGACGACGGCGATCGAGCTGGGCGCGCGCGTCGGCAGGCACAGCTTCCATCCGGTTCCGCGGGTGGATGCCGCCATCCTCCGGTTGCGCACCCGGCCGGCTCCGCTGCTGCCGCGCGAGCGGCTCGGCGAGTACCGCAGACTGGTCGAGCTGGGTTTCTCGGGGGTCGGCGGCAGTGTGGCGGCGTCGCTGCGGCGGGAGTTCCCCGCTCGCGCGGTGCACGGCGCCTGCCGGGCAGCCGGGATCTCGCTCGAACAGCAGGTCGGACTGGTCTCGCCCGATCACTGGCTGATCCTGTACAAGGCGCTGCGGGCGTGAACCGGGCTCGCTACAGGAACGTATCCGATACATTCATGCATCGAGACGAGGACAGGAGCGGCGTGACCAACTTCGGCGACTATCAGAACGAGATCTATTTCCAAGGCCTCGGAGGTGTGCTGCCCGATTTCCCGATGACGTACGCCGAGCTGGAAGCGAAGGCCCAGGCGGCGCTACCTCCGGGCGTCTGGTCGTATGTGGCGGGTGGGGCCGGCGATGAACGCACCCAGCGTGCCAACGTGGCGGCTTTCGAGAAACTGGGCCTGGTCCCCCGCATGCTGCGCGCGAGCAAGACGCGAGACCTCTCGATCGAACTGTTCGGGATGACGCTGCCGACGCCGGTCTTCCTGGCCCCGGTCGGGGTGATCGGATTATGCGCCCAGGACGGGCACGGTGACATCGCCACCGCGAAGGCCGCGGCGCGCACCGGCGTCCCGATGGTCGCCTCCACCCTCACCGTGGATCCGCTGGAACAGGTGGCGGCGGAGTTCGGTGACACCCCCGGAATGTTCCAGCTCTATACCCCCACCAACCGGGACCTCGCGCAGAGCCTGGTCCAGCGGGCCGAGGCCGCGGGCTTCAAGGCCATCGTCGTCACCTTGGACACCTGGGTGCCCGGCTGGCGCCCGCGCGATCTGGCGATATCCAACTTCCCGCAGTTGCGGGGACACTGCCTGGCCAACTACTTCAGCGATCCGGTGTTCCGCGGCTTGCTGGCCAGTCCACCCGAGCAAGACCCGAAGACCGCCATCCTGACCTGGATCTCGCTCTTCGGCAACGCGTTGACGTGGGATGACCTGGCATGGCTTCGGTCGCTGACGGAACTGCCGCTCGTGCTGAAGGGCATCTGTCATCCCGACGACGCGCGGCGAGCCAAGGACGCGGGCGTCGACGGCCTCTACTGCTCGAATCACGGCGGCAGGCAAGCCGACGGCGGTATCCCGGCGATCGAGCATCTGCCCGAGGTGGTCGCGGCGGCCGACGGTCTGCCCGTGCTCTTCGACTCCGGCGTCCGCACCGGCGCCGACATCGTCAAGGCGCTGGCGCTCGGTGCGACGGCCGTCGGGATCGGCCGTCCCTACCCGTACGGACTCGCCCTCGGCGGCGTCGACGGCCTCGTGCACGTGGTGCGTGCACTGCTCGCCGAGGCGGATTTGCTGATGGCGGTGGACGGGTACCCGACGATCGCGGATCTGGGTCCGGAAGCGATCCGGCGGCTTGCCTGACCCGTGGGTGGGCGAGGTCGGCGGCTGCCGCGCGAAACGCCCCGCGCGTGCGGCTCGCCCAGCGGGTTGGGCGGGCCACACGCGCGGGGCTGCTCCGGCTCAGGCCGACAGCGGCGTGAAGTCGCGGCTGCCGATGTAACCCGGTCGCGGGGCGGGCGCGGCGAACGGTTCGACCAGCGTGTTGTGCACGCTGTTGAACACCACGAAGATGTTCGAGCGCGGGAACGGCGTGATGTTGTTCGACGACCCGTGCATGAGATTGGAGTCGAACAGCAGCGCCGAGCCCGCCCGGCCGGTGAACTGGCTGATCCCGTAGCGGTTCGCCAGCGCGGTGATGTCGTCGGTCGTCGGCACGCCGATCTCCTGCTCCTGCAACGACTCCCGATAGTGCTCGGCCGGGGTGCTGCCCAGGCACGGCACGAAGGTGTGGTGCGAGCCCGGCATCACCATGAGACTGCCGTTGATCGGGTAGTTGTCGGTCAGCGCGATCGACAGGCTCACCGCACGCGGCGCGGGCATGCCGTCCTCGGCGTGCCAGGTCTCGAAATCGGAATGCCAGTAGAACCCGGTGCCACGGAAGCCGGGCATGTAGTTCACCCGGCTCTGGTGCACGTACACCGGCGACCCCAGCACCTGCTCGGCGAGCCGGAGCACCCGCGGCTGACGCACCAGTTCGGCGATCGCCTCGCTCAGCTCGTGCACCTCGAAGACCGAGCGCACCCGGTTCGAGGACTTCTCCACGATGACCCGGTCGTCGTCGCGCAGGGCCGGGTCGTTCGCGAGCCTGCTGATCTCGCCGCTGAAGTGGGCCACTTCGTCGGGCGTGAGCAGCTGGTCCAGGATGGCGAATCCGTCGGCGTCGAACGAGGCGAGTTCCGGGCTCTCGATCTCTCCCCACATCGCGGGGTCGGCGCGCTCCAGATGCGGAGCCTGCGTGCCGAGACGGGTCGGGTAGCGATCGTAGCGAGCCGTCTCGGGCCGGGTTTCGGTGTGCTGCAGAACCATTGGTGTTCTCAACCTCCGATGTTCGCGGCGACCAGCGGGTAGACGCCGTTGCTGTCGTGAACCTCCTGCCCGGTGACCGGCGGATTGAACACACACATCATCCGCATCGTGGTGCGCACTTCCAAGCGGTGCCGCTCGTGTCCGTCGAGCAGGTACATCGAGCCGGGTGCCAGCTCGTAGGTGACGCCGTTGTCCAGATCGGTCAGCGTGCCCTCGCCCTCGACGAGCCACACGGCTTCCACGTGATGCACATAGTGGAACTCGTGCACCGTCCCCGCGTCAATGGTGGTCTCGTGGAAGGAGAAGCCGACGCCGTCGCCGCCGAGGACGATGCGCTTGCTGCGCCAGCCCTCGCCCGCCACGTCACGCTCGGTGCCGGTGATCTCCGCGGTGCTGCGCACGATCATGCCATCGCCCCCATTCCGCCGCACACCGACTCGACGGCGCCGGTGAGGATCTGCAAACCCTGGTCGAGTTCCTGGTCGGTGACCGTCAGCGGCGGCAGCAGCTTCACCACCTCGTCGGTGGAACCGGAGGTCTCCACCAGCAGCCCGCGCTCGAAGGCGATCTGGCACACCTTGCCCGCCTGCGAGGGATCGTCGAACACCACGCCTTGCACCAACCCGCGGCCACGGGTCGAGACACCGGGGAAGTATCCGGCGAGTTCACCGAGGGTGCGCGCGATCTTCTCGCCCTTGACCTCGGTCGCCTTCTGGAGGGCGTCGTCGGACCAGTAGTGGCGCAGGGCGGTCGTCGCGGTGACGAACGCGGGGTTGTTGCCGCGGAACGTTCCGTTGTGCTCACCCGGCGACCACTCGTCGAGTTCCGGCTTGAACAGCACCAGCGCCATCGGCAGGCCGTAGCCGCCGATCGACTTCGACAGCGTGACGATATCGGGCGTGATGCCCGCGACCTCGAAGGAGAAGAACGGCCCGGTGCGGCCGCAGCCCATCTGGACGTCGTCGACGATCAGCAGGATCTCCCGCTCCCCGCACAGGCCGGCGAGGTGCCGCAGCCACTCGGCGCGGGCGACGTTGACGCCACCTTCGCCCTGCACCGTCTCCACGATCACCGCGGCCGGGCGGTCGAAGCCGGACGAGGTGTCGTCGAGCACCTTCTCCATCCACTGGAAGTCGGCGGTCGTGCCGTCGAAGTAGCCGTCGTAGGGCATGTGCGCGGCGTGCACCAACGGCACACCGGCGCCCGCGCGCTTGGCGGCGTTGCCGGTCACCGAAAGCGCGCCGAGGGTCATGCCGTGGAATGCGTTGGTGAAGCTGACGATGGTCTCGCGACCGGTGACCTTGCGCGCCAGCTTGAGCGCGGCCTCGACCGCGTTCGCGCCGGTGGGGCCGGGGAACTGGACCTTGTAGTCGAGGCCGCGCGGGGTGAACAGAGTGTCGCGCAACGTCTCCAGAAGCTCACGCTTGGCCGCGGTCGACATGTCCAGGCCATGGGTGATGCCGTCGCTCGCGATGTAGTCCAGCAGCGAGCGCTTGAGCACGTCGTTGTTGTGGCCGTAGTTCAATGCGCCTGCGCCCGCGAAGAAGTCCAGGTACTCCTTGCCTTCCTCGTCGCGCAGCCAGCTGCCCTTCGCCGTGGTGAACACGGTGGGCCAGGCACGGCAATAACCGCGCACGTTCGACTCCAGGCTTTCGAAAACGGTGGTGTCGGCGTTGATCATCGGTGATCCTCCTCGGTGGTGCGGGCGGTCGGGGCGATGTGATACAGGTCTTCGGGTGCATGGCTGTCGGGGAAGACGCCTGCGTCGAACAGGGGGCGCTTGGTCAGATCCGCGCCCCGGGCCGCCGCCACCGACGTGAACAGGGCGATGGAACCTGCGTTGTCCGGTGAGATGGTCGTCTCGAGCACCGAGACGCCTTGCGCGGCAACACTGTTGAGCAACGTGTGGAGCAGCTCGGCGCCGATCCCGCGTCCGCGCTGCGAGCGGTCCACCGCGATCTGCCAGACGAAGACGGTGTCGGGCGCCTGCGGGCGGACGAATCCGATCACGTAGCCGACGACACGGCCGTCCAGTTCGGCGACCACCGAGGTTCCGGCGAAATCGCGACACCACATCAGGTACGCGTAGCTCGAATTGAGGTCCAGCACCGCGGAATCCTTCGCGATGCGCCACATCGGAGCGCCGTCGCTCAGGCGGGGCGTGCGCAGGACCACGGCGGGTCCGGTGTCCTTGCGAGACGGGGTGGCCCCGAGGGCGGCAGCGGCGTTGCCGACGCGCGATCGTTCGATCTCCGCTGGGGACAGGGTTGGCACTGACATACAACTCCCTCGTCGATCAGCCGTACTCATCCAGGCTTACGAAGCGACTTTGAGGTGAACCAGTCGACTTCTTTACGGTCGTATTACGGTTGGATGTCGCCGAGCCGGGGCAACCGCACGACGAATCGTGCGCCCCCGCCAGGGCGATCGGTGCAATGCACCCGGCCGCCGTGCGTGGCGACCGTCTCGGCGACCAGCGCCAGGCCGATGCCCGTCCCGTCGGGCGAGCGGCGGCCGCTGCGGGCGGTCGCGAAGCGTTCGAATATCCGGTCGCGGTCCACGGGCGGTACTCCGGGGCCCGCGTCGTCGACGGTGAGCACGGCTTCGGTGCCGTCGCGGTCGACGGCAACCGCGACCACACCGCCGCCGTGCCGGTCGGCGTTGTGCAGCAGGTTGGCCACCGCGCGCTCCAACTCCACCTTGCGGCCGCGCACGGTGACGTCTTGGCGCACCGTGAGCAGCTCACCCGGGTAGCGCCGATCGGCCAGGGTGTGGACCAGCAGTTCACGCACCGACAGGGGCTCGGCGTCGCCGTGGTGCATCCTCGCTTCCACCCGCGCCAGGGCGAGCAGATCGTCCAGCAGCTTGCGCAGATGCTCGACTTCGGCCGTGACCAGGCCGAGGGCCCGCTGCGAACGTTCCGGCAGATCACCGCGATGCCGGTTGAGCACGTCGACACCGGCCATCAAGGTGGTCAGCGGCGTACGCAGCTCGTGGCTGACATCACCGAAGAGCCGGTGCTCCCGCTCGATGCGCCGTTGCAGCGAGTCCACCATGGTGTTGAACGCCTCGACGGTGATCGCCAGGTCCTGGTCGTCGGTGGTGGGCAACCGCTGGTCGAGGTCGCCGGAGGCGATCCGCGCGGCGGTGCCCGCGAGCTGGTGCAGCGGGGTCAGCACTCGCCTGCTCGCCCACCAGCCGACCGCCGCGCCGATCAGGGTGACCACCACGGCGCAGCCGATCAGCACATTGCGCAGCAGATCGAGATCGGCGTTGAGGTCTCCCGGCGATTCGCTGCCCGCGTGCGGTCGCTGCGCTTCCAGATAGCCGCGGCTGATCACGAACACCGAGACGACCAGTACCAGCGACATCAGCGCGGCGATCGTCGCGAAGACGGCGGTCACCCGGGCGCGAAGGCTCCAAGCGTTCGGATTCCAGCGTTCGGCGTCGAGACAGCGCTCAGCGCCGCACATCGAGGCGGTAACCGAGCCCGCGCACCGTCACCACGATGCGTGGATCGGACGGATCCCGTTCGATCTTCGTGCGCAACCGGCGCATGTGCACGTCGACGATGCGCTCGTCACCGAAGAACCCGCGGTCCCACACGCGCTCGAGCAGCACCGTGCGGCTGAGCACCCGGCCCGGTGATTCGGCCAGCTCACACAGCAGACGGAACTCGGTGAGCGTGAGCCGGATCTCCTCGTCGCCGCGCCGCACCACACCGCTGTCCTGAGCGAGGACGAGCGGAGCCGTGTCGTCGGCCTCGAGCACCATCTCCTGGGGGGTCTCCCGTTCGGCGGAAAGCCGGGACCGCCGGCGCACCGCGCGCATGCGGGCGGTGATCTCCTTGATCTCGAACGGCTTGGTGACGAAATCGTCGGCGCCCGCCTCCAGCGCGGCCACCACGTCGTGGGTGTCGTCGCGAGCGCTGACCACGATGATCGGGACGTCATGGTCGCGGCGGATCTCGCGGATACATTCGAAGCCGTCCATGCCGCCGAGCATCAGATCGACGATCATCACATCGGGAACACCATTGCTGCGCAGATGAGTGAGCGCGTCCTCGGCTTCCTCCGCCTCGTCGACGTCGTACCCTTCATCTTCCATAGCGAGCCGCAACGCACCACGGACCCGGTCGTCGTCTTCCACGATCATCAGGTTTGCGCTCAAGACCCTATCCCTTGCAGACATGCGGAAGCGCGCCACGATGCGGACAACCGCATCCCCATACCGACGCGACCTTCCGCTTTTCGAGCAACCTTTGCTCGGCTTCGAGTACCCCGGTGCCCGGCCGGTAAACCTCCGGCAGACCGACGCGGGGCCTCCTCGTCCTTCCCTCGACGCTATACGCCCGCCCGGCTCGCCGGGTAGCGGGGCGCTGACGCGGCTCCGCTCTCGCGCGGCGGACGCAGGGCGCGAAGGTTGACTCTTCCTTCGAAAAGCCCTTGATATTAAGTAGTTTCGATCGAACGATCGAACGAGCCGTAATCTGCACGGCGGGCGGGACCGAACGTGAAGCTCACCAGGGCAGCGTGCCGTGTGTCACATACTCCGGATGCCTCTATCGCGGAGGGTCGTCGGTGATCGGTCTCACGGCAGGGGCCAGCGGCCCACCGGCTATCGCGGCGGCTCCAACCGGTTGAAGTTGCTCGGCGGACGGTCGGCACCGGGCTCTTGATACCAGAAGCGCAATTTACGAGCATCGAACGTGGCGAACCACTCGTCCCAGTCCACCCGGCGCAGCACCGCTCCGCCGTACCCGGGGAAGTCGAAACGCAGCACCCCGAGCCGTCCGTCGTACTCGCTGCCCGGCACAGTCGCGGGCCGTGCGCCGCGCTGCTCGGCCCAGCGGCGGATGACGTCGTGGTTCCTCGTGACGGAAATGCCGCGAGCATGGGGCGACAGCCCTGGCCCACCCGGTCCGAACCGCGGATTCCGGGTGCCTGGGCGGCGCTGGTCGGTCATGACGAGCTCCTCGAGCCATCGGCATCTGTTGTCCGGTTCCTGTCTTGGTACCCGTCCCCGATCTTCCGCAAACTGGTCGGCCGGACCACGGGCGGCGCGAGCACGGACCGGTTCGTCCGGCGGGCGATGGGTAACCGGCCGATGTTCGCCAGTACCAGAAGGAGTTGGCATGTCCAGTCACAGCGCGGCACAGCCGGTCCCGCCCACACCCGAGCCGGACCCGGTGCCGCCCATCCCGGAGCCGGACCCGGTACCGCCGATCCCCGAGCCGGACCCGATTCCTGATCCGAACCCCGTTCCGCCGCAACCCGATCCGGATCCGCTGCCGCCGGTGCCCGGCCCCGCGCCACGGCCACCCGCACCCGGCCCCGCGCCGGCGCCTCCGATACCGGACCCCGGTCGCCCCTCGCCGGACCCCGGCCTGCCCGGACCGTCGCCGGATCCGGCTCCACCGAATCCGGTGTAGCCCGGCGCCCGCGCTCAGTCCCGCATCGCCTGTTCGCGCAGCGAATTCAAGGTCCTGGACAGAATGCGCGAGACGTGCATCTGGGAGACCCCGAGCCGCTCGGCGATCTGATTCTGCGTCAACGATTCGAAGAATCGCATGATCAGCACCTGACGTTCGCGTTCGGGGAGTTCGCCGAGCAGCGGCTGGACGGCCATGACGTCCTCGACGAGGTGATAGGAGGGCTCTTCGATGCCGAGGCTGTCCAGCAGCGGCTGCGGAGCGCTCTCGGCGTCCTCTCCGGCGACCGCGTCGATGGACGCCGACTGGTAGGCGTTGCCCGCGATCAGCGCCTGGGTCACCTCGACCAGATCGACCTCGAGCTCCGCCGCGATCTCCCTGGCCCGCGGCATCCGGCCCAGGCGCTGCGACAGCGTTTCGACCGTGGGGCCGATGCTCAGCTGGATCTCCTTGGTCCGGCGCGGCACCCGGACGGCCCAGGTGTTGTCCCGGAAATGCCGGCGGACCTCGCCCATGATGGTGGGGACCGCGAAGGACAGGAACGACGACCCGCGCGACACGTCGAAACGGTCGGCTGCCTGCACCAAGCCCAGGCGCGCCACTTGCAGCAGATCATCGAAGTTCTCGCCGCGCCCGGAGAACTTCCGTGCGATGTGCTCGGCCAGGGGCAGGCATCGTTCGATCAGCTCCAAGCGCATGGCCTCGCGCCGCGCGTCGCCGGGATCCAATGCGGCGATCTTCTCGAACAGCGGCTCGATGTTGTCGTAGGTGTCCCCCCGCGACCTCGATTCACCCGCCATTGCGGGCACCCCGCACCCAGCTGAAATCGATCACTGTCGGATATCCCCCGAGCACGTTGTCGTGGGACCCCTGCGCGGCGGCGATCGAGTCGGTCAGCGTGCGCACGATGTGCCAGCCCAGCCCGGCATGGCCCATCACCGACTCGGTCACCGCGACCGACGAGACGTGCACGAACATCTTGTCGGTGTCGTAGGTGAATTCGCAGTCGATCGTCGAGCCCGTCGCGGCATCGAGAATGAGGGAAGTCGCCACCTCATCGAGCGCGAGGCGGATGTCGGTCACCTCGTCCAAGGCGAAGTCGGCGATGAGGGCAACGGTCTCGGCGAGCGCGCGCAGCATGGTCAGCTGCTCGAGCCGGGCGGGCACCCGGACACCGATAGTCGTTGTGTCGGTAAAGGATCGGGAAGTCCACTCCCCCATTTGCCCATCACCACCTTGTCCTCACAGCCACTCCACCGTGGCCTGCATACCGCTGCGGGTTCTCCTCGACCACCGGAACACCGCAGGCACCGCGGACTGTGGAGCAGAAATACCGCCGCGTTCCTCGTCGAGGACGTACCCGCCGCGACCGGATCGAAACGCGGGTCAGTCGGCGTCGATGCGCTCGTGGGCGGTGAGCAGCAGATGGTCGAATCGGGTGCGCAGCCCGGGCGGGACACCGGTCAGACCGGGCAGATCGGCGACCAGCCGCGCGGCCAGTGTCCGCAGCTTGACGTTGGTTTCCTGGGAGCGCCAGCTCAGCACCCGGAACGCTTGCTCGGGACCGATGCCGTAGATCAGCATGAGGGCGCCCTTCGCCTGTTCGATCACCGATCGCGCGGCGTACAGCTCGGGCAGGGCGTCGTCCAGCGTCTCCTGCCGGTGTTCGGCGAGGGTGTCGGTGACGTCGATGTAATACCCCGAAGTGCCGACCACCCGGCTCCCCTCGTCGATCATCCGATCGGCGACCAGGATCACGTGATGCACGGCGCCCGCGGTATCGATGATGCGATGCCTGCTGGAGAACGGTTCCGCGTCGGCGATCGATCGTGCCAAGGCGCTGGCCACCGCCTCGCGGTCGTCGGGGTGCTTGTGCGTCAGCAACAACTCCGTCGTCGGCGTCACCGACCCCGGTCGGTAGCCGTGCATCGACGCGACCTCGTCCGACCACTCCCATCGCTGGTCGGCGAACCAGAAACGGAAACCGCCGACGCTCTGCGGCGTTCCCGTGCCGATCACCCGATCCAGCGCGAGCGCTTCCTCGGGCTGGACCGACCTGCTTTCACTCACCGCAGAAGTATCCGATGCCGGTGCGCCCGGTGTGACCGGATCGGGGGGTCACACCGCGAGCACGGGCTTCGAGACGGCCTTCGGCTCAGGCGTCCAGTGCGGTCCGCATGGACGAGTAGCGGGGGAACAACGATCGCACGCCGGTCACCTCGAGTGCTCGCTCCACTCCCGGTCCGCCCGCGACGATCCGCAGATCCGGACGACCACCCCCCGCGTCCCTGCGCAGCGCGCCGAGCCGCACGGCCGCGCGCAGGCTCAAAAACCTCGCCGCGCGCAGATCGATCACCACCGCGTCGCACGGTGACTGCAGGGCCCGGTCGACCGTCTCGAAGAACTCGGCCGACACGGCGGCGTCCAACTCGCCTTCGACTCGGACCACGACGCATTCGCGGCGGCGGTCCACCCGCTGTGCCCACAACCGGTTGTCCCGACGACGTCCCGGTCCCGAACCATTGAGATGCACGCCCTCGGCATGCTCTCGTAGCAGAGAAATGGCAGACAAGTCGAACCTCCCGTGTAGGGGGTTTCCAGTCCTCCGCAGCGGCCGGGACGAGGGCGGCGCGAGCGCGAATCGGTTGCCGTGCCGTCCCATCGACCGGCTGCGCCGAATGCGTCGAACCGGGGTCGGCTGTGATCTCAACCTTTCTACAGTGTGGCACGGTCGACACGTTCCCGACAGCGTTCGGTAGGAGAACGTGACCCGTCGCCGGAGGGCCCGAGATCAGGGAAAACCGACCGTTCGGCTCGCGATCTGCCCGCTGACGTGGGGTTTCATCGGCCCGCGTCCGGGCATATCCCCGACATATTCCCGAACGTCACGCGATGCCGGTCGTAGGGCAAGCGCGCGGATGAGCGCGTCCGCACGGCGCCCCGCGACGAGAACGGAGCACCCGGTGAAGATTGCCATGGTTTCCGAAGACGCCAGCCCCCTCGCCGAAGGGAGCCCCGCCGATGGGGGCGGCCGCGGTGCGTACGTCGCCGAATTGTCGGCGGCCTACGCACGCCGCGGGCACGAGGTGACGGTCTATACCCGGCGCATCGCTCCGCGTGCCCCCGCCGAGTTGCTCACCGAGGGCGGCTATCGCGTGGTGCACGTCGCGGCCGGACCGCCCACCCCGCTACCGAGCGATCGGACCCTGCCCTACCTCGGGGATTTCGGCACGGTTCTGCGGCGGCACTGGGCCGCCGAACGGCCGGATATCGTGCACGCGCACTACTGGAAATCGGGGCTCGCCGCCGAGCTGGCCTCGCGTGCCCACGGCATCCCGGTGGTGCTGACCTTCCACGGCCTCGGCACCGTGCAGCGGCGCTGCGAAGGACTCGCCGACCCGAGTCCGCGCTCGCGCATCCGGTTCGAGCGGCTCATCGCGACGCGGGCCGCGCACGTGGTGGCGACCTGCTCCGACGAGGTCGCGGAGCTGGCCAGGATGGGCGTGCCGCGGTTCCGGACCACGATCGTGCCGCACGGCGTCGACCTCACCGCGTTCACCCCGGAGGGCGCGGCCGCCGATCGGCACGCCACACACCGATTGCTCGCCTCCGGAGAGTTGGTGCGGCGCAGCGGATTCGACCCGGTCATCCGAGCACTGGCGGACCTCCCGGACACCGAACTGGTGATCGTGGGAGCCCCGGCCGCCGACGACGATGACGACGCCGAAGGTCGCCGGTTGCGCCGCCTCGCCTCGGATCACGGTGTGCGCGAGCGTCTCCGGTTGGCCGGAGCGGTGACGCGGCCGACGTTGCCGCGCCTGTACCGCTCCGCGGACGTGGTGCTCTGCACGCCCTGGTACGAGCCGTTCGGCCGGGTGGCCCTGGAAGCGATGGCCTGCGGCAAGCCGGTGATCGCCACGCCCGTCGGCGGTCTGCTCGACACGGTGGTCGACGGCGTCACCGGGCGCTTCGTCGCCCCGCCCGAACCCGACGCGGTCGTCCGGGCCGTGCGCCCCCTGCTCACGGACTCGACACTGCGCGAAACCTGGGGCGCCGCGGGGTATCAGCGGGCCGCGAGCCGGAATTCCTGGGATCGGGTCGCGACCGAGACGCTCAGCGCCTATCACCGAGGCGCCCCCGCCCACGCGGGAGAAGTCGTCTCGTGGGCCCGCTGACTCGAGAGTGTTCGTGTCAGGAGTGGTCGGCGCGGACATCCTCGGAGCCGCTGCGCCAGCGCCACGGCGCGATGAGCCATGTCACCACGAACAACGCGACGGAGACGACGCCGGTCGCCACTGCCGCGGCCGTCCCCGTCACGTAGTCGACCACGAGGATCACCGCGCCGATCAACGCGAGACCCAGCAGTGCGACGCCCGCCATCGCGCAGCGGTGCGCCGCCGCGACGACATTGCCCAGGCGGTGGCGGCGGAACAGGATGCGGTGCCAGGACACCGGGGCGATCAAGAACACCGTGGCCCCCAGAACGGCGGCCAAGGTGGCCATATAGAGCGCTCGCATACCCGGGGACAGCGTGCTGAACGACGCCTGGAAGGGCAGTACCAGCAACGCCCCGAAGAGGAACTGCACGCCGGTCTGCACGACACGCAGCTCCTGGATCAGGCTGCCCCAGTTCCGGTCGAGTCGTTCGAGTTCGGTCTCACCACGGGCGCGGCGCGCCCAGGCGTCGTCCTCATCCTCGGGCACGCGCGGACTCCCGGCGATTGCGCTTCTTGATCGCCTCGACGAGTTCGTCCTTGGTCATCCGCGACCGACCGGAGATGTCCAGTCGCCGGGCGATGCCGAGCAGGTGCTCCTTGGACGCGTTGGCATCGACGCCTTCGGCGGTCTCGCCCCGCGCGTCCGGGCCGCCGTGTTCGGCGCGCTCGTCGGAGGGACCGCGGCGAGCCTTGGGCTCCCAGTGATCGCCGACTTTCTCGTAGCTGTGCTTCAACGCGGCGTAGGCGACGCGGTAGGCGCGCTGCTCGTCGCCGCCGTACTGCTCGAGCGCGGCGTCGTGCGCCTCGGCGAAGGTGCGCTGAGCCTTCTCCTCCGACCGCTGCAGCGTGCTCGGCAACTCCGACTGCTCGACGTCGCCGCGTGCTGTCGTCTTGGGCATAACTCGCTCCTCTCCCGTCCCGAGACCGGTGGTCCGGAGTAGTGCGAAAGCCCGGTGCGCCGCTGCGCGGGCCCTCCGGATATCCGGGCGCATACCCGGTGAAACGCCGATTAACCCGGTGTCTGCCGGGTACCACCGCTGCATGGCCGTTACCACCGATCAGCTGCTGCATGCGCTCACCCGCACGGTGAACGCGTTGGCGGCGACGGATATCCGATTCGCGGTGGCGGGCGGCTGCGCGGTCTATGCCCGTGGCGGCCCCGCCTCTCAGCACGATGTCGACATCTTCGTCAAACCGGAGGACAGTGGGCGAGCGATCCACACGCTGGCCCGCGCGGGTCTGCGGGTGTGCGACCCGCCGGAGAACTGGCTGCGCAAGGTCTATGCCGACGACATCCTCGTCGATGTGATCCACCGTCCGAACGATCGGGACGTGACCGACGAACTGCTCGACCGGGCCACCGAGATGCGGATAGGGCCCGCGAAGGCCCCGGTGATCAGCGGCACCGACCTCATGGTGGACAAGATGCTCGTCTTCGACGCGCACCGCCTGGATCTCAGCCCGATTCTGCACATCGCGCGGGACCTGCGGGAACAGGTGGACTGGGAGACGGTGCGCGAACAGACCAAGGCCTCGCCCTACGCACGGGCCTTCATGGGCCTGCTCGACGATCTGGGCATCACTCGCACCGGAAAGGTGGAATAGATGGAGCAGCCGCAATACCTGGTCGCACGATTGCGCCGGGCGCTGGCCGAGGACCCCCGCACCGCCGAGCTCGGCGTGCAGGTGACCATCCGCGGCGACGTTGTGGTGCTGGGTGGCGAGGTGAGCAGCGAGAACTGCAAACAACAGATGGAAACCGTCGTGCACGAACAGCTTCCGCACGCGCGGATCCACAACGACGTCCATGTCAACCGTCCCACGGCACCCGTCGAGACCGAGACGCTGGAGCAGGACGGACCCGAAAGGAGTTGAGCCGCATGCGGATAGCCGCCGTCGGTGATGTACATCTCGGCGTGGATTCGCGCGGGCAATGGCGGCCCGCCCTGGACGGCCTCTCCGAGCGAGCCGATGTGCTGCTGCTGGCGGGCGACCTGACCCGCCACGGCACCGCCGACGAAGGCCGGGTGGTCGCGGCGGAGTTCGCCGACCTGGGCCTGCCGGTCGTAGCAGTCCTGGGCAACCACGACTATCACGGCGACGCCGAGCGCGAGATCACGACCGTGCTGACCGACCACGGCATCACCGTCCTGGAAGGAAACTCGGTGACCTTGCACGTGGACGGGAGAACGCTCGGGGTCGCGGGCACGAAAGGCTTCGGCGGCGGGTTCGCGGGCAAATGCGCGAGCGTCTTCGGCGAACCCTTGATGCGGGAGTTCGCCGCGCACACCGTGGACGTGGCCACCGCGCTCGGCGAAGCCCTCGCCACGTTGCACACCGACGTCACCGTCGCGCTCACGCACTACTCCCCGATCAGCGACACGCTGCACGGCGAACCGAGGGAGATCTATCCGTTCCTCGGTTCCTACCTGCTCGGCGAGGCCATCGACGAACAAGGCGCCGACCTGGCGTTGCACGGTCACGCGCACGCCGGGACCGAGCGCGGCACCACTCCGGGCGGCATCCGGGTGCGCAATGTCGCCCAGCCGGTGATCCGAGCGGCGTACGCGGTCTACGACATGCACCCGGCCACGGTCTGAGGAAACGCCGAACTCAGAAGTCGGTCGAGATCGCCTCCACCGTGCTGCCCGATTGAGTGTTGTCGACGGCGGTGGCCACGTCGGCCTGCGCGATGATGCCGACCAGCCGGCCCTGCTCCAGCACCGGTACGCGGCGTACCTGATGCTGCGACATGACCGACATGACCTTGCGCACGTCGTCGTCGGCTTCGACGGTGACCAGCTCCCCGCCTCCGAGTTCGCCCGCGTCGACGCCGAGCGGGTCCTTGCGCTGAGCGATCACTTTGACCACGATGTCGCGGTCGGTGAGCATTCCCTTCAACTTGTCGTCCTCGCCGCAGATGGGCAGGGCGCCGACATTCAACTCCGCCATGCGCTGCGCGGCGGCGACCACCGTGTCGCTGGACCGGACGCATTCCACATTCGCGGTCATGATGTCCCGTGCTGTTGTCATCGGGATCCCTCCTGGGACTTTCTTACCGGTAAGAGCGGCCCGAACCGGGCGGCTCGCTGAGGTCGTACCCCCGTTTCGGATCCGCTAACGCGGGCATCCGACCGGTACGGCCGCTCCGGACGGGCCCGGTTCGAACGTTCGAGCCGCGGGCCGCCCATGCACCGAAGACGTTGCCGCTCAGCAGAAAGGACATCCGATGCTGCCAGCACCGAACGAGCCGACCGCGGGATCCGGCGCCGGAGAGCAGCACGCACCCCGGACCCACACGTTCCCGGACGACACCCGCACCAACCGCACGCACGCCGGAGAATCCATCGAGGACGCCCGTAACTGGCCGGGGATCATCCTGGTCGCGGTAGGCATCGTGGCCATGGCGCTCACGCTCACCGCCGCTGGATACGGATTCGAGGGCTGGGCGGTGATCGCGGGTGTCGTCTGCGGCGTCTGCATCATCGCGGGCGTCCTCGTGATCATCGCCGAGCATCGCAGGATCAAGGCGCGTGAAGGCAAGCGGCTGCGGGACGCCGCCGGGCACTGATCGCGAGTCCGCCCGCTCGGCTGAGGCCGTGCGGCCGCCCCGTGACGCCCCCGGAGAACGCGGCTTCGACAACCAGGAGAAAGAATGACAAACCAGCCCAACCGGCCCTTGGGCCGCTTCGCGCTGCTCATGGGCGCGCTGGCGGCGGGCTCGGTGCTCACGGCGTGTTCGGCCGACGACGGCGATCCGGCCGCGAACACGCCCGCACCCGCGACCGTCTCGATCACCATGCCGGGACCGTCCAGCTCGCAGGTGCCGAATACCGACGAGATCACTCCCGCGGCGGCCGAGCAGCTGTGCGACATGATGCGCGCCGACATCGACACCTGGCGTGGCCAGGGCGCGACCGTCGCCAAAGTGACGTTCAACGGCACCGTGCACAACTGGGCCGCCCGCAACGGGGGTCTCAACGACGTGGTCGTCACCGACCGGGGCACGATCGATACCATCACCACGCAGAAGTGCCCCGATGTCCGCGAGCAGGCGGTGCAGGCGCTGAACGTGCCGGACCTGGCCTCGGCTCTGGCGGGGTTCGGCCGATGAGCGCCGCGGGCCGCATGGGCATCGCCGCGCTCGCCGCGCTGGCACTCTGCGCGGGCGGATGCGGCGACGAGCCGGAGAAGATCGTGAACAAGGGCGGTGACACGCCGTGCAACGAGTTCGTCGCCCAGGACAACGACAAGCAGCGCATCACCACCGAGAAGTTCCTCGAGCAGGAACGCGAGGGCGACGGCACGCCAGACGCCAGGACCGTCGATGCCTCGATCGCGGCGATCAAGCTGATGTGCGCGGCACAGGCCAATCCGGATACTCCGATCCGCAAGGCCGATCTCACCGGCATCTTCGTGCCGAAATAGCGAGGGTTTCGAATCAGGCAGAACGGGCATCTTCGAAGGTAGCAAGGACTGCTCGTCCGATTTCCGAATGCCGCTCCCGCCGTGGGCGTCCAGGCGCCGAACCCCCTCGGGAGCACCGCCGTCATCCGTGCGTTCCCCTCGACAACGGCGTCGAGGACCGCACCACGGCGGCGGGCTTCGAGCCCCGTTTCGCGGCATTCTCGCGAACGACTCGAAGCTATGTGGCACACCCGCCCCGGGCCGCCGACGATGTCGGCCCGGGCGGCGGGGCCGTGCCCTCAGCGCCGAAGTGGAGGCTTTTCCGTGACTGTGTTGCTCGCGCTGCGCGCGCACGGCCTGCGGGAGCTGCTGACCGCGGTTCCCGCGCTGCGCGCGTTGCACGACGTCCGTCCGCGCCACCGGCTCGTACTCGCCGCGCCGGGATGGCTGCGTCCCGTCGTAGAACTGGCCGATTGCGTCGACGAACTCCATGCCACCCCGATGGTCGGCGGACTGCGCTGGAACGCTCCGCCGCCGGCCTTCGCGGTCAATCTGCACGACGCCGGGGCCGACAGCATACGCGCGCTGCTGGCAACCGATCCCGAGCAGACGATCACCTTCCGCCACAAGGACTTTCCGCAGTTGCCGGGTGCGCTGTGCGAGCCGGGCCTGCACGAGACAGTGCGGTGGTGCCGTCTGCTGGAATGGGCGGGTATCGCGGCCGATCCGGCGCGACTTGACCTCACACCGCCGCCGGAGAGCACGGGCGAGCGCCGCTGGATCGTCATCTATCCGGGCGGGGCGCCTGCTCGGCGCTGGCCCGCCGAGCGGTTCGCGACGGTGGCGGCGGGCCTGCGCGAATGGGGGTATCCGGTGCGGGTCGTCGGCAGCGCGGCCGACCGTCCGCTCGCGCGCGGCGTGGCCGAAGCGGCCGGATTGCCCGAAAACAGCGTGTTGGCAGGCGAACTCACGCTGCGGCAGCTGGCCGTCACGGTGGCCGACGCCGCCCTCGTGCTCAGTGGCGACACCGGTGTGGGGCAGCTGGCCACGGCGTTCGGCACCCCGTCGGTGCTCGTCTTCGGCCCCGATTCGCCCGCGGTGTGGGGACCGCCCCCGGAACGGATGGCCCATGTCGCCTTGTGGGCCGGACACGTCGGCGATCCCCGGTCGAACGCGCCTGCGCCCGGGTTGGCGATGATCAGCGCCGCCGAGGTGCTCGCCGCCGCGGATCGGCAGCTCAGCAGTCAGGTCCGGGTGTGACGAGGAAGCGACGCGGGCGTTTCAGGGCGCCGAGACCGGCTATCTCGGGCTTATGACGTCCCTATGGTTGCACGGCGCGCAGGTCCCGGCGCGGTTGCGGTTGACGCCGGGATCGCACTTCGACACGGTGGTGATCGGCGGCGGGCTCACCGGACTGGTGACCGCGCTGCTGCTGGTCGAGAACGGCATCGAGGTGGCCGTGGTCGAAGGCAAGCGCGTGGGTGCGGGAACGACCGGCGCGACCACCGGGAAAGTCAGCCTGCTACAGGGGACCCGTGCCCAGCAGATCGCCAAGCACCACTCCGATGACGTCCTGCGCGACTACGTGGCGGCCAATCGCGAAGGCCAGGAATGGCTGCTGCGTTTCTGCGCCGCCCATGACGTCACCGTCGAGCGGGCCGCGGCGTTGACCTACGCGCAGACCGACGACGAGATGTCCGCCGTGCGAGCGGAATACGCCGCGACGCAGAAGGCCGGTCTGCCCACCGAACTACTCTTCGAGCTGGATGCCCCCTTCCCGGCGCACGGCGCGGTCCGCCTCGCCGATCAGGCACAACTCGACCCGATGGCGCTGCTGGCGGCCCTCGCGGCCGACGTGGAATCGCACGGCGCGCCGATCTACGAGTCCACCTCGGTTCGCGGCGTGCACCACGGCGGCCGCGGCGAGCTGGTCGTCTCCACCGAGCACGGTGACCTCGGCGCACGCCGGGTGGTGCTGGCCACCGGGACGCCGATCCTCGATCGCGGCGGGTTCTTCGCCCGTCTGACTCCGCAGCGCTCCTATCTGACGGCCCTGCGCCTGGACCGGCCCGCTCCGCGCGACATGTACATCAGCGCGGGTAGCCCGACCAGGTCCCTGCGTCGCGCGCAGGGACCGGACGGTGAGCTCCTGCTGGTCGGCGGCAACGGCCATGTGGTCGGCCGCGGCGGATCGACCCGCGCGAAAGTGGAGGATCTGGTGAGCTGGGCGCGAACCTGGTTCCCCGGCGCCGAACCGACACACCGATGGTCCGCTCAGGACTACTCCCCCATCGGTGAACTTCCCTACGTGGGGCCGGTGCTGCCCGGTCAGAACGACATACAGCTGGCCACCGGCTACGCCAAATGGGGTCTGACCAACGGTGTGGCCGCGGCCATCGCGCTGGCCGGGCGGCTCACCGGCACGCCGCCCCGGTGGGCGGGCGCCCTGGCGAGCTGGCGCCCGGACGAACTCAAGGCGCTACCGGCGGCCACGAAGATCAACAGTGCGGTGGCGCAGAAACTCTCCGCGGGCTGGCTGCGGGTCGCGACCCACCACGACGGCGCCGCTCCGGACGAAGGCTGCGGCACGGTACTGCGCGAGGGCCTGCACCCGACCGCCGTGTGCACGGTGGACGGCGTCACCAACCGGGTCTCGGCGGTGTGCCCGCACCTGTACGGCATCGTCAACTGGAACGACGCCGAACGCACCTGGGACTGCCCGCTGCACGGCTCGCGTTTCGCCGCGGACGGCACGCTGATCGAAGGACCGGCCACCAGTTCGCTCACTCCCCTGCGCGTGCCGCGGGACACCCCCTGAGCGGACGGGTCCGCCGGATCCGGATCGAACGCCCCGCGTCAGTCCGTCAGCGGCCTGGCCTCGATCAGGATTCGGTCGACCGTCTGCTCGACCGTCGACTCCGAGGTGTCCAGCCAGAGTCCGATCCGGGGCGTGCTCTCGCGCAGCAGCGTGTCCAACTGCGCCACGGTGAATTCGTCGTAGGCGACCTTGCCCCGCCCGGCCTCCCGCGCGGCGACCACCTCCGGGCGCGGCGCGAGCACCACGACATAGAGCGGGCGGGTGACAATGAGATCCGCCAGCCAGGGCAGGAAGTCGCCGAGCACGACGTCTTGCAGCACCGTCGTGAACCCGGATTCGGCGTACGCGTCGGCGGTCGCGGCGGCCAGCCGGTAGCGCAACCGCAGCTGGGCCAGCGCCTCGGGCGATGGATCGGCGCTCATCTCCACCCGCCCGTGCACGACGAAACGGCGGAACACGTCCCCTCGCACGTGCGCCGAGCGCGGCAGCCGTTCGGCCAACGCCTGGGCCACGGTGGATTTGCCCGCCGCCTGGATCCCGGTGATCAGATAGACAGCCGATGTCATGACGACGATCATCGCGAATCCCGGCTCGACCGTCGGCGGGCGCCCTGCCGTGTTCAGTTGGCGGCGGCGCCCGCCTTCTGTTCGACATAGCGATTCATCGCCCAGTTCAACCCGCGCATCGCGACGTTGTATCCGGGCGGGAAGTAGCGCTGCGCCCAGAAGCCCAACCGGATGTCGGGTGAGGTGAAGACCAGGTAGCGGTTGCGCTCGACGCCGCGCACGATCGACCGCGCCGCCGCTTCCGGCGTCACCGCGTGCCGCATGAACAGCGCCATTCCTCGCTGCACCGCTTCGGCCGTGCGATCGACGCCCGCGATGTCGACGCTGTCCACCATGGGCGTCGCCATCGCACCCGGACACACCAGGCTCACGCCGATGCGGTGGCGCGCCAAGTCGAACCGCAGCACCTCCGACACCCCGCGCAGGCCGAACTTGCTCGCGCTGTACGGCGCATGCCAGGGCAGGCCGAACAGCCCCGCCGCCGACGACACGTTCACCAAGTGGCCGCCGCGGCCGGCCGCGATCATCGACGGGACGAACGCTTCGATCACGTGGATCGGGCCCATCAGGTCGATGTCGATGGTGCGCCGCCATTGGCTGTGCGTCAGCCGGTCGACAGTGCCCCAGGTGGCGATGCCCGCCACGTTCATGACGATGTCGACGCTGCCCACCGCGTCGTGCACCCGCGCCGCCAGCGCGACGACCTGGTCGTAGTCACTGACATCGGCCGCTTCGGCCAGGTGCACGGTCGCGCCTGCGGCACGCGCGTCCGCGGCAGTCCGCGCCAGACCCTCCGCGGCGATATCGGTCAGCACGAGCGCGGCGCCCTCGGCCGCCGCCGCGAGCGCCGTGCTGCGACCGAGACCGCTGGCCGCCCCGGTGATCAGGCAGATTTTGCCGGCGAACTTCGTCATAGTGGACGACCATACGCAACCATGAACATCGCTGTCTATGGAACGGACGGACGGCTTCCCCACGGAACAGGAGCCAGCGCGACCGTGATGTTGTCCCCGCCGCCGCAGCGCAACGCGAACTCCGCGAGCGCGCGGGCCGCCGCCGCGGGCGACGCGCCCGCCATCTGCTCGGCCAGCGCGGACGGGGAGGGAGCGTAGTTCCACAGTCCGTCGGAGCACAGCAGCAGCAGGCCGGGCCCGGCGACACGGACCGTCCGTACGCAGTTGTCCGCCCACGGCTCCGGCGGGCTGTCCGCGCCCAGCCAGCGGATCAACGTGTGCGCCCGGGGGTCGGCCATCGCCGCACGCTCGTCCATCGCGCCCGCGTCGACCAGCGCCTGGGCCCACGAGTCGTCGACGGTCAGCCGTTGGGCCTGCTCGTCGGCCGGTCGGCCGTCTCGGCCGGTCGGCAACCAATAAGCGCGACTGTCACCGACATTGGCCACGGTGATCTCGGTTTCCTCGCCGTGGTGGGCGACGACGGCGGACACGTAGGTGCACGAGGGCGCGGGGCCGTCGGGAACGTCGACCTCGCGGACCGCCTGCACGGCGGCCGTCAGTCCGGCCATGATCGCCTCTGCCGCAGGCGCTCCGGTGGCGAGCGCGGCGGCGGTGGCGCCGACACCGGCGCGGACCGCCGCACCCGAAGCCACCTGCGGGCGCGACGAGGTCGACACCCCATCGCTGACCGCGATCACGACGGATGCGGCCGCTCCGGACGCGGCACCATCGAGCACCCCGGCAGCGACGGCGTCCTCGTTGCGCGCATGGGCGATGCCACGATCGGTGAGCACCGCGACCGCGTCGAGGTCGGCGTCGAAGCGATCCGGCGCCGTCCGGGCCCGGCCGCATCGCGCGCAGCGCCCCTCCGCGTCGAAGCGGTCTCCCCCGCACTCGACGCACGGCGTCGGATCGTCACCGGGCAGCGCGACGTACCGGTAACCGAGTTCCAGACCGCAGGACGGGCACCGCGGGCCGTCCAGTCCGACAGCCGAGCATCCCGCGCAGCGTAGGTCGGCACCATCATCGCTCATCGGTTCGCTCCCCCGGCCGACGATGCCGCGGATCCGGCATGCTCCGGAAGTCGTTGGCCCAACCGTAACCACAGTGGCTCGTTGCTGGTGCGAACTTCCACACCGTCCTCCTTCATCTCCCCGGCAGGCCGACTCCGATCGCGATAGTACGGGAGCGTCCCGTGCTTGCGTCCCAGTGCTGGAGCGACCGCCCGCTACTCGGCGGCACGATAGCCGACGGTCTGCCCGCGTCCGCGCGCAATGGCTTGTTCCACCGGATGACCGGCTCGGCGGGGAGCCGCTGACGCTCAGACCAACTCGGGCGCGCGATGCGGGCGCCGGCCCCGCGAGCGAAACGTCTGCGGAGGACAGCCCTGCCAGCGGCGGAAGGCACGGATGAAGGAGGCCGCCTCCGCGTAGCCGAGCCGCGCGGCGACCTGTTCGGTGGTCATATCGGTGTGTGCGAGCAACACCTCCGACATGGTTCTGCGCACCTCGTCCAGCAGTGCCCGGAACGACGTGCCTTCCTCGTGCAGCCGCCGAGACAGCGTGCGCGAGCTCATATACAGCCCGAGGGCGACCGTCGACTGATCGGGGATCTCACCCGGAGTGCGGACCAGGCGGTCGCGTACCGAAGCCGCGACGCCGGTGCGCGCCCGGTGCCGGTCGAGCAGATCGCGGCACAGTTGCCCGCAGTTGTCCCGCGCGGCGTCGTTCGCCGGGGGCAACGGCCGGTCCAGCACACCGCGGTCGAAGACCACCGCGCTCACCGGCGCACCGAATATCGGCGCGACCCCGAAGATATCGCGATATCGCCGGATGTCGCGCGGAACAGCGTGCCGGAAACTGACCTGCCGTACCGGCACACCCGCGGAGAACAGCTCACGATCGAAGGCGGGCAACCCGGCCAGGCTCGCTTCGGCGAAGAATGCCCGCGTCCCGGGCGGAATGTTCGAATCCTCGAATACCAGCCGCGCTTCGCCGCCGGCTTCCTCGACGGTCAATCGCCCGAACGGCACCGTACGACCGACGCAGCACAACCCGACTTCGATCAGCTCGCGCAGTGTCCGGCTGCCCAGCAGCGCGAGCCCCCACGGCCCGCGCGAGCGCAGCCGGTGCCGGACCGCCGCCGCGAGGCCGAGCCCTGGCTCGTCACCGAAGCGACCGAGCACCGTGTGCACTACCCGCAGTTCGTCGTGCGCGGTGATCTCGGCGGCCGGATCGTCCAGTTCGGCGGGTCCCAGCGCCGTACCGGCCAGGCACTCGGCAGGCGCCATGCCCCGCTCACCGGCGATGTGTACGAGAGCGCGCACGCCCGCGGCACTGCGGAGAGAATCCGGATCGACCATGGCTCGCATCCTCGATGAAGCGGTACTACGCGGTATCGGCGCAATGTATCAATCGGGTGTCGCGCGCATCGGTGGTTCGCCGAAATGCCGGTAGGCCACAGCCTGTCGCACAGTATTTTTCGTCGCCCGAACAGCGGAATCCGATGCTCGCACGCGCTCAATCCCGCACGGTGATGCCGATGGACCGCGCGAAAGCGGGCGCCAGGTCGATCAGTTGCAGACTGGTGACCGTCGCCCCGCGCAGGCTGTCGAGCCCCTCGGTGAAGTCGAGGGCGGTCGCGCCGCGCAGATCCACGTTCGCCAGCCGCGTCTTGCGCAACGACAGCCGGACGAGCGCCGAGCCGGGCACCGTGACGTCGGTGAGCGCGGCCTCGGCGAAGTCGCAATCGCGCAGTACGCAGTCGACGAAGGACACTTCGCGCAAGTGGGCGCCGCGGAAGTTGACCGAGTCGAATTTGCAGCCTTCGAACCGCACCCGCCGCAGGTTCGCTCCCGCGAAATCGACGCCGGACATCGCGCCCGACACCACCTCTCCGTCGAGCCATCCCGTGTCGGCCAATTCGGTGCCCACCCAGCGGACGTGACGCAGCCACACATCGGTGAACCGGCTGTAGCGCAGACTTCCCCGGGTGAAGGTGATCGAGGTGAACGCCGACTCGTTGAACCGCGCGTGCCGCACATCGAGATCGTCGAGTTCACCGCCGTCCATCCGGACGCAGTCGTAGTCGCCTTCCGCCTCGAGGTCGCCGTCCGGGACCGTGAGGTACCGGGCGTAGGGCAGGTCGTCGAGTTCGCGCGCCATGCGCTCCTCCAGTTCGTCACGATGATCGGTCGGCCCGAGTATTCCGGTGACCCACGACAGGTTCGCCGCCGATCCGGCCGGTCGGGCGCTGCCGACCCGAGGGTGCGCTCATTGGGCGACCGAACGTGCCGCTAGCCGATATGGCCGATATCCGACCAGAGGTCGCAGTGGTGTTGTCGGGCGAAGGAGTCCGCGACGGTGATGGCGTCGCTGCCGAGTTCGAGGGTTCGGGTCGTGTCCGAGCCCGACGGCCACGGGGCGAAGGCCGGCGTTTCGGGGTTCCCGGTGTGCGCGAACTGTGCCCAGCTCTGCTGGATCCGCTGGGAGAGACGGTCCGCCGCGGGTGGCAGCGGGATGGGCACGCCCAACAATCCGGAGAAGACGTAGGGCACTTCGGCGCCGTGAAAGGCTCCGGGCAGGATCGGGTTGTGCCCCAGGGGCGCCTCGTTGAACTGGTATTGCCACACCTGAGCACCGCCGCGACGGGCGGCTCGGGTCGTGAACAACGCCGGACAGGCGAAGAAACCGTCGGTGATCACGTGCTGCTTGGCCTCGACCGGGCTCAGGAAGGCGGAGACGGGGTATCGCTGCAGAACGCGATCGACGTTGCCGGTGAAGATTTCCCGAGCCCAATCCAGGTAGTCCGCCGAGCCCGGCATGGTGGCGCGAGCGAAGTCGAGCAGCGCGAGGAACGTCGCCCCTTCGTCGGCGTTGCTGCCGACGACGAGCGGAATATCGCGTGCGGCCCCGTCGGCCAAAGCGTTCTCCGGCGAGGTGGTGACGACGACGTCGTCGCGCACCGGGGTCCAGGTGACGGCCATCGTGTGCAGAGTCGTCGTGGGCGAATCCAGCATTCGGTCGGCCGGTAGCGCGCGCAGGCACGCCAGGCGAGTCGCGGCCTCGGCACAGCCGAGACCGGCGGCGTAATCGGCCGATCGCTGATAGGCCTGTTCTTTCGAGGCGGGTGCGAGGGGGCTGCGTGCGCAGGAACCGCTTTCGATGATGGCTTTGGCGTAGAGACCGCGGGCGGTCGGTGAGGCCAGTTGCGTGCAGACGCTCATGCCGCCCGCGGATTCGCCGAACAAGGTGAGGTTGTCCGGGTTTCCACCGAAGGCCGCAGCGTTGTCGCGGATCCATCGCAGTGCTGCTTGCTGGTCGAGGGTGCCGTAGGTTCCGGTCATCCCGCCTTCGGCCGCAGCGAGTTCGGGCAGCGCCAGGAAACCGAACGGGCCGAGTCGGTAGTTGGGTATCGCGACGATGACCTGGCCATCGCGCACGAGCCGGGCGGGTGAGTCGTACTGGGCGTTGGAACCGAGGACGAACGCACCACCGTAGAACCACACCATGATCGGAAGTTCGGTTCCGGCAGGATGTTCCGGCACGTAGACGTCGATGGAGAGGCAGTCCTCGCTCGCGGGCTGCACCGCCGGGGCCCACGGCAACGGAGAGGATTGCGGGCATTGCGGGCCGTGCGCGGTGGCCGCGCGAACGCCCGTCCATGACGGCGCGGGCCGCGGCGGCGCGAAACGGTTGACGCCCCCGGTGGAGGCCGCGAACGGGACGCCCAGATACTGGATCACCCCGTCGACGCGCGCACCCCGGATCATCCCACCGGAAACACTCGTAGCCGGACCGTCGTCGGCGCCTGCCGGTCCGGCGGCGGGAAAGCCGACCGCCCCGACGACCAGGACCACGACAACGACCAACCACCGTAGCGGGCGCACACGCTGGGATATCCCGACGTCGACCGGCATGAGAACACTCCTGCACACCTGAGGTCGGCGCCTGACGCATCGCCACACCGACCTGGAACCTACTTTTGTGACAAAAGCAACTTACCGGGCCGACGCCATGGGCGGGAGGAATTGGACGAATCGGATCGCGGGACGACTACGCGGCGTCGGGACCACTCGCCAGAATGGTCAGCAAGCGCTGCAGCGCGGGCAGCGCGGAGTCGATCGCCGTGCGGTCGGAGGCGGGAAGGGCGTCAAGGGCTTCGCGCAACATCGCGGCGCTGGCCTGGTCATACCGATCGAGCAGATGCCGCGCCCGCAAGGACGCCACCAGCATCGCGCCGCGCCGGTCGGAAGACAGCGGCTTGCGATCGACCAGCCCCGTTTCGGCCATCGTCTTGACGAGGTTGCTGATCGTCGAGGGCGCCATTCGGAGTTCACTCGCGGCACGGGTGGGCGTCAGGCCACCGGTGGCCACCAGCAACCGGAGCAATTCGATCTGAGGTTCCGGCAAATCCGGCAACCCCTCGGCGGCGCGCGTGCGGTTCAGCACCGCACGCCGCAGCGGCCCCAGCAGAGCACTGAGCCGAGCCTCGACATCGGGCTCCGATATCGCTCCAGCCCGGACGGTGATGGCATCCACGAACTCATTGTGCACTTGCGGTGCACGGCACCCGCCATTACTTTTGCAACAAAAGTATTAGCTGCACGGGCGCGTACCGCCCCGGCCACCCCGCACAGGAGCCTTTCCGATGAACGTCCCACGTCACACCGAGGACAGCGCGCCGCCGACAGCCGAGTTGACCGGCCTCGTGGGGCATCGATTCATCTACCGCTACGACAACGGGTGGCGGTATGAGATGTACGTGAAGAACAGCCACACCATCGACTACCGGATCCACTCGGGCATGGTCGGTGGACGCTGGGTCAAAGATCAGCATGTCGACGCCGTCCGGATCACTACCGACCACTTCAAGGTCTCCTGGACCGAACCGACCGGCACCAGCGTCGCCGTGGACATCCTGCCCGCGCGGCGACTTCTGCACGGGGTCATCTTCTTCCCGCGCTGGGTACACGAGCACCCCGAGCGAACAGTGCTGTTCCAGAACGAGTTCCTCGACCGGATGGCTTCCTATCGCGACCAGGGCCCGACCTACCCGATCCATGTGGTCAGCGAGCTCGCCACCATCACGTGGTATGAACATGTCGGCGAGAACGACGACGCCGTCATCGCCTGCGCACCGGACGAATTACCGTCCGGATACGCGGACCGAGTCAACTGATGCCGAACGCGAGCGACCCTCATTCACGTCGATTCCGGCAGTCGGCGCGGGGAAATGCGTGCTCACTCGGGGGCCTACGGTGTGCCGCTCCGGCCGCACCATCGCCGAGCGCCTGGCTCCGCCGGTCCTCCGCTGGAAGAAACAAGAGGTCGTGATGACGAGGCGTTCGAATATCGGTGGCCGGCGGAAGGCAGGACACAACCCACTCCTGCCCGCACAGGATCCCTTCTACCGACCACCGGCCGATCTGGCCGCGCACAGGCCGGGCGCGATCGTGCGGAGCCGTCCCGTCGAGGTGGCGCTGTTCGCGGTTGTGCCGCAGAAGGTTTCGGCATGGCAACTGCTGTATCGCAGCAGCGATCTGCACGGCCGGGCGGAGGCCGCGGTCACGACCGTGCTGCTGCCCACGGGGGCCGTACCCGACCCCGACCGGCCGTTGTTGGCGTTCCAATCGGCGATCGACGCCGTCACCGAGCGCTGCGACCCCTCCTATGTCCTGCAGCGCGGCGCCCAGGCCCGCGGGTCCATCACGCAGGCGGAGTGGTTGCTGGTCGCCGGCGCCCTGCGGCGCGGCTGGGCGGTGAGCATCGCCGACCACGGTGGCCGCGCAGGCAATTTCGGCGCCCCACGCGAGCCCGGCTACCGCGCCTTGGACGGCATCCGGGCCGCCCTGCAATTCGGGCCACTACATCTGCGCGCCGACACCATGGTCGGCGTCTGGGGTTACTCCGGTGGCGGCATGGCCAGCTCCTGGCTCGTCGAGATGGCGCCGACCTATGCCCCCGAACTCGACATCGTCGGCGCCGTCCTCGGCTCCCCCGTCGGCGATCCCGGGCAGGTGTTCATCCGGCTCAACGGCGGCCGCTACGCCGGCTTCCCCGCCATCGTGATCGCCGCGCTGCGGCCGCTGTACCCGATCCTCGATCGCGTCATCGAGGCCAACCTCACTCCCGAAGGCCACCGCCTACTCGAGCGCGCGCGGAGGCTGCCGCCCATCACCGCGCTGCTGCGGCTGGCCAACCAGAAATTCGACGACTACCTGCACAAGCCCTTGGAAGAAATCATGGCCGAACCGGAACTGCAGGGCATGCTGGACGATTTGCGGCTCGGCGGATCCGCTCCACGGTGCCCGCTGCTGGTCGTCCAGCCCGTGCGCGACAAGATCGTCCACATCGAGGGAATCGACGCACAAGTCGACAGTTACCGCCGCGCGGGCGTCCACGTCACCTACCTGCGCGACCGGTGCAGCGACCATTTCACTCTCTTGCCACTCTCGACGCCGATCAGCCTGCGATGGCTTGCCGACCGATTCGCAGGCAAACAGCTGCCGCCCGCGGGCACCCGGACGGTACGTTCTGTCGCGACCATGGCGCCCGGAGTGCGCGGCTTGCTCGTTATGGCTGGGACGGCACTGCGCGTGACGTTCGGCAGGCCCCTGACCGCTGGCCGCCGGCCGCATCGGCACACCGACCGCACCATCGCCGCATGACCGGCCGACCACCGTAGGCCGGTCGTCGGGAATGCCGGGGCGGCCGCCCGAACGTTCGCCGAGTGGGTGACCGAACACCAGAACCGATTCCGAGCGATGCTCCGGGCATGCTTCCGGGCGCCGAGCGCGGTCCGCCGCGAGATCGGGCCGGGTGCCCGCTCTGCCGCGGCGTGACATGCTGTGCCGCATGACAGTCGAAGGAACCGTCGCCGCCGGTTACCAGGTCGTGCGGGAGGCGTTCGCGGCGAACTTCACCGGACACGGCGAGGTCGGCGGCGCGGTCTGTGTGTACCGGGACGGGCAGCCGGTGGTCGATCTGTGGGGCGGATCGGCCGACCCCGGCACCGGGCGACCGTGGCAGCGCGACACGCTGCAGTTGGTCTACTCGGCGACGAAAGGCGTCGTCGCGACGATCGCGCACCTGCTGGCGCAACGGGGCGAACTCGACCTCGACGCTCCCGTCGCGCGCTACTGGCCGGAGTTCGCGGCGGCGGGCAAGGCACGCATCCCGGTGCGGTGGCTGCTCACCCACCAGGCGGGCCTGGCGGCGCTGGACGAGCCCGTTCCGCTGGACGACGCCCTGGCCTGGACGCCGATGGTCGAGGCGCTGGCCGCCCAGGCGCCGAACTGGCAGCCCGGGACCGCGTTCGGCTATCACGGGCGCACCTACGGCTGGCTGATCGGCGAAGTGATTCGCCGCGTGTCCGGTCGCACGCCGGGCCGGTTTCTGGCCGAGGAGATCGCGGGTCCACTCGATATCGACTTCTTCATCGGGCTCCCACCGGCGGAGCAGCACCGGGTGAGCCGATTGGTGTTCGCTCCGGCGCCCGATCTGTCCGAGGTGCCCGAGGAAAACGTTCCCGAGTCGCTGCGTCCACTGCTCGCCGCGATGCGCGACCCGCAGGCACTGGTCAATCGGGCCTTCCAGATCACCGACCCCGCGGACATCGACTTCGATTCCCCGACCGTCCAGGCCGCGGAGCTGCCCGCCAGCAACGGCATCGGCACCGCCCGCGGCTTGGCCCGGCTGTATGCGGCGCTCGTCGGCGAAGTCGACGGCAGGCGCCTGCTCACCGACGACACCCTCGCGGCGGCCACTCGCGAACAGGTGGCGGGCACCGATCGGGTGCTGATGCTGCCCGGCCGGTATGCATCCGGGTACATGCTGCCCACCCCGGAACTGCCGCTCGGCGGTGGCGCCTCGTTCGGCCATCCGGGCCGTGGCGGCAGTCTCGCCTTCGCCGACCCCGATCGCCGCCTCGCCTTCGCCTATGTCACCAACCACATCGTCGAAGGCGCGCTGGACCTGCGCGCCCGCAACCTGGTCGACGCGCTGAGCGGGGTGCGCTGACGCCGCGCACCCTCTGGACCGGCCCTGCGGGCTGTCGAGCCGCGGGCGCGGACCCGGAGGCTGGGCTGTGCGTACGCAGTCCGGCGTCGGCCGCGGAGCCTCACGCCCGCCGCGCATCAACGCAGTGTGCGAACCCAGCGGCGGGTGTCGGCGGGGTCGATGACGTCGTCGACCTCGAGCACGGTGGCGGCGGTGAGTGCCTTACCGTTGGCGTAGGCGAGCTGGACCAGATTGTCGAAAGCCTCCTGACGCTGGACCGGATCATCGATCGCGGCCAGTTCCTTGGCGAACCCGAGGCGGACCGCGCCCTCGAGGCCCATGCCGCCGATCTCCCCGGTCGGCCACGCGACGACGAACCGGGGCGCACGGAACGAGCCGGCAGCCATGGCCTGAGCGCCCAGACCGTAACCCTTGCGGACGATGACGGTGCCCAGCGGCACCGAGAGCGCGGCGGAGTCGATGAACAGGCGGCTGAACTTCGTCACCGTGGCGTCCTTCTCCGCGTCCGGGCCCACCATGAAACCCGGTGTGTCGCACAAGGAGACGATCGGCAGGCCGTGGGCGTCGCACAAGCGCAGGAACATGCCGAGCTTGTCCGCGGCGGGAGCGTCGATCGCCCCGCCGTGATGGTGGCAGTTGTTGGCGATCAATCCGAAGGGCCGTCCCTCGACCCGGATCAACGCGGTGACGATCCCGACCGCCCAGTCGCGCCGCAATTCCAGCACCGACCCGACGTCCGCGACGGCTTCGATGGCGGCGCGGATGTCGAACGCGCGCAGGCGATTCTCCGGGACCACGTGCCGCGCAAGGCGCGGGTCCGGCGCGGTCCAGTCCGCGGTGTCGCCTTGGAAGTAGGCGAGATAGCGACGCGCGGTGGCGACCGCCTCGGCCTCGTCGGCGGCGACGATGTGCACGACGCCGTTGCGGCGCTGCACCTCGACCGGCCCGATGTCCTCCGGTGCGTACACGCCCAGTCCGCCGCCCTCGATCATGGCCGGACCGCCCATGCCGATGTTCGCGTCGGGGGTGGCGATCACGACGTCGCACATGCCGAGCAGGGCCGCGTTGCCCGCGAAGCAGCGCCCGGACACGATCCCGATCAGCGGCACGCGGCCGGAGAGCGCACCCATCGCGCGGAAGGTGGTGACGTCCAGGCCGGAGATGCCGGGATAGTCGGTATCGCCCGGTCTGCCGCCACCGCCCTCGGTGAAGAAGACCACCGGAAGCCGTTGCTCGCGAGCGAGTTCCAGCATGCGGTCGGTCTTGACGTGGTTGCGCATCCCCTGGGTGCCCGCCAGCACCGTGTAGTCGTAGGACAGCACCACCACGCGGGACCGATCGGGACCGAATCGCCCGGCGCCGACGGTGGCGACGCCCGCGACCAGACCGTCGGCGGGTGTGTTCGCGATCAGGTCCTCCTGGCTCCGACGCAGGCGCTGCGCGGCGACCGCGAGCGCGCCGTATTCCACGAAGCTGTCCGCGTCGACCAGGTCGGTGATGTTCTCCCGGGCGGTGCGCCGCCCGAGTCGATGGCGTTTCGCGACCGCCTCCGGGCGGGCTTCGTCGAGGCCGGCGCGGTGGCGGGCGTGGACTTCGGCGAGATCGGCGCGCACCGAATCCAGGTCTACCGCACCGTGCTCCACGACCGCGCCATCGTAGTCGGCGGCGACGAAGGTCAGCAGCGGCGCGTGCGGATCGACGACGGCGCCGAGCGCGACGATGTGGCGGCACACGCGCAAGTCCTGTTCGGCGCGCACCACGTGCTGCATCTTCATCGCTTCCAGTACCGCGACCTCGCCGCCCGCCGCGACGACGGCCCCGGGCTCCGGGAGCGCGACCACCGTGCCGCCCATCGGCGAACGCACCGCTTGCTCGTCACCGGACAGTGTCACCTCGGCCGCCGCGACCGGCTCTCCGACCGGCGCGGCGGGCAAGACGAGAGCGAAATCCTCGGCCCGCCGGACCAATTCACCGACGTGCTGCTCGAACCACGTGGTCGAGACGACGCGGCCCAGCGACAACTCCGCCAGGACCGCGCGCAGCACGGCGAGATTGGTGTCCACCCCGGTCACGACGGTCTCGGCCAGGGCGTCCGCGCACCGGCGCAGTGCGGCCGGATAGGACGGACCACTCGCGACGATCTTCGCCAGCAGAGAGTCGAAACGCGCGTCCTGCCGCATCCCGGTGAACGCGGCGGTGTCGACCCGCACCGCGCCACCGGTCGGGGGCGCGAACCGGGTCAGCGTGCCCGCGCCGGGCAGCACGTCGCCGCCCGAAGTGACGGTCTCGGCGTTCAGGCGCGCCTGCACCGCGAAGCCGCGTGCGCCATCAGGAGCGGGCAGCGCCAGCTCGGTGAGCGTGGCGCCGCGGGCCAGAGCGCATTGCACCGCGACCAGGTCGATCCCCATGACCGCTTCGGTGACGGTGTGCTCGACCTGCAATCGCGGGTTGACCTCGAGAAACCACGCCTCGTCGCCGCGCGCGAGGAACTCGACGGTGAGAACCCCGCGGCATCCGACCGATTCGGCGATCCGGACGGCCCAGCCGTGCAGCCGCTCGCGCAACGTGGCGGAGAGTTCGGGCGCAGGCGCCACCTCGAGGAGTTTCTGCTGCCTGCGCTGCACGCTGCAATCGCGATCGCCGACGGCGGCCGCGCCGCGGCCGTCGGCGACGATCTGGACTTCGATGTGGCGGGCGCCGGTGACCAGCGCCTCCGCGTAGATCCCGGAGTCGCCGAATCCGGCCAGCGCCTCCGCGCGGCAGCGTTCGATCACCTGCGGAAGGTGCGCCGCATCCCGCACGGCGCGCATACCACGGCCTCCACCACCCGCGGCGGCCTTCACCATCACGCCGTCGGGGTGTGCGGCGAGCAGGGACTCGACCGCGGCGATGTCGGCGCCGCGATCGGTCGCCGGGATCACCGGGACACCCGCGCGATCGGCCGCCGCGCGCGCCGCGGTCTTGTCGCCGAAGACCTCGAGCGCTTCGGGCGACGGACCGACGAACACGAGATCCGCCGCCGCGCACGCGCGCGCGAATTCGGCGCTCTCGCTGAGAAATCCGTACCCCGGGTGCACCAGCGCTCCCGGCCCCGCCTTCCTTGCCGCGGCGATCACCGCCGTCACGTCGAGGTAGGCGGTGGCCCCGGCGCCCGGCAACGCCACGGCGTCGTCGGCCAACCGGACATGCAGCGCGTCTTGTTCCTCGGCGGTGTGCACCGCCACGGTCCGCCAGCCCTGTTCCCTGGCGGTGCGCAGCACGCGGACCGCTACTTCTCCCCTGTTGACCACAACGACCTGCATGCCGCCCAGTCTCGTTGACATTGACGTCAACGTCAACATGCGGCACGATAACCGGCGCGACCCAGTCCACCTGGTCGGTGCGCGCAGCGCGGGAGCGTTCGCACACCCCCCGGCACCACGCCCTGCTCGACGCCGCCGCCCGGGTGTTCGCCGAGCGCGGCTACGACAACACCACGGTCGCAGCGATCACCGGAGCGGCGGGCGTCTCCCGCGCGACGATGTACGTCTACTTCGCCTCGAAAGAGGAGATCTTCCTCGCGCTGGCCGAACGGGTTCGCGACGACTTCCTCGCCGCCCAGGAGCCGGGCATCGAGGACGACGATCCTCGAATAGTGTTGCGCGCCACCATAGAATCCTTCGCCACGGCGGTCGTCACGGCCGGGCCCTTGCTGCGCCTGATCGACGAGCGCGGGGCGGTGGACCCGAAGGTGGCCACACTGGCCGAGGAGATCACCGAGCGCCCGATCCGCCGCTTCACCCGCTATCTCCAGCGTCAGCTCGAGGCGGGCCGCATCGCGCCGGTAACGGACCCGCGGGTGATCGCGGAGACCATCGGCTACACCCTCACCGCGGGCGTCCTCGCCCGCCGGACGGCCGACGAGTCCGGCCGCGCCGAGTATTGCGCCGCCATGGGTAGAGTCGCCGAGACCCTGCTGGGTCTGTAGGCGGCGCTCAGGCGCTGCGCGTGCCTTCCAGCGGACGCGCGGCGGTCGGCGTCTGCTCGGCCCGGTCGAAGGTCAGCACCCCGTCCTCGAGCGCGCCCTTGCGCAGCAGCTTGCGGTCGCGGAAATAGTTGTTGATCACCTGCCACGGACCGTTGGTGCCCTGGCGCGGCATCACCGCGTCGCCGCGCTGGATGTAGCCGGAGGTCAGCGCGCCGCCCATCACCGAATCGGCACCCCGATCGCCATCGGCGGCCACGGCCTCGACCCGGGTGAAACCATTGGCCTTCATGTGGTTGAGCACGCGGCAGAAGTACTCGGCGGCCAGGTCCGCCTTCAGCGTCCAGGACGCATTGGTGTAGCCGAGCACCATCACCGCGTTCGGCACGCCGTCGAGCATGGCGCCCTTGTAGACCACCCGGTCACGGGTGACCACCGGCTCACCGTCGACCTCCAGGCTCATGCCGCCCAGCATCTGCACGCTCAGGCCGGTGGCGCTGATCACCAGGTCGGCGGGCAGTTCCTCGCCGGAGGCCAGGCGGATGCCGGTCTCGGTGAAGGTCTCGATGCGGTCGGTCACGATGGACGCCTTACCGCTGCGCAGCACCTTGAACAGGTCGCCGTTGGGCACCACGCACAGCCGCTGGTCCCACGGGTTGTAGCTCGGGGTGAAATGCCGCATGTCGATACCCGATCCGACCTGCATCCGCACGGCGGCCAGCAGCAGCTTCTTGGCCGCCTCCGGGTTGGTGCGGGAGAGTTGGAAGCTCGCGCGCTGCAAGGCGATGTTGCGCGCCCGCCCGATCCGGTAGGCGAGCTTCTCGGGCACCTTGGCGGCTTTCATCCCCACCGCGACCGGGTCGTCGGCGGGCAGCGCGGTGATGTAGGTCGGTGAGCGCTGCAACATGGTGACGTGCGCGGCCGCGTCGCTCATAGCCGGGATCAGGGTGATCGCCGTGGCGCCGGAGCCGATCACCACGACCCGCTTGCCGGTGTAGTCGAGATCTTCGGGCCAGTGCTGCGGGTGCACGATCTGCCCGCCGAAGTTCTCCTCGCCGGGGAACGAAGGGCGGTAGCCGTTGTCGTAGTCGTAGTAGCCGGTGCAGCCGACCAGGAAGTTACTGGTGAAGACCTCGGTCTCGCCGGTCCGCTCATCGAGCGCCTCGACCGTCCAGGTGGCCGTCTCACCGGACCAGCGCGCCGTGGTCACCTTGCGCCCGAACCGGATGTGCTCGGTGACGCCGTACTCGGCGGCGGTCTCCTCGATGTACTGCCGGATGTGCGGACCGTCGGCGAGCACCTTGGTGCCGTTCCACGGACGGAAGCCGTAGCCGAAGGTGTACATGTCGGAATCGGAGCGAATGCCCGGATAACGGAACAGGTCCCACGTGCCGCCGATGGCCGTCCGGCGCTCCAGGATCGCGTAACTGCGTCCGGTCCGCTCCCTGGTGAGATGGCAGGCCATGCCGATTCCGGACAGCCCAGCGCCGATGATCAATACGTCGACATGCCGCGTCATTGAGGTACTCGTTTCGTCCGCTCCGCCTCGCACACCCGAGGGTGCGTGCTGAGGCCAGATTACGTGTTATCCGTGGTTACGTCTAGTCACGAATCGTGACACGCGCGGACACCGCGATTAAAACCGGGCTGGTTCCAAACCGTGACCCGAGCCGGGCGAGCGCCCAGCATGGATCACTGGCGCGCCCCCGGGCGCGCCACCTCGATCTGCCCGCTACCGGCTCGGCCGCGATCTCCGGAAGGAAGTTGGCTCACATGAGTCTGTCGTTCCACTGGTTCCTCCCCACCTACGGCGATTCCCGTGGACTGGTCGCGGGCGGGCACGGCACTTTCATGTCCGGTGACCGCCCTGCCGACCTGCGGTATCTGAACCAGATCGGCGCCGCCGCCGAGGCCAACGGCTTCGAGGCCGTGCTCACCCCCACCGGCGCGTGGTGCGAGGACGCCTGGCTGACCACCGCGATGATGGTCGACACCACCGAGACATTGAAATTCCTGGTGGCCTTCCGCCCCGGCCTGGTCAGCCCGACGCTCGCGGCGCAGATGGCGGCCACCTTCCAGCGGCACTCCCGGGGCAGGCTGCTGCTCAACGTGGTGACCGGCGGCGAGCCACACGAGCAGCGGGCCTACGGCGACTTCCTGGACAAGACCCAGCGCTACGCCCGCACCGGCGAATTCCTGCACGTGGTGCGGGAACTGTGGTCCTCCACCGAGCCCGTGACGTTCGACGGCGAACACATCCGGGTCCACCAGGCGTTGCTGAGCAACCGGCCCGATCCGGTGCCGCCGGTGTTCTTCGGCGGTTCCTCCGAACCGGCGGGCCCGATCGCGGCCCGTTACAGCGACGCCTATCTGACCTGGGGCGAGCCGCTGCCCGCGGTGCGCAGGAAGCTGGAGTGGATCCGCGGTCTGGCGGTGGATCACGGACGCGTCCTGGACTACGGCCTGCGCGTCCACGTGATCAGCCGCGACACCTCCGAGCAGGCGTGGGCCGAGGCCGACCGGCTGCTGGCAGGCATCGACCCCGCCGACATCGAGCGGGTGCAGGCCAATCTGGCGCGCAGCGAATCCGAGGGTCAGCGGCGCATGTCGCAACTGCACGGCGGCAGCACCGAGCGGCTGGAGATCGCGCCCAACCTCTGGGCGGGAGTCGGCCTGGTCCGCGGCGGTGCGGGCACCGCCCTGGTCGGTTCACACGCCGAAGTGGCCGATCGGCTGGCCGAATACGCGCGGCTCGGCATCAACCACTTCATCCTCTCCGGCTACCCCCACCTGGAGGAGGCGTACTGGTTCGGCGAAGGCGTGCTCCCGATCCTGGAACGCGAGGGCTTGTGGCGGCATCCGCACCGCACCGCCCGCGTCGCCGTCGCCACGCCCTTCGCCGCCTCCTCCGGCAGCTGAGCGCAACACCCCAGTTATTCCCAGGCGGGACCGCGCGGCGAGAATGGGTTATCGGTTCGGCACACCGGCCGTGACCGACGGACCGTTCTCGTAAGGGAGTCATGACCACCGCATCCGCCCGGCGATGGCGCCGCCGACTGCCCGACACCACGACCGAGGCGGGCGCTCCCACGCTCGCGCGCAGGCTCGGCCGACTCGATCTCACCGCCATGGGCGTCGGCACCATCGTCGGCGCGGGCATCTTCGTCATCACCGGCGTCGCCGCCGCGGAGAAGGCCGGCCCCGCCATCGTGCTGTCGTTCGTGTTGGCCGGAGCGGTGTGCGCACTGGTGGCGCTGTGCTACAGCGAACTCGCGGCGATGGTGCCGGTCTCCGGCAGCGCGTACACCTACACCTACGCGACCCTCGGCGAAGCACCGGCGTTCCTGGTCGGCTGGAACCTGCTATTGGAGTTCGTCATCGCGGGCGCCGCGGTGGCGATCGGCTGGTCCGGGACCACGGTCTCCGCGCTGGACTCCCTGTTCGGCATCACCATCCCGCACGCACTCGTCGCGGGGCCCGCCGAAGGCGGCGTGGTGAACCTGCCCGCCATCCTGATCGTCGCCGCCGTCGTCGCGGTGCTGGTCGGCGAGGTGACGTTCACCGCGCGCATCACCAAGGCGCTGGTCGGGGTGACCATCGGCGTGCTCGTGCTGGTGGTCGCCGTCGGCGCCCCGCACGCGAGCGTGGACAACTGGACCCCGTTCGCGCCGTTCGGCGTCGGGGGCATCATCGGCGGCGCGGCGATCGCGTTCTTCGCCTTCCTCGGCTTCGACGTGGTCGCCGCGTCGGCGGAGGAGGCCCGCGACCCACGCCGCGACGTACCGTTCGCCATCATCGGCACGGTACTCATCGCCACTGTGCTCTACGCGCTGGTCAGCGCCGTGCTCACCGGTATGGTGCCGTTCGCCACGCTGAACAACGGCGCGCCGATCGCCACCGCGTTCGGCGCGGTGCGGATCGGATGGATCGGCGACGTCATCGTGATCGCCTCGATCATCGCGCTGACCAAGGGCCTGCTGCTGATCGTCTACGCGCAGGTGCGATTGATGTTCGCGATGTGCCGCGACCGGCTGCTGCCCTACCGCCTCGCGGCCACCGGGAAGCGGTCCACGCCGGTACGGCTGACGCTGCTGCTGGGCGTGCTGGGCGCGGTCATCGCGGGACTGCTGCCGATCGACATCGTGGTCGAACTGGTGAACATCGGCGCGCTGTCGGCGTTCGCGGTGGTGTGCGTGGGCGTGCTGGTGCTGCGCCGGGCGGAGCCCGAGCGCGAGCGCCCGTTCCGCACCCCGCTGGTGCCGGTGGTTCCGTTGCTCGCGCTGTTCGGCTGCGTCCTGCTCGCGACCACCCTCGAGGTGCTGACCTGGGTGCGGTTCGGCGTGTGGGTCCTGGTCGGCATCGCGGTCTACCTCGGATACGGACGCAAGCGCTCCACACTCGCCGAGCCACGCCCCGCCGCCGGCCCACAGGTTGGGGCCTGACTCCGCCCGTGCGGATGGAGGAACGGCGTCGTGCCGGGCGCTCGGATTCGATGTCGAGATCGATCCCGCACTGTTCGGGTCCACGGTGCAAAGCCTGCTCTGGCTCACCGTCGCGACCACGCTGGGCGCCGATCCGGAGGCGGCGTTGGTCGGCCCCACCACCGGCCCGCACAAGCTGCCGGTGTGCATCGTCTGCCGCGACACCGATGTCCTGTTCCGCTATACAACCGAGCGGATCGGCCCCTGAGCGGGATAGATCGCATGGAGATCAGCCCGAGCAGCGGCTACGCCGAGCTCACCACCGGCCCGCACCTGACGCAGGTTCGCGTCGGATGCCGAAATACGCGGTCGCACATCCGGTTACGTGACATCGTGTGCAACGGTGGTTCCACGTGAAGCACGGCAGCACCACCACACCGTTCGGACAGCCGCACCGCCCACAGACCCGCGCGCGGCGGAGTTGTGAATCACAACAGCCCGACCGGCACACCGCCACGGGGGCGATTAGGGTCGATCAAGTGACCTGGACCGTGGGCTTCGACCTCGACATGACGCTGATCGACTCGCGGCCCGGCGTCGCGCGGGCCATCGACCTGCTCGGCGCGGAGTTCGGCCTGCCGCTGTGCGGGACGACGTTCGCCGATCGGCTCGGCCCACCGCTGGCCACCCTGCTCGTCGAGGCGGGCGCGCCGGAGGAACTCGTCCCAGCGCTGGTGACCCGCTACCGGGCGCTGTATCCGACGCTCGTGTCGACCATCCCCCCGATGCCCGGCGCGCAGTCCGCGCTGGCCGCCGTCGAGGCCCGCAACGGCCGGGTACTCGTGGTCACCGGCAAGCATGCCCCGCTGGCACAGCTGCACATCGCCGAACTGGGTTGGCGCATCGACCATCTCGCGGGCGATCTCTGGTCGGCGGGTAAGGCGGCGACATTGCGCGAGCAGGGCGCGGATCTCTTCGTCGGCGACCACGTCGGCGACATGAACGGCGCGCGCGCCGCGGATGTCTTCGCGGTCGGCGTCAGCACCGGACCGTGCTCGGCCGACGAACTGCGGGCGGCGGGCGCGGATGTGGTCCTCACCGACCTCACCGAGTTCCCCGCCTGGCTCGCGACGGAGTTCGGCGCTGTCACCGCCTAGCGGGGCGTCAACCCCTCCGGCGGCGCCCGCAGCCGTGCCGAACGGCCGACGATGCGCGCGCAGCCGACCTCCCTCGCTGTTCTCCCTGGGCACCGAGCGCGGAAATCCGGTAGCGCCCCACTACGGCAGGCAACCGCGGCACCGGTCCACCAGGGCTGCCACCTCCCGGGAGCAGCGGTCCTACCCCGGCGACCACCGACTGCGGCATGATCGACATGTGGATCGAACCGAACTGGCCGCGTTGCTCAGGCAGGCGCGCGACCAAGTGTGTCCGGGCGATGTCGGATTGCCCGCGGGCGCCCGTAGGCAGGTGCGGGGGTTGCGCCGCGAGGAGGTCGCCCAGCTCGCCGGCGTCAGCGTGGACTATGTGGTGCGCTTGGAACAAGGGCGCGGTCCCCGTCCGTCCACCGCCGTGCTGGCCGCGCTCGCCCGCGCACTGCGGCTCAACGACGAGGACCGCACACTGCTGTTCCAGTTCGCGGGCGCGGCGCCTCCGCAGGAGGGCCGCATCGACATGGTGGTGCGGCCGAGCGTCTTGCGCCTGCTGGACCGGATGGCGGATCTGCCCGCACTGGTGCTGTCGGCCAAAGCCGACGTGCTGGCCTGGAATCCGATGGCGACCGCGCTGCTCGGTGATTTCTCCGCATGGCCGCCCGCCCAGCGCAACATCATCTGGCAGCGCTTTCTCGGCACCGAGCCGGGACGGGTCGCGATGACGCCCGCAGAGGCCGAGAACGCGGCGTCGTTCTCCGTCGCCAGCCTGCGCAGCGCCCGCGCCCGCTATCCCGACGATCCCGGCCTCCTGCGCTTGGTCTCCGAACTGCGTTCCCGCAGTCCACGCTTCGAGCAACTGTGGACCGCACGGCGATCCGGGCAGTGGCGCAGCGCGACCAAGACGATCGAACACCCGGATCTCGGCGCGCTGCGGCTGGACTGCGACACCTTGATGGTCCCGGACACCGACCAGGCGGTCGTGGTCTACTCGGCGGCGGCCGGCAGCCGGGAGGCCTCGGCGCTGGAACTGTTGCGGGTGACCGGGACTCAGCAGTTCACGGTGCCGAAGCCCGCAGGCTAGCTACCCGCCTTGTAGCGGCGCAGGTATTCGCCGGTGAGCGAGGACGGATGCGCGAGCAACTCGGCGGGCGTCCCGGTGAAGACGATCTCGCCGCCGTTCTTGCCGCCATCCGGGCCGAGATCGACCACCCAGTCCGCGTGGGCGACCACGTCGAGATTGTGCTCGATCACCACGACGGTATTGCCGCGCTCGACCAGACCGTCCATCAGCGCGAGCAGCGTGTCCACATCGGACATGTGCAGCCCGGTGGTGGGTTCGTCGAGCACGTAGACGCTGCCGGTGTTCTGCAACTGGGTCGCCAATTTGATCCGCTGCCGCTCTCCGCCGGAGAGCGTGCTCATCGCCTGCCCCAGGCTGAGATAGTCCAGGCCCACCTCGTTCATGGTGCGCAGCTTGGTGTGCAGCGCCTTCTCGGCGAAGAATCCGAGCGCCTCCTCGGCCGACATCTCCAGCACGTCGGCGATGGATTTGCCGCGCAGCGTGAGGGCGAGCACGTCATCGGAGAAGCGCCGTCCGTCGCAGGCATCGCAGTGGGTGGTCACGGGGTCCATGTAGGCGATCTCGGTGATGATCACGCCGCGGCCCTCGCACTGCTCGCACGCGCCCGCCGAATTGAAGCTGAACAGGCCCGCGGACTCCCCCGTCGCCTTGGCGAACAGCTTGCGAATGGGGTCCATCAACCCGAGGTAGGTCGCGGGCGTGGACCGGGACGACGCCGCGATGGGCGACTGGTCCACGAAGATCGCCTCGGGGTACTCCTTGACGAACACGTCCCGGATGAGGCTGCTCTTGCCCGAGCCCGCGACGCCGGTGACGCAGGTCAAGACGCCGGTCGGGATCCCGACCGTCACGTTCTTGAGATTGTGCACCGCCGCACGCTCGATGAGCAGCTCACCGCTGCCCGTGCGGAAGGAGTCCTTCACCCGGAAGGGCCTGCGCAGACCGGCGCCGGTCGGGGTGTCGGCGGTCCGCAGGTCGGCGAAACTGCCCTGGAACACCACTTGCCCGCCGTGCACGCCCGCGCGCGGCCCGACATCGACGACATGGTCGGCGATCTGGATGACATCCGGATCGTGTTCCACCACGATCACCGTGTTCCCCTTGTCCCGCAGCGCTCTCAGCAGGTCGTTCAACCGGCCCACGTCCCGTGGATGCAGCCCGACGCTGGGTTCGTCGAAGATGTAGGTCAGTCCGATCAGCGTGCTGGACAGATGCTTGATCATCTTCAGCCGCTGCCCTTCGCCGCCGGAGAGGGTCGAGGTCGGCCGGTCCAGACTCAGATAGCCCAGCCCGATGTCGGCCACCCGCCGCAGCCCGGTGCGGACGGCGCGGGCCAGGCCGACGGCGGCCGGATCGGTGATCTCGTCGAGCACCTCGATCAGATCGGTGACCTGCAAGCGCGCCCAGTCCGCGATGGTGCGCCCGTTGATCTTCGTGGCCAGGGCCGCCTGGTTCAGCCGGGCGCCCGCGCAGGTCGGACAGACGCCCTCGGTGAGGAATTGCCGCATCTGCTCGCGGGTCTTCTCGCTCAGCGTGGAGGTGTCGCGCTGCAACCGGGTCCGGGTGAATTTCGTGGCCAGACCCTCGTAATTCGCCTTCCAGGTGCCTTTGCTGAAGGTCAGCTCGACCTTGCCGCCGGTGCCGTAGAGCAGGTCGTGGAGTTCTTCGCCGGTGTAGTCGGTCAGCTTCTTGTCCGGGTCGAAGCGGCCGGACTTGCCATAGAGTTGCCAATCTCCGCTGCCCACGCCGTACCCCGGCAGCAGTATCGCGCCTTCGTTCAGCGACTTCGTCCGGTCGAGCAGCCGATCGGGGTCGGCGCGCACGGTGACCCCGAGACCGTCGCAGTCCGGGCACATGCCCTGCGGCACATTGAAGGAGTAGTTGTAGACGAATCCGGCCGAGGGCGAACCGAATCGGGCGAACATGGCCCGCACCATCGAGAAGATGTCGGTCATGGTGCCGACCGTGGATCGCGGGCCACCGCCCACCGGCTGCTGATCGATGATCACCGGCGCGGTGAGATTCTCGATGGCCTCGGCGTGCGGGCGTTCGTAGCGGGGCAGGAAATTGAGGATGAACGCGGGGAACGTGGCGTAGAGCTGGCGCTGCGATTCAACGGCGATGGTGTCGAAGACGATCGAGGATTTGCCCGAGCCGGAGACGCCGGTGAAGACGGTGATCTTGTTCTTGGGGATCTCGAGCGACACGTCGCGCAGATTGTGCTCACTGGCTCCGAGGACCCGGATGGCGTCGAGCGTTGCGGTGGATTCGGCGAAAGGCATACCGCACACCATGCCACTCCGCACTGACAAAATGCCCCGGTAAATGTGATCTAAATCACAATAATTGCCGGTGGTGCGGCCGCGTCCGCCCTCCGAAAGGTGGCGTTGCGCAATGACTTTTACGACCCACCGGCGGCACCCTGCGCCCGGGCGCGAATTTCCCGCATCGGGGGGCCGACGGGCGCAGCGTGCGCATTCGTGAATCCACTGATGTAAACGCCGAGATCCGCTCGGCCGCAGCGGATCTCCTGATCGCATCACCAATACGGCGACGGCTCGTGCGACGCCACACCCGCCGGGGCGCAAGCCCGCTCGAGCGTCCTCCCCGGAGGCGCAACGCACGGCTAGAGTCGGGGCATGCCGCCGCTTCGGGAGCACAGACCGCGAAAGGCCACCGTCACGCTGCCCGACGACATCGTCGCGCGGCCGCAACCGGGTGGCCCGGTTCCGCGAGACGTGCACGGCGGCAGGCTTTTCGCGCCGAGAGCGGCCGCCGCACCAGGGCCACCGCCGTTATCCGGCCGGGAGGTGGACGCACCTCAGGCCGGCGCGGCGTGAGGTTGCGAGCCTTCGGCGGCGTGGTCTTCGACGCCGCGGCGGTCGTCGCGTTCACCAACCGCGCCGACTATGCCCAGGCGATCGTCTGGGCGACGGTCGACGCGGGGAACACCATCGTCGTTCCGAGCACCGTGCTCGCGGCGGCGCGCACGCACATCCCGGCCGACCGGCTCGACATCCTCGCCGTGCTGGTCGGCCTGCCGCACACCGTGGTCCCGGCGTTCGACCGAACCGTGAACCCGGCCGGCGAGCCGGGCGGTGCCCGCTCTGCCGCCGACGCCATGGTCGCCGCCGGTCATGTCACCCGCGAGGCGGTCGCACGCACGTGGCCCTGCCTGACCAGCAGGCCGAGAAGACTGCGGCAGATCGACCCGCGCGTCATCGTCGACCGGCTGCCGTGAACCGCGGGCGTCGGATCAGCGCAGCAACGGGATGACGGCGGCGAACTTCTCCATGCTGTCCTCGAGGACGGTGATGTAGCTGATGCCGTAGCGGTCGCGCCGATCGCGCAGGTGGTCGGCCATCTCTTCGGGGGTGCCCATGAGCAGGATCGGGTGCTCCTCCGGGGAGTCGGCGACGTCCGGCGGCAGCGCCGGACCGAAGACCTCCAGGACGCTCGCGCGTTCCTGCGGCGGGACCACCCGCTGCACCAGGATGTTGAACTCGACCTTGTCCAGCCGCGCACCGAGCAGTTCCCGCACGTAGGCGACGCGCTCCTCGATCTCGGCGAGCCCGGCCATCTGCAGCGGTCCGCCGTTGCGCGCGGCCGCGGCCCCGGTGAAGGCGATGATGTCGGCGTGCCGCGCGGCGACGGCGAGCAACCGATCACCCCATCCGCCGATGAGCACGGGCGGACCCGACGGTTGGGCGGGCTGCGGCTGATACTCCGGGTCGGAGAACAGGCGGCGCAACGTGATCACCGTCTGCTCCAGGTGCTCGACGCGCTTGCTCCCGCTTTCGAACGGGATGCCCGCGGCCTCGAATTCCGCCTGCACGTAGCCGGCGCCGAGCCCGAGTTCGACGCGCCCGTCGGTGAACTGATCGGCGCCTGCCACGTCGCGAGCCAGCAGCACCGGATTGTAGAACGCGGTGTTGAGCACGAAGGTGTTCACCCGCACCCGTTCGGTCGCCTCGGCGGCCAGGATCATCGCGGGGAACGGCGCCGGCAGGCCGAGATGATCGGCGACGCCGACCACGTCGAAGCCGAGTTCTTCTGCCCGGCGGCACTTTTCGATCCAATTCGACCGGCCCTCGGGGACCACCATGTTGACACCGAACCGGAAGGGGCGCTGCGCAGTCACGTGTTGTGTCTAGCGAATCACGCCGGAAGCCCGGACGCCGGGGGCCGGTTCAGCACTGGGCCAGCGTGCCCGCCACCACCGCGACGCCGAGCAGGGCGAGGAGGGTGGCGGCCACCGGCAACGGGCGGCGCCACGCCCGCCGGACCGAGCCGGGGATGCCGCGCCCGGCCGAGTCCCCACGCGGGGACCGGCGGGCGAACCAGCGGCGCGTCATCGCGACCGTGGTGATGATCAATGTCGCGATCACCATGGCCGCCCCCTCAGACGCGCGCGGCGCGCGGCGCGGCGGCCTGAACGGCGGACCTGCGCCGCGGCGCCGCGACGATCCCCCGCTGTAGCAGGCTTTCCGCGGTGTCCACCACGGATTCCCGCACCGGACGCATGGTCCAGCCGAGTTCGCGCCCGGCTTTGTCGGCGCTGAGCGCCTCGGTGCGCCCCAGGCTCGGCAGTGTCAGCCGGACGCCCTTGTCGAACAGCGCGACACCACGCACTACCCAGTTCGGCAGCCGTCTGGTCGGCACCCGGAATCCACGCGGCCCGTATTCCTCGGCGAGGATGCGCGCCATATCCTCCATCCACAGGTGCTCGCCCGCGCAGATGTAGCGGTTGCCCGCGGCCGCCGGGGTCTCCAGCGCGAGCCGGTGCGCCGCGGCGAGATCACGCACGTCCACCGGCGCCCAGCCGACCCGCGGCGTGCCGGGTACGTCTCCGGCCAGCAACCGCCGCACGGGCTCGTGCGAGGTGCTCGTCGCCGCCGACAGCAACGGTCCGAGCACCATGCCCGGATTGACGACGACCAGCTCGAATCGCTCGGCGGCCGGGAGTTGCGCGACGAAATCCCAGGCCGCCCGCTCGGCGAGCGTCTTGCTCTTCTGATAGGCCGGGCTGCGCTCGACCACCGTCCAATCGGCCTCGGTGCGCAGGGCGTCGTCGGTGTGACCGTAGGCGACCGCAGCGATCGAGGAGGTGAGCACCACGCGGCGGACGGTGCCCGCGGCGGCGCAGGCGCGCAGCACCCGCAGAGTTCCTTCGACCGCGGTGTCGACGAGTTCGCGCTCGTCGTCGGGTGGCGTGGCGGGGAACGGAGAGGCGACGTGCAAGACGCCGACGCTGCCCGCCACAGCGGCCACCCAGCCCGCGTCGCCGTTCAGATCGGCTTGCGCGAACTCCAGTTCACCGCCGGTGCGGCGGGCCAGCTCTACCAGGTGTGCTCGTTTGCCGGCGCCGGCGAGGTCGCGGATCGTCGCGCGCACGGCGTAATCGTGTTCCAGCAACTCGGCGATGACGTGGCCTGCGACGAATCCTGTTGCGCCGGTGACTGTTATCCGTTTGCTCATGTGCTCATCCCTCTCCTCGGGTGCCTACCGCGGCCGCCATCTGAGCGCCGCTCAGATAATCTAAGCACCGCATAGTTAGGTTGTCCAGGACGCGTCGCATACGCTCGGATGGTGACGCGGACCAGTTACCACCACGGCGCCTTGCGCGACGCGCTGCTGGCCGCCTGCCTGCGATTGATCGAGACGGAAGGACTCGCGGCGGTCAGCCTGCGCCGCGTGGCGCGCGAGGCGGGGGTGAGTACGGCGGCGCCGTACCACCACTTCCCCGACCGGGCCGCCCTGCTCGCGACGCTGTCCACCCAGGGCTTCCAGTTGCTCGGAACGCGACTGGCGGCGGCCCGCGCCGAGGCGGAAACGCCGATGGCCGCTTTGACCGCGCTGGCGAACGCCTACGTGCGGTTCTCCCGCGAGCACCCGGCGTACTTCCGCTTGATGTTCCGGCCCGAACTCTCGCAGCCCGACAAGCATCCCGACACCATGGGGGCGGGCGACGCGGCGTTCGGCGTCCTGACCGACGCGATCGCGGAGTGTGTCCGCGCGGGAGCGCTGCCCGCCGACAAGGCCGACACGTTGGCGGTCATGTTCTGGGGGCTCGGCCACGGGCTGGCCTCGCTATGGCTGGACGGCCAACTGGAGAAACGCGCGGAACAGTTCGGCACCAACGCCGCGGTGCTGGTGGACGATGTCATGCGAACCTTCGCAGCTCTGATCGAGCCGAGCACGACGCCGCTGACCTAGAGTAGACGCCAGGCATTTGCTGTCCGATGCTTCCCACCGATCCGAGAGGACGACACGGATGACCGCGCAGCTGGATCCGACGGTGCAGGAGTTCGTCGACGCGCTCAACGCCAACGATCAGGACCGGTTCTACGCGGTGCTCACCGACGATGCCACCATGTCCGACGACGGTGTGGAGCGCGACCTCGCGCAGTGGACCGGAGCGGAGATCTTCGACAGCAACGCCCGCATGCGGATCGAGTCCGTCGGCGACAACGGCAACGAACTGGTTGCCGACTACACCAATTCGCGATGGGGCTCGATGCGGACCACCTGGCGATTCGTCCTGCGCGACGGCAAGGTGAGCCGTTTCGAGACCGGACAGGCGTGAATACCCTTGCCAGGCAGCCGCCGACATTGACATTCTGACCTTCGTGTTCGTCGCGCCGCGTTACGGTACCGGTTCCCTGGCCGATGTGTTCCCCTCCGTCCTCGCCGGTCTGGGCGTGCCGGGCGAGGAAGACCGGCTAGGGCTGGGCCTGAATGCAGACCAGGTCTGCGTTCTGCTGGTGGACGGGCTCGGTTACCAGGATCTCGTCGCGAATCCCACGGCGGCGCCATTCCTGTCCGGCCTCGCGCCGGTCCGGCTCACGGCCGGTTTCCCCACGACGACGGCCACCAGCCTCGCCTCGCTCGGGGTGGGCGTTCCGCCGGGCGAGCACGGGATCGTCGGCTATCTGTTCCACGTCCCCGGCTACGACCGGCTGTTCACCCCGCTGTCCTGGCGGCTGCACGGCGTGCCGAAGTCCGATCTGCGCAAGGAATTGATCCCGGCGCAGTTCCAGCCCCGCACAACCGTTTTCCAGCGCGCCGTCGCCGACGGTATCGCCGTCGCACAGGTGTCGCCGCGCGATCAGGCCGGATCGGGACTGACCGAGGCGGTGCTGCGCGGTTGCCGGTTCCTCCCCCAGCTGTCGTTCGGCGATCTCGTCGCCGGTGTGAGCGAGGCGTTACGGGCCGGGCCACGCTCCCTGGTCTACACCTACCACGGCGATCTCGACCTGACCGGACACGTGCGCGGCCCTTCGTCGCGGGCCTGGGAATTGGAACTGGCCAACGCCGACCGGCTCGCCGCCGCGCTCGCCGCCGAGCTGCCTCCGGGCGCGGCGCTGCTGGTCACCGCCGACCACGGCATGGTGCAGATGGACGACAGCATCGATTTCGACACCACCCCCGTCCTGCGAGAAGGGGTCCGGGCGCTCGGCGGGGAAGCACGGGCCCGGCACGTCTACACCGTGCCGGGCGCCGAATCCGACGTCGCTGCGGCTTGGCGGGCCACGCTCGGCCCGGACTTCGAGGTGCTCGGCAAGGAGGAGACCGTGGCCCGAGGGTGGTTCGGCCCCACCGTCGACCCCGCGATCGCCCAGCGCATCGGCGATCTGGTCGTGCTCGCGCGAGGGCGGCGTGGTGTCATCCGCAGCGGCGTCGAACCATTGCAGTCGTCGCTGGTCGGGCAGCACGGTTCGCTCACTCCGGCGGAAGTCGAGGTGCCGCTGTGCGTCTTCCGTGCCTAGCGCCCGTCTTCGGTGGACAGCGCTCTAGTCTGGAGTCCGATCGCGGCGGGTGTCGCCGCCGACCCTTCAGGAGGAGCCCATGAACGCCACGCTGTCACGGACCGGTCGGACCGGCCTCGGGTTCGTGATGGTCGCCATGGCCCTCACCGGCTGCACCGACATCGAACGCGCCCTCAACCGCGGCGGCGACACCCCGTGCAGCGAGTACGTCAAGCAGGATCAGGACACCAAGCGCACGACGATCACCAAGTTCGTCAAGCAGCAGAGCCAGGACGACCGTGAGCCCGCGGGGACCGCGGTGGACGCGACGATGGTGTCGGTCGACCTGCTGTGCGGCGCACAGGCCAACACCGACACCCCCATCAAGAACGCCGACGTGGCCGGGATCTTCATCCGGAAGTGACCGCTCAGCGCGGCGGATGGGCGGCCAGCCAGTCCGCCGCGCGCTTGCGCGAGGCCCGCGACAGCCAGGCGTCCTGGATGACCTCGGTGAGTTCTCGACGGCTCAGTTCGCCGAGGCGGGCGGCGCGCACCAGCACCGAGGGATGGCCGTCGAAATGCGGCGTGGTGAAGAACGGCGAGTCCGGGTCCTGCACCAGCGCCTGTTTATCGGACTCCGACGGCACCCAGATCACGATCACATCGGCGTAGCGCTCGCCGGTCACCGCGTCCACGGCATCCGGACGGGGAGTGCGGAAGAACACGAACGACTTGCCCCCGACCTGATAGACGGGGTTACCGCGCGGTCCGTCGGCGCGTGTCACATGGGGCATGCCCGAGGCCACCTCGTGCACATCGGCGAGGCGTGCCCGCTCGAACCCGGTCGCCATGCCAGCAGCCTAGGGCGTCGTGGCCGACTGCGCTCGAAAGCCCGGGCGACCGGCCGGTAGGGCTCCGGGCGCTCGCCACGCCGGTCGGCGTACGCCAGAATGAGAGGGAGAATTCGAGCTCACACGACGACGGGTCTTCCACGTGGCACAGTTCCGCGCCCTCACACAGCAGCGGGTCGAACTGGAAAGAGAATGGGAGCGTTGGGCGACGGCTCCACGGGCGGTACCCCGCCCCCGGAACACCGTCCTGCGCAACGACGTAGCACAATCCTGGCGGCGCTCGCTGCACACCGTCGATCCCGGGTGCACGATCGCGCCGGGGGTGGACGACATCGGCGATCGCTGGGCCGCGTCCCCACTGCGCGAGCCGGTGACGGCACTGGCGGGTGAACTGCGAGCCATCACCGAGGATTCCGGCTATCTGGCGGTGGTCACCGACAGCGCGGGCACCGTGTTGTGGTCCTGCGGTGACCGCACGCTGCGCAGGCAAGCCGAGCAGGTCAACCTCGCGCCGGGCGGATGCTGGGACGAAAGCCATATGGGCACCACCGGCTTGGCACTCGCGCTGCACACCGACCGCCCCGCCTCGGTGTTCTCCGCCGAGCACCTGATCGCCGCGCTGCACGGCTGGGTCTGCTATTCCGCGCCGATCCACGGACCCGACGGCAGGCAGGTCGGCGCGCTGGATCTGTCGAGTTCCTGGGACCGCTCGCATCCCGCGGTGCTCACCTCGGTGCGCGCGCTGGTGACGGCCGTGGAGACGATGCTGCGCACCGCCGAGCCCGTGCCCGAGCCGGGGATCCGGCTGGAGTGCCTCGGTGCCGCACGGCTGCTACGCGACGGGGTGCCGCTGCCGCTGCCGCCTCGGCAGCTGGAGATCCTCGCCCTGCTGGCGCTGCAGCCGGACGGCTTCACCCCGGAGCAATTGCACGCCGCCCTATACGGCGACCGTTCGGTGTCCAGCAGCACGCTCAAAGCCGATGTCTCGCATCTGCGCCGCGCGATCGGCGGTGCGATCAGCAATCGCCGCTACGCGCTGACCGGTCCGGTGTCCTGCGACGCCGTCGACCTGTTCGCCGCCATCACCGCTGGTGACACCACCTCGGCGGTGTGGCTGTACCGGGGGCCGCTGCTGCCCGGATCGGAGGCGCCCGGCGTGCTGCAGTGGCGCGACTACCTCGATGTCGGCGTGCGGACCGCCGTGCTCGCCGGCGACCGAGCCGAGCACGCGGTGGCCTTCGGCGAACGCGCGCCCCGTGATGTCGCGGTACACGAGCACGCGCTGCGATTGCTCCCGCCCGACGACGTGCGCCGCGCGGTGGTCGCGGCCCGGCTGCATACGGCGTTGCGCGACTGACGCTTTCACACCAACCTCGCACCAACCTCCGCGGACCATAGTGGATCTGTCCGAGATATCTGCGAGGAATCATGAGCTACACCAGACCGGGGGCGGGACTGCGGCATCGCCGACTACCCGACGCAGCCCGGCCACGTCCGCCACGCCGGTCGAACGGCATGGGGACGCATCGAACGCACCGGGTGGACATCACCGACCGCGCCAGGGCGGTCTTGCGCAGCGTGATCGATCAGCACGGAGCCGTGCTGCTGCACCAGTCCGCCGGACACCGCGACAGCGACTCGCCACGGTGCCTGCCCATCCGGGAGTCCAGGATCGACCGCGCCGACGTCCTGCTGGGAAATCTGCCCTGGCACACCGAAGTGTGGATCAGCGGCGAGCAGTACGAGCACTGGAAGCACACCCACCTCACCGTGGATGTGGCCGAAGCACCCGGCGGCCGTGCTTCCGACGCTCTCGAGGACACACGTTTCGTCATCAGATCACGACTGCTCACCGACGAGGAAGCAGCGGCGCTGGCGGCCGGAGGGCCGCCGCGCACCGGAGCCGACCGGTTGGCGTGACCCCTGCACGAACCGGCGGGTCGTCCGCCCGGGTGGGCACGACCACCCGGGCGGACGTCGTATGTCAGCGCCCGGGCAGGAAACGCAGGCTGCGTGCGACGGTCATCAGGAACGGCTGCCACTTGTCCTTCGGGAACAGCTTCGGCGCATCGAGATTCATGAAGCGGGTGACAACGATCGACTGCGGTTCGGTGAACTTGAGCAGGCCGTCGGGTCCGTGGCGGCGCCCCACACCGGAGATGCCCATTCCGCCCATCGGGGCGCCGGTGGTGCCCCACGCCGGTGCGTAGCCCTCGTCCACACAGACCGTGCCCGCGTGCAGCCGCGCCGCGATCCGCTCGCCTTCGGACTTGCTCGCCGCCCACACCGAAGCGTTGAGGCCGTAGTCGGTGTCGTTGGCCAGGCGCACCGCCTCCTCGACGCTGTCGACCGGATAGATCGACACCAGTGGGCCGAAGGTCTCGTTGCGACCGCATTCCATCTCGTCGGTCACCTCGCCGAGCACGGTCGGCTCGAAGAACAGCGGACCCAGGTCCGGGCGGGCCTTGCCACCGGTGAGCACCTTCGCTCCCTTCGAGGTGGCATCCGCGACGTGCTTGGACACCGTTTCCAGTTGCGCTTCGGAGATGAGGCTGCCGATGTCGGCCGAATAGTCGTAGGCGGCGCCGAGTTTCGCGGCGTGTACGGCGGCGACGAATTTCTCGGTGAACGCCGCGGCGACCTGCCGCTCGACATAGAGCCGCTCGATGGAGATGCACAGCTGCCCGGCATTGGAGAAACAGGCGCGCACGGCCGCCTTGGCGGCCTTGTCCAGATCGGCGCCCGCGGCGACGATCATCGGGTTCTTGCCGCCGAGTTCGGCGGAGAAGCCGATCAGCCTGCGGCCGCACTGCTCGGCCAGGGTGCGGCCGGTCGCCGAGGAACCGGTGAACATCAGGTAGTCGCAGTCCTCGACGATCGCGGTGCCGACCACGCCGCCCGGCCCGGGGACGACCGCGAGCAGCTCGCGCGGCAAGCCTGCTCGGTAGAGCAGCTCGGCGCCGGCCAGCGTGGAGAACGGGGTCTGGCTGTCGGGCTTGACCACCACGGCGTTGCCCGCGATGAGCGCCGGAATGGAATCGCCGATCGACAGCAGCAGCGGGTAGTTCCACGGGGCGATGACACCGACCACGCCTTTGGGCTGATACCGGACCGAGGCGCGGTTGAGCACGGGGAAGGCGCCCGCTACCCGGTGGGTGTCCAGCACGCTCGGGGCGATCTTGGCGAAATAGCGGGCCGCGAACATCAGGCCCATGATTTCCTCTTGGGCCGCCCAGCGGGCTTTGCCGGTCTCGGCCTGCACCACGTCCATCAGGAATTCGCGGTGCTCCACCACCAGAGCGCGGTAACGGTCCAGCACGGCGGCGCGTTCGGCGACCGGACGGGCCGCCCAGCGCTGCTGCGCGGCCCTGGCTTTGTCGAAGGCGGCGGTGACGTCGGCCGGCGTGCCGACCGGCACGCTGCCCAGGGAGTTTCCGGTGAACGTCTCGGCGATCGTCCTGCGCGGACGTTCCGCGGGCGCCTCGATCGCGGCCAGCGCGCTGAGGCGGTCGAATACATCGGCTTCCGGCGCGGGCATCGTTGCCTCCTACTTGTGAGTAACTTTGAGATACACACAATCTACGCCCGATATCGCCTGTCCTGAACCCACTGCGGACGGAATGCGCGGCACTCGTCCGCGGCCGCCTCGGCGCCGAATACCTCTTGGTTCGGGCGTGGCCGGGCGAGGATCCCCCGGTAGGTCACAGTCTTCCCGGTCGAGTCAAATCCAGTCCCACTCACCGGGACCGGCTGTCCGTACCGCCGGGTCGTGGTTTACGTTATGCCGATGTTCAGAGCGAGGCTCGGGGTCCGCACCCGGATTCTGGCTATCGCGCTCATTCCGAGTCTGACTCTGCTGTTGGCAGGCATGGGCGCCGCCGGCTACCTGGTAGCCGAAGGAACCAAGGCGAAGGACTGGGCCGCGGCGAGCCAGGAGGCCATCGCGGTGACCAGCGAGGTCATGGACGCGATCGAGCAGGAACGCTACCTCACCCTCGCCCAGCTGTCCGGCGACGACACTCTCACCTCCGCGCTCGGCCCCGCGCGCATGCGCGTGGACGCGTCGGTGCGAAACCTGCTCGCGACCTCCGCGAACCTGCGCGACGTCGACGACACGAAGATCACCGAGAAGGACGCCGACCTCGTCATGCTGACGCAGAGCCTGACGACGGTGCGCTCCGCCGCCGACGCGGGCGCCCTGCCGATTCCGGACGCGTACATGTTCTACAACCGGTTGCTCGATCCGATCTCCGCGGGCGCGCAATCCACCGCGCGGACCGCCCCGGAGAGCGATATCGCCGTGGGCACCGTGGCGGGCATCCGCTTGTTCTACGTGAGCGAGGCGATGTCACGCAGCAACGCCCTCGGCGCGGTCTACGTCCACGGCGCCACGCCCCCGCCCATCCCGCTCGATGAGTACACCCGCCAGACCGGCTTCTACCACGCCGAGATCGCCACGCTCATCACCGAGTTGGACGGCCCGATCAAGGCCCGCCTGCAGGCGCTGTCCACCGGCACGGCGTGGCAACAGCTGACCGCGATGGAGAATGCCATCGTCCAGCGCGTCAGCGTCGCAGCGGCTTCGGCCACCACATCGCCCCCCGCGGCGAGCGCGAGCACCGGCACACGGCAATCGAGCCTGCCTCCGCTTCCGCTGAGCGCCGACGAATGGCACCGCGCGGCAGCCGAGGTCAGCCGCGGGTTGCTGGACGCCTGGTCGGTGTACAACAGGGATGTCCAGGAGGCCGCCGAAGACAAGGCCGCCGCGGCGGCGACCAGATCCGCCGTGACGGGTGGCGGCTTGCTCGTGATCGGCGTTCTGGTGCTCGTCGTCGCGGTCGCCTTGGCCAACCGCGTCATTCGCAGGCTGAAGCGGTTGCGGGGAGAAACGCTCGCGCTGGCCGACGAGCGGCTGCCCGACATGATGCGCAGGTTGCGTGACGGCGAAGCCGTCGATCCCGCCGCGGAGTCCCCGAACCTGGACTACGGCAGCGACGAGATCGGCCAAGTGGCCAAGGCGTTCCAGCACGCCCATTCCGCCGCCGTCTCCGCGGCGGTGGCCGAGGCTCGCACCCGCGAGGGCGTGAAGGCGGTGTTCCTGAACATCGCGCACCGCAGCCAGATCGTGGTGCACCGGCAGCTGGAGATACTCGACGAAGCCGAGCAGCGACAGGAAGACCCGGTCCTGCTCGACACCCTGTTCCGTCTCGACCACCTCGCGACCCGGGAGCGGCGCAACGCCGAGAACCTCACCATCCTCGGCGGCGGCAAGCCGGGCAGGCAGTGGCGCAACCCGGTCCCGCTGGTCGACGTGGTGCGCAGCGCCGTCGGTGAGACCCTCGACTACGCGCGGGTGCGGGTGACCCGGCTGCCCGAAGTCCACGTGCTCGGCGCGGTGGTCGCCGACCTCATCCACCTGCTGGCCGAACTGGTGGACAACGCCACCTCTTTCTCGCCGCCGCAGTCGCGTGTCGAGGTGACCGGCAACGTGGTGGGCAAAGGCGTCGTGGTCGAAATCGGCGACCAGGGCATGGGCATGTCCGAAGCCGACCTGGCCAAGATGAACGAGACACTGCGCAATCCACCGGATTTCGGCGTGGCGACCCTGTCGGCCGACTCCCGGTTGGGATTGTTCGTGGTCGCGCAGCTGGCGGCGCGCCACGGTATCGCGGTGCGGCTGTCGGACTCCGATTACGGCGGCATCAAGGCCATCGTGCTCGTTCCGTCCGCCCTCATCGCGGCCGATTCGGGCGTGCCGCAGACACCGGCGGAGCTCACCGATCCCGGCAGTCGCCGCAAGCTCGTCACCACGCCCGCGATCGCGACGGAGACGGCGAATTCCGCGCAGACCCCGTCGTCGTCGGTCGCGACCCTGCCGGTCGAATCCGCCGCGCCCCCGCGCTACGCCCCCCGCCCGTACACCGAGGCTCCGACGCAACCGGGCTCCGACGGTCGCCCGCCGTTGCCGCGGCGCCACCGACAGACCAATCTCGCACCGCAATTGGCGCAGTCGGCCCAGGAGCAGCAAGCCGCCTCCGCACAGGCTCCCCGCTCCCCCGAGCAGGCCCGTGATCTGATGTCCGCCATCGAGAACGGAACCAGGCAGGGCCGCCGCGCCACCATCCCCGACGAACAGGAAGGCTAGGGGTGTCCGCTTCTCCCGCAGGTGATCTCAATTGGCTGCTCGACGATCTCGTCGACCGGCTGGCCGGCGTGCGCCACGCGGTGGTGCTGTCCACCGACGGGCTACTACTCGGCCGCTCCAGCGGTATGAACCGCGAGGACGCCGAACACTTCGGCGCGATGTCCTCGGCGCTCTACGGGCTGGCGCGCAGCGCGGGCAACCGGTTCGACGGCGGCGGCGTCCGCCAGGCGGTCATCGAACTCGACCGCGCGGTGCTGTTCGTGACCTCCGCGGGCGACAACGCCTGCCTGGCACTGCAAGCCGCCGAGTCGGCCAATCTCGGCATGGTGGCCTACGAGATGAATCTGACGGTCCAGCGCGTGGGCAGCTATCTGTCCACGACCGCACGCCAAGACCTCGTCGGACATGTCGAGTAAGACCCGCCATGACCCATCCGCGTGAGCCCTGGTTCGACGAGGCGGCCGGCCCCCTGGTGCGTCCCTATGCGGTCACGCGCGGGCGCACCAGCGGCGCGGGGCCCGAACTGGATATGCTCACCACCGTGATCGCGGACTCCTCCGCGGCCACGCTGCGACGCAGCGAACCCGAGTACGCCGATATCCTTCGCCTGTGCCGGGTTTCGCAGACCGTCGCAGAAGTCTCCGCACAGTTGCGTTTGCCGCTGGCGGTGACGAAGATCCTCGTCGGTGATCTGATCGGCGACGGGCAACTGATCTTCCGCGCTCCCGTTCCGACGGAGGCCGGACCCGATGACCTCAACATATTGCGAGCGGTACTGGATGGAATCCGAAAACTTTGACCCGAGCGGCACACCGCAATTGGCCGCGTCGGTCAAGATCCTCGTCGCCGGCGGGTTCGGCGTCGGCAAGACCACCATGGTCTCGGCGATCAGCGAAGTCGCGCCACTGCGCACCGAGGAACTGATCACCGAGGTGAGCACCGGAATCGACGATCTGTCGGGCGTCGAGCAGAAGTCCACGACCACGGTCGCGCTGGACTTCGGCAGGCTCACCATCGACCGCGACCTGGTGCTCTACCTGTTCGGTACACCGGGCCAGGACCGATTCTGGTTCCTGTGGGACGAACTGGCGCGCGGCGCGCTCGGCGCCGTCGTCCTGGCCGATACCCGCAGGCTCGGCAACTCTTTCGCGTCCGTGGACTTCTTCGAGCGCCGCGGTCTGCCGTTCATGGTGGGCGTCAACTGCTTCGACGGCGCACCGCGCTACACCAACGACGAAGTACGCGACGCCCTCGACCTCGACTCGGCCACCCCCGTCATGCTCTGCGACGCGCGCGACCGAGGGTCGTGCAAGGACGTCCTGCTCACCCTCGTCGAACACCTCATCCAGCGGGCACAACGCGCACACGCCACCACCTGAGGGCGCGGCGGCTGCGCGGCGCTCGGGACCTGCGCACCCTCACACCTGCCGCAGCCAGGCCACGAAAAGCAGCGCGCCACCCACGGCCAGCACTACCGCGGCCGGAGCAGGCCACCACGGCCCGTTCCGGCCGAGCAGGCCGCGGGTGAGCCGCAATTGGAACGCGCCCAGCCCGGCGAGGACCAGCAGCCAGACCGGCAGCAGCCCGACGCCGAGCGCCGCGTGCACCGCCCACGCACCCGCCGAAGTGGGACCGCCCCAGGATCCTTCGAGATCGTCGCTCGCGACAACCGGAAACAAGATCCCGCGGAACGCGGCCACGATCGCCAGGAAGGCCAGAAACCAGGCCGTCAGGCCGACCGCGCCACTGAGCACCGAGTGCGAGACCGACCGGGTGACGGAGAATTTGTGCGGCAGAACGGATTCACCGAGCAGTCGCCGCGGCACCCGCAGCCGGGTCGGAATTCGCCGCACCGCCAGCGGGAGCGCCCAGAGCGCGTAGGCGGCGTAACGCAGGAGTGCCCGAAACCACGACATACCGCCGACGGTAGCGCTGTTCGGCCCGCGATTCACCGTAGCAGGCCCGCGTGCACCAGATCGTCGAACAGCATCTGGTCGACCGGAGGGACGAGGGGGCGGTCGGCGTAGGAGAACCACGCGACCTCTTCGATCTCGCTGCTCGCGGCGAGCGTTCCGCGGTAATCCGCGGTGTAGCAACTCATCCGCACCACCGCCCCGTTCACCGGACCGTGCGGCGCCTCATAGGTGCCGACGTGCGCGGCGGTCTCCGGCAGCAGCGCGACGGTGAGTTCTTCCTCGATCTCGCGCAGCAGCGTCTGCAGATCGGTCTCGGCGCCTTCGCGCTTGCCGCCCGGGATGTAGAAGACGTCCTTGCCACGCGGTCTGGCACACAGGATCCGTCCGTCCTCGATGCGCACCCATGCCACCGTGTCGATCAACTGCCGCACTCGCCCGTCCGCCACCGCCGCAGCCTATCGCCGCGCGACGGCGAACGCGGGAGGGGTAGCGCACGCCTCACCCGGGAATGAGGGAAGAGTCCTTGGCGCCGGGGCCGAGAACGGGACGCAGGTCGCGTAACGCGACGTGCTCACCGCACTCCGAGCACACCGGCTCGACGGTCGCGAGGTTGCCGCACGCGGCGTGCGTCGTCTGCAGCGGCGGGCCGTCCGGCGCGGCCCATTCGTCACCCCACTGCCGCATCGCGGTGACGACCAGCCACAACGAGCGGCCTTTCGTGGTGAGCCGGTAATCGTAGCGAACCGGATTGTCCTGATAGGGCTCTCTGGTCAGCACGCCGTGCTCCATCAGATGCTCGAGACGCTGGGTGAGGACATTGCGGGCGATGCCGAGCCGGGCGTGGAAGTCGTCGAAGCGCGTCACGCCGAACAGGGCGTCGCGCACGATCAGCAGCGTCCACCATTCCCCCACCACCTCGAGGCACTGGGCCAGCGAGCAGTTCATGTCCTCGAAGCTCGTCCTGCGCATATCCGTCAGCATACTCAGTTGCTTGACAGAACTCACTACCTTTAATGTGCGTTGCATGAAGCAACTCACTACGCGGACGCTCGCCGAGGAATTCGCGCTCACCGACACCGGTGCGGGCCGGTGGCAGGCGCGGGTCGACCGGTCCTGGCGGGGATGGACCGGACCGCACGGCGGCGTGATCGCGGCTCTGCTCATCGAGGTGGCTCGCGCGGCGGCTGCCGAACCTTTGCCGGTGCGGGCCGTGGACCTGCGGTTCCTGGGCCGCCCCACCGAGGATGTCCTGACCTTTCGCGCGACCGAGCACACGGTCGGTCGCAGTACCGTAGTGCTGGACGTGCACGCCGAGCAGGACGGCAGCCCGGTCGCGGCGGCGTCCGTCACGCTCGGTCGCACCGTGGACTCGGGTATCGCGAAGTACACGGGCGCACCGGCACCGCGGGTGCCCGATGCCGATTCCTGTGCGCGGTTCGCCCTCCCTCCCGAACTCGTGCCCGCGGGCGCTCACTTCGACATCCGCCCCGCGGCGGGACCGCTGCCGCTCACCGGCGCGGACGAACCGATGATGTGCGCCTGGATCGCACTCCTCCCCGAACTGCCCGCGGACGCCGCGGCCCTCGCCATCCTCGCCGACGCTCTGCCGCCCGCCATATTTCCCGTGCTGCGCGCGCCCGTCGCGGTCCCCACGGTGGCGCTGTCGATGCACGTGCACGGCGCGCCCACCGGTGGCCTGCCGGTGCTGGTTCGCACGGTGAACGCCTCTACCGGCGGCGGTTGGTCGGTAGACGACACCTCGATCTGGGACCGGAGCGGCCTGCTGGTCGCCTCTGCCCGCCAGACCCGCCGCGTGCTCGGCTGAAACGGAGAAGACCAATGCCATCCCCTGCCGCGGCGCCGAACCGGGCCGCCGCCGACTTCCGGGTCGTGCTCGCCGTCGTCTCGATCGGCGTACTGCTGTCGAGCCTGGATCTGTTCATTGTCAACGTCGCCCTTCCGGACATGTCCGCCGATCTCGGCGGAGCGCGGATCTCCGGGCTGTCCTGGGTGCTCAACGCCTATGCGATCGTGTTCGCCGCACTGCTGGTCCCGGCAGGACGACTCGGCGACCGCCGCAGCATTCGAACCACGTTCCTGCTGGGGTTGGTGATATTCGTGGCCGGCTCGGCACTGTGCGCGACCGCCTGGGACGTCGGGTCGCTGGTGCTGTTCCGCGTCCTGCAGGCCGTCGGCGGGGCGCTGCTGACGCCCGCCTCGCTCGGCTTGGTGCTCGCGGCCGCACCGCCGCAGCGCCGTGCCGCGGCGGTGCGGCTGTGGGTCGCCTTCGGCGGCCTCGGCGCGGCGCTCGGCCCGGTGCTGGGCGGGCTGCTCGTCGAATTCGGCTGGCGCTGGGTGTTTCTGGTCAACGTGCCGTTCGGCTTGATCGCGGTGGTCCTCGGCGTGCGGATGCTGCCCGATCCCGAAGGCGACGGCGGGCGGATGCCCGACCTGTTCGGTGCGGCGCTGTTGGTCGGCGCGATCGCCGGGCTGGTGCTCGGACTGGTGAAGGGTACGGACTGGGGGTGGTCGTCGGCGGGCGTGCTCACCGCGTTCGCCGTGGCGGCACTGTTGACGATGGCGTTCGTGGTCTCCTCGGCGCGGCACCACAGCCCCGTGGTGGATCCGGCACTGCTGCGCGCACCCAACTTCGCCTGGATGACCGGCAACGCCGTCTTCTTCAACGTCGCCTTCGGCGCGATGCTGCTGTCGGTGGTGCTGTGGGCGCAGAACGTGTGGGGCTGGTCGGCGATACGCACCGGTCTGGCCGTCGCGCCAGGCCCGCTGATGGTGCCGGTGATCGCGATCCTGGCGGGGCGGCTGATCGGGCGGATCGGCGCCGGGCCGGTCATCGCGGCGGGCGGGATAATCTTCGGTGCGGGCATGCTGTGGTGGGCGCGGGCGATCACCTCGACACCGGACTACGTCGGCGGCTTGCTCGGCGGCATGGTGGTCAGCGGCATCGGTGTCGGCCTCACCCTGCCGACCGCCTTCGCGGCCGGCACCAGCGGACTGCCGCCACAGCGGTTCGCCACCGGGTCGGCCGTGTTGAGCATGGCGCGCCAGATCGGTCTCGCGGTCGGGGTCGCGGTGCTGGTCGCCGTGCTCGGCTCACCCGCCGATCCGGAAGCGACACTGGAGGCGTTCCGGCGCGGGTGGTACGTGACGGCCGCGGTCGCGGTGCTGGCCGGTGTGGTCGGCGTAGCCGCCCGCATGCCGAAACCCGCCGCCGTGCAACCGGAATCGGCCACCGAGTCGGCCGTCGTCTGATCCGTCGCTTGATCCGCCGGGTCTGCGTGAGGCGACGGCTCAGCGGCTGAGGCGCTGGAATCGCCGGTCCGGGAATCTATGTGGCCCCCGCTGCATCGCTACGCGGCCCGCACCGTAAGGCTTTCGCGCCCTGCGGTCAGCGCCACGTGCGCGACAGCGGCGTCCAGCCCCCGCTTCGGCAACGGCGCGTCGTCGAACATGGTGATCTCGACGGCGTCCTCGGTGAGTTCCCAAGTGCCCGCGATACGCCCGCCCACGACGACGATCGGTGAGATCCAGCCCGCGGTCCGGCTCACCTTCGCACGGTGGGCGGCGGGCAGCGCGACGGTGTCACCGGTGCCCGGTCCCAGCACGTACTGGTCGAAGGCGCCGAGCAGGTGCACCGTTGCGCTCGGCGCGGCGGCGGCCAGCGCGTCGACCTGATCGGTCGGCAGGAAGCCGCGGCGGCCCTCCACATCGACTTCGGTGAGCAGGTCACCCAACTCGGCGAACCAGCGCCGCACCGTGGATTTGCGCAGACTGTTGCGGCTGAGCCAGGCGTCGAAGGTCTCCGGCGTCGCCGGGCCGTAGGCGCCGAGATAGCCGAGGATCGCCGCAGGCGCCGCGGCCTCCGGCTCGGGCAGGCCGGGCCAGTCGCGCACCAGCTGGGCGGGACGGGCGAACGTCACCTTGGCGCCCCGCGACGGACCGTGGCAGAGCACCCCTTGCCAGGCCAGGGGTTTGAGCAGCGCGCCCCAGCCGGAGCGCAATTCCTCGCCGAGCCGGTGGAAGCCCGGCTCGGACACCAGCGCCTCGACCAGTTCCTCGCGGGTGAGCACCGCGCCGTCGAGCACCTCGGCGACCGCCTCGGCCAGCGCGGCCACCTCCGCGGGCGAGGCGCCGAAGTTCTTCTGCCAGGCGGGCTTCTCCCAGGTGCGTGCCGAGCCGATCAGCGCGAGGCAGGCGGCGGCCAGATCCGGAGTGAGCGCGTGCAGCGTGCCGCGCATCGCCCAGGTCTTCATCAGCGCGCCGTCGCCGAGCGCGCGAACCAGCCCACCCGGTTCCGGTTTCGTGCTGCGCAGCCCGACCGCCAGTTCCGCCGCGGAGGCGACCTGGGCCTGCACGCCGCACAAACGCCCGGCGATGGCTATCGCGCCCTCGTCCGCACGGGACCGGACATACTGACGATCCAGGCGCCAAGCGAAGACTTGATCCCAGGTGGCCCGCACGCGCGCTCCTTCTCCCACTCAGCTCAGCAGCGCGCCGACACCGGCCACCGTCGCGGCCGCCAGCGCCGACCCGGTCACGGTCATCGCGATCACGCCGAGCAGGGCGGTGCGGGTGGTCGCCCGCCGGATCGCGCCGACCGGGTCGGCCAGCCGCTCGGCGCGGGCCAGGACCGCCGTGCCCGCCGCGGCCAGCGCACCCGGGGGCGCGGGCTCGACGATGCCGACGATCGCCAGCAACCCGCCCAGTAACGGCAGCGAACCGTGCTCGTCGGCGGCCTTGTCGTCGGCGCACATCTCCAGCAGCCGGGCGATCTCCGCCGCACCGACGGTGAACAAGCGCAGTCCCGGCAGCGTGGTGGCCACCGCGCGCAGCACCGCCGACAACGCCGCGTGCCTGCCGGACAGGTGCGCGCGCTCGTGCGCGAGCACCGCGGCGAGCTGGTCGTCGTCCAGCACGTCCAGCGCGGCGGTGGTGACCACGATGGTGTCGGGCCGTCCCGGCACGCAATACACCTGCCGCTCCGGCGAATCGAGCACGACCGCCCCGATGCCCGGCACCGGCCTGCCGACCAGGCGGACGGCCCTGGCGTGGACGCTGGTGCGCCTGCGCATGTCGACCACGACACCCACCGCGCGCGCGATGAGCGCCACCGTGCCGGTGGCCACCAGCGCCGCTACGGCGAATGTGGCCGCCCGGGTGGCCGCGGCGCCGTGCACATGCATGGGCGTCCACAGGAACGACACGCAGGAGCGCAGCGCGTCCTTCGGATGTCCCCAGTAGGTGGCGAACTCGATGGTCACCACCGTCGCGGCGATCCCCCAGGCGCTCAGGGCGCCGACGATCGCGACGACCCAGGCGATCACGCCCAGCCGCGGCGCGATGCCGCGATGGGTCAGACTGCGCAGTACGGGCGGACCGAAAGTGGCCACGACGCTGCCGTACAGCGTCAGGGCGATGGCAAGGTTCACGGGACTTCTGGTGACTTGCGCGCCGCGAGTCTGCGCAGCGCGGCACGCAGCCCGGCCGACTCCTCGGCGCTGATCCGATCGACGAAATGACTGAGCACCAGATCGGAGCGTCCGCCGGAACCCAGCGCTTCGAGCATGAGCCGGGCGCTGTGCTCCTCCCGGGTGAGCGTCGGCCAATATCGATAGGCCTTACCGGCGCGTTCGCGTGCCAGCCAGCCCTTGCGATGCAGGTTGTCCATGGTCGACATCACCGTCGTATAGGCGATGTCGCGCTGAGCCGACAGGTCGTCGAAGATCTCGCGCACCGTTGTGTCCTCTGCGTCCTGATCCCAGATGCGGTCCATGATCACCGCCTCCAGATCCCCGAATCCACGCACCGTACCGACTCCCTCATCCGAGCTGTGCCCCGTCGTGGGAACAGGGTACCGGTTACGGCCGGTTACTACGGAGGCAACCAGTAGATCCGTCCGCGCCGACCAGGGCTGCCGGATGCCTTGCACGACTGGGGCGGTGCCCTCACACCGGGTCGCGCGGCGTCCGATCGAGCATGGCGAGGTAGGTATCGAGCTGGGCCGCGCCGGCGAGGAGATTGCGGCTGCGCATGGTCAACCGGTCCTGCCAGGAGTCGAGGAAGGCGCTCAACGCGTCCGCCCCGCCCGCCGCGCGCAGCGACTCGACGAACCGCGCGACCTGGGACAGCCGGTAGCCGCCCCGGCGCAGCTGTCGGGCGATCTCGGCGTCGCGTACGCAGTCCGGTCCGTAGTGGCGGTAACCCGTCGCCCGGTCACGGTCGGGGCGCAGGATGCCGTGGGACTCCCACATGCGCAGTGTCGCCGCGTGCACGCCGAGCCGGCGCGCGAGTTCGCCGACGGTCAGGGGTCGGCCGTGAACAGGAGTAGGCATCGTGCGGGCCAGGCCGCCCAGGGCCGTCGCGACCTCGGTGCGGGTGTCGCGTTCGGTGAGCAGCGCGACGTGCGCGGCATCGATGAGCCGGTAGGCGGATTCGGAGTCGCCGCGGTTGGTCGCGCGCATGATGTCCGTCGCCTGCCGGTGCCCGTGGCCTGCGCGCAATGCGAGGAAGGCGCGCAGCGCCTGGGCGTGCAGGGCCGTGTAGCGCCGGTACCCGGTCTCGCTGCGCTCGCCGGGCGGAAGGATGCCCGCGTCGTCGTAGTTGCGGATCGCCTGTGCGGACAAGCCGTGTTCCCGGGCGAGGTCGATCGGCCGCAGCTCACACCTCCGTTTGAGGCTTTGATCTCTGAATACCAGGGATCATTCGCGAAAGTTTCACTCGAATATTCAACGATACTGTCGAGGGCAGTTCCTTCGGAAAGGGGTGCTTCATGTCCACTGCCGCAGCACTGCGTGCCATCGGCCGCCAGCTCGACGACCCGGCAAGCCTGGGCCGTGCCCTCGACGAACTGCTCGGCGCGCGGACCGAGCCGACGGCACTGCTGGCTCTCGGCGAGCCGACGCACGGGGTCGAGGCGTTCCCGTTGTTACGCAACGAGATCCTCTGTCACCTCGTCGAACGGGGGTACCGGTCGATCGTGCTGGAGACCGATGTCTTCGCCGCGGCGGTTGTCGACGACTACGTGGCGGGGGCCACCGCGGACCTCGACACGGTGCTCGCGACCGGGTTCAGCCACGGGTTCGGCGCGGTGCCGGGCAACCGCGAACTCGTCGAATGGCTCCGCACGCACAACGCCACCCGCGCGCCGTCGGACCGGGTTCGCTTCCACGGCTTCGACGCTCCGGTGGAGCACTCCGGCGCGCCGAGTCCGCGACGCGCACTGTTCTCGGTCACCGACTATCTGCCCGCGGCGCTGCGGCCCGGATCGGTCCGCGACCTTGACGCACTGCTCGGCGAGGACGCGGACTGGACGAACCAGGCGGCCATGTACGACCCGGCTGCGTCCATCGGAGACTCTGACCGCGCCCGTGCCCTGCGGGTCGTCGCGGACGATCTCGCCTGCGCGCTGCACCGCGCGGCACCCGGCCTGCGTCGCGCCGACCCGACCGGCTACGACCACGCCCTCGCGCACGCGCGCACCGCCCAGGGCCTGCTGCGCTACCACGCGGCCATGGCCGGTTCCGCACCCGATCGCATCGCGACCCTGCTCAGCGTGCGCGCCGAGATGATGGCCGAGAATCTGCTCGCGATCGTCGCGCAGGAGCAGCGACGCGGACCGAGCCTGGTGTTCGCGCACAACGCGCACTTGCAGCGCGTGCAGTCCCACACGCCGATCGGCCGTGGCGAGGCGAACTGGGGCAGCGCCGGCGCGCTCGTCGAACTCACCCTCGGCGAGCGCTACGTGTTCGTGGCAACCGACGCCAGTCCTGACAGTGAGCCGGGCACCCTCCAGCGCGTGCTGGCCGAGGCGACCTCCCGCCGCGCCCTGTTCCCGGCGCAGGCCCTGCGCGACGCGCTCGCTCCGTCGATCGGCACGAGCGCACCTTTCGTGCCAGGCCACATTCCGCTCACCCCGGCGGATCTGGACGGCGCCGATGCGGTCATCTTCATCGCCGACACCGACGGAAAGCGACATCAGTACTGGTAAGCCTTCGCCCCCACCTCTGATGCCGGCTCTCGGGCGCCTCGGCGGTTACTCCGAGCCGCACGGGGAGTTCGACACGCCGGACGGAGGCTTATGCGAACATATGTTCGTGTCCGATGCGTCCGTCCCCCGCAGGCCCCGGATACTCGCGCGGCCGGAGGCATCGATCCTGCATGCCGACCTCGACTCGTTCTACGCCTCGGTCGAGCAGCGTGACGACCCGCGGCTGCGCGGCAAGCCGGTGATCGTCGGCGGCGGCGTGGTCCTGGCGGCGAGCTATGAGGCGAAGGCATTCGGGGTGCGCACCCCGATGAACGGCGGGCAGGCGCGCCGGTTGTGCCCGCACGCGATCGTGGTGCCGCCGCGGATGTCGGCCTACGCCGAGGCGAGCAAGGCCGTCTTCGAGATCTTCCGCGACACCACGCCCGTGGTGGAGGGCATCTCCATCGACGAGGCCTTTCTCGACGTCGGCGGCCTGCGCCGGATCGCGGGCGAGCCGGTCGCCATCGCGACGCGGCTGCGCGCGCAAGTCCGCGACCTTGTCGGCTTGCCCATCTCGGTGGGCATCGCCCGCACCAAGTTCCTCGCCAAGGTGGCCAGCGCGGTCGCCAAGCCCGACGGGTTGCGGCTGGTCCCGCCGGATGGCGAATTGGAGTTCCTGCATCCGCTGCCGGTGGAGAGACTCTGGGGTGTCGGCGACGTCACCGCGCGCACGTTGCACGAGCACGGCATCACCCGCGTCGGTCAGCTGGCCGAACTCGGCGAGCGCCCGCTGCGGGCGATACTCGGTCCCGCCGCCGCCCGCCACCTCTATGCCCTGTCCTGGGCGCGGGATCCGCGGCGCGTCGAGACCGGCAGGCGGCGGCGTTCGATCGGCGCCCAGCGCGCCCTCGGGCGCAAGCGCCGTCCTCCCGACGAGATCGAGGCCTACCTGCACGGGCTCACCGATCGGCTGGGCAGGCGGCTGCGCGCCGCCGACCGGGTGTGCCGAACGGTGGTGCTGAGGATGCGTTTCGACGATTTCACCCGGGCCACCCGCTCCCACACCCTCACCCAGGCCACCGACCACACCGAGACGATCCTGTGCGCGGCCCGCGCTCTGCTCACCGGCGCGATGCCGCTCATCCAGGAACGCGGCCTCACCCTGATCGGCCTGGCGCTGACCAATCTCGACGACGTCGGCACCGTCCAGCTCCCGCTGCCCTTCGAGGCCCGCGCCACCGGCACCCTCGACGCGACCCTCGACGACTTGCGCAAGCGCTTCGGCTCCGCCGTCGTCACCCGCGCGACCCTCCTGCACCGGGGTGAGGGCCTCTCGGTCCCGCTCCTGCCCGACTGACGCCGACGGCGCGCGCGGCACCGGCCGCACCATCCCTCAGTACGACCGTTTCGGCCGCTTGTCCATCAACCGCAGGATCAGCGGCGTGAAGATCAGCTGCATGGCCAGCTCCATCTTGCCGCCGGGGACGACGATGCAGTTCGACCGCGACATGAACGAGTCGTGCAGCATCGACAGCAGATAGGGGAAGTCGATCACCTTCGGATCGGCGAACCGGATCACCACGAAACTCTCGTCGGCCGTCGGAATGGTGCGCGCGATGAACGGATTGGACGTGTCCACCGTCGGCACGCGCTGGAAGTTGACGTAGGTGCGGGAGAATTGCGGGCAGATGTAGGTGACGTAGTCCGGCATCCGCCGCAGGATCGTGTCGATCACGGCCTCGCTGGAGTAGCCGCGCTCGGTCTTGTCCCGGATCACCTTCTGAATCCACTCCAGGTTGATGATCGGCACGACGCCGACCAGCAGATCGGTGTACCGGGCCACATCGACCGTGGAGGTGACCGCCGCGCCGTGCAGGCCCTCGTAGAACAGCAGATCGCTGCCCGGCGTCAATTCCTCCCACGGCGTGAAGGTCCCCGGTGACTGGCCGTAGGGCTTGGCCTCGGTCTCGTCGTGCAGGTATCGGCGCACGGTCCCGACGCCGGTCTCGCCGTAGTCGCGGAACAGCGTCTCCAGTTCTTTCAGCAGGTTGGCTTCCTCACCGAAATGCGAGAACCGCAGATTGCGGGTCTGCTCGGCCTCGGCCATGGCCAGTTTCATCTCGTTGCGGTCGTAGCGGTGGAACGCGTCGCCCTCGACAACGGCCGCGGTGATCCCCTCGCGGCGGAAGATCTCCTGGAAGGTCCGGGTCACGCTGGAGGTCCCCGCCCCGGAGGATCCGGTGATCGCGACGACCGGGTGCTTGACCGACATGGTTCTCCTCTTCAGCGCTGGGCCGGACGAAACAGCGACCGTCTGCCGAACAGCGAACTATCGAAGCTGGGCCCCTCGTCGGGTTCGCGGTGATACCGCTCGATGCGCTCCACTTCGTTGCGGGAGCCGAAGATCAGCGGCACCCGCTGGTGGACAGCCCCGGGCTGCACTTCCAGCACCCGCTCGCTGCCGGTGGTCGCCGCGCCGCCGGCCTGCTCGACGATGAACGCGATGGGGTTGGCGCCGTAGAGCAACGCCACCCGCCCCGGACGTGCGGGTGGGCGGGTGTCGCGCGGATACAGGTACACCCCGCCCCGCGTGAGGATGTGGAAGGTGTCGGCGACCAGCGATGCCACCCAGCGCATGTTGAAATCCCGCTCGCGTGGCCCGTCCACGCCGTCCAGGCACTCGTGCACGTAGCGGCGCACGGGTCGCTCCCAGAAGCGCTCGTTGGCCGCGTTGATCGCGAAACCGGCGGTGTCCTCGGGAATGCGCATCCGCGGGTGGGTCAGCACGAACGCGCCGATCTCCCGGTCCAGGGTGAACCCGTCCACGCCGCTGCCGGTGGTCAGCACCAGCATGGTCGCGGGCCCGTACAGCGTGAACCCCGCGCACACCTGCTCGACACCGGACTGCAGGAAGTCCTCCGCGGCCGGACCGTCCCGCGACCCCGTGTCCCGCACGGGCGCGCGCAGCACGCTGAAGATCGTGCCCACCGGAAGGTTCACGTCGATGTTCGACGAGCCGTCCAAGGGATCGAACGCCAGCAGGTATTTCCCGCGCCGATGCGTGGCGGGCACCGGATGGATCTCGCTGATCTGTTCGGAGAGCAACGCCGAAAGATGGCCGGTCCATTGGGTTTCGGCGACCATGATGTCGTTGGCGATCGCGTCCAGTTCGCGGTGCACCGTCGGCGGGGGATTGTCCGGCCCCGAGGGGCCGAGCGATCCGGCGATCGCACCGCGGGTGACCTGATTGGCGACGATCTTCGTCGCGGTCGCGATCACGTTCACCAGGGCGGAGAACTCACCGGACGAGCCGGGATGGCGATGCTCCTGCTCGATGGTGTAGCGGGTGAGGGTCTTCAGTCCTTCTGGCATAGCGCCTCGATCTCGTCACCGGGGGGCTCGTGCGGTGGGCCCGGGGTCGGTGAACACGCTGCTGCCGTATACATCCTGATCGGTGAGCGTGATCAAATCGGTCTTGGTCAGTGGTCTGCGCAGCTCGACGAGCCGCTTGGCCTGCCGCAACCGGCAGCGGTCCAGCGCGTTGCGGACGCTGCGCGCGTTGGAGAAGCGCGGACGGGCCATCCGGCGTTCCAGGTACTCCCCGAAAGCGCTGCGCGCCGCGTCGTCGAAATGGAAGTTCTCCGCGGCCACCATGAGTCCGGCGATGTCCAGCAGTTCGGCGTGGGTGTAGTCGGCGAACTCCAAGTGGTGGGCCACCCGCGAGGACAGGCCGGGGTTGGCGGAGAAGAAGCGGTCCATCCGGTCCGGGTATCCCGCGAAGATCACCACCAGGCTGGCGCGCTCGTTCTCCATCTCCTGCAACAGGATCTCGATCACCTCCTGCCCGTAGTCGCGTTCGTTCTCCGGCCGGAACAGGTAGTAGGCCTCGTCGATGAACAGCACACCGCCCGCCGCCTTGGCCAGCGCCTCCTTCGTCTTGGGGGCGGTGTGCCCGATGAACTGGCCCACCAGGTCGTCACGAGTGACGGTGTGCACCTTGGGTTTGCGGATGTAGCCGAGCGCGTGCAGCATCTGCGCCATCCGCAATGCCACCGTCGTCTTGCCCGTGCCCGGTCCGCCGGTGAAGCTCATGTGCATGGTCGGCCGCGACGAAGTCAGCCCGAATCGCTGCCGCGCGCGGTCGATCAGCAGCAGCGCCGCGATCTCGCGCACCCGCCGCTTCACCGGGGCGAGGCCGATCAGTTCCGCGTCCAGTCTGCGCAGCGTCTCCTCGACGTCGTGGCCTGCGATGTCGGCCGACAGATCCAGCACCGCGTCCTCGCCCAGGATCTCCGGCGCCTCCGTCTCGGCGGGCGCCGTCCGCACCGCGCCGGGGATGTCGGTCCCCGGCCGGTGCAGACGGAATCCCGAGCCGTTGGGCTCAGCCGCCATACCGGTCTCCCGGGCGGACGGTGGTGGCATACGAGTGCAGGCCGTAGGTCTGCCTGCGGTCCGGGCCCTCGGTGCGGGTCAGCACGAAGCCGGGCTCGTCGGGCGGCCGCTGCACCAGGAAACTCAGTGCTGTCGTCTGCCTGGTGTAGCGGGCGTCGTAGGCCAGCACCCGCACGTAATGCCGCGGGAAAGTGGCTCGGCAGGCTTTGATCTCGGCCAAGACACCGTCGGGCTCGTCCAGGTCGAACAGCGGCAGTCCCCACATCTCCCAGTAGGCGTTGCGTGGGTGCGGATCGTCGGTGTATTCGATGGATACCGGCCAGCTGTTGAGCAGCGCGTAGCGCACCTGGGCGGCGATCTGCTCATCGGTCAGCGGCGGCAGGTAGCAGAACGTTCCGTGCCGTAGATACATCGGTTTGTCCTTCCGGGATGGTCAGCGGCTGGCCGTCGGCACGGCGTCCGGCGCGTCGGTGGAGGTGTAATCGAAGGTGACATCGCCCCAGGTAGCGAGGGCGACGTCGAGCGGGCGGCAGATCTCGGCCGCCTTGCGCAACACCTCGGGTCCCTCCTTCAGCAGGTCGCGGCCCTCGTTGCGGGCTTGGACGACCGCCTCCAGCGCGACCCGGTTCGCCTCCGCGCCCGCGGCGATGCCGAGCGGATGCCCGATCGTGCCACCGCCGAACTGCAACACCACGTCGTCGCCGAACAGGTCGAGCAACTGATGCATCTGCCCGGCATGGATACCGCCGGAGGCCACCGGCATCACGCCGGGCAGGCTCGCCCAGTACTGGTCGAAGAAGATCCCGTTGGCCGGTTCGGTCCGAATGTGGTTCTCCCGCAGGGTGTCGTAGAACCCTTTGGTCGTCGCGGGATCGCCCTCCAGCTTGCCTACCACGGTGCCCGCGTGCAGATGATCGACGCCGATCAGCCTGCACCACTTGGCCAGCACCCGGAAGCTGACGCCGTGCGTCTTCTGCCGGGTGTAGGTGGAATGCCCGGCGCGATGCAGGTGCAGCAGCACCCCGTTGCGGCGCGCCCAGTGCGACATCGACTGCATCGCGGTGAATCCGACGGTGAGGTCCATCATGACGACGACGCTGCCGAGTTCCTTGGCGAACTCCGCGCGCTCGTACATCTGCTCCATCGACGCCGCGGTCACATTGAGGTAGTGGCCTTTGATCTCGCCGGTCTCGGCCATCGCGCGGTTGACGCCCTCCATCGCGAACAGGTATCGGTCGCGCCAGCGCATGAACGGCTGAGAGTTGATGTTCTCGTCGTCCTTGGTGAAATCCAGGCCGCCTTTGCACGCCTCGTAGATCACCCGGCCGTAATTGCGCGCCGATAGCCCGAGTTTCGGTTTCACCGTCGCACCGAGCAGGGGCCTACCGTATTTGTTGAGATATTCGCGTTCCATCACCGTGCCGTGCGGCGGCCCCTGGAACGTCTTCACGTATGCCACCGGAATGCGCATGTCTTCCAGCCGCAGCGCCAGCAGCGGCTTGAAACCGAACACGTTGCCGATGATCGACGAGGTCAGGTTGGTGATCGACCCCTCCTCGAACAGGTCGAGGTCGTAGGCGATGTAGGCGAAGTACTCACCGGGCCGGCCGGGGACCTCGTCGATGCGGTAGCACTTCGCCTGATAGCGCGAGTGCGCGGTGAGCCGGTCGGTCCACACCACCGTCCAAGTGGCCGTGGAGGATTCACCCGCCACCGCGGCGGCCGCCTCGATCGGATCGACGCCGCGCTGCGGGGTCACCCGGAACACGGCGAGCACGTCGGTCTCCGTCGGCTGGTAGTCGGGCGCGTAATACCCCATCGAGGCGTAGGTTTGGACACCCGGATCCCAGCGGTCGCGTTCGATTTCTTCGGCCATCGTTCCTCCTGCTGTGCCACTGCGGGACACCCGCACCCGGGCGAACGGGCGTGCCTTGGGATTTCCAGGATGACGGGCCGGATACCGACAAACAATTTGATTGTTTCTCGCGATACTCAACCTTTTCTTCGAGTTTGTTACCGTCGTTCGATGGGTATGGTGAGCGCGGCACGGATGGAAACCTTCCTGGCCGTCGCCCGCCACGGCGGCATTCGCCGCGCCGCGGCGCAACTGCACATCACCGAAGCCGCCGTCTCCGCTGCCGTCGCGCATATCGAGAAACAGCTGGGGGCCAAGCTGGTCGCGAAGTCCGGGCGCGGCATCACGCTCACCGAGGCAGGCCGCGTCTACGCCGAATACTGCCGCGGCATCCTCGGCCTGATGAAGGAGGCGCAGGCCGCGGTGCGCCGCGCCGAGACCGGGCGCCTGCGGATCGGCGTGGTCGCCACCGCGGGTGAATACGTTCTGCTGCGGCCGCTCGCGTCGTTCCGCCGCCGGTTCCCTGACATCGAACTGAGCCTGTCGGTGCATCCGCGCGACGCGCTGTTCCTCGAATTGCAGCATCACGAAACGGATCTCGTCATCGCGGGCCGCCCACCGCGCGACACCGGGCTGGTGGTGCGCGCCCGGCGGCCGAGCAGCCTGGTCGTGGTCGGCCTGCCGGAATTCGATCCGCTGCACGCCACCTGGCTGCTGCGCGGGCGCGGCTCCGGCACCCGCGAGGCCACCCTCGGCCTGCTCGACCAGCTCCGGATCGAACCGGCCACGCTGACCCTCGGTTCGCACGGCGCCGTCTTGGCCGCCGCGCGAGAAGGTCTGGGCGTCACGCTGATCCACAGCGATGCCATCTCCCAGGATCTGGAGAACGGTGTGCTGCGCGTGCTTCCGGTCGAGGGCACTCCGCTGGACCGTCCGTGGCATGCCATCACCACTCGCACCCCGACGCCGACCACCCGGCTGTTCCTCACCCATCTGCTCGACCCGGCAGAGGTCGGCTCCGACGCCTTCCACCCCGGTTGATCGCTCTCCTGGGCGGGACGCCGGGTGCGGAGATTCGCCGGATCGATGTGACAGACTGGCTGCCATGACCCGAGGGGACGTACCGTCCGACGTGTCCGACACCGCGCGCTGGGTCGCGGCCTACCGTGCGCGCGAGACGACGCGCCGGGACGCGCTGTTCCGCGATCCGCTCGCCGACCGGCTGGCCGGGGAACGCGGCCACGCCATCGCCGACAGCGCACCCCCCATGATGCGCGACGGGTGGCCGATCGTCACCAGAACCAAGCTGATCGACGACCTCGTCGCCAAAGCGATCGCCGAGGGTTGCGACCGCGTGCTCAACCTCGCCGCCGGCCTGGACACCCGGCCATATCGGCTCGAGCTCCCGGCCGAGCTGCTCTGGATCGAGGCGGACCTGCCCGGGATCGTCGCCGAGAAGGACGACGCGCTCGCCGGTGAGACGCCGCACTGCGTGCTCCTGCGCCGAGCGGTCGATCTGGCCGACCCCGAGGCCCGCGGGAAGTTCCTCGACGAGGCGCTCGGCGCGATCGGCCCGGTCACCGCCCCCGCGTCGAAGGCCCTGGTACTCACCGAGGGGCTGCTGATGTACCTCGATCCGTCTACGGTCACCGAGCTGGCGGACGCCCTGACCCGTCCGGAAATCGCCTGGTGGCTGCTCGACCTGAGCCTGGGCATGAGGAAGATGCGTTCCGGGGACACCTTCGCCAACGCGCCGATGAAGTTCGAGCCGCCCAACGGCGTCCGCTTCTTCGAAGACCTCGGCTGGCAGCCGGCCGAGCTGGAGAACCTGCTGGTGCACGCCCGCAAGTTCCGCCGTGCACCTTGGTACCTGCGCCCGTTCACCTATCTCCCCCAGCCCGACCCCCGCAAACCCATGCGCAACCCCTGGTCGGGCATCATCCGCTTCCGTCACGCCTGACCAGGCCGTCGCCGGGGCCCCGTGCCGATCGGCGGCTGCGGCCCGCGGTTACAGCTGGCCGTGCTGGGAGTCGAAGGTCAGGACGCGTCCGCCCAGTTGGATCTGGGCGCCCGGGGCGAGGGTTACCGGCAGGCCAGGGGCCGCCCGGACCCAGTCCTGACGTCCGGGATGACGAATGTGGGTGCCGTTGGTGGAACCGCCGTCCACGACCGTGACGTCCCAGTCGACGAGGCGGATCTCCGCGTGTGCTCGCGACATCCCGCCGGAGCTGTCCTCCAGCCGTATCGGTCGCGCGCCACGCGCGACCGCCTCCGAATACTCCGGCTCGCGACCGAGAACGCAGTCGTTGTCCAGCACGAACGACGTGCCGTCGTCGAGTAGCAGCACACCCAGCGGTGGGCGTACCCCTTCGCTGAGCACGCAGGTGAGCTGATCCATCCGGATGCCGCAGACGGCGCAGAACGACACTCGCGGATCGTTGTGATGATGCCGGGCGCACTGGAAACCGTGCACGATCACCCGATGCCCCAGCGGGTTCGAGCCGGTCGAGCCGAGCGCGTCCGCGACGACCTCGGAGGAGGGCACCATCGTCTCGGCGAGATTCGCGTCGTTGGCGATCGCGTATTCCCGATCGGTGCGATGGGCGGGCCGCGCCGGACCCTGCTCGGAACCCGGCGGTATCGGCTGCGCGACCGGAGGTGTCATGCCGTCACGTGGCGCGGCCCGCCGCGCCGCCGCCTGGAGATCGACTTCCGTTGCGGTGTCGTTGGATTCCTCGCCTTTGCGCAGGCTCGGCGCCCGCCGTGGCGGTGCTCCGGACACCTGCTCGGAACCCGGCTGTGTCGCGGGACGATGCGGTTGCTGCGCGAGCTGCGGCCCCGTGGCAGGGTGCGGTCGCGGCGCCGCGACCGAGGGCGGCTCCGGGACGACGGGCGGTTCGGCCGCCGCGCGTCCTTCGAGGTGCTGTGGCGCCGCCGTTCGCCGGGGTGCGGGGCCGGGCTCCCGTGCCGATGTAGCCGCGGGCGGCTCGTGCGCCGATCGGGATGGCCGCATGGACTCGGTGCCGCCCCGGTTCTCCGGTTCGCCGTCGATCGCGCCGGGCAGCGCACCCGGCCACCGCACCGCGCCCGACCCCGGGGCGGTCCCCTCGCCGAGCGCGAAGATCCCGCGCCCCGGCAGGGCCTGCGCGGCCCAGCCCGCCTCGTCCACGAACAATCCCGCGCCGCCCGCGGGTGCGGGAGTCACCATGCGGTCGACGGTGAATCCGGCGTCCCGGCCGCGCAGCACCTCCGGGTGGCCGGGACCGGCGAGCACCGCGGTCACCCCACCGTGCAGGAACACCGCGAGGCCGTCGTCCACCGGCGTGATCACCCCGAATTCGACCTCGTCCTCCTCACCGTTGGACAGGCTCATCAGCCACGTCGTGGCCAGCCGCGCCACCGCGCGCCCGCTGCGGCGCCGGTCGCGCGCGACGGCTTCACGCACGATGTCCAGCAGCGCCGTCATCGTCCGGGCCGCCATCGTGTCCGCCGTCACGGCGCCCTCGCCCCGGTGCGCGACGACCACGACCACGCCGCTCGCACTCGCCACCAGATGGGTGCCCGGCAGCACCTCGATCTGCGCGCTCACAGGAATCGGCCGCCCTGGAACCGCCACCGGTGGAACACCACCCGCATCGGCCCGTTCACGATGAGCCAGAAGACGATCCACGTGAGAACGAATTGAATGCCGAACGCCGCGGGCGAGGGACGCAGATGTTCGGGCAGCACCACCGTGGTGTGGCGCACGAGGACCCACATCAGCGCCCCCTCGTTGACGATGGTGACCAGACCGAACAGAGTCGGCCAGTCCTTCTCCCAGCGGAACTGCTGCAGGAAATGGTAGAGCAATTCCCAGAGCACACCGACCAGAACGGTAGCCAGCAGGACCGACAACGTCACCCGGTACGCCTGACCGATGCTCAACGAGCCGGTCGGCAGGAACGGGGTGATGATCAGCGCGACGACGAAGCCGATCACGCTCAGCGCGAGAAGACGGGTCTGGATTCGCCCGTTCAAGGTAGGAAGCATGTGCTCAGATCTTCTCGTTCGTAACCCACAGCCACCATTGCCGCGTCGAGCGCAGCGGACCCATCCTGCGGCAGAACCCGACCGCGGCCAGATCGTCGGCGATCTCCTGCGCGGCGATCTGCAGCCCCAGGAAGGTGTCCACACCGGCGAACGGCCCGCCCAGCGTGGCGCTGCCGGAGGCGTACATGCGCCCGGTGCCGCTGCGGGTGCCGATCAGCTCGAACGAGGTGTCCACGTCGAGCCTGCCCAGTGGATTGCGCCCGGCACCGGCGTGGTCGAGCAGGTCGGCCAGCAGACGGTGCTCGCGGATGTCGGCTTCCAGCCCGGTGCAGTCGACGATGTAGTCGACGGTCGTGTCGAACGGTTGCGTCGGCGGCGGAAACGGCAGCGGCGCGGTGGCGTCCGGAAGAATCGTCGCGACCACGCCCTGGCGTCCCCCGGCGGGGCGCGGAGCCCGCATCGTGCCCGCCATCACCTGATACCACCCCTCCCTGCGGCCCCGGCGCAACTGTTCCTGCCAGTTGTCCCGGATCGGGGTGTTGGTGCCGGAGATCTCCTTGTACGCCCGCGCCCGTTCCTCGCCTTGCAGGTTGCGCACTTTCTGCTTCAACTGACCGCCCCACACCGACTTCGGGTAGTTGAACCCCTGATAGGCCCAGCCGTCGCCGCCCTTACGTCTGCTGAAGATGTTCTTGCCGTGCGGGCCGGCGACATACGTGCGGAACAGGTGCAGGATCCGGGTGTCCAGCCGGTACTTGTCGCGGTCGTCGATGAGCCGCTGCAGGACGCGGCTGGCCACGATCCCGCTGCCGCGGATCAGCACGGTACCGGGCCGCCGCTGCAACGCCTGGTAGACGTGCTCGTGCGGCTCGTAGGCGTTGACCACCCGTGTCGGGTCACGATGGGTCTCGCGATACTCCTGCAGGTCCGGCAGCAGCTTCAGGCCCGGATACCCCACCGCCACATGGACATACGTGCTGCGGAAGGCGACCCGCTTGGTCGGCGCCGCACCCGCCGGCGGGGTGAGGATGGTGAAGTATCCGCCGCCCTGGCGCTTGCGCACCATGCGTACCTGGCCGCGATGCAGGGACCGGGCGTAGCCGATGCGGTGGAACTCCCGCTCCATGGCGGCGAACGCCTGGCCCGCGCGCGGGGTGTAGTAGTTGGCGAAGATGGGCTCGACGAAGACGTTCCACAGCGGTTTGATCGACTTGTCCGCGACGGCCTCCCGCACCGCGTACGAGGGGAAGCCCCACATGTTGTCCGGCATCGAGGCCGAGTCGCTGCGCAGGCGCTCGCCGCGCGGAATCTGCGAGACCCGGGTCAGGTACTCGTAGGAGGCCCAGGGGTGCTCCTGCGGGCCGAGCACCGCCATCGCCTCGGCGGGCACGCCGAAGATCCGGAGCGTGTCGTAGGTGACGAACGATCCGATTCCGCTGCCGATGGTTACGAACGGCACGTCGATCACCGGAATCCCGGCGCTGCCCAGCATTTCATCGGTCCATACGTCGGTGTCGACGAGGGCCTGGGTGATATCTCCCCGCATTGGCCGGACTCTACCGGCAGATTCTTATCAACTGCTTGCCATCGGCTTTCGGCCGATGATGCCGCTGCCGGCGCACGACGCGCGCGAACCAACTGCGCCGAACCTGCCACGCGGTCCGCCCTCGCGGACGTACCATGCCGTTCGTGGCCGATTCCCCTCGTTCCACCCCTCTGCGGGTTCTCGTGTACAGCAACGACGCCGACACCAGGCGCCAGGTGATCCAGGCCTTGGGCAAGCGTCCCAGCCCGGAGTTACCGGAGTTCGAGTACCTCGAGGTCGCCACCGGTCCGGTGGTGATCGCGCAGATGGATGCCGGTGGCATAGACCTGGCCGTTCTGGACGGTGAGGCGAGCCCGACCGGTGGACTCGGTATCGCCAAGCAGTTGAAGGACGAAGTGGACGCGTGCCCGCCGCTTCTGGTGCTGACCGGGCGGCCGGACGACGCATGGCTGGCGAGCTGGTCCCGCGCGGAGGCCGCGGTGGCGCATCCGATCGATCCGCTCCGGCTCACCCAGGCCGTTGTGGCGCTGCTGCGCAGCCGTCCCGCGGCTTGATCACCGGGCCCCTGCTCGGCCATTCATAGCGATCATGAATTAGTCGCGGCCGTCCCTCGACCGCACTTCGGCGCGGAGAAACCCCGTTCCCGGCCTTCCCTCGGTAGCCCTCACGGGCGCCCTACATCCAGTGCCGTTGCCGACTCTGATCCCGCTCGGGACCACATTCGACGTCGCGATATCCGCTGTCGGCCACCAGCCAACTGACCGTTCACCCAACGTCGCGAGCGTCCGCGCGGATTACCACCGTTTCGGTCATAAATGCTTGTACTGAATTCGATCAAACGGCGGCCCCAAACCCGCTGCGGAGCGACCGTTCGGTTGTAGGCTGTGCCCTACCTCACATGGAACCGGATCCAGGAATGACCGGTTCCGTGTGGAGCCGAGGGGCGAGTCCGTCCGAGGCGGACACCGACGTCAGCCCGCCTCGGACGCTGTTATCAGCTGCAGCTCGCAAGAGGGGAAGTGCAGTCGTGAATATCGAGGTGCCGACGCTCGTACTCGGCGCGATCGCGGCGGCGTTCGCGCTGTTCTCCATCGCCCTATCGGCCCTGGTCGGGCCGAAGCGGCGCAATCGGGCGAAGCTGGAACCGTACGAATGCGGGATCGAACCCACCCCGCATGCCGTGGCCGGGGGTCCGGGAAACGTTACGGGACAACGCTTCCCGGTGAAGTACTACCTCACCGCGATGTTGTTCATCATCTTCGACATCGAGATCGTGTTCCTCTACCCGTGGGCAGTCCACTTCGATGCGCTCGGTCTCTTCGGTCTCGCCGCGATGGCGTTGTTCGTCGTCAACGTCTCGGTGGCCTACGCCTACGAGTGGAAGCGCGGCGGTCTCAGTTGGGACTGATTGCCGCGCAACCGAATTCGTAGCAGACGAGTGGAAGCGAGTCAGTAGAACATGGGTCTCGAGGAAAAACTGCCCAGCGGCTTCCTGCTGAGCACGGTCGAGGATTTCGCCGGATACCTGCGCAAGGGCTCCCTATGGCCGGCCACCTTCGGGCTGGCCTGCTGCGCCATCGAAATGATGGCCACCGGCGGGGGCCGCTTCGATATCGCACGCTTCGGCATGGAGGCATTCCGTGCCTCGCCGCGGCAGGCGGATCTGATGATCGTCGCGGGCCGGGTGAGCCAGAAGATGGCCCCGGTCCTGCGCCAGGTCTACGACCAGATGACCGAACCGAAATGGGTGCTGGCGATGGGCGTCTGCGCCTCGTCGGGCGGGATGTTCAACAACTACGCCATCGTGCAGGGTGTCGATCATGTGGTGCCGGTCGACATCTACCTGCCCGGCTGCCCGCCCCGGCCGGAGATGCTGCTGAACGCGATCCTCGCACTGCACGCCAAGATTCAGCAGATGCCGCTCGGCGTCAACCGCGAAGAGGCCATCCGCGCCGCCGAACAGGCCGCGCTCGCCTCGACGCCGACCATCCGGATGGAGGGTCTGCTGCGATGACCTTCGACACCCCCGACGACACCGACATCCCGCCCGCGCACGACGCGATCGACGCCGCGGCCACAGCGGGCCCCGAAGGCACCCTGCCGGAGGAGGATTCCGCGCAGAGCGGAGCCGACGTGATCGGGGTGCGCCGCGGCATGTTCGGCGTCACCGGCACCGGTGACACCTCCGGTTACGGCGGCCTGGTCCGCCCGGTCACTCTGCCCGGCAGCACGCCCGCCCCCTACGGCGGGTACTTCGACCAAGTGGTCGACGCGCTGCGCGCCGCCTTAACCGCCGCAGGCACTCCCCCGGACGCGGCGCTGGAGAAGGTGATCGTCTTCCGCGGCGAGCTCACCCTGCACGTGCACCGGGAGCAGCTGCTGCCGGTGGCGCGCGCGCTGCGCGACGATCCCGCCCTGCGTTTCGAACTCTGCCTCGGCGTCAACGGGGTGCACTACCCGGAGGATTCCGGCCGTGAACTGCACGCCGTCTATCACCTCATGTCGATCACGCACAACCGCCGCGTGCGCGTGGAGGTCTCCGCACCGGACGCGGACCCGCATATTCCCTCGCTCTACGAGGTGTACCCGACCACCGACTGGCACGAGCGCGAGACCTACGACTTCTTCGGCATCCTGTTCGACGGGCACCCCTCGCTGACCCGGATCACCATGCCGGACGACTGGCGCGGGCACCCCCAGCGCAAGGACTACCCGCTCGGCGGGATCCCGGTCGAATACAAGGGCGCGCGCATCCCGCCGCCCGACGAGCGGAGGGCTTACAGCTGATGAACGACACCGACACCGCGCCCGGCGTCGCCGCGGGCGTCGCACCCGAGCCCGTCACGGTCACCGTGGCCGGGCAGGACTGGGACCAGGTGGCCGACACTCTGACAGGCGCGGGCGAGGAACGCATCGTCGTCAACATGGGCCCGCAGCACCCGTCCACGCACGGTGTGCTGCGCCTGATCCTGGAGATCGAAGGCGAAACGGTCACCGAGGCCCGCTGCGGGATCGGCTACCTGCACACCGGGATCGAGAAGAATCTCGAATTCCGCAACTGGACCCAGGGCGTCACCTTCGTCACCCGCATGGACTACCTGTCGCCGTTCTACAACGAGACGGCCTACTGCCTGGGCGTGGAGAAACTGCTCGACATCACCGAGCAGATCCCGGAGCGCGCCACGATCGTCCGCGTGCTGCTGATGGAACTCAACCGCATCTCCTCGCATCTGGTCGCCCTGGCCACCGGCGGCATGGAACTCGGCGCGCTGACGCCGATGCTGTTCGGCTTCCGCGAACGCGAGCTGATCCTCGACGTGTTCGAGACGATCACCGGACTGCGCATGAACCACGCGTACATCCGCCCCGGCGGCCTGGCCCAGGACCTGCCCGACAACGGGGTCACCAAGGTACGCGAACTGCTCGCACTGCTGCCCAAACGGCTGCGCGACATGGAACACCTGCTCACCGCCAACCCGATCTGGAAGGCGCGCACCCAGAACATCGGCTATCTCGACCTGCAGGGGTGCATGGCCCTCGGCATCACCGGCCCGGTGCTGCGCGCCACCGGCCTGCCGCACGACCTCCGCAAAGCGCAGCCCTACTGCGGCTACGAGAACTACGAATTCGACGTCCCCACCACCAGCGGGTGCGACTGCTACGGCCGCTACGTCATCCGGGTGGAGGAGATGAAGGAGTCGCTGAAGATCGTCGAGCAGTGCCTGGACCGGCTGCGGCCCGGCCCGGTCATGATCGATGACAAGAAGATCGCCTGGCCTGCCGACCTCCAGGTCGGCGCGGACGGCCTCGGCAACTCGCCGCGGCACATCGGCAAGATCATGGGCACCTCCATGGAGGGGCTGATCCACCACTTCAAGCTGGTCACCGAAGGCATCCGCGTCCCCGCGGGCCAGGTGTACACGGCGGTGGAGTCGCCGCGCGGCGAGCTGGGCGTGCACATGGTCAGCGACGGCGGCACCCGCCCCTACCGGGTGCACTATCGCGACCCCTCGTTCACCAATCTGCAAGCGGTCGCGGCGATGTGCGAGGGCGGCATGGTCGCCGACGTCATCGCCTCGGTCGCCAGTATCGACCCGGTCATGGGCGGAGTGGACCGATGAACCCGACATCGCACAGCGAATCCACCGACGGCGGTGGCCGCGTGCCGGATGGGACGCGAGTCCTGCTGAAGCTCGGCACCCGGCCCGAGCCCTATCAGCCCTTCGTGCGGGAGCGACTCGAGACCGACGCCAAGGAGATCATCGCGCGCTATCCGCATCCGCGCTCGGCGCTGCTGCCCCTGCTGCACCTGGTGCAGTCCGAGGAGGGCTACGTCACCGGAACCGGGATCGAGTTCTGTGCCGAGCAGTTGGGCCTGACCGGCGCCGAAGTCACCGCGGTGGCCACCTTCTACTCGATGTTCCGGCGCACCCCCACCGGCGACTACCACGTCGGAGTGTGCACCAACACGCTCTGCGCGGTGATGGGCGGCGATGCCATCCTCGCCACGCTCGAGCACCATCTCGGTATCGGGCACGGCGAGACCACGGCGGACGGATCGATCACGCTCGAGCACGTCGAGTGCAACGCGGCCTGCGATTTCGCGCCGGTGGTGATGGTCAACTGGGAGTTCTTCGACAACCAGACCCCCGAATCCGCGCGCGCCCTGGTGGACGCGCTGCGCGCCGGACAGCAGGTCACCCCCACCAGGGGCGCGCCGCTGTGCACGTTCAAGCAGACCGCGCGCATCCTGGCCGGGTTCCCGGACGAGCGCCCCGGCGTGCTCGACGGCGCCGCGGGCTCGGCCACGCTCGCCGGTCTGCGGATCGCCCGCGAACAGGGCATGCAAGCCCCTGCGCCGCAAGAGGATCCGGAGGGCCCGCGATGACGCTCACGCCGGTATTGACCACCCACTGGGACGATCCGCGGTCCTGGACGATGGACGCCTACCTGCGCCACGACGGCTACCAGGCGCTGCGCACCGCCCTGCGGATGGAACCGGACCAGATCATCCAGACCGTCAAGGACGCGGGCCTGCGTGGCCGCGGCGGCGCGGGCTTCCCCACCGGCATGAAGTGGAGCTTCATCCCGCAGGGCCCCGGGCCCGACGGCGTCACCAAACCGCACTACCTGGTGGTGAACGCCGACGAGTCGGAACCCGGCACCTGCAAAGACATTCCGCTCATGCTCGCCTCGCCGCACACGCTGATCGAGGGCGTCGTCATCGCCGCCTACGCCATCCGCGCGGCGCACGCGTTCATCTACGTGCGCGGCGAGGTGGTGCCGGTTCTGCGACGGTTGCAGGCCGCGGTGGCCCAGGCCTACGAGGCGGGCTTCCTCGGGCACGACATCCTCGGCTCCGGCTACGACCTCGAGCTGATCGTGCACGCCGGCGCGGGCGCCTACATCTGCGGCGAGGAGACCGCGCTGCTGGACTCGCTGGAAGGCCGCCGCGGCCAGCCTCGCCTGCGCCCGCCGTTTCCCGCCGTCGCCGGTCTCTACGCCTGCCCGACCGTGGTCAACAACGTCGAATCCATCGCCAGCGTGCCGCCCATCATCCGCAACGGCATCGCGTGGTTCCGCTCGATGGGCAGCGAGAGGTCACCCGGATTCACCCTCTACTCGCTTTCCGGGCACGTGGCCCGGCCGGGGCAGTACGAGGCGCCGCTGGGCGTCACGCTGCGCGAACTGCTCGGCTACGCGGGCGGCGTGCGCGCCGGGCACCGGGTGAAGTTCTGGACCCCGGGCGGTTCGTCCACGCCGCTGTTCACCGAGGAACACCTCGACGTGCCGCTGGACTACGAAGGCGTCGCGGGCGCGGGATCCATGCTCGGCACCAAGGCCCTGCAGATCTTCGACGACACCACCTGCGTGGTGCGCGCCGTGCTGCGCTGGACGGAGTTCTACGCGCACGAATCCTGCGGCAAGTGCACCCCGTGCCGGGAGGGCACCTACTGGCTGGTGCAGCTGCTGCAACGGATCGAAGCGGGCGCGGGCGTCACCGCCGACCTGGACAAGCTGCTCGACATCAGCGACACCATCAACGGCAAGTCGTTCTGCGCCCTCGGCGACGGCGCGGCCAGCCCGATCATCTCCTCGCTGAAGTACTTCCGCGAGGAGTACGCCGAACACCTGCGGCTCGGCGGATGCCCATTCGACCCGGCGCGCTCCACCGCGTGGGCCGAGTCAGGAGAAGAGGTCCGATGAAACCGGTATCGCGCAGCGATTCGATCAGGGGTGGCGGTCGGGCGACGAGTGGGCCTGCCACGGTGGGTGACCGCACCGGCGGTCCCGCGCCCGCCGATCTGGTGACCGTGACCATCGACGACACCGCCGTCAGCGTGCCGCCCGGCACGCTGCTGATCCGGGCCGCCGAACTGATCGGCATCCAGATCCCCCGCTTCTGCGACCATCCGCTGCTGGACCCGGTCGGCGCCTGCCGTCAATGCCTGGTCGAGGTCGAGGGACAGCGCAAACCGGTCGCCTCCTGCACCATGGCCGTCACCGACGGCATGGTGGTGCGCACCCAGCTCACCTCTCCCGCGGCCGACAAGGCGCAGGAGGGCGTGATGGAGCTGCTGCTGATCAACCATCCGCTCGATTGCCCGGTATGCGACAAGGGCGGTGAGTGCCCGCTGCAGAACCAGGCGATGTCCACCGGCCGCGCCGAATCCCGGTTCGACGGACGCAAACGCACCTATCCGAAACCGATTCCGCTGTCGACAGCCGTGCTGCTGGACCGCGAACGCTGCGTGCTGTGTGCCCGCTGCACCCGTTTCTCCCAGCAGATCGCCGGGGATCCGTTCATCGAGCTGATGGACCGCGGTGCGCTGCAACAGGTCGGGACCGCGCAGGCCGAACCCCTGGACTCCTACTTCTCCGGCAACACCGTGCAGATCTGCCCGGTGGGCGCGCTCACCGGCACCGCCTACCGATTCCGCGCGCGTCCGTTCGACCTGGTGTCCAGCCCGAACGTCTGCGAGCACTGCGCCTCCGGTTGCGCGCAGCGCACCGACCACCGGCGCGGCAAGGTGCTGCGCCGGCTGGCCGGGGACGACCCGCAGGTCAACGAGGAGTGGAACTGCGACAAAGGCCGCTGGGCGTTCGCCTACGCCACCGAACCCGATCGGCTCACCACCCCGCTGGTGCGCGGCTGGGACGGCGAACTCGCACCGGCCTCCTGGTCGGAGGCGCTGGCCGCGGCCGCCGAGGGACTGGCCGCGTCGTTCGGCAACGCCGGCGTGCTCGTCGGCGGCCGGGTCACCGAAGAGGACGCCTACGCCTACGGCAAGTTCGCGCGAGTCGCCCTCGGCACCAACGACATCGACTTCCGTTCCCGCGCGCATTCGGCGGAAGAGGCCGACTTCCTCGCCGCCCGCGTCGCGGGCCGGTCCGCCACGGTGACCTACGACAGCATGGAGGCCGCACCGGTCGTCCTGCTCGTCGGATTCGAACCCGAAGAAGAGTCGCCGATCGTCTACCTCCGATTGCGCAAGGCCGCGCGCAAGCGCCGCCTGCCGATCTACTCGCTGGCGCCGTACTCCTCGCGCGGGCTCGAGCGCATGTCCGGACGGCTGATGCGCGCCGTGCCCGGCGCCGAACCGCATCTGCTCGACGCCATCCGAGCCGGCGAGATCACCACGCCCGGAGCGGATCCCGCCCAGCTCGCCGATCTGGCCCGGCTGCTGCGCGAACCCGGTGCGGTGATCATGGTCGGTGAGCGGATGGCGGGGGTCGTGGGCGCATTGTCGGCCGCCGTGCGCCTCGCCGACGAAACCGGAGCCGCCCTCGCCTGGGTGCCGCGCCGGGCGGGCGAACGCGGTGCAGTCGAAGCGGGCACCCTGCCCGGCCTGCTCCCCGGCGGCAGGCCGGTGGCCGATCCCCGTGCCCGCCAACAGGTTCGAGCCGTCTGGAACGTGCCGGAACTGCCTGTCGGCGCGGGTCGCGACACGACGGCCATCCTGGAGGCCGCGTCCGGCCTCGGCGCACTGGTCATCGGTGGGGTCGACGTCGCCGACCTGCCCGACCCGGCCGCCGCGCTGGCCGCGATCGACGCGGCCAGGTTCGTGGTGAGCCTGGAACTGCGCCGCAGCCCGGTCACCGAACGCGCCGACGTGGTGTTCCCGGTGGCCGCGGCCATGGAGAAATCCGGCACCTTCCGCACCTGGGAGGGCAGGCCGCGCCCGTTCGCCGCCGCGCTCGGCGAGGACATGGTGCGCCGCCGGTCCGCGCCGCTGTCGGATCAACGGGTGCTGCACGCCATCGCCGAGGAGATGTCGGTGCGGCTGGGCCTGCCCGACGTCGAGTCCGCCCGCGCCGAACTCGACGAACTCGGCGCGTGGGACGGCGCGCCCGTCACGGCGCCCACCCACCAGCCGCATCCGCTGCCGCGGCCCGAGCCCGGCACCGCGGTGCTCGCCAGTTGGCGCATGCTGCTGGACGCGGGACGCATGCAGGACGGCGAACCGAACCTGGCGGGCATCGCCCGGCCGCCGATGGTGCGCCTGTCGGCCGTCACCGCCGCCGAACTCGGCGTACAGCCCGACGATCCGGTCACCGTCGCCACCAGCCGCGGGGAGGTCACGCTCCCCCTGATGATCAGCGACCTGCCCGACCGCGTGGTGTGGCTGCCGCAGCACTCGCCCGGCTGCTCCATCGCCGAGCAGCTCGCCGTTCAGCCCGGCGCGATCGTGCATCTGCGGCACGCCGACGAGAGGATGAAGGAGCACCGTCATGAGTGAGCTCGCCACGCTCGTCACCGCGTCGGCGGTCACGCACGCCGCTGCCTCCGATCCGTACACCCCCGCTGGCTTCGGACACGACCCGCTGTGGCTGGTGATCGCCAAGGCCGTGGCCATCTTCGTCTATCTGATGTTGATTCCGCTGATCGCGGTGCTCGCGGAGCGCAAGATCGTGGCACGCATGCAGATGCGGATCGGCCCGAACCGGACCGGCCCCTTCGGGTCGCTGCAAAGCATCGCCGATGGCGTGAAGATGGCCCTCAAGGAGGACATCGTCCCGGCGATCGTGGACAAGCCGATCTACATCTTGGCGCCGGTCATCGCGGTGGTGCCGGCGTTCATGGCGTTCGCGGTGATCCCGCTCGGACCCGAGGTGTCGGTCTTCGGCGTCACCACCCCGCTGCAGCTCACCGATCTGCCGGTGGCGGTGCTGTACATCCTCGCGATCACCTCCATCGGCGTCTACGGCATCGTGCTGGCCGGCTGGTCGTCGGGCTCCACCTATCCGCTGCTGGGCGGGTTGCGCTCGACCGCGCAGGTGATCTCCTACGAGATCGCGATGGCGCTGTGCTTCGCGACCGTGTTCCTGCTCGGCGGCACCATGGCCACCTCCGGCATCGTGTCCGCGCAGGAGGGCACCTGGTATGTGTTCCTGCTGCTGCCGTCGTTCCTGATCTACTGCGTCTCGATGGTCGGCGAGACCAACCGGGCGCCGTTCGACCTGCCCGAGGCCGAGGGCGAGCTGGTCGGCGGCTTCCACACCGAGTACTCCTCGCTCAAGTTCGCCATGTTCATGCTGGCCGAATACGTCAACATGGGAACGGTTTCCGCGCTGGCCACCACCCTGTTCCTGGGCGGGTGGCACGCACCGTGGCCGCTGAACATGTGGGACGGCGCGAACTCCGGCTGGTGGCCGGTGCTGTGGTTCACCGCCAAGGTCTGGACATTCCTGTTCGTATTCATCTGGCTGCGCGGCACACTGCCCCGGCTGCGCTACGACCAGTTCATGAATCTCGGCTGGAAACTGCTGATCCCGACCTCGCTGGCCTGGGTCATGGTGGTGGCCACCGCACGGGTGCTGCAGGCCGAGGGCTACCCGGTGCAGACTCCGATCCTGGTGATCGGCGGCTTGGTGGTCACCGGCTTGCTGGTGCTGCAGTTCCTGCGGGCGGGCCGGGCCATGGGAACACCGCCGCAGGTCGAGGAACCCGCGGCCGCGGAAGCCACCGATTCGACGGTATTCCTCGGGTTCCCGGTGCCGCCGCTGCCCGCCGACGCCCACGCGCGCGACGCCACCCGCACCAAGGCCGGTTTGTTCGAGCCGCTGGCCGGGTTCGCGGTCACCGCCGCGACCATGTTCAAGAAGCCGAACACCGAGTTCTATCCGGAGCAGAAGACGCCGACCGCGCCGCGCTACCACGGCAGGCATCAGCTCAACCGGCATCCCGACGGCTTGGAGAAGTGCATCGGCTGCGAGCTGTGCGCGTGGGCCTGCCCCGCCGACGCGATCTACGTCGAAGGCGCCGACAACACCGAGACCGAGCGGTTCTCGCCCGGTGAACGGTACGGGCGGGTCTATCAGATCAACTACCTGCGCTGCATCGGCTGCGGATTGTGCATCGAGGCCTGCCCCACCCGGGCGCTCACGATGACCAACGACTACGAGATGACCGACGACAACCGGGCCGACCTGATCTACGAGAAGGATCGGTTGCTGGCGCCGCTGGAGCCCGGGATGACCGCGCCACCGCACGCCATGCACCCCGGCGCCGACGAAGCGGACTACTACCTCGGCCGGGTACCCGGCGACGCACCGGCCACCAACGGTGCCACGGCGGTCCCCCACCCGGGCGAGGCGCCGCGGCAACCCGCCGCCGCGGCCGCGGAAGGAGCGACACGGTGACCGACTTGATCCTGGCGGCGGAGCCGTTGACCCGCGCCTCCACCGGCGAGACCGTCCACTTCTGGATCCTCGCCCCGGTGGCGGTGCTCGGCGCGCTCGGCATGGTGTTCGCCCCCAGAGCGGTGCACTCCGCGCTGTGCCTGGCGGCCACGATGATCGCGCTGGCCGCGTTCTACATCGCCCAGGACGCGCTGTTCCTCGGCGTCGTGCAGATCGTGGTCTACACCGGCGCGGTCATGATGCTGTTCCTGTTCGTGCTGATGCTCGTCGGCGTCGACTCCGCCGAATCGCTGCGAGAAACGATCCGCGGACAGCGGCTCGCCGCCGCCGCGGTCGGCGTCGGCTTCGGGTTGCTGCTCAGCGGTGGAATCGCCCACGGCGTGCGCGAATCCGGAATCACCTTTCCCGCCAACGGATTCCCCGGCCGCAACGTGATCGCCGAACTGGCCGAGCTGATCTTCCTGCGCTATGTGTGGGCCTTCGAGCTCACCGGCGCCCTGCTGATCACCGCCACCATCGGCGCCATGGTGCTGGCCCACCGCGAGCAGTTCGGGCCCCGTACCGATCAACGTGAGTTGTCGCGCCGCCGGTTCCGCGAGAAAGGGCACCGCGCGACCCCGCTGCCCACTCCCGGCGTCTACGCCAGGCACAACGCGGTGGACGTCCCCGCGCGGCTGCCCGACGGGTCGTTCGAGGAACTGTCGGTCAGCACCATCCTGCGGCACCGCCGCACCAGGGCGCTCACCGAAGCGGCCGTCATCTCGGTCGGCACCACGCCCGCATCGGACGGGACCGACAACCCCAGCGACGAGGAAGGCAACCGGTGAATCCCGAGAACTACCTGTTCCTGTCCGCCCTGCTGTTCACGATCGGCGCGGCCGGAGTGCTGCTGCGGCGCAACGCCATCGTCGTGTTCATGTGCATCGAACTCATGCTCAACGCGGTGAACCTCGCGTTCGTCACCTTCGCCCGGATGCACGCCGACCTGGACGGTCAGGTGTTCGCGTTCTTCACGATGGTGGTCGCCGCGGCCGAGGTCGTCGTCGGCCTGGCCATCATCATGACCATCTTCCGCACCCGCCGCTCGACCTCGGTCGACGACGCCAACCTGCTGAAGTTCTGACGTGGACACCGCAACGCTGTGGCTGCTGCCCGCCCTCCCGCTGGCGGGCGCGATCGTCCTGCTGCTGACCGGACGCTACGCCGACAAGTGGGGTCATCTGCTCGGCACCGTCATGGCGCTGGCCTCGTTCGGGGTCGCGGTGTTCGCGTTCGCCGACATGCTCGGGCGCGACACCGCCGACCGCGCGGTGCGCGAGGACCTGTTCAGCTGGGTCCCGGTGACCGGCCTCCAGGTCGATTTCGCGCTGCAGCTGGACCAGCTGTCGATGTGCTTCGCGCTGCTGATCACCGGCGTCGGTTCGCTGATCCACGTCTACTCGATCGGCTACATGAGCCACGATCCGGCACGGCGGCGGTTCTTCGCCTACTTGAACCTGTTCCTCGCGGCCATGCTGCTGCTGGTCCTGGCGAACAACTACCTCGTGCTCTACCTCGGCTGGGAGGGCGTCGGCCTGGCCTCCTACCTGCTCATCGGGTTCTGGCACGAAAAGCCTTCGGCGGCAACGGCCGCCAAGAAGGCGTTCGTCGTCAACCGGGTCGGTGACATGGGCTTGGCGATCGCGATGATGGTGATGTTCGCGACCTTCGGGTCGGTCGACTTCGGCGTCGTGTTCGGCGCCGCGCCCAGTGCGAGCGAGGGCACGCTCACCGCGATCGGCCTGTTGCTGCTGCTGGCCGCGTGCGGCAAGTCCGCCCAGGTGCCGCTGCAGTCCTGGCTCGGCGACGCGATGGAGGGCCCCACCCCGGTGTCGGCGCTCATCCACGCGGCCACCATGGTCACCGCGGGCGTCTACCTGATCACGCGCTCCAACGCGATCTTCGATCTCGCACCGAACGCGCGCCTCGGCGTGGTGCTGGTCGGCGCGGTCACCCTGCTGTTCGGCGCGATCATCGGCTGCGCCAAGGACGACATCAAGAAGGCGCTCGCCGCCTCCACGATGAGCCAGATCGGCTACATGGTGCTGGCGGCCGGGCTCGGGCCCGCCGGATACGCCTTCGCCATCATGCATCTGCTCACCCACGGGTTCTTCAAAGCCGGGCTGTTCCTCGGCGCCGGTTCGGTGATGCACGCGATGGACGACGAAACCGACATGCGCCGCTACGGCGGACTGCGCACTCTGCTGCCGATCACCTATGTCACCTTCGGCCTCGGCTACCTCGCCATCATCGGGGTGCCGCCGTTCGCCGGGTTCTTCTCCAAGGACCGGATCATCGAGGCGGCGTTCAACCAAGGCGGCCCGGGCGGGATCGCGCTGGGACTGGCGGCGCTGCTCGGCGCGGGGCTCACCGCGTTCTACATGACGCGGGTCATGCTGATGACGTTCTTCGGCGAGCGCCGCTGGAAACCGGACACCCACCCGCACGAATCCCCCGCGGTGATGACCGGTCCGATGATCCTGCTCGCCCTCGGCTCGATCGGAGCCGGTGCGGTGTTCGTCTTCGGCTCCTCGCTGCAGAATTGGCTCGAACCGGTCGTCGGCGCCCACCACGGCACCGAAACCGTTCCGGCGGCGCTGGTCACGATTCTCGCGCTCGGCGTGGTCGCCGTCGGGGTCGCGGTCGCCTACTCGCAGTACGCGCAGCGCGAGGTTCCCGAGACCGCGCCCGAATCCGTCTCCGCGCTGACCGTCGCGGCGCGGCGCGATCTGTACGGCGACACGATCAACGAAGCCGGGTTCATGCGGCCCGGACAGCACCTGACCCGGGCGCTGGTCTTCCTCGACAACCGCGGCATCGACGGCGTCGTCAACGGCACGGCGGCGCTGATCGGCGGGTTGTCCGCGCGGGCCCGGCGAGTGCAGTCCGGATTCGTGCGCTCCTATGCCCTGTCCATGTTCACCGGCGCGGCCCTGGTGGCCGCCGCCCTGCTGGCGGTGAGGTTGTGGTGAACGAGTTTCCCTGGTTGACGACGCTGTGGCTGGTCCCGGTCGTCGGTGCGGCGATCGTGCTCGCGCTGCCCGCCGCGCGGCGCACCCTCGCTCGTGCGGTGGCGCTGGGCTTCTCGGTGCTGGTGCTGGGAATCGGCATCGCGCTCGCCGTGCGCTTCGACACCGCCGGCGCGCAGTACCAGTTCGTCGAATCCCATCGGTGGATCCCGGCGTTCGGCGCGGGGTACACCCTCGGGCTGGACGGCATCGCGCTGGTATTGGTGCTGCTGACCGCGGCGCTGGTGCCATTGCTGATCCTGGCGGGCTGGCACGACGATCGCGAAGTCGGCAGCGGTAGACGGGTGGCCCACACCTACGTCGCGCTCACCCTGCTCGTCGAGGCGATGGTGCTGATCTCCTTCGTCGCCCTGGACATCCTGCTGTTCTACGTGTTCTTCGAGGCGATGCTCATCCCGATGTACTTCCTCATCGGCGGGTTCGGGCCGCGCACCGGGGACGCGCTGCTGCGCAGGCAGCGCTCCCGCGCGGCGGTGAAATTCCTGCTCTACAACCTGTTCGGCGGGCTGATCATGCTGGCCGCGGTCATCGGGCTGTACGTGCTCACCGCCCGGGAAGGCCTGGGTGAGGGTTCGTCGGGCACGTTCGACTTCCGCACGGTGGTCGCCGCCGCCAACGCCGGGCAACTCGGCGCCGGACCCGCGGTGCTCAACGCCCTGTTCCTCGGCTTCATGTTCGCCTTCGCGGTCAAGGCGCCGCTGTGGCCGCTGCACACCTGGCTGCCCGACGCCGCCGTCGCGGCCACGCCGTCCAGCGCGGTGCTGATGATGGCGGTGGTGGACAAGGTGGGCACCTTCGGTATGTTGCGCTACTGCCTGCTGCTGTTCCCCGACGCGTCCGACACCTATGCGCCGCTGGTGATCACGCTCGCGGTGATCGGCATCGTGTACGGCGCGCTGCTCGCCATCGGGCAGACCGACGTGATGCGGCTGATCGCCTACACCTCGATTTCCCACTTCGGCTTCATCATCCTGGGTGTCTTCGCCATGACCAGCCAAGGCCAGACCGGCGCCACGCTGTACATGGTCAACCACGGCATCTCCACCGCCGCGCTGTTCCTGGTGGCCGGATTCCTGGTCTCGCGGCGGGGGACCCGGCTCATCGCCGAGTACGGCGGGGTGCAGAAGGTGGCCCCGGTGCTGGCAGGGACGTTCTTCATCGCCGGTCTGGCGACGCTGTCGCTCCCCGGGCTCGCCCCGTTCGTCAGCGAATTCCTGGTGCTGATCGGGACATTCACCCGCTACGGGTTCGCCGCCGTGATCGCCGCCAGTGCGCTGGTACTCGCGGCCCTCTATGTGCTGTGGCTCTACCAGCGGATGATGACCGGACCGGTGAAGGAGGGCAACGAGCGGATCTATGATCTGGCGCCGCGCGAAGTCGTCGTGGTGGTCCCGCTGATCGCCGCGCTGCTGTTCCTCGGCATCTATCCGAAAGTCCTCACCGACTTCATCAATCCCGCGGTGAGCCAGACCCTCACCACCATCGGCCGCAACGATCCCGCGCCCTCGACGCCCCCACCGCCCGAAGCGGGCTCGGCCCACCATCCCGGAGGTGCCCACAAATGAACGACCTCGCCTCCGCTACGACACTCGCCGCGAGCGTCCCCGCGCCGAGCATCGAATACGGCGCCTTGTCTCCCATGCTCATCGTGTTCGGCGCCGCCGTGCTCGGCGTACTGGCCGAAGCGTTCGTCGCCCGCGGCTACCGCTATACCGTTCACCTGGTGCTGAGCGTGGCGGCCTTGGCCGCCGCACTGATCGCCGTGGTGGCGTTGGCGGGCACCGAATCCACCGCCGTCGCCGGTGCGGTCGCGATCGACGGTGTGACGCTGTTCCTGCAGGGCACGATCCTGGTCGTGTCGATCCTCGCCATCCTGCTCATCGCCGAGCGCGGCGCCGAGCCTCGTCAGCAGGCGCGGTCCGGGCCGGGAACCTGGAGCCGGGCCGCCGCCACCCGCGAGCGCGGTGTGGACGCGTTCACGCCACAGGCTTCGGCGGTGCCCGGCAGCGCGGCCGAAACGGCGGCGCTGCGCGCGGGTGTGGCGACCACCGAGGTGTTCCCCTTGACGCTGCTCGCCGTCGGCGGGCTGATGCTGTTCCCGGCATCCAACGATCTGCTGACCATGTTCGTCGCGCTCGAAGTGCTCTCGCTGCCGTTGTATCTGCTGTGCGGACTGGCCCGGCGCAAGCGGTTGCTGTCGCAGGAGGCGTCGCTGAAGTACTTCCTGCTCGGCGCGTTCTCCTCGGCGTTCTTCCTCTACGGTGTCGCGCTGTTGTACGGCCAGGCGGGCACGGTGCGGCTCGGCGGCATCGCGGACGCCATCGCCCAGCATCCGGACAATGCGACGCTGGCGGTGCTCGGAGTCGCGATGCTCGCCGTCGGTCTGCTGTTCAAGATCGGCGCGGTGCCGTTCCAGTCCTGGGTGCCCGACGTGTACCAGGGCGCTCCCACCGCGATCACCGGTTTCATGGCGGCGGCCACCAAGATCGCGGCGGTCGGCGCGCTGGTGCGGGTGCTGCAGGTCGCGGTGCCCGGCCTGCGCGACGACTGGCGGCCGATCGTCGCGGCTGTCGCGATCGCCACCATGGCCGTGGGCGCGATCATGGCGATCACGCAGACCGACGTCAAGCGAATGCTCGCGTATTCCTCGGTGGCACATGCCGGTTTCCTGCTCACCGGCCCGGTGGCGGCGAACGACCGCGGTGTCGCGGCGGTGCTGTTCTACCTGGCGGCCTACGGTATCGGCACGCTCGGCGCGTTCGCCGTGGTCAGCCTGGTTCGCGAACCGGACGGCGACGAAGCCACCGGCCTGCCCCGGTGGGCGGGGCTCGGCCGCCGCTCCCCGTGGCTGGCCACGGTTTTCGCGCTGTTCCTGCTTTCCTTCGCCGGTTTGCCGCTCACCAGCGGTTTCGTCAGCAAGTTCGCCGTGTTCGAGGCCGCCGCGTCGGGCGGCGCGGCAGCGCTGGTCGTCATCGGCGTGATCTGCAGTGCCATCGCGGCGTTCTTCTATCTGCGGGTCATCGTGCTGATGTTCTTCACCGACCCGCCCGCCGACGCTCCGGTGCTGGTCACCCCGCCGATGACGACGACGATCGTGGCGATCACCGCGGCGGTCACGTTCGCGCTCGGTGTGTTCCCGCAGCCGCTGCTCGACCTCGCCGATCAGGCGGCGACATTCGTCCGCTGACGAGCCTCGGCCACTGCGATGCCGTCGCTGGGCGACAGCGGCGGCATTGCCGTTTCCGCGCTTCGGTGCGCTCAGGGGCCGCGCCTGCGTTCCAGGGCCTTCGCGATCAAGGCCCTGGCGCGATCGCCGTACTCGGCTTGGTCGGCGAGGATCGCGAAGGTTCGCTCGTGCAGGGCGATCTCCGACGGCCGGGTGATGGTCAGTTCGGCCGAGACCGTCTCGGTGAGCACCTGCGCCCGGTCGTAGATGACGAAGTTCGTCGCGGGGGCGCGGTAGTCCGCACAGATCGGGATGATGCCCAGCCGGACCCTCGGATTGGCCATCACCGCGAGCAGGTGGGTGAGTTGCTCGGTCATGGTGGCGGCGTCGCCGACCGTGCGCCACAGCGCGGCCTGGTTGACCACGAAGTGGAACCGGTGTTTGGCCCGGAAGAGCACTTGCTTGCGGGCCATGCGCGCGGCCACCGCGTCCTCCAGGTCGTCGCGTCCGCCGGTGACGGCGATGCAGGCGGTCAGGATCGCCCGCGCGTAGCCCTCGGTTTGCAGCAGTCCCGGCAACGTGTCCGGCGCGTACCAGCGGATCTGCGTGGTCTGCGCCTCCAGGTCGATCGACTGTCGTTGCCTGCGAGCGTGTCCGGAGGCGACGGTGCGCTGCCACTCCAGGTACATCGACTGCAGATTGCGCGCATTGGCCACCAGATCGTCGAGCACCGCTGTATTGCCGCACGCCTCGCACCACGCGGCGAGGTCCGCCTCCGAAGGCGTCTGCTTGCCGCCCTCGATCCGGGAGACCTTGCTCGAATGCCAGCCGCACCTCGCGGCCAGTTCCAAGCCGGTGAGGTGGGCGGCGCGACGTAGTTCACGCAGGCGCGCGCCCAGCACCTCGCGTGCGTCCGACACACCGTTCACTCGCCTACGTGCTCACTCTCGCAATATCGTTGATGGTCGATGCCCTTGGGCCACAGCCGCTCCCGCACCCGTGAGTAGCGGGCCACCAGCGCCGGGTCGGTAGTGATCGACAACCCCGTGAACGCCCCGTCCTCGGCGAAGGTGTTGAAGGCGACCGTGTTCGTGTCGAAAAGCCAGTAATCGTCGTAGGGCAGATCGGCGGGATCGACCAGATGTCGCGGTAGCCAGCGCACCGCCTCGCCGGTGGCGATGTTGTCGTCGGTCGCCGACAACAGCCACCGGGTGTAGTCCGTGTGCGGCACCGTCACGACACGTAGTCGTTCGAGCGCGACCCCGCGACCGGCTGACTCGACCATCAGGCCATCCCAGGCTTTCCACGACTCGGGCTGTTCCTCTCGCTCGTACGCTACTCCGGCATCGAAGCGGCGCAACGCCTCCTGCTCGTCGTCCATCAGGTACTGATCCCGAACCTCCAGATGGAACGCGCGGAACCGAGCCGCCCGGAACAGCGGCTCGTAGCAGCGGTCGCCGACGACGTGCAGCATCAGCGCACCACCACGGCGGTTTCGTGACATTCGAGAGTCAGCTGGGCGAGCAACTCGGGATCGGTGACCGGTTCCCCGGCCACCAGCACCGACCCACAGGTTCCGCTCGCCTCCACCCGTAGCCACATTCCCGGCTCCAGCCAGTCCAGCAGCTGGTGCGGCACCAGGACCGTCCCGGTGCGGTCGGTGGCATCGCCCTGCACCACGAGCACGCCGGTGTCGCTCGCGTACACGGCGGGACAAGCTCCATGATCGGATCCGGATCCGAGAAGTCGCAGGTTCATAGCTGATCCTTTGCGAGAGCTGGCGGACGATGTCGTGCAATCGTCCCTACCGGAGGCTCTGCGGGTCAACGCACTTCGCAAAGTCGCGCAAAGTCGTGGCGGCGGTACCGCTATGGCTTCTACCGTCGATTCGGCAACTCGGGGCCACGGCGCCGGCGTCGATCCCGGGCTGCCTTTCTCCCCCTAGGGAAAGGGCTCCGACATGATTAGACGACCCAGGACTGCCGCCGATTTCGCGGTGCTGGGTGTGCTGGCGCCAGGCGGATTGCTCACCGTCGAGCAACTGGCTCAGCAGGCGCGACTGACCGCATGGTCGGTACGCAGCGCATTGCTGCGGCTGCAGTCGCGCGGTTTGATCATGGACTGCCGCCACCGCGGTCGCTGGACCATCACGCAGCGCGGGCGAGGCGAATGGGCCGCGAAGGGACGCCGATTCACCTTGTGAGCCGAGGCGAGACGGCTTCGCTCGGATCGCCGATGAGGTGCGGGTGGCCGGATCGACGTCGCGTATGACCAGTAGGCGTTTAGCACTCCGGTATGGGCCGTCGGAGGTGGCTGAGGGCCGCACTGTGTCTGGTCGTGCTGAGCGCCGGTGGATGTATCGGGGCGGTCGACCGCGGCGACTTCGAACAGGATTTGCGGGCGCGGGGCGGCGGACTGGTGAACGGGCTGACGGAAGCGGCGATCACCGCGGTGCGAGAGCGTCTGGGAATCGTTGATTTCCACGCGAATGTCATCCTGCTGACCGCGCCGGATTCCACCCGGTTCCGCCTGGTGTCGGTCGATCAGCCGAACCAGGTGACTCGATTCCTTTCCGCTCGGCCGGATCTCACCGCACGGCAAGCGGCCGTTCGACTGCGGGCGCGCGATCCGGACGGATCCCGCCGACTCGACGACTACTCGTTCACCCTCGGTGCGCTCAGTGCGCCGCAACCCGTGCGGGTTTCGGCCTTCGACGACATCGACGGTGAGAACTTCGCGATCGGCGAGGTGCCGGGACTCGGGCGGATCGAGGACATCGTCGATACGGCTCTGGCTCGCAGCGAACTCGCCGACGGCCAGGTCACCGTGATCGTCGTCAGCCGCTTCGGCTGAACTTCCACGGCGACGGAGGAGCCGTGTTACGGGTGACCGACGACGGCCCCGGGCATACCGGAAGCATTGCAGCCCAAGGTTTTTCACCGTTTCGCGCGCGGCGACCCCTCGCGCTCTCGGCGGGCGGGCAGCACCGGCCTCGGTCTGGCGATCGCCGCGGCCGTCGTCAAGGCGCACGGCGGTGACATCTCGGTGGCCAGCGAACCCGGCCACACCGAATTCACCGTGCGCCTGCCCGGCACCGCGAACTGATCGGCCCGTCAACCGCATCGATGCCTGTTGGGAACGGCGGAACGTCGTGGTTGCGCCTACGCTGCCGGTTCGTTCGTCACGGATACACGATGCTCTTCGCGCCCACCATGCGCACCAGGCTGAAGATGGGCAGCCCGATCACCAAATGCTCGATCCCCGTCGAGATACCCACCCACAGGTCGCTGGACAGGGCCAGTGGAATGATCACCGCCGCGGCGGTGAGGATTCCCACGATCCAGCTGAAGAACAGTTCCGGTGACGGAGTGCCCAGGCGAAGCAGATACCAGAGCACCCCGCCGAGCAGCGCGCAGATGAAGGCCACCACCGCGAACCAGTACGCGTCCTGGGCCATCGGGTTCCACACCCCGAAATTGCCGCTCTCGCTCACCCTGGTGGCGATGATTTCGATGATCCAGGCGCACAGCCAGGCCGCCAGCGCGGTCACCACCGCCGCCGCGATCACACCGCCGGTGAACATGCCGATGTTGACCTCCGGCCCCTGCGGCGGCCGGGATCGCTGCTGGTCCGGAGGTTCGGACTGCTGGTACGCGTTGTAGTCGGGCTCCCGGCCGTACCCGGCCCCCTGGCCGTATCCGGGATCCCGGCCCTGCCCAGGGCTTTGGCTGTACCCGTGATCTTGGCCGTACCCGGGATCACGGTAATTTCCCGGCTGGTAACCGGCTTCGTAACGTGCGGTGTGCTGGTCGCGCGGATCCATGGGATTCAACCGCCGATCACCTCCGTCGAAAGCGTGTGTGTGCGTCGAGTGTAGGGCCGCGCCGGACACGCCGCTGCCCCCTGTCCAACTCCGCTCGGCCCGTGAGACGGCCACGGAAGTCAGCCGCGCTCGGACGAAACCCACCGCCTCTTAACGGGCTTACACCTGCTCGAGTGCGGCGCGACCGAGCCTGCCGTTGTCGTTGATCGGCGGACGGCGGTTGACCAGCGAAAACCGCTACGTCGATCCGTAGCGCAGTGACCCACCCGACAGTACATTCTGGAATGATTCCAATAAAGCGGCGGTTGGTCCTACCGAAGGATTCCGAAAGGAGTACAACCATGACTGCCGCACCTCGGACCGAGCAGCGGACCAATCGCCGCCTCGCCGACGATGTCCGGAATTTCACCGCTTCCCCCCGGCTGGCCGCAGGCCTACAGCGCGTGCTCGCCGATCTCATCGAACTGCATCGGCAAGGCAAGCAGGCGCACTGGAACGTCGTCGGGACCAACTTCCGCGACCTGCACCTACAGCTCGACGAACTCGTCGACGCGGCCCGCGAGAGCAGCGACACCATCGCCGAGCGGATGCGAGCCCTCGACGCCGTCCCCGACGGGCGTTCCGACACCGTCGCCGCGACGACGAGCCTGCCGCCCTTTCCCGCTCGAGAGGTGAACACCACCGACGTCGTCGATTTGATCACGACGCGGACCTACGCGGCGATCGACACCATCCGCGACGTGCACGACGCCGTGGACGCCGAGGACCCCAGCACCAGCGATCTGCTGCATCAGGTCATCGCCTCGCTGGAGAAGCTGGCGTGGATGATCAAGTCGGAGAACCGGGGCAGCTGACCGCCGCCCCGCCGCGCGCTGCTCGCTCGCGGCGGGTCCGCCTCAGAAGTGCGCGGCGCCGCCGTCGATGGACAGCGGCACCGCGGTGATGTACTTCGATTCGTCGCCGACCAGGAACAGCACCGTGTCGGCGATCTCCTCGGCGGTCGCGGCCCAGCGCGGCAGGAACGGGGTGCCCATCCCGTTGAGCAGCGGGTTGGTCTCCCCCGCCGCGGCGAGCGCGGACTGCATGTCACCGGAACCCATGGGTGTGTTCACACCGCCGGGATGGATGCTGTTGACCCGGATCTCGTGCTTGCCGAGTTCGGCGGCGAAGGCCCGCGCCATCCCGGTCACCGCGTGCTTGCTGGCGGTGTAGTGCACCATGAACGGCTGCATCTTCACCCCGGCGTAGGAGCTGGTGAGCACGATCGAGCCGCCGCAGCCGCCCGCGATCACGTGCGGGGCGGCGACCATGACCGTGTTCCAGACTCCGATCACGTTGGTGTCGATCGTGTCCCGGAACGCCTGCGGGGTGATTTCGTCCCATGCGGCCGGGATACAGATGCCGGCATTGGCGATCACGATGTCGAGTCTGCCCAGTTCGGCGACCGCGGCGTCGGTGGCCGAGCGCAAGGCGTCGATATCACGCACGTCGGCGATGGTGGCGACAATCCGTCCGCCTGCCTCCTTCACCTGCCGCACAGTCTCGTCCAGGTCGTCGGGGGTGGGCGAGTCGTAGGGCACGCCGGGCAGCGGCCCGGCCAGGTCGATCGCGATGATGTCGGCGCCCTCCTGGGCCAGCCGCACCGCGTGTGCCCGGCCCTGCCCCCGCGCCGCGCCGGTGATCAGCGCGACCTTGCCTGCTACACGTCCTGCCATGACAGATCCTCTCAGATGCGAAGAAACGACGGGTCCGGGGCGAACCCGTCGGAGACGGTGACCGGCGCGGCGAGCATCCCGGCCGCCGCGTCGGTGAGGAAACAGCCCAATGCCGCCCAGTCGGGCTCCCGCTCCCCCGCCGCGACCTCGGCTTCGTAGGCGGCACAGACCTCGAACACCATCCGGGTGAGAATCCAGCCGCGCCCGTCCAGCACTCGCTGGTCGATGGACCGCAACCGTTCCCGGGTCGCCGCCATGATCGCGTCGGTGGCCGCGCGTCCGCCGATCGGCCGCTCCAGTAGCGCCGCCGTCGACGGCGTGGCGCGCACCTGGTTGACGAACCGCGCCCGCCACGACGGTGCGGGCCGGTCGGCCAGGCTGCGGACGGCCGGGACGATCAGGCAGCGCAGTAATTCCACCAGGGTGGGCTCCGGTCCGAGCGCGGCCAGCATGGCGGCCCGCATCGGCTCGGACTGCTCGGTGTAACGCTCCAGCATGGCGCCGATCAATCCGTCCCGATCGCCGAAGTGGTAGGCGACCGCGGAGTGGTTGGCATTGCCCGCGCGCTCCGCGATACGCCGGCTGGAGACCTGGTCGATGCCGTGGCGGCCGTACAGTTCCTCGGCCGCGTCCATCAGAGCCCGCCGGGCCGCGTCGCTGTGGCGTGCCATCTGTCTCCGCTCTTCGTCACCGCGAGATTAAGTCAGGTGGCGTAATTTGTCGAGGGCCACCGACACGACCGGCGCCCGGAGACGGCACCGACTCGACGGGCTACCAAGCTTTCGGGTACGACCCACCCGTATGTGACTGAATATTCGCGAAATATATGAGTAGTAGAACCGTTGGCGCCGCGATGGCGCTGTAAGTGCCCCACTCGTGCCGCATGACAGCTTCGACATTCGGCGACCGACCTTATGCGCTGTTTAGAGCCAGTCTTCTATTCGTCGCCGCGGGCCGATCCCTACCCCTCGGGAGCCGGTAGCTTTGCGATTCCGCAGACAAGACGGCACGGATGCACGGTAGTATGTGAACAACGATTCACGAACAGAGGAGCGCGATGATGCGTACCCCCCTTCGGCTCGCCGCCGCCTCGGCCGCAGCGGCGACTCTCGTCGTCACCGCGGCCGGTGCGACGGCCGAACCGATCAGCTCCGCCCCGGTGACCACCGTCGCGGCCGGAACCGGCTCGTCGGCGGCGGACTCCGGATCGGCGGCGGCGCGCACGGGCTTGTACTACCTCGAGCGCGGCGACATCATCGGAATTCTCGTGCTCATGGTCGCCGCCCCTTTGCAGATATTGACCAGTGGAATCTGCGACCTGGCCACGATGTCCGCGCTTCCGAGTCCGTGCGTCTCAGGGCCCCAGTGAACGGCACCCGGCTCCCGTTCAGAAGGGCGGCCGAGCGTATGAACAGGGTTCGCGGGCAGAGCTTCTGACGCGCGAGGTCTCCGGCGTCGGTTGATCGACCGGCTCCGACTCCGGAGGCCTCGGGACCAGCCCGGCGGCGCAAGCGATATCGATCGGCCGCCGGAACTCCGAGATCGCCGCTGGATGGCTTTCCTCGGTTCGTCCTGCATATCGAGGGGTAGGCGATCGCCTACCCCTCGCCCGGTTGCCGATTCGCGGGTCGCACGGTCGTTCTCAGATCGATGCGACAGACCCGCCTGCGGTCACCCCCGGCTGGAGCCGATGGAGAACACCGTGTCGATGAGCCGGCCGAACCGGCGGGTGAGCCCCTCGGCCGACTCCTCCGGATGTTCCCGAGCCCAAGCCATGATCGCGTCCACCGCGGCTGTCCAGATCCGGGCGAGCGCGTCGATGTCCTTCTCGTCGGTGTCGCCGAGTTCGTGCAGGAATCGGCGCACTCCCGAGGCCGCGTGGTTCGCGATCCGTTCCCGGTAGGCGTGGGCCGATTCTCCCGCGCCCCCGGCATCGGGAGCGGTGGGGTCGTGGATGACGCGCCAGGCGGTGCGGTCCGGGCCGAGAGTCTCGAAGATGCCGCGCAGCGCGTTCGCCGGTACGGCGAAAAACTCCGCCTCGCTGCCCATTTCGAGATCCAGGCGTTCGAGCAGCGGCTCCCCCACGATGGTCAGGCATTCGGCGTACAGCTGCTCCTTCGAGATGAAGTGCTGATACACCAGCGCTTTGGAGATACCCGCGCGCGCCGCGATGGAGACCATCGACACTCCCGCGAATCCGTGCTCGGCGAACTCCCGCAAGGCGGCCGCCAGAATCTCTTGGCGTCGATCGCCGGAGGGCATGCCCTTGGTTCCCAGACCCGCGGCCGTTGACATGGCCTCGAACTTACCTTACGGTCACTTCAACGGAAGTGACCGTAAGGTCATATCAAGGGTGTGGGAGGACCAGGCCATGTCCCTGTGGCAACAGATCAATCAACCGGTGACCTACGCCATCCCGTTCTTCGTCCTGGCCATGGCGCTCGAGATCGCCGCCCTGCGCGGGCACGACGACTTGGCCGGCTACGCGAAGGCCGATGCCCGTTCCAGCCTGATCATGGGGGCGGTATCCGTATTCATCAGTGGCGCGGCGAAATTCGCCGCACTGATCGCCTACGCGGCGCTGTATGTGCGCGCACCGTGGCAGCTCGATCCGCGCGATCCGCTGGCATGGGTCGCGGTCATGGTCGGCGTGGACCTGCTCTGGTATCTCTATCACCGGGTCTCACACCGCGTCCGGCTGGTCTGGGCCGCGCATCAGGTGCACCACAACAGCCGGTACTTCAACTACGCGACAGCGCTGCGGCAGAAGTGGAATCCGTGGTTCGAACTGCTCTTCTGGACGCCGCTGCCCCTGCTGGGCGTACCGCCGTGGATGGTGTTCACGGCCTGGTCGTTCAACCTCGTCTACCAGTTCTGGGTGCACACCGAGACCATCGGGAAACTGCCGCGGTGGTTCGAGTTCGTGTTCAACACTCCCTCCCACCACCGGGTGCACCACGCCAGCGATCCGGAATACCTCGACAAGAACTACGGCGGAATCCTCATCCTCTGGGACCGCGTGTTCGGCAGCTTCCGCGCCGAAACGTTCCGTCCGACCTACGGACTCACCAAGAACATCGAAAGCACCGATATCCTCACACTCCAGTACTACCAATTCGGTGCGCTGTGGCGTGACCTCCGCTCCACACGGCACGTACGCGACTGGCTCGGCTACACCTTCGGACCTCCCGGCTGGGAGCCCGGTGCGGGCGCGACACAGATCGCCACTCGGGCCGGCCTGGATTGAATTTCGCGACCGACCACGGGCTCACCGTCGGTCGCGTACCGGGCGGCGTTGAGGTGTCGAGCCAGACCTCGTCGGCGAAGATCCGCGCGGGCGCCTTGGTGGTCACCGGGCGGCCGTAGGAGTTCCACAGCGCGGATGTCACGCCTCAGGTCCGGTCGTGGTCCGCTTCTCGAGCACTCCGGCGAGGGCCGCGGCGATCATGGCGACCGCCCGATCATCGTCCTGGGCCGTTCGCCGCAGGATGCCCAGCGCGACGGTCCCCGGCATCTCGGCGAGGGCCTGAGTCAGGCGTATCCGCACGGCGGAGTCCGCGGTGGGTGCGGCGAGTTCATCGGCCAGCGCGCTCATGATCCGGTCCGCGCACTCCGGATCCAGTGCCAGTGCGCCGAGCACCTCGGCCGCCTCGACGTCGTTCGCACCCTCGACCACCATGCCGACCAGCGCGGGCACGGCTGCGGTCACGCCACGTGTACCCGATGCCAGAGCCGCGTGCCTGCGCACTGTCGCGTCGGGGTCCCCGAGGGCGTCCGCGAGCAGCGAGGTCGCTTCGTCACCGGACATCTCGGCGATCGCCTGCACCGCGCGCCGCCGGATGTCGACGTTCTCGGAGTACACGCCGGATGCCACGCTCGCCACACCGTCGCTGCCCGCCCGCGCCAAGGCCCACCGCAGGGCGCCGGCGACGTTCGGATCGGATTCGGCGAGCACCGCCTCAGCCAGCAACTCGAGGGGAACCGGCACGTCCTCGGGCGGGGCCAGGACGGTTTGCTGGCGGCGCGCAGCGCTGGGCGAGTGCAGGCCGTGCAGGAGTTCGACGATGCGCAGGACGCCCTGCCAGCCGGTGGGCGCCGAGGCGTCGACGGCACGCAGTCGCTCGAGCAGCTCCTGCTCGCGCCGCAATCGCTCCTCGGTCCGTCGGATGAGGTCGCCGACCAGCGCGGACGGGGTGAAGGCTGGATCCGCCATGGCGGATCCGATCTGCCGCAGCGACAGTCCCAGGGACCGCAGACTTTCCACGTGGAAGATCCGGCGGATGTCCTCGGCGGAGTACTCGCGGTAGCCCCCCACGGTGCGGCCGGTCGGCCGCACCAGTCCGAGGGAGTCGTAGTGCCTGAGCATCCGGGTACTCACTCCGGAACGGCGCGCCACCTCGCCGATCAGCACGCTGTTCCCTCGACCCGTTCCGGGCCGAGCGAGACGATCCGTTTCGCCTCGTCGACGGCCGGGTCGAAACCGGCATCCGGGTCGTCCAGGAGCTGCTGGGTGGCGCGGGCATGCGCACGCACCGCCGGGTCCGCACTCGCCCGTGCGGTCCGCAGGGCGGGCTCGATCACGTCTCCGAGCGCGACGAGTGCCCGGCTGAGGCTCCGTTGCACATTCCGGTCACCGCGACCGAGTTGTGCGGCCAGTTCCGCGACCAGACCTTCCTCTTCCCCGGCGGGCACGAGGACGACGGCGGCACGCCACGCACTTCGCGCGACCTCGTCGTCGGCGTCGTGCAGCAACGACCGGGTGATCGCGGGCCACGAATCCCGGTCCCCGATCTTCGACAGCGTATGCAACGCCTGGCTTCGGGCCTGGGAGCGCTCGGACCGCAGCTCCGCGTGGAGTCTGGGCACCGTGATCTCCGCTGGGAAGCGCGTCAACGCCCAGGTGAGCATGTCGCGCACGAAGAAGTCGGGCTCGATCGCGCACCGTGCCACGAGCGCGTCGACGAAGCCGTTGTCGGGGTGCGTGCCGACCGCCAGCGCCGCCCGGAGCCGCGTCGACGAGTCTCCGGCGGACAATGCTTCGAGCAGCCGCGGGTCGTGTGAGTTCCTGTGTGCCGAATTGATGGGGACCACCTCCTGCACCCAGTGAAGACCATGTCACAGTGTCAAGGTCAAGCGCGGGACGATCAGCAGCTCAGCGGGAACCGGTCGAGCCGACGCGAACCCCGGCCGCGGGAGAGGCACCACGCCTCCGCCAGGGGTCGAGGCCGCGCCGCTCGGCAGCGCGCTTGCGGCTCGCGCCCAGAGACAACCTCGCCGCGGGAGGATGTCGCCAACGGCGATCGGGCCCGGCACCGAGGCCGGAGTTTCACGCCGCCGACCGCGCAGGGCCGCGCGACCTGCGACCCAACATTTTCGCGCGGAGGCGTCTCGTCTGGGTGCGGCTTCGGCCGGTTCGAACCGGTGAGCCGTCAACGGCTTTCGCCGATCCCCTCAGCGCTGGCGCCAGCTCAGCGGACCCGGCAGGTCGACACTGTTCTTCTTGCTGCGGGAGTTCCACGACCACGGGCCGATCTTGATACCCCACGAGGACAGACCCGATTGGGTGAAATTGAACTTCAGCGGTCCGAAGGATCTACGCTGACGGTACTTGATGGGCATTAGCGACCTCCCTGACTCGAGCCCCGGCTACGGAACCGGTTATCTCCCATTACTTTCCCTGGTCAGAAGAGACCAAACAACGACGACAGAGCCACAACGGCAACGGTGTGATCGCGCGACCGCCCACAGCCCCGTGCCACTGCCCGACCCACGCTCGACCGGTGCCTGCTGTACGCGAACCGAGTCGGTGGGGTAACCGCACAGCCTGGATAGTGTTGACGGCCAATAGTTCTCCGTGGCGGAGGTGGGATGACCCGGGCTTCCTGAGTCATTCGAGTCGGGACAATGTGCGAGCCGTCGCCCTCGTGCGTTGGCTGGGCGAGCAGCAGCCGGAGACGGCGGCGAACGTCTTCCTGGACTCGGACGAGAAAGCGGGATCCCCCAGGGTGTGTGCCGGGCGGGATGCGCTGTGTCGCACCATTACTCGCTGTTAAGCGGTGATCTGCTCGACTTCCGGCGATCGGCATGCCTCCGACTGCGGAGAACCTGGGCAGGCGCATCTACTGCGCGGCACTGGAATCGGTGACCGACCTCGATGCCACCCGCGCGTGGCAACGCTGTGATCTGTTCGGCGACGGTCCCGTCCCGGAGACTCCGGTCGACGGCTCTCCCGAACCGGTGCGGTTCCGTACCGAGGGCTTGCGTCGGTTGCCGGCCGGGTTGGCGATGCCGGGATCGGCGCCGAGAATTTCCCCTGGCCACCCGCGAGTGAGCCGGACACGTCGCCGTATCGCGGCTGGCAACCGTTCAACGCGGTGCATTCGATCGCGACGCGCAGATCAGGCGGGGCTTGGACCGCCTTCCCTTCGCACCACCCACCGCGGCGCGCCGACGGCGAACCGCGCCCGCAGGTCCGGTGAGCGAACACGGCGTGACGACCGAGAATGCCGCACACTGCTCCCATGACGACGCCCGAGACGCGAACAGGACCGATGTTCCGGTGGACCGAGGTCGGCACCGGCGGTGTGATCGCCCCCGGCGAGCGATTGACGTGGCCGCGCACGATCGGGATCGGGTTGCAGCACGTGGTGGCGATGTTCGGCGCCACTTTCCTCGTGCCGGTCCTCACCGGGTTCCCGCCGTCGGCGACGTTGCTCTTCTCCGGGGTCGGCACCCTGCTGTTCCTGGTGATCACCCGCAACCGGCTGCCGAGCTATCTCGGTTCCAGTTTCGCGATCATCGCGCCGGTCCTCGCGGCCACCGCCTCCGACGGCATGGGTGCGGCCCTCGGCGGGATCGTCGTGGTGGGCGCCCTACTGATCGTCATCGGCGTGGTGGTGCACTTCGCAGGCACGCACTGGATCGAGGCGCTGATGCCGCCGGTGGTCACCGGGACCATCGTCGCCCTCATCGGGCTGAACCTGGCGCCGACCGCCGAAACGAACTTCGAGAAGGATCCGATCACGGCCACGGTCGTGCTCATCCTGCTGATCTCGTGTCTCGTACTCTTCCGCGGACTGCTCGGCAGGCTGGCCATCGTCGCCAGTGTCGTGCTCGGTTATCTGCTCGCGCTCGCGCGCGGTGAGGTCGACACGGCGGGCATCGGGCGCGCCGCATGGGTGGGGCTGCCCGACTTCCACGCGCCGAGCTTCCACCTCTCCGTGATTCCGATGTTCCTGCCGGTGGTGCTGGTACTCGTGGTGGAGAACATCGGACACGTCAAGTCGATCACCACGATGACCGGTATCGACTACGACCGGCGCATGGGCCGCGCGCTGGCGGCCGACGGCCTCGCGACAGTCCTCGCCGGCAGTGGCGGCGGCTCGGCGACCACCACGTACGCGGAGAACATCGGCGTGATGGCGGCGACGAAGGTGTACTCGACCGCCGCGTACTGGGTGGCAGGCGCCGCCGCCATCGCGCTCAGCCTCTCACCGAAGGTAGGAGCGGTGATCGCAGCCATCCCGGCCGGGGTGCTCGGTGGTGTCACGACCGCGCTCTACGGCCTGGTCGGGATCCTCGGCGTGCACATCTGGGTGAGCAACCGGGTGGACTTCGGCACACCGATCAACCAGTTCACCGCGGCCATACCGCTGGTCATCGGCATCGCCGACTTCACATGGAAAGTAGGCGATCTCGACTTCGGCGGCATCGCCCTCGGCGCCATCGCCGCGCTGGTGATCTACCACGCGATGCGGCTGATCGGGCGATGGCGCGGAACGGTCGAACCCCACCAACCGCACGACGAGACCGAGCCCGCGGAACCGACGGACCGCCGACCCGGCGGCGGTTCCTCCGGTGATTGAACCTCCACGACCCGGGTAGACAGGAGTCGAACACATGTTCTGCCGAGCGTGAGGAGCGACGATGGTACAGCCGAAACCGGAAAAGGATCCGGACCAGTGGACCACCGGCGACGAACCGATGACCGGTCCGCAAGACTCCTACCTGCGCACCCTGGCCCAGGAGGCCGGTGAGGAGGTGCCCGAGGGCCTGACCAAGGCGGAGGCATCACAGCTCATCGACGAGTTGCAGCAGCGGACCGGCCGTGGCGCCTGACCGGCCGGGCCTTGCCACGCCGAGGTGATCTTGCCGAGTCCTCCGATCGTGGGTAGGACCCTGGGCGGCAGGCCCGCCTGGGCGCCGGCGAAGCGCGTCGGGTCCCCGGCGGGGTGGATGCGCCTGCGGTCCGCAAACGCTACTGCTGTAGGACGGACAGGACGTTGCCGGACATAGTTAGATGCGCATATCTACGTATAGACATGGATTAACGCTACGGGCGCCGTGACCGGCCCCCACAAGCTGCCCAGCCTGTGCGGTGCCACATTGTCACCGGCACCAGACGGGGACCCTCACCCGGCCACGGCTCCGCCCCGAGAAAACTCGATCGACACAACCGTAGGTGGAGCTGTCAGGTGTTCAGCGGAGCGGTGGGCGGGAAGGTGACCGGCAATTCGGTCAATGCCCGGTGGAAGGGACCCGGCCGCCAGTTCGGTGTCCGGTCCGGCAGATTCAGTTCGATCTCCGGCAGCGCGTCGAGGAGTTGGTCGATCGCCTCTTGCGCGATCAGATAGGCCAAGGATCGCGCCGGGCAGGCGTGCGGGCCGAGGCCCCAGGCGAGGTGGGAGCGATTGCCGGTCAGGTCCCCGGTACGGATCGCGGGATCGTTGTTGCACGCGGCCATGCTGATGACGACGGGCTGGTGCGCGGGCAGCCAGACGCCGTCGATGAGGATCGGGTGGCGGGGATAGGTGATCAGCAAATTCGCCAGGGGCGGGTCGTTGAACAAGACCTCGTCGAGGGCATCGCGAGACGACAGGTTGCCGCCGAGGAAGCTGTCGCCGAAGCGCTCGTCGGTGAGGATCAGCAGCAGGGTGTTGGTGATCAGATTCAGCTCGAACTCGATCCCGGTTCCGTAAACCTGGGACACATGGTGAGACGCCTCCACGTCGTCCAGCCGGGCGGAATGCTGGAGCAGGACCGAGGTGATGTCGCGTTGCGGTTCGGCGCGTTTGAGTGCCACCAGTTTCATCAGCGCCTCCCCGAGCATCTGATTGCCCTTCTCGGCGTCGACACCCTCGAGCAGGGCAGCGGTACCCGCGGCGACTTGCCCGCCGATATCAGGCGGGCAGCCCAGCAAATAGTTCACGACCTCGAATACGAGGGGGAACACGTATTGGCGGATCAGGTCGGCATTGCCGTCCTGGCAGAAGGAGTTGATCAGCGGAACGGCCAGTCCCTCGACGACGGTGTGGAGGGCGTACAGATCCACCTCATCGATGCTCGCGGTGATCGCTCCCCGGTAGCGGGTGAAGTCGGACCCGGTGCTGCGACTGGCCATCGGCCGCCACTCCAGGAGCGGGAGAATGGGGCAGTCGGCTGGGATGTTCTTCTGCCAAGCGCGTGGGTCGGCGGGGAAATGCTCGGGATCGTTGAGGATTCGCACCGCGGTGCCGTAGCCGATCACCAAGGTGGCGGGTACGCCGGGCGCCAACTCCACCGGCGCCAAAGACCCGTACTGGCGGCGCATTTCGCGGTAGGCGCGGTGTGGCTCGGCGGCGAACTCGGGCGAATACAGGGGCACCCGTGTGTCGTCCGAATCGATCGGCGAACCGTGCACGACCGGGCACGACGGAGCTGGAACCTCGGACTGCGGCGTACTCAAGAAGCAAACTCCCAAACTGTCGGTATGCACTGCACGATTGCTGATATTCCGGCCCACCGCTCGAGCGAGGAGCGGGGCGCCGGGGCCACGTCGGAACCGGTCGATGGTATAGCGCGCACGAATCAGCCTCGTCAGCGCACAGAAACGTGCTGACCAGAATGTTTTTCGGTCCCGCGCGGCCGGACTTCGGTCCGGCCGCTACACAGCGATGGGCAGCGGGACAGAGTTCTATCAGACTCCGAGCGCATCCAGCGAATCGTGATCGTCGATGGCCGTGGTGATTCGCTTCAGCAGCGTCAGGCACGTCTCCACCGGTTGCATCTCGGGCTGGTACACCGCCCTGCCGATCGTGAACGCCCACGCCGCGTAGGCGAACATGGATTGTTGCCGGTAGGCCAGCCACGCGTCGTCGAAGGCAGGGGCCCGGCCGTCGAGGGGGCCGAGTTCGTCGAGGTAGGCCGCCAGCAGTTCGCGGTCCCAGGCCCGGCGATCCTCGGGCTCGCATCCCGAGTTGACGGTGTAGGCGAAGTCGTGCGCCCAGCCGCCCCGCATCACCACCTGCCAGTCGACGAATCCCATTCGCCCGGAATCGGTTCGGTAGGTCTGGCCGATGTGCGGGTCACCGTGCAGCAGGGTCGGGGGCAGCTCGTTCGTCGCCTTGTCGATCGCTCGCTCGACACCGGCCCACAGCCGATCCGCTTGCCCGTGCAGCGCCTCGGGCACCACTTCCTCGGCCCGCCGCAGTCCGACCTCGCAACGCTTCTTCATGTCGATGGCGGCAAGATACGCCTGGAGGGCTTCGGTCGTGGTTTTGAGGTCCGTGATCGAAGGGTGGATCCAGAAGGCGCGGTGCAGCCGAGCGAGATTGCGCACCAGATCTTCGATCTGGTCGCGGGCGATCGGGGCGTTCGGCTCGATGAACCGCGCACCACGGGTCGAGGCGATGTCTTCCATCAGCGCGATCGAACGCCACGACCCGGCGTCGGCGGCGCCCCAGTAGCCGAACGGAGCCTCGATATCGACCTGCGGCCGGAAGTCCCTGAAGAAACGGGTTTCACCGTCGATCATCATCCCGCCGCCGAGCAGAATCCGCTGCGAGAAGGCTGTTGTCGTCTTCGCGAAGAGATCGGTCGGCAAATTCGCCTGCTTGCCCGCGTCGTTGTACTCCACGCGTATCGCTACGCGAGTGGACGTACCGCGGCTGCCGTTGGAGGTTTCGAACGAGAGCACCTCGGCACCGGGGACATGGCGGCACAGGACGGCCGTCAGCCACTGCGGTGTCACCGTTTCGCCGGACACCGGGACGTCGTCGACGTCCCGGGCCTTCGGCCGGAAGATCTTCTCCCCCATGATGTGAGCACCGACCGTGACAGACCGTCCGAGCAGCCAGAGCTTATGGTTCATTCGCTTGCCTCGATTCCGGAATACGACTCGACCGCCCGGGCGACTGGATGCCTGGCGCACGGGCCCGCAGGACAGTAACCCATCCTCTCGAAAAGCCCGTCCGGCGATGCGATTGCCGAACCCCGTCGGCGAGAACGGCTCCGGGCTGACATGCGCATGAACCCCACCGCACTTCTCACCCCTGGGATGAGGAGCCGTCCGCGTCACTTGAGACGGCCGCGTATCACTCGCCCCGAGCGGACCTCGCGGCCTGCGCCGCGTCCTTCTCCGCCTCGTCGAGCTTGCGGGTGTCGCGCGGTTCGGCGAAGGGCTGCATGTCCTCCGGCAATCCCTGGGCGATGGCTTTGCCGTGGTCGAGTTCGGCGTTGATCTCGGCTCCCAGCAACAGCGCGATGTTGGTCAGCCACAACCACACGAGGAAGATCACGACACCCGCCATCGACCCGTAGGTCTTGTCGTAGGAGGAGAAGTTGGCGATATAGACCGCGAACAACACCGAGACGATCAGCCAGATGAGGACTGCGATGACACCGCCGGGGCTGATCCATTTCACCCCGCCTTGCCTGGCGTTCGGGCTGGCCCAGAACAGGATGGCGAGCAGCACCGACAGGAGCACGAACATCACCGGCCATTTGGCGATGTTCCAGAGCGTCACCGCGGTGTTCCCGAGACCGAGGAAATCGCCGATCTGATGGGCGACCGGCCCGCTCGCCACCACGATGGCGGTGCTGATCACCAGGAGGATCACCGCGATGAGGGTGACGCCGAGCCGGATAGGCGCGGTCTTCCAGATCGGGCGCCCCTCCCCGATGCCGTAGACGACGTTCGAGGCACGCATGAACGCCGCGACGTAGCCCGACGCCGACCACAGCGCGATGGCGAGACCGAATATCGCTCCGAGGCCGGCGCCCTGCTTGTTGGCCTGGGCTTGGGTGATGAGCGTGTGCACGAATTCGGCGCTGGAGCCCGGCGCGATCTGCTGCGCCTGGTTCATGAGTTCCTCGGCGGCATTCGGCCCCAGCAGCCCGAGCAGCGAAACCAGGACGATGAGGCCCGGCACGATCGACAACACCGCGTAGTAGGTGAGCGCGGCCGCCAGGTCGGTCAAGTTGTCACGTTGGAACTCCCTGCCCGCGCGTTTGACCACCGCGAGCAACGATGGTTTCGACAGTTCGACCGGGCTGCTCGGCTCGTTCGGGTCGAGATCCGGCCGAGCTCCGGTATCGGTCGTGCGGCCTCGTGCCTCCACGCGGTTGCGCGTACCCGACGAGTCGACAGCCTCGTCCTCGTGCCGGTTCAGTCTGCCGCGATCTGTAGCCATCTCGGTTCGCCTCGCTCGAACGCATCTCTCGGTCACGCGCGTGGGTGCCAGCACTTCCGCGCTGAACGAGTGGTGCCCGAAGCAGCGGTTCTGAAACACCGGGCATGGCGCCTCCGCCGACCTGGTCACCGAGATCCGAGGTCGTTCGGTAGGGCGCGGCACCGTGGCGCACACGCGGCGGGAAGCCTGGTCCTGGCGATTCCACACCGGGCGAGCGCCGAGCTCACCCGCGGCGTGCGCTAGGGTTCGATCCCGTGTCCAAGCTGCGGCGGCGCGTGGCCGAGGCTGCGGAAGCGGCTCTGGCCCAGCGCAAATACGTGTCGGCGGTCGATGTGTTCGCCGTTCTGGGGTGGGTGCGATCCAGTCATGTCGATCGCTGGCGGCAGGGGCAGGTGCCGTCGTTGGAGCAGGTCACGGCGGTGGACGGGCGGCGGATGCACGACGCGGCGCAACTGCTGGGCGAATGGGCCCGTGAGCGCGACCTCACCGCGAGCACAGCGGCGTATCTGTCGGGCGGGCGCGATCGCGAGGCGCTGCGGTTCGTCGACACCGGTGAAGACGAGGTGTTCCGGGTGCACTGGCTGTCGGGAAAGCTCACCCCGGCGCAGCGCGAACAGGTCGTCCAACGCCAGAACCGTGCCCCGGATCTGACGGTGGTCGAGGCCGCTGAGCCGTGGACCTGCACCGAGTGCGCCGAGACCGGCCCGTATCTGATCACCTCCGCCGCCGGACCGCTGTGCCTGACGTGTTCGGACCTCGACCATCTGGAGTTCCTGCCCGCCGGGAACGCGGCGCTGAGCCGGCGCGCCAAGAAGGAGAGCCCCCTCGCGGCGGTCGTGGTGCGCTTGAACCAGCGACGTAAGCGCTACGAACGGCTCGGCATCCTTGTCGAGGAGGCCGCCCTGACCCGCGCCGAACAGCAATGCCTGGCCGACGACGATGCCCGCGCCCGACGCCGCGAGCGCGACGGCGTCCGCCGCGCCGCCCAGGATGTCGAATACTGCGCCCGCATGTCCGACGAAATCCAACGGCTGTTCCCCGGCTGTCCCACCGATCGTGCCACCGAAATCGCCGAACACGCCGCCGCCCGCGGCAGCGGCCGGGTAGGCCGCACCGCCGCAGCCAAACTCCTCTCCCCCGAAGCGCTCACCCTCGCCGTCATAGCCTCCATCCGTCACCGCGACACCGACTACGACCACCTCCTCATGACCGGCATCCCCCGCAGAGAGGCCAGGGCCCGCATCCGCCCCACCGTCGACCAGGTGCTCGAAACCTGGCGCGGCTGAGACCCCGCGCGTCACCCGAGGAGCGGGAACCGCCGCCCGCCCCCGTTCGGTATGCCGAGCGAGGAGCCGCGCCACCAGGCCTACCGCCGACTCCGCCAGGCCTGTAGGGCCGCCGCCGTCAACACGTCGCCGTGGCCCACACAGACGACGTCGACATCCAACTCGGTCAGCCGGTGGGCGGCCGCCTCGACGGCGGCGCTGTCCAGGTTGAACACACCCGGCATTGGGACACCGCGGACATTGGCGAGTGTGTCGCCGGTGAACAGCACACGGTGACGCGGCAGATGCAACGCCACACTGCCCTCCGTGTGGCCGGGGACGGCCAATACTTCCGCGCCGCCGCCGAAGTCGAGTACCTCACGATCGCGCAATTCGCGATGCACGGGGGCCGGGCGCGGAGGCGGGCCCAGTTCCAGGGCGTCGGCGATCGGGCGTTCCCAGTCCCGCAGCACAGGCGCCGGTTGCGGACGTTCGCCTCGCACGATATCGGCATCGGCGTGATGGACCCAGATCTCCGCTCCCCACTCGGCGAGATCGGCCGCCGACCCGATGTGATCGTCGTGGGCGTGGGTGAGAATCACGCGCCGTACTCGGTCAGCGGCGAAGCCCAGCGCATCGAGACCTTTTCCGATCTCTTCGGCCGCGCCGGGCAGCGCGCAGTCGATCAGCGTCACCTCCGCGCCGTCGTTCCACACATAGACGTTGAGGTCGTTCACCTCGGCGAACCGCAGCGCCGAAAGCTGGGGCGACACAGGCACGATTTCCACACGGCGAAGCTACCTGCGGCAAGCCGCGATACCCGCTCGATCTGCTTCAGGCGGAAAAGCAACACCTCGGCATCGACAATCTGTTACGCGGTAGCGGCTTCCGGCCCGGGCGGTGGAAATTCTCATCCGACGCCGGACACGGATTTCGTCGTCAGGTATCCGGCCAGACCCTCGCGGCCGAACTCGCGGCCGATGCCGCTGGCCTTGACGCCGCCGAAGGGCGCGACGGGATCCATGCTGTAGGCCTGGTTGATGCCGAGGCTTCCGCTGCGGATACGGCGCGCGACCGCCAGCGCCCGGTCCGGGTCACTCGACCAGACCGAGCCCGACAATCCGTAGTCGGTATCGTCGGCGATCGCGATCGCCTCGTCGTCGCCGGTGTAGGGGATGACGGTCAGGACGGGGCCGAAGATCTCCTCGCGGGCGATCCGCATCCGTGGGTCGACCTCGGTGAAGAGGGTGGGGCGGACGTACCACCCCCGGTCACAGCCGACCGGCATGTCCGTGCCGCCGACAGCCGGGCGCGCGCCCTCGCGGATTCCGGTGTCGATGTAGCCACGCACCCGGGCCTGCTGGCGTTCGGACACCATCGGGCCGATGTCGGTCGCTTCGTCGAAGGGGTCGCCGACGCGCAGCGACCACACCATCTCGCTGAGCGCTTCCACGTACTCCCGATACCGATTGCGGGGCAGCAGGATCCGCGCTTGCACAACGCAGGCCTGACCGCCGTTCATGAGCGCGGCCACTCTGATCCCGTCGGCGACCTGCCCGGGATCGGCGTCGTCCAGCACCACCGCCGCCGATTTGCCGCCCAGCTCGAGGCTCACCCGGCGCAGCGCAGGCGCGCAGGCGGCGGCGACTTGCCGTCCCGCGGCGGTGGAGCCGGTGAACGACACCTTGTCCACGCCGGGGTGGGCGACGAGATGGGCACCGATGTCACGGTCCCCCGGCAGGATGCTGACCACTCCGGGCGGAATACCGCTGTGCCGCAGAAGATCGGCCATGAGGTAGGCGTCCAGCGGCGTCTCCGGGGAGGGTTTCAGCACCACGGTGCATCCTGCCAGCAGCGCAGGGATCAGCTTGGCGACGGTGAGGAACATCGGCATGTTCCACGGCACGATCGCCGCGACGACGCCGACGGGCTCGTGACAGACCAGGACGCCCGCGCCGAAGTAACCGGGCCGGGTCTCCTCCCACGGGAAATTCGCGGCGATGTCGGTGAGCGAGCGCATCATCACCCCGGGAAGCCGAGCGTGCGCGGAGCGCGAGAACCGCAGGGGTGCACCCATTTCCGCGGTGATCAGGCGGGCGAGTTCGTCCTCGCGCTCGGCGTAGCGGTCGGCGAGGTCGCGGACGATGCCGATGCGTTCCTCCGCGCCGAAGCCCCGCCATGGGCCGTGGTCGAAGGCTTCCCTGGCCGCGGCCACGGCAAGGTCGACGTCGCGGGCGTCCGGCGCCGCGAGCCGCGCGATCACCGTTTCGGTGTGCGGTGCGACCACCTCGAGGGTGCGGTCGGTGCTGGGGGCACGCCATTCGCCGCCGATGAACAGGCTGGTGTGTTCACGCATCGGACAGTCCGGTCAGGGCCGGTAGGCGGCGATGTCGCGGAGCAGCCGCACGACCGGCGGCGGATCGAGTTGCAAGCCCACCGGCGCCGACATCTCCCCGGAGCGGGACTTCTGCCCGAGCGCCACGCGCACGGCCTCGAGGTCGCTCGCCTCGATCTCGTAGAGCGCGATGTAACTGGGGTCGCCGTCGACGGTGGCGAGGCGGCGGGCGGAGACGACGCCGTCGAGCTTGCACATCTCGGCGAGGTGGGTGTTCTCGTACCAGTCGTGGTAGGCGGCGGCCTCCTCGGCCGAGTTCGGGCGCGATTCGACGAAGAGAATTCCGGTGGGCATGTGCCTTCTCCTGGTGTGACGGGGTTATCGGACGGGCACCGCGGCGGCGCGGTCGGCGGTCGTATTCTTGTGCACGACACCGCCTTTCATCACGAAACGCACCTGTTCGGTGACGGTGATGTCGCGGGTGGGATCGCCGGGAACGGCGATGATGTCGGCGAGCAGGCCGGGCGCGAGCCTGCCGCGATCCTCGGCGCCGACGAGTTCGGCGCTGGTGACGGTGGCGGCGCGCAGCGCTTGGGCGGGGGTCATTCCCCGGTCGACCATCGCCCACAGCTCCTTGGCGTTGTCGCCGTGCGGAACGGCCGGAGCGTCGGTGCCGCAGGCGATCTTGACGCCGGCCTCGATGGCCTTGCCGAGCATGCGTCGCGCCCGCGGGAACACGGTCGCGGCCTTCTTCTGTAGGGCGGGCGGCGCCTTGGACACGTCGAGACCCTCGGACAGGTAGCTGGTCGGAACCAGGAACGTGCCGTGCTCCACCATCATGGCGATGGTGTCGTCACTGGCCAGTGACCCGTGTTCGATGCAATCGACACCGGCCCGGATGCACGCGCGTATCCCGGCGTCGCCGTGCGCGTGCGCGGCCACCTTCAGCCCGGCGCGATGGGCTTCGTCGACGATGGCGCGCAGTTCCTCATCGGAGTACTGCTGGGTGCCCGGGGCGGTGCTGTGCGACATGACCCCGCCCGATGCCGAGATCTTGATGACGCCCGCGCCGTACTTGATCTGATACCGCACCGCGTGCCGCACCTGGTCGACGCCGTTGGCCAAGCCCTCCTCCACCGACAGCGGCATGATGTGCGGGGCGAGACGCTGGAACATGGTCGGATCCAGGTGTCCCCCGGTCGGTGTGATGGCGTGGCCCGCCGACACGATCCGCGGACCGGGGAACCAGCCCTGTTCGATGGCGCGGTGCAGGTCGACGTCGAGCAGGTATCCGCCGGTCTTCACCATCAGCCCGAGGTTGCGGACGGTGGTGAAACCGGCCAGCAACGTCGTGCGGGCATTGATCGTGGCGCGCAGCGTGCGATAGACCGGGTCGTCCTGCACTCCGTGCATCGGGCTGGGCAACCCGGACGGATTCTCCGGTCCGCCGATGAGCAGGTTGATCTCCATGTCCATCAGCCCGGGCAGCAAGGTGGTGTCGCCCAGATCGAGCACCGTGGCGTCGGCGGGCTCCAGGGTAGGGTCCACCGCCTCGATGTATTCGCCGCGCACCACGATCACGGCGGGGCTGTGTACCTCGCCGGTCACCACGTCGACCCGGCGGGCGGCCCGCAGCACGACGGTCTCGGTGCTCATGGCCGCGGCTCGATCAGGCAGTCGAGCATCGCCGCACCGGAGTCGGGGACGCGGGGCTGGCTCCACACCTCCACCGGGAAGGAGATCATGACCATCGAGTACAGCAGCAACAGCAGGCGCCGGGCGTCGTCGGGCAGCTCGTCGAGCGCGAACTCGTCCAGGTACTTCATCGCCGCTTCGGCGCGTGGGGTGATCGCGTCGTAGAAGCGCTGCATGTCGTCCATCGAGCCGGCCAGGCGCCGGGCGTAGCGCTCCGGTTCGGTTTCCAGGCACCAGGTTTCGGCGAAGGGTTCGAGGTCGGCGAACTCCGGCGGCAGCAGGGCGCTCATCGGGTGCCCGCCTCGGTGCGCTCGTTCCGGTAGGACTGCACCCACTCGCCTGCCACCTTGTGCAGGTGGCGCAACAGGATCTCCTGGTCGTTGAGCGGGAATTCGGTGACGGCGCGCGATTCGAGCATCGTCTGCGTGGCTTCGAGGGTGTTGCCGTCCTGCAGGGCGTACTCCTTGAAGGTGACCGCCGCCATCTCGTGGGCGACCCGTTCGCGCGGGGTGCGCGCGGGAACGAAATACAGATTGCCCTCGAAGATGTGCCGATTGTGGCTGGTCGGCCAGTAGTGATAGGTCAGGTACCAGCCGCCGGACCAGATGAGGATCACGAAATTGGGCCACAGCTGGAAGGAATCCAGCCCCCACGGATCACATTTCGCCGGGTTGAGCCCCGGCGGCATCGGGCCCAGTTCCGGCTTCTCCCACGGCCCGAACAATCCGCTGCGGGTGATGTCCTCCATCGGCTTGCGCATGGTGGGGTCGAGTTCCCAGGCGACCACGCCGGAAGTGCTGACCAACCGGTGCGGACCGTCCAACTGGTAGTGCGGCGCTTCGAATCCGGCCTGCTGCGCGGCGGTCGAGTAATTGTCCGGCGTCTGCTTCGCGTGCAGGACGGGCGCGTGATAGAACTCCTGGAAGGCGTCCATGTACAACTTCCAGTTGGCGCCGACCTCGGCTCGGTAGTAGTAGCGGTCGGTCATGCGGTCGAAGGGGTAGCCCTCCAACGCCGTCACCATCGGCCCCAGGAACTCCCGCAACGTCTGCGCCGGCTCGGCAGCCAAATTCACGAAAATAAAACCCGCCCACACCTCACAATGCACCACAGCAAGCCCGAACCGATCCTTGTCCAGATCGAAGAACTCCCCCTCCTGCTGCACAAAGCTCAACCCACCATCCAACCCATAACGCCAACCGTGATACTTACACGTGAACTGCCGACACGTCCCCGACGTCTCCTCCTTCGGAAAATCGTTCCACACCAACTTGTTCCCACGATGACGACAAATATTGTGGAACGCACGCACCCGCCCCGCACGATCACGCACCACGATCACCGACGTACGCGCCGCATCGATCTCCTTCGTGAAATAACTCCCCACCCTCGGAACCTGCTCCACCCGACCCACATTCAGCCAAGCACGCTTGAAAATCGCCTCCCGCTCCAACTCGAAGAACTCCGGGGAGATGGAGTCTTCGTAGGACACCGGGCCGGTGCCCAGGTCGGGGTAATGCTGGGTCCAGCTTCCTTCGGGGGTTTGGGCCAACGGGGCATGGTCGTCCTCCTGTGCTGTGTTCGGGCCGGGTCACTGGATGGGTTCGTCGCCGAGCACGGTGGTGCGCAGCATCTCCCGTGGCGAATCCGGCTCGTAGGGCGCGGCGCGGTGGATCACGCCGCGGTTGTCCCAGATCACGGTGTCGCCGACGGACCACTCGTGCCGGTACACCCGCTCGGGTGCGGTGCTGCGGGCGAGCAGGTCCTCCAACAGAGCACGGCTCCGGTCGGCATCCAGGCCCAGCACCTCGCCGGCGGACGCGCCGAGCACCAGCGAACGCCGCCCGGACCGGTGTGTCCACACGATCGGATGCTCGCGGACCGGCCGCCGCCGCCACGCCGCGAGCTGCTCGGGCGTCGGGTCCGGCGTGATCCTCCGCTGCGATGCCTCCAGCGAGTGCACCACCCGCAATCCGGCCAGATAGGCCCGCTCTGTTTCGCTCAGATCGTCGTAAGCCTTGTAGGTGCTGGCGAACTCGGTCTCCCCGCCGCGGTCCGCCACGGCCTTCGCCGACAGCATCGTCGCCATCTGCGGGTACGCGTCGTCCTCCGGGGTGCAACCGTCGATGTGCCAGTCGAAGGTGGCGCGCAGGTAACCCGCCGAGGAGTTCTTCGAGGTATCGAGACTGACTCGGTAGATCCCCTCCACCGGGTGGTGGCCCGGGGAGGTGTCGATCGGTCCGAGGGTGCGGCAGAACGCGACCTGGGTCTCGGGGTCGAGGTTCAGGCCGCGGAAGACGAGTACGCCGTTGTCCTCGAGCGCCTGCTTGATCGCCCCTGGCACGGCGGGGTCGCCGACGAGCCGGTCGGGTGTGAGGCCGACGATCTCGGCGCCGACGTCGTGGGCCAGCTTCTCCACGGTGAGTGTTGTCATGATCTGATCCTTCGGATTCGGCCGGTCAGGGCGTGGGCTCGCCGACCCGCGCCAGCCAGGCGTCGGCGCTGTCGACCGGGGCGGGCTGCTGGAAGATCTCCACCGCCATCGCCACCATGACCAGCGAGTAGACGAGGTGCAGCAGGTTGAGGGCGTCGTCGGGCAGCTCGTCGAGGGGGAACTTGTCGCAATAGACGATGGCGTCGTCCAGGCGGGGGAAGAACGCGTCGTAGAAGGCGTTGAGCTCCGCCATCGTGCTCGCCTGCCGCTGGGCCCATCGGGCGGACTCGGATTCCAGGCACCAGGTCGGCGCGAATTTCTCGAACTCGGCGAAGGCCGGAGGCAGCATGGGCCCGCTCATGACCGGGCTCCCACGCGCTCGCCGCGGTAGTCGTCCACCCAGTCGGCCACGACCTTGTGGAAGTGCCGCACCAGGATCTCCTGGTCGTTGACGGGGTAATCGGTGACGTTCGCGGTGCGGTAGGCCTGCTCCAGTGCGGTCTGGGTGCCGGTCAACATGCCCGCGTCCTGCAACGCGAACTCCTTGAACACGACCGAGGCCACCTCGTGCTCGACGCGTTTGCGCACCGTGTCGGCCGGCTGGAAGCACAGCGTGCCCTCGAACACGTGGGTGTTGTAGGAGGTGGGCCAGTAGCGGTAGAGCAGATACCAGCCGCGATAGAACAGGATCTCGATGTTGGGGAAGATCTGGAAGTTATCGATTCCCCAGGGCTCCACCCGGCCGGGATTGATACCTGGTGGCAGTTCACCGATGTCCGGTGATTCCCACGGACCCACCAGACCGCTGTGGGTGACCCGCTCGATCGGGTACATGTACTCCGCGGGCAGTGTCCAGCGCCGAGCACCCCCGGTGCTGACCATTCGGTGCGGACCGTCGAGCTGGAAATGCGCGCAGGTGAATCCGGCATCCGGCTTGCGCACCGCGCCGGGAACCTGCTGCGAGTGCAGACCCGGCACGTGGTAGTACTCCTGGAAGGCATCGGCGAACAGTTTCCAGTTGCTCTGGTTCTCGGCCCGGAACTCGTACCACTCCGTCATGCGGTCGAAGGGGTAGCCCTCCAACGCCGTCACCATCGGACCCAGGAACTCCCGCAACGTCTGCGCCGGCTCGGCAGCCAAATTCACGAAAATAAAACCCGCCCACACCTCACAATGCACCACAGCAAGCCCGAACCGATCCTTGTCCAGATCGAAGAACTCCCCCTCCTGCTGCACAAAGCTCAACCCACCATCCAACCCATAACGCCAACCGTGATACTTACACGTGAACTGCCGACACGTCCCCGACGTCTCCTCCTTCGGAAAATCGTTCCACACCAACTTGTTCCCACGATGACGACAAATATTGTGGAACGCACGCACCCGCCCCGCACGATCACGCACCACGATCACCGACGTACGCGCCGCATCGATCTCCTTCGTGAAATAACTCCCCACCCTCGGAACCTGCTCCACCCGACCCACATTCAGCCAAGCACGCTTGAAAATCGCCTCCCGCTCCAACTCGAAGAACTCCGGGGACACCGAATCCTCGAACGAGATCGGGCCGGTGCCCAGGTCCGGATAGTGTCGGGTCCAGCTACCCGCGGTGGGCTTGGGCCAGTCGGTCATCGTGGTACTCCACTTCTGCGGTGAGGGACGGGTCAGATGACGGTGCCGCCGTTGACGCCGACCACCTGCCCGGTGATGTAGCGGGCGTCCTCGGAGCACAGGAACGCGCACGCGGCGGCGATGTCGTCACCGGTGCCGAGGAAGCCGACCGGGATCGCGTTCGCCATGGTCGCGTTGTCCGGCAGATGCCCGGCCGCCTGCGAACCGCGCGACATCGGGGTGTCGATACCCGACGGCGGGATCGTGTTCACCGTGATGCCGCGCGAGGCGTATTCGCGGGCGAGCCCCTTGGTCATCGCGATCACGGCGCCTTTGGCAGCGGTGTAATGCACCATCCCCGGCGAGCCACGCTGGGCGCTCGACGAGGAGATGGTCACGATCCGCCCCCACTGGCGGGCCAGCATGTCCGGGACGACAGCCTGCACGCAGTGGAACGTGCCGGTGAGATTGACCTCGACGACGCGATTCCACGATTCCAGGGAGATGTCGGTGAACGGCTCGAAAGCCACCAATCCGGCGCTGGTGACGAGGATGTCCACCGGGCCGAAGGCCGTGCGGGTGGCGGTCAGGGCGGCTTCGACGGCCGCGCGATCGGTGACGTCGACCGCGAAACCTGTTGCCGTGCCACCGGTCGCACGGATCTCCTCGGCGGCGCGCTCGGCGCCGTCGAGGTCGAGGATCGCCACCCGGTCGCCAGCGGCGGCGAGGCGGCGGCAGATCGCCAGGCCCATGCCGGAGGCTCCGCCGGTGACGACAGCGGTCCGCCCGGCCGGTTTCTCGGAGGTGTGCGGGAGTGACATCGGTGGCGCTCCTAGTCGTAGTCGACCCGCAGCAGCGGGCCGGTCGGGACGGCCTGGCAGGTGAGCACCCAGCCGTCGGCGATTTCCTCCGCGGTGAGCACCTCGTTGTTGCGCATCACCGCACTGCCTTCGACCACTCGTGCGATGCAGGTCGCGCAGCTGCCCGTCTCACAGGACGAGGGCGGGCGCAGGCCCAGTGCCCGCGCCGCCTGCAGGACGGTGGTACCGCCGCGGTGCTCGCCGCCGGCGGTCCGGCGTCCGCAGCGGATGGTGACCCGCGCGGGCTCGCCGCCGGCCGGATCCTCGGGAGCGGCTGCTTCACCGGGGGTGAAGCGTTCGAGGTGCACCCGCTCGTCCGGAACACCGCCCTGCGACAGGCCGGAGCGAACGACATCCATGAAGGGCGCCGGACCACACAGGAAGTACTCGTGATCAATTGCGCCGGAGAGTGTTTCGCTGATCCGCCCGGCCGTGAGCAGACCGGATTCGGTGTCGATGTGGTGGACGACGGTCAGCCGACCGGGGTAGCGCGCGACAAGGTCGGCCAGGCCGGTCGCGAAGATGATCGCATCGCGATCGCGGTTGGCGTAGAACAGGCGCACCCGGCGCGTCGTGGTGGCCAGTGCCGTCTTCACGATCGAGAACACCGGAGTGACACCGCTTCCCGCCGCGAAGGCGACGATGTCGCGCTCGGAGTCGGGCAGGACGAACGCGCCCATCGGGACCGTGACGTCCATGGTGTCGCCGGGCCGCACCTGTTCGGTGAGCCAGGTCGACACCAGTCCCCGCGGTATCCGCTTGACGGTGATCTGCGGGTGCGGGTCGGTCACCGGTGAGGAGGACATCGAGTAGGACCGGTGATGGACCTGCGCACCGATCCGCACCCGCAGAGTGAGGAACTGCCCGGCCCGATACGCGTACCTGTCCGCGAGCCGCGGCGGGATGTCGAGAACGAACGAGCGGGCGTCGGCAGTCTCGGTGCGCACGTCGGCCACGCGCACCGGGTGCGTCCGGATGCCAGGCCGGAGCGCGGCTTCCTCCGCTGGAATCGGCACCGCGTTCTCCATTCGGTTCGCCGGGAAGGCCCGGCCCGAGAAGTTTGATCGAACGGTTAATTTGATCGACTGGTTAAATTTATAAGGTCGGCCGGGGCGCGATGTCAAGGCTTGACAGACCTCGCCGGCAATATGATCGAGTGGCGGCGTGCGACCGCGGACCGCCGCCGGTTCTCGGTGCCGGGCAGCGACAGCGAAGGGAGGCGGCAGGCGATGAAGGTGGAACGGGCGAGCAGGGCCCACAGTGCGGCCACCCGCGTGGCACTGCTCGACGCGGCCGAGCAGATCATGCTGGAAGAGGGCTATGCCGCCGTCAGCTCACGGCGCCTCGCCGCCAGGGCGGGAGTCAACCCGGGGCTGGTCTACTACCACTACGACACCATGGACAACCTGTTCGTGGAGTTGTTCCGTCGCGGGGCCGACCGCAGCTACCAGCGCCAGCGCGAGGCCCTCGAGGCCACCCAGCCGCTGTGGGCGCTGTGGGAGGCCATCCATGATCAGTCACAGACCGCGCTCACCATGGAATTCGTCTCGATGGCCAATCACCGCAAGACGATCAGGGCCGAGATCGCCCAGTCCTCACGGCGATTCCGGCTCCTGCAACTCGAGGCGGTCGGCGACATCCTGCGCGGCTACCCCGACGTCGCGCCCATGTGGACACCGACCACTCTCGTCATGCTGATGTCCAGCATCTCGCGATTCCTGCGCATGGAGGAGTCTTTCGACATCGACACCGGACACACCGAGACGATCGCCTTGATCGAGAACTTCCTGCGCAGCGTGGAAGGCGAACGCAGCCCCGGAAAGACGCGCGCCGCGGGAAGCGGCCGATCCTGACCTTGTTCGCGGCCCGCGATCACGCTTACGGTGTGCGGGTGCACAGCATCACGACCGTTCACCTCCGCCGGGAACGACCGGCGACATGACGCCATCCGAGCCCCGGCTGCCACCGCTGCCGATCCACCAGTGGGACGAGCAGGCCCGGGAGATGCTGCGCGGACGGCTGACCATGGCCGACCGCTACCTGTCCGGCGCCCCCGACGCCCCTCCCCTGCCCAACGTGCTCGGAGTGCTCGGGCACCATCCGGAGCTGGCCGCCGCGTGGCTCACCTACAACAGCCTGCTCCTCGAGCGCTGCACCCTGGACCCGCGTTGGCGTGAACTGGTTATCCTCCGTGTGGCCTGGCGCAGCGGTTCGCGCTACGAATGGGAACAGCATGTCCGCATCGGTCTGCGAACGGGCTTGTCCCCCACACAGATCGCCGCTGTACGACAGAATCCGGGCGCCGAACTCCGGACCCGACCGGAGCGGCTGCTACTCACCGCCGCCGACCAGCTGCTGGACCGGCACCGCATCGACGACGACACCTGGACCGAGCTCGGGACGCACTTCGACACCCGGCAGCTGATGGAACTCATGTTCGTCACCGGCTCCTATCTGTGCTTGGCCATGGTCTTCAACAGCGCTGATCTGCGGTCCGACCCGGATGCCGAACCCCTGCCCGCCGAGCTGGAGTTCGGCTCTCGCGACGACGAGAACCGTTCTCCCTCGGCCTGATACACGGCTCGGCCATGCGTCGCAGCCTCGCTATCTCGGCGGCCGAAGAATCCGCCGACTCGCGAATACGCCGCACGCCCTACCAGCTCGGCCACGACGACCGCGCACCGACACTCCCGCGAGCCGTAGCCGGTCGGTAGCGGAGGCTCGTCAGCAGCCCGGTGATGGAGAGTTGCCGAGTAGAGCCAGGTCGACCGTCTCGGCCATCGCACGGTAGCCGGCGAGGCTGGGATGCAGGCGATCCGGACTGCCGTAGTCATTTCGCAGCACGGATGGGTTTGCGGGGTCGCGCAGGGCGGCGTCGAAGTCGACGATGCCCTCGGCGAGGTTCTGGGTGCGTATCCAGGCGTTGATCTGCTGCCGGTCGGTCTCGCTGCGGGGTGCCAGAAGTACACCGTCGACGAGGGCGTCGGAGGCGGGAAGCAGTGTGCCCAGCCAGATCTTCTTGCCGTGCGCGTGTGCGGTGGTGATGAGTTTCTCGTAGCCCGCGATCATCTGGGTGGCCCCGGCGGGCGGCGGCAGGCCGAGATCGTTGATGCCTTCTTGGACGAGAACCCCGCTGACACCCGACTGAGCGAGCGCGTCGCGCTCGAAGCGCGCCAGCCCGCTGGGGCCGAGCAGAAGCGGCTCACCGCTGGTGAGCACCCGATTGCTGCCGATTCCGGCGTTCACCACCGACAGCGGAATGCCCGCGGCGTCCAGACGGCGTTGCAGCACGTCGGGATAGCGCCCGTTGGTGTCGGCCACCCCGCGATCCACCGGCACGCTCAAAGCGGTCGCCCCCACGAAACCGTCGGTGATGGAGTCACCGAACGCCACCACCGCACGGGTATCGGAGGGTGCGAGAACGTCCAGAGCGGCGACATACAACCAGGAACCGGTGGTGGAGCCGAATCCGTCGGAGCCTGGCCGCCCGGTGAGATCACCGCTACCGGCGGGAGAGTAGAACGAGGTGGCGTTGGCGTTCCAGTGCTTGGTCGGCGGCCCCGCCGGATCGGGAACGTAGATGCTGACCGCCAACGGGGCGAACGCCGAGACATCGAACGACACCGGGTCGCTGACGACATCGGCTCCGGCAGGCAAGGTGATCGCTGCCTGCCCGCCGAACAGCACCGGCACCGGGTTCGCCACCGCCGCGCCGGATACCTGGTCGGCGATGCTCACCCGTTCGAATGTGACCGGCGTCAGCCCGAACCGGTTGGTCAGATGCACACGCAGTCGCGATCCACCCAGGTGCGGAGTGATGACCATCCGAAAACTCTGATCGTCGACCGCGACCGGAATCGGCCCTCCGGCCGCGTCGAGGGGAGTCACCGAATCGGTGGGGCTGGCCGTCCACGACGCCACGAAATGCTCCCCGCGACACTCGGGAGGCTGCGCCCGAGCTGTCGCGGTATCCCCCACGACCGCCGCGGCTCCGGCCGCGAGCAGGACAGCGACCAGCGCCGCACCGCACATGCGGGTGCGTCGCCGGAGTCGCTTGCCGGGGAGGATCTCGACCGAAGTCGCAGGAGCCATTACAGAAGTTTTCACGATGATCACCGCTCCGTCGAGGGAAGCTCGCGCGTCAGATCCGGGTGCCGATGTCGCGGGCGACGATATTGTCCATGGCGCGTTCGGCGACCGCGGCGATGGTCATCGACGGGTTGCACGCCGCGGTGTTGCCCGGCATCAACGCTCCGTCGAGGACGTAGAGCCCCGGTTGGTCGTGCACGCGGCCGTCGAGGTCGCAGACCACGCCCATCCCCGCCCCACCCAGGGGATGCCAGGTCGAGGGGAACAGGGCATTGGTGTCGAGCAGCATGCCGTCGGGTCCGGCGATCCGGTGGACGGCGGGGCCGATGTGATTGTCCTGGATGTAGCTGTCACCGTCGGTGGGCCAGTGCAGGATCGCGTCGTCGCGTGCGGAATCGTAGGTAAACGTGCCGCGTCCGTCGCTGACGCCGTATCCGACCATCATGGTGCTGCGAGGGTCCAGCGACAAAGGCGGAATGGATGCCTGGATCACCGTGTGGGCGGCGTGCGGATCGTCCCAGTTCTTGCTGCCGTAGACCACCGGCCCACCCTGGGGAGCGCCGAATTCGGCGGAGGGATCGGTCCAGACGTAGATGCGGTCGGCGTTGGAACCCCAGCCCTGGCCCAACCCGTCCGGCAGATCACGGATGAGCCCCTTGGCGCCCGCGCGCATCAGTAGGCGGGTGGTGTTGAGACTGCCCGCCGCCAAGATCAACGCGCCGGTGGTGAGGATCTTGTTCTCGACCACCGTTCCGGTGGTATCCAGGCGCTGCACATGCACGATCCACCGGCCGTCGGATGCGCGTTCGACGTCGGTGACCTCGTGCAGGGTTTCCACCCGCACCAGACCGGTGGCCTCGGCGGCGGCGATATAGGTGACATCGACCGAGTGCTTGCCGCCGTTGTTGACGCCCATCGCGCCGTCACCATTGGTGTAGGACGGTTTCATCTCCCCGCGCAACTCGGCCAGCGCGAAATCCCAGTCGATGGGCATCGGGATCTTCGACAGCGGCATCCCGGCCCGCTGGACGCGATCGGCGAAAACTCGTGCGGCCCGGTAGTTGTCGCTGGCGATCAGCTCGTCGGGCGCCTCGGCCAAGCCCAGCATCCGGGCCACTCGCGGATAGTGGACCCTGTTCATCAGCGCCCAATCCAGTTCCGCGGGGAAGTGGGTGTCGAACACCTCCTGCGTGGGCTGTAGCGACATTCCCTGATAGACGAGGGAACCGCCACCGACGCCCGACGCGCACAGGGCGGTCATGTTCACTCCCGGCACCGCTTCGACCAAGCCGGTGTAGGGCTCGAACACCATCGGCCGCCCGAACAGATTCGGACTGGAGCGATACCACAGCAATCGCTTGTCCGGTGACGAGGCGCGGGGGAATGTTTCGGCATTCGGTCCGGTGGTCCAGCGCATCCCGCGCTCGAGCACGGTCACGGGGACACCCGCTCGTGCCAGGCGCAGGGCACTGACTCCGCCACCGAAACCGGAGCCGACCACCACCACGCGGTGCTCCTCGTGGGTCAGCGCGACGTTGTTCACCTGTGCGGCGGCAGGCACGGGTGCGCGGACGGCCAAGGCAGCGGCACCGGTCGCGGCGATACCGGTCAACAGTGACCGGCGCGAGATTGCTGGCATTACAGATCCTTCGGTGGCAAATACATGTCGAACCACCTCCTGAGCGTCGTGCGAGCCGGGCTTCCGACTGCCGGATCAGGTGGTGTGCGCGTGGCAAGGCGATCTCCGCCGCAAGCCGGGCGAGGCCGGCTCGGGCGGTCGGAGATCCAGATCAGCGCCGATTCGAGCCCGGCGCGAGGGGCGGTCAGTCGAAAGTGCAGCCGGTGACGGGTTTGTCCGCGAGGCGATCGAGCAGGTAGGTGATCGCGTTGTCCGGCCCGAAACCGTCGATCATCTCCGGCCCGAAATGATTCGGGATAGTGGCCCCGGGAAGGATCGGCGGCAGATCATTGGTGCGGAAAGTCACCGTGGCGCCCTTCGCACACCAATCCTCGGCCAGCTGACGCGCTTGACCGTAGGGGACGGTGTCGTCGTTCAAACCGCTGGTGATCAACACCGGCGACGCCGGGGTGAGATTACCGATACGCAACTCGGCCAGCGCGGGCCCGGCCTCGGGAATCGCCGCCAGATGCTCACTCAGCGAACGGCCGTCGTTGGTGAGCGAACTGGTCTTCAAAAACGGGTGACGGGTGATGATGTCGCCGATGCATTCATCGCTGAGCGTCTCCAACATCGCCCGCCCCGCGGGCGAGGTCACCCGATCGACAGCCTTGTTCAAGTCCGGGTACCGCGCGAGCAGACCATTGATCGCGAACCCGATGGCACCACCGATCAACGCGCCGTCGATACGCTCCAGGATCGCCGCCAGGTCCGCCACCGGCCCGCCTGCCCAAGTACCCTTGAGGTTGAGTTCCGGCGCGTAGTCCGGTTGCATCTCCGCCGCCGCCGCGGTCGCACCGCCGCCTTGCGAGTAACCCCACAGCACCACCGGGGTCTCCGGTCCCACACCCGCCAGATTATGAGCCGCGCGCACCCCGTCGAGCACCGCGTGCCCGGCCTCGATCCGGTTGGCGTAGGTATGAATTCCCGGCGTGCCCAGACCGATGTAATCGGTCACCAGCACGCGCGCACCCAACCCGCTCCACACCACCGAAGCCGGAAGTTCCTGATTCGCCGACAAACTCGGCGAAGGATCGGCGAACACCGTCAACCCGGTGGAGAACGCCACCGACATCGCACAGCGATCACCCTGCCCCGACGTACCCGGACCGATCACCACCGTCGGACGCGGACCCGGCCCCTGCCAGGGTCCCGTCGCATCGATGAACGTCCCGGACACCGCCACCGGAGACCCGTCCTGCAACCGCGAGGTGTACATGACGTGCTGCGCCTTGCCCGGCCACCCCTTGTCCGTGGGCAGCGTCGCGAACAGCGCCATCGGCGCGGTCTTGATGATCGCGCCTCGTTCCGACGGGATCTGCGCGGGCGGAAGGTAGAAATCTCCGACCGGCGCGGCCGCCGCCTCCCGCGTGTCGACTCCCACCACGGTCACCACGGTGACGCACACCGCGGCCACCACCACCGCCACCGGAGCGGCCCAGCGCCAACCCCATCGGGAACGCCCATGCTGTCGTTGCATCGATCAACTCTCCGTGAACTCCACCCGGCACCGTCGCCGGGTGTCCTGCGTCGCAATAGCCGAATGACATGAACTACGTCACAGCGTGCAACCTACGGAACGGTAACACGGTTACTCGAAAGTTGGAATCGCGTCATCGCCATCCCCCGAAGGTCGGCGAGAAATCGGTCCGAGTAGGCCGGCGCGGGCGGCCGACCGGGCTGAGGTCGGCCCCGACCGGAGCCACGGCCGACAACCCACTACGGAACACCTCGATCGCGCCGACCGCGGCCCCGGTGATCGTCGCGGCATGCAACGCCTGCGCTTTGAACGCTTGCGCGGCGATACTCAATCGGTGCAGAACCGGATCGACCCGATGTCCGGATAGAGACGGCCATCCCTGACCCCACACGACCACTTCCACACCGCCGTCGTCCAATGCCTCGAGCAAGCCCCGGCGCGCGCGGCGATCGGTTGCGCAGATGTTCGCACCGGCAGCCAGCGCGGCCGGCCGACGCCCCTCCCCCGACGAGGCGAGCTCGGCCTCGAGTGGCGCCACCTTCGCGCCCAGGATGCGCAGCGGCCGGGTATCCGACATGTCCGCGACGAGCACTGTCACATTCCAGCCCGCCGCCGCCCGATCGAACAGCCAGCCACCGGCGTGCTCGACGGCATCGGCAACACTGCTCGCGACCACATCGAGGCGATATCTCCGCATCACCGCCCCCTCGGCCCGGGTAGTGCGCACAGCGAGCCGACCGCCGCCTCGCGACTATCGATTCCCATCCAGCCACCACCACCACGGCCACCGCCGCCGCGATCCGACCGGCTCGCGCTCGCGCTTCCGACGAGACGTTGCTGATCCATCAAATGACTCCCCAGAACTCCACCACCGCGACTTGCCGCCGTGAGTGACCCAGATCACGAAGATGACGTCCATCACAGTGCGACCCACGGCACAGTAACACAGTTACTCTCGGCGGATCGGAAACTTGCTCGTGGGAGAAATGAGGGCATCGGGCGAGTTCGAAGACCTCGCGGTGGCCTGCGTCCTTCCTTGCGACCGGGATTGCCTCGAGGAGTTCGGTGTACTCGGCTCGCCGTGCTGTGGGTCATCGGGGGACCGCGACAGGGGCGGAGGGGCCGCCGTAGGGAGTGGGGATGGACAACGGCCCGATCGGCGGGGGCGCAGCGGTCTCCAGCGGATCACGCCGCGGGGCGGGAGGCACGGGGTCGTCGGTCGGGCGTGGAGCGTTGCGCGCGCCGCGGGGAATGAGCGTGGTGTCGGGGTCAGTGCAGTCCGCGTGGAGATACGGCTCGGCGTAGTCGGGCACCGAACCGGGGCGTCGTGGCACGTGGTAGTCGCAGGCGTAACGGGGGTAGATACTGGCCAGTGCCCAGACTCCCCCGTCGTGGAATGCCGACGTGACGGCGTCGAGCGCTGATCCGGTCCGCTGCTGGGGAAAGAAGAATTCGTCGAGGGCGGGGATCCGGGAATAGGCGACCTGGGAGACGGTGACGAGGTTGCCCAGGAGTTGGACCATGGTGGGTGAGTTCTCCGCGAGGATGGCGTCGAGGGCCGACAGCATCGGCGGTGTCTGTGTGACGAGTTGTTCGAAGCCGCCGGTCATCGAGGAGACGCCGCCGAGTGTGGCCGACAGGTTCGCCGCGGTGGACCGCAGGACGGCACGCCCGTCGTGCAGGGTCGCCAGCACGACTCTGCTGTTGTGCAGCAGGTTCACCGTCTGGGGCAGGACCGCGTCCAGCGTCGAGACGAGAAAGGCGCCGCCGTCGATGATCGCGGCCAGTTTGTCGGGGCCGGCCCGGCCGACGCCGAGTTCGCGGGAGATCGCGGCGAGTTGGGCGGGATCGATCTGAGCGAGTGTGCCGCTGAGGCTTTCGAGCATCTCCGACAGCGGCACGGGCGTGGAGGTACGGTCGGCGGTGATGACAGCGCCGTCCGCGAGGTACGGACCGTCGTTGGTGGTGGGCAGGAAGTCCAGGTACTGCTCGCCGGCCGCGGACAGGGCCGCAGCCCGGACGGCAGCGGATGCGGAGATCCGCACATGCCCATCGATGGCGGCGACCGCGATCACCTTGTCCCCGGCCACATCGACGGTCTCGATGCGCCCGACGCGGACTCCACGCAGTGTGACGTCCTGCCCGGGGAGCAGCCCGCCGGACCGCACCAGTTCGACACGCACTCGATACGGTTGGTCGAGCGGGTCGATATCGAGGGTGCCGATGAGGAGATATCCGCCTGCGCCGACGAAGATCGCCAGCAGACCGGCCAGTGACATCGCGAGCCGGTGTCGATGCGCGCGCCGGATGATGCCCACGAGCAGCCGGGCGGGCCGTTCCCCTTTGCCGGGGTGGGAACTCGTGGTCATCGTGGCGCGCCGTACAGCCGGGTGCCCAGTCGATCGAGCATGTGCTGCAGCGAGCCCACGAAGGCCGTCCAGTCCGTGGCGTCGGGAAGCCTGGCACCGGGTGTGCCGGGGAAGCCCGGGTCGGGGACCGCGCCGACGGCGAGCTGGGCGACGTCGACATCGACGTGCCCGTTCGGGCCGCTGATCATCTTGATGACGATCCCCAGCATGGTGTTCAGCTCGTCCAGGTCGGCTTCCGGGTTGACCGCCGCGGCGTTGAGGCCGGCGGCCAATTGATCGAGGTTGACTGCCATGCTGGTGTCGTTGGTGCCTTGGAGGCTGGGGAACCGCGCGAGTTGCGCGGTGATCGTATAAATGCGGTCGACGAGGGTGACGAACGAGTCGGTGTTGTCGGCGAGGACCCGCATGGCGGGTCCTGCCGCGGCGACGGTGTCGGCGAGGGTGGCTTGCTGGGTGGCGAGGGTCGCGCCGAGATCGGCCGCGGAGCGCAGGACGTCGTCGATTTGCGCGGATCGGGCCGAGAGGGTGGCCAGCGAAGTGCGGGTCTGCTCCAGCAGCGCGGCGAGTCGCTCGCCGCGGCCCCCGACATATTCACCGAGTGCGGAGATCACTCGGGTGAGGTAGTCGATGGTGCCGCCGCTGACCAGAAGCGACGCGCGAGTGAGCATTTCCTCGATCGTGCTGGCGGCCGAGGTCGACTCGATCGGAATCGTTTGCCCGTCGCCGAGCATCGCGGTTCCCGGTTCCGGGGCCGGAGGTGGTTTCAGTGCGACGAATACATCGCCCATGGGTGTGGCCGATCTCAGCTCTGCCGAGGCGCCTACGGGCAGGTGCACCGCGGCGGTGATGCGCAGGGTCACCACGGCGGTGTAGTCGCGCGCCGACATGGATTCGACCTGGCCGATGTCGGCGCCGTTGAGTTTCACCTTCGCCTTGGCCGGCAGGTTGAGGGCATTACCGAAAGTCGCCGTCAGGGTGTAGGTGTCGCCGCTCGACCCCGGGGCGGGCAACGGTAGCCGGTCCAGTCCGGTGGCGCATCCGGTGGCCGACAGGGCGAGCGCGGCGACGGTGGCGAGGAGGAGGCGCATGTGCTTCGGTCGTGTCATCGGCCCTGCTTTTCCGCCAGTCCCGCCAGGATGGCGGTGATCCCGAAATCCGGTCCCATGTCCCGCATGGTGCCGGTCGCACAGCCGAGATCGTTCAGCTGCAACAGATTGCAGACCTGCTTGACCATCTGGCCGTCGAGCAGAAGCCTGTTGATGTCGACCGCTGCGCGTAGCGCGCCGACGTTGTGGTCGATGGCGTTGTAGGCGTTGTCGGTGACCAAGGGAAACACGTCGAGGAATTCGGCGAGGTTGTAGTCGTAGGCGGCCAGTGACGTCGACAGGGTGTTCGCGTCGGTCGTGAACCCGGCGATGGTGTCCCGGTGGCGGATCAGCAGGTCGGTGACTTGCGCGATGATCCGGTTCAGTGCTGCGCCGGCTGTGCCTGCGCCCAACTGTTGCTCGGCCAGGAAATCGCTGAGTTGCGCTACAGCGGAGCCGAATTCGCGCAACGTCCGGTCGTTGCGCGCGGCTGCCGCGGTCAGGGCGTCGAGGTTGGTGACGACCTTGGTGATCGCGTCGCGGGTGGCGGCGCCGTGGCCCTCGCCCGGTTGCAGCGCGTGTGCGAGTTCACCGAGCGCGGCGCGCATGTCGTCGCCGTTGCCGCTGGTCGCCGCGGCGCCGAGGTTCATCAGGTCCGCGACCGGGCCCGAGCCGGCGCCGTCACCGCCCAGGGAGGCCGACAGTTTCTGCGCCATCGACAGCAGGGCGTCGAACTCGACGGGAGTCTTCGTGCGGGTCGTGTCCAGCACCGCGCCGTCGCGCAGGGTGGGCCCACCCCGGTAGACCGGTGTCAGCTCGACGTGGCGGTCGGTGAGTATCGAGTCGGAGATCGTGACCGCTTGCACATCGGCCGGAAGCCGGGTTCCGCTGTCGATGGTCATCTCGACTTCGACGTCGGTCCCGCGCGCGTCGATGCGGACGATCCGGCCGACGCGCATCCCGAGTACCGATACCGAGTTGCCCTCGTAGAGGCCGTTGGCGTTGGCGAAGCGGGCCGTGAGGGTGGTGGTGTCCGCGCCGGGTCCGGCCGAGCATCCGGCCAGGCAAGCGGCGGTCAGTGTGACCACGGCCAGTTTGACGGTGGCGAGAGTGACACTCATCGGCAGTCCTGTAGGTAGGGGGCTTCGCCGACCGTGACAGCGGTGGCGCTCAACGCGCACATCCAGGAGTCGATGAAGGCTCCGTCGGGGGCGTTGGCGTTCAGCTCCGCTCCCGTCCCGGTGGCGTTGGCGAACAGCCGCCACGGAACCGGAAGGATCTGCAGGATGTTGCGCAGCAGGTCGTCGTGGCCGGCGATCATCGCGGTCATGTCGTGCAGGTCGTTCAGCAGTTGCTCGATCTCGGCATGCTCACCGACAGCGACGGGTTCGAGCCGGTGTACCAGGGTGGTCGTCGCTTCGAGTAGCCGACGCAGCGCGGCTTGCCGTGCGTTGATCTGCTGCAGCACGGTGCGGCCCTGCCCGATCACCGCGGCCAGGCCGGCCCGCTGTTCGGTGATGACGGCGCTGACCCGGCCGGTGCCGGCGAGCAGTGCGCCGATCTGGTCGCGACGCTGCGCGATGACGGCCGACAGGGATCGGACATCGCGCAGGATGCCGGGGAGCACGGATGGCACGCCGTCGAGTTCGCGTGACAGAGATGTCATCGACCGGGCGATCTGGTCGGCGTCGAGTTGATGGAAGGTGGTGGTGGCGTCTTGCAGGGCGGTCTCGAGGTCGTAGGGGACGGTGGTGCGGGACAGGGGAATCCGGTTGCCGCGAAGCTCGCCGGTGCCGGTGGAGCGAAGCTCGACATAGCGGGAGCCGAGCAGGGTGGTCAGTTTGATCGCGGCTTCGGTGTCCGCGCCCAGGGTGACGTCACCGTTGTCGATCGTCATGGTCACCTCGACATGGTCACCGGCCAGCCGGGTGCCGGTCACCGTGCCCACGGGGATTCCGGCCCAGGTGACCGCGTCGCCTGCGCCGATACCCGCAGCTTGGGCGAAGTCGGCGCGGTAGGTCCGTGAGCCGAGGTGTAGCGAGTTGAGCACGACCACGGCGACCAGCACCAGCACCAGCGAGACGACGGCGGTGAGCCCGATGCGCAACGAGGTGTCCACTTCGGCCACAACGCCTGTGGTGCCGGGAAGCCGTGGGCGGCGGGTGATTGAGCGCAGTTGTTCGATCATGGTTCTACCTGCAGATGGCGGAGTTCTGGGAATGGCCGGAGGGCGAGGTGGCGCCCAGGATGCGCGAGATCACCGGGTCGACTCCGGGGACGAGACCGAATCCGATGTCGCAGACATAGGCGTTGACGAATGCGCCACTGTCGGTGGCGCGGACCATGGATTGCAACAGCAGCGGAAGGTTGAATCCGAGGTAGGCGAACCGTTCCCGGCCATCGACGAAATGTCGTGCGAAGCCGGGCTCGCGACGGATGAACTCGTTCAGCGACGGGGCGGCGCCGTCGACGACGCTCGCGGCATCGGACACGACGGTGGCGATGCGGTCGGTCTGCTCGATCAGGGTGTCGCGGCGGGCCTCCAGTGCATCGAAGAGTTTGCGGGTCTGGGCGAGGGCCGTCCGCATTCCGGTGCTCTGCGCTGCCAGGGTGGTCATCACCACCGAGAGGTTGTCGATGAGTGTGCCGAGGATCTGGTCGGGTCCGGCGAGGGATTGCGCCAGAGTCGCGGTTTCGGTGATCAAGGCGGCGATCGCGCCGTCGTCGCCTTGCAGCGCTCTGATCAACGCGGCGGTCAGGTTGTCGACGTCCTGGGGGTCGAGGGTGCTGAACAACGGCTGGAATCCGTTGAGCAGACCGGAGATATCGAAGGACGGTTCCGTGTGTTCGAGCGGGATCTGCGCGCCGGGCGCGAGCGGTGTCGCGTCCCCGAAGTCGGACAGGCTCAGTCCGAGGTAGCGCTGCCCGATCAGATTCTGGTAGGTGACCGAGGCCAGGGTGTTGCCGTAGACGGTTTGGTCCCGGTGCAGCCGGAAGGTGACCTCGGCGTGTGGTCCGTGGATGTCGATGGCATCGACTCGGCCCACCCGCACCCCGGCGACCCGGACGTCATCACCGACTCGCAGTCCGGAGACATCGGTGAACACCGCGGAATAGGAGTGGGTGTCGCCGGTGACGTCGCGTCGCAGGGTCGCCTGCACCATCCACGTCAGCAGGGCGGCGACGAGCAGGAACGCGGTGAGTCCGGCGAGGTCGCGTTTATGTTTCACCGTGGTTCTCCTGCCGGTGGTGCGGGGGCGGCCGGTGCGGTATCGGCAGGCGCGGTTGCGCGGTCGGCGAGCGACTGCGGGGTCAGGCCGAGCAGCTCCGCGAGGCCGACGGATTCGGGCGGCAGACCCAGGCGCTCGGCGAGACGCCGTCGTTGCTCAGGTCCGCTCACCGGTGGGTCGAGGGTGCCGATGACGGGCGGGCCCGCGGCAGGGCCGTTTTGGCAACTCGCGCCGGCCAGTTCGCCGTAACGGGGGCAGTCGGTGCGGGTGTACTGCTTGTGCGGGGTGAGCTCGACGATGACTTTGGCGGTGCCGCTCTGGTCCTCGGCGTTCCAGAAATCGTGAGTGAACACTCGTGCGACTCGGGTCTGGGATGTCGTCATCTGGACGAAGTTGCCGCTGCCTGCGGCCAGGATCTGCAGGACCGGCCCCATTCTGCTGTTGAGGTCGATGATGGTGCCGGTCCGATTGGTCATCGCTGTGCCGACCCGTTCGCTGGTCGCGATGCTGCCGGTCAGCAATTCCGCCAATCGGAGTCGCTGCTCGGCCACGCTGCGCATGGGCCCGACCGCGTCGTGCAGCGCGGCGAGGAGATCGGGTGCGGACTGCTGCAACCCGTGCACCGCCTCCGATAGTCCGGTGAGCAGGGGCGATTCACCGATAGAAGTCGCCTCCGCGTTGTAAGCGCGCACGATTCGCTCGAGCTGGGCCGCTGCTGCCAGCGCGTCCTCACCCCGGCCCCGGGTCGCTCGCTCGACGGTTTCCAGGATTCCGACGGTGGGGTCGGAGCGGGGTCGCCCCACGGCGGCGACGATGTGGCTCAGCGCGGTCAGTGAGGTCTGTAGCTGCACGCCGGCGCGGCTGTGGTCCTCCGGGATCCGGGCCCCCTCCGCCAGGGCGGCACCGGGGCCGTTGTCGATGAGCTGTATCGAGGGCACAGCGAAGACGTTGCTCGGGACGACACGCGCCGTCACGGTCGCCGGAATCCCGTCGGCGTGCTCGGCCAGCAGATCGATACGCACCGAGTTGGCCCGGCCGTGGGCTGCCGGTACCACTTCCCGCACATTGCCGACCAGCACGCCGCGGTATTTGACATCGGACTTGCTGGGCAGTCCGTCGCCGACATCGATCAGTAGCGCGGTGACTTCGACAGTCCGCGCGAACCTGCCTTCGGATCGGGCGATCATCGCCGCGACGGTGGCCGTGATGACAGCCAGGACGACCAAGCCGCGCACGAACAGCGCCGCGTTGGACAGGTGCCTGTCGTCGGATTCGAAGACGATCGCCATCGCGCTACCCGCTGATTCTCGAACCGGCGTCGAAACCCCACAGCGCCAGCGTCATCAGGAGATTCACCGAGACCATCACGGTGATGCTCGCGCGCATCGCCCGCCCGGCCGCGACGCCGACCCCCTGCGGGCCGCCGCGCGCGTAGTAGCCGTAATAGCACTGGATCGTGGTGGTGACGATGACGAACACGATCGCTTTCAGCAGCGAGTAGGCCACGTCGGTGCCGCTGAGCACGAGGTCGAAATAGTGTTCGTAGGTGCCGAACGATTGGCCGCCGAGGAGCCCGACGAACAGCTCCACAGCGAGGTAGTCGGCGGCCGATCCGGCCAGGAACAGCGGGATCATCGCCACGACGGATGCGACCAGCCGCGTCGAGACGAGGAACGGAACCGGGCGGATCGCGATGGAATCCAGAGCATCGATCTCCTCGGAGATCCGCATCGCGCCCAGCTGTGCGGTGAACCGGCAGCCCGCCTGCGCGGCGAACGCGATGGAGGCCATGATCGGAGCCAGCTCACGGGTCGCGGCGGTCGCCGCGATCATCCCGGTGGCGGCCTGCATGCCCAGCAGTTTCAGCGCGTTGAATCCCTCGATACCGACGATGCCGCCGGCGGCGACGCCCAGGATGATCATCACCCCGGCGGTCCCGCCGCCGACGATGAGCGAGCCGTTCCCCCAGGTGACGTCGGACAGGATTCGCATCGATTCCCGGCTGTAGTGCCGCAGGGCCAGCGGGATCGAGATCACGGCGCGCACGAAGAAGGTGAACATGTGCCCGAGCCGGATGATCCCGTACCACGGTGGTCGCGCCAGCGCGATCACCGTCCGAACTCCGGGTGGGAGATAGGTGGTGGCCATCAGAGTGTCGTCCTCGGGAAGAGCATGGTGTAGATCTGGGTGAAGCCGAGATTGATCACCATGAGCACGACGACGGAGGCCACGACAGCGGCGTTGACCGAGTTCGCGACACCTCCTGGACCGCCCCGGGTGTTCAAGCCCTTCTCGCATGCGATGACCACGACGATCACCCCGAACACCGCGGCCTTGACCATGGCCAGGTACAGATCACCCGCGGTCGCGAAGGAGGAGAACGTCGCCAGGTAGCTGCCCGGTGTCCCGTCCTGGACATAGACGTTGAACAGGTAGCCTGCGAGGAATCCGACGAAACAGCTGACACCGGTAAGGGCCATGGCGACGACGATTCCCGCCGCCAGTCGCGGCACGACGAGCCGGCGCAGCACCGAGATGCCCATGACCTCCATCGCATCGATCTCGTCGCGGATCTTGCGTGAACCGAGATCCGCGCACAGCGCCGAACCCACCGCTGCCGCGAGCAGGATGGCGGTGACCAGCGGAGCCGACTGACGGATCACGGCCAAACCGCTCGCCGCCCCGGCCAGCGCGGTGGCGCCGACCTGCCCGGCCAGCAGGCCGAACTGGATGGAGAGCGTCGCGCTGATGGGCAGGGCGACCGCTACCGTCGGAAGCAGTGAGGTCTTGACCATGAACGCTGCTTGCGCGACGAATTCGCCGAAAGGGAAGCGACGTCCGGCGACGTCGGTGAGGAGATGGCGAAAGGCGTGCCGACCGAGTGCGACCTGCCGTCCGACGGTCTGCAGCGCCGCGATCGGGTGCCGCCGTGCGTACTCCTTCGACCAGTTCTTGATCTCGGCGACCGCGGTGGGCGCGGCTGGAGGGATATTCGGGGCCTCATCGAGTGTCACTATGAGCCTCCCTTTTGGTGTCGACGTGATCGGAGTCGCTAGGGGCCGCCACGGATCGCCCCTGTCGATGCGCGCCAGACGGCGGTCGGCCTTCGGGTCGGACGCGCTTTGTCGTCAGCGCGATTTGGGTGCGGCGAGTTCTCGAAGGGACGACAGGAACAATTCATCCATTCGCGGACTGAGTTCGCTCAGCGTGGTCGCGCCGGCGTGACCGGTGGAGCCGAAGACACGTTCGAGGGCGTCGGTGGTGGTGGCTGCGCCGATGGACAGGCACAGGCAGGCGACGCCGTCGGCGCGCAGTTCTTCCAGGGCCTTGCGGGCGTCGGCTTCCGCGTAGCGGCCTTCGTAGCCATCGTCGTAGGGAAAGCCGTCCGAAAGGACGACCAGCAGCCGGTTCGGCGTACCTGCTTCGTTTTTGAGAATTTCGCCTGCCCCGCGGATGCCGGCGCCCAGACGTGTGTAGTTCGAGGGTTGGAGTTGGTTGAGCCGGGCTCGTCCGACCGCGCCGAACCGCTGGTCGAATGTCTTGATCGCAGGTAGGTGGACAGCGTGTCGGCCCTGCGAGCGAAATGCGTAGACAGCGACGCGGTCGCCGAGCTCTTCGAGCGTGAGGGCCAGGGTGGCGGCCGCCCGTCGCTGATGGTCGTGGACGGTCAGGCCCGCCGGATCGGTGTCGGTGGCCGATCCGGAGGCATCGAGCAGGATGAGGACGCCGAGATCGCGCTCGAGTTTGCGGCGTTCCAGGTAGATGTTCTCCGCGGGCGAGTATCCCGAACGCAGATCGACCACGAGATCGATGAGCGCCTCGATATCGAGCTCGTCACCGTCGGGGCGGCTGCGCAGCACCTTCGAGCCGAGGCCGATGCGAGACAGGCGTCGCCGGAGCACGTCGTCGTGCGGGACACCGGCGGCGGAGATGTCGGCGGCGACTGTCAACGGGAAGTCGATGACCCGGCACCACTCGGGTCGATATCGCTGGGAGTGTACGTCCCACTCCGGATGAAGGGCGCCGCCTACTCCGAGCGCGGCGCCGGGCTTGCCGTCTACGGTGAAACCGATACGCGTGGGCAGAGGCCGGGCATTTGCTCCCACCTTCTGCACCCGCCGGACGGCGCGAACTTGCATCTCCGCGCCTGCCGCTCCGTCTCCCGCGGAACGGGAGTTGCCGAACAGCTTGCGTAACCGATCCGACAGAGCCCGCGAGTCGAACAGAGGATTCTCGAACAATCTGAGAATTCTGCTTCCAGCGGCCTGCTCGTTGTCGCTGTCATCGTCGTCGGCCTCGGGCAAGTCGATGGGATCGAAATCCAACCGCAGCTCCTTGTCGGTGGCCCGTGCACCCGGGCCGGCTGTCGGTGCCAGCAACGGGGAAGGTTTGATGACACCGAACCACTCGGGTGGATCGGCAACCGGCACACGGCCCACGGCCACTTCGAGCGACTCCTCGGCGGTCGCGGTGCCGGGTGGCTCATAGGGACCGAGTGTTGTTGCGAGAGGGACCTTGTCGCCGAGTTCGGCGAGCACTCGGCAACCTTCCAGCGCCAGGTAGCGGCGCGCTACCGTGGGGCGTGCCCGCAGCGTCCTGACCAGATGCCGATCCAGGCTCCCCGCGCCGAGCAGGGCGGTCTGGACCAGCATCTCGCGGCGCTGTTCCGCGGTGGACCGATCTGCCGAGACGAAGACGGTCCGACCGTCGGTGTGAGCGGCTCGGCCCGCGGGTGCTTCCGCCACATCGACAGACCGACCGGCGACGAATGTCGCGAGGAGCCGGAAGCGGTCGAGGTTCGCCGGATTCGAGGCGTTCATGTCCGTGGCAGGACGGCGTCGGCGAGTTCACCGAGGGCACGCACGACGTCGGGATCGTCGGAGAGGGCCTGGACGACGGCCGACTGGACGGCGCTGCGCAGGCTCAGCCCCTCGGCTACGAGACCACCTGCCAGGATCAACAGCCGGGTGGAAGCGACTTCGCGCAGCGGTGCCCCGTCCAGGTGGCGAATCGCGTGACCGAGTGAGACCAAGGAACGCGCGACGTCGGATCCGATTCCTGCTTCGTAGGCGACCACTTCGGTCTCGATATCGACGGGTGGGAAGTCGAGTTCGATGGCGACGAAACGCTGGCGGGTCGACTCCTTGAGGCTCTTCAAAACGCTCTGATAGCCGGGATTGTAGGAGATCACCAGCTGAAAGCCCGGGGCTGCTCGCAATGTCTTGCCGAGGCGATCGATCGGTAGTTCGCGCCGGTGGTCGGCGAGGGGGTGGATGACCACGGTGGTGTCCTGGCGGGCCTCCACCACTTCGTCCAGGTAGCAGATGGCGCCCTCGCGCACGGCCCGGGTCAGCGGCCCGTCCACCCACACCGTTTCACCGCCCTGGAGCAGGAACCGGCCCACCAGGTCCGCCGAGGTCATGTCCTCGTGCCCGGCGGCGGTGATCAGTTCGCGACCGAGCTCGTGTGCCATGGCCTCCACGAAGCGTGTCTTCCCGCATCCCGTGGGGCCTTTCAACAACACCGGCGAACCGCGGCGGGCTGCGGCGTGGAAGACCTCTACCTCGTCGCCGACCGCCCGGTAGAACGGCGCCTCCAGATCCTGGAGTACGGCGGTGTTTCGACTGATCGACATATCAATTTCCTCGCTCGAAGGGAACGACTTGCGGAAGTTCTTCCCCGTCGGGGAGAACGAGCCGGCCTTCGGGATCGATGTAGCCGGTGTTCTTGCCGGGGATCGGCAGAACAGGATCAGGACACAGCCGCCCGGTTCCTTCACCGCAGATGCCCATGTCGAAGTACGAGCGCTTCTGGATGTCCTCGGGCCAGGGGTCGGCATTCATGCCGAACCACTGAGCGGGAAGGTTGTAGCACACGAAGAAGAACACGCTGCACGCGGCGAAGATCGCCAGGAAACGGGTGAGTTGCTGCCGCGCGAACCCACCTCGGACATGTTCCAGTCCCCGCTCGACGAATGTCCGGCCACGGTCGTCGGTGAAGTAGCGTAGTGCGCACAGACCGGCCTGGACACCTCCCCACATGAGCCCTTCATAGATCGGCCATTGGTAGTAGGTACCGGCATTGATCGACAACGATTGGATCGCACCGGGATAGGTGAAAAGACCCATCGGCATCAGGAACATGCCCTCGATGACGAAATCGAAGAAGAACGTCCACACGATCAGAACGCCGATCAATCCGAGGTTGCCGATATTCGGCCATTTCGCCTTGGCCCGGCGCATGATCCAGCATCCGAGTATCGTGCACAGCAGAACTCCGTACGAGTAACCCGCCGCATTCATCAGCAGCGGTTCCGCCATCATCTCGCCCGGTTCCCCATACGACCGCCAGCCCGGAACGTGCTGCACCCACGAGCCCCGGTTGAACATCCAGGTGTTGTATGTGCTCCAGGTGTTGAAGTAATTCAGCAGCGGATCCTGGAAGAACAGCAGGCCGCAGGCCACCAGTAGCATGCCGTCGGTCGTGATCCGCCGCTCCCGCCGCCATGGCCTGACGATGAAGTAGTAGACGCCGATCGGCCAGCCGGCCAAGACCACCGCTGTCCACGTGATCAGGACGGTCTTCATCCACACCGGCGGATCGCTCGGCCCGGTGGGCACCCGCACGAAATAGGGCCCGGTCGCCCAGCGGATCCACACATACAGCTGGAACGCAAGGATCGCACCGCCGAGAACGGCCCAGATCCGGACCGGCTCGACCGTGGACCGAACCTGGGTACCGAGCGTGGCCACTCCGCCGAGCGACTCGGTGACGGGAGGTGCGTTCTTCCTGTTCGACAGTCCGCTCATGACACTGTCTCCTTCGGATAGTTGCAGGACAGCGCTCACGCATCCGTGCGACCAGGGGGATACGGATCGGCGATGAGCTCGATGTAGCAGGGACCGTGGTCGACATCGTTCGACTACGGAGAAGTCATCAAGTGCCCTCCGTCGAGGGCCTGTCCAGCCAAGATACCACTTAGTATCTCACCATCCAAGTAGTTTCTGAGATCCTCCGCTACACTGACCCGTATGGTCGAGCGATGGACGTTGGAGCGCCGCCTCGAGCGCACCCGTTCGCTCCTTCTGGATGCCGCCGAGGCGGTGTTCGCCGAGAAAGGCTTCACGGCAGCGACTCTCGACGACATCGCGCATACCGCGGGTTACACGAAAGGCGCCATCTACAAGCACTTCGCCACGAAGGAAGACTTGTTCTTGGCGCTGAGCGACCGGTACTTGCGTCGCTATTTCGACACTTTCGCCGAAGTGCTCTCCTCGGTGTCGGAAGTGGGAGCGCGCGAACTCGACGCGATCGCCCAGCGGTGGCGTCAACTCGGTCACGACCGCGGGACCGATCACGCCGCGCTGGGCTACGAGTTCACGTTGTATCTGCTTCGCAACCCCGAGGCCCGGGAACGCGTAGCGGCCAAAAGGGCCGAGGCCGTCGAGTCACTGGGCAGGTTCATCGCCGAGGGCCTCGACCGGGTAGGCGGAACTCTGCTGATCCCCCCGCTGACGTTCGCGCACATGCTCATCGCCACCAGCGACTCGGTCGTCCTCGGGAGCCAACTCGACGACGTCGACCTCTACCGGCCGATCATCGAAATGTACGTGTCGGTGATCAAGTTGCCCTGACCGCGCCGACACCCCCTGCCGCCGACACCGCACCCCCGGGGGGACGTGGCGCCCACCCGCGCCGATAGCGTGAGAATGACGGCTCCCGCCCGCCCACCGCGCTGACCGGCTCCGCACATTAGGCGACGCTCAGCGCGGTCGGCAGCAAGTGAGGCTTCGAGCGCGGCGGGTGGAGTTTCCGGCAGCACTGCCGGACCTGCTCGATCAGCGAGTCACCCCGAGCAACGCCCGTTCGACCACAGTGGCGACCACCTCGGTCACCTCACCGGATTCGATCACCGCGCCAGTACTGCACAGAGGCAGTGACCGGCGGCCGGTCGCTCGTCCGGATCCCGCCCACCAGTGATCCTCCACGATCAGACAACACCGGGAGTCGGCACCGACGGAAGCCGACCGGCAGGCGATGTTCGTCAGGCCCACCCGCGCGGCAGTGGAGGAGCAGTGGCCGCGGTTGGTACACGCCGACATCCGGGAGGGCACGCGGGGTAGCCGACAGCCCGGTTGCTCCGAGCCGGGATCAAAACTCCCCCGCTACGAGATCGGCTCCGCCGCACGGCGATACGCGACACCATGAAAGATATCGACCGATTCGATCATGATTTGTATCCGAAGTGAAGATCAAATGGTGTTACCTCGGCACAATGTATCGTTAGCCAACTATTAACGGTGATTATCCCCACAATAAGAGAAGTGGATTTATAGATCTCTTTTTCCTAACGTTGCTGGTGCACGCCCCCATGGCGTCGTTATCCAACCGTGAAAGGAATCTTCGTACATGTTCTCTCGCAAGGCCCTGATCGCCGCCACCACCGTCTCCGCCGCCGCCCTGTTCTTCGGCCCGGTCGCGGTGGCCTCCGCCGCCGGTGCCGGCGCCGCCGGTTCCGCTGCCACCGGCTCCGCTGCCACCGGTTCGGCCGACGGTGGCTCGTCCACCGGTTCCGCGGGTTCGTCCTCAGGTTCCGCCATGCTCGACTCCGGCAGCTCGGCACTCGACGGCGGCACCTCCGCGATCGTCAACATCATCGATGCGATCACCGGCGTCCGGGACCTGAACCAGCCCCCGCCCGCCGCCTGATCCGGTCCCGGTAGATCACCGCTTCCTCCGAGCCACCGCTCGGGACCGGCATTTCTTCTCACCGCCACGCTGCGCATCAGCGATGCACGCACCATTGCAGTGTATTTGCCAGATTTTGAATATTCATTCGACGTGCCAGCGTAGCCACGGCGGATGAACCCCGGCAATTACATTTGCCCGCCAAGGAGATAGCGCCCTCGCGCTATGAGCGCGTGGCTTCCTTGAACACCAGCCGCGGGACCTGTTGCGAACTCGAATCCACTCGCTACCAGGAATCGCGAACACCATGGATCGGCGCCACGGCCGACCAGACGATCGCCGCGATGGCCCACCGGCGCCGCATTTCATTCCACCGGCACCACGACCAGCCCGGACACCGTGTCAGAGCCGTGACATTTCGGCACGATCCGACTATCGGTGCCCGCCGGTTGACCGCACACGAGCCCGCGGTCACTGCCACAGCCGAGCCGCCGCCACGAACCTCATCGACCTCGCAACCGACCATCAGGACTCGGACCGCATCCGATGGTCCGGCCCCGCCGGGCTGACGGGCGATACGGCCGACAGTGGAGTCATCTCAGCCACCGGACGCCCGGAGTCCCTCGAGCCCTGGTGGTGCACGAAGGGCCGGGGAACAGCGGACCGCGGCATGACGCGAACTCGTACTCTCCGAAGGATGACTACTCGTGTGTCCGGATCACCGCTTGGATCAGCCTCGCGACTGGCGGATGGCAGAGGTGCTGCGCTGACGCGCGCGCACGCGCCGAACGAGTCCGCGGACCATCGGGAACCAGAGCAGGGTGAGGACCGTCAGCGTGAGCGCGTGCCAGACTACCCGCCACCACCATTGGACCACCGGCGGGAACGATGTCGCGGTGCTGGCGAGCGGTACGGCGAAAGCCCAGGCCAGGAAGGCGTCACCGATGGGGAGGGCGCCGAAGGCGTAGCGTTTGGAGTTGCCGGAAGTGACCGGTACGCCCAGACTTTCCCCGAGGCCGGTGAGTGGACCGGAGAGGGAGCGATCGCCGTGTACTCGGGCCGCACCGATGGCGACCACGGTGGCCGACGCGCTGATACCGAGAACGAGTGGCCCGGAATCCACATCGCCCGCGCCGCTGCGGCCGTGCGGGTACTCCCGCACTCCTGGCAGGCCGAGTGGGGTATCGATGAAGAGTCGGCGGAATGTGCTGTACTGCTGTCCGGCCCACGCGGGGTCTATCTCCGGCAGGAACCGCTGGATCATCGATTGTGACGAGCCGCGCGCACCCTCCATCACGGGAGTCGCCTGGTGCGGCAGTAGACCGGTCGCCGGGTCCAGGCGTGAGCGAGCCGAGGTGAGCCATTCGGCGATCACCGGCTCGAAATGCGGTCCGAGGATGCGGTCGTGCAACCTCAACGCGGACACGGCCACCACGCTGTCGACCGGCCAAGCCTGACCCGGATACGCCGCGAGGAACGGCCCGTCCATACCGAAAGCGACCGCGAGTCCCTCGCAATCCGCGATGAATTGCGCCGTCTCCGGCGCACCGGCACCGGCGAGTTCGATCACGTCCCCACGCAACCGGCTGGACCATCCGACATAGAAGACCCCGTAGGCCGGGCGCAGCCGCGCATCGAAAACCGCCCGTGCCGAAGCCGATCCCAGACGCTCCAGCGCCCAGCGTGCCTCCCGAAGCGCCTCGTCCCGATACGACGTGTCGCCACGCGCGATATCAGCCCACGCCAATCCGTACAAGACGTGGGAGAAGAAATAGCCCTCGGGGAACATGCCCTGCATCTCCTCCCCGAGCCGCGACCCCAATTCCGCACGAAGAAACCGCAATTGAGCGATGACATCGGCACGCGGCTGCTCTTCCCGATACAGCCGCACCTGCGGGACGAATAACACCAACGTGAGCAGAGCCGCGACGGCGACATATATCGCGCGCAGAACGGTCCTCTGTGATTCTGGGTTCCGGCCGGCCGCAGAGACCCGTGCGCAGCCGCGCTTGTACCCCATGCGGCCGGAATCTATCAGAACCCGTCCCCCGCTACTTTGCGCCGTTCGAATGTGCAGGTCAGATGCCTACGCGGGGGTCGAGTACGCGCATCGGCGTCAAATGTGACGAAGTCCGGCCATGGAATGTGATGCAGGCCATTGCCCGGGAAAGGCACGGTTGGGCATTGTCAGCAATTCGTCTCGGAAAGAACCTCGTTGGAGATCCCGAATGACCGACCACAATTTTGCTTACGACCTCACGCTGGACGAGGCACGACGGCGCAGCGCCGTCCTCGCGGCACTCGGGGACGACTGGGATCCCGTCGCGGTGCTCGCCGAGGAAGACCTGGCGTACGACATGCTGTACTCGAATCTCGATGATGAGCAGCAGCGAATCTACGAGGAACTCGTCCAGTCCGGGGTCCTGCCCGATCGGACGACGCGCGATACCGCCCACTGATCTCACCGCCGAGCACAAACCACGGTTCGTTGTGTTACCTCCGGCTGTTGATCCGGATTGCGGTCGCCGGGCGTATTTCTTCGGCGGCGCGGGCCGCGGCATGGTGGCGCGAGGCCCGGTAGTCAGGTAGACGCTGGTGGGTTCGGAGGTCGAACGCTGTTGATGCGCAGGAGAGCGACCCCGTCTTCGAGTCCGACAGCGAATTCGGCGTCCCCCGTCGAACACATGCAGGTGATGTCGGCGCCGAGGTCGAAGCCGGCCGGATGTTCACCGGATCGTAGGTGCACCATCCGCAGCATCCTGCCGAATGCCACTGCTACGACGACGCGGCCGTCTTCGAACCTTGTGGTCGCCATGTGGCAGGTCGCCGACGCGTTCATGAGGCGACCGGGGTCGCAGTCGATCGCCGGACCTACCGTGATCCCGGTCTTCGGATTCCGCAGTCGCAGCGTCCAGTCGTCAGTATTCGCACATTCGGCCGACACCGAGCCCAGCCGGGAATTCCGGACGCCGGTGAAGCGTCCACAAGACGCACTGCGGAATGCGAAACCTGATGCGTGCCCGCAGGTGTCGACGGACAATACCTTCGACATCCACTGATCAGGCCCGGTCGCGCGGCGCCTGCTGCTTGGAGGGCAGTCGGAATGTTCGTCGAACCGCTGTCGGGGCATCGCTATTTTCGCACCGCCGACCCCGAGGTAGCCCGGGCGGGGATGAGCGGCATTCTGCGTGAGCACCGGCTCGACCCGGGCGCCTCCACCATGGAGGCCAGCTGCAATGTCGTCCGGTACGGCGATGTCGGCCTGGTCTACAAGCATTACGGGGTTCAGGTTCGGATCCGAACCGAACCCATCGAAACCTTCCGCCTGGTTCAGATACCGCTGGCCGGGTGGGCCCGGGTACTCAACGGGACCGCGGATATCGCCTCCGACCCGGCGCTGGCCTCGGTTCCGGACCCGGACGCGCCCCTGGACATGAACTGGCACGAGAGCAGCAGGCAACTCCTCGTCCGATATGACCGTGCCGCGTTGGACGACCATTTGCGGCGGATGCTGGGCCGGCCGCCGGATCGTCCGCTGCGGATGGCCATCGCCATGCAATTGCGGTCACCGGCCGCCCGGACCTGGTTCGAATCGCTGCGCATGCTGCAGGCCGACGCCGAAGGCCCCGGCCTGTTCCTGGATCCGCGGCTGCGGCCGCAGATCGAGCAGCTGATGATGTCCCAATTCCTGCTGGCCCAGCCGAACAGTTACTCGGAGCTCCTGCTCGACGGCGTCCCAGGAAAGTCGACGCCGCGTCCCATCCGTCTGGCCGAACAACTCATTACCGACCATGCGCACGAAATGCTCACCGTCACCGATATCGCAGAGGCAGTAGGACTTTCGGTGCGGAGCCTGCAGGAGGGCTTCCGCCGATACCTCGACACCACACCGACGGCGCGATTGCGTGAAGCCCGGCTGGTGGGCGTGCACTTGGCGCTGGCCGCCGCGGACCCCACCGTGGCCACGGTCACCGCGGTGGCCGCGGACTGGGGGTTCTGGCATCTGGGCCGTTTTTCGGCCCTGTACCGGCGGCGATGGGGTGTGCCGCCGTCGGTGACGCTGCGCGCCTGACCCGCCGCGCAACGCCGAACCTGCCGCGCGGCCCGGACAGAACTCGCGCGAGGTGGATAGTCGCGGGCGGCCCGGCCCACCCATCATGGGTGCGGTGGATTTCCGCCGCATCGATACTCGATCCCATCGGCTTCGAAGGGTCAATCATGTTCTCACTCACACTGTTTCGCCGTCTCAGCATCGCGGCGGCGGCCACCCTCGCGGTCGCCGGGTACGGCGCGGTCCTCGCGCCGACGCCGGCGTCGGCGGCCTACGACTGCCCGGGCGGACTGTTCTGCGGCTACGACCACCGCAACGGCACCGGCATGTTCGTGCAGGTCGACAACAACTGCCTGCTACACGACATCGGTAACGAAGGAAATGGAGATCGTCTGAGCTCGTATTGGAACCGCACCGGCAAGACGGTCGGCGTCTACAACTGGACCGGTCAGGAGTGGCAACTGCTCGTCTCGGTCCCCGACAACAGCAAGGGCAGTGTGCCCGCCGGCGGTGACAACAAGGCCGATGCGCTGCGGGTCTGCGACTGAGGGTTGCAATTTGCCTACTCGATAAACCCTCCCGGCGCGCAGCCGGGAGGGTTTACTGTCGGGCGGCGGATTCGACACTGCGACTATTCGACGCCGGGACCGGGTGATGGTCGCCTCGTCGGCCTGCGCATTGGCGTCGAAGAACTGGGGGCGCCGCGGCGGATGGGATCACCATGGTGCGTCACGATTCGGCGCGGCGACTGGTGAAGTCGAAGGATCCGCCGTCGATGCCCCAGGAGATGATCCGTTCGGGGTGAATGCGGATGACCGCGCGCTCCTGGGGTGGGAACGGCGGCTCCTCGTCATCGAGCGCCTCGGCCGTGCCGCGGACCTCGATGCCGCGGATCACGTACGGCTCCGATGAAACCTGTTGGTCGATCACGAACGACACCCGGCTGCCCGCCTCGACATTGCGGTACTTCCGACTGGCACGCATCCCCATGCCCCCGATGTCGATCGTGCCGTCGGCGTTCACCCGATAGCTGGTCGGGTTGTTCTGCACAACACCGTCGGGCGACACCGTGGCCAGCCGACCGATCCCGGCCTCGGCGAGGAACTGCTGTTCATTGATGGTGAAGGTCATGACCGTTACTCCTTGGTGAATTCGATATCAGGTGTGCCCGGCGATCAGCCGGAAGTTGTCGGACGGAGGAAGCGCGGGCTGTTGCCTGCCGCGTCCCGCGCGACTTGCGTGAGCGGGACGGCGACGGCGGACTTTCTACTGGTGCGCCGACCACCTACTCCGCGCGACCCCGCCTACCCCGTGTTCGGAGATCAGAACAGAATCAGCGCGGCGCACAGTCCGGCAATGGCAATGAACTGGAGGGTGACCCGGTACTTCAGAATACTGTCCCACTTGTCCTGCAGCGCACGGGCATTGGCCGGGATGATGCCACTCTGCGCGGCGGCGGTCTGCTGGGAATTGATCGGCTTGGCGATGCGGACGTAGAAGGCGAGCCAGGTGAACAGTGCCGCCACCGTGATCCCCGCCGAGACGGCGGCGCCGATCTGCCCGGCCAACAGTGCGATCAGCAGCGTGAGCACGGCGGTGACCACACCCACCACACCGACAACCGGCATGCGCTTGTCGCCGTAGTAGTGACCCCAGCCCGCACTCATGGTCACGGCCGCGTCATCGAGCTTGCGGTACACGGACCGGGTGATCACGGCCACGCTGACATCGGTGCCATAGACGATGGCATTGGAGAGAACTGCGGCGGCGGCGATGACCTGGCCGGTGAGAATGAGCATTTCGACTTCCCTTCCCAAATTTCTAGCATCGTTAGGAACTAGAGCAACGTTAACATTCGTCCGCTATGTTGTCTAGCCTTGCTAGATTTCAGAGCGCGCGCCGCACCACCGGCTCCTGCGCGCTGCATCAACTGCGTCATTCATGCACGCCGCGGCAGACTCTGGTGCCTATGAAGCCATCGGGGCATATCCCGGTGCGCAGCCTCGCGAAGTACGCGAGGTGTCCGACAACGGGCTACTGCGCCATCAGGCAGACAGTGAGACTGCTGCGCGGCGGCCGCCCGATGGTGTTCGCGGGTGGAGTTCGGCACGACGGCGCTGGTGGGGACAGCGTCCGCGCCCGTGCGGTCGACCAGCGGCTGAGGACCCGCGCCTTCGGCAGAGGCCTATCGGGTCCATTGGTCGAGCAACACCGCTAGGCGGGCATCCCGCTGAGCCGGCCGCAGACGTCCACCGCGATCCAGGGTCGCCAGGCCGTGCAGGGTGCTCCAGCCGACCTCGGTGAAGGTCTCCGGATCATGCTCGCCCGCGAATGGCGAGAAGGCGGCGAACATGACGGCGAATGCGTCCCGCAGCGGCTGCGAGGCATTCTCGCCGAACGCGAGGTTCACCTTCATCAGGAACATCGCGTCGTAGAGCGCGGGCCGCGCGGTCGCGAAGTCGAGATAGGCCCGCGCCACCGCCGCCAACGCTGCGCGCGGCTCGCCGCCCGCGGACTCCAACGCCGCGCGGCTCCACGCGGCCATCTCCGCGATGCCTTCCTCGGCGACCGCCGTGACGATCTCGTCCTTGCCCGCGAAGTGCGAATACAGCACAGGCTGGCTGTATTCGATCCGTTCCGCCAGCCTGCGCACAGTCACCGCGTCCCAGCCCTGCGACTCGGCCAGCTCCCGAGCGGTGTCGATGATCAGCCGGTGCCGTTCCGCGCGTTCTCGTTCTCGCCGCGTCTGGGTCGTCATAGGTCGATTTTAGCATTGCTATACCATCTAGTGTCACTAGATCTGAGATTCTTCAGCACAGAATGACGGCCTCGGCCGCAGCCCGCGCCGGGTCGACCATCGCGCCGATCGAAGCGGTGTTGATGACAATGCAGCCCTTGACGGATCGAAGCCCGCCATAGCGGCGAAATCTGTTGACCCACTTGCTCCCAAACTGCCGCGAGGTACTAGTCGGATTCCCGCGCGAAGGCGAGGGTTTCGCCTTCGACTCCGCGCAACCACAGGTTGTTGCAGGCCGCGGCGATATCGGCGAGGCCGTCCTCGATGGTGGCGAAGACGTTGCCGGGGATCCAGCCCTGGTCGCCGTTGATCAGGAGGTTGTTGCGGCCGTAGAACAGTGCGAGATCCGTTGCGCCCTGGGCGTGGTGGGCTTCGGACCCGGGCTCGTATCCGTAGGCCGGGTTGCCGATCTCCCACGGTTCGAAGTCGAACAGGCACACGTCGCCGGGAATCGGTGTGACGGTCGGGTTTTCGCGGTGCGGTGCCGCGACGATGCGCGGCACCAGCGTGTACACCTCGTTGCGGGCGTACTTGGCGTGGAAGGCGTCGCCCTCCTGCGGCAGCGCATCCCACACCGCCGCGCAGGTGAGCGGTGCCTCGTCCTCCAGCAGCCGGGCGCGGCAGCGCACCCCGGCCTTGGTGAGGGTGATGGTGACGTAGCGGGCCATCGGTGTCTCCCTACAGTTCGTCGAGCACGGTGGACCAGATGCCGAGGGCATCGTCGACCTGCTCGGCGGTCACGATCAGCGGCGGAATCATCCGGACCACATTGCTGTAGGCGCCGCAAGTGAGCAGCAGCAGGCCCTTCTCGTGCGCGAGCCGCTGGGCGGTGGCCGCGGTCGCGGTGTCCGGTTCGCCGGTCGGCGTGGTGAATTCGATGCCGACCAGCAGGCCCAGGCCGCGCACGTCGCCGACGGCCTTGGTGGCACGCTCGCGCGCACCGGCGAGCAGCTGCCGGCCGCGCTCGGCGGCGTTGTCCACCAGCCCTTCGGATTCGATGACGTCGATGGTGGCCAGCGCCGCGGCGCAGGCCACGGCGTTACCCCCGTAGGTGCCGCCCTGCGAGCCCGGCCAGGCCTTCTCCATCAGCTCGCGGGAGGCGGCGATGCCCGACAGCGGGAAGCCGCTGGCCAGCCCCTTCGCGATGGTGATGATGTCCGGGCGGACGTCGAAGTGCTGGTGGCCGAAGAACTTTCCGGTGCGTCCGAAGCCGGTCTGGATCTCGTCGAACACCAGCAGGATGCCGTGCCGGTCCGCGCGCTCGCGCAGGCCCTGGAAGAACCGGGTGTTGCCGGGGATGTACCCGCCCTCGCCGAGTACCGGCTCGACGAAGAACGCCGCGGTCTCGGCGGGGGAGGTGAGCGTGGTCAGCAGGTAGTCCAGCTCGCGCAGGGCGAAGTCCGTGGCCCGCTCCTCGCTCCACCCGTACCGGTAGGCGGTCGGGAACGGGGCGACGTGCACACCGGCCATCAGCGGGCTGAAGCCCGCGGAGAACCGCGTGCCCGAGGTCGTCATGGTGGCGGCGGCGACGGTGCGGCCGTGGAAGCCACCGTGGAAGACCACGACATTCGGCCTGCCGGTGGCCTGGCGGACCAGCCGCAGCGCCGCCTCGATCGCCTCGCTGCCCGAATTGGCGAAGAACAGCGAATCCAGTCCGTCCGGCAGCACGTCGCCCAGGCGCTCGGTCAGCGCCAGCAGGGGCTTGTGCAGGACGGTCGTGTACTGGGCGTGGATGACGCTGGCGATCTGCTTCTGCGCGGCCTCGACCACGCGCGGGTGGCAGTGCCCGGTACTGGTGACACCGATCCCGGCGGTGAAGTCGAGGTAGCGGCGGCCGTCGGTGGCGTAGAGGTAACAGCCCTCGCCGTGGTCGACGGTGATCGGTGTGGCCTGCTTGAGGACGGGGGACAGTGCCGTCATCGTGATCCGCCTTCCGGAGCGTGGCGTCGGTACCTGGCTGGCCGCAATCCACAACCACCTCATCGGTCATTGTAGGATTGTTGACAATCTGTATAGCATGGGTCCGAAGCGTCGGGCAATGCCCTCGACCGACCGGGAGGAACGATCGCCATGCTCACCGAAGCCGCCCTCACATCCGCCGAGCAGGCCGCCATCGACAGCGTGCCCACCGGCCTCTACATCGGCGGGCAGTGGCGCGAGACGGCGGCGACCATGCCGGTCACCGATCCGGCCACGGGCCGGACGCTGCGCACGGTCGCCGATGCCGGGCCGCGGGACGGTCTCGCCGCACTGGACGCCGCGGCGGCCGCGCAGGCCGACTGGGCGCGCACGCCGCCTCGCGAGCGCAGCGACATCCTGATGCGCGCGCACCGGATGCTGCTCGACGAGGCCGATCGGCTGGCGCTGATCGCGACCCTGGAGATGGGCAAGCCGCTGGCCGAGGCGCGGGGCGAGGTCGTCTACGCCGCGGAGTTCTTCCGCTGGTTCGCCGAGGAGGCCGTGCGGCTGGACGGCGGCTACATGA
>NZ_BAFZ01000062.1 GCF_000308575.1 Nocardia exalbida NBRC 100660 | reverse complement strand
CGAGCATCCCCGCCCCGTCACTCCAGACCACCCCGTCGGCACGCGCGTCGAAGGTCTTGCACCGGCCGTCGGCGGCCAGGCCGCGCGCCCGCGCGAAGTAGATGTCGAGCGAGGGCGTGAGCACTACGGTGGCACCGCCGGCCAACGCCAGATCGCATTCGCCGCTGCGCAGACTGCGCACCGCCGCATGCACCGTCACCAGCGACGAGGAGCACGCGGTGTCGATGGTGAGGCTCGGACCGTTCACGCCGAGGAAGTACGACAGCCGCCCGGAGGCGACGCTGGACAGATTGCCGGTGCCGAACCAGGCGTCGGGCGCGACACCGGCTCGCGCCATCCGTTCGGCGTAGTCATTGGACATCAGACCGACGAAGACGCCGGTCCGGCTGCCTTCCAGTCGGCTCGCGGGATAACCGGCATGTTCCAAGGCCTCCCACGACGTTTCGAGCAGCAGCCGCTGCTGCGGGTCGAGCATCCGCGCCTCGCCGACGGAGATGTCGAAGAATCCGGCATCGAAATCCTCGACACCGTCGACGAAGCCGCCCCACCGCGTGTAGGTCTTGCCCTCGGCGTCCGGGTCCGGATCGAAGACGGCGTTCACATCCCAGCGCTGGGCGGGCACCTCGGTCACCGCGTCGGTTTCGGTAGTGAGCAAGTGCCACAGGTCGCCAGGGCCGCGCACGCCACCGGGATAGCGGCAGCCCATGCCGATGATCGCGATGGCGTCGGCGTAATCGTCGGCGGCAGCGCTCGTTTCGCGCGCTGTGAGCTGCGCCACGTTCGGTGTACTAGGTGTAACCGGAAGTTCGGGTGGGTATACCGGGGGCGTGAGCTGCTCAGAGGTGCGCGTGGTCGGTCGCTGTGCGGCTTGCGCTCGACCCGTGCGACCGGGCGCCGGCGCTGACTTCGCATCGAGCCGGGCGATCTCCTCGGACACCGCGGCGACGGTCGGATGATCGAACAGCAGGGTCGCCGGAAGACGTACTCCCAGATCAGCGGAGAGCGCGTTGCGCAGCTCGACGGCCATCATCGAATCCAGCCCGAGTTCCCGCAGGGGCGTGCGGTCGGAAACGGCTGTCGTTCGGCCGAGTGCGGTCATGGCGTGGGTGCGCACCAGATCGAGCAGCTCGCCGGGCTCACGCGAGGTTCGAACATCCTGCGAGTCGCCCTGGTCGATCGCCTCCCGCTCCGCCGGAACGTCCGTGACGGTGGGGAATACCGCGACGACTCCTTCGGCCGACAGCAGCGAGCGCAGCGCTCGAACACCGTCCTCGGCCGCCAGTTCGGCGACGCCGTGGCGTGCCCACGCTCGGCGGGCCGTGTCGCTCAGTCCTGCGGCCATGCCGGTACCCGCCCACGGACCCCACGCGATGCTCACCGCAGGCAGCCCTTGCGCCGCACGCAGGCGGGCGAGGCCATCGAGATACGCGTTCGCCGCGGCGTAGTTGCCCTGCCCGGCCGTGCCCACCACGGCGCTGACCGAGGAGAACAGCACGAACAGATCCGGCGACCTGTCCGCGGTCAGCTCGTGCAGGTGCCAAGCGCCGCCGACCTTTCCCGCGAAGACCCGATCGATGTGGCCCGGGGTCTGCTCGATCAGCAGGGCGTCGTCCAGAACACCCGCGCAATGCACCACCCCGGCCAGCCTCGGAAGCTCGCGACCGAAGCGAGCGATCAGCCGGGACAACGCCTCCCGGTCTTCTACGTCGACCACCGCGGTCTCGACATCCGCCCCCGAGGCCGCGATCCGCGCCATCTCCTGCTCGTCTTCCGGGCCAGGGGCGCTGCGACCGGCGAGCACGACCATGCCCGCACCGGCCTCCGCCAGGATGCGCGCGGCGGTCGACCCCAGCGCACCACGACCGCCCGTGATCAGATACGCCCCGCCGCGATCCAGCTGAGGCACTGCCCCGAACTCATCGGAGGGCCGCATCCGCATCGTGTAGCGGTGGCGTCCGCGCAGAGCAATCGCGAAGTCCGCCGCATCGGAACGGATTTCGCTCACCAGGCGGTGGTCGTCGCAGCGCGCGCCGTCGGGCAGATCGATCAGGCGACAGCGCAACTCGGGAAGCTCGGTGCGCACCACCGCGCCCAGTCCCCACATGGTCGCGGCGGCCGGGCGCACGGATTCGCCGGACAGTGCTCCGGTTGCCCCGACGGTCACCAGGTACAGCGGCGCGTCGGTGACTGCCCGAGCCATCCGCTGCACAGCATTCAAAGCGAATCGCGTTTCCACACGCGCCGCTTCGGCAGTGTCGTCCGCATCGGCATCGGACAGGTAGATCACTGCCCGCTCGTCGGCGGGCCACCGGGCCGGATCGGTCGTGCGCTCCACTGCCACCGCATCGGTGCCCGCGGCACGCAAGGCGGCGGCGAGCCGGTCGGCCTGTTGCCCGACGCCGATCACCAACACGGCGGCAGGGCCCGGTCCGGTCGGCGACACCACGGCGGGTTCCCAGAGCGGGCGGTGAGTGAGGCCGGACATGCGATCCCGATCCTGGGACTGCCCGGCAGTGCCGGACTCGGCGAACCATACGTCTTCGATATCGCAGACCACCGCGCCGGCGGTATCGAAAACACTGATACGAACCGTGCGGTCGGTGCGCTCGGCCAGCGCCCACGCAGTGGCGCCCGCGTTCACGCTGGACAAACGCAAACGGCCGATACCAATCGGCAGTCGAGCCGTATCGCTGTCCCTGGACACCAACGCGAGACCGGTCTGCACCGCGGCATCCAGCAGACAGGGCAGCCAGGCGTCTGGTTCGTCGGCCAGTGCCGCCGGGCGTTTCAATTCGGCCAGCACGCTGCCCTCGCCCAGCTGCAACCGCGAAAGCCAGCGAAATCGTGGACCGAACGTCAATCCGGCGTCCGCGCAGCGACGGTAGAAGTCTTCGACATCCCATTCGGTGGTCGGCGCGAGCCGCGCCGCGGACAGTTCGCCGGGGTCGCGCGTTTCACCCGCGACGGCGCGAACCGCTGCGGATACCGCGGTGACACTGCCGTTGTCGACGTGAAAGCGCACTTCGGTGCGGTCACCCGCGACGGACACGTGCGGCTCGGCCAGTTCCTCCAGCGGCACCGGCCGGGCGGCGACGAAATCGATCAGCTCGTCGTCGGCGCCTCCGGCCGCGCGCAGCGCGCGCAGCGCCAGTTCCGCCGCGGGCACCACCGCCCGGTCCCGAAACCGGTGCTCGGCAAGGTATCCGGTGCGCGCAGAGGTGCCCGCGATCGGCACAGTGACCCGCTCTCGCTCGAAAGGATAGGTGGGCAGACCGTTGCGCCGCCGCGCGTCCGGGGGCACCACCGAGGTCCACTCGACCTCCGCGCCGGCGCAGTACAGCGCGCCGAGACCGGTCAGCAGCACCTCATCGTCGGTGGCCGCGCGGCGCATACTCGGCAGCCACAAGGCGTCAGGATCGGCGTGCCGCCCGAATTCCAGCAGCACCGGATGCGGTCCCACCTCGAGGTAAGCGTCCACGCCCAACTCGGCGGCCGCGCGCACGCCCTCGGCGAAACGGACGGTGCCGCGAGCGTGCGCACGCCAGTACGCGGCATCCAGAGGGCCTTCGAGCCGCGCGCCGGTCACGTTCGACACCAGCGGAATCGCCGCCACGCGCGGGGCGGGCACCAACTCGGCAACCCGGGACTCGAAGTCCGCCAGCATCGGCTCCAACAGCGGCGAGTGGAACGCCGTCGTGCCGGGCAACCGCACCGTGCGGATCGACCGTTCCTCGGCGGCTCGCATCACCCGCTCCACCGCGTCCGCCGCTCCGGAGACGACGAATTGTCCGGGGCTGTTGACCGCGGCCACCGACACACTCGCCGCGAGTTCCTCCCACAGCGTTCCGAATTCCTCGGGTGCGGCGAAGACCGCCGCCATCGCCCCGCCCTGGGGCACCGCTTGCATCAACCGACCGCGTTCGGCGGCCAGTCGCAACCCGGCGTCGAGGTCGAACACCCCCGCGACCGTCGCCGCGACCAGTTCACCGAGGCTGTGTCCCAGCACGACATCGGGTCGAATGCCGAACGCCGCCCACAGTTCGGTGCACGCCCACTCGATGGCGAACAGAGCCGGTTGCGCGTACTCGGTGCGGGTCAGCTTCTCCTCGTTCGCCTCGAACAGCAGCGGCCGCAGACGGATTCCGCCCGGAAGCGGTCCGAGCAACTCGTCACAACGGTCGAGCGCCGCGCGGAAAGCCGGATATCTGCGGTCGAGTGCCGCACCCATCCCCGCATACTGTGCGCCTTGTCCGGTGAACAGCATCGCGATCCGCGGCTTGCCCGCAATCGAGTCCGTCGATCGAGGTGAAGGTTCTGCGAGCCGGCGCGCGGCCTCCTCGGCCGTTCGCGCCACGACCGCGCGACGGTGCACGAAATGCGTGCGTCCCAGCGCCGCGGTGGCGGCGGCATCGGCGAGCGGCACCTCCGGTCGCTCCAACTGCTCGGCGTAGCGGCGAGACAGGATGTCGAGCGCGGACGGGGTGCGCGCCGAAAGGGCGAGCAGCGCCGGTCCTTCCGGGTCCGCACGCGGCTGCGGTGCGGGCGCCTGCTCCAGTACCACATGCGCGTTGGTGCCCGCGAAACCGAACGAGCTCACGCCCGCCAGCCGCGTCCGCTCCGTGCGCGGCCAGATGACATCGCGGGTCGGCAGCGCCAGCGCCGTGCCGTCGAGCGTGATCTTGGGATTCATCGTGGCGAAATCGTGCTGACGCGGAACGCGTTCGTGCTCGAGTTGCAGCACCACCTTGATCAGCCCGGCGACGCCCGCGGCGGCCTCGAGGTGACCGATCTGCGACTTCACCGACCCCAGCAGGCACACCGACCCATCCGCCCGCGGCGCACCGAGAACCCGCGACAGCGCCTCGATCTCGATCGGATCGCCCAGCGGCGTACCGGTGCCGTGCGCCTCCACGTAACCGATCTCGTCGGCGGCACATCCGGCGTCGGTCAGCGCGTCGCGCAGCAGTTCGCGCTGGGCCGTCGGGTTCGGCGCGGTCAACCCCATGGAACGACCGTCGTGGTTCACACTCGAGCCGCGGATGAGCGCCCTGATCGCGTCGCCGTCGGCGATCGCTCGCGAAAGCGTCTTCAGGACAACGATTCCCGCGCCCTCGCCGCGCACATACCCGTTGGCGCGAGCGTCGAAAGGACGACAGTGCCCGTCCGGGGAAAGCGCACCCATGCGGGCCAGCGCCTCCGACGTGAGTTCGGACTGCAGCAGATTGACCCCGCCCGCCAACGCCACCTCGCACTCCCCCGCCCGCAGGCTGCGACATGCCTGATGCACCGCCACCAGCGATGACGAACACGCCGTGTCGATCGCCACGGCGGGACCGCGCAACCCCAGCACATAGGACACCCGCCCGGCGACGATGCTCGACATCGTCCCGGTGAGCGTGTGCGCGTCCACCGAACTCACCCAATCCGGTGTGATCGTGCGCTGATACTCCTGCCAGCTGACGCCCAGGAAGACACCGGTGCGGGCCGCTGCCGGAGTGTCCGGTGCCAGCGCCGCGTCTTCCATTGCCTCCCAGGCGACTTCGAGCGCCAGCCGCTGCTGCGGATCCATCGACGCCGCTTCGCGTGGCGCGATGCCGAGGAACTCGACATCGATGGCATCGATGGGACCGGTCAGCAGGCCCGCCCGCCGCCGCGCTCGCCGCGGAGCCGAATCCGCTACCGCCCAACGGCTTTGCGGCGCCTCGATGATCGCGTCGCGGCCCGAGGACAGCAGTTCCCAGTACTGCCGCGGTGTTTCCGCACCGCCGGGAAAACGGCAGCCGATACCCACGATGGCGATCGGCTCGCGCTGCGGCCGCGCCTCCAACTCCTGTATCCGGCGGAGCGCCCGCGTCAGCAAGACCCGTAGGTCATACCCATCATCCGACATCTGCGCTGCCACCCACATCTTGCAAAAGTTGTGACGTGGAACATACGACGGGCTCGGTTATGCGTCAATTGCACAGGGTGTGCACGAAAGTAACCAAAGTTACCAACTAGTAGCTTGATCTTCCGCTGAACGATGTTGCCCGGGTGAAACATTCACTTTTGAAGGATTCACCTCAGGGCTCCTGATGTACTCGCGGCGCCCCGATCCGATCGATCCGGTCCCGTCCCCAGGCGCCCAGCGGCTCCAGTGCCGCGTTGAGCGCGACGCCGATCTCGGTCAGCCGGTACTCCACGCGCGGCGGCACTTCGCGGTAGACGGTCCTGCTCACGATCCCGTCCTCCTCCAGCTCCCGCAGCTGCTGGATCAGCATCTTCTCCGAGACTCCCGGCAGCCCCTTGCGCAGCTCGCCGAAGCGCCGCACGCCGTGGTTATCCAGCTCCCAGAGAATCAGCGCCTTCCACTTGCCGCCGACCACATCCATCGCGGCATCGATACCGCAGAAGTACGGCCCCGATCGCTTCGCACCCACCGTCCACCTCGCTACCTGCTCACAAACCAATTGGTAAGTACCGGACAAAATAGTAGGTACTTGCCTCTCCGCCGGGCAACGAGCACTCTTGGTCACAGCGCGCTGACCAGGACGTTTCTCGAACCCAAGGAGTTGAACCCGCAATGGCGGAGACCACGAAGACCCCGGTGACCATCCTGGGCCTCGGTGCGATGGGCCAGGCGCTGGCCGCCGCATTCCTGAAGGCCGGCGTGCCGACAACCGTCTGGAACCGCACCCGCGGCAAAGACGCCGAACTCGTCGCGGCCGGAGCCGCCACCGCCGCGACCGTCACCGAGGCGATCGGCGCCGACGGCCCGATCATCGCCGTACTGCTCGACCACGCCTCGGTGCGCGCCACCCTCGACCCGGTCGCCGCGCGACTGGCCGGCCGACAATTGATCAACCTGACCAGCACCGCCCCCGGCGAAGCTCGCGAACTCGCCGCCTGGGCGGCCGGACACGACTGCGACTACCTCGACGGCGGAATCATGGCGGTGCCACCCATGATCGGCCAACCCGGCGCCTCCATTCTCTACAGCGGCTCCCGGACGGTCTTCGACGCACACCGCGAAACCCTCGAATTGCTCGCTGCCGCGGAATACTTCGGCGAAGACGCGGGCTTCGCCTCGACCTACGACTTCGCCCTGCTCGCCACCATGTACGCCATGTTCGGCGGCTTCCTGCACGGCGCGGCCATGATGCGCTCCGTCGGTGTCCCCGCCGCCGAATTCGGCCGACGAGCCGCCGCGTGGGTCGGCGCCATGGCCCAGTCCTTGCCACATCAGGGGGCCGTCATCGACACCGCCGCCTACACCGACCCGGTCCAATCCATCGCGTTCCACAAAGCCGCAATGGACGCGATCAGCCGCGCCAGCCGCGACGCGAACGTCACCCTCGACTTCGTCGCCCCGTTGAAAAACCTTCTCGACCGTCAGGTCGCCGACGGTCGCGGCGCGCTGGGATTCGAACGAACATTTGAAGAACTCCTCTGACCCGCACGTCAGGCTTCGAATTCCGCGATTCCTCCCGCGCCCAAACGATGCAGCATCGCTTCAGCTATCGGTTTGCGGCGTCCCAGCGGGGGTACCGCATGCACGTCGGAAGCGGGAATAGGTAAGGAATCTGCCATGAGCAAGCGATCCTTCAGCAAAGGTGACAAAGTGGAATGGAAGAGCCACGGCAGTACCGCCGAAGGCGAGGTGGAAGAGGTGATCACATCCGACACCGAAGCTGCCGGCCGGACCGTCCGGGCATCCGAGGAAGATCCGCAGTACCGCGTGCGCAGTGCGAAAAGCGGTCGTGACGCGGTGCACAAACCCGACGCTCTTCATCGGCAGGACGATTGAAATCATGACGACAGACAAAAAGGGCACGCGTGCGGAATTCGACAACATCGTCAATATGACGGCCAAAGAACTACGTCGTTGGCTCCACACCGACGAGTCGAAATCGGTGGGACAGAAATCGGACGGCGGCGGCGAGTGGCCCTTGCTGTCCCGAGGTGAGCGATCGGAGGCCGCCGCGATTTCGAGGACGACTCGGCATCCGGTCTAGCCCGCCGAGGCGAGGATGGACCGCAAAGGGAGCATGATCTGCTGGCCGACTCTGATGAAGTCGGGGTTCTCGATGCCGTTGATGTCGGCAATCCTCTGCAAGAATCGCAGATCGCCGTACTTCTTCTTGACGATTCCCGACAGGGTCTCGCCTGCGACGACCGTATGCCATTCGGCTGCCATGGTTTTCTCCTAGTTCTTCGGGGGAATGATCAATTCTCGGCCGACGTGAATCACGTCGGGGTCCAGGATCTCGTTCGCATCGGCGATCAGCGGGAACAGCGTGGCATCACCGTAGAAGCGCTTGGCGAGCTTGGACAGCGTGTCGCCGGAAACGACTTCGTACGAGATGCCGGGAATGATCAGTACCTGACCAGGGTGGATCTGGCCGGAAGCGTCGATCCCGTTCGCCGCGGCGATCAACGGGAACAGATGCGAGTTCTGCGGGCGATAGAAATGCCCTGCCAATCCAGACAGTGTTTCGCCTCGCACCACCGTGTGCTTGCGGTTCACCTCGGGGATGATCAGCACCGTCCCGACCCGTATCGAATCGGGATCCGGAACGCCGCTGGCCACGGCGATGAGCTCGAAAAGCGCTGCCTGACCGTAGAATCTCTTCGCAATCGCGGAGAGAGTGTCTCCTGCGGCTACCTTGTGTGTATTGATCATCGAGTGACCCTCTCGTGCAACTGCGGATTTCGTAGGAATGTCGAGAATTCGGCGAATGACGCCGGATTCCGGATCGACGATCTCAGCGTACAGTCGGCACGACGATAATCGAAGTACTCGGTCCGATAAGTTGGAATTCAGGTAGTTCCCTACTCGCTCACCGAGTCATTCTGCGCGGCGGCGGTGCCGGTATTACTCGGTAAGCGTTTTCCGCACGGCGCGACGCGAGGCGTAAGCGCGCAAATGAGTAGTGGACTACGCTCACCCGCCGGCTTGATCAAGAGGGCCCTATGCGGTGGCCGGACGGCACGGCGCCGATCCGACGCGGGATCGTTGAGGAGTGTCCCGGCCGGATCGGGGACGCGATTCATTCGATGCGGACGATGCTCTTGCCGTGAGTCACTCCGCCGGCCAGGTTCGCGATCGCGGTCTCGACGTCGGCGAGGGTGTATTCGGCGGTGACATCCACGCGCACCGACCCGTCGGCGACCAGCGCCATCGCGCGAGCGGCACTGTCGGCGAGCCGCTGCGGGTGGGTCTGGCCGGCCAGATTGCTGTTGTAGGTCATCAGCGACTGACCATGCATCAGCAGATCGTTGGCCGACACGGTGACCGGCTCGAAGGTGGCGATGTTGCCGTAGACCACGATCCGGCCGTGCGCCGCGAGCCGGGCGAGGCTCGCGACCCGAGTGGGCCCGCCGATCGGGTCGAGGATCACGTCGAAGCTCTCCTCGCCCAAGGCGTCGGGGAATTGTTCACGTTCGAGCACCTCGTGATAGCCGAACCGGCGCGCGTAATCGAGCTGACCGGCGTTGCCGACGACTCCGACAATCCTCTTCGCGCCCGCGGCGGCGGCGAATTGCCCAGCCAGCGACCCGACACCACCGGCGGCGGCATGGATCAGGACGCTGTCCCCCTTCCGTACTCGTGCGACGGTATCGACCAGGTCGTACGCGGTCGGAGTCACCCAGCCGAACGCGCCCGCGGTGCGTGCGTCGACGCCCGAGGCATTGATCGCCAGTACCGCCGGCGCGGTCACGACCTCGGCGTAACCGCCCCCGCCCACCAGCGCCACGACCTGCTCGCCGATCCTGTCGTCGTCCACGCCCTCCCCCACCGCGATGATCTCGCCCGCGACTTCGAAGCCCGGCACGAACGGGCGCGGAATCGGGAAATGCCCCGTGCGCACCAGCACGTCGCCGTACTGCACGCCCGCATAGGCAACGCGGATGGCGACCTCACCCCGTCCGGCCACAGGCTCATCGATCTCCGAGATCCGGAAAGTGTCATCGGTGTCCAGCACAACAGCCTTCATGACATACAACTTTCTGTGTTGACTCAGTATCCTGACATAGGAATCTAGTCACTATCAGATACCTGAGTCAACTTAGGGAGTTGTGTCATGGCCGATGTGCCTGTCGAGGAATACGTGTGCACCCGGCTACGCCGCGCGGAGCAAGCGCTCATGGCCCACCACGAGGCGGTGCTGCGCGGCTACGGGCTGACCATGACCCAATACACGGTGCTGCTCACTCTGTCCCGCGAGGACGCCATGTCCGGCGCCCAACTGGCTCGCGCGTGCGGAGTCACCCAGCAGAGCATGGCCACCGTCCTGACCGGCATGCAGAACAAAGGACTCATCGACCGGCAACCGTCCCCGGTGCACGCCAAAGTCCTCATCGCCACTCTCACCCCGGCAGGCCATGGCCTGCTCGACCGTGCCTACCAGGAAGTCATCGTGCTCGAACGCGCCCTCACCGACCGCTTCACCCCCGACGAGCACAGAAGGTTCTGCGAGTTCCTCGACCGTGCCACCGCAACCCTCGTCGAACAAACCTCGACCGGTCACGGCGGCTGACCCGGCCATACCGGCAGGCCGGAACCGAAGAGCGGAGTAGGTGATCTCACCAGCTGGGTCTCCTGGCAGGCGTACCGTTCGATATGTGGCAAGGGCTCGTGCCGGCGCTGTTTGCGCTGAGACTCTGTCGGCCCGCGCGCTCGGTACGGCCACGATCCGCGATCGTTCGACGAATCCGCCGCCGACCGCGACGGTCCGACCGCACCGGGCAGTGCTGCCGTGCGCACCCACGGGTTCGAACCAGCCGACCGAAGCACCCTCGCGTTGCTGACCGGCACCGATAACGCCGACATCGGCGACGTGGCCGTATTCGCCGCTGTCGGCGGGGCGTCGGTCGCCTGCACCGGCGCGCGTCGGCGCTCACGGCGATGCACCGGCCGAGGGAGCGGTCCGGCTTGCGCGTCCACGACCTTCCACCAGTCGCGCCGAGTTCGAGATCGGAGGGGCTCATGGTGACGTTGGACCGGTTGGCGAACGTGTTGGGTGGTTATGGGGTCCGTGTGCGGTTGGGTTCGGTTGCCCGGTCCACCCCCCTACGCAGTGTGGTGATTCACGGAGCAGAGCATGACCCGATGGAAGCGGGCGACGTGCTGCTGGGGATCGGGGCGCGCTCGGTATCGGAGGTGGTGGACTGGGCGGTGGCGGCGCGGGCTGTCGTCGTGCTCTTCCGCGGGGATGAGCAAACCGACGACGAGCCGAAGATCGAGGGGGTCGCCGTGCTGGTGATCGACCCCGCGGTGGCCTGGAGTGAGGTGGCCGCGGTGGTCTACGGGTTGGTGCTGGAAGGACGCGAGACCGAAGCCGGTCGCGGTCCGACCGATTTGTTCGCCTTGGCCGACAGCCTGGCCGACGCGGTCGGCGGAGCAGTGACGATCGAGGACCGCCTGTCTCGGGTGCTGGCGTATTCACGGCCGCAGCAGCCCCTCGATCCCGCGCGGGTGGAGACGATCCTGGGGCGGCAGATGCCACAGTGGTTGCGCGCGGTGTTCGAAACGCAGGGTGTCTTCGCACATTTGGCGGATTCGACGGAACCGTTGTTCGTGCCCGCGCAGGAAGATCGCGCGATGACGGGGCGGATGGTCGTGGCCGTGCGCGTGGGCCGGCAACTGCTGGGCTCGGTATGGGTGTCATGCCCCGCGCCGTTACACGGGGCTCGACACCAGGCGCTGACCGACGGCGCGCGCACGGTGGCCCTGCATCTGCTGCGGTCGCGGGCCAGCGCGGACCTGGAACGTCAGGTGGAATCCGAATTGGTGATCCGTTTATTGGAAGGCGCCGCGGACGCGGCGACGGTGGCCAGCAGGCTGGGGTTGGCGCCGGAGGGTTTGCGGGTGCTCGCGCTGCGGGGCCGGATCGCAGACGAGCAGCACGCCGCGCTGCTGTTGATCTTCGAGCGAGCGACATCCGGATTCGGCTGGTCGCGTTCGAGCCGCAGCGCCTTGGTCGGTGACGTCATCTACACCGTGCTGCCCGCAGGTCAGGCGGCGACGGCACGCCGCTGGATAAGCGAGCGACAAGCGGCACTGCCCACCCAGATGACGGTGCTGGCCGGGATCAGCGGTGTTGCCCGGGCCATAGAATTGGCCTCGGCACGCCGAGAGGCCGACGAATGCCTGGCGCTGCACGAGGCCCGATCATCGGGTGCTGCGCCCCCCGCCTACGACGAGTCATGGGACGAAATCCTGCTCCAACGGTTGCGCACCGCAGGGCTTTCCGGGCACGCCCCCACGCGGGGGCCGATTTCGGAGTTGCGGCGCCACGACCGCACGAACTCCACCCGATATGTGGCGACGCTGCGCGCCTGGTTGCAGGCGCAAGGCGACCCGGCAGAGGCGGGTGCGCAACTGGGCGTGCACGAGAACACCGTGCGTAACCGGCTGCGCAAGATGGCCGAGGTGACCGACCTCGGATTGGACGACCCCCGCAAACGGCTTGCCATGATGATCGAACTCGCCGTCACCGACCACGCCTGAGTCCGCGCTGTCCTGCCGCCACAAATCCCGGCTCCTCGATTGTCGGATCAGCGCAACCGAACTTCTCGACACCGAACGATCATGGAATCGAGCAGCAGTCGCAAGGCAGGAAGAGTCGAGTCGGCGATGCCGGTAGGTCCGAGCGACTGAGACCAGCCCTGCACCAGGGCCTGCGCGTCGTCAGGGGCGGCGCCGGCTCGGCCCGTCCCTGACGACACTTCCCACCCGGCCGGGAGCGACAACGGTTCCGACTTCGGAGCCGAACCGGTACTAGCTGAAGCGGAGTTGAACGGCATGAGGAACATGCAGGTATGTGAGGTCATGCAACGGCCGATCATTGCTGTGCGGCATGACGATCCGGCACGCGCCGCGGCGCTGATGCTCGCCGAACTGGGCTACGAGGCGTTGCCGGTTCTCGACCAGGCCGATCGCCTCATCGGGGTGATCACCAGCGGTGATCTCTTGCGGGCAGGCGAACTCGACGACACGGTCGGTGCGGTGATGACCACGCCGGCGGTGTCGATCCCCGGCGCCGCGGCGCTGGCCGAGGTGATGAGCAGGCTGGTGGGTCCCGGACTGCGCAGTCTGCCGGTCGTCGATGCCGACGGCCGCGTGGTCGGGATGTTCAGCCGCGGCGACGCGTTACGAATCATGCTCACCCCCGACGACGCACTCGCGGCCGATGCCCAGACGCTGCTCGACCAGTACACCGGCGCACGGCGCTGGCAGGTCACTGTCGAGGAGGGTGACGCCACCGTCTCCGGCCGGTTCGCCGACGAATCCGAACGGCGCATCGCCCTCGCCCTGACCCGTACGGTGCCCGGGATCCGCGCCGTGACCGTCGCTGCCGGACGGGCCGCTGCGGCCGCCGGCGCGCACTGACACCGACTCGGCCCAGCACATTCCGAACCACGAGCCCTGGAGACCCGGATGACTTCCGCACCCACCGCCTCACCCGAACGCCTATCCGATCACCTACCGGCGCTGCGAGCCGGACTGGATCAGCAACGTCGCTTCCGAGTGCGACAACTGGCCGAACTCGAAGCCGAGATCGATCGTGCGGCCGAACCCACCGACGCGGCGGAAATGGCCAGGCGGCAGGTCGCCGAGAAATTGGCCGTCGCCGCACGGCACGCGTTGGCCGACATCGATGGAACCATCAGCCTCATCACCTCAGGCCGCTACGGCCGCTGCCGCGGCTGCGACAGCGAGATCTCGATCCACCTACTTCGAGTGATTCCCACTACCCAGTGGTGCCTGGATTGCCGACGGCATCTGTCTGCCTTCGACGGTTCCCGCTCGCTGCGACGCAGGGGCGGTACCCGGCCGCCGAGGATCAGGCGACAGTGACCGGTTCGGGCAGTTCGGCGAGTTGTTCGGTCAGTTTGGCATGGATCGCGGCGACCGCGTCCCGGCCCAGCGGCAGCCGCAACGGGGGCGTGGGAGATTCGACGGCGGCGATGATCTGCTGTGCCGCATGGACGGGATCCCCGTACACATTCGGGTCGAGGTCGGCCAGACGTTCGCGCGCCGCCTCGACGCTGGCGGCGTAGTCGGGGTGCTGGACGGAGGTGATATCAAGTGCGGCAACGAAATTCGTGCCGAACATGCCGGGTTCGACGATCGTGACGCCGATACCCAGGTGGGCGACTTCTTTGGACAGGCCTTCGTTCATACCTTCCACGGCGAACTTGGTGGCCGCGTAGAGACCCAAGCCCGGTGAGGGGGCCGCGACACCCGCCACCGATGAGATCTGCACGATATGGCCGCGCTTGCGCTCCCTCAGCACCGGCAGGCATGCGCGAATCATGTTCAGTGATCCGAACACGTTCGTCTCGAAGGCGCCCCGCACCGCGCTGTCGGGGATCTCTTCCAGCGCGCCGAAGACGCCGTAACCGGCGTTGTTCACCACCACATCCAGGCGCCCGAACGCCTCCACCGCCTGCGCCACCGCCCGCCGCCCCTGTTCGCCGTCGGTGACATCCAGCGGCGTGACGAGAACGCGACCGGGATGGGCGGCCGCCAGTTCTTGCAGGGATTGCGACCGCTCGGGGGTGCGTGCCGTCGCGACCACCCGGCCACCGCCCGTCGCCACGGCCTGGCATATCGCATAGCCGAATCCCGATGACGCACCGGTCACCAACCACACTCGATCACTCATGATCATCACTCCTCACCATCTCATATTTACGATACTGACCATATCGTATTTGAAAGTATATGATTGCGCCGTGGCAGAGCAGAAGGTTGCACGCGGGCCGGGACGGCCACGCAGTGAGCGATCACGCACAGCGGTACTGACCGCGGCGCGGGAACTACTGACCGACCGAGGGCTGCCCGGGCTGAGCATGGACGACATCGCCGCGCGGGCCGGTGTCAGCAAGAACACCATCTATCGGTGGTGGCCGACCAAGGCTGCGGTGCTGATGGATGCCTTCACCGACGCCTTCGCCGACCGGATGGAGGCTCCCGCCGACGGCGATGCCCTGACCCGGTTGCGGATCCAGCTCCGGCGCGTGGCGCAGTTGATGAACACCCCCGAGGCCAGGCGCCCGTTCGTCGCCTTGATCGCAGCCGCTCAGCACGACCCCGAACTGGCCACGGCATTACGCGAACGGTTCCTCGACGGCCGGCGCGCCGACGTGGGCGTGCTCATCGCCGCCGGAATCGACAATGGCGAACTCCCGGACGATCTCGACACCGACGCCGTCATCGACCTGATCTATGGGGCTCTTTACTACCGGCTGCTCGTCAGCGGCGCGCAACTCGACCCGGCATACGCCGATCGGATCATAGCGCTGCTGACCCCCGTACTCCGAAGGTGAATCCGCCTGCTCGTACATCAGCGGGGCATATCGACGGGTGGCGGAGTCGACGGCAGCCGGGACACGCCGGCCCACTACCCCGTTCTCGAGCCGAGGCCGTCGAGTTCTCGCCGTCGAACTTCGCCCGAAGGGCCGTATACGTGATCAGGTCCATCCGGTCGCCGCGAGCAGCAGCAGGGCGGAGATGGCGAGCACCAGGCCGAGGATGCCGCCGTAGAGCAGCGGGCGCGGGCCGGTGGCACGCATGCGCCGCCAGTCCAGCGAGGCGCCGACGGCGGCCAGCACCGCTGCGACCAGCCAGCCGCTCACCGTGGTGGACGCGACAGTCCATCCCTCGGGTAGCACCCCGGTTCCGGCGATCACCGAGGCGGCGAGGAACAGCACAACGAACAGCGGAATGGTGCGCCACATCGGCGCTGTTCCAGCGGCGTCCGGGCGGGGCAGCCGGCACTCGGTGAAGTGCAGCCCGATGCACAGCGGCACGATCATGAGGCTGCGCGTCAGTTTGACGATCACCGCGAACGACGCGGCCACCGGTCCGAACGCCACACCGGCGGCGAGCACCGAGGAGGTGTCGTTGATCGCGGTGCCCGCCCACAGACCGAACGCCTGCTGCGAGAGGCCGAGCATCCGACCCAGTGGCGGATAGACCAGCACCGCGACGATATTGAAGACGAAGATGGTGCCGAGCGCGTACGCCACCCGGTCCCGTGCGGGCGCGATGACCGCGGTGACCGCCGCGATGGCGGATGCTCCGCAGATGGTGGTGCCCGCCGCGATCAGGATCTCCGACTCGCGGTGCAGTGCGAGTAATCGGCCCACGAACACCGCCGCGACCGCGCCTGCCAGCAGCGTGCCCAGTAGCACGACCGCGGTGTCGCGGCCGACGGTGAGTACCGCGTCGACGGGCAGGTCCAGACCGAGCAGCACGACGGCGCAGGCGAGCACGCGATCGCGGGTGAACGCCAGGCCGGGCGCGAACCGCCCGGTGTCGGTGCCCCCGCCGCGCGCGAGCGCGCCGACGAGGATGCCGGCGGTGAGGGCGGTCACCGGCGCGCCGACCACTGGAACGAGGCGCCCGGCGACGGTGGACAGAGTAGCGAGGAACGCGGCCAGCGCCAGGCCCGGGACGAATCGGTGCAGCGTGTTCACCTGCCCGATGGTGGCCGCAGCGGCGCCCGCCTGGTAGACCGCGATTACCACCGACATCATAAGCTCGGCTTATGACCTTGAGCCCAGAAACTCCCGATCTCACCGTGCTGGACCTGCTGGTCTCGGTAGCGGAGACAGGCAGTCTGGGCGCGGCCGCGCGCAGGCAGGGGATCAGCCAGCCGGCGGCCAGCATGCGGATCAGTTCGCTGGAGCGCCGGTTACGGCTGCGGCTGCTCGATCGCGGCCCGACCGGTTCGGCGCTCACCGACGCGGGCCGCACCGTGGTCGAGCACGCGCGGACGGTGCTCGCGGCAGCGGAGGTGTTCACGAACGCCGTCGCGGGTCTGCATGCCGAGCGGGCTCCGCGGGCGCGCATCGCTGCCTCCAAAACTATCGCCGATCACCGTATTCCACAGTGGCTGGCGGCCCTGCGGACAGTCCGGCCGGACGCCGTGGTGGCGCTGGAGGTCGGCAACAGCCGTCAGGTGGAGGCCATGGTGCGCGAGGGCGCTGCGGACATCGGTTTCGTCGAGGGCCCACACCCACCAGCCGGTCTGAGCGGCCGGGTGTTGGGCACCGACGACCTGGTCGTCATCGTGGGGCCGGACCATCCGTGGGCGCGGCGCACCGAGCCGGTCACGCTGCGCGAACTGGCCGCCACCCCGCTGCTGTGGCGAGAGCCGGGGTCCGGCACTCGCGATACGGTGTGGGAGATGCTCGCCGCGCACTGCACGCCCGCTCCCCCGGCCGCGGAACTCGGTTCCGCCGCAGCCATTCTCGGCGCGGTCCGAGGCGCGATGGCGCCCGCGGTGCTCAGCGCTCTGATCGCCGGACCCGAGCTGACCGCAGGCCGGGTAGCGCGGGTGCCCGTCGCGGACGCCGCACTGCTCACCCGCCGGTTCCGCGCCATCTGGCGGCGGGAGACCCCTCCAACGGACGCGGTGGAAGTTCTCGTGCGATGCGCGGAGCGGATCGAGCGGGCCCGCGGGGTCCTTCCCGTTCCCCCGCATCGGTGATCTGAACTACTCGGCGCTCGTATCCGCGCACCGCGGGAAACCTCGAGTAGAAGACGCGTGAACGGGCTCGGTTCCTGACGGCCGGAAACAGCGCCGAATGCACGGCACTGGCCACCGCCACACTGCGCAGCTCCTCACCGACCGCGAGGAGTCGGTCGAACTCACCCACCGGCCCACCGTGCTTGCGGTGGGCGCGCCGTGGATACTCGCCCGACGGGCAAGGTCGAAGGCAGCTCGACGAGGGGTATGGGCCGTCGAAGGTCGATCATCGTCGCCGTGTGCAGTCTGCGTTCGCGCCGCATGATCGGCCCGAGTTCCGGCGCGCCGATCGAAACCGCCACCGTGCAGTCACCGGGGCCCAGTGCCGCCAGCATCCCGTTGCGGACGGTGGCGGCGAGCGGCTGGAGCAGTATCGCGACGCAGAATTCTATCGTGAACTCCCCGACCGAATTTCCGTCGATGGTGACGTCCAGGCACGGACTGTAGGTCTGGGTGATCTCGTGCTCGAACAGCGTGACCTGTTCGGTTCCACCGGCGCGGGTTCGCATCGCCGCCGAGCGCAACCGGTCGTAGCGGCGCCAACCCCCGATCGCGACACTGCCCAGGTCGACCTCGAGCAGTCCATCGATGGTCTCGGCCACCTCGTGCAGCGCCACCGACCCCAGTGTCGGGGCCACGGCCGGCGCCCGGCGCAGGGCCAGGTGTTCGGCGCCCCTTTCGTGCAGGCGCTCGGCCAGCTCACCCACCTCGACATCATGCGGGGCGTTGTGGAAAAGAACCGACCGAGCACTCATCGACGCTGGACTCGTCATCCGAGCACCTCCTTGACGTTCAGCCACGGTTCGCAGGCCCGCAGCCGTACCCGCACGTCCGGAGCACGGGTGACCTGGCGAACGTGGATCATCGGGGGGACGTCCGCGACCACCCGCACGTGTACCTGCGGAAGACGCGGATCCTTTTTGCGCGGCGCCTCATTCGGGCGTTTCCGGCGACCGCGTACAACCAGCGCCGCGGCGCCGAGGAGGAGAAGGAACCCTCCGAGGCCGAGTATGTCGCCGATGCCGGTGTCCTGATCCCTGTCCTCGGCTTGCCCCGGCGACGGTGGACGCTCGCCGGACGGCTCTGTGTTCGCGCGCTCGTCGGTAGTGGTGACCAGCCGCGCGTGGATCATCTCGATGGATGTCCGCGCGGCAACGCCCTGGGAGGCTCCGACGCACGCGGCGGAAATGGCGTGCGAACCCAGCTGGACCCCTTCGGGCACATCGACGCGCACATCGAACACGCCACCTCGTACCTGGGCAGTCACCGATCCGGACCAGTCCGGAAAGGCCCGCACCAGGTCACAGGGCCAGCGCTCGCCCCGCACGGTGATAGCGGTGCCGAGTTCTGCGGTGGCCGGAGCGACGAGCGCGGGCGCGGGACTCTCGGACGGTACGGGGGTCGGGCCGGCACTCGATGGTCGCGCAGTTGTCCGGAGCGGTTCGCTTGTGGTGGTCGGCGGATTCGGCCCGGTCGTCGTGGTTGTCGGCTCAGGATTCGTCCCCGTGGCCGTGGGATCGGGCGTCTTGGTGGTGGTCTGCGGCTCCGTTTCCCCAGTCGAAGGCGGCGTGCTATCTGTCGGCGTGCTCACCGGCCACACCGGCCCCGCCGTGCTGGGCGGGACGGGCACGGTGGGAATCGGCTCCGGCGCCGCGACGGATACCGGCACGGCGCCGAACAGGCCTGCTATGGCCACCGCGACAAGAAGTGCTTGCGAGTCGTTTCTCATGATCACCTCCCCCCGAGGCCGGTATGCCCTCGAGGATCCAGTCGAGTGTGGGCGCACATCTTCCTCGTGACGCGAGTAGCTACCTACCTGATTCCCTGCGATCCTCTACGGCTTCGGCCCCTCGATAGTCGCCCCAGGAAGGATCAGCTCACCGAAGAGCCCATCATTGGACCAGCTCAGAGGGTTTTTGTTTGCTAGCGACGCCTCCTCAACTCGGTACGGCATCACCCTCCCCGACCCGTCTCGCGCTGGCCGATCAGAGCAGGCGAATAGCTGGCATTCACCGTTCGCTTGTGCACAGGCGCGGTGTTTCCCGAGCAGCTCGCCCATCGGTCCGTGCTGGCTGACGCGCCTTCGGCCGAGGCGAGCATTGGGCCCATGGCAGCGAGGGACCGAGTGCCGGCTACTCGTATCTGCAGCACAACGGGTCCGACCAGCGAGCGATCACGCGGACGGGCATCCCGGTCACCCTCGGTACCCTCGGCCGCGCGGTCGAGCCACACGTCAGCAGCTCCATCGCGTAGCCCGACACGCCGGCGACGCACCAAACCGAACGGCGCCTCATCGGCCTCCCGCCCGCACGGATAATCATCCGACCACCCATCCCGACATGCTCGAGAATCCGCAGGTCCAGCCGCGATTTGGTCCACGCGGAGTGATCCGATAATCTTGCTGAGCACACCGGTCCGGGTGGCGGAATGGCAGACGCGCTAGCTTGAGGTGCTAGTGCCCTTTATCGGGCGTGGGGGTTCAAGTCCCCCTCCGGACACGTAAAAACGCGCATTCAGTGCATCTATGCACTGAATGCGCGTTTTTTGTTGCTTCAGGTGGGCCTTTTCGCACCGGTACGGTGCATTCCTGCCCTGATCTAGGGCATGGGTGCCCTATTCGTGTGGTTGAAGTCGAGTCCGGACACGTGTGGGCAATCAGGAAGCTGTTGTCGGCATCCAGCCTGCTCGGGGATGGGGCGGATCGGGGTTTGTATCGGTTGACCAGGCTGTCGGTGGCCTGGATGCTGGAAGGAACGCTGCCTGTCGGAGGCGGCGCAGTGGGGGATTCATCCAATGATCTCGGCCAACGAGGAGACGTGTGAACTGGCCAGTCGATTCTGGAATGTTCGGTGGCGCGAGCCCGAAGCGCTCCGATCCCGTCGCTGCCCAGCAGCCTGTGTTCCGCCCGTTCCGCAAGCCGGGACCACCCGCTGTGCCCGAGCACGCCCGGGCGATGTACTGCTCGGTCACCACCATCGGCGGCAACGGGCGGTTATCGGACAGCTCGCCACTGAAAAAGCTTGGCTGGGAACCAAATCAGGCCCTGGCGATCGAGACGACCGATGAGGTGATCGTCGTGACCGAGTGCCGCGACGGCCCCTACGCGGTGACATCCCAACATCATCTGCACCTGCCCGCCGAGGTCCGCCGCTCGTTCCGCATCCAGGCCGGTGACCGGCTACTGGCTGTCGCCGCACCTGAGCAACGGCTCCTGGCGCTGTACCCGCCCACCAGCCTGCATCTCATGCTGCACCGTCAACACCCACATCTGTGGACTCGAAAACCATGAGCTGGAATTCCCCTGACCCACGCAACTTCCATTACCACCTGCACGCTCACCGCCCCGGCGACAGCTCGCCGCTCGGGGGGACCGAACCGACGGCGGAGGACAGCATAAACACCGACGAGCTACCTGAATCCCTACGACAAACCATCGAGCGACTGGAGCTGGTCGTGCACCGCGGCGGGCACAGCCGGTGGCCCATGCCGACGGTGCGCGAGTACATCGCGCGGATATCCGCAATAGTGCCCGACGGCACCCTAAACACCTACAGCGGCTACTGGAGGGTGGTGGAACAGGCATGGGGCGACCGGCGCCTCAACGAGCCCTCGACCGCAGAGATCACCGACCTGGTGAAGCAGCACCAACGCCGCGCTGCTCCCAGAATCAACGCAACCCAGGCCCGTGGCGCCGGCGGACTGATCGACGCCCTGCACTGCCTCTACCGCTACGCCGAGTACGACGGCCTGATCGACCCCTCGGACAACTCCGCCCGCAAAGTCCCCCGGCCACCGCAATCGCGCCGATCCAAACTTCCGCTGAGCATCGAGCAACTCCACGAACTCGCCGACGTCGCGGAAACAACAGGCAACGACCGCGAACTCGACGGACTCATCGTGCGCCTGCACATGGAAACAGCCTGTCACCGCCGCAGTGTCCTACACCTGCACATCCACGACATCATCCGCGACGACTGCACCCTTCGCCTTCGCGAGGAATCAGGCGACCTGCGCTGGCAACCCATCTCCCCCACCCTCCTGCAGCATCTGCTCGAACACATCGACGCCCGGGGCGGCTCCCGCACCACAACCCAGGTCCTGCGCGACCACACAGGCCAGCCAGTAACCGACCGCCGCTACGACAACCTCCACAGCCGATACCGCAAGCATCTTCCCTGGGCTGCCGAACAACACCTCACCGTCACCCGAATCCGCTACACCACACTGAACTACGTGGAACGACAGTTCGGCAAAGCAGTCTCCCACGCCTACGGCGGCCACCACCGCCGCACCGGCAGAAACACCCTCTTCCCCTACAACCGCCCCGGCATCTACGACGTCGCCCGAGCACTGCAATCCCTCACCGGAGAAGAACACCCCCTCGCACGCGGCCCATTTCCTGGGCTCTCCGAGCGATAACAGCGACACGCAAGCGCCGAGATAGCTTGGTCCTGCGGCTCCTACTCGTACGAGGAAGTCCGGGACTGCGACCAGCACAACACCCAGATCATGGGATCGGTGCCGAGATTCCCGATACGTCGACGCCGAGGGAGAGTGGATCTAACGGCTCATCTCTGTGTCAAGCCTCGAATAGCAGAGAGGTACCGTTAATCCACAGTCCCGAGCGGAACCCACCAGCAGGGCCCAGATTCTCTGGACCGATCAATGGGGTCCCGTCAATAGGTCTTCACCAATTTCCCTCTTCTCCATTTTGGGTCCAGCGCGTCGAAACCTTCTCGTTGAAGTCGTGAAGCACCTGCCGCACATACGATTCCGACTCCTGCAGCAGCTTCGCGATCAAACCACCGACTGATGCTGCGCCGATGCCACCACCACTGCCCGCCGCATCCGCACCGGCTGCCTGCCCGGCCGGGCGAGCTGGGCCAGCTTGCCGCCCTCCTGCGGGGTCACCGCTCCGATGAACACATCCGGCTTCCGAGCCACCGGCATCCCCTCCACCGGCAGCATTGCCGCTCACCCGTCGATGATCAACCCGCCACCCCGGTCAAGGTCACGGTCACGGTCACGGTCAAAGCATCAACCTTCCTGGACGCGGCACTAGGACGCATTCTCGGCGGACAGGCGATCCAGGAGTTGCTGCAACGCAACGTGCTGGATTTGAAGTCGAGCTGATTGAGCTTGCCATTCCGGCCATGTTTGCAGCAATGCTCTGTTGATCGCATTGCTCGCCAGTTTCAGTGACGTATGGAGGTACGACCATCCTCCCGCAAGTTGCAGGATTCGGTCGATTGCCTGTTCGGCGTCCGAGAATCGGCCGAGATGAAGGTACGCAATGGCGTCGAAGTGGTCGTACATGACCTGCTCGTCGGCAGATGGCTCCGAACCCCGCATCTGCTGCACGAGTTCGAGAACCGCTGCAAACTCGCCCCGGACGACAAGCTCTTGAAGTCTCGCAATCTGCGTTGCCTCGGGAACCGCCGAAACACGCTGACGGCAAGCTATTTCGCCGAACTTGTCAATGAGGTCCTGCTTGCACTCGATATGTGACCGGCCGATGGACTGCGCGGCTTGGATCGCCAGCCGGACCACCAGATCACCGCGTTCCGGTCCGCCCACCGCATCGAACTTGATCAACTCCGCCAGCGCCCGATCGGCCCACATCGCGCAGCGCTGTTGGCTCAGGCTGCCCAGCACGGTGTCAGTGAGTGCCGCGCACGCCGCCGTAGCGGCAAGGTGCTGAGCACCACGGCTCAAGCTCAGATCGCTGACCTCGTCGAGCGCGAACTCGATCTCGCTCACACTCTTGTCGTAGTGACCGCGGGATCCGTGCGTGGTTGCGATCTCGTATCGGAGAAACAACCTCGCGCATCGAAATACATAGACCCTCCCGGGGGCGGCAGTGCTGGGCAGCGGAACTGTCGAAACAAGCTCCAAAATCCACCGTGCGTGCACCATAAGCTGTTCCAAGGCGAAGAACTGACCTTTGGAACGGAGTGCCCCGATCCATCCCATCGTGCAAGTCATCAGGAGCCCAAGCAGATCCACCACGTACTCGTTCGGCGCGCTTCGCCGGTGGATCTCCCGGAGGATCTCGTGAACGAGTGGGTGGATATTAATGGTGTCGCTGGCCGGATTGGCGACCGTGGAGGAGTCCACGTAGTGGCGTCGCTGGGCGATCGATTGAGTCCGGAGATTAGTGAGCACCCCGTTGCGGCGTGCTTGATCAGCGATCTCCGGTGTGGGGGGATCCAGCAGGTTGATCGTCGTCGTCTCGGACACGGTTTGCAGCAGTAGGTTCACCGGGATGAGCTCAGGTGCCATGAAAGCGGCATGGTAGATCAGCGCCCGTGTCTCATTCCTGCGCTCGGGGCTCGAGCCGACCCCCAACTGCGCGACAGCGAATCGGATGGCCGCGAACGCGGTCTTGTCATAACCCTCGGGCACTGCCGTCGCTTCGGACAGCGCGTCGAGCCGTGCGAAGTATTGTCCCGACAGCTGGGAGACGTCCTCGTCCGCATTGCGGAAGTACGACGCGGCCATCGCGATCGCCAGGGGCACCCGGCCTAGCCGCTCGACGATCTCGATGATCGCGGGCCTGTGGGCACCTGACTCGAGCTGAGCGAATGCCTCGAAGCACGCGACCGCTTCCTCTTGCGTAAATACGTCGATCTGCAGCTGCGTTGCTGCGCTCCACCATCCAGTGCTGTTGGTGGACGTGACGATGACGAACCCGCATCCGCTCGACGGGAGATACGGCTCTATTTCCTGCCGTGTGCCGACACCGTCGAAGACCAGGACGAACGGACCACCGAGGCGGGCCATCTCGGATCGAAAGGCTGCCGCGAGATCTTCGATCGCTTCCACGTCGACTCCCACGGCGACGAGGATGGTCTTCGCCTTGGCTTCCATCAATCCCTGTGTGCGGCAGTCGATCCAGCAGACGTGCTCGTAGAAATGCCGATTCAGGTGACAGAAATCGGCGGCTATCGTGCTCTTACCGAACCCCGTCACACCAGTCAGCACCGCAGCGCGCGGATACCGCGACGCGACGCTGTCGGTGAACAAGGCGGTCAGCTCCATCAGTTCCGCTGTCCGCGCCACCGGGGACACAAGGCGTGGAACCTCAAGCAATGGCACACCCCAGTCGAAGCGACGCAGCGCATGCGCAATTCGTGCATCCGGGGTACACACCAGATCAATGATGTCAGCGGTGCTGATCCGGCGTGCGGCCAGGTCCGCGGCCGAATCGAACACGGCATCCATCAGCAGCGCGGCAAGCAACCCCGCAGTACTCTCGCCTTGACCGAGCGCACGGTCGCGTCGGATCCCACGGATCAACGCCAGAATCGATTCCTTGATTGCCACGGTGCCGCGATCATCCCGCATGACCATCCTGCGCGGCGACGGCTCGCCCTGTGTGAGTTCCGCAGCCGTGACAGGATAGACCAGTCTGCCGTCCGCCGACCTCGACGCTGTGCCGCAGGCACCGACGAGTTTCGGCGCTAGCGGCCTGTTCGTCAGGACGGCTGCCTCCTCCCCCTCACTGCCCATTCTGGTGAAGATCTTGTCAACCTCGGCATATCCGAGCGTGTTCGACTCGGACGGCACCACCGACGATTTGACCTGCACATGGCGTTCGACTCGTCCGTCTCGCTCGATCGCAAAGTCGATGACGTCATCGTCGTTGCCGACCCCGATGTCGTGTCGTGTCGGCTCTACGATCAGAACGACGGCACCCAAATCACCCGAGTACTCGGTCACGGTGCGAAGGAACTCTTCGACCGTGACGAGATATTGGAATCGGAATCCAAACGCGGCGACTGCGCCACCGTCACTCGTCACTCTGCCTCCGTCACCTCGGATTCCCGCACCTTCGATTACGCACCGACTTACCTGTGTGGTGCAGCAGTGCCTTTGCCCCCTCCCCGTCGCCGACAGGCACCAGGACGTTACGCCCACCACGCCTCGGCCGCGACCCAGAACTGCACCATCAACATAGCCCGCTCCGTTTCGGGAGCGGGCTATTGACATTGCGGAGGCTTTCAGTTCTATCCGTCGGTGCGGGGCCGAATCGATTGTGCCCGTCAGCTCTCCCGGTACCGCGCCAGAACCTGCCTTACGGCATCCGTGACAGGCGGTTCCTCGGCCAGACTGGTCCAGGTGTATGCGTCGTGTTCGGTCAGTTTCACAGGCTCGGCATGACCGACCTCGACGGCGAAGTTGAACTGTCGGCTTTTCTTACCGCTGCCGGACTGGTAGTCGAACTCGCCGAGGTAGTTCGTGATGGCGGTGACGTCGAGGCCGGTCTCTTCCTTGACTTCCCGGATCAGGGCTTGGTCGATGGCTTCACCCGGATCGGCCTTGCCGCTCGGAAGTTCCCAGATTCCACCCATGAAATCTTCGGCGGGGCGTTGCAGCAGAAGGACTTTGCCGCCGTGCTGGACGACGGCACCGACGACGAGTTGTTGTACCTCGTCCCGGTCGGCTTCCAGAGTCAACTTCTCCAGCAGTGTTGTCTCGATCATCGAGCCCTATCCTTTCAGGTCCGCGTGGTGGGTGATCACTTTGTAGAGCGCTTCGATGTAGCGGTCGACGAGCGGCAGGTCCTCGTCTCGATGCCAAACGGGGAGCTTGAGAGTTGCGTGGTGCAGCGCTTCGGCCCGCGGGTAGTCACCGGGGGCGTAGGCCAGCTTGCCAGTGAAGGCCGGGAACAGTGGCCCTGGCTCTTGGAAGAGCGGCAGGTGATTGAGGGGGCAGGTTGATCCTGGCCGGTCGAACTCGCTGCAGCCCTCGGCCTGCAAGGCGGCGTGGAAGCGCTCGACCGGCACGTCATCGAAGAATTCACTGTCGTAGCGAATCGTGAATCCGTACCAGGCTGGTCGCGTCTGCGCTTCGTGCCAAGAGACAGTCAGACCCGGCTCTCGTTGAAGTTCATCGTGGATGTACCCGGCGATGCGCTGACGCCCTGTGAGGTAGTCATCCAGACGTGAAAGCTGTTCCAGCGCACAGGCTGCGGCCAGCGGGTGAATGCGATGCTTGAGCCCCATTCCCGTCACGGCGTAGCGACTAAGGATGGAACGCGCTGGGATTTCGTTTCGGCAACGCTTGTTGTACTGGCCGTGCAGCAAGACGCGGTGGTACACCTCCTCGTCATCGGTGAGAACGAATCCGCCCTCCCCTGCCGACAGCGGTTTCGGCCCGTTCATGCTGAAAGCGGCAGCCCGCCCGAACGTGCCGAGCTTCTGCTCACCGATGCTTGCCCCGTGAGCATGGGAAGCGTCTTCGAGCAGCAGCACGCCATGAGCATCCGCCACGGCTTTCAGGCGTCGAACCTGAGCTGGCATCCCCCACATATGCGTTACCACAATGGCTTTGGTGCGTCCGGTGAGGCGTCGCGGCACGTCGGCCGGATCGAGGTTGCCGCTGGTGTCGCAATCGGCTAGGACAGGGGTCGCGCCCAGGTGCAGCAGTGGTGTGGCGGTGGCGAAGAAGGTGTAGGCGGGCACAATCACCTCGTCACCTGGCCCGATTCCGCAGGCAGCGTACATCGAATACAGCGCAGCGGTGCCTGAGCTGGTGAGGATGGCGTAGCGGGCACCGAAGTAGTGCTGAAGTGCGTCTTCGAGTCGGGCGATGACACCGGAGCGGTCGTAGATCGAGATGCCCTCATCGAGCTGATCGAGGATGGCGATGCTGGTGGCCTCGGTCAGTGGCGGCCATGAAAAATGCGGCGCTGCCTCAGCTATGACGGGTGGGCCGCCGAGCAGCGCCAGTGGTGAGGTCACAACAGCTCCTTGGGATTGACGTGGGTGTGGGTGCGGGCGGCCTCGTAGCAGGCGGCGACGAAGGCCATGTGAGCGAGGTTCTCGGCGGGACCGCTGAGGTTGGGGCGGGTGCCGTCGATGACGCGGTGGAAGTAGTCGATCTGGCAGGCTGCGGCTGAGGGCCAGGCTTGTTCACGATGCAGCGACTCGATGACCTCGCCGCTGTTGGTGAGTCGGCGGATGCGGCCACGTTCCAGATGCACGACGCCGTCGGACCCGACGAGCCGGATCTCTTCGGTCTTCGGCCCGATGAACCGCGAGAGCAGCAACGAGCCGTAGAGGCCGCTGTCGTACGAGAAGTGAATAAGCGCAGTGTCTTCGGCGTCGTAACGCCGGTCCGGTCGCGCGCCGACCGACAGCTCGCCTGTCATGCTGTCGGGCAATCCGAAGTACCACAGGAGCAGGTCGATGAGGTGGTAGCCCATGTCGATCACGCAGCCACCGCCCGCCTTGGCGGTCTGCCCGCGCCAACCCTCAGAAGGGTCATCGACATGCACCGTGTAGCGGGCGTCGATCAGAAACGGGGTGCCGATCTGATCAGCGAGCTGCGGGAAGCTCGTATAGATCGGATTGAATCGCCGTTGCAGCGTGACCATCAGCTTGATGCCGGATCGTTCGCACAACTCCGCCAGTTCGATCGCCTCAATCAAGTCGGTGGCGAACGGCTTCTCCTTGAGGACGTGGACCTTGTGCTCCGCGGCAGACTCGATCACCGCCCGGCCGACATCATGCGGCACGCAGACCACTACAAGGTCAAGGGCCTCGGCTTCGAACATTTCGCGGTAATCGGCGAAGCCAGGCACCTGATGCAGTGTTTCCTGCTCGCGCACGACACTCGCGTCCTCATCACAGACGGCGGCCAGCTCGACGTGGTGCGAGGCCACAAGTGCTGGTAGGTGATCGTTGATTGCTTGGCGCCCGAGGCCCACTACACCGGCTCGCAGTGTTGTGCTGCGGTCAGCGACACGGCGCGATGTGCGCCATCCGGATTCAATGTCCGGGCGGGCGATGCGCGACAGCGGTGCTGCACCGAGCGCGCCTCGGACCGATTCACAGTGTCTCATTCGATCCCCCAACTGATCGTTGTGCAGACGGCCCTGCATATCGGAGCCGTCGTCCCAGACTCACGCACGCGGCGCTTCTAGAAGAGGGCAAGTTGCGGGGCAGATCGTCTGCCCCGACCCAGCGCCGGTGCTGCTGGATAGACTGAACCGACCGATATCGGCGAGGGGACGCATGCAACCGAACGTGCAACTCCAGCAGCGACGGGAAGCCACACCGTCGCGGGTGACACCTGGTCAGGTAATGGGCCGCGCCGAGCTGGCGGAGGCCGTCAACGCCTACATCTGGCGCCAGCACGGTCAGCGGCGCGAACTCGATGCCCGCACCATCGCCCGCTACGAGCGTGGCGCTGTCCGCTGGCCCAACGGGCTCTACCGGGAAGCGTTCCGCGCCATCCTGCAGGCCACCGACAGTGAACTGGGCTTCATACCGGATCGACGGCGGCGCGAAGCGGCGCAGGCGGATAGCACGCTAGCAATAAACCTGTTCAGCCCATTCGATCCCGGTATCGGTCCTGCCGACTACATCGGCCGGTACTCCGACAACAAGCCGATCGGCCGTGTCGGCAGGACCGAGGTCATCGACGTGCAAACGGCAACACGCACCATCGCGTCGGCGGAGAACCTGCGTGGTGGCGGCTCGATCAGCCTTGTCGCGGGCAGACAACTTGGTTGCTTCATCCGGCTACTCGACGGAAAGGCATCGCCAGGGACCCGCCGGGCCCTACTCGAAGCGATTGGCAACTTCGGCAGCGTCGCCGGATATGCCGCGTTCGACATCGGTGACCACACGGCGGCCGAGCGGAGGTTCCGGCTCGCTCTGTGGTGCGCCGATACCGCCGGATCCTGGGAGCTGCGTGCCAGCGCGCTCGCCGACATGGCGCGCAAGATGGCATATATCGGCAACGCTGATGGCGGATTGTCGCTTATCGAGTTGGCGCAGGTGCGGTCTGACCGGCTGTCCGCCACAACCCGCGCCATGCTCAGTGCCCTACGCGCCCAATACTTGGCCGCCATGAAACGACCCGACGAAGCACTCTTCGAGGTGGCACGCGCCGACGAATACTTCGCCCAGCGCAGCCCCGCCACCGACGCTCCCTGGCTGTGCTTCTACGACGAGGCGGAGCACCTCGGCAGCACCGGCAAGGCACTGATCCCGATCGCACACACTCGGCACCGAATCGAATTGGCGGCACCCAGGATTCGGCAAGCCGTTGAGCTTCAGGCTGCGGAATACCCTCGTTCCCAAACGTTTTCGCTCACGCGACTGGCTACCTTGACCATGCAGCTTGGCGATCCGAAGGAAGCAGTGGCCCTTGGAATCCGTGCTGCCACACAGGCAGGCCAGCTTGATTCCCATCGCATCCACAACGAACTGCAGCGATTGGCCGCTGCTTCGTCACCTCATCGGCGAATGAGCGACGTCGTCGAACTACGCGAGGTCATCACCCGCCGATCTGCGGCGAAAGCAGCACTATGACCGCCACGACGGCATCTAAGGAAGTACTGGCGAGGGCCGCCCAACAAGCCGGGCTTGAGCTGCATCACCCGGAGGTGATCCGCGAAGGATCCCACGCCATTTACCGGGTTGGTGACATCGTCGCGCGGATCGGAAGGCGCGGCAGCCTGAAGGATGCCGAACGGGAGCTGCGAGTGTCGCAGTGGCTCAACAGTTCCGGCATCCAAACGGTGGAGGCGGTATCGGAGCTGCCTCAGCCGATAGTTGTCGACGGCCGACCCGTCACCTGGTGGCGCCTCATCCCGGACCATCGGCCAGCCACGCCTGCCGAGCTCGGAGCCATGCTCCGAGCACTCCATTCGTTGCCACCGCCGGCCGATTCCGACCTGCCGAGATACGACCCGTTCGGTGATCTTCCTGCCCGGTTGGCGACTGCGGGCACGGCGGACGACGGTGACCGAACGTGGCTGCTGACGCGCTACGACGAGCTACGCCAGCAATATGACAAGCTGCCGGATCCCCTACGGCTCGCGGTGGTTCATGGTGATGCCTGGCAAGGCAACCTGGTCGTGCCGCCGTCAGGTATTCCGACGGTGCTGGATCTCGACAAGGTGTCGCTTGGCCGACCGGAATGGGATCTCATTCAACTCGCGGTCGACTACACGGATTTCGCGCGAGTCCCCGAAGCTGACTACCTCTCTTTCGTGAATGCCTATGGCGGCTACGACGTCACGACATGGTCGTTCTTTCGCCTTTTCGCCGACATCCAGGAGCTTCGGTGGGTGGGTTTTGCCATCGGACAAGCCGGAGCCAGCGAGGCAGCTGCACAACAGGCAAAGCATCGGATTGAGTGCCTGCGCGGTGAGGTAACGCGGCCATGGCGGTGGGAGGCGCTATAAGCGGAGGCGGAGGGTTCGGTAGCCCCATCCTGGTGACACCGCTCACCACGCGTTGGACAACTGTCCGCCTCTACTCACGTTTCCACAGTCGTTCCCGATCCAGCTCATGTCGGAATTTGTGCTGCGCGAGAACAAAGTGTTGCTGGTGCCGTTAGGGCGTCATCGAGCCGGAGGCGGCGCAGTTACTCGGCGCGATCGTGCTCGCTGAGTTGTGGCAGGCGATCCGGGAACGGGCCGGCGGAGGACACCCGCACCCCGGTCATGGTCTACATCGACGAGGTGCAGGACTACCTACGGCTGCCGACCGACCTCGGCGACGCGCTCGCCACCGCGCGCAGCCTGCGCGCCGGGTTCCACATGGCGCACCAGTACCAGAAGAGAGCCCACGCCGATGCTGGACGCATTCCAAAATAACGCGTGTCGCCGCTGACCTGATCAAGCAGTTCGGCGAATCCGGCCTCTATCTCGTCCAGCGGCTGGCCGTAACGCTCGCGAGCCAGGCGGCGGATTTCGTTCAGGTCACTCGTCTCTGGCGGGGGCGGCAGCAGCGTGACACCGGAGGCAAACGGCTGGACGGTGTTATCCGCATCAAGTTCACGTAGACGTGGTGAGCGGCCAGCGCGCCGAAGTCCTCGGGTGCTTGCATGGGCGACCCTCCTGCAGGAGGGCAGGCGACTGACAGCCAGCGACCACTCGGCCGCTGCTCAGCAGCTCGGGGGCCTACCCGATTCTGAGTGCTGTGTGGGGATGGAACCAGCCGCGGGCGTCGTGCGTCCTATAGTCCAGAGGCGATCTGCAGATGTCGGTACGAGGGGAGATGGCATGTCCGATGAACTCCAGGTCGAGGTCGATCGCCTGCGCGATGCCTCGCGGTTCATCGCCGATAAGGCGCAGGTCATCCGGGATCGGATTACCCAACTCGACAATACGATCGGCAAAGAACTCCTTGCCGACGGCTGGCGTGGTAGAGCGGCATCGGCCTATGACGAGTCATGGGTCGAATGGAAGCGAGGCGCCGACGATATCGTCGCAGCACTCGAGACCTCGGCGACGAATCTCGCCGACGCCGCCAACCGGTATGAGCAGCGCGATACCACCAACCGTGATGCGATCACCCAATTGAGAAACCAGGTGTAGCCATGGCTGACGACTACAGCTATCGGGTCGACCTCCAGCAGCTCGACGACGCGATCACGATGATGGAGAAGTTCGGCAGAGAGGTCGAGGGCTGGTTACAGGAGGTCGATCAGCACATTGCCGATCTGCACCTGTCCTGGTCGAGCCAGGCAGCCCAAGCTCAGCAAGCCGCCCACGACCGATGGGTCGCCGGCGCGGCAGAGATGCGAGAAAACCTCGATGAACTACGTGAGGTAGCCCGCCGCGCCCACACCAGCTATACCGGAGTCGCTCAAACGAACTTGGGAATGTGGCCCTGATGGCCCCACCCACATTTCCCATAATTGTGTGTCGCCATCAGGAGTACCACTCGGCCGGTGAGTCTTTCGCTTCGATCCGAGACGGCAGCACCGAAGTTCACTCCGCGCTGGTCCGAACGCTGACCGGCTACGGCGGGATGGCCGGTACCGACGACGCAGGCCACGAATGGGCCAAGGCCTACGACGAGGCCGCAGGGATGGCCCTGCAGACCTCGGCCAAACTGGTGTCGGCGTGTGCACGCACCGGCGACCTTCTCACCGCAGGTGCCTACAACCACGCCTCTGGCGAGGCTGCCGCCAATCCCTCCTCGGTAACTCCGCCACCGACACCAACATTGGGTTTCGAGCCCTGTCTCGCGCTCTTCGTCCCATCATCCTCCGGGACCGCCGGGCCGGAGCCTTTTGGGTGGTCGCTGGTCAAAGCGGTGGCAGGGTTGGTGTGGCCCGACGGTCACCAAGACCAACTCAGAGCCGCCAAGACAGTCTGGTACGACGCGGCCGCCGCACTCGCCGACTCCGCCGCTCCGATCACCTACGCAGTTGGCATGCTGGAAAATCAGCAATCACCGGAGATCCCCAACGCTGTCCGTACCTGCAACGAGATGGGCGTCGACCTCGGCCAGTTGGCAGCCTCGTTCCGGTCGATCGGCGATGCGTGCGGTGAGTACGCGCAACATCTCGATGACGCTCACCACGAGATCCTCGACGAGCTCCGCAAGATGCTCATCGAAACCGCGGCTGTCGAAGCGGCCATCCAGGTCGGAGCGTTCTTCACCGCCGGACTGTCCGAACTGGGCAACGTCGGTGTTGTCGCGCGAATCAGCATGTACACCGCGCGGATCGGCAGAATCATCACCGAACTGGCCACCAAAGCCGCCGCGGTCGCTCGGCGGGTAACCGGTGCTATCGGCACCACGCTCAAGGCTATGTTTTCCCGACTCGGGCGGTGGCTCGACCAGGCAGTGGCCAAGATCTGGCGCAGCGGTGAAGCCGCGCCCCAACTGTTCTCCCGCAGCGCCGCACGCACCAACATCGAAGTCCTGGAAAAGGGCGACAACCTGGTCCCGATGACCGAGGACGCAGTCAGATCGCTCGCCGAGCGCGCTGGGATCGACCTGACCGGAGTAGAGATCGTCGTCGCCAGAGACGCCGAAACCGCCCGCTACTTCGATTACTGGGACGCGTGCGCGCAGACTCCGCATGAATTGGGCGGACGCCAGATCATCTTCGGCCCAGCCTCATTCATGGACGAGGAAACCATGGTCGCCACCATCGCGCACGAAGTGACCCATACCCGACAAATCCGTGAAGGGTTGACGATCAACTCCCAGACCCTGCGCGATGTCGAAGCCGAAGCCTACGCCAGCGAAGCCGGCCCCCTCGCCCGATTCAGAGGAGCGCAGCGATGACGCCCGTCGATTTCACAGTCACCCACCTCTGGGACCTGCCACACCGCGGCGGCCTCCTGGTGACCGGCCGACTCACCTCCGGAACCGTCGGCCCTGGAGACGTCCTCCAGGACTCCGCCAGCGGAGCCACCGTGCGAATACTCGGTCTCGAGTTCCACGGCAGCCGTGAACCAGGAGAATTCACCCTCGTTGTGGACCGGCGCGACGCTGATCACGTTCGAATCGGTCAACGACTGGTCGACCCTACCAACACTCCACGACAAGGCACCGAGAACTGATGGCCGATCTGCAGCATTGGGAGCAGCAACTCCAGCACGAACTCGCCGAACTCCGCCGCAACGGCCAGCGCGCAGCTCGAGCCATCGAGGCCGTGCGGGGCCGCTGCGAAGCGCACGGCGTAACCATCGAAGTCAACGTGAAAGGCGATATCACTAGCCTGCACATAGCGCCAGGCGCGATGCGATGGTCCAGTACGCAGCTAACCAATACCCTGATGGAGTGCCACCAAAAGGCACAAGCGGACGCGGCAGCCAAAGCCAAAAGAGTAGCCCACCCGGTTGATCCTCGGATCAAAGCCCAGCTACAACAGTTACGGAACGTGACTGAGGCCGAGCCGACTGAACGACGCCCAGCGATGACTGAAGCAGAAATCCAAGCCGCCGACGACGCATACTTCGAGCGCATGAACCGCCAGGGCTGGCCCACGTAAGGGCATAGCCACACCAAGATCCGAGGAGACCACGCGTCACTGCCCAGACTGCTGCTCGCGCCGCATACGTCGGGTCCCGGAAGGACTCACCATCTTCGACCGCAACACGCCGCATAGCTCATCGCCAACGCGGTCGCGTCACCGCGACAAGCATCCTCTCACTGCCGTCCTCGAACGCGCTGAAAAGCCGACGGCAGGGCGCTGTGGTCAGCATGGTCGGTCTGGGACTGCTATGTCAGATCGTCGGCGGGGATGGGCAGCTCGTCCATCAGCCGTCCCGGGGTTGTCTGCAGACCCGCAGCAAACTTCATGATGTTCTCGACCCGTGGACTGCGTTGCCCGCGTTCGACCTGACCGAGATATGTCCAATGGACGCCGCAGGCATGGGCGGCGGCCTCCTGGCTCCAGCCCAGTTCGGTGCGACGGGCGCGCAGCCGTGCCCCGAACGCCGCAGCGGTCGGATTGAGCGCGGGCTTGCCTGGCCTGGACATGTACGCCCAAGCACATACGTCCCACGCGTATTGATCCAGAGCGTAATCGTCCTATCCACTTCCATCCCATGCGTAACCGTCCTATAATCCTCGACCGCGGCCACACGCACCTCGACGAGAGTTCTTCGTGTGGGCGCCTTCTCGACTCACCGCCCTCCTGCGGCGACTTCTTGGCAACCTTGCAGTAGATGCACGTCCGTTCCCGACGACGAGATCGGAGCTCGAGATGCACACAGTGGGCGCCGCCCCCGAGGAGGCTGCGTGACACCCATCGCCCGGCCCCCAGGCGCGATCGCAGTTGCGGTGCGGCCGGTGATCTCGCCGATCCCACTGCCGGATTTGGCTGCATTGGCACCGATCCGTGGCGAGCGCCAGCACTATGCCGTATCCAGGATGAACACCCATGGTCGCGTCTGCATGAAACGGATGTTCGACGAACTTGGCTGGTCTGATCTGCGCTCACTGGCTGCTACTGTCAACGCCGGGACGGTCGTCTTCACCGCAGGTCCGACGCCGCGATCGGTGACCGCCCGCGACGGCTGGGTATTCCTGCCGATCGACATCCGCCGAGGGTGCCTGTTGAATCCCGGCGACGATGTGCTGCTGGTCGGGTCCGTGACTCGGTCATCGGTTTGTATCTATCCCCCGCACCTACTCGCGGCCATCCTCGCGGCTCACGGCGGTGAAGCGACGGAGGTGTCGAGGTGATGGATGAGTCTGCGCTGGCTGCTGCGCGTCTGCTTCTCAACCAGCTCGGTGTTCGCCCTGAACACCTCCTCGATACCGCAAACACAACGAGCTCACCGCATTCCAACGCGCTGACCAGTGCCACGCCAACACTGGCCGGCAAGCCGACGGCCCAGACGGTGCCGACCTTCGCTGCCTACGTGGCATTGGTCGAGGCAGCCGCGTCTGCGGGTTCGCGGCGGAACTATGGGCCGTACTGGCGGCGGCTTGTCCAGGCATGGGGCGATCGGTTGATCACCGAACCCACCGCCCTCGAGATCCAGGCCTTGACCGAACACACCAAACAACACGCAGTGGTGCGACGCAACTCCCGCGGCGGACGAAGCGCTCAAGAGCACATGCTCGCCGCGATCCGGCGGGTCTACCGCCACGCCCACAACGACGGCTACCTCACCGACAACCCTGCCCTCCGCGTCCCCAAACCCCGACGCCTACCCAACACCCGCTACGCCCTCAACGACCAGCAACTCTCCGAAATCTTCCACACCGCGACCACCACCGGCAATGACCGCGAGCTCGACGCGCTCATCCTGCGCCTGCACATCGAAACCGCCTGCCGCCGCGGCGGAGCCCTCGCCCTCCGAATCCGCGACCTCGACCCGCACTACAGCCAGATCTACCTCCGCGAAAAGGGCGAAACCGCCCGTTGGCAACCGATCTCACCCACCCTCATGCACCACCTGCAAGACCACACCCGTCAACGCCCACCGCACCAGACCGCTCGGTCCGGCAAGCCGGAGGACGCATCCGTCTTGCGCTACCAAAATGGTCGACGCCTCACCGACCGCCGCTACGACAACCTCTGGAACCGTATCGGCGAACACCTCCCCTGGGTCGCCGCCTACAACGTCAGTGCTCACTGGCTGCGCCACACCACCCTCACATGGGTGGAACGCAACTTCGGCTACGCCGTCGCCCGCGCCTATGCCGGCCACACCGACAGCGCCAGTGACACCACACCCACCACCACCTACATCCGCGCCACCCACGAAGAAGTCGCCCGCGCACTCGCCGCACTCACCAACGAACCCCACCCCCTCGCCCGCGCATCCACACAAGCACCTACCCAATCCGCGATCCACAACCGGCACCCATGGTCCAACAGCACAGGTGCACGGTGAGTATCGGGCGAGCCGTCTACGCGGCTTTTCGTCATGAACCGGGTGGCCTGCCGGCCAAACTGTTTGGAGTACTCCAGATGCTGCTCGTGAGCGACACGCTAGGCAAGCCGCAGAGACGTGCGCAGCGTATCTCATCTACGGGTCGGCGCCGAATAGGAGCGGAGCCGCCACATCCAGGCAAGTTGGCCCCATCAATGGATGCTCCCTGGTTCCGCGGCGACCGTCTACCGATCCCAAATCGGCCCGATAGTGGCGTCCGAAAGCCGAAGGCGATCGCAGAGTCCATTGCGGCCTTGCGGAACGCTTCTGCGCGACGGGCCCAGCACCCGTCGGAGTGGGCCGCGATGCGGGCGGTCGCGGAACTGCTGGGAGTCATGCATCCGAAAACGGTCCGGACGTGGGTGCGTCAGGCCCAGATCGACGCCGGTAACCGCCCGGGCGTCACTTCTGACGAGTCCCCGGAGCTGAAATGGTTGCGGCAGGAGGACTCAGAACTTGAGTGCGCCAACGCAATTCTGATACTGCGGGGGCATACCACCCGCCGAGATGGAGGGCGCCCATTACGCTAAGAACCGAGCCCAGCAACCCACCAGGCTGTCACACCAGTAAGCCTCGACACCCTCAACCGGCACGGCTTCGTTGCCGGAGCAACCGGATCCGGCAAATCGCAAACCGTGCGCCATGTTCTCGAAGGCCTGCACGCCGCCAGCCTGCCGTGGCTGGCAAAATGACAAGGTCGAACTCGATAGGTGCCGTGGTAGACGCCTGCGGGGACGTCCCACGTCGTCAGTGTGTCGTCATGCAGCGCTCGGAGCAGCCAGCGCCCTGGCACTTGTTCAGCGAAAGTCCTGCCGCGTAGCCCCGCTGCGAACCCGTGACGACGCCAAATCCCCCTCGCCGTAGCGCAAACATCACCCGGCGCGCGGCTCAGTTGCGGCAACGGGAGGTACCGGCGGCCGAACGGCTTGGAACTCGACATCGGCAACGCTGTCGGCGAGCATCACCTACCGCCCGGTCGCCACGCAGGATCGGCACCGACGCGAGGGCGCGAATACGTAGGCCCGGTCCAGCAAGGAAGCGCCATGCTGTACCCAGACCGGGACGGCGCTCCGCGTCCGCTAGGTGTTGCGGGGCGGGACGTTCGTGATCAACACCAGGCGCGCTGCGGGCTGTGCCACCATCGCTCGTCTCGGAGCCATAGGTTGATGGCTGCGATGTTGATCATGGCCAGGTAGCGGACGGCGAGCTTGTCGAACCGTGTTGCTACCGTCCGGTTTTGTCGTCGAAAGTCTCTTTCATTCCTTCTTCTCCTGCGAGATTGGAGACGGAAAATCCTTGACCAGTCGATCGACGCCATCCAGCGATTGTGCGTGATCGCCAGCAGCGTATCCCGACGTCCCGATCCGACACCCGCGAAGAACGAGTAATGGAAGGCAAAGCCATCCACCGTGACTCCTGCCAGCAACTTAGCGTTTCCGCAGCCAACCGGTATTTCTTGTTGCATCGTCAGTCAATGGCATCATCAATCAGACCGTATGGAGGCACTGCGTGGTTGCGGGAGTAGCGGACTACCACGTCTTCTGCGACCAAGTCCGGTGGGCTGTTGTCCACGACGACCAACTGGGCGCCCGCGCCCGGTCCTGAAAGCCAGTCTTTGACGTGGCGATAGAAGTTTTCCACTAGGCGCGTATCAGCGAAATCGGGTTCATCCGGATGGGCTCCGTGGCCAAGGTTCTTCTGCGGGCTATCGATAATGAGCAGTCCAGGTGCACGGGCACCTGTTTCGTAGGCCACTTCCCACAGAGCCAGATACCATGCCAGGCTTATCAAAACCAGGCCGCCACTACTGGCCGCCGTATACGGAAGACCTCGCACATAGGGTGTCAGTCGCTCATCGAGCCTCGGGTCGCTGAGTTTTGGGTAGCCGATTGCTGCAAGGACTTCACCGAATCGAGCCGACAGTTGCTGTACGACAGCAGTTCGATCCGGGCGTGCAATGGTCGCTGACCGTTCCGCCCGTAGCCTGGCAGCTTGCCCCGCAAGCCGCTCTGCTACCTCTTCGGCTCGACGAACCCGTTCCCACAAACGCAGCCCCGCCGCCGCTTCTTGTTCTCGAAGTAGTGCGTCTGAACGTCGGCGGCCTAGATCATCACGAACTGCAAGGTAGGGGGCCGGCGTGTCAATTATTCTGTCGACCGCGGCCGATGCCATCTGTGCGGCAGAGTTCGCTATCTCCTGTGCTGACCGAAGTGCCGATAGATCCCGATCCAAACGATTCCAGTAGTCGTTCAGTTCGTCTAGGCGGCGAGTCGTGGCCTTGAGCTCCGCCTCGAGCACCGCAGTCGCACCGAAGCTCCTCCCACCGGTATCGCTGCCGACATCCTCGTGACCCGTTGTCGCCAATCCAACACTGGGGGCTCTCTGTGCACTGTCCCCGTCCGGCAGATTGTGCCCGCAGAGACTGCATGCCCCATCGACGATGACTGGGCCGTTCTCCAACTCGGACAGACATACAGGACAGACGCTGACCTGCAGCGGGTCGAATAGACGCTCTGCCTCTTTGAGGAACGTCAGCTTCTTCTTGTCGTCGGCATACTGGCCCCGAAGGGCAGCCAGCCGCTCCATCAGGCTCTCACGATTGCGGACACGTACAGCTGCGTCGCGGGCAGCTACCTGTGCTTCGGCCAAGGCCTGGCGTAGCTCGGTGATGCCTTCCCCTCGCGCCGTATGGCTGCGATCGAGTTGGGCGAGTTGAGCGCTTATCGCCTGGGCTTCACGCTTTGCTCTCTCTCGGTCGGTTTCGAGAACGAGTGGTCCCAGCGGATGCTCGTCCTGGACGATGGCGCGAAGGGCACTCGCGGCGCGGTCAGCTTCACGTGCGGCATCGGTTGCCATCTTCAGCCGCGACGCAAGATCGTTGCCGTCGGCGTCGTGGACATCGAACATGACATCGATGGTCTGCTGAAGCTTCTGGCGCACTACGAAGTTCGAGTGCTCGAAAAGCAGGTTCTTGCTGTCCAGGCGCTCGTTCGGCAGCCACATGACGCGAAATAGGTCACGAATGCTCAGCATCTGTGTTGCCGACTCTGGTTGCTTAGGCGACGTAGGAAGCTCCACATTGTCCAAACCGCATGCAGCCAAGAGAAATTGGGACAAGCCACTGGGCTCCGAAGTAGGCTCTATCGGAAGGCGCAGTTCGGTTGTATCGGTGAGACTATCGAGCGAAGCTTGCCAGACCGATGCGAACTTCGATGCGGGACCGGTAGCAGCTCGTTCGATGGTGACCGGTCGACCTGCGAGGCTCGTCTCCAAAAGTGCCGCGCGCACGGCTGCGAGCACTTCAGGATGTTGCGGATGCTCGGTGTCGCCCATGCAATACCGGACGAAGTCTATGACGGAGGTCTTTCCCGTCTGGCTAGGACCCGCGATTACCGACAGGGGGCGCCATGAGACGCGGTCACTGTCCCGGAAGTCCACCTGGTAGGAGCGACTCGTCGCAGCAAGACCGCCGAGTCGCAATTCGGCCAGCCGGATACCCCGATTCGCATCACTGGTGGCCACGGTGTCTCCTTCGGGTGTGTGCGGTGCGGGGTGTTGTTTCTGCAACGTCGTCGAATAGGTCGATCAACAACCACGACCGCCCCAACCAGGTCTCTGCGTTTTGGGTCAGCTGCCGGTCTGAAAGTCGTTTCAACCGTCGTAGCACCACTCCAGCGGCCTCTCGGTACGCCTCCGCATAGATGGAGGTCAGTCCGGCGGCCAACTCGCGGCCCGATGCGGTGAGTCCATAGCCCTGGCTATCGATGCGTACCAGTCCGTACGCGACCAACCGAGCCAGGTCGTGTTGGAGTCGTCGTCGCCGACTGACGAATCGCTGGCCGGTTGATGCGTAGGATAGTTGGCGGTCGCTGAATCCTGCCAGCCTCAGTGCAAGTCGATCAGCGGCATCGCGTTCGTCCTCGCCGGCAGTGACGACGAACGGATTCGCTGAGAAGAAGTCGTAGAACCCAAGACGGTCGACCGTACGGACGGGAACTTCTTCGATGTCAGCTGTCTCGAGCAGCAAGGTTAGTTGGGCAAGACGAAACACCTGTGAATCGTCGGGCCCGTCCGGTACGGCCGCGGACAGGGGCCGTGACTCGTGAAAACTTTCTCGTTCGGATTCGGTCACGATCCTCCGTCTTCTACCCCGGCAAGAATCGCTTTGGCCACCTCGCCTGCAGGTCGCCCTCGGTGAGATTCAGCGATGTCTCGCCAGTGGCGTACCCAGCCAGCACGCGAGTCTTCGACGAGACGGTGCACGATTCCCTTCCGATGCGCTGGTCTCAGTCGAAGCTCGTCTGGATCGGCACATGCCGCTGCGGCGAGCATTACGTCTTCGACGAGCCTGGCGATGCGGCCATCTGGATCGGCGGCGCCAACGCGAGCGTTGAAGTGTGTCTCCCACAGCGCATGCACCTCAAGATGTAACTCTTTCAACGCCGCAATACCGACCCGGTTGCCTCCCGATGCCAGATCTCGCGCCAATGCCTCCGCCGCAAAGAACAAGCCGCGCGCTGCATCCGTTTCTGCCATGCCAGCTTCTTCAAGCTGACGAACGAAGAGCGCGTCGTTGAATCCGCTGACGTCATCGTGGGTCTGGACTGGGCGGGAAACAGGTGATGTCGTCCCGTCGCCAAAAAAGGTCCGGTACACGACGTTGGCGTCTGGTTGCATGAGCTGCCGCCGTAGTTTCACGCCGTTCCACAGGGTTATCTTGACTTTGGTGCTACGGCTTTGGCGGGCCGCCCAGCCGTCCCACCACTTCTGCTCCGCGGGCCCAAGAACACATGGGACGCACAGTATCCAAGCGGCCAACCGGAACCCTTCGGCTTTGGCCTTCTCGTTCACCTGCTTGAACGAGTCTCGAACCTGCCCGCGCTGATCCTCACCGGTCCACGAGAGAAAGAACTTCGACTGCCAGACAACCACCGACTGATCCAGGCGACCGACGTAGGTATCGATCCCCCAGTCTCCGCCACCCGGTCCACTCACTTCGTCTGCCGCAGGATGGCGGAGAGCGATCAGCTCGGTGACGAGAGACTGGAACACCACACGAGCGCCAGCCACCGTCCCGGCGTTGAACTCCAGCTGACGGAACAGTACATCCGACGACGGCATCATAAGCACCACCACCCCACATGCACGACCCATAACCCTATTCGAGGAAGACGGGATCCGTGGGACTTCCGATGTAGTGAGCGATCGATCGCCGACTGACATGTCGGAGACTGACAACCTTGCGTGCAGTCAGGCACGAGGCCAGGCTCATAACCGGCGTGCGCAAAGCCGCACACCCACCGCGATCTCGCGACAAGAGGGAATCTGAGCGACAGATCGAGCGGCACACCAATCCGAACACGAGGACGACCCCAACTGGCGAGACTGTGGATTGCTCCTCTGTCAAGCAGTAGTTGGGGTTTTGGGCCGAGCGCCACCGGGCTCGAGCAAACCTTTCCTGCTGGGCTACCTCGTTGCCGCAACTCGCTGGTGAGGAGCAGCATTTCGTATCGAATGTGCCGTGACCACCAGCGACGGCTGCGACGTAGCATTGGTGAGGAACTGCGGGCGTCGGTCTCGGGCACCGGCGGCAGGTCGGTGTCCTCGTCCGCGGCGGTGTCCGAGTTGCTGGGCCTGGATCTGGCCAGCGCGGCGAGGATTTCGCCGACGTCGTCGGTGAGGCGATGCGGCAACTCGCCGAGCCCGACAGGTCCCCACCAGATTGGGCGTGGCGAGTGCCAGACGAGGACAGGCGCAGACTGCTGGACCGGCGCAGCCGAAGCAGCCAGGCGAGTTGATCGGCGGTGAGACTGTGCGCGCGAAGCACCACCAGGTGCCGGATCCGGTCGGCGCGGATCCAGGCCAGCACCGCCCGTGACGCCGGCTCGGTACTGGCCACCTGCTCCGGCGAGGTTGGTCGCAGGCAGCGGCCCAGCGCGGCCAGAGTGTCGGCGCCAGCGCGCCCCGGAAACCGTAATGGGCGTGGGATGCACAGTGAGCACCCCGCGGGCCGGGTCGTGCGCGGCCACGCACTTACGCGCCGAGTGTCGTGGCCGCGCGCGCGGCGAGCGCGGGGTTGCGGCCGCGACGCCGGGATGTCCACACTGAGGGAGACCCCCGCCGCACGGGCAGCGAGGGCTCCCTCAGCTAGTAGGGCTCGAGCGTGATCGACAAGGACCCCCGGGTCCACCGAACGGTCAATCGAAATCCACGCTTCACGAGCATCACCTCCTTCCTGGGGAATCGGGTACCGGACGTAGGACGCGCAGCCCGGCCAAGGTCATCGCGTCATGCGTTCATCACAGCCCAGGGCAACCCCTCCCAACAACCGGCCATGAGGGACGTTTCAGCGGTGCCCTCAAACCTGTTTCGGCATAGGCCAGTGACCTATAACGGCATATTCGACATACCGAATAAGCGGTTGACAGTACCCATTCGAGCCACCAAGAATTCTGCTCTGAACTGGTGATTCGGCATCAGTACATGACCCCAATAGCACAGGACCCCCGGACACCGGTGGTCCGCTCAAATGGGTCCGGCAATCTTCGAAAGGGATGTAATGGGTACACGGACGGTCACCGCCGACCGCCTCCTGCGCGACGCGGTCAAGCGCTCGGGCAGGCGATCCACAGTGCAGCTGCCCGGGCGGTTCGTGCGCAAGGTGGACCCGGATCAGACCCAGACCCCGCTGTCGGCGATGTTCGAGGGCGGCGAGGCCCCGATGAAGCTGTACCTCACCTTGGTGCTGCTCACCTGCGCGGAGCCCCACGACCTGCACGACAGGGTCGCCGATCACTACTGGGCCGAAATGCTCGGATACGAGGAGCAGGACCACACCCGCCTGATCGCCGGTGCCGGAACCAAGCGGATCAAGCGCGCCATGCGCAGACTGACCGACAGCGGGCCCACTGCGAACACACGCTGGGTCACTCGCGTGCGCGAGCCTGGCAAGGGCTACAAGATCGAGGTCACCCACCTGCCGCCCGGGCGGGCCCCGTACATCACTGTGCCGCTTGAGTTCTGGTCCCACGGCTGGATCGCGGTGATCTCCGCGCGTGCGTTGTTCGTCTACCTGATCCTTCGCCTGATCCTGGCAGGCAAGGACGACCACGTCGGCACCCACGTCAGCCGTTCCGATCGCCGCGAGTACCTGATCAAGGACGACACCTGGCAGCGCGGGATAATGGAACTCGAGGAACTGCGCCTGGTGCGCACCGAGATCGCCAAGGTCGTGCCGGACCGCTGGAGAAACGAGCGCATCCCCCGCAAGGTCGTCTACCTGAACAACGAGTACCTCAAGACCAACCGCGCCCCGACCCAACCCGTGGACCTGGACAACCGGTAGGGGCGGCCGGTTCACCCTCACAACTGACATCGAAGTGGAAATCATCCATCCACTGACAGGCCCTGCTGTTCCTTCATGCCACAGCGCATGACTTGTATGTCGATTTCCTCGTCACCGAACACAACCACTCAATACACTAGCTAGGTCAGAAATGGCTTGATCTCTGCTCCGACTGTCGCTGTATGCGCTGGTCGGCGTCATCGACGTCAACTCCGCGGCCTCACAGATGGGGTTCATCGGCAAGCATCGCGAGTTGTATGCGTGACGATGCCCCAGGGATCGGTCGACCGCGAGGGATCGACGGAGTCCCGTCAGTAGCAAGCGGCCAATGCACCGACGGCAAATATCCTCCTGGCCGACAACAATTCTCGCGGCCGACGGCGCTGTCGCCAGGCATACTGCGACATCGGCGGCTCTGCGCACTCCAGTTGTCAACCCTGCCCAACCGGCCACAGGATATCGAGGTTGAAATGCTCTCGGGCGGCCAGCTCGTCGTAATTCAACACACGGAATTGGTTCGACTCGGACCGGCATGCCCTGGGCTGGCCCGGCTTGTATGCCTCGACGAAATCGGCCAGATCCGATTGCCTCAACGGCCGATCCTTGGTGAACAGTGCGCTGCTGCGCAAATTGTAGACCCACAATTTCCGGGTAGCCGGGAACTTGCCACGGGGGCCTGTCTTGTCGAAGAACAGGACATTGGCCTTGATTCCGACGCCATAGAACAGGCCTGCAGGTAGACGGAGCATGGTATGTACATCACACTCGTGCAGCAGTGATCGCCGCACTGTTTCGCCGACACCGCGCGCGAATACCACATTGTCCGGAATGATAACCGCTGCTCGTCCGCCAATACGCAGCAGCGAATACACCTGCTGCACAAAGTTCAGCGCCTGGTTGCTCGTCTCGACCCACCACTGCGGTGCTGTGCCGCCGCCGGACCGCTGTACCGCCTCGGATCCGACCGGCCTGGCGTGCTTCACACCGAAGGGAGGGTCCGACAACACTAGTGACACTCGCTGGCGAGGCCGCTGGGCCACTTGGCCGCGGTGCGCGGTTTGCAGGGCGTATGTCCATAGTTTGCGGGCCGAGTCGTGTTCTTCGATGTCGTAGGCCAGCCAGCCGGCCATGCTTGCCAGGTCGGCGGTGGCGATCCACAGACGTGTTCGAACGTCCGTGGTGCATGCGGCGCCTTCCAGGGCGCGGACTTGGTGCAGTTGGGTGAGTGCCGCGGTCCGGCAGAGTCCGCCGCCGTGCGCGAGGTCCCATCGCCGGAATCCTTCGGTGATGGCTTCGATGGCGTCGATGTCGGCGGATCCGATGTGTGGTCGGGTGACTGGCTCGAGTCGGTCAGGGAGGATGCTGCCCAGCCGGTCGAGTTGCGGGTGAAGATGGGAACCGAGTGCGGCTGCGGTTGCCAGGGTGATGAAGTCTCTGCGTTCCACCCACGTCACCTCCTCGCGGGCCAGATTACTCGCAGTTCCGGAGCCGAACCCGAGTAGCGAGGCGGGGATCTCGAAGGTATCGGCGATTCTGGCGACCAGCTTGGCGCTGGTGAGACGGCGTTCTCCGCGTTCGACGGCTGAGATTCTGGACTGTGTGAGGTCGAGCAACGCGGCCAGCTGAAGTTGTGAGAGGCCGGTTGCTTCGCGAATCAAGGTGAACACGACGCTGAAGTCGTGGTCTGCCAGCGCCGCGAGGATCGTGGGATCGTCGAAGAAGTTGGCGGTGAGCGCGTGCTTGAACCCGGCAGCGCAGGCGCAGTCGGCGCAGAGGTTTCCGGCGTGTTTTGTGGGCAGTGCCGTGCGGCATGTGCGGCAGATACGTCCCCCAGTATTCATATCTCACCTCAGTCGGTTGACCGCAGTTTGTCTCACAGTATGCGGTGGATGGCTTCTACGTGCACAAATGATCCTTTCGCCTGATCCCAGCCAGTTGTGTGCGATGCGCAAGCCCCAGTGGGGCTAGTCCCGTCGGGCGTTGGGACGGCAAGGCGCAGCCGCGAATCTGGGACCAGCACCCGATGCCGGGGCATGCGGTCGAGGCTGTTCCGCCCTTCGGAAGTAATCAGCGACGGGCGGAGCCGGATTCGGACGCTGTGCGACTGGGCCCGGCATCGGCGTGCCCACCCACCGGCTGTCAGGGAGCTGTCGTGAGAATTTCGCAGAACACACGGGATCTGTGGGCCGTGCAGTATCGCGACTGCGCGGTCGAACCTATCGATTTGGATCTGGACCGCGCCCGCTTCATTCTCCACGCTCACGCTGCCCACGGCGGCGGATGTCTTCCCTACCTCGCGGCGATGGCCTACTCGTTCGGAACCGAGGTGTAGCCCGAGCATGCGCACCGAACGCCCCACATCCATACTCGCGCGTTCATCGCAGATGACAGCGGCTGTGCGACAGGGTGTCTCGCTCTCCGGGCCGGATTCTCGGCTGCCTCGGATTCCGGACTGGCACCAGCTCTGCGCGGCTTTCCGCGGCGTGACGGGCCACAACCCGGGCGACCATCTGATCACGCGGTGGGCGCAGGCGATGGCGCATCTGCACCGCACACGCCGCGTCATCTCCGAACGCGCGGCCGAAGTCGACCGACGCCGAGAGGATGTCGTCACGTTGATCGACAACTGGGTTAGCACCCACATTCAGCCACGACGCGGCATCGAACGCATAGGACCGGCAGTGGATGGGCTGGCCGCCGCGTACGTCGATGCCGAACTGACGTTGGCGGCTGCCGAGCACGCGTCCGACCCCGCCGTGCATGAGGCATGGATCCACGTCAGTGCCCTGGCTGTCGACTGGGCTGACCTGATTACCGAAGTCGTCGACGGCCAACCGCCCGCACCGCGGCCTACCGGGCCCACCACTCCGATACGTCCCTGATCGAAAGGACACGCCAAATGTTCACCCTCGCAACAGATCCTCAGTTCATCGCCACCTGTCTGGCCGAAGACCTCGACTCTGACACCGCCGCCCGCCGGGTCGAAAGCGGCACCCTGGTGTTCCTGCGGTCGCACGCGAGCCGGCACATGACGGCCTTCAAACCGCTGCTCGTTGGTGAGGACACCCGCCGCAAAGTCGCCGCTCTCGTCGGACTGGGGCCGCGTGACCGCGACAGGCAGACCATCGTGGAAAGCATGGCGGTCATCCTCGCCGCTGGACCCGACGCTGTCATGGACCTGACCACCAACCCCGAAGGGGTGGCGCTGCGCGCGGATCTGAAGGAAGTCATGGGCGTGCCGCTCGGCGCATGCCTGACATACGACCTGTTCGCTGACCCGCGGAAGAAGCTGAGCCGCAACGAATTCCTGGACCGATTCGAGCTCGGGTTGGCCGCTGGCGTCGACTTCGTCCTCATCCACGCAGGCATCAACCCCGCCCTCGCGCAGATGAGCGAGGAATCCGACCGGATCATGCCCACGACCTCACGAGGCGGCGGGTTGCTGGCCCGCTACATGCGCATCCACCACTGCGACAACCCCTTGATCGAGTACTTCGACGGAATCCTCGACATCTGCCGCCGCCACGAAGTCGTCCTCGACCTCGGCGACATCTTCCGCCCCGGTGCCACCGCCGATGCGGGCGACGACCTGAAATGGCGCGAAATCCAACTGCTGGCCGAACTCCGCAAAGACGCGTTGAACGCCGGGGTGCAGGTGTTGTGCGAAAGCGGCGGGCACATGCCGCTGCACCGCATTCCCGAACTGATCCCCGCCTACAAAGAAGCGCTCGGCGGTGCGCCGCTGTGGCTGGCCGGACCAATGGTCATCGACAACGGCGTCACCCTCGACGACACCGTCAACGCCCTCGGTGTCGCCGCGGCCGGACAGTGCGGCGGCGACATGTTCGCCTCCATCACCCACAACGAGCACTACGCCATGCCCACCGCGCCCGACACCGCCACCTCCATCCGCATGGTCCGTGTCGCCATCACAGCGCTCGACCTCGTACGCGGCTGGGAACCCGAAATCGCACGGCAACGCGCGATCAGCGTGGCCCGCCGCGCCAACGACTGGGACATCCAACAAGGCCACGCCCTCTACCCCGGCCTGGCAGGCAACGCGTTCATCACCCACGGCCTGCGCAAAGGCGCGCCCTGCACCATCTGCGGCTCACTGTGCCCACACATCACCGCGAAAAAGACCCACGAGGAAACACCCGTCCCCGCCCACCAGCCCCGACCCGTCCTGCTGCCCATGCCCACGCCTTCCAGCGAACCGGAGGCATGAGATGGACACCACCACCTTGGCCGAACGCATCACCGCCCGACTCCCCCACGCCAGCGCCGTCGCCCAGGAAGCCCTCGATATCGCCAAAGACCTCCACACGCTCGGGAACTGCGTACCCGCCGACGACTGGCTGATCGTCGGCGGCTCCCTCGCCCGCGGCGAACCCACCTTCATCCGCCACGACGGCAAGCCGCTGCTGATCAGCGACGTCGACCTCCTCTACGTCCACTACGGAGACCACCCCTCAACCCAGATCCACGAACTCGTGTCCCTCGCCGAGAAACACTTCACCACAGTGGATTTGATGACCTTGCCGCTCAGCGACTACCGCGCCATCCAAACCTCCCTCGGGCACGACTTCAAAAACCTCGGCCTGCCCGTCACCGACCGCGGCCTACCCGAACACCACCCCGTCCCCCTCGACGTCCGCGACGCCTACGAAATACTGCTCTACTACACGCAGGCCTACTTCTGGCTCGGCCTCCACGACCAATGGTCCGCCGGAACGGCCTCCACACACTTCCACCTGCTCGTCAGCAGACTGTGCGTGAAGATCCTGCGAGCTACCGCCATGCTCGACGGCGCTTACGCCCACCACGACTTCGGTCGCATGGCGCCGCACCTCGCCGAACAGATGCGCGCCGAGCTGCGCTGGCGAGCCGACCCCAACCAGCCGCCGATGGATCCGGGACGATTCTGGACCTACCTCCATCACGCCTTCACCCGGTTCGACACCGAGTTCGGACAACCCCGCCCCGACGCGGTCAACTACACCCGTTACGCCGTCACCAGCAGCGGTCGAATCGTCGCCCGCCACCACCAAACCGTCCACGCCCTCGCACGCGCCATGGCCGACGCATGGCACACCACACCCGACCCGATCGCGTTGACTACGGTGAAGCAGCGCGCCTGGGAACGCATCACCTGCTGGACCGGCAGCGCACCCCGCGAAAGCCCCGAAGACCATTTCCGGACGCACAAACAGACCATCCACGACCACCTACTCGCCATGAAAGTGCAGGTCAGATGAAAATCCTGGTCACCGGGGGTGCAGGATTCGTCGGAGCCACCGTCACACGACTGCTCCTCGACGCCGGACACACGGTCACCGTCATCGATGACCTCTCCCGCAACGACGACCGCCAGATTCCCCACGACGCCGAGTTCATCAAACTCCGCGTCCACGACATCGCTCAAATTCTCACCCCCGCAGCGGGCTACGACGCCGTCCTGCACTTCGCCGGCCTCATCGCCGCAGGCGAATCCATGCACCACCCCGAATGGCACTGGGACAACAACACCCGCGCCTCCCTCGCCCTGCTCGACGCCATGCGCACCGCCGACGTCAGCCGACTCGTCTTCTCCTCCACCGCTGCCGTCTACGGCGAACCCACCCATCTGCCCCTTGTCGAATCCTCGCCCACCAACCCGGTCAACACCTACGGCGACACCAAACTCGCCATCGACAAGGCCATCACCACCTACACCCGCGCCTCCACGCTCGGCGCGATCTCCCTGCGCTACTTCAACGTCGCAGGCGCCCACGACTGCGGCGACGGCACCATGATCGGCGAACGCCACAACCCCGAAACCCACCTCATCCCCCTCGCCCTCGACACCGCCCTCGACCACCGCGACAAACTCACCCTCTACGGCGACGACTACCCCACCCCCGACGGCACCTGCATCCGCGACTACATCCACATCACCGACCTCGCCCACGCCCACCTCCTCGCCCTCAACAACATCCACCCCGGCGAACACAAGATCTACAACCTCGGCAACGGCATCGGCTACTCCAACCACCAAGTCATCCAAGCCATCCGCGACGTCACCGGAACACCGCTCGACGTCGAAACCGCACCACGACGACCCGGAGACCCCGCAACCCTCTACGCCTCCTCCCAACTTGCACAACGCGAACTCGGCTGGACACCACAGAAACCAGACATCACCGACATCGTGCACGATGCGTGGAAGTTCCACAATCGGCATTCGATGCATTAGGTCCAATGCGTCGGCGCGCAGAGGAACCCGCCGAGCTGGCATCGCGCGCCGCTGGCTGACTGGGCCCCGATTGCAGGTCCGCCGATCATGTGAGTTGCAGTGGTTGGTTGAACCCGGTCGGTGACCATTGCTGCCGGAATGCGGTGGGCTGAGGAAGCTCAGCGATCCGTGTGGCCGGTAGTTGTTGTATTCGATGTGTCAGTCCTCGGCAGGGACCTGGACCGCGGTCAGGGAATGGAATATCTCGCAGGCGAGGAATTCGTCGCGGAAACGCCCGTTGAACGACTCGCAAACCCGTTCTGCCACGGCGATCCCGGCTCGACGAACGCCGCATCGACCCCGGTGAATCGGCACCAGTCGGTCATCTCGTGGGCGGTCATCTCGGTGCCGTTGTCCATGCGGACGTGCTCGGGTTTGCGCCCGGTAGCCGCGATGATCTCGTCGAGCACGTTGATCAGCGCATCGGCCGTACAGGAGCGGAAAGCTCTGATGGCGAGAGCTTCACGGGTGAACTGGTCGACGATGTCGAGGAACCGGATCTGCCGACCGTCGACGGTGACGTCGACCTGGAAATCCAACGCCCACATCTGATCCGGCCTCGACGCCCGCAGCGTTGATGACGGCGGGGGCCGATCAGCAGCACCACGACGGCCCTGCGGCGCCGGTCGGGGCTCACAAGTTTCCCCGCGACAGTTCCTTGAGCATGTCGATGTCGAGGGCTTGTTCGGCGACCATCTTCTTCAGCCGCGCATTCTCCTTCTCCAACTCTTTGAGGCTTTCGGCGTCATCAGATTTCATGCCGCCGTGCTGGTTCTGCCAGTGTCATGTCGCCTCGGCGATCTCGAGATGCTTGCACACGTCCTCGACCGAGAAGTACTCGCCCAGCAGCTTCTCACCTTCGCGCAGCTTGCGGCTGATCTGCTCGGGCGTGTGCCGACGTCGTGCCATGGTGTGATCGTCTCCTCCTGTACCCATTCTGGTGCATCGGAACTCTCACAACCGCTGGACCTGCTCAAAGGGCTCCAGTCGTGGCCCCCATAGCCGTGGCCATCATGTCCGTGCTTGCTCGTGCCGACGATGGGCGGGCGGCATGGACTCCTGTACAACTGCTTCCACAGAGCGATCATTGCGACTGCGACAACCTCAGCGGCCCGCGTCTCAAGCTCATGTAGCGATTTCCGCATCAACCAGGTAGGTGATGACCACAACGACACCGCCGACGACGGGTACGTAGCCGACCCGCCAGCCCCTGGCGATACCTAGCGCGAACCAGAATATCAATGAGCCGATCATCGCCACCTCAGCGCCTGCCCAAGCCACCATCACACCGCGATTGACCCACGGTGTGTAGCAGCCGCGCTGACCGCACGTCGTATTGGAAAGTTCGAAGAATGCGGCCATCAACCCGACCGAGCTCGCGACGAAGCAGAGCAGCACCAGGAAGGCGGCTCCGATCACCGTATCTGCGGAGGAACCGGTGGAGCGGTTTTGAGTCATAACATCAGCATCCGACGCCGCGCTGGGCACCGTGGAAATACTCAGAAACGAGATCTACCCACACGTGGTGGTTCTCAGTGTCGGAAGGTTCGCTGCTGGTAAACGATTGAATCCCGCGCCCTACTTGTAGTCCATCCCCTCCGCCTCGAATATCTTTTCAACCAGGCTCTTGTTCGTGGCACCACCGATCCGGTCAGCGATGCCAGCCACGGTCAGGTCCAAGGCACGCAGGTTGTCGCCGACCCTGATCACCGCGAAGCATCGCCTGACACGGTCCGCGTGATCGTGCGCGTAGCGTGCAAGTGCCGCCCACTTGGCACACGTGTCTGCCAGATCATGCCGGTGCGGATCGACAATGTCCATGACATAGTCCCCGTCGCCGTCGTCATGCCAGAACAAGAAGTCAGGATGCATGAGCAGGTACTTGTCGCCAAACTCATACGGTATGGCGAGGGCGTTTCGCCCCGACGACGGATTTCGGTACCACCCAACGAGTGTGTCGGCCTCAAGTTCGGCCCTGAGCACGGCCTCCTCCCAGGAGGAAACCGATGTATCAACCGGGAATCGTCCTGCGTTGGGCTTCCCGTCCGAGATGACGTAAAGGTGGCGCGGATACGTCGGAATGGGCGCAACAGTGTCGCCCTTGATCTTCTCGGTCGAGGCTGGGTAGACCTCACGAGCTTCGACCGTCGTCGGGTGCATCGGTGACGTGCCCAGGTACCACAGTGGCTCGATTAATTCTCGAACGGTACGTGGCATCCGCGACACCGCGGCGAGGTGCTCGCTTCTCCATGTCTCGATCAATTCGGCAGCCCGCTCCTCCACAACGTTCTTGAAGCCGAGCTGAGCCACCGCGGTCACGCGAACACCGGCATCAACCTCGTCGTAACCGCGTTCGCATAGGTCCTTGAAGTACCAGGATGCTGAACCATCCGGCATCAACCGTTCCGCGCGGGTAAAATAGGCGTCCAAATCACGCTCGGAGGTATCCGCTTCTTCCTCACCCACGCTGAGCATGATCGCGTCGCCATAACTCACTGCGGTGGTATTGACTGTGAGCGCCAGGATGTTCTTGACTTGAGCGTCGATTTCGTCTTGACGCTGGCTGTCGGCGGCGCGCATCTGGTCTACCACCCAGGCACGCGCCTTAGCCGAGGCGCTCGTCACCAGGCCGTGTTCGTTAAGTGCCGCAGCAAGACGCAGCAACTGCTTTGTGCGTGTCGTGAACGTCGCCTTTGGGCGAGTGAACGATGGCAGCGTGTCTAGCAGGTCGAAAACCGCGCCCGGAACCGTCGTGGAGCGCCCACACACCTCGGGCGTGATCATAATCTCGACCTTGACGGTCTCGTCCTCAGTGAGTGCGTTGACAACCCGTACGACGTGTTCGGTCTTGAAACCGGGAAGGTACGCCACAACTTCGTTCAGGCGGTCGTCACCGCCATCGACGCGCTTCGCCAGGGGCGTCCGCACGAGCCGACCGATCAGCTGCGCGATCTCGGTATAGGACTCCTTACCCTGGAACGACACTAGTACCTCTGCGCGCGGGCAGTCCCAGCCGGTCGTCAGAGCGGACTTGAACAGCACCACCTTCGCCTTGTCGTCACCGGCGATCGCTTCGGGCGGCAGATAGCGAATATGTCGGTCACCGACCTTCAGTGGACCGTGTGGATCGCCGAAGGCATGGGCAACCGAGTAATCGGTCAGTTCTGGCCATGCGCTTTCGATTACCGACAGGATTTCGGCCAGGCGCGATTCAGTCACTTTCGCTTCAACCTGAACGACCAGCAGGGGTTCGACGAGTCGATCACCAGTGGCTTCGTGGTGAGCCTTCCATGCCTGATCGGCCGCCCGAAGGTCCTTGACTGCTAGGCCCAGCATGGTGTTGTCCGCGGTCTGTGACTCGGCAATATTCTTTAGAAGGATGCGGTCCTTCAGCAAGCCGGACTCGCGGACTTCGCCTGGCTGTACTTCGGTAAGACGAGGGGTTCGGCCCGCCGCCGCCATGGAGGCGTGGAACTTGTCCGGCGTGGCCGAGATTCCCAGAACAACCGGCGCCGGAGGCTGGTTCGTGCCGATATTCGTCGGCCCGCCATTGACGATCGTGCCAGCGATGGACTTCCGTTCAGTCTTCGTCGTCCCAGATCCGCGATGCGCCTCATCCCAGATGACCAGGAAGTCTGCGCCACGCTCCTTGACGGTACTCGCGATCATGTCCCAGGCACCAAATGTCCTCTTGTCGTTCGAAGTTCCGTCCGCACGTACCGCATGCAGCGTAGAGTTCTTTTGCAGTGCCTGGATGTGCACAAAGTAGATGTAGCCCGGTTCGAGGGTCCGCTCGTCAGTCTCAGCGAGAGATCTCACTCTGTTCACGTCAATGTCGCCGCCCGACGCCTTCGTAATCTTCTCGATCGTTTGGGCATTCAGCGCCCGGTCATCGGTGACCCAAAGCACGGTCAGGTTAGGAATCGGCTCACGATCAGGTGTCCCAAGGTACAGCCCTTCGAGTACAGCAGTCGCGATCACGGTCTTGCCCGCGCCGGTCGGGGCAGTCAAACCGACCGCCGTCAATTCACCGTCCTCGAGATAGCCAGCACGGGCTTTCCCCAGACTGACGAGAATTTTTTCAACGGCCCGGCTCTGGTAGTCCTCCAGCGTGAACTTCATCGAGCCCTCCCGTCGATGTTGATGGTGTAGTTTTTCAGGTAGTCCGCGTATAGCTGCACTGTATCAATACCGACGGGTAGTTGCTCCACCGCAATCTGAAACTCCGTCGTCGAGTCCGTAACGATGAACACGACGAGCGGGACACGGGAACCGGTGGCTGCCTTTGCAACTGCGGCAGCGAACGGCTTCAGGGCGTCGATAGAAAACAGAACTCCGTACGACTCAGTAAGAGCCCACTCAGCCTCGGGTATCTGCTCGATCCGATCGCCCCGAGCACCACCTTCGAGCCACATCAGGGGAGCTACTGCCTCGTACTCCGAACCTCGGCGAACCCTTCCTGGGTCGAGATAGGTCAGAGCGAAGAACTCGACGTTCGCCTCCAATCCCTCCGAGTATTTCGAACCGTCGGGACGCTTGCCTGTTACTACCGTCGAGATACGCGGACGGCAGACATATTCGAAGACGCCACGCGCCTCCCACTCAGGGTCCCCTGGATAAAATCCGGCGGTACGCATCTCCTTGGCTGCCTTCACGCCGACCTCATTGTTGGTGACGAGAATTGATTGACGAGTGCCGCCGTCCTCGGCGTTCAGGCACATAACAGCTTCAGTAGTGGATCCGGAACCTCCAAAAAAGTCAAGAACCACAGCATCCTGCGGTGCAGCAAGCCTAATCCACCGCATAAGGACCTCGTGGTCTTTCGGAAAAGGGAAACGCTTATCTCCCAGAAGTTCCTGCATGCGTTTGCTGACTGACGTTCGCTTGCTGAAGAACACTGACTCTGCTGCCATGGTGTCTGCGTCGTCTAAGTACAACTTGCGGTTGATGTAGGACGTGTGATCAGCGCCGAAAAGAATGTTTCCCTTCGCGATCTCAGACTGCATCGTCGCAGGATCCGCGTATACCCAACCTCGACTAGGGACGCGAACAGGAAGCCCGGTTTTCGGGTGCATGACGTCATACCGAGGCCCGCCACCTCCGGGCCAGGAGACATCCTTCTTGCGAAAGACCCGGCCAGTGTCCTCGTCGAACTCATAGAATCGGTTGTTTACCTTTGCATCGTGACCATCCGGCAAAGACCTGATCCAGGCCTTCATCAACTTGGTGGCCTGCTCTGGACAATGCTTAGACTTTTCCCAGCACTCCCGTGCTGCCGCCAGCATCTCACCGTGCGCTTTGCGAGGCTCGCGCCAGCGCGTGTCACGGGCAGCCAAAGCAGACTCGTCCCGCGCATAGATCAACATGTAGTCCGCACCGTTGGAGACGTAGCGGGAGTCGTTCTTACGGCCGCCCTGCCAAACTACATCTGAGATGAAGTTCGAATCACCAAAAATCTGGTCGAGGAGCATTCGAAGCCGGTGGTGCTCCTCATCACCAATCGCTACGATGATCACCCCTGTAGCCTTCAGTAGATCGCGCGCGATTAGCAGTCGGCGCTCCAGAAAGGAGAGCCACTTTGAAGACTTCCCACGATCATTGGCGTCCACATAGCGGTCGTTATACACCCACCCCTCGTTACCAGTGTTGTAGGGAGGGTCAATGTAGATCAGATCAACCTTCCGCCGATGGGTCGCGCGAAGCGCCTGCAGCACATGGAAGTTCTCCCCATTGATGACTACATGCCACGGGGCATCCTGCGCACCGCGTTCAATGCGTTCGAGTGATCGAAGCCCTGGGTAGATCGGCTCCCCAAACTCGCGAACCACCACGAGCTCGTCGACTGGCCGCTCGCCACCCTCTCCGTCGAGGATCGCCACTGTTCTGGACTGATCGGTGAAGCCGAGAACAGTCCAGATGGCGGTGGTGGATTCATCCCGACAGGTGACGCGGACACCCTTCCGGAGTTTGTAGTTCGTGAGCCGAACGGACTCAGGCAGGTGTCGATCAAAAACCAGCCCGAAGCGGCGCGACCCTCGTAGTAGCTCGACCTCCCGAGCAATCCGGTTTCGGAGGGATTCATCACCAACTCGACCGATCAGCTGATCGAGGATGTTGGTCTCATCCGCCACGCGCTGCACCTCTCCGCACTTCCGACTCTTTTCGCGACCTTGGTACGCAGCCTATCTGGCGTTGGGACAGAGGCCGACCACGGTCGCTGATCGTTTCCGAGTCGTGGAGTGGCGGCGAGTGTGACCAGCCGCCATGATGGGCGGCCTGGGAGGTCTTGGGCTGCAACATCAGAGCGTGAGCGCACGCCGCCTTGGCAGCGTCTTGCAGTCCGCGCACCTGACCGAGCGCGAGCATGTGAGCGTGGACGCCACCAGTGATCCGCACCGAGCGGATCACCGACCCACTGTCATCCTGTCATCAACATCCACCCCGACCAACTGGAAGGATCGACCAGGGGGCCTATGGCGGTCTGAACAAACATCCTGCTCGTAGATTGAACGTACACGTCATCACCGTTCCTGATGGGTCGGTGATCTGGATCTGGCCGGCATGTCCCGACTGTGAACGCGAAACTACTACGATGCTGACTCGCCCCTGCCCCTGAGCGTCATGGTGAGTCCAATGTGGCTCAGAGCTTGAACCCGCCAGAGCTGAATGACGCCCAGCCAACAACGACGGCGTGATCAGAACCTTGTCTAACCGCGCGGGAAGGTAGTGGCAGGACTGCTGTGCGTACACGGCATGGCGGAACCATCGACATCGACAAGGAGAAGGTAGGGTAGCGGCTAGCCCGGCGGCGCGTGCTTCTACCTCACTCGAACAATGGCAAAGTGCCGCCGCCGGGCTACCCTGCCGCACAAGCGGCCCCAGCCGCGCTAAGGTCTCATCCGAGAACGAAGTTAGCTTCAACCACCAGTTGACCGGAACGTAATTCCCAGCTCGAACGGGGACCTATCCGCCCCGGCGGTCCGTGGGCGTCGGATCGACTAGGAATCCGCGATGATCTGGCGTTTCCCAGCTGCCCATGTTTGTGTATCCCGCCAAGGGTCCCAACCTGCAAGAGTCAGCCTTCCACGACCAGTAGTTTTCGCTGGTACAGCACGTGTGCGTAGTGGTCGACTCCCCCTCCGGACACGCAAAACACGCATTCAGTGCATTTATGCACTGAATGCGTGTTTTTTTGTTGCTTCCAGTGTGTGTCCTCGCACATGTTCGGACGTCTTTCGCCCTGTTTCAGGGCATGGGTGCCCCGTTTGGGTGTTTGAAGACTTGCCCGGACACGACCGTGAAGTCGGCAGCGGTTGTCCGCGTCGGGCCCGTGTTCAAGGGGGTTTGTATCGGTTGACCACGCTGGCGGGCGTGTGGATGCTGGAAGAACACTGCCTGCACCCGTGGCAGCGCTGGGGGATTCATCCGATGATCTCGGTCGACGAGGAGATGCGTGAACTGGCCAGTCGATTCCGGGATGTACGGTGGCATCAGCTCCAAGCCCGCCGATCCCGTCGCCGCCCAGCAGCCGGTGTTCCGCCCGTTGCGCAAGCCTGGGCCACCTGTCGCGCCCGCGGGCGCTGCGGCGATGTACTACACCGTTACCACCATCGGCGCCAACGGTCGCTTGGCCGACAGCTCGCCGCTGAAAAAGCTTGGCTGGGGACCGAATCAGGCTGTGTCGATCGAGGTGGTCGATGAGGTGATCGTCGTGACCGAGAGCAGCGAGGGTCCCTATTCGGTGACATCCCAGCATCATCTGCACCTGCCCGCTGAGGTCCGCCGCTCCTACCGCATCCAGTCCGGTGACCGGCTATTGGCTGTCGCCGCGCCCGAACATCGACTCCTGGTGCTCTACCCGCCCACCAGCATGCATCTCATACTCCACCGCCAACATCCACACCTGTGGACTCGCAGAAACCCCTAACCCGGGCTCCCTCGACAACGCAACTGCCGGCCACCACCTGCACACTCGTCCCGGCGACAGCTCGCCGCTGAGGCGACCGAACCGACGGCACAGGACAGCATGAACCCCGACGAGCTACCCGAACCCCTACGACGCACCATCGACCGACTGGAACATATCGTCCTTCACGGCAAGCACGATCGACGGCCCACGCCGACCATCCGCGAATACATCGCCCACGTTTCGGCATCAGTGCCCGCTGGCTCCCGCAACACCTACAGCGGCTACTGGAAGCTGGTCGAACAGGCGTGGGGCGAGGCGGCCGAAAAGGTGGTCGCCGCGCACTCGAGTTGCTGGGCCGCCGCGGGCCCGAAGCGGCAGTCGCTGGTCCGGGAGGAAAGCACCATCAACGCTGGCATGCCATTCACGACCTTCTCGATCAGGGAGTCGGGTTGCTGGATTGCTCACGGCGACTGAGGCTTTCGCTGAACACGGTCAAACGCTACTCCCGGGTGCCCGAGCCGCAGCGGCTGCGCCGCCCAACCCAGTACCGGGCCTGCCTGGTCGACCCCTACCGCGACCACCTGCGCGCTCGCCGCGCCGCCGAGCCGGGCGTCCCGGTGCTGCGGCTGCTCGCCGAGATCACCGAACTCGGCTACACCGGTGGCCAGAACCTGCTCTACCGGTACATCAACCAGGGTCGCCTCGAGGGCGACCGGATCACACCGTCGCCACGGCGGGTGACCCGCTGGATTCTGACCCGCCCGGACAACCTGCCCGACGGACGACGCTCTCACCTGGATGATCTGCTGGCCGCCTGCCCCGAGATGACCGCCTTGGCCGATCTGGTTCGCGAGTTCGCGCAGCTGATGACCGAACGTCGCGGCACCGAGATCGACGCCTGGATCAAGCAGGTTCGAGAGGCTGGTCTCATCGAGCTCGAACCGTTCCTCACCGGCCTCGACCAGGACCACGACGCCGTCGTCGCCGGGCTGACCCTGCCCTACAGCAGCGGACCTACCGAGGGCGTGAACACGAAGACGAAGCTAATCAAACGCCAAATGTACGGCCGCGCAGGCTTCCCCCTGCTCCGACATCGCATCCTGCTCGGATAGCCAGGGCTACCACCGAAAGTGGGACAGAGCCGAAAGTGGGACAGAGCCGATGACTGGACAGACCCAACTCCGTAGTCGGCGGTATCTGTCGAATAGTCCGGTGGATCTGGTTTCGGTCCGCTGGCAGGCCGACCGGGCCGCGATGCTCGAGTTGCCGCCGGTGGATCCGGTCGTCGAGTGGCGGTTGACCACCAGTGGAGTGCTCGGCCCCAGAGTGATGGGCTCCTAGCCGCCGTGCCCGGTCGGATTTCTTTGGAACTCGGTGCCACGCGGAGCGGCGTAGCCGGCACGCCGGAGTCCCGTCGCAAGTAGGCGCATGATCGGCTGCAAGGTCGGTATAGGGTCCGCTACTTCCGATCTTGGCGAGCTTCGCATCGTCGGCGCCGGGGGCTGGTGCCCTATTTCACCGAAACGGCCGCTGGGGTGTGAGCCGGGCTCATACTTGTTCGGCCGGGTGTTCACCACCAAGCTGGCGCGGCTCCACGCTATCCGGCCAGCGTTCGCGCCGCTGATTCCTTGTTCGAGAGCACTCAACCGTGGGAGGCGAAGTGACTGAGTTCGACTTGGAAGGCCAAGGCGAGGATCTGTTCGTGCCGTGGTCGGAGATGGGTGGGGACGAGCCCGATACACCAGACGCATCTCGTGCGGCGCGAGCCAGGATCCACAACGATTACCCCGTCAGCATTGCGATCCTCCGGAGATCCGACGGTAAGTATCGTTACCTTTTCGGTCTGGACTCCGGCGCCACTACCAGCGAGGAATTCTGGGACACCGACGAGGTGTGGATAACGACCCTCTCCGGATTCAAGTGGCTGACGGAGTTCACGTCCGGCGGCGGCTGGACGTTCAAGAACACTCGTAAAGTGTCGCTGGCAGCCGGTACGAACAACGTCAGCCGCTTGCTTGGACTTGTCTCATCGGCGACTGATGGAGGCGAGGCCAAAACACGCCGGTGAGAGTGTGAAGTAGCGGTGTAGGTTGTCGGGCTTGCCGCGTGGGAATTCGGCCCATCAGCTCCAGTGAGCAGCAGACTGGTTCCGGCTTCGCTGATGTGAGGCCGGCCCGAGTGCCGGATTTCCGGCCTATGCGCCCGACAACCACCCGTGAATCGTCCATCGCGCGTTCGGTGAACAGATATCGCGGTCAGTCACACCTGCACGCCCGTGTCGGAAATCGTTCGGTTTTCGGACACTCGATCATCACGTTGGAAGCCGCAGGCGCTGAGGGGTCCGCTGTGTCCAAGAAACGAAGCTGAGCGGTTCGGGCCGTTCACCGGTCGGATCAAGAAGCGAATGATGGCCTGTATGCGACGCGCAAGGCGCTCGGCATCGGTCGCAGAACAGCAGCCACACTTCTTTGAACGCGTCGTGGTCGTGTTTGGCCTCCCACCGCATCGGCTCACCTTGGCATGCCGCCGTCAGCTCGAGTTCGTCCCAGGTCAATCGCGGACGCCATGGCGGCCGCATTGACAGATCTGGGCGGAAAGATCGAGACCGGCCTCTGGGTCGAGTCGCTCGACCAACTGCCGCCGACCGACCTCGTGATATTCGACCTCGCCCCGGCCGCGATCGCCGACATCGCCGGTGACCGGCTGCCGCCGCGAGTCTCTCGAGCGTACCGGCGATTCCGGCACGGGCCCGCCGCCTACAAGGTCAGCCTGGCCGTCGAAGGCGGCATCCCGTGGACCCACCCCCACGCACGCAAGGCGGGAAGTCTGCACATCTGCGGCAGCGCGGCCGACGTGGTCCGCGCCGAACACGCGGTGCATCAAGGTCGGCTCTCCGACCGACCTTTCATCGTCGTCGGACAACAGTACCTCGCCGATCCGACACGCTCACGAGGGAACGTGCACCCGATCGACCTATACGCTCATGTCCCGCACGGGTATTCGGAGGACATCACCGAAGTACTGCTCGGTGCGGTAGAGCGGTTCGCACCGGGATTCCGAGACCGGATCCTCGCCACCACCGTGGTGGGCCCCACCGACATGCAGGCCTACAACCCCAACTATGTCGCCGGAGACATCCTCACCGGCGACAAGAACGTCCGCCAGCTGGTCTTCGGCGGACCACGCATCACCAGGCGCCCCTACCATATAGCCGACCGGATGTTCATCTGCTCGGCCGCCGTCCCACCGGGACCAGGAGCGCACGGGATGAGTGGATACAACGCCGCAGTCGCGGCCCTACGAGAAGATCGGGGAGCTTCTTCGCCGGTCCGCTTCGCCTTCCCAGCCGGGATAGAAGCGACTCATGAACGCCGCGGCGATATCGCCCGGGGCGTCCAGTCCGGCGAGTAGGCGCAGCGCGTAACTCGCGCTGATGCCGGATTCGCCTCGGGGGTTGTGCGCGCGCTCCTTCTGACTCAATCCGGTCAGGCCGACGCCTGCTCGTGCGGCCAACTCCGCGCGCGAGAGTCCCCTACTCGTACGAGCGGCGATGATCCAGTCCTTGGGGTCGAGGAACCGGTCGGACCGCGGATCGGGAAATTCGCCGTCTTCGTCCGGGAAATACTCCCGGAGAACTGTCTCGGCCACCTCGTCGGGAGCGTCCAAGCCTTCCAGCAGACGCACCGCCATCTCCCTGGTGATCGCCACGCCGCGCTCCAGTGAACCGATGTATGTCGCCGAATTCGCCACGCCCATGTGAGCGGCCAATCGGGACTGGGTCAGTCCGCGAGCCAGGCGAGCAGCCTTCAACCACCGCCGGAACGGCTCGGCGCCGTTCGGTGTCGGCCACGCCGCGGCTCGAGCGGCCCCGTCGGGCGGATCGGTGGCGACCTCCTCGGTCGGGCCGGCGACACCATCGTGGGCGTCACCGTCCGAGACCCGTGACCATGGCGTCGTCCGCGGCGACTGCCCCGATGCAGACCTACGAGAAGACTCGCCCGGTTCGGGTGGTCTGCTCCCGATGAATCCGCCCGGCTTGGTCGTGCCCTCCTCCGGCGCGGAATCACCCTGCGACACCGGCGGAGTCGGCGGCTGATCCGGTTCGGCCTTCGTCTTGCTCCACGGCGTCGGCCGATTCTGCTCGGTCGTGGAGACGTCGGCGGGTTCACGATGGTCGAATGCACCGCGCAACCGGGCGACCGCGTCGGCGAGAACGTCTGCCGCGGCAGCGACAGGCAACCCCAGGCCCCCGGCGGCGCGAGTCAAGGACATGCCCTCGACCAGATGGAGCATGACCAGCCGCTCCGCGATGGCCGGGTCGGCCAGGTCGGCCAGCGCGGAGCGGACCGTCATCGCGAAGTCGGTGTCGGGGAACCCCGCAGGAACCCGATCGGCCACCTCCAGGCGAGGCGACCCGTCGTCGCTGCTGATCGGCGCATCGAGCCGCAGCGTGGGCCGGGCCAGGATCTCCCGGGCCAACGCGACATCGGCCGGCTTCACTCCCGCTCCCCGCGCGATCTCGGTGTCCTCGAGCGCCGCACCCGCGGCGACCATCCTGTGGATCTGCGCTTCCACCGTGCTCACGAGTTTCCGCGTGCGGTTGTCGAGATCGGGGAATCGCAGCGCGAGACGGTACCGGAACACCGCGCCGCGGCAACTGGCCCACGCATGAGCCGCGAACGAGGCGGACGGAACGTGGTTGCTGATCGCGCTGAGCATTCCGATCCAGGCGGCCTGTTCGGCGTCGTCACGGATGTCCGGAGCTTCGCGACGCGCCACCGCGTTCGGCACCCACGCGAATCTCTCGAAAATCTTGTCCTGGGCCGCTTTCTCTTCCGGCGAACCCACCCGAGTCACGACATACTGTTCGAACAGTTCCTGTTCGTCTCGATGGCCGGACCGCTCGTATCGATCCGCATAGAATCGCTCGACGATCTCCAGCAACAATTCACCGCCGACGCCTTGCGCTCGACACAGTTGCCGCAATTTTCTCAACCGTGGCAGATAGCGATTGTTCTCGATACTGGAAAGAGTGCTGCGAGGCATCCGCGCTCGGCGCGCGAGCTCGGTCGCCGATATTCCTTCGTCGTGACGTAGCGCAACGAACCAACGCCCGAGCGATTCGTGTGCGGCGGGATCGATATCGGCGGTGATATCCGAATAGAAGTCCCGCACCGCCTGGATCAGCAAGCCACCCGAGACGCCCAGCGCTCGGCAGATCCGCCGGAATGTGCCGAACAGCGGGCGCCGGTTCTCGGTCTCGACCTGTGCCAGGTACTTCGTGGACAGACCGGACACGCGGGCGAGTTCGGCGCGGCTCATGTCCCGATCGTTACGCAGCGCGGTGATCCAGCCGCCGAGGTCGTGTGCCGCCGGTTCCAGGTCGAGATCGATGTGTGGATAGAAGTGCCGGGTTGCCACCCGCAGCAACTCGTCATCTATCCCCAAAACCTCGCAGATTCGCCGGAAAGCCGCGAATCTCGGCACGTAGTTTCCGCTTTCGATATGGCCGAGATGACCCCAGCCGGGCCCGATCGCGTTCGCGAGATCGATCCTCGTCATATCCCGGTCGTGACGCAGAGCCACGATCCAGCTGCCGGGTGCCGCGGGATCGTGTGCCGTCGGGCCGACACCGAGCACGAGATCCGGGTAGAAATGGTGCGTGGCCGTGCGCAGAAGTTCCGGCGCGACTTCCAGTGCCCGGCAGAGCCGCCGGAAGATGATCGAGCTGGGAGTGTATTCCCCGGCCTCGATTCCAGCGAGGTATCCCGCCGATGTGCCCGCGGTTCGTGCCACCTCGGCCTGGGGCGAGTCGTTGGCGTGCCGCAGCGCCATGATCCAGTTACCGGGTGCGGCGGGATCGTGCGCTGTGGGGTCGAGATCGAGCACGAGATCCGGATAGAGGCTACGCGTGGCCTGCGCCAGCGCCTGCTGCTCCACGCCCAATGCGCGAGCAATCCGGAAGAACACGTTCGGTGGCGGGCGGTCCCCGTTCTCGATCTCCCCGATCCGGGTCGGCGTCACTCCGACGGCACGCGCGAGGTCGGTCTTCGTCATGCCCCGGTTGTTGCGATGCGCGGCCACCCACCCACCCGGCGAATCATGCGCCGCAGCATCGGTTTCGAGCTCGACGTCCGGGTAGAACCGCCGAGTGGCCTCGGCCAGTTCCACACCCTCGACTCCCAGCACGCGGCAGACCTGCTGGAAGGTGCCGAGGGTTGTCCGTCGCCCGTTCTCGATATTGGACAGTGCGGCATTGGTCAGACCCGCCGCTTGCGCAACCTCCTTCTGCTTCCTGCCCTGTTCGAGCCGCAACGCCTTCAGCCACGCGCCCCGCGAGGCGTCCACCGACGGATCGGACTGTTCCCCGGGCCGACTCCCGATGAAGCCGGACGGACGGTCCCCTGTCTCGCCTGGTGCGTCCGATCCGCCGGTCCCGCGCAGACCTCGATCGAGCGCTGCGGCGAACCACTCGACGAAGTCCGACTGCCGCCTCGACATGGCCTGCAGATCGATGTCGTGCGGCAGGCGGATCGGCCGGCCGAAGGCGAAGGTCAACACGGTCGCCGCGAACGTCCGAATCGTCGCGTCGCTGCCCCGCGTCATCAGCGGCGCCTGGAACAGCAGATAGACCGCGTCCGCGAAACGCCGCAGCACATCGGCAGACGGTTCCGGCGACCGCTGGTCGACAGCCGCGGCCAGTTCGGCCAGGGCGGCATCGAAGATCCTCCGCTGGTCGCCGGCCCGCGCCGTCTCGATCACGAACCGGCCACGCTCGAGCGCGCACAGGACATTCCCGTCGACGCGCTCGCCACCGGGCAGTTCCACAACGTTCTGCAACACCGTGTCACCCGGCGACTCCACGTCCATCCGGCTTCGGACGAGACGTCCGATCGCGAGCGTGGTCCAGAACGCCGGTGTCCCGACGCCGCCGTGCCACTTGCCGGTTCGTGGATCGCGGCGAACCCCGGCGCGCAGACCGGGCAGGTGCCCGACCATGTCCAGGTTGGGCGCGTCGTCGCCCAGCCTGGTGCGGAAGTAGTCGGGATGGCTTTCCCCGTGTTCGCCCACCACGCTCGGGTCACGCTCGACGGCCCAGACCTGCCGCAGGTAGCGCTGGTGGGATATCCAGAAGTACAGCTCCGCCAGCGCCCTTCGGCCCCCGGCCGGAGTCACGACCGAATCCCACCGGCTGACAAGCTTTCCCAATCCGCGATTGGCCACATGCGCCTGCCAGAGCGAGAACATGCGCAAGGCCGCGTTCCTACCGGGATCGTTGCTCTTCATCCGCAACCCCGGCACCGGGAAATGCTCGCCACGAAGCGGTCCTTGCCCGGGTCGCACCTCGTCGTCGAGGACACGGGCATCGCTCGTGAACGCCCGATCCTGCCGCTCGGGGGTGGACTTCGACAGTCTGCTGCCGATGAATCCGTGGTTGCCCGGGTCCGGCCGGTTCCCGGGTCGATTTTCCTGCGCGGGGAGATCGACGACGAGGTCGGGGGTGATCTGTGGTGGCCGACCGGCGGTGACGTACTCGTGGATCACCCACTGCGGCGTGCCGACCGCCGCGCCGTGAATGTCCGTCTCGGCGAATCCGACGGCAAGGGCCTCGTATTCTCGCAGCGTCGCTTTCGTCTCGTCGACGAAGGCGTACACCGGCAGTCGCGCGAGCCAGGTCTGCTCCGGTTCGCGGATCAGGCCGAGTTCGTGGAGCCGGGACCAGCTGTCCTGCAGCACCTGCCGCAGGCTGCCCGACAGCAGCTCCGTGGCATCGATCGCGTGGACGAATTCGTGGACCGCATCGTGGTGGAACGGTCGGTCACCGACCGGATTGAAACCGCGCTCGCGCAGTTCGATACCGCGTTCGACAGTCCATTCCGGCCTGCTCGCATTGCGCAAACTGAACTGTATTGCCACGGTTCGAAACGTCGACTCGGAGTCGCGCTGGGCGAAGGACGCGGCTCCGGCGTTCTCGTTGCCCAGGTGGTCGATCCACAGACCTCTGATGTTGGTACGGCCAGGAAACCTGGTGAACATCTCGGCCAGCGCGCCGAGAATCTCCTCGATGACGTGGGCAGGAACATCCGGATGTTCGAACCCGGCGATCGTGATGTGTGGGTAGTCGAGATTGAACGCCTCGACCAACCGCGCCTTGGCCTGCGCTCGGGCGTCCAGCCCGGCGTCGCGCAATACCTCGCCCGGCGTGCGCGCGGCGTGCCACTCGATCTCCGCCAGCGCGTCCATGTACCGGCCGTGTATGTGATGCAGCGCGGGCTTGTACTGGTCGGGTATCGGGAGATCCGAGATCCACGATTGCAGGTAGGCCACCTGTTCCCGAATGCCGGCCAGTTCCGACCTCGTCATGCCGTGGTGCTGCCACGTCTCGCGCCCGTCGATCTCCCGCACGAACTTCGCGGCGAATGCACCGGTCGGCGTCGCGTTGATCGTGGAAGGGGCGCGACCACCTCTCACCTCGTTGTCCGGACCCACACTCCAGTCTCGCGCGGCACGGTTGGTCCTGGTCACCGCATCGAAAAGGCCGAGTCGCGCGGCCGAGCCCGAGTCGAGGATCTCGCGGTCCAGTGCCCGCGGGCTGTCGCCCGGCCGCCCGGGAACGATCTCCCGATAGACGGTGTCGTCCTCCAGGATCAGGCAGGTACGCGCTACCGGCGCGTCCATGATCGCGGCGACCTTCCGTTGCAGTACCTGCTCGAGAGCGACGACAGGATCGGTGTAGGTCTCCGCGAACACTCGGGTGCCGTTGCCGAAGGTCACCCGATCGACCCGTACTCCCGGCGCATCCTCTACCGGCGAACGTTCCGCTGTACCGGATTCCCTGCCTGCGAGCACCAGGTCCTGGAACTCCGGACCGGCGGACGCGTCGCCGCCGGACGGATTCTCTTCCCGTGGCCGGCTACCGATCAGGCCGGCCGGACCTTCGCTCCGCCCTGTCGTGGGTTGGTTGTCGGATCGTTCTTCATGCCGCCGCGCCACCGTTGCGGGCACCTGCTGTCCGGAGATATCCGGTGCCGACACGGCCGATTCACTCCGTGACCGGCCGCCGGGCCGCGACGCGAATTCCTCTGGACGGCTGCCGATATAGCCGTCGATCCGGTTCGGTCCGGTGGACCGGTGGCCGGGAGCGTCATTGTCAGCAGCCCGCGTCCCGCCGCTGCCGGGGAGGAGAGATCCGACCGTGGCCGTCACCATCGGTGCGAATGCGGGCAGGGTCGCGATCCGCTCGGACTCGCCGTCGGCGGACCGTCGGCTTCCGGTGCGGCCGGAGAGGATGCGATCGGTGACGATCCCCGCGACGGCGGAGGCGAGCAGCCGGGCGGTGCGCGCGTCGATCTCCCCGACCACCTCGCCGAAGTGCGTGGCCAGCATCGCCCGGTGCCGGTCGTGCGGCCCGTACGCTCCGGGGCCGGGTGCGAGCAGGTTCAGGTGCAGCACGCGGGCCTCTTCCGGATGCGCTGCGAGGGCGGTGAGGTAGGCGTTGATGGCGGCCCGCAGCCGTGACGGCAGATCGTCGGCCGCGGCCTCCGGCATGGCGGCGCGGGTGGCGGTCCGCAGGCGTTCGACGGCTGCCGCGTACGCGGCCTCGAAACCGGTCAGGATCCGTTCCCGCTCCTCGGGTTCCGCCTGTCGCGCCGAGCGGCTGCGCTGTTCCCGAGACGAGTTCGCGGACTCGGCCGGGACGTCGGCCGCCGAGCCCACCGCGGGGGTCGGCGTGCCATTGCGAAGCAGATCGACGAGATTTCGGCGGAGGGCGGGCACGGCGGTGGCGTCGCCGGTCACGGCCCAGTCGGCGAGGACGCCGTAGATCGCTGCCGCCGAGGCGCGGCGCTCCCGCGTCGGCGTGATCGACTCCTCGAACACGGTCGCGAGCGTGGCGGCGATCTCCTCGATCATGCCCACGGTGAGTTCGGCGCGCGCTCCCGGGTCGGCGGTGAATCCCTCGACCAGCAGTAGGCGGGCCGTGGCCGGACGTGCGGCAAGGGCGCTCACATACGTGTTCACCGCGGTGGTGACACGGGCCGCGCGGTTGGGCGCCGGCGCGGCGCCCAACTCGTCGACGACCAGTTGATTCAGATTGCGCCGGGCCTGCCGGTGCGCATCGGCAAAGGCGCTGGAGGTGGTCGGGAAGTGATCGTGGAAGACGTCCCGAGGGATCCGCGCGCGCCGGCAGACGTCATCGATCGTGGTTGCGCCGAATCCCTGCACCGACACCACCGCCACGAACGCCCGCAGAATGTCGGCCCGTGAACCGTGACTCCGCGCAGCGGTTGCCGCGGACGGATCGAACAGCCACTCGTCCACGCGCGCCGCGGCGAGCCGGATGGGCAGCGGGTCCCGCGACGGCGCGAACTTCACGACCGTGTAGCCCATGACGGCACGCCGTACCGCGGGATCGGTTTCCATCGCGTCGGCCACGTCGAGGATCAGTTCGTAGTCGGTTCCTTCGCCGCGCACCACCACATGCCCGTTTTCGAGCGTCACCTGGGCGCGAGAGGGGCGGATGTCCCGGCGAGGGCGTAGATCGGTGTTCAGGGCGGCATGCACGAGCATCTTCGCGCTGCGCTTGCGGGTGAACGGCTTCAGCAGTCGCTGCAGCCGGCCGGCGGCAGCCCAGGCGGCAGGCACTTCGTCGAGTACCGAGCCGACTGCAGCGGCCCAGGTCTCGATCTCCGGCGCCGCCCCGAGATGCTGCTCGACGATGTTGAACCGTTCCGCCTGCTCGCGGTACTCGTCCAACTCGGTGAGAAACCTGCCCACTCCGCTGGACGACGGCACCACGACCGGCACACCCTGTTCGATCGCCTCGGCGGCGACCAAGCCGAATCCCTCGGCACGCGACGGCATCACCACGACCGTCGCCGAACGGATATCCGCTTGCAGCGCCGCACGATCCGACGTCCGTGGCGCCACCTCGACCGCATCCGGATCGCCGACCAGCGCGACCAACTCGGCGCGGGCCGACGCGAGGCCGCGTCTCGGATAGCCGCGCACGATCAGCCGCACGTCTCGCCCTGCGGCCCGAAGCCGCCGCACCGCGCGGGCGATCTCCGCGACGCCCTTCAACGGGTCGTCCGCACGGCCGAACAACAGAATCCGGGCCGGTGCACCCGGCGCGGGGACCGGCGGCTGTGCGGCCGGTACCAGGCCCGGTTGCAGTTCGTGCACCGAGCCGTGCCCTGCCATGACCGCCGAGGACAGCGCGTCGGCAGCGAGCACCGGTCCCAGCCCCGCCACCAGATGTGCCCGCCGCGCCAAATAGACATCGGCCGCGAGTTTGGCTCGGCCCCGTTCCGGGTTGTTGCCGAGGGTGTGAAACAGCATCGGCGTCAGATGGTTGATGCGAACGAGTTTCGCTGCGGGGTACCGCTCCTCGGCGGCCAGCGCAGCGGCGAGACCGTCGCCCGAGTCATGCACGATCACCAGATCCATCAATTCCGGCAGTTCGTCCCAGTGGGACAGCATCCGCTCACGCGTGACCGCCAACGACCCGCTTTCGCGGGGGCCGATCACCTTCACACCAGGGATCCGGGGAGCGCGCCCCACCTCTCCTGTCCGGACCGTCACCGCATGCCCGGCCTTCGCCAGTGCCTGGCACAGCGACACGGTCAACGTGGCCATGCCGGTTCCGCCCAACCCCCACTGGCCGCAGCACACCAGAATCCGCTGTCTGGTGAAGTCGAGCCGGAGACGATGCCAGACTCGGCCCTGAGGCAATGGATCAGCGGTCTCGATGTCGATGCGGCAGTCCACATCGGACAGCTCGCGGCGCAGTTCCTCCGACGTCACACCAGGATCCGGATCGATGGCCTCCGGCCGGGTGTAGTCGAGCTGAGCGACCAATCGCGGCCGGCCGTCGGTGTCCTGCGAGGAAGTCACGACGATCACAGAGGCATCCCCTGTCCGGGCGCGGGCGATCTCCGCGATCCGCGGTATCGCCTCGATCACGCCTTCCGAGATCCCCGACGAGTCCAGCTCGGGCAGTCGAGCCGCGACGGCGGCGGCCAGGATCGCGGGGTCCCGCGGGTGAGCGCCGGGCCCGACGACCACCTGCCAACGAAAACCGCTGTATTTCTCCCGCATCTCGGCCGCATGCGTGCGAGCGTCGCGATAGGCGTCCATCGGCGTGTAGACCGAGTCGCCGGCCAACCGGTCGGCGATCTCCCGCAGCTTCGCGGCGTGCTCCCGGCGTAGGTCCCGATTCCCCAGCAGCCACCCGTCGGGAGGACGGTGTCCGCTGTCGGGATGTACGAAGTCGGCACTGCCGCGGAGACGGTTGATCAGGGCTTGACGAACGGTGAGGTGAGAATGTTCGGGCATCAGGCGCCCGAACCGGTCCGCGAGCCGCAGCGCTTCGCCGACGGCGTTGACCCGAACGCCCCATTCGGACAGGACTCGCCCGAAAACACGTGCCGGGTCGAAGCGGCGCGACATCAGGTCCTCGAGCGCCAATTCGATGCTCTGTACGACCGCGTCGGGTTCCGACAACGTCTGCAAGTCCGCGGCGGCGACCCAGCGGGCCACTCGCGTCGCCGTGTGAAATTCGCCGTCGGTCATCTCACCCCAGCGCTGCCGCATCTCCTCGACCGCCGCCGGTGCGGCGATCATCTGGATTCCGGTCCGCTCATCGAATCCGGTGCCGTTCACGGCGAATCCGAGCGTTCGGGCGGTACCGGCGTCACAGCCGTGGGACAAGGCGCGGTCATGGAGCAATCGAGCCGAGCGCAACTCGTCGTAGCCCTCGGGGTTGTCGCCGCGCCGCCCCCCGCCGTAGACGAGATCGCTCCATGTGTCGGCGGCTATCGCCAAGACGATCTCGCGCAGGTCCGCGCCCTGGAGGACACCGTTGTCCACGATGTGGCGCACGTCCTCGGCTACGCTCATGCCGTTGTGGTACAGCGCGGCCACCCCGAACTCGCGCAGTTCGAAGGTGTCGTCGTGGAGATGGTTGGCGCGACCGATGTCGGGATGGCCGTACAGCGTCCGATTGGTGAAGAGCCCCTCGGCTGCCAGCCGTATCCCGCGCCGGATCTCCGGATCGGCGAGCTGTTCGGGCGACACCCGCGCCCGCAAGATCTCGGTCACCTCCTCGATCTCGCGCGCGATCACCTCGGCGGGCAACGGCACACACGCCGGACTCAGCAGGTGATCCTTGATCCGGTCGGCCGAAGCCAGGTCCTGCGTCTCCTGTGTCCAGGCATAGACGTCGGCCAAGAGAGCGACCCGCGGTCCGCCCCCGGCAGGTTGCCACGACCGGTCGGCCAGGTCCTCGTGTGACACGATGCCGGTTTCGGCACCGGGCCAACCTACCGACACCCGGAACCGGCCGCGCGTCAACACCGAGCGCTGTTCGTCGTCCTGTGCCCAGCCTTCGGCCTCGCACCGCCGGTACAGCCACTCCGGAACCGACAGTTCGATGACATCTCGGCCACCCGCCGAGTCCGAACCCATCACCCGCGCCGCCGCGGCACGTCCCACGACGACGCCGTGCTCGGCCAGCGCCCTGCCGAGTTCACCGACATCGATAGGCCGGGCCGGTTCCGGCGTACCGGCATCCGGCGTTTCCCGTTCGGCGCCATCCTCAGGATCCGACGATGGTCTGCTACCGATGGGAACGACGTCTCGACTCGGCCGCGACACAGTCTCGGCTACCCGCTGGGCATCGGGGGTGGGAGTGGCCGCGCGGATGCTGTCCCGAGGCTGACCGTCACGGGGTAGGCGATGGCCTGCCAGTGCGAACTGGTCCCGTCGAAATGGTGGGGCGCGACTCGACCACACTGATGGCGGGGACAAACCGGGGCTTCGGGCGGAGACAACCGGACGCTGTGCCGTGGACAGGCGGGCGAGAGGTTCGCCCGCACTGTCGAATGCGATCGCGAATACGTCCCGGTCTCCCTCGCCGAGCTGGTCGATGAACGGCTGCTGTTCGCGCTGCCACTGCTGGAAGGGCACGGCTTTGTTCAGCAGCGCGCGGGATCCGGCCAGATCGGCGGGCGTGATCGGAGCCTCTCCGGGGGCGGCCGCGATGTCCAGGACGACCAGGTTCGGGGCATCCGCCCGGTCACTGTCGTTGACCAGCAGCACCAGGTGGCTTTCGACTTCCCCCTTGTTCATCCACTTGTAGACCAGCGCCTGGCTACCTCCGGGTCTGTCCTTCAGCGATGCCGCGGCCTTGTCCAGCGAACCGAAGGTCTGGAAGGCGCCGCCGAAGGCCTGTTCGGTGTCCTGCGCGTCGTGACCCCGCAGCGGCATGTCGTCGGGCATGCGGTAGGCCTGTTGGTTCTCCGGGTACAGCACCCGCATCATCGTCACACCATTGTTGACGCAGCTCTTCGGACTTCGCTGGTGGACAGCGACGATGAGGTCGAGCAGTGCGGTGATGGCCGAGAAGGTGGAGGCGGCGTGAACGAGGCGTTCGGTGGCCGGGTCGCCGGTGGTTTCGCCGCGGACCAGCAGGCGGGCGACCGCGTCGGCGATCCCGTCGCGTGCGGTGGCCGCGTTCACCGCGGTGGCGTCGATCTCCAACAGGGCCGCCAGTTCCTTCCGGGCCTGCTCGACGGCGGCGCCGACCTGGCGCACACCCTCCGCACCGGCGACCTGAGCGGGGTCCCAGCCGAGTTCGGCGGCCAGCCGATTGCGTTGCGGCGTTAGATGATTCAGCGCTTGCTCGTCGGTGAAGGCGTCCGTTCGCAGCACCGCGGCGGGTGGGGCGTGGTCGAGGTGCTGGTTCAGCGCTTCCACGGCAGCGGAGGAGACGCCTGCTCGTTCCAGCAGTCGGCTCAACGGGTCGTCGTCATCGCCGGTGTCGAACACCGCCGCGGCCGCCTGGACCGACGCGGGAATTCCCAGCCACCCCGCCAGCCGCGCGAACCGGTCTCCCCGCAGGTGGGGTTGGACGGCGTCAGGCGCGGCGTGCACGGCTTCCATCGCGGCACGGTCGAGTTCCGTCCTGGCCTGCCCGAGACCCGTCGCGTTGTGGACGGTATCCGGCCCGGTCTGGAGGAGGCTCGCAGCGATGGCGGTCCGTGGTGAGACCGCCGACGTCGCAGCGGAAACGTCTGCGGTAGGGGGCGCGTGAGCTTGGTGCGCGCGACGCATCGCACGCTGCAGGTACGCGCGGTCGGCCGCGTTGTTCTGCAGGGGAGATATGAGGCTGCGCATCTCCCTTTCGGCCGCGTGCACGTCGGCCGCGGTGGCCGCGACCTTGGTCCGCGCCGCCCGCAAGGCCTCCCCCGGTCGTGCGGGATTCGTGTCACCCGCGTGACGAGCGGCTTCGATGTATTGCGCGGTGGCCTCGGCATGCTCGGCCACCGCGGTCCGATAGTGGGTAACCGCGACCTGCGCACCGTGCTGTCGCGCTTCGCTGTAGAGGCGGTCGGACGCGGCTACGTTGAAACAGAAGCTGCCGTTGCGGCCGTTGCGGCCCGCGCGGGCCGACCACTGATGATCCTCGTCCGGGTTGGTCGGCGAACGCCCCAGCATGTGCGCGTGCACCCCGCCCAGCTGATCGACCTCGTCGCTGATCGACACGTCGAAACCCCGGCCGAGCATCCCCGTGCCGACGGTGACCGCGCCCCGGACACCTGCGGCGTCCTTGACCGACAGCAGGTGCTCCTCTGCGGCATTGTTGTCGCGGTGCTCCGCGAACCATCGGGCGTCGATCGCGTTGTGCTCCACGCCCGCCTTGGTCAGCATCAGCGAGAATTTGCGGGCCAGATCGTTGAACGGGCAGATCACCAGCACCGGCCGTCCTTCGGCCTGCAACTGCTGCACCCGGCCCACCGCGTCCCGCAATTTATCCGGTTCGCGCAGGAAGATCCGATCCTCCTCCCCCGTCAGTTTCGACCGGCCGAAGTCCTCCACCTTCGCCAAACCACCCTCGACCGGAAAGTTCTCCTTGATCTCCGCCGCGGTCCGCTCCAGCGTGCCCGACATCAGATGCAGATGTTCGTAACCGGCGAGGACGTCCTCCACGGTGACCTGTTTCGATCCCGTTCCATCGGAATACACCGGGGCGCCGAACATGGCCTCCACCATCTTGTGGCGGCCTCCGAACCACCGGCTCTCGGTGCCGATCTTCGGATCGCTTCGCGGCTTCCCGTACTCGTCCAGAATCTGCACCTTCTTCTCGGAACCCTGTCCGAATATCTGGAAATCCCGATTCAGTTTCAACCGGCCCGCCCTGACGTCCAGGAAAGCACGGGCCATCTCGGTTTCCTCGGCGGTGAATTTCCGACCGGTGTGGCCTTCCCACAACCGGCTCACGGTGTCGAGGCATCGCTCGGGCTGCTCGCGCAGCAACCGTGCCGTCAAAGTTCGTGCCGCTGCGAGCTCTTCCGTCGACAGCGACCGCACCGCCCCGGCCTCCTCCGCGGTCAACGGCCCATCATGGAGTGCCTCTTCCAGATGCACCGGCAGGTCATTCGCCGCCGTGATCCTGCTGCGCAGGACGGCTTTCAAGAAGTCACGCACCCGCTTCACCCCGGCGGCCTCCACGTCCGAGGCGAGCTCCCGCTGCCCCTCGGACTGGTAGTGCACCGTCTGGTTGTGTACCAGTACCGCGTCCGCCTCGTCGATGGTCGCGGTCTTCCCCGGCGGCGGCCGGTCGAACAGTTCGGCGGTCGCGCGCTCGTCGTAGGTCATGTAGTAGACGGTCGGTCGGTCCGGCTCGCCCGGTGGGTCGTGCGGATCCCAGCGCGCGACCTCGTACCCGAGACTTCGCAGCATCGGCGCGAATTCCCGGACCCCCTCGTTGGCCAGCACTTCGGTCGTGGTGATCACGTGATGCACCCGCACCGAATCACCGCTCGCCGGCTCGCCACGCGACAACTGCCACAACGTATCCAGCGCACCGACCATGGATTTGCCCTGCCCCGTGCCCATCTGACGCATGAACCCGTGCTCGCCGAGCAGGAATGCCTGCAGCTGGTTCCACCGCGGCGTCTTCCCGGTGCCCTCGCGCATCGCGTCGATGTAGCGCAGCAGCGACTCCACCCGATCGCCGTGCTCCATCACGTGCCTGCGCTGCTCCCACGACTCACCGGCCAGCTCTTCTCGCCGCAGCCGATACAACGCCAGCGCTTTCTTCGCCGCGACTTCGAACTGCGTCTGCTGCTCGGCGGTGAGGTCCTGCTTCGTCGCCGGATCCGCCGAAGACAGTTCCGCCAGAGCCTCTGACAGCCCCTCCGCCGGGTGCTCGGGTCCGTCGTGCATGGACGGGCGAGCGTCGGCGGGCGCGGCATTCTCGGAGTGCGCCGCCGACGGCGGCTCGTGTGCCGGCGGTACCTCCGTCGGTTTCGGTGCCGTAACCCGTGCCGGGCCAGCACCGCCCCCACCGTGGCGGCCGGACGCATCGCCCACCCCTACCGGCGGATCGACCTTCGCCGAACCCGGGGTCGGCCGCGCAACCGCCGGCTCATGACCGGGGGCGCCGTCGACGATCGGCGCCCGAGCGCTCCGCCCGTGGACCACATGCGCGCCGTCCTCGCCGTGATCTGCCGATCGCTGCTGTGGCGAACCGGAGTGGTCGCCGTCCGCGCTGGACAGGACCGCACCGGCAGCCACACTTTTCCCGAGCTGCGCAGTCCCATCAGCACCGGGAACGCCACCGGCCTGCGCGTTGACACCGTGCGCACCGCCACTACCGGCCTGGCCGCCGTCGCCGGCTCGCGTGTTGTCGATGCCGCCGACCCGCGCATCGCCGCCGTTCTGGGCATCGCCGCCATGGTGGGCGCCACCGTCATGGGCATCGGAACGGTCATGCGCTCCAGCGCTATCCGGTGCAGGATCACCGGGGTACGCGGGGTCAGCGATCTGCGCATCGCCACTGCGGCCCTGCGCAGACTCACCGGCCTGAGCAGTGCCACCGGAGGCTTCATCACCACCGGCGGGAAGGTCTACACCGCGCGCTCGATCGCCGGGAAGATTTGCCGACGCTCCGTGTCCTCCTCGCGTAGGCGAATCGGTGTCTCCCGGTTGTCCGTCCACCCGCGCCTGACCGTTCGAGTGGCCATCCAGCGCGGGAGTCTGTTCACCCGACCTCGAGTCGACGAGGCGCCGCGCCGAGTCTCCCAGCTCGTACTGGCCCTCGCCCGTCGCTCCGGGCGGACCTGATACTCCGGCGTCCGTGGGGTGGCCGGGCGAAGCCGAGTTCGTGGGCTGCGGAGTGGCGCCGTCGTTGCCGTCCACCAGAGCAGGCGTCAGCGATTTCGTGTCCTGAGGAGCCCCCGCCAGCCGCATCACGGCATCCTTGCTGAGACTCACGGTGGAAGGGTCCGGAGGAACGTAGGCCCCGCTGCCGTCGACCATTTTTCCGGCAGGGGACCCGAGATCCGGGTGGCCGCCGCCGTGGACATCCACGACTCCGGCGAATCCGCCGCTGAGCAGCGACGCCAGGACGTCTTCGAAGTGTTCCGGCCAGCCGGTGATCAAGGCCGCCGCACCCAGACCGGACACCGCGCCCGCGACTCCCTGCACCAGTCCGAGCGCCGAGCGGCCGGTCTCCAGACGGGGAACGACTCTGGGCGCGAACTTGCCCGCGGCCAGGCCGCCCACCGCGCCACCCGCGCCCGACACTCCTGCGGCTTCGATCGACTGCAGATCGATACCCCTCGGGTTCTCCCCGTTCGGGCCTTTGACGGTCGGATTCCGGTCACCGGACACGACTTGCATGAGCTGTGCCGCGAGATCCACACTCGCGGGCACCGCGGCGGCCGTGCCGACCGCGAGCGCGAGCCGGTACGGCCCCAACGCCGACAGCCGGGCCACCGTCTTCGCCGCGCCCACCTTGTAGGCCTGCTCCAGGCCCGCGCGCATCAACGCGACCGTGCCTCGGCCCTCGATCAGCATCGACTCCACCACGGGAGCCGCCGCGACCTCTCCGGCCGGACCGGCAGCGGCGGCTGCCGACAGCGTCGTGATGATGCGCCAGGCCAGCTCGATGCCGAACGCGAACATCACGCACAGCGTCTTCTCCGCATCGTTGGCGGCAGCGTGCGCTTGATCGGCCAAGGCCAGCGCTTCCTCCCGAAGCCTGGCCGCGCCCTCGCGGTGCAGATGCAATATCTCGCGTACCCGGTCACCCAGCGCGCCGAGCGAATCCTCCTGTGCCAGAATCTTTTCCGCGTCATCACCGTGATTCTTCATAGCGGCGGCCTTGGCCCTCAGTTCCGCAGCCATCCACCGCATTCCGGATACATCGGCGCGCGGCAGATTTCCCCCGAAGACCACCAGTTCGATCGGGCGCCGCGCCACGGGGGGCAAACTCTCGAACAGCATGCGCAGCTCCACGACCGGGTTCAGCGACCACGAACCGTCCACTGGCACCGCCTACCCCCGCCGCGACGCGGCATCGACCAGCACCGCGTGCAGTGCTCGCGCCTGGCGGCTCGCCTCGTCCCCGCGCAGGACGACATCGGCCAATGCCACGCCGAGGGCCCGGCTCGCATCGAACTCTCCCGCGTCCCCGGCCAGCTCGGCACGCCAACGCCGGTATCCGCTGACCACCTCGGCGAGTGTGCTCGTCCGTCCCGCCTCCAGACGCAGGTACTCCGCGATCAGGACGCGCTGCGCCTGCCTGCGCGCGAGACCGCCACCGACGAAATCGAGCGCCCTGCCGAATTCGCGGAGTGTCGCCAGGTAGATCTCCGGCTCCGCCGCCTCGGCGTCGGACTCCGCGGTTACCGTCGCTCGCCTGCACTCCTGCGCGGTCCGCTGGTCGAGGGTGATCGACCGGCCGGTGCCCGTGCCGCGCGTATCGCGCGGTTCGGGACTCCACCACACCGGCCCCGATTCCGCATCGAACTCCGCGACCGCGACGACATCCACAGCGATCACCGGATAGTCGGTGAGCACGCGGTCCACCGCGGCCACGAATCTCCGCACGACCGGTACCTGCAGGCCAGGGGTGTCGAAGCCGGTCACCCGCACGCCGTGGCGCTCGGTCAGCATCCGCGCCAGCCAGCCGACCACGGGATGGGTGACCGAGGGCGCGCCGGAGCGACGCCGATCGCGCCCGCGCGGTGATTCGGCGGCGGGGTTGCGCGTCCGCGGCGGGGCACCGAACCGCGAGCCTTGGGGTCTCGGCTGGGCACCGGCGGGTGGTCCGGCCGTCCTCGGCGGCTGCCCGGACCACGGCGTGTCCCGCCGTCCCACACCACCCGGTGGGCCGACTCCTCCCTGCCGCCCGGCTGGGGCACGGGGCGAGTCCCGCGTGGCGGCCGGCGGAAACACCGCGGAGGCCGGAGGACGGCGACCGGAATCTCCGGCGGGCTTGCCGGGGGTGGCGCCGCCCGGGCCGCCTCCCCCCTGGGCCGCCTCACGGCCTGCCGACCGATCGGAAAGGTCCCGATGCGGACCACCCTCCGGCGTGGTGCGCCCCGCCGACGCGTCCGGTGTCCGCGGCCCGCTGGGGATGGATCGTTCGGCGGGGTCAGCACTCTGTGAGGGCTCAGCCCGGTTCGCTGGATACGGCGGGGGCGTGGAAGACGCCGGGTCTACCCCTGCCGGAAAGGTCGCAGCGGGTTGGGACGTCACGGGTGGCTGCGCGCCCGCGGGCGAGGACGTGCCCGCGCTGCCGTCCGCCCAGGGCGCCGCCGGCTCGCCGATCGGATTCAGCTCGTCGGCGGAAGTGGCGACCCGGCTGGCGCCGAGCCGGTCCTGCGATTGGAAGTGGCTTGCGGCGTCGACTATCCCGGCGGCCGTGCTGTGCAGGCTCTCCTCCATTGCCCGCAGATTCGCCAGCAACTGGTCGGCATGCGGCTTGAACTCCCTGGCGAACGCGACACCCAGATCATCGTCACCCCACGTGCCCTCGGCGTGCGCCAGCGAAGTGCGCAGTCCCGCATAGGTCTGCCCTACGCGATCCCCGAGTTCGGCCAGTCTCGCTCCCCGCTCGCGCATGCGGTCCGGATCCAACCGAACTTCACCGTTCACGTCGCGATCCCCCTCCGGTCAGGCTCGGCTGTTACCGCGCAACCGGAACCGCCGCTCGAAACCGGTGACGAACACCGACAACGGCACCGACGTGGTCGAGCGCTCCACCACTCCGTCATCGGCGACATAGAAAATCGCACGGTCCAAGGCGATTTCGCCGTTCGGCACCGGCGAACGTACCATCCAGCCCACGCTGATGCGTTCGGCCCGCAGCGTCGACAGCGGGTATCCCGTGGTGTCGTATCCCTGTCGTAGGACGTGGTCCCGGACAAGGTCGAGCGCATCAGCTTCGCCGATCCCCTCGGCGTGTCCGGCGTCCAGATCCGCGAGTACGAACTGGAACATCGCTCCGTCGATGTCGATATCGGTGCCGTCACCGAAGACCTGCACGATCGCCTCGCGCGTCACCGCGCCGGCCTGCGCGGCCGACACCAACAACTCGGCCGCGTCGGACATACCACCCGACCGGTCGTCCAGCAGGCTGCCGACGACACCCGCAACGGTGCCGACCGTCCACACCGCGGGCATCGCCGGCGCACACTCCGCCACCGGCGCGGACTCGCCCCGGTACCACCGACCGGACTCCCACCAGTAACAAAACGACAGCAGACCGGTTGCTACCCGCGGATTGAGCACCGGATCGGACACCCATTCGGGCGCTCCCGCAAAGAGTTCCGGCATCGGTGCACCGCCGTTGTACGCCGCGTCCAGGACCGGCGCATCCCACACACCACCCGACAGCACGGCACGGTCGCCGGGCAGGAGCGTCAGCGTCGAACCGCTGCGCCCCGCGCCTTCGAATATGCCCACCGACGGACCGATCCGCGGCCCCTGCCTCGACCCGACCGCCACGAAGGCTGCCGCCAGCACCGCCCACCGCGCCCACAACACAGCCAGCTCCGGCAGTTCGCCATCCACGGCCACCGCGCGCAACCCCGCACGCTGGTCCGCACGCACTGCCTCGGCGGCGGCGCGTGGCGTCCGCGTTCGGCGTTCTCCGTGTCCGAGGTAGGCCGCCAGCCACACCGGCAGCCGATCCCGGGGATAACGTTCCAAGTCGGCGAGATAGGCCGCCGGCGCGAACAACTGCTCGCCGGGGAACGGTACGGCACCGTGATCGGCAGCGGCCTCTACACCGTCGGCATCGACGCGCACCAGCAACCGCCACCACGGCCCGTTGTCGGCCCTTGCCGACACCTGCCGATGCCGGCGCACCGCATCCCACACCGCATCCGGTACCGGGCACCGGAACGACCGGATACCGTCCTCGACCGTCAACACCGCCGATTCGGCGACAACGGTCATCGCGAACCACGCCTCCAGCCGCTGCCACCCGGGCACGGCCATCGCACGCAGCCCATCCGCGATCCGATCGACCAACCCGGCGAGATCCTCATCCCCGGCCCGCGTCACGGCACTCTCCGTGCTCCGGGGACGACGAACGCGCCGAAGCCACGGCGGCGCGAACGCGCGACCTCGACTGCGAGCAGTGCATGAGAAGTTCCCACAAATCGCCTGAAATCGGTTCGTCGTCAGGATCCGAAATGTACTCAGGCGAAGATTTCGCACTTCGCGCCCCGGCGCAATGCCTATATTCACCAGCCATGGCAAGTCCACCGGCCGGTGATGTGGAACGCTCATGTACTCGCCGCGGCCTCGATCGCCCCGGCATGCCCTCGATTCGGAAGCGAACCCGGCGCTGGAAGGCGCCTTCAACACGTGGATGATCGGCGGAGCGGATCACTGATCCGCGTCCGGCAGGCCCTGCCGTGTGGACTCGATTTCGTTGCGGGCGAGCACTTCCCGGATCAGCGCACGCGGATCGCGAACGCCCGTCGCGGAGATCGTGACGGATTTCCCCTGCGGACCGGTGATCTCGATGGTGACGTTCTTATGGCCGAGCAGCCAGTCGGGAATGGCGCGGGCCAGCACCGTGAGGGTGCCGCCCGCACCGAGCGCGATGATCAAAGCATCGGACAGGCTACCCATGCGGTCGGGAGCGGCAGCGGCCCGGACGAGGTCCACCCGGCCGCGCAGGGCGTCCTCGTCCCGCAGCCAGGAACGCAGGGACAGCAGGTCGTCGTAGTCGCCGACGACGACCCGAAGGCGGGCGAGGTGGGAGGTCATGGGGTCTCCTTCCGGGGTACGCGGGACCGGCCGACCGCCCGGGGTCCGCTGCGCACGGCTCGGCCGACGTCCGTACGGTCGGCGAGCAGCCCGGCATGCAATTCCGCCGCTCGGGCCTGGTCTCCCGCGGCGGCGGTCCACCGGGCGTGCTGTTCCCGCGCCCGCAGCGTCTCCGGGTGGTCGGCGGCGAGCAGACGGGCGAAATCGGTGGCCAGGCCCGCGTATAGGCGCGCTGCCTCCGCCGCAGCGCCGGATTCTCCGACCGCGAAGGCGTGCCGGTCCCGCATCGCCAGTACCGCGAGGTGGTCGGGGCCGAGCGCCGCGGTCCGCTGCCGGACCTGTTCGGCGTAGCGCTCGGTCGCCGAGGTCGGCGCGCCGCGATTTCCCCGGTTGGGCGCCAGCGCCAGCAGATCGGCCGTCCGGGTGCCGCAGCGTTCGGGCAGGGGCAGGCCGCGCTGGTCCATCGTCCACCGGAGCCGCTGGTAGATGTGCCCGAGGGTGAGCATCTCGGGTCCTTCCGGATCGCCTTCGGTCAGCAGCGCGATCAATTCACCGGTGAAGGCCGTGTGGATCGCGCCCGGCGGCGCCATCGCCAGCTCGTTGCGCGGGGTGGAGGTCAGTGTGAAGGTGCCGTCGACGTCCAGCTGTCCGGCCAAAGTCGTTGCGCCGCCGGACATTCTGCCTCCGATCGCGCGTCCCGAGTAACAGCAGTCCAGGATCACCACCCGATTGCGCGCCCTCGATTCGGCGAACGCCTCCCGGATCGTCTCGAACGGAAGGCCTGTCCACCGCAAGGTGGACGTCCGGGTGGACGGCAGTGTGAGATACAGCCCGCCGGAGTTGTCCGGCAGACCGTGCCCCGCGTAGTAGAACAGCAGCAGGTCCTCCGCATCCTCGGCCGCTCGCTCGACTCGTGCGCCGAGGTCGGCGATGGGCCGATCCTCGGTGATCACGGTGCAGTGCGCGGCGGGCAGGTCGGTGCCGCGATCGGAGGTGAGGATCTCCGCGAGGTCGGTCACGTTGGCGCGCACCGAGGGCAGGTCGGCGAGGTCTCGGTCGGCATAACTGCTCGCACCGACGAGGACGGCGCGCGATCGAAGGGGATCGGGAAGCCGCGTCATCGTCAGCTCGCCAGCCGGTAGGTGCCGCTGAGCGCCGCGCTCCCGGTGAGCGCGAGGTGCTCGTCGTCGAGAAGCTCCGCGTGCACGGCGACGGATCGCGGCAGCTGCGTCCCGGGCAGGCAGTCGAACTCGATGTCCATACTGGTCCCGGCGGAACGCACTGCCGTCGACTTGCACGCGGGCTGGTCGCCGATCATCAGCCCCGCGACGGAGCCGTTGGTGAGGAAGGAGTACTCGTTGTTGGTCCACCTGCCGGACAGATCGGTGCGTGATTTCCGCGGCCCCGGGTCACCCGGCGCCGCGGGGGAAGCGGAGCGCTCCACTCTCAGCTCGATGTCCTGCGCGGGATTACCGGCGCGGATGTTGAAGTAGCGCAATTCACCGGTGCCGTCCTGGATTCCGGCTTCGAAGGCGGCGCGGCCGGTACCGGCCGGTTGCCCGGTGGCGGCGCGCAGCGCGCCGACGTCCACCTGCCCGGTGAAGTCGCATCCGTCGCGCTCGACGGGATCCGCCGTGCGCAGTGTCTCGCCAGCGATTCCCGGCACGCCGAGAACGGCGCGGGCGATGGGGTTGGTCGCCACGGAGCGCCGGGTCCAGGTGCCCGGAGCCGTTCCGCCCACCGGTCCGCTGAGCAGGAGGTCGTCACCTTCCACGCGCACTTCCCCCTGGTATCTGCCCGGTGGTTCCAGGACGAAGGCCGCGGTGCGGGCCCGGAGGTCGGCCGATCCGCGGGCGTTGGCCTCGGTGGCGAACTTGAAGACGAAGTTGTAGCCGTTGTCGTTCAGGAACTGCACCGAGCCGGCCAGCACATCGGGGTAGGGACGGTCGCCGACCACCGAGTCGCACGGCTGCGCGCCGCCGAAGACGTCGGGCAGGATGCGGGGAGCGGTGATCGCGCCGACCACGCCGACCGTCACCGTGACGACGGTGATCACCACGACGGTGATGAACGACAGCCCACCGGTGGCGGCCGTCGCCGCCGCGGGAAGCACCGGCGCGAGATTCGGCAGTGCGATGGGTGCCGGCGCGGCGGGCGTACCCGGACTCGCATGCCTGGCGAGGGTGCCCGCCACCGCCCCCGCCCCGAGGCCGGTCGCGCCCAGCAACGCCGCTCTGCGCCGTCCGACCTTGCGCACTCCGCTGCCCGTGAGGAGCTCACGCGGGATGGCTCCGGTCGCGCGGTGCTCGGAATCGATGACCATCCCCGCCAACCAGTCGCGCAATTGCGCCGCGCTCGGCCGGGCGAGCGGATCGGCCGTGGTCGCGGCCCGCAGCAAAGCCACCAATTCGGCGGCGACACCCGGTATCTCCGGCAGCGCGACGCTGCGCGCCGCCAGGTCGAACAGCGCTTCTTGCCAGGGCATTTCGCCACCCAGCAGCACATACAGGGTGACGCCGAGGCGGTACACGTCACCCGCCGGCCCGGCCACGATCCGGCCCGCCAGCGCCGCTGGCAGATCCTCGGGCGGGGTGTAGGCGTCGACGGCCGCGGCCACCGCCAAGCCCGGAGCGTTCATGCCGAAGCCCGCCAATGCCGCCCGGTCGTTCCTCAGGAGGATCGTGGCGGGCTGTAACGCACCGTGCGGGAGGTCGACGGAGTGCGCGGCGGCCAGCGCGTCCGCGATGGCGACGCCGACATCGCGGATGGCGCGCACCGAGAGCGGGCCGTGTTCGTCGAGGTGGTCGGCGAGCACGGGCCCGCTCTCGACGATCAGGAAGGGGCGTCCGTCCGGGGTGATGTCGGCGGCGATCATCCGGGCGACGTGCGGGCGGCCGGAGATGTCGAGCAGTCCCTTCGCCCACCGCCGGAACGCCGTGCGCCCCTGGTCCGGCGCGGGCGCCTTGGCAAGGATCAGCACGGCCTCGTGGCCGTCGCGGTCGGCGATCGCCGTCACCGTCGCGACCACGTCGTCGTCCAGCATTTCGACCGCCGAGAACCCCGCAGGCAGCACGCCCGCGGTCCCGGTGTCGTCACGCGGTGTCCGGTGGCTCATCGAATCCTCGGGAAGTAGCCTTCGAACCGCCATCCCGCACCCGAGTCGACCGCCGCTCCGTGGTGCGGGTCGCCCGCCGGGCAGTGGCTGTCGATCCAATTCGGGCCGAAGTACAGGACTTGGCATTCGACGCAGCGGTTCCAGCCGGGCTGCTTCGGGAAGTCCGACAGCGGTGGCTGCAGATCCGTTTCGACGCGATAGGTCTCGGCCGACGGTGTATGCCCCTCCGAGTTGTTCGGGCAGACGCCCCGTCCGAAGGAGAAGTACGCCGCTTTGCAGGTGCGGCACCATTTCAGGCCCAGCATGCCCGCGCGATCCTGGCCGACCTCGGGCTGTTCGTCGACGAACCGATAGACCGCGCTGCCGTCCTGGTAGTGGCTGTGGTCCCAGAGGTGGGAGACGGGGCAGTGGCCCTGGTCGTCGCCCGACGCGAACCACATGTTCTGGCAGCGGCTGCACCACCGGAACCCCGAATTGGTTCCGGCCGAGACGGTCCTGGGCGACATCGTCGCGCCGAGCGCAAGACCGGCTCCCGCCGCCGCGGCTCGGGTGAGAAACCGTCTGCGGTCCACCGGACGCGCTCGCAGGCGCACGGCACGGAAACTCGAACAGTACTCGTTCATGGCATCTTCCCCTCGAATTCGGCTGTGCCGACAGGGATATTGTCGTGGCCCGCGTGGCGTCCGCCGTCCCGGTGATCCGCCGCACGCGCGAGGGAAAACTCGGGCGCGGGCGGGTGGAAACCTTGGTTGCGTCTGCGGTGTGGTCGTGGATGATCGGGCCAGCGGGGGAAACGAGGAGATCGTGCGGTGAGGGGCATGGTTGTGGACAGCGATGCGGGTCCGGCGCGAGTGCCGCGCTGGGCCTCCGCGGCCGTGGCCGGGATCGCGGCGCTGGGCGTGACGTGCTGGACCATGGCCGTCTCCTGGTCGGTGTGGACGCCGGACTGGTGGCAGGAAATCCCGCCCCGGAGCGCGGGTTCGGTGGTGATCGCGGCCGGTGTGGTCGCCTGGGTTCGTCTGCCCTCGCCGCGCATCGGACGGTTGATGGTGCTCGGCGCCACCGTGTATTACCTGCAGTACCTGAGGGCCACCGACGGTGTGCTGTTCGCGATCGGCTTCTGCCTCGCCTACAGCTGGATGGGTATCGCGGCGCACGTCCTATTGGCCTGGCCCACCGGTCGATTGAGCAGCAGGTTCGACCGCGGTTTCGTGATCGCCTCGCACGTCATCGCGACGGGCACCCAGGTCGTGCGGTACTTCGTCGATCACCCGGAACCGCCGTGGGCGATCGGTATCCACCGCCCGGTCACCTTCTGGGGGGCGACCGGCAGCGTCCTCGGCGTCGTCATGGGCGTCGCGGCTGTTGCCATCGTGGTGCGGCGCTGGGCGGGTGCCGCACCGGTGCGCCGCAGGCCTGCCGGTCCGGTCTGGATCGGCATCGGGGCGACCGCGGCGATCAAGATCGCCGAGGCGGTGGTCACCGTGATACCCGCGCCCGTCCAGGCGAAAGCCGTGCTCGCGTCGGTGTTCACCGTCGCGGTGATCGTGCTCGTCCCGCTGCTGTATCTGGTTCGCTGGCTGGTGCGCAAGCTCGCCCACCAAGGCGTGGTCGATCTGCTCAACGACATCGAACGCGACTTGGCCTCGATCTCCGATCCCGGGGCGCTGCAGGCCGCGCTGCGACGCTCCCTCGGCGATCCCACGCTGACCATCGCCTACGTCTTGGGCGACGGCCGGTACGTGGACATTCATGGCCAGCCCGTAACCGTGACCGACCGCACCCCGGCCCGCTCGGTGACGACAGTGCGCCGCCGCGGCGACCCCATCGCGGTCATCGAGCACGACGCCGCGCTTGACAGGCAGGCGGAGGCCACCGACGCGGCGATCACGGCCGTCGCCCTGGCCATCGACAACGCGCGCCTCTACGCCACCCAGCAGGCGCAGCTGGAACAGCTCCGCCTGTCGCGCCTGCGATTGGCGCAGACCGCCTTAGACGAACGCAGGCGCATCCAACGGGATCTGCACGACGGCTCTCAGCAGCGCTTCTTCCGCATCCTCATGCTGCTCGACAGCGCCCACCGCGCGCTGGCCGCGGGCGAGGGACCGGAACCGGAGCAGGCGCAGCGCGCGGTCTCGGCCGCACACGCCGAACTCACCGACACCATCCGCGCCTTGCGCGACCTCACCCAGGGCATCTATCCGACCGTCCTGATCGCACACGGCCTCGGCCCCGCGATCGAGAACCTGGCCGATCGCGCCCCGCTGCCGGTCACTTTCCAGCTGACCGCGCGACGGTGGCCGAAACACGTGGAGATCACAGCCTATTTCGTGATCAGCGAAGCGCTCGCCAACGTCTACAAGCACTCCGGGGCGACCAGTGCGCACGTGCGAGCGCACCAGGACGACCGGCATCTCGTCATCGAAATCACCGACGACGGCCACGGTGGCGCCCGCCCGGGCGACGGCCTGACCGGCTTACGCCATCGCGTGGAGGGTGTCGGCGGCGAACTCGCCATCATCAGTGACGCCGGTCGCGGAACGACATTACGCGCTCGGCTTCCCGAGGCGCCTGAGACTGGAGCGACGTCATGAAAATCGTCATCGTCGAAGATCGCGGCCTGTTCCTGGATCTGCTCACCGACGCCTTGCGCGGTCGCGGCATCGACGTACTCGCCCAGGCATCGACCCGGCCGGAGGCGCTGCCGCTGATCGACGAGCACGCACCGGATCTCGCCCTGCTCGACATCCGGCTCACCGCCTTCCACGACACCGACGGTCTGGACATCGCCGAGCTCGTCCGGGCGAATTATCCGGACGTCGGTCTGTTGCTGCTTTCGGACTACTTGGAGGCCGCGTACGCCGAGCGTCTGCTCAGCATCGAGGAGATCCCCCGCGCCGTCGGCTATCTCGGCAAGGAACGACTCGGCAACCTGGACGAGCTCATCGACGCGTTCACCCGAATCGTCCGAGGTGAGGTGGTCATCGACCCGTACATCATCAGCAAATTGATGTCGCGCCATCGGGTGACCGATCCGCTGGAAAAGCTGACGCCCCACGAGCGGCGCATCCTCGCGCTGGTCGCGGAGGGCCGCTCCAACCGCGGCATCGCGCAGACGCTGCACACCAAGATCAGCACGGTGGAGAAGCAATTGTCCACGATCAACAGCAAACTGGCGCTGCCGGAGACCACCGGGCTGAACCGGCACGGCTCGCTCTACAACCAGCGCGTCCTGGCCGCCCTCACCTTCCTGCGCAGCACGAATTCGACGCCGGAGTGAGGCGCCGCGCACCGAATAGCTTCAGTCATTCATCCGTCGATGCCATGACGAACCCGGCGCGGTAGTCGTGGCGAGTTTGTCGTATCGGGTGGCGGCGCCACGCCAGTGCTCGGTTTGTTGAAGGTCCCTTCGACGACGTTGCGGCCCTTGTAGGCGGACGAGTCCAAACCCGTTGGCCGCTATCCTCCGGGCCAGCCGCCGCGTCGCCACCGCGAGAGCTGCTCGCGCCGTGTTGATGCAGTCGCCACGGCGAACATGACGCCCGACCCGACGACCTACCAGGCACGATCGGAGAGAGTCGATCGGGAGACATGACCCGGTTAGTAGGCCGACGTGGGGCCCAAGCAACGAAAAGCCCTTGTTGGCGATCAGCACGTGGGTGTGCAGGTCCGGGTCGCCGGCACGGGAATCGCGGTGCGTGAACCGGGCGGCCACGATGCCCTCGACATCTACCTGCCGAACACCGCTACGACCCAGACGGGTGACGACCGCGTGCTGTTCCATCCACGCCAGGGCGTCATCGATCGCGGCGCGGTGGGCGGCCTCGATCTTCTCCGCAACGCTGCGAGGCGCGAGCGCCCACAGCACCGACACCGACTTCACCGGTGAGAACGTGATGTCGAAACCCGCCACCGCGGCGGTGTTCGGGCGTGAGTTCTTCGCCACCCAGCCGGACAACTCGCGCGCATCTATCGGTGCGCGACCGTATTCTTCGGTGAACATTTTTGTCGCCACCGCAGTGCGCATGCGTGCCCGTTCGACATCAGGAATAGCGTCATGCGGATCTGATCCGCGTGAGATATTGTGTGTCTCGAATATAGTACTGATAGCCATTGCCTGCCACAACTTTGTGAATCGTCGCGGTCATACATCCATCAAGCACACATTGCGCGATCCTTGCCAAGGGTTTCCGTGTCTGATTTTGCGTGGAATTCGATGAAATCCCTGGTCGTTATAACATTGTTACCCTCGATGAAAGAGGTGTGCTTGGTGAATGGCGGCAGAGGAGGTCGGGATGATGGAGAGATGTGGGGGTTTGGCGGGTGCAATGAGGGGGTTGAGGTGGGGTGCGGTGGAGGTGTGTGTGGGGGGCGATGGAGGAGTGCAGGGTTGGTGGTGACCGGTCCGCCATAGGAGTGGCCACCAGCGGCGCACCCGCGTGCGGTGCCGACAAGAACTGGAGTGGCCAGCTACCGTCGCGTCTGGGCTCAGTTGGCAGTCCCCGCCGAATGGCGAAGCCCGAGATGGATGGTGCGGCCGGATCAAAGCGCCTGGATTGTGTAGACCAGCGCAGTCGCAGCTGCCGACCCGCCAAGGGTGAATCGAAGTGCCCACTCCGGCAGGACTGGTTGCAAGTGTGCGCCGAGATAGCATCCGGCGAGTCCGCCTGTGCCGCAACTAATACCGATCGCCCAGTCCGGAGCGACGTGGACTTCCCCGGTGATGGCAGCGAGCATGATGTAGGTGCCCGCGCCCACGATCGACCTGGGCAGAGTCGAGGTGAGCGCGGCGGGCGCGACCTCGGCGAGTGGAATGCCTCGGCCCGCGAGGACCGGACTAAGTAGCGAGCCTCCCCCGATGCCGCCCACGACGCCGACGGCCAGCGCCGTACTGGTGATGAACCGGCTGGACGGGCGGGGGTGGTGGGCCACTGCGGGACGGGCGGTGCGCATGCACAGCCATAGACCAAGGGGAAGCAGCGGGGCGGCGGCCATCAGCTTGAACGTGGTGGCGTCCGGAGATCGCACACCCCTATCGATATGTGTTGTGCGTCACATCAGGAACTGGTTCGACAACTTCTCCGACCTTTTGTCGGCTGCGTACCCACGCTGCCACAACGAAATCGAGAGTTGAGACGACAGTGATGTTTCGTAAGGGCGCTGCGGTGGCCGCCATGGCTATCTCGGCTTTGTGTATCTCGGCGGGAACCGCGACGGCGGATCCCACGCAGGAGACTCCGGATGTCCATTTCCAGGCCAACGTGGTCGACCGCTCGGTTGTGCTCACGATGGATGCCGGGGCGCTCGCCATCAGCGATGACCATCTGCAGTTCATCGATCGGAGCGGAACGTCCGTCGCGACTCTTCCGCTGACCTACGTCCACGGCGGCAGTGCGATGCCGATCGCCGCGCAGCTCGACGGCGATATGGTCACGTTGACCCCGAGCACCGATCCCGCCGACGCGCGCCCGGTCAGCGCAGCGACAGCTCAGGAGATCGATGCACTGTCTCATCCGAACTACAACGCGGCCCTTGGCAACTTCAGCATGTCGATGATGGCTGCGGCGACTGTCGGGAGCCTGCTGGGCAGTGCGATCGGCGGCGGCATCGGCTGCGTCGCCGGCGGCATCGTCGGTGGAGCGACCGGGGGTGTGGTGTCGATCGGTCTGCTCGCGGTTCCGGCGGCGATCGGCGGTTGCCTCATCACCGGCGCCGCACTGGCAGGCATGGGCGCGGTCGCGGGCACCGTCATCGTCGGCGTCCCGGCGTTGATCGCAGCCGGTATCCAGTTCTGGAACGACACCCACTGAGCAATCGGTAGGTCCGGAAGTCGTGGTCGGGTGCCGGACCCTCCACGACGCCGAGCTCGCGGTGCGCCGTCTTCGCCACGACTGCGACCGGAGATGCGCGGTTCTGCCGCGGTAGTGGCATATCGTCGTCGGCGAGCATCTGTTGCGTTCGTTTTCTCACCGTGAGGAGAGGTCTCGACGATGAACAGTTCTTGGTTGGTGCGTGCCGCGTCGGCAGGCGCTGCCGCGGCCTTCGTGGCGACTGTGGCGGCCGCTCCCGCGCTTGCGCACATCACTGTCTCTGGGCCTGACGCGTCTCGGGGCGGGTCGGGGGTCCTGGTTTTCCGGGTGCCGAACGAATCGGGCACTGGCAGCCCCACGGTCGAGGTTGCGGTGCAGATTCCGGGGGTGACGGCGGCGGATACCGAAGCTGCGCCGGGATGGAAAGCGGTAGTGCGGAAAGACGCTGCGCGGAACGTCACCGACATCACCTGGACGGCTGATGCCGGGGGTGGCATCGGGCCGAGTCAGTTCGGGCAGTTCTCCGTGCTGGCGAACGGGTTGCCGGACACGGAGACGGTGACGATCCCCGCGGTGCAGACCTACGCGGATGGTCAAGTCGTACGCTGGGACCAGAACGCGGACGGTGATGGATCCGAGCCGGAGCGTCCAGCTCCTTCGCTGACGTTGGCCGCCAAGCAGTCCGGTGGCGTCGACAACCATGGTGACATCCAGTCGGCGGCGTCCAGTTCTAGTTCATCGAGCGATACGACCGCGCGCTGGCTCGGCGGTATCGGTATCGCTCTGGGCGCTCTGGGCCTGCTTGCGGCGCTCGGTATGGGAGTGGCTCGTCGCAGGTCCTGATCATGCTCGGCCGCTTGATGATCAGTTCGTCGGTTTTGCAGCCTGCGGCGAGGCCGTGATCGAAACCCCGCGGGACAGTGTCGGCATACGAGTGTCATGATGGACGGCGTTATGAACACTGTGCCCGCGCCCCAGAACGCGCGGGCTGCCCGTTCCATCGTGTTCGCGGGGATCGCGGTGTGGTTGTCGGCGCTGGGGCATGGGGCCTCGGCGGGGCACAGCGTGTCGCTGTCGGCTTTCATCGTGGCATTTGCCGCGACGGGTTCGATGGCGTGGGCGCTGGCCGATCGTCAGCGTGGCTTCTTCGCCATCGGCGGTGGGCTTGCGGTGATGCAGGCGGTCTTGCACATGTGGTTCGGCATATCGTCGATGTCGGCCGCTCACGCCGCTTCCCAAACCATTGATCCACACAGTGATGCGGGCATGTTCGCTGCGCACGCGGCGGCCGCGCTGGTGTGCGCGGTGTGGCTGTGGCGCGGGGAAGTCGCCTTCTTCGCGCTACTGGCGACGCTGTATACACGGATTCTGGCGCCTCTGCTTCTCGTTCTGGTGCATCCGTCGGTCGACAGCGAGCCCCGAACCGTGGTGGAAGTCGACCATCGCATCGAGACGTTGCGCGAAGGCGTGTTGCGTCACGTCATGGCGCGGCGTGGGCCTCCAGTGGGCGCGGTTCGGTTCTGAGAGTTCGCCATCGGAGGCAGCCACGCCTTGTGCTGCCGGTGGAGGCAGTGCTGCCCGGTCGATCGTCGATCGCCGCGATTCAGCGCTGCCGGTATTCCGGGGGCGAACGTAGCCGCTCGTGTCATCTATGCGCGTGAGCAAGCCGTGAGGGTCTGCCGCGACGCCGGTGCGCACGCCCGGCTTCCCGTCCAGCGGCAGTCGGTCCTCTACGCCGGTGTGCGCACTGTGCGCGTCCGGCTGCCGGTCTCTCCGCACCACCGCATGGTGGTGTCGCGAAAAGAAATCGTGCGAATGTTGTCTCTTTTTCTGCTGTCGGCTGCCTGCCGCGGCGACGGTCCTTCTCCTCGATCGGCTCTGAGCGCTGGGCGCTTTCTCGTGTGCCGGATGCGTCGATGTGGAGGCCGCGGATGTCCGACGAACTCCTGACCGCGCTGGCGTTGTCGGCCGGTGCCGGCAACCGAAAGGCTTTGGAGCAGTTCATCCGATCGACGCAGCGCGATGTGTGGCGTTTCGTCGCGCACCTGACCGATGTCCAATCCGCTGACGACCTGACCCAGGAGACGTTCTTGCGGGCCATGGGCAGTCTGCCGCGGTTCGCCGGGAATTCGACCGCACGAACCTGGCTGCTGTCGATCGCTCGCCGCGTGGTGGTGGACCGGTTCCGCAGTGTCGCCGCTCGTCCGAAGACGACGCAGGTGCCGGAATGGTCGCAGGTTCTCGAGCAGCGGCCTGATCGGCGTACACCGGATTTCGCCGAGGAGGTGGCGCTGAACGACCTGCTGTGCAGTCTGCCCCAAGAGCGGCGCGAGGCGTTCGTCTTGACCCAGGTCTTGGGCATGTCCTACGCCGAGGCGGCGCAGACGGTGGGTTGTCCGGTCGGCACGATTCGTTCTCGGGTGGCGCGTGCCCGCGAAACCCTCGTCTCGGTGGTGCGCGGAAGCGACGGGTCCGCCGACGGCGATTATGTCGCGGAACCGATGGGCGTGGTGGTGCGACTACTTCCGGGCACACCGGTCGGCGTGCGGGTGACGGCCGGTAAGGAGGTGGGGTGATGGCAGGGCTAGACCTGCGCTTGCGGGGGGTGTCGTGCCGGCACGGACGTGTCGACGTGGTCAGGGATGTCGACCTCGACATATCTGCCGGTCAACGGGTGGCATTGACCGGTACCAACGGCTCCGGCAAGACGACGCTACTGCGCGCGGTGATCGGCCTGCATGCGGCTGTGCGCGGCGATATCTCCGTCGGAGGCCGTGGCGGCCGCACATCGGCGGACTATGCGTGGCGGCGGCGGGTGTGCGGGTGGATTCCCCAGCGGCCCGCCGCGGGCCGATTCCCGCTGCTGGCCGGTGAGCTCTTGGCCAGTAGCGGAGACGTCCGTCAGGCGCAGGCGATGGCGACACGGCTGGGTGTGGGCGAGCTGCTCGGCCGACCACTCGACACGCTCTCGGGTGGGCAGCTGCAGCGTATGCACCTAGCCCGAGCGGCGGGGTGCGTGGCAGCTGGTGCGAGCGTCGTTCTGGCCGACGAACCCACGGCTGCATTGGATTTCGCGGGACAGGAGGAGGCCGCCGACGTCCTGACGGAGCTGCCTGTAACCCTCGTCGTGGTCACCCATGACCGCGCCATGGCGCGGCGTTGCGACCGAGTGCTGGAGATGGCCGCGGGCCGACTGCGGGAGTTGTCGTGAACGGGCCTGCGCAGGTATTCGATCTGCTCGGAATGGGATCGGTGCAGCGGGCCGGTGTGGCGCTGTTGGTGGGCTCGATCGGGCTGCCGGTGGTCGGTGTGGCCATCGTGGGGCTGGATATCATCCCGGTCCGGTTCGCGATGATGCACGTAGCGCTGCTGGGTGCTGCGGTCGGCATGCTGACCGGATGGGATCCGGCGTTGTGCGGTCTGCTCGCGTGTGCCGTTGCTGGGGCGGGGATCAGTCCGCTGGCGCGCACGCCGGAAAAACTTTCCGGTGCAATGGGTTTGCTGATGAGTCTGGCCGTCGCGGCAGCGCTGCTGGTGCTCGCGGTGGCGGGAGTGAATGCCTCGGCTGCGTTTTCGCTGCTGTGGGGTTCGATTCTCGCGGTCCGGGTTCAGGACGTCGTCGTGTTGGCGGCGCTGGCGGTGGTGGTGCCTGCGCTGTTCTGGTGGCGAAGACGTGATTTGGCGCTGCTGCTGCATGATCGCGAGCTGGCGTTGGTTTCCGGTGTGGCGGTGGGGCGGCTCACGCTGATTCTGCTGGTGCTGATCGCGGTTGCGGTGGCCGGGGCGATCCGGCTGACCGGTGCGCTGCTCGTGGATGCGCTCACCTTGCTCCCGGCGCTGGCCGCGCGGCGGTTGGGCCGCTCACTGATTTCGATCATCGTCTGGGCTGTCGGTATCGGCGTTGCGGTGAATTCCGTGGGATTCGTGCTGGCGCTGGCCTTCGATCTTCCTCCTGGGCCGGTGCTGGTCCTCACCGCGGGGGCAGTCGCCTTCGCGGCCCATCTGATTCCTGAACGGAGAACACTCTCATGGCGCGCTTTCGACCATTGATCGCCGGTATATGCCTGACGACAAGCGTGGTCGCGGCGACCGTGCTGCTGAGCGGGTGTGCCAGCTCCGAAAGCGAGCAGCACGACCACCGCGGCCACACCCACCCGGTGGTCGTGGCGACCACCACCTGGGAGGCTGCGTTCGCCGAAGCCGCAGGCGCCGAGGACGTTAAAGTCATCGTGCCGCCATCGGTCCACCATGCTCCGGACTACGACCCCAAACCGTCGGATCTGACCGCGGTGGCGGAAGCGGACTTCGTGCTCTACGCACCGTTCGAGCCGTTCGCGGCCAAGATCAAGGAAGCCGCGGGATCGAAGGCCGAATTGATCGAAGTCGATCTGGACAACTCCGCGGCCAAGGTGAAAGCCCAAGTGCAGGCGCTGGGCGAGCGCTTCGGCACCACCGCGGCGGCGCAGGCGTGGACCGCGACGTTCAGCACCGAGTTCGACAAGCTCAGCGGGGACGTCCGCTCGGCATGGCCGGGTGGTAAGCAGCCGACGGTCATCGCCCAGGTGTTTTCGACGTGGGCGGCCGAGCTGGCCGGTGCGCAGATTGTGGGCTCCTATGGTCCTGAACCCGTCACGCCCGGTCAGCTGGCGGAGTTGAGTGCGAAGAAGCCGCAGTTCGTTCTCGACAACGCGCACATGTCAACCGGCGTCGTGCTGCCGGACTCGGGCGTCGAACAGGTATCGATCGTGAACTATCCCGAGCAGGGCCAGGATCTTCTGTCCGTCTATCGGGGTGCGGCAACCGCGTTGAAGAAGGCGCTCTCCGGGTCCTGACTCGGCGGATCGTAAGGCGGGGCAGCCGTGGAAACGGCTGCCCCGCAGTGTTCAGTGCCTGACGGTGGTGAACCTTGTTTGCAGAGCCGCGCGGTCGGGTTTGCCCGCAGGGGTCAACGGCAGGGCATCGAGCAGCAGGAGCGATTCGGGGTGTTTGCCGCGCTCCATGCCGTTGGCCGCCAGATGAGCACACAGTCCTTCCAGGTCGAGCACGCTGCCCGGCCGCGGCACGACACAGGCCGCGAGTCGCTCACCGAGCACGTCGTGGGGGACGCCGATGCACGCCACATCGCGGACATCGGGATGCGTGGCCAGCATGCGTTCGACCTCGGCGGGGCTGATGTTCGCGCCACCGCGGATGACGATCTCCTTGAGCCGCCCGACCACGTGCAGGCGGCCTGCGGGGTCCAGGACGCCGAGGTCACCGGTGCGTACCCAGCCGTCGCTCGTGCGATATCGCGAGTCCAATCGCGGGTCCGCGACGTAGCACAGCGGCGTCATGGGGCCCCGGGCGACTATTTCTCCGGTTTCGCCTGGCGCCGCGGTCCGGCCGGTGTCGACCCGGTCGATGCGGATCTGCGCCACCCGCGGGTCGGGTCGCCCGACCAGGACTCCCGAACTTTCGTCGCCGGAATCGATTTCGTCGATATCCGTGTGACAGTTGACGCCGTCGGCCGACCCGTAGAGGTTCACCACCGTGCATCCGAATGCTTGTTGTGCCTCCCGGGCGGTCGTGGCGTCGAGTTGCGAACCACCGAGCACCAGTGCCGTCAGTGCGGAGGTGTCGGTCTCGACTGCGCCGTTGTCGAGCATCATTCGGATCATGGTGGGGACGCCGAGCACGTGCGTGGGACGATGCTGTTGGATCGACGCCAACGCTTCCACCGGCGAGAAGTGGTCCAGCAGAATCAGCGCGCCGCCGTGGCGGGCCAGCGTCACAGCCGTGCCGTTGCTGCCGAAGGCCGTGGCGAGCGGTACGAGAAACAGGCTGCGGGGCGGTCGGTCGTCGGTCAACAGCGATGCCATGAAGTTGCCGCGGCCGCCTGCCAGCGCGTTGTGGGAGTAGGCGACCATTTTCGGTTCCGACTCCGACCCGGAGGACACCAGGATGCGAGCGGCCGCGTCCGGATCGGGGCGATCCGGGACGAAATCGTCGTAGTCGCCAGGGAACAACTCCACGAAAGGCACACAGCTTTCCGGCGCGAAGTCGGTACCGACGGCGACGACGAAACGCAATGTCGGCAATTGGCCGAGCAACTGCGCGAGATCTGCGGCGTGGTGGTGTCCACGGAACTGGGCGGCGGCCAGGACACCGACGGCTTCCGATCGCCGCAGCAGCGACTCGGCCTCGCTCATGCCGCGGCCGGCGGGGAACGGCAGTGCTACCGCGCCCAGTGCGGCCAAAGCGAGGTCTGCGATCACAGCGGCGCGGCAATTCGGCAGCTGGATGCCGACGACATCGCCGGCTCGTACACCTCGGGCGGCCAGACCGGCGGCCAGCTGCCGCGCCAGAGCGTCCACTTCCGCGTAGCTCACCTCGCCTTCGTTGTCGACCAATGCGGTTCGGTGCGGGTGCTGGCAGCGGCGTGCCCGGAATAGCGAATACAGGTCGAGGTCGGGGTAGCTGCCGTCGGTCGCCCAGGTTCTGCGTAGCTTGCGGGGGACTAAATCGTGTAATGCGACGCTCATCGGAACCTCCAAGGCGACGACACGGCGACGGCGCCGTGTTCGTCGCGGGTCATGGCGCCCGCGAACCGGGAATCGGTGGGCAGGGTCGTCAGATCGGTGGTCACTGGGGTGGTGATGATGCCTCGGTCCCTGAGCATCGCCCAGGCGTCGTCGGTGGACAGCGCACGCACCTGTGCCGCGGTGTCGGCCGCCGCGACGGCGTGCTCGTCAGCGGGTGCGAGGAGCCCGTCAGCGGTCGGCAACGGGCGGCGGAACCCGGCGGGGTGACGTAGGGGAAGACCGTCATGCGCCCGACGTAGAGCCGGCGCGGTCAGCAGTTGCGCGGCGGCCAGGAGTGAGGATTCCACGCGCACGCCGCGGCCGGTGCGTTCGCGGGTGAGCAGTCCGGCCAGAATCGCTTCGGTGCCCAGCATGCCGCCGAGGACGTCCAGCAGGGTCATCAGTGACGGTGTCGGTGGTTCGTCGGCTGGGCGGGCCGCCTCTCCCACTGCGGTGCGGGCTTGCACCATGAAGTCGGTGCCCATGGGGGCGCCGGGGAGCCGTCCTGCCCAGCCGCTGGTGTAGGCGTAGATCAGGCTCGGGTTGGCGGCCGATAGCGTGTCGGCGTCGAGTCCGAGTTGCTCGGCTTTGCCGGGTGCCCAATTGTGCAGGAAGACGTCGGCGTCGGCTGCCAGTTCGAGCAACTGCCGGCGGTCGGAGGGGGACTTGATGTCGATTTCGACGGAGTCCTTGCCCCGGTTGAGGGCCAGCCAGCGTGCGGAGATGTCCGAGCAGGTCGGTGGCATGCCACGCAGCGGGTCACCGCCTGGCGGCTCGATTCGCACGACGGTCGCGCCGAGCAGCCCCAGCAGGTGCGCGGCGAGTGGGGCCTGGACTCGACGCCCTGCCTCGAGCACAGTGAACCCTGCCAGAGGACGCTCATCGCTACATCGGCCGCGTGCCGGTACCGTCGCGGAGGGTTTCGGATGCGGGGACAGTTCCCAGGGCAGCGTCGATTCTCCGCCGTTGTGCAGTTCCGCCGAGCGTTCGACCAGGGTGTGTAATCGGCAGACGTCGGCACCGGATTCGGCCGCGGCCGCCTGTACCTGTGTCCACGTGGCCCCCAGCGTGGTGTGATGAAGCTCGTCGGGAATCGGAGCGCAGGCCGTGGCATAGCGGAACTGGAAGGGCCGCCAGCCTTTTCGTGCCGCCTGCATCGGCGCTCGCATGGCCTGCCAGAATTCGGCCCACACCGCGACGTCCAGTGCTTCGAGTTCGAATCGAACGCCGTCGGCAGTGGTGAACGGTGGCCCGCCGGGCGCCAGTGGGCTGGCTTCGTCGTCCTCGGCGCACGCGGCGGCGAGGTACTGCGAGACGGTCAGCAGCGCCACGCGATCGAGCGAGACTTCCGCCGAGGTGACCGAGGTACCCCTCGCGCGGCCGATGAGCGCGGCCAACAGGCCTTGGACGGCGAGCACACCGGAGGCGGTCGAGACGTAGTCCACGGCCAGTCCACGGGGTGAGCCGTCGCGACGTCCGTGCACGAGCATCAGTCCTGCGGCGGCCTGCGCGGTCGCCTCATCGCATACCTCGCTGTCCGGCCTGCCCCAGGACAGGCGGGTTTCGACTGTCGCGCCGTCGAGGTCGGTGAGAGTCAGCGCGTCACAGTCGGCCGCGCAAGGTTCGGCGCCCAGCAACCGCAGGTGCTGCGCCGCGATCGAGACCGGACCCGGCGGTCCGCCGGTCTCGACCTGCACCCCCTGCAGTGGTTTCGCCGTCAGTTGGTTGTCGGAGGTCCGCGTTGCGCCGAGTGTCATGGCTCTCCTTCTCGAACAGAGTGACCGCCGCGGGAACTCGGTGGCGATCGCCGCCGACCACTCCCGCGGACAACAGCAGTCGCAGCGCGGGGACGTCGAGTTCCCAGCAGACGAGGAGAAGCATGGACCCGTACGCATCCGAGACCCGTATGTCCGCCGCCGGGGTCGACGGCACGTCGCTGCGTGAGCGTGTGGAAGCCTTTGTGGCAGAACGAGTGATGCCACAAGAGATCCTGCTGGACGCAGGTGGCCCCGCTGCTGCGGCAGCCCGTTCGCAGTTGGCCGACGCCGCGCGGGCGGAAGGGCTGTGGGCGTTGCCGCTGCCGAGGGAGCATGGTGGTCAGGGTCTTTCGTTCGCCGAGTACGTGTGCTTGGCCGAGGCCGAAGGCGCCAGTGACCATGGGCCTGCGGTGCTCGGCTCGGCCTCGCTGTTGGATGTGCGGATGTTGCAGCGTCATGCCGGTGACCGCGTTCGGGAGACGTACCTGAAGCGACTGGTTTCCGGGGAACTGCATGCGGCGTACGCGATGACCGAACCCGACACACCAGGCACCGATCCGACGTTGACGGCCACCCGAGCGGCGGAGGCTCCGGACGGTTCGTGGGTCCTGTCCGGTCGCAAATGGTTCGTCAGCGGCGCCCAGGACGCCGATGTGATCACTGTGCTGGCTCGCACCGACGGGCGGGCGCCGGACCGGGACGGGTTGTCGTTGCTGCTGGTGCCGACGGACGCTCCGGGCTTCCGGCTCGTGCGTGAGCTGCCGGTCCTCGGAGTGGGTGGGCAGTGGGAGATCGCCCTGGACGGAGTGCGGCTGCCGAAAGACCATCTCATCGGCGAGCGGGGACGTGCGTTGCCGATCGCGCGGCAGCGGTTGCAGCTCGGCCGGACGTTGCGCTGCCTGTGCTGGCTCGGCCAGGCGCAGCGGGCCTATGACCTGATGTGCGAGCGAGCTCGCACGCGCGGTCAGTCATCGGGAACGCTGGCCGAACGCCAGCTGGTGCAGCAGCATGTTTTCGAGTCACTGCTGGCCATCCGGAGCACCCGGCCGCTGGTGCACAAGGCGGCCGCGCTCCTCGACGCAGGTCATGACGCTCGCGTGGAATCCGGTTTGGCGAAGGTGGCCGCGGCGCGGACGCTGCAACAAGTGGCTGATTCCGCGATCCAGGTGTACGGGGCTGCCGGGCTGGGACCGGATACCGCGCTGCCGGGACTGCTGCGAATGGGGCGGATGGCGCGCTTGCTGGATGGTCCGGACGAACTGCATATCACCTCCGTGGCCAGGTCGGTGTTGCGCTGAGGCCGCGTCAGGTGTCGAAAGGAGCGATCAACCCGGTCTGCATGGCCAGAGCCGCGGCGAAGAAGAAATTGCCCCAGATCAGCTCGTGGTTGGTGGCAAGCCCGCGGCCGAAGTCGTAGCATCCGCCACCCAGCCTGCCCCCGGGTTGCTGGGTGCCGGGACCGTTCAGGAAGTCCGTGGCAAGCCGTCGCGTGATCTCGGTGGCTCTCAGCCGCATCGCCGAGGATTGTGCCGTACTCGTTTGCGCTGCAGCAAGTTTCAGCAGCGCTACCGCCTCGATCGCGGCGGCCGAGGTGTCTGGTGGCGCGTCAGGATGGTTTTCGGCGGTGGGTACCAGTGGTTGGTCGGCGTCGAGGAGTGTGCAGGCATCGACGAGGAATTCCGGGGACAGGTACCGGCAGGCGTCGGCCAGGGCGAGCAGGAGCCAGGCCCTGCCTCGGCTCCATCCTCGCTGCGGTTGCGGCGAGGGTAGCCATGTGCCATCCGACCAGGCCCATGCTGGGGTACCGATCGGTGTTGTCCGCCAGAGGTGCAGGTGTGTTGAGAGATGTTCACGGGCGATATCCGGGCTGCGGGGGTCTTTGTCTGTGGCCAGAAGTGGTACCAGGCCGGGAATTCCGTCCACTCGAGCGAGGAGGCGTGGGCCACCGAACGCTGAACCCCATGGCAGTACACGGAGATTGTGATCGAAGTCCGAACGGCACTGGCGTGCGGCACTCTCGCGGAGCGCTGAGGCGCGGGCGTCTTCACCGCGCCCGGCTGCCAGGGCCGTTCCGTACCAGAGGATCAACCCGCGGGTGGAGGTGTCCGATGTCACCCAGTCGGCCAGGCGTTGTGTCGCTTCTGCGGCGGCGTTGCGATGCTCGTGCCGACCGCTAGCTGATGCACGCAGCCACAGCAGGCCTGCCCAGAAGCCGCCGGTCCAGGATCCACGGGAGGTGGTGGTCCATTCGCCGGAAATACCGGCGTAGAGCGGAAACCGGGTGCCCACAGCGGCGTGTGTGCTCGATACGCGGTTCATGAGGGCATCGAATGCCTCGCACGCCCAATCCGTCACCGTGTTGTGCCCCCGCCCCATTCCGTCGTATGCAGCTGTTTGAGCTGTACGTGATGAAAACTGCTGTGAAGGCGCAAGTGTCGTGAACTCATAGCAGCGCGTGTCGCGCATAGTCCTCACGCCCGCTCCTCGACGCGGGCCTCACGATCTCGCACTGCCCACAACGCCGCGACTGCCGCCGCGACAGCGAATTCCGCCGCGACGATCAACCAGCTGTTGCTGTATCCGATCGAGGGCACCACGGTGCCGAAAAGCGGTGGGCCTACCGCGAATCCGGCGAAGAACCCGGCCGAGACCAATGCCGAGTTGCGTCCGGCTCGTCCAGGGGCCGAGCGCTGGAGCACCAGCACCATGGACACCGCGTTGCCCGCCATGCCGAAGATGCCGACGGCAATCACCGCGATCCACACCACCCCGGTCATCAGTGCGGAGGCGGCCAGCAGCAGCGCCGCGATGCCGGATCCGAACGCCAATCCGGCGGGCAGGACGACGGCCGCGCGCGGGTTCCCCGCCACACGAGCCCAGCCGATGCGGCCTGCGATGCCCGCAACCCCGAGCACGGCCACGAGGGTCCCCGCCGCCGCAGCGCCGAGGCCGAGCCGTCGTTCGCCGAACAGTGCCAAGTAGGTGTTGATCGATGCCATGGCGGCTCCCAGAAACAGGGAATACACGGCCAGCCAGTACACGACGCCGTCGTTCCCGCGTGGTTCCGGCTTGTCACCGATGCCCGAGCTGGACGTGCCGTGATGCTGTCGCGGCGGGTCGGCGGGCAGGGTACGCCACACCCACAGCGCTACCAGCAGCGCGAAACCCGCCGCCGTCCACACCGCAGTACGCCAGCCCGCCGAAGCGGCCAGCGCGGTGAGCGGCAATCCAGCGGCGATGGCGCCGAGTTGGACACCGGACTGTTTGGCGCCGGTCACCCCTGCGCGATCGGCCGGCGGGATCGCCGCCAGGATCGCTTTGTTCGTCGCGGGGTTGGCCAGTGCCTGCGGCACGCCGCCCAGGGCCACCGCGGCGAGGAGGACGCCGTAGGCCGGTGCGGCGGCGATGACACTGAGGGCCACTGTGACGGTGAGCAGCAGCGCGATCAGGCATCGTCGTGGACCGAGCAGGTCCACCGCGCTACCGGCCAGCGGCGACAGCAGCGCGGCTGTTCCGAAGCCCATGGTGGTCGTCAACCCCAATGCGGTGGTGGAGATCCCGAGATCCGGAACGAGGCGCGGGCCCAGCGCGCCCAGGACGAACAATTGCAGCATGGAGAAGGCCATGGCTGCTGTCAGTACGCCGGTCACCGAGGCTGTCGTCAGCCGGTCCCGTCCTACCGCGGGGTGTGTCTGCACTGCCGTCCTCCCAGACCATGCCGCGCCGCCCATCAGCGGCCCTGAGGTCAGATAGTCGCGCGGCGTGCGGGTTCGGTTCCGTCAGCTGGCGGACTGGGGACGGCCGGTCGCACCGCGTCGTCGGCGCGGCGGCGTCCGGTTCGCTGATGTCGGGAACTTTTCGTCCGTGCGATCCGACCACTATGCGCGAGCTGTTTCCCCTGGAGGGCAGTACTTTCTGGTCGGAGGTCGGGTGGATCCAACGGTGGACGTGAATCGCGGAGATGTCCGTCGCATTCGGATCGTCGCGGTGGTGATGTCGCTGACGCTCGTCACCGGTGCCGTGCTGGCGATGGGTGAGGTTCCTTACCGCGCGGCCGGCACGACGTATCCCGGGCTTGCGTCCGCGTTGGGCTACGCGCTGTTGCGGACGGTGGCCGCGCTCGCGGGCGCCGTGGCGCTCGGTTCTCTGGTCTACGCGGTGTGCTGTACGCGGGTCTCCGCACAGGGGCGGATTCTGGTCGACGGCTATGCGGGCTTGCGGCTAGCCGAGCGTGCCGCCCTGGTCTGGTTCGTCTCGGCGCTGGTATTGATACCGGTCACAGCAGCGGATGTCGGTGGGTTGAGTCTGTCGGGTCTGGTGCGCGCGGGCGCGCTCGGGGCGTTACTGGATGCGAGCGAGAAACCCAAGGCATGGGTTGCCGTCGCGGTGCTGGCCGCTGTGGTGAGTCTCGGTGCACGGTTGACGATGTCCTGGATCGGCGTGGTCTGGCTGACGTTGGTGGCGGCTGTGGGCGTGCTGCCGCCCGCGTTGGTCGGCAACGCGGGTGAAGGGCCGAACCACGATTACGGCACGGGCGCGATGATCCTCTTCCAGGTCGCGGTGTCGGTGGGGCCGGGGTTGTTCTGGTGTGTGGCCGCGCAGCTGCGGCGCGGCGGCCCGGACACGGCGGTCGCAGCTCGGCGCGCCGTGGTCATCGGGATGCTGTGCACGGTGACCGCAGTGGTCAGCGGGCTGGTGCTCGTGCGGGTGTTATTGCCGTGGTCGTGTGTGCTCACGACCGGATACGGCAGGTTGGCTCTGTTCGCGGCAGCGGCGCTCGTCGCGGCGGGGTGGACGCTGTGGCGCTCCTACTGCAATCGGGTGCCGGATGAAGGAATCGTATTCAATTGGAGCGCAGCACTTTCCGCGGTGGTACTGAGTGTACTGGTGGCGATGGCGGTGCAACCGGCGCCCGCGTTCGCCGACCGGTCGTTCACCGCGCAGGAGGTATTCCTCGGTTTCGAACTGACGGATCGGCCCACCTTGTGGCGGCTGCTGGCATCGTGGCGTTTCGATTTCGTGCTCGCGACGGCGGCGTTGGTCGCGGTTGTGGCGTATGTCCTCGGCGTGTGGCGTCTGCGTCGTCGTGGGGACCGCTGGTCGCGATGGCGCACTCTGTCATGGATGGGTGGTTGTATGGCGCTACTGATCGCCACGTCCTCGGGCATCGGTACCTACGGTCTCGCGATGTTCAGCATGCACATGATCACGCATATGGCTTTGAACATGTTCGTCCCGGTGCTTCTTGTGCTCGGCGCGCCGGTGACGCTGTTGCTCCGGGCTCTGCCGTCGGCGGCGCGGGGCGCGGTGCACGGGCCGCGCGAGTGGGTGCTGGCACTGTTGCATGCCAAGCCGACCGCTGTCCTGGCTTACCCCGGCACGGCGATCGCGCTGTTCGTCGTCTCGTTGTACGGGCTGTATTTCACGACGCTGTTCGAAAACCTGATCCGCTACCACTGGGGCCACGTCCTGATGAACGTCCACTTTCTGATCGTCGGGTACCTGTTCTACTGGGGCATCATCGGCATCGATCCGGGTCCGCGCAGGCTGCCTCATCTGGGACGGCTGGGGATGCTGTTCGCGGTGATGCCGTTCCACGCGTTCTTCGGCATCGCGATCATGTCGATGAATTCAGTTGTGGGCCAGCGGTTCTACGGCAATCTTCAGTTGCCGTGGGCGATCGATCTGCTGGCGGATCAGCACGTCGGAGGTGGCATCGCCTGGGTGTCCGGTGAGGTCCCGATTCTGCTGGTGGTCGGCGCGTTGCTGACGCAGTGGGCGGCCCAGGATCGGCGCACCGCGGTGCGCACCGACCGCAAGGACGACGAGTACGGCGATTCCGACCTCGCCGCCTACAACGCGATGCTGGAGCAGCTGGCCCGCAGCCGTAGGTGATCTTGCCCGAGCCGTTTGACAACGATGCCCACCCGATCAACCGCCCAGACGTGCTCGGCGCAGGCGCAGGCTGTTGGAGACGACGAAGAACGACGAAAAGGCCATCGCCGCTCCCGCGATCAGGGGGTTCAGTAAACCCAGCGCGGCCACCGGGATGGCGACGATGTTGTAGCCGAAGGCCCACACCAAGTTCCCTTTGATGGTGCGCAAAGTCGCGTGCGCCAGCTCGATCGCGTCGGTGGCCGCGGCGAGATCTTCGCGCACCAGGATGACGTCGGCGGCGGTGATCGCGACATCGGTGCCCGCGCCGATCGCCATGCCGAGGTCGGCGGTGGCCAGCGCCGCGCCGTCATTGATGCCGTCGCCGATCATGGCGACTCGATGTCCGCGCTCCTGCATCTGCGCGATCAGCTCGACCTTGCCTTCGGGCAGTAGCTCGGCCACCACCTCGTCGATGCCGATCTCGTCGGCGACGGACTGCGCGGCATACGCGTTGTCGCCGGTGAACATGAACACGCGCAGACCGAGTCGATGCAGTCGGGCGACAGCAGGGGCCGCGCTGTCTTTCACGGTGTCGGCCACCGCGACGAGCGCGACGGCGACCCGGTCCACCCCGACCAGAACCACAGTGCGGCCGACTCGTTCCTGACGGCGAAGCTCCCGCAGTAAGGCCTGGGGCACCTCGATGCGCTGTTGGTGAAAGAGACGGAGCCTACCCACGTGCACTTGCGCACCTTCGACGGTGCCGCGTGCACCCAGTCCCGGTAGTGCCTCGAACGATTCGACCATAGGCAGGGTGTCGTGCATTTGTCGTGCATGCCGGGTGATCGCGGCCGCGACCGCATGTTCGGAGGCCGATTCCACGGCCCCGGCCAAACGCAGCACCTCGCCGTCGGTGCGCGTGCCCTCGACGGTTACGGCGACGACGCTCATCACCCCGTGGGTGAGGGTGCCGGTTTTATCGAGTACCACGGTGTCGACGTCGCGAGTCGCTTCCAGCGCTTGATGACCCTTGATGAAGATGCCCAGCTGTGCACCACGGCCGGATGCCACCAGCAGCGCGGTGGGTATGGCCAGGCCCAGCGCGCACGGACAGGCGACGACCAATACCGCCAGCGCTGCCGCGGCCGCATGCTCGCCTCCGCTCCCGGTCATCCACCACGCGCCGAAGGTCGAGCCTGCGAGCAGAAATACGCATGGCACGAAGACCGATGACACACGGTCGGCCACGCGCTGCATGCGCGCCTTGCCGGTCTGGGCCTGCTCGACGAGCCGGATCATGCCCGAGAGTTTGGTGTCGGCACCGACCGCGGCGGCCTCGACGATCAGCCGCCCGGTCAGCGCGGCGGTGCCGCCGATCACCGCCATACCCACCGTGATGTCGACCGGAAGGGATTCGCCGGTCATGGCCGAGGCGTCGATGCTGGATTCGCCCGACACGACCAGTCCATCAGTGGCGATCGTCTCACCTGGCCGTACCACGAATCGCTGCCCTTCCACGAGTTCGCTGATCGGGATGCGCATCTCGCGGTCGTCGCGGGTCAGCACAGTGACCTCGCGGGCGCCGAGTGCGGCCAGTGCCCGCAATGCGCTGCCCGCCGAGCGCTTCGCCTTCGCCTCGAAGTATCGCCCCGCGAGTACGAACGCGGTGACGCCCGCCGCGACTTCGAGATAGATGGCGTCGCTGGCCCAGATCGCGGCCCACACGCCTTCCTGCGCGGTTCCGGTCCGGGATGGGTGCAGATACATCGTGTCCAGCGACCACAGCGTGGCGGTGAGTACGCCGACCGAGACCAGGGTGTCCATGCTCGCGGCGCCGACTTTCGCGCCCGCGAACGCGCGGCGGTGGAACGGCGCGGCCGACCACAGCACTACCGGCAGCGCCAGCGCGGTGAGGACGAACTGCCAGCCGGGAATTCTGGTGGACGGCAGAGTCGCGAACATCACCGACAGGTCGGCGAGCGGGAAGAACGCCATCAGGGCGACCACCAAGCGGCGTAGGAGGTCCTTGACCTCGGCGTCCTCGGGGGTGGCACTGATCGCCTCGGCGTGGTCGGTGATCGGTATCGCGCTGTATCCCGCGGCGTCGACTTCTGCGCAAAGGTCTTCGGCGGTGACATCGCCGGCGGCATCGATTGTGGCGACTCCGGTCGCGTAGTTCACCGATGCGGTGACGCCGTCGACTTTGTTCAGCCTGCGTTCGACTCGGTTCGCGCATGCGGCGCAGCTCATTCCGGTGACCGCGAGAGAGAGCCGGTTGGGCGCGTGGGTTGTCGCGTTCAGCTCGATGGTCATGCGAGTCCCTCTTTTTAAGCGGCAGGATCTTGGGTCGAGCGGAGATGATCTGCGCGTTTGCCCAGTCGGGCGCCGGTGGGCAGGACGAGTTCGGCGGGTGCGCGGTCGCCGACCGGAGGAGAGGTGTCAGGTCGTCGCGTGCGGTGGACGATGGTGACGAGTGCGAGCGCGACGACCAATACGCCGTGCGACACGACGCGCGGCAGCGGCACCACGCCGGAATGCAGGTCGGCGACAACGAAGGCGCTGAGTACGGCCACGACTGCGGCGAGCACGGGCAGCATTCCCGCGGCTGCCGAGGGACGTATCGCGCTGGCGAGCAGTCCGACCCCGATGGCCAGGTTCCAGGCGGTGCTCTCGTTGAGGAGGTGGCGAGTCATTTCGGCACCGTGGTGGCTCATCCCGAAGTCGAGGCCTGCCATTTGGGCCAGTGCGAGGCCGAGCTGCACGACACCGAGTGCGCCGAGCAGCAGTCTCACCAGCTCAGCCCGCGAGTTCGGCACGATTGCGCGCAAAGTCGAGGAGATCGATCGCCTAGGCCGTTGCAGTTCGGCTGCGGCGAAGATCGCGTCGGTGAGGTCGGGTGCATGCGATCTGCTCCCGCGCACGAGCTTCGAAATCTCCACGGCCGTGAGGTACCAGGAACAGCACTCTCTGCACTGCTCCAGGTGCTCATCCACCCGCGCCGAGGGGACGGCTTCGCGCTCACCGTCGATCCGAGCCGACAGTGCTGTCCGGCAAACTTCGCACTCCACGTGCAGATTGTCGTCCACTCCGGCAGTCGAGTTCCCCGAGGGCCGCGATTACCGTCCCGCGAGAACCGAAGCCTCGGAGCTGACTCGGCTCGGAGGCATGGGTAACGCCGATCCAGTGCAAGAGTTGGTAAATCGTTTCGTCGGTGATGCGGTAGCGCACGAAGCCAGTCGCATGCCCTGGCGCGTCGTCGGATGCGGTGTAATCGTCCTGACCGACCTGCTTGAAGAGCCGGAACGCGGACCCTTCGGAGCGGGTCCCGCCGTTCCTGACGGTTGCAGCGTCGGCGTCGGCGGAGAAGTGAGTGATTCGCGGATCACGGCGCTTCGAGCGTGAAGTCCGATCTGCTCGGCTTGTCGGGCAGGTTGGGTTGAAACGACACGACCGGGTAGCCGTGCTCGGGGTCGGTGGTGATCTGTGCCCGCACGCGATACACCTGTTCGACCAGGTCGGTGGTGATCACCTCGCTGGGTGATCCCATCGCGACGATGCGGCCCTCGGCGAGGATCAGTAGCCGGTCGCAGAACATCGCGGCGAGGTTGAGGTCGTGCAACGCGATGTAGCTGGTGATCGGGAGGGCCGTGACCAGGGCGAGGATGTCGAGTTGGTGGCGGATGTCGAGGTGGTTGGTCGGTTCGTCCAGTAGCAGTTCGTGCGGTCGCTGGGCGAGTGCTCGTGCGATCTGGGTGCGTTGGCGCTCGCCGCCGGACACCTCACCGTGGATGCGTCAAGCCGACATCGACGAGGGCAACAAGCCCGGATCGACCAGTGCCGAGTCTGCTGAGTTGCGGGAACTGCGGCGCCGCAACCGAACTGCTCGAGCAGGAGAACGAGGTCCTGCGCCGAGCGGCGGTGTATCTGTCGCAAGCTCATCTGCGGGAAAAGGCTCACCCGCTCGTGAAGGAGCTCGCCGACGACGGGATTCGCGTCGGGGTGACGTGCCGGGTGTTCGCTCGCCAACCGTTCTACCGGTGGCTGGCCATGCCGGTCACCGTGAGTGAGGTCGCGGAGGCGTAGCGGGGCAATGCACTGTTCGACGCTCATCGCGACGATCCAGAGTTCGGGTACCGGTTCCCCACGCCGTGCACCGGCGTGGGGTGCCGACCGTCGCTCAACGCAAACAGCCGACAGAGTCATGGGGCGGCGGCGGATGGATACAGCGCGAGGTGTCGGGGGTAGGTCCCGGCCGGCCGTAGCGCTGACCGCGGGTGATCTCGTGCTCGATCCCGCCCGCCGCGTCGTGCGCCGAGGGTGACGCGGGGATATCGCTGACTGCCAGAGAATCGGTCTGCTGGAATTCCTGTTACGGCACAAAGGCATGGCGTTGAGCAAAACGCAGATACTGCGGAATGTGTGGGACGCGCATGTCCAAACCCGACGATAAAAGCGGACTCGGCTTCGACACCTGGGGCGCCACCGCCGCGCTGTTGGCCATCCTCATCGCCGGAATCACCTACAGTCACACCCGGAAGACCTCGACAACCACCACACCACAACCAGTCACCGCCGCCGACACCCGCTGACGGCACCGCGTACCCACCACCCGCTGCGCATATCGCCCAAGCCGGTCGGCGTCCCACGCACGCCGGTGCACGGCAACGAATGCCCGGCAGGCCGCGGAGACACGAGGAAGGGGCGCTGGTGTACGCGACCGTAGAGCCCGGCGTCGAACTGGCGGTGCTGTGCGTGGTCATGGTGGCCCTGACAGCCGCGTGGTATCGGGTGGCGCGATTGGGACCGGCGGCGGTGGCTCCGCGCGCTGCGATACGCGGCGCGGCACAACTCGGAATCGTCGCGCTGGTGCTGGCCGCGGCACTGGCACAGCTATGGTCCGCGGTGCTCGTCCTGGCCGTCATGTTCGCCGCCGCGGTGGCAACCGCCGCGCAGCGGTCCTCGGCCGGCTGGTCGGGACTGTGGCT
>NZ_BAFZ01000063.1 GCF_000308575.1 Nocardia exalbida NBRC 100660 | reverse complement strand
TGGTGGCGATGATCACATACCAGCCGATTCGATAGTCGAGTTCGCGCTGGGCCTGCTCGTCGAGAACGCGCCGGTGGTCGGCGGTGAGGACGGGAAGTTTCGTGGTGGGCTGGTCGTGCAGCGGCAGTTCCCGGCGATCGCGCGCACCCACCCGCTCGCGCAGACCCGCGAACCAGGCCAACACGATCCGCCAGATGTCCTTGGCGAAGAACACCAGCACCGCGGCCTCGGTGCCGAGCTGGGTGACCGCGGTGAACGAGGCGCCCGCGTCGTCGCCGAAGAAGACCGTCGACACGATGCGCAGGTGCGCCGAGGAGGAGACCGGCAGGAACTCCGTGAGTCCCTGCACCAGACCCAGCACCAAGGCCTGCACCCAGGTCATCGACTCGCCAACCACGAACCATCCTCCAGTTCCGCCCGAAATACGCGTTCCTACCTGGGCATTGGTGCAGCGGTCGGTGACTTCGTCGTGACTGCCGCCCCAATCTCGCAGCGACAGTACAGTGTCGAGGCGGCGTCGGCGTGCCCGGCTGTCGGGCTGCCGCCACCGCCGGGGGTGGCGGTCGGCGCGCGCACCGAAGCGCGACCCACTGTGCTGGTGGACGCCCAGTCGCGTATCCACACTCTAGGCTTGGCGCCGTGACGAATGCGCGGACACGGTGATGGAACAGCGGACGGTGGGCCGTAGCGGCCTGCGGGTGTCGCGGATGGGCCTGGCGACCCATACCTGGGGTTCGCACACCGACGCCGAGGACGCCGCGGGGCAGTTGGTGGCGTTCGTGGAGGCGGGCGGCACGCTGGTGGACACCTCCCCCGCCTATGCGGGCGGGGCCGCGCAGCGCATCCTGGCCGAGTTGTTGGGTGATCTGGTCTCACGCGACGAGCTGGTGCTCAGCGGGTGCGCGGGGACCGCGCCGTGGGGGTTTCCCCCGGCGGGGCTGCCGGTGCCCGCGCAGGTCACGGTGGATACCTCGCGGCGGGCGTTGCTGCGTCAACTGGATCGCACGCTGCTGGAGTTGGGCACCGATCACCTCGACATCTGGAATGTGGCGGTGTGGGATCCGCGCACGCCGCTCGAGGAGGTGGCCTCGACGCTCGAGCAGGCGGTGCGCTCGGGCCGGGTGCGGTATGCGGGGGTGCGCGGGTTCGGGGCCTGGCAGCTGGCCAGCCTGGCCGCGGTGGCGCCGGTGACCGCGGCGCAGACGCCGTATTCGCTGCTGGCGCGGGGTGCCGAAGCCGATGTGGTGCCAGCGGCGCGGTTTCACGGGGTCGGGGTGATCGCCTCGGCGCCGCTGGCGGGCGGCATCTTGACCGGCAAGTATCGCGACGGTGTTCCCGCCGATTCCCGGGGCGCCGACGAGGCGACCGCGGCGGAGATCCGCAGTGGTCTCGACGAGCGCGCAACCCGGGTGGTGGATGCGCTGGTGACCGCCGCGGACGGGCTGGGGACCTCGCCGCTGGCGGTGGCGCTGGCCTGGATCCGGGATCGGCCGGGCATCGCGAGCATGATCGTCGGCGCCCGCGATATCGGGCAGCTCACCGGCGTGCTGGCCGCCGAGACCCTGGAGCTGCCGCGGGCGATCGCCGCGGCCCTCGACGACGTCAGTGCGCGCGTCGCGGATTAGCCTTGCCTGCATGAGCAGTGCAGCGACCGGTGGTGGGCGTGGGAACCGGGTCCGAACCGGGTGGTGGCGTGGGCTCGCGGCCCTGTTCGCGGCGGGCCTGCTGGCCGGGTCGGTCGCGTGTGCCACCGACGCCGGTTCCTCGCACGGTGGGCACGGGCCGACGACGGCGACGTTGAGCGATCTGGATCCGGTGCCGATCGGGCCGGAGCCCACGCCCGCGCTGCCGGTGACCGTGCGGTCGTTCGACGGCGCCGAGGTGACCGTCGCCGATGCTTCCCGCATCATCGCCGTGGACCGTTACGGCACCCTCGCCCAGATCGTGTACGCGCTGGGGTTGGGGCCCAAGCTGGTGGGGCGCAGCACGTCGGCGGCGTTTCCGGCGGTGCGGGAGGTGCCGAACGTGGCCGGGGGCAACGGGTCGCTGAACGTGGAGTCGGTGCTGGCGATGCGGCCGTCGGTGTTCTTGACCGACACCACCAGCGCCGCGCCCGCGGTGCGTGAGCAGTTGCGCGCGGCCGGTGTCACGGTGGTCTATTTCGACCCGGAGCGCACCATGGACGGGGTGGGGCCGCAGATCGAGGCGGTCGCGGCCGCGTTGGGTGTGCCGGAGCGGGGGCAGGCGCTGGCGCGGCGCACCCGCGACGAGATCGCCGCCGCGAGTGCCGCGGTGCCCGCGCAGGATCCTCGGTTGACCATCGCGTTCCTGTATCTGCGGTCGAGCGCGATCACGATGCTCGCCGGTCCGGGGTCGGGTGCGGATGCGTTGATCGCGGCGTTGGGTGCGCGGGATGCGGGCGCGGTCGCCGGGTTGACCGAGCCGTTCACCGCGATCACCAGTGAGGCGATGATCGGTGCGGCGCCGGATGTGCTGCTGGTGATGTCGGACGGGTTGAAGTCCGTCGGTGGGGTGGAGGGGTTGCAGAAGGTGCCCGGTATCGCGCAGACCCCGGCCGGACGCGACCGGCGTGTGGTGGACATGTCCGATGCGGTGCTGTTGAGTTTCGGCCCCAACACCGGCCGGGTGATCGCGGCGCTGAGCGCGGCGGTGTACGGCACCGGGCACGCATGAGTGTTTCGCAGACCGACGCGGCGCGGCCGCCGGTGACGCCGGTGCCGAAGTCGCGTCGCCGTTCGCGGGTGGTGCTGGTGTTCGCGGTCGCGGTGGCCGGGTTGGTGGCGTTGGCGTTGGCGTCGGCGGCGATCGGGCAGGTGCCGACGACGCCCGTCGAGGTGGCGGGCAGTGTGCTGCACCGGATCGGGTGGGACATCGGGCCGATGCCCGCCCATCCTTCGGGTGAGGTGACGCTGTGGCAGGTGCGGTTCCCGCGGGTGGTGCTGGCGATGCTGGTCGGGGCGGCGCTGGCGACAGCGGGTGCGTTGTTGCAGGGTGTGTTCGCCAACCCTTTGGCCGAGCCGGGGGTGATCGGGGTGTCGGCGGGGGCGGCGGTCGGCGCGGGCACGGTCATCGTGGTGGGCGGGGCGTTCGTGGCGGCCTGGTCGGTGGCGGCGGCGGCGTTCGTCGCGGGGCTGGCGACCACGTCGCTGGTGTATCTGCTGGCGCGCTCGGGTGGGCGCACCGAGGTCGTGACGCTGGTGCTCACCGGTGTGGCGATCAACGCGTTCGCGGGCGGGTTGATCGCGCTGCTGCTGTTCGTGGCCTCCCCCGCCGCCCGCGATCAGATCGTGTTCTGGCAGCTGGGTTCGCTGAACGGGGCCACGTGGGAGTCGGTGGGTGTGGTGGCGCCGCTGACCGCGGTCGGTGTCGCCGCCGCGGTGCTGTTGGCGCCGCGGCTGGATCTGCTGGCGCTCGGTGAGTCGGCGGCCCGTCACCTGGGTGTCGACGTGGAGCGTTTGCGGCGCAATGTGATCGTGGTGGTGGCGGTGCTGGCCACCGCCGGGGTCGCGTTCACCGGCATCATCCTGTTCGTCGGGTTGATCGTGCCGCACCTGGTGCGGATGCTGGTCGGGCCCGCTCACCGGGTGCTGATCCCCCTGAGCGCCGTCGTCGGCGCGGTGGTGCTGCTGGCCGCCGACGTCACCGCGCGCTCCCTGGTCGACAACGCCGACCTGCCCTTGGGCATGCTCACCTCCCTGATCGGCGGCCCCGTCTTCTTCTGGCTGCTGCGCCGCACCCGAGCCCGCTCCGGAGGCTGGGCATGAGCGTCCCGCGCGTGCGTGTGGCACATGATCGCGGTGAACGCGGGGAAGCTTTCTCGATGGTGTGCCGCTGGTGGCCGGGAGGTGTGGGGTGAGTGTGTTGCGGACGGTGCACGAGTTGCCGGGGTGGCCGCGCACAGGGGAGGCGACGGTGCGCGCGTCGGGGGTGAGTGTGGACCGGCGCAGCGGTGGGCAGGCGCGGCGGGTGCTCGACGGCATCGACTTCGAGGCGGTCGCGGGGCAGGTCGTGGCGCTGGTGGGGCCCAATGGCGCGGGGAAGTCGACCTTGCTGGCGGCGCTGGCGGGTGAATTGACGCCCAGCGCGGGATCGGTGGAACTCGATGGGCGGCCGTTGGCGCACTGGACGACCTTGGACATGGCGCGGCGGCGGGCGGTGTTGCCGCAGACCCACACCGTCGGTTTCCCCTTCACCGCGCGTGAAGTGGTGGCGATGGGTCGCGCGCCGTGGGTCCGCACCGAGCGCCGCGAGCTCGACGAGGAACACATCGCGGCCGCGATGGCCGCCACCGACGTCGAACACCTCGCCACCCGCGCGTTCCCCACCCTGTCCGGCGGTGAACGCGCCCGGGTCGCGTTGGCCCGCGTGCTGGCGCAGGACACCGCCACCCTGCTGCTGGACGAGCCGACCGCCGCCTTGGACCTCGGCCACCAGGAAGCCGTGCTGCGCCTGGCCGCCGCCCGCGCCGCCGACGGTGCCGCAGTGGTCGTCGTCCTGCACGATCTGGGTATCGCGGCCGCGTACGCCGATCGAGTGGCGGTATTGGACGCCGGTCGCATCGCCGCCGACGGGCCACCCCGTGAGGTCCTCACCACCGAACTGCTCAGCCGCGTCTACCAGCATCCGGTGGAAGTGCTCGACCACCCGCTGACCGGGGCGCAACTGGTGCTTCCCGTCCGCCGCTGACCCGCACGAAACGGCCGGAGGACCCGCGCTCGGTTCGGGTCGATGACGTGGCTCGATCGCCGTCGAGCCGATCGCTGGGCGGGGCGGCGATCGGTGTGTCCCCGCGGCGGTGACCGGCGCGCCGGGCGCCGGAGGGCGCGGAGGAACTCGACCGCCGGGTGGTCCTATCGCCAGATGAGTTTGAGCACCGCGGGTGTCAGCAGCATGCGGATGACGGTGGCGTCCAGGATCAGCGCCGCGATCATGCCGTAGGCGATGTATTTCATCAGCACCAGGTCCGAGAATCCGAACGCGCCGGTGACCACGATGAGGATGGCGGCGGCGGAGGTGATCACGCCGCCGGTGTGGGCTATGCCGTAGCGGATGGCCTCGGGGGCGTCCGCGCCGCCGGTGCGTGCCTCCGAGACCCGTGACAGCAGGAACACCTCGTAGTCGGTGGACAGCCCGAACACCACTGTCACGATCAGCGCCAGTACCGCGAACATCAGCGGTCCGGGCGTGAAGTGGAAGATCCCCGCCCCGTGGCCCTCGACGAATACCCAGGTCAGTACGCCGAGGGTGGACACGAGGCTGAGTGCGCTCATCGCCACGGCCTTCAGCGCGAGCACCAGCGAGCGGAACGCCGCGTACATCAGCGCCAGCGCCGCGCAGACCAGCAGGGCCAGCAGCAGTGGCAGGCCGTCGAGCAGTCCGTTGATGCTGTCGCGTTCCAGCGCGGGTACACCGGCGACCATCACCGCCACCCCCGGTGGTTCGGGGATGGCGCGCAGCGCGGCGATCACGCGGTCGGCGTCGCGTTTGTCGGTCAGCCCGGCGGCGAGAACGTTGATCCCGTCGGTGGTGGGTGCGGCGGGCTCGAAGCGTCCGGTCAAGCCGGGGATCTGGTTGGCGCTGTAGCGGATGTCGCTCAGTTGCCGGGCGTCGGCGCCGACCACCACCAGTTTCAGCGGTTCGGTGCGGAAACTGGGAAACAGGACGTCGAACCGTTCCTGCGCGACCCGCGCGGGGTTGTCGTCGGCCAGATACCGTTCGCTGAGCCCGCCGAATTCGATGTGGCGCATCGGGATGCTCAGCGCCAGCAGGGTGAGCACGATCGGCACGGCCACCGCCAGGGGGCGGCGCATCGCCCACAGTGCCAGGCGGGAGAAGAATCCGGCGTCGATCTGCGCTTCGGTCTTGCTGCGGGAGAAGCGTTTCCAGCCCAGGAAGTCGATGCGGTGTCCGGCGATGCTCAGCGCGGCGGGCAACGCGGTCACCGACAGCAGTGCCGCGAGCAGGACCGAGCTGATGCCGCCCAGCGGCACCGAACGCAGCACCCCGTTGGGGAAGATGAACAACGCGCCGAGGCTGAGGGCGATGATCGCCGCCGAGAACAGCACCGTGCGTCCCGCGGTGGCGACGGTGCGGGCGGTGGCCTCTTCGACGGTGTGGCCCGCGGCGAGTTCCTCGCGGAAGCGGGTGACGGTGAACAGGCCGTAGTCGATCGCCAGGCCCAGGCTGACCAGGGTCAGCACGGCGCTGGCGAAGACGTTGACCTGGATGTGGTCGGTCAGTGCCCGCAGCCCGCCCTGGGTGCCCAGGATCGTCATGCCGCCGATGAGCACCGGCAGCAGTGCCCCGATCACGCCGCCGAACACGAAATACAGCAGGATCGCCACCAGCGGCAGGGCGATCATCTCCGCGCGCCTGATGTCGCGTTGCATTCCGGTGTTGATGCCTTCGACGATCGGCTGCAATCCCGCCAGTTGCACGGTCGTGCCGCCGGGGCCGCCGCCGGCGCGTCCGGCACCGAGATGGTCCTTGATCGCCAGGTAGTTCTCGACCGTCGCGGTGCCCGAGCCGCGTAATCCGACGCTGGCGAAGGCATGGGTGTGGGTGGCGTCGGTGGCCTGGGCGGAGAACGGGCTGTCCCAGTAGCTGTCGATCTTCTGGATGCGGTCGGGATAGGCGCTCAGCAGTCCGGCCAGTTGCGCGGTGACCGGTCCGCGTACCGCCGGGTCGTCGACGGTGGCGCCTTCGGGTGCGGTGTAGAGCAGGATCAGGTCGCTGTCGGTGTCGCGGCCGAAGGTGCGGTCGGCCAGTTCGGCGGCGGCCACCGATTCGCTGCTCTCGTCGAACCAGCCCTCCTGGGTCAGCCGTCCGGCCAGGTCGCGGCCGTACCAGCCGGAGGCCAGGACGAACAGCACGAACAAGCCAAGGACGAGGAAGCGGTGGCGGTGGACGAACCGTCCCCACCGCAGTGATCCGGAACGGCGCATCGCGTGGCGGGCCCGCTCAGCCGCAGGCGGGGGTGCGGTAGTCGGCCGAGCGCAGGATGCCGCACAGGTCGGTGCGGGAGATCTTCCACTTGCCGTCGACGAGCACGAAGTGCACGACGGTGGTGCGGACCGCGGCGCCGGTGCCGTCCTTGTCCAAGCGCATGGTGGCGGTCAGGGTGCCGTCGTGGTTGTCGAACACCGGGTCGGTCACGCCGTAGACGGCGCGCGGGTTGTCCTGCAGCGCTTTGTACATGTCGGGGATGGCTTGACGGAAGGATTCCCCGTCCTCGATGAGCGCGGTGCGTTCGCTGTCGGGTAGCGCCGGGTCCAGCGCCCGCTTGATCTGGGCGTCGAGGGCGGCGGCGGTGGGCAGCGGCGGGTGGGCGGCGCTGGAGGAGACGGCGATCGAGGACGACAGCGAGGCGTTGGCCGAGGAGCGGGCGGCGTCGACCGCGGCCTCGTCGGCTCCGCTGTCGCACGCGGCGGCGGCCACCGCCAGCAGCAGGGCCGCAGCGGTGAGCGCGGTGCGGGCGAGTCGTGTGTGGGTCATCACTTCCTACATACCTTCGATGACGGAGCTGAGCCGTCCGAGTAGGGCACGCACGGTCGTGACGTCCCGTTGCGCGGCGGCGTCGATCGTCGCGGCGTCGGGGATCATATCCCGCACCAAGGCGGCGACACTGCGTTCGTCGTCGAGGTCGATGTCGGTGACGGTGGCTTCGGCGACCGCGAGCACGTCCTCCGGGCCGGGGACGGCGTCGCCGAGGTCGCGGCGGTAGACCTCCAGGGTCAAGGTGGCGCGGATGGTGCGGAACGCGAAGGGGTGGCCGTCGGCGGTGGTGCCGAAGCCGTGCGCGTACGCGCCGACGGTGAGGTCGTCGATGGCAAATCCCGACGAATGGTCGGCTTTCAACCCGGTTCTCCCTATATCGGACGGTGGGGTCTCCACCGTAACCCTGGTCACCGACATTCCGCTCGAGGCGAACCCGGTCGGCCGACCGGTTGCGTCATCATGGTCAGATGGTGAGGTTGCGGAAGATTCGTCGGTAGAAGGAGTTCGGTGGATGCGCCCTCGCGCCTTGCTCGTCTCGGCATTCGCGGGTGCGGCGGTGCTGGTGCTGTCGGCCGGATGTTCCTCCGGCCCCGGCGGTCCCGACCTGCCGACCAGGCAGCCGGCCACCGCGGCGCCCGCGCCCGCGGTGACGACGCCGCCGGTCGGGCGGGTGCTGCCCGCCGGGCCGGTCGCGGAGCTGGCCGCCGATTCCGCGGGCGGGTTGCTGGCGGGCCTGGACGGTGACGTGCTGACCGTCTTCGACCCGGCTGCCGTGCAGCCGGTGGTGCGCACGGTGACGTTGCCCGGGCGCGCGAGTGGTCTTACGCCGGGCAGGCCTGGTGAGATGCTGGCGGGCGCGCCGGGCCGGGTGCTGCGGGTGGATCTCGCGTCCGGGGTGGTCGCCGAGGTGAGCGTCGACGGCGACGTCCGGTCGGTGCGCGCCCGGCCGGACGGCGGGTTGCTGGTCGGCACCGCCGAGGGCCGCGTGCTGGAACTGGCGCCGGAGGGGAAGGTGGTCGGCACCGTGTCCGGGCTGGTCTCCGCCGACGAACTCGCCGAAGCCGACGGCAAGCTCACGGTGCTCGACCGGCATCAGAGCGCGATCTTCGAGTTCGACCCCGCCGAGCAGCGGCCAGGGCTGGCGTTGCGGGCCGGTGACGGGGCCACGCGGCTGATCGGCGACACGCGCGGCCGGTTCGTGGTCACCGACACCGCGGGCGGTGAACTGCTGGTCTACACCGCGGGACCACTCGTGTTGCGGCAGCGTTTCCCGGTAGGATCTTCGCCTTACGCACTTGCCTACGATCAACGGTCCGACACCGTGTGGGTGACGTGCACGCAGCGCAACGAGGTCGTCGGATTCGACCTCTCGACTGGTATACCGAAGGAAGTGGGCCGCTACGCCACCGTCCGGCAGCCGAACGCGGTGGCCGTCGAGCAACGCACCGGAGATCTGTTCGTGGGGTCCGCGACCGGCGACGGTCTGCAACGGATCGGTGCGGACGATCGGAAGAGAGGGCAGTGATGGCTCGGACACCACGCGCGGGCGATGATTCCGCGGCATCCGCTGATCCGGCAGCGCACCGGGGGCGCGGGCGCGCGCTGCCCGCGGGCTGGGAAACCACCAGCGACGACTACGAGTACGTGCCGTTGCGGCTGCCGCCGGATGTCACGCGGGTGACCGCGTCGATGCGGCTGGCGATCCAGGCCGAATTCGGGGGCTGGGAACTCTCGCGGGTGCGCGCCTACACCGACGGCAGCAGGCGGGTGCTGCTGCGGCGGCGAAAATCCGCCCTACTACCCCAGCCCGAACCCGGAATGTGAGCCGATGTACGCCCTGCTACTCCGACTGATGTTCCTCCTCGCGCCGGAACGCATCCACCATCTCGCCTTCGCGGCCATGCGCTCGGCCGCCGCGGTCGCGCCGTTGCGCTGGGTGATGAGCAAGGTCTTCGTCACCCGCGATCCGATCCTGCGCGCCGAGGCATTCGGGGTCGAGTTCCCCGCGCCGCTGGGGCTGGCCGCCGGGTTCGACAAGAACGCCGACGGTGTCGATGCCTGGGCGCCGCTGGGGTTCGGTTTCGCCGAGATCGGGACCGTGACCGCGCAGGCGCAGCCGGGCAATCCCGCGCCGCGGTTGTTCCGGCTGCCCGCCGACCGCGCCCTGATCAACCGGATGGGATTCAACAACCACGGCGCGGCCGCGGCGGCCGAGCGACTGCGCGCACGCCGCGGCGGGGTGCCGATCGGGGCGAACATCGGCAAGACGAAGATCGTCGAACCGCAGGCCGCGGCCCAGGACTACGCCGTCAGCGCCGCGCTGCTGGGGCCGCTGGCCGATTTCGTCGTGGTCAACGTCAGCTCCCCCAATACGCCGGGCCTGCGTGATCTGCAGGCGGTCGAATCGCTGCGGCCGCTGCTGCGGGCGGTGCTCGACAGTGTGCGGGTGCCGGTGCTGGTGAAGATCGCGCCGGATCTGTCGGATGAGGACATCGACGCGGTCGCCGACCTGGCCGTCGAACTCGGGTTGGCGGGCATCGTGGCCACCAACACCACCATCCGCCGCGACGGTCTGCGCACCGACGCCGCCGCGGTGGCCGCCATGGGTGCCGGTGGACTGTCCGGCCCGCCGGTCGCCGACCGTTCGCTCGAGGTGCTGCGTCGGCTGTACCGGCGGGTGGGTGACCGGCTGGTGCTGATCTCGGTCGGTGGCATCGAAACCGTCGACCAGGCGTGGGAGCGCATTCTGGCCGGGGCGACGCTGTTGCAGGGCTACACCGGGTTCATCTACGGCGGCCCGTTCTGGATGCGCAGGATCCATCGGGGCCTGGCGCAGCGGTTGCGCGCCGGCGGGTACGGCAGCATCGGCGAGGCCGTCGGCGCGGAGCACAAAGCGCACGCCTGACATCAGCGGCACTCAGCCGTGCACGAACGGCGGTTCGGGGGTGCGGGTGCGTCCGCGCCGGGTGCTGTGCCCCGGCGGGGCCGGATCTCCCTTCGGTCCCAGTTCCCGGCCCAGGCGTGCGGCCATGGCCTTGGCGAGCAGGATCACCGCGTGGTCGCGCAGGATGCCCAGCTGGTCGGCATAGACCTCGACGCGGGCCTGGGTCATGCGGTCGTGCACGACGTGCGGGTCGCTGAGCAGTTCGTCCAGCGACATCCCGGCCAGTGCCTGGGCGCGGGTCAGACGCCGGTCCGGTAACCAGCTCAGCCGCCAGGAGTCGGTCGCGTCGGTGTCGCGGTAGGCCGATTCCGGGGTTATGTCACTGGTCATCGTCCATTCGGTGGTGTGGATGGTCATCGCGGTCTCCGGTGCGACTGGTGGAGTGAGGCCGGCTCCAGGGTGCTGAGTTCGATGGTCACGAATGCCTCTCGTCGTGCATCCGCTGGTGTGGCGCGGTGGTCGCGCCGCACCGTGAATTCCGCCGTGGCTGCGGCCGTGGTGGGTACCCGGGCCGAGGAAGCCGCTCGGCGGGCCGGGTGGTCCGAGGGATGGCTCGCAGGTGTGCGGCAGCCGGGGAAGCCGCAGCCTCGGGCAAGGCGGTGGCTGAAGGCGCGGGCGCGCGTCGATGGGGGTGTGCGAAGTCTTGTCGCGGTGCAGTGCGCCGCGGCTACGGTTCGGTCCGGCAGACACGCCGCGTAGCGGCGGCCAGGGGCAGCTGAGGTGCGTGATCGGCATACCGGCGTGCCGGGGCGATGACGGGTGCGTTGTCGCGCGGGATGTCCGGGGGCTCGTTCAGTCCATCACCGGCTTCGGCACCAGCTCGATGTCGGATCCGGCGGGGCGGTGTCGCCGCCGCCGTCGCGGCTGCCGTATCTGAAGAATCATTCTCATCACCAGCCCTCCCGATTGCCTGGTGGTGCGATGGGGATCGCCACTTCCAGTGTGGCATTTGCCGTTCCCCGAGCGCAATTGCCGTTGTAATTTGGTAATTGACAATTTGCCCGCTGGCTAAACCCGATTTGCGTGGCCAACATGCGCCCGGCACTCCCGTGTCGCGCCGATGGAAAGGGTGGCATCGCCATGGTCCCGCAGGATTCGGGAATGGTTGCCGTTCGCAATATCCTCACCCGGTTGTGCAAACGCTCAGGGCTGAGTGCGGATCGGTTGCGCAGCACCGAAATCGACGTCTCGCCGCTGCTGGATCTGCTGGCCGTGCGGCAGTACGCGCGGCGCGCGGGCATCGACCGGGAACAAGCGGTGCCGCCGCTGGTGCGCGATCTGAGCCTGCGATTGGATATCACCGACCGGCTCGTCGTGGATGCGGAACTGTCGCTGGGTTTGCTGCGCGAAAACCCGCCCGCCGGTGTGGATCCCGGCCTGCTCTACGCCGCGGATCTGGGTGAGCGACGCGAATACCTCGCCGCGCAGTGGGCGGTGCTGCACGAAGCCCTTGGCGCGCAACCGGTTCCGGACACGTTGACGGTGCGTTCGCTGCGCGGGGCTCCCGAGCGCCGGGCGTTCACCGAGCTGGCCACGCGGCTGGCCACGGCCTCGGTGTTCGACGGCGCGCACGCCGTCGATTTCGGCGCGGCTGCCGAAACCATTGCGGCCGAGCCGGATCCGGTAGACAGCCGCAGTGTGGTCACCGTGATCGGCGACGCGGTCATCGACCATATGTATGTGGTGGACCGGATCCCGGGACCCGGTGGCACCGCGCGCGGCAGCTATCGGCAACATCCCGGCGGCAAGGGGCTCACGCGCGCTGTGGCGGCGGCCCGGCTCGGGTTGCGGGTGCGGTTGATCTCGGCGGTCGGTGACGACGAGGCGGGGGGCCGCATCCTGGAATACCTGCGCAGCGAACGCGTCGAGACCGAACTGGTCAAAGTGGTGCCCTACGCCCCGACGCCGGTGACCGCGGTGATCGTGGCGGGCACCGGCGCGGCGAGCACGATCGGCTGCAAAGACGAGCGAATCCGGTTGAGCGCCCAGGATTTACGCAGCGAGGCCATCTGCACGGCGATCGCCTCCTCGGATGCGGTGCTGCTGACCTTCGAACAACCCACCGGCGTCATCGAGCAGGTCATGGCGCAGTTGCGCGCACTGCCCGACCGGCCGCTGGTGGTGGTGCACCCCGCGCCGCGGCTGGATCGGCCCCAATACCTGTATCAGCATCTGGGTGTGGTGGATTACCTCGTCGGCGGCGACAACGACCTGCGGGCCCTGGCGATGTCGCCCGACGGCGCGGCGCCGGACACCGAACAGACCGCCACCCGGCTGCGCGCGCTCGGGGTCGGCGCGGTCTGCGCCATCCGGGATTTCCGGTGCGCGGTGTGGTCGGAGCAGGTCAGCGACCGCTTTCAGCCGTTTCCGACAGCACTGCAGGACTCGGTCGGCGCTCACGCTGCCTTCTCCGCGGCCCTGGTATATCGTCTCGTTTCGACGCGCCGCCCCGCCGCACGCAACGACTACGTCTGGGCGACCGCCGCAATGGTGGCGACGCAATCGATCGGGGACGTCCCCGGGTCGATGCCACTGGTGAGTGAGGTCGAGCGAATCTTCAAACTCGCTACGGAGGAGCATTGACCAACGTTGTGGATCCTGCCGACACCGAACATCGGTTCCGTCGCAACGGGCAAGATCTGCGAGTTCGGGTGGTGGAGGTGAACGGGGACGGGGAGCGGGGGCACCTGCTGCTGTTCGGCGCGGTCGCCGACGGCTGCCTGGTGCGGGTGCACTCACGCTGCCTGTATGGGGAGGCGCTGCGTTCGCAGGACTGTGACTGTGGGCCGGAGCTGGACAAGGCGCTGGATCTCATCCAGGCCGCGGGCAGCGGTGTGCTGGTCTACCTGGAGCAGGAGGGCCGCGGGGCGGGGCTGATCGCCAAGGCGCTGGGTTATCGGGAAAGCGAGCGCTCCGGCGCGGACACCTTCGCCAGCTACGAGGCCCTCGGCTACCCCGCCGATGCCCGCACCTATGTCACCACCGCTCGGGCGCTGGCCGATCTGGGATTGCGTTCGGTGCAGTTGTTGACCAACAATCCCGCCAAGGTGGAGGCGCTGCGGCAGGAGGGGTTGCGGGTCACCGCGGTGCCGTTGCGCACGCGCGCGCTCAGCGAGCGGGCGCGCGACTATCTGGAGGCCAAGCGCACCCGGCGCAAGCACTGGATACCGACCGATGCCGCGCCGTGGGCACTCGACGAGCCGGGCGGCATGTCGCGGGCGGCCGACCAGCCGCCTGCCGCCGACCCGGTTGTCATCACACCTGGTGAGAACTTCCGTCCGCGTCCCGGGCCCGGCTCCGCGCCGGATCTGATCGGCGCCTGAAGGGTTGTTGAAGTTTGCACACCCCGCTTCCCTCCTGTGGCTACCATGAGTGAGCCGCGCCACATGTGGCGCGCCGACTCGTGAGGGACTGACAGTGCATTCGCCGCACCGCGTCAGGATTCGAGTCCGGATCGGACACCGGTGGATACCGGCGTCCGGTTCACGCCAGCGCTATCGGGAACAGGGATATGACGACAACAGAAATCGGATACGCGCACCAGTCGGGCAAAACGGTGTACACCGTCCCCGCCGCATTCCAGGAGACCGCCCGGCTGCGTCCCGACCAGATCGCCTTGCGCAAGGTGGGTGGCACGCAGGAATACACCTGGCGCGAGTACGCCGAACGGGTGCGCTCGATCGCCGCGGGCCTGGCCGGCCTCGGCGTCGGCCACGGTGACACCGTCGGCATCATGCTCACCAACCGTCCCGAGTTCAATCTCGTCGACACCGCCGCGTTGCACCTGGGCGCCACCCCGTTCTCCATCTACAACACCAGCTCCCCCGAGCAGATCACCCACCTGTTCACCAACGCGGGCAACAAAGTCGTCGTGACCGAACAGGTCTTCCTCGACCGGATCACCGCGGCCGGGGCGCCGGTCGAGCACATCATCATGGTCGACGGCCCCGCCGAGGGCGCCGTCACCCTCGAACAGGTCGAGGAAGCGCCCGCCGCCGAGTTCGATTTCGACGCCGCCTGGCAGGCCGTCGGCGCCGATGATGTGGTCACTCTGATCTACACCTCCGGCACCACCGGCCCGTCCAAGGGCGTGGAGATCACCCATCGCAATGTGCTCGCCCAGATCATCGCCTTGGTCAACGGCCCGCTGCCGGTCGGCCTGGACGATCGTGCGGTGTCCTACCTGCCGGCCGCGCACGTCGCCGACCGGATCTCCGCCCACGCCATCAACCTGCTCACCGGCATCCAGATCACCACCGTGCCCGACCCTCGCGAGGTCGCCGCCGCCCTGCCCGACGCGCGACCGACCGCCTTCTTCGGCGTCCCGCGGGTATGGCAGAAGATCAAGGCCGGAGTGGAGGGCAAACTCGCCGAAGAACCGAGCCCGGTCAAGAAGGCGCTGGCCAACTGGGCGATCAGCACCGGAATCGCGGCCGCGCGCGCCGACCTGGCCGGCAAAGGCCGCGGTCCCCTGCTCGGCGCGCAGCACAAGATCGCCGAGACGCTGGTGCTGTCCAAGCTGCGCCACGCCCTCGGGCTCGATCAGCTGCACGTCGCCTCCTCCGGCGCCGCGCCCATCCCGCCGGAGACCCTGGAATACTTCCTCGGCCTCGGCTTCACCGTCAGCGAGGTGTGGGGCATGTCGGAGACCACGGGCGTGGGCACCTACACCGAGCTGGACAAGCCCCGCCCCGGCTCGGTCGGGCGCGCGGTCGACGGCATGGAACTGCGCCTGGACGCCGACGGCGAGGTGCTGGTGCGCGGCCCGATCGTCACCCGGGGCTACCGCAACATGCCCGACAAGACCGCCGAGGCCATCGATTCCGACGGCTGGCTGCACACCGGCGACATCGGAACCCTCGACGCCGACGGCTACCTGCGGATCGTGGACCGCAAGAAGGAACTGATCATCAACGAGGCGGGCAAGAACATCGCCCCCACCAACATCGAGAACTCGGTGAAGGCAGCCTCCTCGCTGATCGGCCAAGTCGTCGCCATCGGCGACGCCAAGCCCTACATCGCCGCCCTGATCGTGCTCGACCCCGACGTCGCCGCCCTCCGCGCCAAGGAACTCGACGCCACCGGCGAGGACATCGCCGCCCTGGCCACCCGCGGGCAGATCATCGACGAGGTGCTGGCGGCAGTCCAGGCGGGCAACGCCAAACTCTCCCGCGTCGAGCAGATCAAACGGTTCACCGTCCTCGGCGCCGTCTGGGAGCCCGGCGGCGACGAACTGACCCCGAAGATGTCGCTCAAGCGCGCCCCCATCGCGGCCAAATATCAGGCCGAGATCGACGCGCTGTACGCCAAGGAACCCTCCGACCGGGTGATCAGCGTCAAGTAAACTCGCCGGAACGCACTGTGGCCCTGGGCATCACGTCCAGGGCCACAGTCTTTCACGCTGATCCCCGAGGCCCCGGATGCCGACCGCGCGGCCGCCATGAGAATGGAACGGTGCTGCTGTCTCGACTCGACCGGTTCAATCGGCGACATCCGTGGAGCCACAACGACCACTACGGTGCGTGGGTCGTACGCCAGGTGGCAGCGGCCGGAGCCCATCACGTCCTCGATGTCGGATGCGGCACAGGCAACCTCGCCGCCCGGCTGCGCGAACGCGCCGCCACCGTCACCGCGCTCGAACCCGACCCCGCGACCGCCCGCCTGGCGGCGCGACGCTTCGCCGGCGACCCCGCGGTGACCATCGTCGAAGCCGGCTTCGCCGGTCGCGACCACCAGCGACGCTGGGACGCCGTCACCCTCGTCGCCGTCCTGCATCACCTCCCCTTGCTGCCCACCTTGCGGGAACTGCGTGACTGTCTTGCCCCCGGCGGGCGACTCGCGATCGTCGGCTGCTACCGCCACGCCGGACCCCTCGACATACTCGCCGACCTACCGGCCATAGCCGCCAACCCCGTCATGGGACTGATCAAGCACCCGGCTCGCGCCGAAACGCTGCCCCCGCACATGACGGCACCCACCGCCGAGCCGACCGAGACTCTCGCCGACATCCGCGCCGCCGCCGCGCGGGAACTGCCCGGCGCCCGGATCCGCCGTCGCTTGTTCTGGCGCTACACCCTGGTCTACGACGCCCCCTCCTGACCGGGCGCGCCCTCAGGGCTCCAGATACAACCGCTCACAAGGCAATCGCGGATACCCCTCGATGTCGTCCATCGACACCTCGACCGCGTCGTGCCAGTGCCGGGCACGCCACTCCTGGACGAACAAGCACGCCGCGGTGACACAGGCGACGTAATCCATCCGGGCGCCGTGCCAGAACACCGACAAGTGGACATCCGGCTCCGACGGGAGCGGAGAACCACGGCGCTCGGCACCGTTCACCGCCGCCGCTCTTTCGCGTGGTCGTGCGTATCGCTCTGCCGGAGTCCGAGGCCGATCCCGTAGTGCGCCGAGACCTTCCATGCCCTGCAATACCTTTCAGGCATACGTGAAGCCTCGCTTCCGTCGTGCCACCCGCTCCGCCACGCATCCACGGATAGCGGCCACCACGACGCTCCCGGAGGGACGAAAAGCGCTGTCGGGGCGAGCGACCCAGGCGCGGAACGTAGTCCCCTGATCCGCCGGGCTCGGCAGCGCCACGGTTCCACCGGCGCCCACCAACGAGACGTCGAGCCGGAACATCTCCGCGAACAGCATGATGTCATCCGGCAGGTCGTGCTGCGTCAGATACGTCCACCGCTTCGACCGGGGATGCGACATGATCGGCCCGATCCGATGGTGGTGCCGCTGCATCCAGGCCTTCACATCCTGGCCCAGCGTGGCGGGCATGATCACCGCCCACGCCACCCCCATACGTAGCACGATGCGCCCCACCTGAGGTGGATCCACCTCCGCGGGCAGGTCGCACACCTGCCGGTAGTAGGCGCATCGGGACACTGGTGTATCCCCGAAAGGTATCCAGCCCATCATCAAACCCCCTGCTCAGATCGATCGACGGTGGAGATGCGTCCCGCGAACTACGGAAGTAGCCCAGGCAACGAGAGCGAGCCTGCCGCGGGATTCGCGCGGAACCCCCTGACCGGACGCGTATTCAGCACACACCTCGCAGTCACGGCGAGTAAGGTCGCGGCGGGTGTTGAAAGGTGGTGGATCGACCTCTCCGGGTGACGAAATGGCAGGCGTGATGGACAGTGCGAACATGCATCTCTCCGAGTGGCTGGCCCGTTCAGGTTGGAGTCGCGGTGAATTGGCGCGTCGGGTGCGCACACTGGCGCTCGAATGGGGCGAACCTCAGATCAGGCCGGACGCCTCCAGCGTGCGCCGCTGGGTGGATGAGGGAGAACGCCCACGGCCGCCGGTCCCGGCGATCCTCGCCGACCTGTTCTCGGCACGATTCGGCTATCGCGTGACGACCTACGACCTCGGTCTGGGCGAGATGCCGACCGTTGACCGCGCCCTCTTCTACAGCCCATCGTGGACACAGACACTGAACGCAGTCGCAGACCTCGGGAGGGCCGACGTGGATCGCAGGAAATTTCTGTCCATGGCTCCGTTCACGGCGGTCGCGGCGATCGGGCCGTCGCGCGACTGGTTGCTGAACACTCTCGACCAACTGCCGGATCAGCGGCAGCGGGTGCGGCTCGAGGACGTCGCCGCCGTGCGGAACATGTTCAGCACATTCCAGGAGATGGATGTCTTCCAGGGCGGCGGCTCGGGTCGGCTGGTTCTGGCGGCGTACATGAACGAGCATGTGTACCCGCTGCTGCGGCGGACGCACACCGAAGACGTCCGCCTGGCACTCTGCCGTACGGCTGCCGAACAGACCTACCTGCTCGGCTGGATGGCGTTCGACAATGGCGAACACGGAACGGCGCAGCGGTATCTGATCCAGGCGCTTCGCTTGGCCGAGGAGTCGCGCGATCCCGCGCTCGGCGCGCACGTGCTCGCCGGGCTGGCCGACCAGGCAACCTTGCTCGGGCATCCGCACGAAGGCCGGCGACTCGCCCAAGCGGGTCGCCAAGGTTTGTCGAAGGTGGATGCGCCCGCCTGCCTGGCGGACCTGTGGACCTTGGAAGCTCGCTCTCTGGCTGTCATCGGCGACAAGGCCGCTACCGCGCACGCGATCAACGCCGCGGAGAACGCGTTCGCCCGTGTCGAGCCCGACCGTGAGCCCGAGTGGGCGCGATTCATCGATCAGGCATACATCTTCGGCGAGTGGGCGAACGCATTCCGTGACCTCGGGCAACCGGAACAAGCCGCGTCGCACGCTCGCCGTTCGATCTCCCACGCCCGCACGCAGAATCGCGCGCGACGCGGTGCGCTCTCCCACGCCGCGCTCGCGGTGACCCACATACAGAAGCGCGACCTCGAAGCTGCGCATGCCACGGGTGTGCGGACACTCGACCTCGCGCGCAAGGTCAAGTCCTCCCGCTCCGTCGAGGCGGTGCGCGACATACAGCAGCGCATGGTGGCCTTCGGTCCGCACCCGTTGGTGGCGGACTTCAACGAACGGACTCGCACATTGCTCGTGGCGTGAGCCGGACTACGCCAACTGCTCTACCGCGAAGCCGACCAGGAGTACGCAGAATCCGCCGATCTCGCCGATGATCAGAGCGGCGAGGACGAAACGCATCGAGGGCGGAGGGTTGCGCATCTGGTTGTCGGTCTCGCGCTGCAATCCCAGGCGGATGTAGTTCGCGATCGTCACTACGAACAGTGCGATGATCGCCCCCGCCGCGGTGGCGTTCACCGCTGTCGGCCAGCCGGACAATTCGACGAACCAGGCGATCAGACCGGTGGCGAACGAGTACAGCAGTGCGGCGCGGTGGGCGATGTCGACGTAGGGGTGTGCCAGACCGTCCGGCGAGGTGGTCATCCCCTGCCATTTCCACACGCCGAGAACCAGCGCCCACAGGAAGATGAGCCCGGCGAAGAAGAGCACCCAGGCGGTTTCCGTGCGAATGATCAAGTTCGTACCCTCATCAGTCCATCGTGCGCCCACTTGGGCGGCTGTCCAGCGGCAGCGTAGCGCTTGCGGGTAGCCGCGACGCGACGAGCGCGAACCACCGCTGGGAATACCGACTAGTCGGCTTTGGTGCTGGCATTCACCCAGGCCCGAGGCGAATGATGCATGCTCGTGCGCTTGGCTATTGCATCATCTGGATGTGCGGGTGCTCAGGCGATTTCGGGCAGACTCGGATGATCTGGCCGTTGCGGTCGGAGACGCAGATCCGGGTCGGCATGCTCGGGCCGTTCTGTACAGCACCCCATGACAAGTCGGCGGCCTGGTCCTCGTACGGGATCCAATGGCGGACATCGGATTGCCACTCGGAGCTGGCGATCGTCAGTAGGGGTTCGGTCGGGGTGCCGCAGGTGGGGCAGGGGTTCGGATAGGGACCTTGCATGCCCCAATTGACGAAGCCGCCGATCTTCCATCCGGGCGCGATACACAAGAAGTTGTACGGCTGATCGCGGTCTTCGAGACCGCGGAATTCGACACCGGGAATCTGGGCCATGGTCCACTGGCCCACTCGCTGCCCGAGCTCGCCCTCGAGTTCCGCCGAGTTCGGGTATTCGATCACTTGTTCCGGATCGATCGTGCACGGTTCGGGCAGGAGAGCCGGGTCGCGGTCCGGGCCAGCGGTGCCAGAGCGGGGAAGGCAACCCCGAGGTCGACGGGCCGGGGCGGGGTGGTGCGAGTCATGCGAGCCTTCGGAGACGCAGCGAGGTTCGATTCCCGGGACGGCGGTCCGTCATGGTCCGAGTTGCCACACTAACGACACGGTTCTGGGTAGCTTCCCGTCACTGGGGAAGATCGGCAGGCGCACCGCCGACAAGCTGCCGCTGAGCGGGGATTCGAGTACGCGTTTCCGGGTGCCCGGGGTGTCTTGCGCCGAACCCGCGATAGAAAACGCTGTGGCCCCGAGCGTTTCGCTCAGGGCCACGATCACGTGACGGGCTCTAGTTCTGCTCGTAGGTGGCGATCAAGGTCGCGCGGGCGAGGGTGTGGGAGAACAGGTTGAAGCCGAGGTAGGCGGGCGTGGCGTTCTCGTCGATGCCGAGGCTTTCGACGTCGACGGCGTGCACGACGATGAAGTAGCGGTGCGGGCCGTGACCGGGCGGCGGGGCGGCACCGACGAAGCCGTGGAAGCCGCCGTCGTTGCGCAGGGTGATCGCGCCGGTCGGCATGGCGCCGCCTTCCTCACCGCTGCCCGCGCCCGACGGCAGCGAGGTCGCGCTCACGGGGATGTCGGCGACGGCCCAGTGCCAGAAGCCGGAGGCGGTGGGGGCGTCGGGGTCGTACACGGTGACCGCGAAGCTCTTGGTCTCCGCCGGGAAGTCCGACCAGGACAGCTGCGGGGAGATATCCTTGCCTCCCGCGCCGAAGATGCCGCTGACCTGTTCGTTACCGAAGGGTTGGCCATCGGTGACATCGGTGGAGGTGAGGGTGAACGACGGCACCTTCGGAAGCGCCTCGTAGGGGTCGTAGGTCATGAAAACCTCTCTCTTGCGGATCGGATCAGCTGTGCAGTAGGAAGTGTTCCAGCACGCGGGTGCCGAATTCGAGGGCCTGCACCGGCACCCGCTCGTCGACGCCGTGGAACAGGGCGGTGAAGTCCAGTTCCGGCGGCAGCTGCAGCGGGGCGAAACCGAAGCAACGAATACCCAAGCGGGCGAACGCTTTCGCGTCCGTTCCGCCGGAGAGCATGTAGGGCACCGTGCGGCCGCGCGGATCATGGGCGAGCACGGCGTTGTTCATCGCCTCGACCAGATCGCCGTCGAAGGTCGTTTCGTAGGAGTCGAGCTTGGTGATCCACTCGCGTTCGACATCCGGGCCGATCAGCTCGTCCACCTCCCGTTCGAACGCCGCCTGCCGCCCGGGAACCACGCGGCAGTCCACCACCGCCTCGGCGGTCTGCGGGATCACGTTGGCCTTGTACCCGGCTTGCAGCATGGTGGGATTGGCGGTGTCGCGCAGGGTGGCGCCGATGATGCGGGAAATGGTGCCCAGCTTGGCCAGCTGACCCTCGATGTCGGGGCCGGCCGGATCGAATTCCAGACCTGTCTCCTCGGCGACGGCGGCGAGGAAGGCGGCCACCGAATCCGACAGCACCAGCGGGAAGGTGTGTTTGCCCAGCCGGGATACGGCGTCGGCGAGGATGGTGACGGCGTTGTCCTCGTGCAGGAACGAGCCGTGGCCGGCGCGGGCCTTGGCGCGCAACCGCATCCAGCCCAGACCCTTCTCGGCCGTCTCGACCAGATACAGCCTGCGTTCGGTGCCGTCGGGGCGTGGCACGGTCAGCGAGAATCCGCCGACCTCCCCCACCGCCTCGGTGACGCCGTCGAACAGATCGGGGCGGTTGTCCACCAGCCACTGCGAGCCCCACTTGCCGCCGTTCTCCTCATCGGCCAGGAACGCGAAGACCAGATCGCGCGGCGGCACCGTCCCCTCGAGTTTGAACTGACGGGCCACCGCCAGCGCCATCCCGACCATGTCCTTCATGTCGATCGCGCCGCGACCCCACACGTAGCCGTCGCGCACCGCGCCGGAGAACGGATGCACGCTCCAGTCCGCGGCCTCGGCGGGCACCACGTCCAGGTGCCCGTGGATCATCAGGGCGCCACGACTGCGATCGGCGCCTTCCAGCCGCGCGAAGACATTGCCGCGACCTTCCGCGCCGGATTCGACGTATTCGGTGACATAGCCCGCCTGGTGCAGCTGGTCGGCCACCCACTGCGCACATTCGCGCTCACCCTTGGTGGTGGCCAGATCACCGGTATTGGAGGTGTCGAAGCGGATCAGCGTACTGACCAGCTCCACCACTTCCGACACCGCGCGCGAGCTTCTGTTCGGGTCGATTCCTTCGCCAGTTGCGGACACGCCCCCTTTCCTACCACCCGCGCGGCGGGGCGAACGCGCGGCCGGGGTGTCGCGGCGGGGCGGCGCGGCCCGCACGGTGGGCGATCGCGCCGGACAGGGTTGTCATCAGGATGAGCGCAACCGCCCCGGCTCACCCCGCGCCGGGGCGCTCGACCTCGTCCGGGAACACCACCCGCACGAACGCCCAGAACCGGAACACCATGCCCAGCGCGGTGCCGATCAGCTGCGCGGCCACGAAATCGGCCACGTTCTGGGTGAAACGGGAGACCTCGGGCACCTCGAGATGCAGCACATACCGCGAGACCCACAGCGGTGCGGTGTTGATCGCGACGGCCAGGAAACTGACCAGGTAGAACAGCGCCGCCTCGTGGTGGCCGCGCCGCCCGCCGCGCCCGTCGAAGGACCATTGCTTGTTGAGCACATACGACAAGGTGATCGCCGCCAGCACCGCGACCACTTTCGCCGTGACCGGATACGCCTCGAGCACGGTGCTCTTCAAGGTCAGGAACACGGCGGTGTCCAGCGTGAACGCGGCGGCACCGACGGAGGCGAAACGGAGGAGTTCTCGACGCCGTGCCTCGCCCCCCAGCGCCGAGGTCACCCGAGCGAAAACGGGGCGTTCGGAAAACAGCACAGGTAAAGTCTCCGGCACATGTCCCGACCCCACAACAAGATCGGCAGATTCACCGCACCGCTTGTTCCACGGGTGCACGGTCGGTGGATCGCGGGCAGGCGAGAAGCGTGAAGAAAGCCAAGCGGCGCACCCGTCCTCAGCAGACAATCGACATCGCCGAGCCGATCGCCGTGATCGGCATGAGCTGTCGCTTCGCCGGAGGCGCCGATTCCCCGGAGGCGTTGTGGCGGTTGCTGATCGAGGAGACCGACGCGATCGCCGACGAACCGCCGCCCGGTCGCTGGTCCGGTGACCATCGCGGCGCCGACCGCGCCGCCGCGGGCAAGACGGTGTCGGTCGCGGGTGGATATCTGGCGGATGTCGCCGGTTTCGACGCCGAATTCTTCGGCATCACCCCGCGCGAAGCGGCCGATATGGATCCGCAGCAACGATTGGCGCTGGAATTGGCCTGGGAGGCATTCGAGGACGCGGGAATCCGCCCCGACCGGGTTCCGCGGACCGGCGTGTATTTCGCCAACAAGTTCAACGACTATCGCGCCGTGAAACTCGCCCGTGGCGCCACCGCCATCACACCGTTCACCAGTACCGGAGATGTCGAAGGCGTCATCGCCAACCGGGTGTCGTACTTCCTGGGTTTCGACGGCCCCAGTATGACTGTGAACGCTTCGTGCGCGGGATCGCTGGTCGCGGTGCACCTGGCTTGTCAGGCGCTGCGGGCGGGTGAGAGCGAGGTGGCCGTCGCCGGTGGGGTGCAATTGAATCTGATCCCGGAGACCACGATCGGACTGTCCGCGCTGGGCGTGTTGTCCGCGCGCGGCCGATCCCGCACCTTCGATGCCACCGCCGACGGCTACGTGCGCGGCGAAGGTGGCGCGGTCGTCGTGCTCAAGCCGCTGCGGCAGGCGCTGCGCGACGGTGACCGCGTCTACTGCGCCCTGCTGGGCAGCGCCACCAACAACAACGGCAGGCATCGCTCCATGCCCGCCAGCAGCGCCGACGGGCAGCGGCAACTGCTGCGGCGGGCGTGCGCGCGAGCGGGTGTCGACCCGTCGACGATCGACTACGTGGAGGCGCACGGCACCGGCACCGCGGTCGGCGACCGCGCCGAACTGTCGGCACTGGCCGAGGTCTACGGCACCGGCAGAGCGCCCGGCGCACCGCTGAGGATCGGCTCGATCAAGACCAACATCGGGCATACCGAAGCGGCCGCGGGCATGGCGGGACTGGTGAAAGTCGCGCTCGCCCTGACCCATCGCCGGATCCCACGCAGCCTCCATTTCCAACGACCGCCGGAGGAATTCGATCCGCAGACGGCCGGCGTGCGCGTCGCCGACATCGCGCTGCCGTGGCCGCAGCACGACCGGTCGGCGCGCGCCGCGGTGAGCGCGTTCGGTTTCGGCGGCTCCAACGCTCACGTCATCATCGAAGCCGCGCCCGCGCCCGAGCCGGTAACCGGGACCGGCGTCTCGCAGCGGCTGGTGGTGCTGTCCGCCCGCACCGAGACCGCGCTGCGCGCGCACGCACATCGACTGCGTGAGCATCTCCTCCACGATCCGGGGATCGGTCTGGGTGATCTCGCCCATACCCTTGCCACGAGAACGCCTTTCCGGCACCGGCTTTCGGTCGTGGCCGACGATGTGGGCGCGGTTGTCGACTTCCTCGGCGCCTACCTCGACGGGGCCACCCAGAAAGACGACACCGAGCACGAGGCGCTGAGTCTGGTGCTGTCCGCGGCTCTGCGTCCCGGCACGGTGGCCCACCGCGACCTGCTCGAGGCGGCGGGCGTGCTGTTCGAGCGTGGTGTCGAGCCCGACTGGGCGGCGGTGAACCCGCCGGGCCGCCCGATATCCCTGCCCACCTATCCATTCCAGCGCCGGCGGCATTGGTCGGAGCCCCATGCCCCGGTCGAGGAACCAGGCGTCGGCGCGATCGGATCGCTTTCGTTCGATTCGCCGGAAGGCCACGACGTCGCTCCCGTTGATGCCCGAGGTTCCGATGCCGGGGCCGCGCTGGTCGTGTCGCCGGTGACGGCCCCGGCAGCGGCCGCTACGGTCCGGGACCGGGCATCAGCCCGCCCATCGCCCGACTCCAGCGAGCCCCGAAGCAACTCCGCCCGCGATCTGGTCGCCCTGGTCACCGCCGAGCTGGCCCGAGTCGTCGGCATCGCACCCGACCGGGTGCCCCCACGGCAGAACTTCGACCAGCTCGGAATCGTCTCGGTGCACGCCGTGGAACTGTCGGCGCGCCTCGGCGCCCGCCTGGGCATCGACGTCCCCGCCGCCGTCATCTGGGGTTGCCCCACCGTCGAGCTCTTGGCTACCGAACTCGGCGTCCGGCTCACACCCGCCGCCCCGGCGACGGATCCGTCACCCCCGACTCGCATCTCTTCGGCGGTGGATGCGAAATCAGCAGTGCACGAAGAGGTTCTGTCGACCGCCGAACTGCTGGCGTTGAGCCGGGAACTGCTCGGCTGAGCTGAGAATCGAGGCGGGTCGGCAACTCTCACGGGGGTTGAGGGCGATCGTGCCCGCGCCCATGGTTGCGATGGCCGCGCCGAGAAATGGCAGGCCGCTTGCGGATATGCTGCCCTCGGTCCAGGTGGGCTGGGGATCAGAAGGGGGCCATCAGTGTTGGGGCAGCACGAGTCGTTCGCCGGCTACCTGATCGAGGGAGTGCTCGGGCAAGGCGGTATGGGCACCGTCTATCTGGCCCGCCACCCGCGGCTGCCGCGACTGGTGGCACTCAAACTGCTCAATCGCGCGGTGTCGGAGGACGAAGAACTGCGCAGACGGTTCGAACTGGAAGCCAATGTCGTCGCTCGCCTGGAACATCCGGGAATCGTCGGCGTCTACGATCGCGGCAGCCAGGACGGGCACCTGTGGATCTCCATGCAGTACGTCCGCGGCACCGACGCTGCCCGGCTCGACCCGCAGACCACCCGCCCGGACCATGTCCTGCACATCGTCGGCGATACGGCCAACGCCCTCGACTACGCCCACGGCCGAGGGGTGCTGCATCGCGACGTCAAGCCCGCCAACATCCTGATCGCCGAAGCGGAAGCCGGTCGCGAAACCCGCGCTCTGCTCACGGATTTCGGTATCGCGCGGCTGCTCGACGCGGATACCAAGCTGACCGCCACCGGGACGTTCACCGCCACACTCGCCTACGCCTCACCCGAGCAATTGTCCGGTGAGCCGGTCGATCACCGCGCCGATCAATATTCCCTCGGCTGCACCCTCTACGCGCTGCTGGCCGGGCAACCGCCCTTTCCCTCGACCAATCCCGGTCAGATCGTCGCGGGACACATCGCCAAGCCGGTGCCGCGGCTCAGCGACACCCGTCCGGAGTTGCCACGGCAGCTCGACAACGTGATCGCACGCGCGCTGGCCAAACACCGCGACGAACGATTCGCCAGCTGTGGCGACTTCGCGGCAGCCGCGGCGGCGGCCCTGCGCGGCGACGCTGCCCACGTGCCGCCCGCGCCGACCTACGTCAACCAGCGCTCCGCCCACTCGGCGACGGCGCTCGACCCTTGGCCGCGGTCGGCTCCGACCTTGCTGAACCAGCCTTCGGAGCCCAGGTGGCGCGCCGAGCCGCTGCCCCCGATGCCACCGCTCACGCCCGTCTACGATCCGGCCCGGGCATCCGGCGTCGTCCCCAGGATCGGCGCCGTCGTGGCGTTCGCCTTCGGTCTGGCCTTCTGTCTGATCCTCGCCAGCGGAGCGATGGAGCTGACGACCCCGCACATCGAATACGGTCGCCGCCAGACGCTGCGTGAGGTCGCCCTCGACCTTCTCGCCCCCATGGCGATCTCCACCACGATGGCCTTGTTGCTGATCTGCGGCTCGATCGCACTGTTTCGGCGCAAACGATCCGGCCGCATCGCCGTGGCAGCCGGCACCGGGATCATCACGCTGGTCTGCCTGATCGGATCAGGGGCGAGCCTGAGCGGCGACAGCCGCGGCAGCGACTTCGTCTTCATCGGCACCGTCCTGTTCTTCTCTTGCGCGGGACTGCTGTGCGCGGTGACTCCTCCGACCAGCCGCTGGCTCGCCGACAAACGTCCCGGGAACCGGCCGTGAACACGAGCACCCGCGGGTTCCGGTAGCCGCAACGGATTCGGCGTAGTCGCCGTGGGGCCGATCACGTGCCTGCCGCCGACGTGTCGTGTTCACCCACCTTGCGAACTCGGGTGGTCGCCGCGGTGACGCGCTCGCCCTTGTGGTTTTCGGTGCGCAGGGGGGCGACGGGGCTGCCGTCACGGTCGACGAGCATGGAGTGGGGTTCGTCGTCGGTGAAGGTGTGGCGTTCTCCCCATTGGCGCAACGCCACGACGAGGGTGAAGAGGTCTTGCCCGGCTCCGGTGAGTGCGTAGCTGTGCCGCTTGCCGCCCGGGGCGGTGCTCGTGGTGAGGATGCCGTGGTCGACCAGTCTGCGCAGGCGATCGGTGAGGATGTTGCGGGCGATCCCGAGCCGCTGCTGGAAGTCGGTGAAGCTCGCCGCGCCGTCCATGGCGTCGCGCACGATCAGCAAGCTCCACCGGTCGCCCACGAGGTCGACGGTTCGCGCGACCGGACACGTGGGATCGGTCCACTCGCGGCCGGTACCGAGCGTCGTGGTCATGAGCCTCCTCCAGTCGGTTGCAATTCGAAACCATTATTACCTATCCTCGAATAGTTGCATTTTGCTACTGATATGGGAGGTGTGGTGGCGACAGAAGTCACAAGGCCGCAGCGATTCGTCCTGGCGCTGGTGTGCGCAGTGGCCGTATCGACGATCTATGCGATACAGCCGGTTCTGGAAGCAGCGGGCGCCGACCTGGGAGTAGCACCCGAGTCGCTGGGCGGGCTGGTCGCCGCCGGGCAGGTCGGGTACTTCGCCGGTCTGATCCTGCTGGTCCCGCTCGGCGACGTGGTGAATCGGCGGCGGCTCATCACCGTGCATCTGGTCCTCACCGCCGCGGGAGCCGCGGTCGCGGCCGCCGCCCCGAACGGTGCCGTCGCGGTGGCGGGGCTGGCGGCTGCGGGACTGTTCGCGGTCGTGGTTCAGGTGACTGTCGCCTACGTCGCCGCCGTCTCCGCGCCGGGCGAGCGGGGCCGCAATATCGGCGCGGTCACCTCCGGGGTGGTGATCGGCATTCTCGGCGTTCGCGTCCTCGCCGGGGTCTTGGGCGACACGGTCGGCTGGCGCGCGGTGTACGCGCTGCTCGCCGTACTGTGCCTTGCTCTGGCCCTCACCGTCCGCGCGGCACTCGACCCGGACCGCGGAACTCCCGGCGCGCGGTACACGCAGGTGCTGGCATCGATGGGGCGGCTCGCGCGCACGGATCGCCTGTTTGTCAGCCGAGGCCTGATCGCGTTCTTCCTCTTCGCGTCCTTCGGAACCCTCTGGAGCGGACTTGCCCTGCCCCTCGGCGCCGACCCGTGGAACTTCGGCACCACGCAGATCGGCCTGTTCGCAGTGGCGGGCCTGGCCGGAGCTCTCGGCGCCGCCCGCGCGGGACGATGGGCCGACTCCGGTCACGCACAGGCGATCACCGGGTCCGCACTGGTGGTGCTCACCGCCTCCTGGTCGCTCATCGCGCGGACCGAAACAACCCTGTGGCTGCTCGCCATCGGCATCGTTCTCCTCGACTTCGCCGTCCAGGCAGTGCATGTCGGTAGCCAGCATCTGCTGACCACGGCGCATCCGCACCGCGCCAGCAGCGTCATAGGCGCCTACATGGCCTTCTACTCGCTCGGATCCGCCCTCGGCGCACTCACGACCGCCTGGGCATACAGCACCCGGGGATGGCAGGCCTCCTGCTGGGCCGGCGCGGCCTACTCCCTCGCCGCACTGGTTGTGTGGGGACTGACCCAGGTCAGCGGCATCACCCGGCCCGGCGCCGCGGGTGCGCCCGGTCCTCGACCGACGTGCCCGGACGCGGCGGCCCTACCATGCTGAGCGGCGACCACGCGCGGATCACCGCCCTCCCGAACACCCGGGATCGCCGCAGTATCGGCCGAATTTCGGGCGGATACGGCGTAGTGCGACGCGCCGCTGGACAGGCGTGCTGCCGCAGCGCTCAGCGGTCCGCCGCAAGCGGCGGATCTCCCGGACTTTCTTCGCTGCCTCGCTGCGCAGCCGGGAGCTTTCAGTGGGAGGGCGGGTGCGTGGTTTCGTTGGTCGTCTCGGGGCTGGAGGCGAGGTGTTCGGTGGCGGCCCAGGTGGCGAGCAAGGCGAGATTGTCGGCGGATGCGGTGGCGGGTTCGTGGGTGGCCAGTTCTCCGATCAGGCCGGTGAGGTCCGGATCGTCGGGGTTGCGGCCAGTCTCGGCACGCAACAGCGCGACCGCGATGCCGGTACCGGTCGTTTCGTAACACGGCACCCGCGGTGCGGGTCGATCTGGTCGCCGCGTGGCGTGAGTCCACGGTGTTCACCGAGGCCGAGCAGGCCGCGCTGGCCTTGGCCGAGGAGGGCACCCGCCTGGCCGACGCCGGCCACGGCGTCTCCGACGACACCTGGGCCCTGGTGCGCAAGCACTTCGACGACGAGCAGATCGCCACCCTGGTCTATCTGGTCGCCATGATCAACGCCGCCAACCGGCTGGGGGTGATCACCCGGACCAAGGGCGGCTCCTACCAGGCGGGCGCCTTCGAAACCGTGGCGAACTGACCACCGGACCGCGACCCGCACCCAGCGGGCACACGACATTCCCGACCGGTGAGATCTCGGATCCCCTCGCCGGGTGGCCGAACAGCCCGGTCAGGTCGTGACGTGCTCGGTGACGCGGCGGACCGGGCGGATGCGGATGCCGGATTCCGGGCGCAGATTCACCGAGGCCAGCGGCACCACCGGGTGGGTGTGGTCGAGTTCGAGCCGGAAACGCTGCACCGTCATGGCCAGGATCAGGACCATCTCCGTCATCGACATGTCCTTGCCGAGGCAGATACGCGGGCCGCCGGAGAACGGGAAGAACGCGAACTTGTGCCGCTCGGCCACCGCCGCGTCGGCGAAACGTTCCGGCCGGAACTCCTCCGGGGCGTCCCACAGCCGTTTGTCGCGGTGGATGTAGTACATACACAACGTGACTCGCGCGCCCGCAGGCACATGGTAGCCACCGATCTCGTCATGGGCGATGGGGGTGCGCTCGACGATCCAAGCGGGTGGATACAGCCGCATCGTCTCTTCGATCACCATGCGGCAGTAACTCAGCTGCCCCAGATCCGCGAAGGACGGGCTGCGGTCGCCGAGCACGGCGCGCACCTCCCCGGCCAGCTTCTCCTGGATCTCCGGATGGATGGCCAGCAGGTAGCACGCCCACGACAGCGCGTTGGCCGGGGACTCGTGCCCGGCCACGAGCAGGGTCTTGATCTCGTTGAGCAGATCCTCCTCGCGCATGCCCCGGCCGCCTTCGTCGCGGGCGCGCACCAGGGCGGTGAGCACGTCGGTGGTGTCACCGCCGCGGCGGCGTTCCTCGATGAGATGGCGTACCACGTCGTCGAGTTCACCGACCTTGCGCGCGACCCGGCGCGCCTCCGGTGTCGGGAACGATTGCGGCAGCTTCACCGGCGCGTTCACCCGCTTCATGATGAGCGCGAACGCCGCGCGCATCGCGTCGGTCACCTGGCTGGTGTCGGTGGACAGATCCAAGCCGAACAGGATCCGGCCGGTCACCGCGAGCAGCAGCTTGACGTAGTCGTCGTAGATGTCGCGGAACTGCCCGGCCGCGGCGTCCCAGCCGTCGAGCATCGCCGCGGCGCTGTCGGTGATGTCGTCGGCGAAACCCTTGACGTGCGAATGGGAGAACGCCGGGGAGATCAGCTTGCGCTGGGTGCGCCAATACTCCAGGTTGTTGGTGGTCAGCTGCCCCTCGCCGAGCAGGATGCTGAACTCGTCGTAGATCGGGCTCTTGCGGTAGTTGGTGTAGTTGTCCTTGAGCACGTACTCGGTCATCGCCGGGTCCGCGACGAGGTAGACCAGCATCGGGCCTGCCTTGACCCGCACGACGTCGCCGTAGCCCTCCAGCAGCGCGCCCACCGTCGTCAGCGGGTTCTTCGCCAGTTTCGGCAGCATGCGTCCGGTTTCCACCAGACCTGGCCCGGGTGCTTTCATGGAACGACCTTTCACTTCAAGAGCTTGGCGTGCTTGCGCAGCTGGTTCACGTAGTCCTGCTTCTCCACCACCAGCGGGTACTGGTCGGCGTGGTAGAGCCGCAACCCGGCGTACAGGTCGGGCTGGCGGCCCTCGGTGGCGCGATCGAAACGCTCGACCCGCCGCGGATCGCTCGCTTTGGCCCGCAGGTACCGCGCGACCAGCTCGGCTTGTTTCTCGTAGACATCCCAGTGCGAACCGATCGGCCGCACCATCCCCACGACGAACAGGTCGCGGGTGCGCGGCGGAAAGATGTTGAGATACAGGCCCGGTCGCAGGCTGTCGCTGGCCCAGTTCAAATGGGTCCGGTCGACGACGGGATAGTTCGGCACGAACCCGGTGGCCAGCACCACCAGATCGACCTTCTCCTCGGTGCCGTCGGTGAAGGTCACCCGGTCGTCATCGATCGCGGTGACGTCCGGTTTGGGCGTGATGTCGCCGTGGGTGTAGTGGTGATGCAGCTGGTCGCCGAGCATCGGGATGACGATGCCGTCGTTGAAATCCGGCACCGGGAGCCCGAACGTGCGGGAGCGGCCGCGCAGATACGAGAACAGCCGCTCGAAGGCCCGCTTACGCAGCGGCCGCCACATCTTGCCTTGCAGCATGCTGTCGGTCGGGCGGCCCAGCATGTACTTGGGCATGCAATAGAACCCGCGCCTGCTGCTGTGCAGGGTCAGCGCGGCGTTGACCGCGCAGTCGGACAGGATGTCGGCCGCCGACTGCCCGGCCCCGATCACCAGCACTCGCTTGCCGAGCACCTGTTCGGGATGACGGTACTCGCTGGAATGCAGCACGGGCACCGTGCCCGAACCGGGGATATCGATGCGCCGCGGGGTACGGTCGTGCCCGGTGGCGACGACCACCCCGGCGTAGCGTCGCTCGGATCCGTCGGCCAGGGTGACCGCCCAGCCGCCTTCTGCTGGTTCGACGCGCTGCACCGAGGTGTTCAACCGGATGCGCGGCCACAGGTCGAAGGCGTCGGCGTAGGAGTGCAGATAGCGCAGCACGAGTTCGTGCCCCGGATAGTCCGGATAATCCTCGGGCATCGGGAATCCCGAGAACGCCTGCACACCCTTGGACGCGATCACGTGCGTGTTGTGGCTGACCGGTGAGTCCGGACGCCGTGCGTCCCAGATCCCGCCGATCCCGTCGGACGCCTCGAGCACCTCGAAATCCAAACCGTGCGCGGCGAACTCACGCGCGGTCGCCAAACCCGCCGCGCCCGCGCCGATCACGCAATAGCCGCTCATGCACTGTCCCCTCTGCGCTGCCTCCTCCGGGCCTGACCGCTCATGCTGTGTCTGTTGTCGGCATGAGCGGGGCCCTGCGTGGTCACGCTGCGCTGCCTCCTCCGGGCCTGACCGCTCATGCTGTGTCTGTTGTCGGCATGAGCGGGGCCCTGCGTGGTCACGCTGCGCTGCTTCCTCCGGGCCTGACCGCTCATGCCGCGCCGACCCGTTCGGTTTGTGGAGTGTCTTCCTGCGGCGGTGCGGGTTCCGGATCGGTGCCCGCGCTCGCCCGCCAGGCCACCACGAAGCAGGCGACGTAGATGACCGTCTGCGCCACCAGCGTGAAGTAGACGTTCTCGTTGTAGACCGCGACGATCAGCCAAGCCACCGTGAGCAGGGCGACGGTGCGTTTGCCGCCGCGCATCAGCCCGGCGTACACCGCCAGCATCCATACCGCGCCCACCGCGATGTACACCCACGGCCCGAACGGAGCGCGGAACGACGCCAGCGTCAGCACCGCCAGCCAGATGGCCAGCTGCTCGGCGCGCACCCGCGGCCCTTCCGCCCCGGCGGACAGCCGCCGGTGGATACGGACCGCGGTAGCCGCCACCAGGATCAGCAGCAACAACGTGTAGATGTTGGTGATCACGCGAGCGGGCCCGACGGGGTCGCCGATGTCCCAGCCCATGATGTTCGCCTTGTACGGCAGCCCGAACGGCGAATAGTTGACCAGCTGGTTGGCTCGTTCCACCAGCACGAACTGGTGGAACTCCCCGCTGGCCAGCCGCTGCCAGGTGCCGTCGGACAGGAATTGCCGCCACGGCTCCCAGCCGAAGATCGCCAGCGTGGCCAGTGAATACAGCACGCCGAACACCGCCGTCCACACCGCGGGCCGCCAGCGCCGCTGGACCAGCAGATAGACCAGCAGGATCGCCGGGGACACCTTGGCGATGATCGCGAACGCCAGCGCCGCGCCGCCGAAGATATTGCGCCGCAGATGGAACAGCACCATGGCGCCCGCCCCGCCGACATACAGCACCAGCACGTGGATGTTGCCGATCTGCAAAGTCGCCAGGGTCGGCAGGCTGAGCCACACCACCGGGGTCAGCGCCGCCAGCACCCCGCCCTGCCTGCCGCCGACCCAGCGGGCGATGGCGAACATCGCCACCAGCACGATCGCCACGTACAGCGAGTAATACAGCGCGCGCAGCGTGGCGAAGTCGTGGCTGAACAGCAGCAGCAACCGGGGCAGCAGCAGGAACGGCGGCGGGTAGAGGTAGGCGTCGCGATCCTGCGGCGCCACCGCGGGCAGGATCGAATCCGCCCGGGGTGATTCGTAGCGGTGGCGGTCGTAGAGGCTCGCCGGGTCGTGCTCGGCCATGAGCGCACCGCTGATGTAACCGGACAGGTGGGTCTTCTTCACCAGGAAGTCGTCGTCGGCCGACAGCGAGGCGTCGACGTTGTCGGCGTCGAGGATGAACTGCGTCAACCGGGCCAGCACCGCGACCACGAGCAGGATGGCCACGCTCCACAGCACCCGCACCACGATCGGTTTGGCACGCACCACCTCCCGCCACTCGGCGGGCACCGTCGGCACGAACAGCACGAACAGCGCCACCGCGCACACGACGCCGAGCGCGGCGGTCACCGGTCCGGGGAGGCCGGTGAGCGAGAGCACGATCATCACGACGGGGACGAGAATGCCGACGACGAACACCGCGTACATCGCGGCGTAGTAGTCGAGCGAACCACGGAACCTGGTCCATGTCCTGGATATCATCTGCAACCTACGGCTTTCGGTTCCCGCGTCGCCCGGTCCCGGGCCGCGCGGATGGTCTATCTGGTCGCTGCTGTGGCGTGCCCGGTCAGCAACGGAACCACCTGGGACACCACGTCGCTCGCGGTGGGTGCGGCGCGCAGGTCGGCGCCGATCTGTTCGGCGGCGGCGCGGAATCCGGGTTCGCGCAGCAATGTGCGGATCGAGGTGGTGAGCGCGTCGATGTCGCCTTGGCTCGCCGGGGTCTCGGCGGCGAGCCCGGCGCCGCTGCGCACCAGGCCGCGGGCGTAGTCGAACTGGTCGAACATCTGCGGCAGCACCAGTTGCGGCAACCCGAACCAGCCCGCGGTGAGGCCGGTGGTCGAGCCGCCGTGGTGCACCAGCAGATCGCAGCTCGGCAGGAACAGGTTCAGCGGAACCTCTTGCACGACCCGGACATGGCCGGGCAGTTCACCGACGGTGGCCCGGTCGGGTGCCGACAGCGCGACGACGACCTCGGCGTCGTCGATGTCGGCCAGCGCCGCGAGGACCGATTCCAGCGGCCGCGGACCGGTCAGGCCCAGCGTGCTGCCGCCCATGCACACCGCGATCCGCTTGCGGCCGTGCTCGTTGCGGTGCCACGGCGGCAGCGCGCCGGTGCCGTTGAACGGGACGTAGCCCAGCGGGGTGCCCGGCGCGGCGTCGGGCGCTTGCAGCCGCTGTGGGCAGATGTCGAGCACGGCGACCGGGTCGGCCAGCCGGGTGCCCGCTTCGGCGGCGAGTGCGGCGGTGCGTTCGGTGAAGGGGCCGCCGGTGGGGTCGATGCCCCAGCGGTGCACCAGCACCGGCAGATCCAGGTGCGCGCCGAGCGCCCGGCCGATGGTGGCCAGCGGGTCAGTGAGGATCACCTCCGCTTGCCAGTCGGTGGCCACCGCGGCGAACGCCTCGAGGTATCGGCGGGCGTGGTTGTGCCAGTTCTGCGCGGCGATCTGCCACAGGCCCTGCCCGCTGGACAGGTCGCGGTCGGCGAACAGCGGCAGCGGGAACATGCCCGGATTCACCTGGGTGCGTAACTGGTCCATGGGCACGTTGAGCGCGGTCAACTCGACGGCGTTGAGCCCCGAGCGCAGCGCGGTGGCCGTCACATCGTTGCGCGAGGCGACCAGCACTTCATGCCCGGCCAGCCGCAGCGCCCAGCAGAACGGCACCATCGCCAGCAGGTGGCCCGACGAGGGCACCGGCACGACGAGAAACTTCATCCGATCACTCCTTCGGCTTCATCCACTCCATCGGATTGGTGTGCCGAGGCACCCATGATGGAGCCGATTGCTCGGCGTTGCGGCGTTTTTCGACGACCACGATGTTGTGGTAGAAGTGCAGCGCCCCGATCCAGTCGTCGAAAGCGCCTGTCGCGCGGCCGGATTCCTTCTCGAATTCCTGGTGGTGCAAGGCGTCCACCAGGGTTTTCAGGTAACCGATGCTGGTGGCCGGGTCGTCGGTCGCGGTGCTGCTGCCGCCCCAGCCCGACCAGTAGGAGGTCTGGGTGTCCTCCACCACGTACAGCCCGCCGGGCCGCAGGTGGGCGAACAGCGCCCGGAACGAGGCGATCACGTCACCGCTGATGTGGCTGCCGTCGTCGATGATGATGTCGAACGGGCCCAGTGAGCTGCCGAGCTCGTCGAGGAACGCCGCGTCGCCCTGATCGCCGCGCAGCGGTTGCAGGCGCGGCTCGGCGATGCCGGACTTGTCGAAGTAGTCCAGCCCGAACACCAGCCCGCGGCGGAAGTACTGCTTCCACATCCGCAGCGACGCGCCGCCGACATCGGGCGCGGTGTAGCCGCCGATGCCCAGTTCCAGGATGCGCACGCGGCTGTCGCGCAGCGGCGCGAAATGCCGCTCGTAGTGCTGGGTGTACCAGTGCCCGCCCCACTTGTCCGAACCGAAGTGCAGCGACAGGGCGTTGAGGTCGTAGTGCTGGGGGCGGCAGGCGGTGACGATCCGGTCGGCGGCGACCGCGGCGGCGTCGCGGGCCAGCCGCCACGGGTCGTCGGGTGCGAAACTGCCCGGCCCCGGCTCGTCCTTGATCGCGATGGCGCGCGTGCCGAGCGCCGCGTCGGGCGGGCCGTAGACCGCGCGCAGCAGCTCCACCAGATCTTGCCGAACCACCAGCCACGGATCCTCCAGGGAGCCGGGAGCTATCGCGGGCTCCTCGGCGCCCAAGGTGAGCAGATAGTCGAGCTGTTTGCCCTCGTGGGTCAGTTCGAACACCGCCGTGACCGGCTGCCCCGGCCGGGATCCGTAGTTCGCGCGCCAGGCGATCTCCTTCAGCACCGCGTCGGCGACCGCCTCGGTGCCGATCTCGCCGATCCGCGCTGCGGTCTCCTCGTAGACGCCGTCGGCGACGGAGATCAAGTGGGCGGCGAGGACATTCTCGTCGTTCAGTGGCACGTCATCCATCCGTTCCGCCGGTGCGTACCGGCCTCGATTGCTCCGCCGGGCGCACGCCCTCGGCGGCGAGCATGGCGCGCACCATGCCGTGGAAGTCCACCGAAGGGCGCCACCCGGTCCGCTCGCGCAGCCTCGCCGCGTCACCCACCAGCGGTCGCCCGCTGCGGGTGAGCACCGAGGAACGTTCGCGGACATGGTCGTTCCAGTCCAGTCCGGCCATGCCGAACGCCGCCGCGCAGAACTGCGCGACCGTGTGGTGTTCGCCGGTGGCGACGACGAACTCGTCCGGCTCGTCGAGGGCCATGATGCGCGTCATCGCCTCGACGTAGTCCGGCGCGTACCCCCAGTCGGCGCCGGCGTCCAACCTGCCCACCTCCACCGTGGTGGTCTCACCGCGCTGGATTCGGGCGACGGCGCGCACGATCTTGCGGGTGACGAATTTCTCGGCCCGCAACGGTGATTCGTGGTTGAACATGATGCCCGCGGTCGCGAAGACGCCGCGGGCGCGGTAGGCGCGGCAGGCCAGCAGGCCCGCCGCTTTGGTCACCCCGTAGATCGAGTCCGGTCGCAGCCCGCTGTTCTCGTCGCACACCGCGGCGCCGTCGGAGCCGAAGACATGCGAGGAGGCCGCGTAGAACAGCCGCGTGCCCGTCCGGTGACGATCGATCGCCTCCGCGAAGTGCTGCACCGGCAGCGTGTTCACCCGGTGCGAGGCGCGGGCCAGCTCGCGCGGGTCGCCGTGGTCGTCCTGCGAGGAGTGCTGCACCGCTGACAGTAGATACACCTGCGCGGGGCGCTCGGCGGCGATCAGCTCCTCGACCGCGGCGGCGTCGGTGATGTCGACCGGGCCGTCGCGGCCGATCCGCAGCACGCGCTCACCGCGCGCGGTGAGCAGGTCCGACAGCAGGGTGCCGTCCTGCCCGGCCGCGCCCGTGACGACGATGGTCATCTCACACCACGTCCAGCTCCGGCAGCGGGAACACCAGCCGCCCGCCCGCCGCGCGGAAGGCGCTTTCACGCTCCAGCATCATCGTGCGGAAATGCCAGGGCAGCACGAAGAACTGGTCGGGGGCCAGCTCGCGGGCTCGTGCCTCCGACACGATCGGGATCGCGCTGCCCGGGGTGAACTTGCCGAATTTGTCGTCGTTGACCTCCGCGATGCACGTCAGGTCCTCCGGGCCGATCCCACAGTGCTGCAGCACCACGTTGCCTTTGGTGGAGGCTCCGTAACCGAGCGTGCGCAGGCCCGCCTCGCGGGAGCGGTCGAAGAAGTCGCGGACCCGTTCGCGATGCTGCTCGACTCGTTCGGCGAAGTCCGCGTACGGCTGCGCGGTGTGCAGCCCCAGCGTGGACTCCTCCTGGCGCATGCGATCCAGCGCGGCGGCATCGGCAGGCGAGGGCTCGCCCCGCTTGCCCAAGGTGAGCGCGAAACTGCCGCCGTTGACGGCATTGCGTTCCACCTCGAGCACCACGAAGCCGCAACGCCGCGCCATCCATTCGATCTGGTCGAGGGTGTAGTACTCCAGGTGCTCGTGACAGATCGTGTCGTAGGAGGTGGTGGCCAGCATCGCGGGCAGATAACTCTGCTCCAGCACCCAGATGCCGTCGTCGGTGAGGCTGTCGTACACCGCGCGCATGAACTCCAGCGGCGCGGGGACGTCGTAGAACATGGCGATCGAGGTGATCACCTTGGCCCGTCGCCCCGCCAACGCCGATTCGACCAGCTCGCGGGTGAAGTACCCGGTCACCAGCCGCACGTGCGGCGGATAGAACCGGCGGAACTTCTCCCCCAGCGGGTCGATGCCCACGATCGTCGCCGACCCTTCGGGGTAGGCGCGCAGCAGCGTCGCGTCGTTGCTGCCGATGTCGATCACCACATCCTCCGGCGACAACGGCACCCGCTGGCGGATCCGCGCCACCCGGTGGGCGAGGTGGTCGATCATCGATGTGTTCAGTCCGGAGCGGTATCCGTATCCGGGGGAATACATTTCGTCGAAGTCGGCGGTGTGGCGCAGCTGCACCAGCCCGCATTCCTCGCTGCCGGTGGGCACGCAGCGCACCAACTCCAACGGGTAGCGCGGCACCTCGGTCGGGTCGGTGGCCGGGAACACCCCGGTCAGCGCCATCGTGCCGAGGTCGACCACCGTCTCGAGCCGAGTGTTCCCGCACACCCGGCAACCCTGCACCGCCACTGCTTGCCTCACACGTTCTCCATATCGTGGGCGACCATCAACTCGACCAGTTCGGTGAAACTCGTGCGGGGCGCCCACCCGAGCTTCTCGCGCGCCTTGCTCGGATCTCCGGTGAGATGATGCACCTCGGCGGGCCGGAAATAGGTCGGATCCACCTCGACCAGCACCCGCGAGGTGCGCCGGTCGATTCCCTTCTCCGCCAAACCGGTTCCTTCCCAGATCAATTCGACTCCCGTGGCGGAGAAGGCGGTCTCACACAACTCGCGCACGCTGTGCGTCTCGCCCGTGGCGATCACGTAGTCGTCGGGTTCGGGCTGTTGCAGCATCAGCCACATCGCCTCGACGTACTCCTTGGCGTATCCCCAGTCCCGGCGGGCGTCCAGATTGCCGATGAACAGCTTGTCCTGTTTGCCCTGCGCGATGCGCACCGCGCCGCGGGTCACCTTGCGGGTGACGAAAACCTCGCCGCGCCGGGGTGATTCGTGATTGAACAAGGTGCCGTTGACCGTGTACATCCCGTAGGCCTCGCGATGGTTGACCGTGATCCAGTACGCGTACAGCTTCGCCACGGCATACGGCGAACGCGGATGAAACGGCGTGTCCTCGCTGAGAGCCACATCGTGCAGTCCGCCGTACAGCTCCGAGGACGAAGCCTGATAGAACCGAGTGGCGATGCCGGTCTTGCGGATGGCGTCCAGGATGCGCAGCGTGCCGATCGCGTTGGTCTCGGCGGTGAACTCCGGGATCTGGAACGAGATGTGCACGTGCGACTGCGCGCCCAGGTTGTAGATCTCCGCCGGGCGCACGTCCTCCAGGATCCGGTTGAGGCTGCTGGAATCCATCAGATCCCCGTAGTGCAGGAACAGCCGGCGTTGGGAATGCGTATCGGAATACAGGTGATCTATCCGGTCGGTATTGAAATTCGACGCACGCCGGATAATCCCGTGCACCTCATATCCTTGCTGCAACAGGAATTCTGTCAGATAAGACCCGTCCTGGCCGGTGATGCCGGTTATCAGCGCCTTTCTCATCAAACCTCCAACCCCGAGACTAACGGGTAGTCGAAAAGCGGGCAATACCTATCTTTCGGTCGCCGCCGGTATTAGAATTCGATTGCATGAGCGCGGCCTCCGAAAAAACTCTGGTAATGATTCCGACGTACAACGAGCGTCGCAACGTGGGCCCGTTGCTCGCTCAGATCCTGGAACAAGGCACCGATTTCGATGTCCTGTTCGTCGACGACAACTCCCCGGACGGGACCGGAGATCTGCTCGATGACCTGGCCCGACAGCACGCGCCCCGCATCCACGTGCTGCACAGGGCCGGGCGCCAAGGCGTCGGCTCCGCACACCAGGCCGGAATTCGCTGGGCCTATGCGCGAGAATATCGGCACATCATCACGATGGATTCCGATTTCGCGCATCCGCCGTCGTATCTTCCGGCACTGCGCGCCGCTGCGGCCGGTTTCGACGTCGTGGTCGGATCGCGGTATCTGAAAGAGGACAGCCTTGCCGACTGGACTCCCTTCCGCAAGGCCCTCACCCGGGTCGGGCATTTCCTCACCGTGACACTGCTGCGGATGCCCTACGATGCCACCGGTGCGTTCCGATACTACCGGCTGGACTCCGTTCCGGTGGCGGCTTTCGATCGTGTCCGTTCGACCGGGTACTCCTTCTTCTTCGAAAGTCTCTACATTCTCGCCGCCAATGGGTTCCGGATCGAGCAGGTGCCGATCCACGTCCTCAACCGCACCGCGGGCGCGTCCAAGATGCGCACCCGCGACGTCGCGACCAGCGTGCGCTTCCTGCTGGTGCTGTGCGCGGAGAAGTATCTGCGCCCGGGCAGGCATCGCCTCAGTTCGCCCGCGCACCGCTGACCCTCCGCCCGGCCAGCCAGTCGATCACCGCCGCCGCCTCCGGCCAGTCCGGGCCGGTGGCGGTGATCGGGAACTGGTCGTCGACATGATCTTTGGCGAACTCCGAGCGTGAGCCCACCGCGTCGCGCACCTCGGCCAGCGTGACGGTGGTGCGTGCGCCGACCTCACACAAGCCGGTGTCCTCGAGGTGGGCGACGATCCAGTCGGCGCACCACTCCACCGGAGCGAAGCTCTGGCGTGAGCGGCCGCTGGCGAACACCGGACGGTCGGCGGCCATGTCCGCCAGCACACCCTTGCGGTAGTCCCCGCCGTACATCGGACCGAGCCGCACGACGAGACTGTCCGGCGTGCAACACATCTGCTCGGCTTGCGCGCGATGGCGGCCGTAGACGGTGTCCAGCTGGGTGCGCGCGGAGATGCTGCTGATCTGCACGAACCGGTCCCAGTCCCATTGCTCGCGCAGCAGGCGCGTCTTGTCGACCGTCTCCTGGCGATCGGCGTCCGGATGATGCTCGGCCCAGAACCTCTTCGACGGGCAGGCGGTATTGATCAGCACGTCGTAGCGACCGGCCGCGCGGTGACGTTCATGGTCGGCGCGTACCACCGGCGCCACCTCCCACCGTCCGCTTCTCGCGAGCGCGTCGACCAGCGCGGCGCCCACGTATCCGGTAGCGCCGACCACGGCCACACGTAATCGGCTCACACGCAATCCTTTCCGGCGTGCGCGTCGGTCGCCGCGGGCTTGCGCCACCGCGCCTGTACGCCGCGTCCGCTTCGGCTCACGCTCCGTTGCCTTCCAAGGTGTGCGGCAGTGGCGCCACCTGCACGATCGGCGGATCGCACTCGTCCCACGGCTTGGTCAGCATGGCGATGAACGTCAGCGGGGTGATCGAGTACACGGTGTGCATCACCCCGATCGGCGTGCGGGTGCAGATGCCCTTGGATACGTGGATGAACTCCTCCGGGCAGTCCGGGTCCTCGTGGTCGTCCTTGGTCACCAGCACGCCGTTGCCCTCCACGAACAGCAGATACTCCACGAAGTGCGGGTGGTAGTGCAGGCCGCGCACTTTGCCGGGGTGCATGTAGATCAGGTTGAACTCCAGCAGGGGTTCGGGCGGGACCCAGGTGAAAATGCCGCCGCGCCCGTCGCGGACGGTGTCGAGGTTGCACGAGGGGGTGAGGACTTCGACCTTCATTACTGCATCCCTTCATCAGGCGGATACCGCGTGGGGGCGGACAGCGGCGAGCTTGTCCGCGAGCGAGCCGAGCAGCGCTGCCCGCTGCTCGACGAGGAAGAAGTGACCGCCGGGCAGTAACTCGGTGGAGCGCAGTCCCGGCAGGACGTCACGCCAGGCCTCCAACTGCGTGACCGCCACCTGTCGGTCGTCGCGGCCACCGAACAGGTGGGCCGGGCACGACGGCGCGGCGGCGGGAGCGAACCGGTAATCGTCGAAGATCTCGAAATCGCTGCGCAAGGCGGGCAGGAACAACGCCATCACCTCCGGGGTCTCGCGCACCTCGGGCGGGATTCCGCCGTAATGACCGACCGCGGCGACGAACTCGTGATCCGGCAGATCCGACAAGCGCCCCGGCCGGGGAAGGTGCGGGGCCACCGCGCCACCGAGGAACAGCGCTCGCGGCGCGATCGGGTCGGGCAGGCGGCGGGCCACCTCGTAGGCGGTCAGCGCGCCGAGGCTGTGACCGAAGAAAGCGAACGGGAGATCGGTCAGCGGCAGGACCTGGGCCACCGCGGCGTCGACGAGGTCGGTGAAGCGGCGGATGGGTGTCTGCGCCAGATGACGCTGCCGGGCGGGCAGTTCGACCACGCACAGCTCCACCCAGTCGGGCAGCTCGCGCCGCCACGGCGTGTAGGCGGCGGCTTTACCGCCGGCGAACGGCCAGCAGAACAACCGCAGGCTTGCAGTACCCGCTGTCTTGCGATGGATGGTCAGCCCATCCGTCTCGGCCGGTCGCGCCGATCCGCGGGTGGCCGAAGTTGCTCCCGAAGCCGGATCAGTCCCTACCACAGCAGTTTTCGGTTGCGGGGTGGTCGACCCTACCGGCGACGCCGAATTGATCCCGGGCGTGATGCTGTCCGGTTCGGGGACGGCCGACACTGCCACCGACACGGAAATCGTGCCAGAGGCGATGCGTTCCCGCTCAGGGGCCGACGCTGCCACCGTAGCCATAGCAGGCTCGACGGCGGCATGTTCAGATCCCGCCTCGCCGCGGACGGCACGCAGATCGCCCACCGTCGCGATCCGGGTCACCGGCGCACTCAGCGTGGCGAAGAACTTCGACAGCGGCGCCGACGGGCCGACTTCGTAGCGGGGGCTGCCCGAGCGCAGCAACGCGCGCATGTTCGCCGTCCAGCGCACCGGAGCGGAGATCTGGCGCACCAGATGCTCGGCGAGGGTTTCGGGCCGGTGGAACTCCCCGGTGTAGTTCGAGGTCACCGCGACCGAACGCTCGGCGCGGATGCGCGGCGCGCAGTCGGTGAGATGTCCGGCGAACTCCGCCTCGATGCCGCGCATCCACCGGGAGTGGAACGGCGCGCTCACCCGCAACGGGACGAAACGCAACTCCGGATGACGTTCGGCCAGGACGGCGCGCGCGGCCGCGACCGCCTCGCGCGCACCGCTGATGACCAGCTGATCGGTCGAATTGTCGTTGGCCACCTCCGCGCCTGCCTCGGCCACCAGCTCCGCCACCCCGGAGCCGGCGATATCCGGCCGGATCAGCGCGGCCATCGCGCCCACACCCTCCGGCGCGGCACGCTGCATCAGCGCCCCACGCGCGCGCACCAGGCGAACCCCGTCGGCGAGTTCGAACACGCCCGCCGCGACCAGCGCGGCATACTCGCCCAGGCTGTGCCCGCCGAAAGTGACCGGCCGGAAACCGAATTCGGTCACCAGCACCCGGTACGCGGCGATTTCCATGGTCAGCACGCACGGCTGGGTGTACTCCGTGCGATGCAACCGCGGATCGCGCTCGGCGCATATCCGCAGCAGGTCCTCGCCCACCGCGGCGCTCGCTTCGGCGAAAGTCTCACGGGCGACGGGGTATTCGGCGCAGAAGTCCGCTCCCATCCCCGTGCGCTGGGCGCCCTGGCCGGGGAAGACGATCGTGCACTCGGCGCTCATCGCAGCACCTCCGCGGCCGGCTGGGCCCCGCGCGGTGCCGGGATGTATCCCACCTCGGCGCAGTGCGCCAGATACACCCGCACCAGATCCTCGGTCGGCGGACAGTCGATGCCCGCGGCGCCGAGCACCCGCCGGGTGTAGGCGCAGTCGGCGTAGGAGCTCTCCTCGTAGTGGATGGTGCCGAACAGCTCGATGCCGTACTTGAACATCTCCAGGGTCTGGCTGTCGTAGACCTCGTCGCTGCCCAGCCGGTAGATCTGCCGGTCGGTGGCCCGGCGATGGAATTCCTCGAGCGGCACCAGATCCACTTCGTAGCCGGCGCGCTGGACATAGCGGACCACGTCGTAGTAGCGCCGGATATCGGGGTTGGTCAGGTGGTAGGTCTCCCGGTAGGTGGGGCGGTGCAGGGCGATGTGCACGATCGCGGCGCTGACGTAATCGACCGGGGTGATGTCCCAGTGCACCGGCGTCAGCATCGTCTCGCCGGTCTCGATCATCGTCTTGAGGATGTCGTAGTACGCGCCTTTGACGCTGACCTCGGAGAACGGGTACCGGCCGGTGCGGCTGTCGCCCATGATGTTTCCGGGGCGCACGATGTCCCACAGCAGTCCGCGCTCGCTCGCCGCCCGGATCAGCTTCTCGGACTCGTACTTCGTCTGCTGGTAGGGCAGATGGTCGTAGCCTTGGCCCAGTTCGAGATCGCGCTCGGTGAACGGCGGGTTGTTGAAGTTGAGCCGATCGCCCAGCGCGCTGAAGCTCGACACGTACATCAGGTACTTGCCTCGTGAGCGCAGCGCGAAGTCCACCGCGCGGCGGGTGCCTTCGACGTTGATCGGGGCCAGGGCGTCGTAGAAGGTGACCAGGGTGGTGCGGCCGGCGGCGTGGATGGTCAGGTCCACCTCGTCGGCGAGCCGGTGCCAGGTGTCCTCGTCCAGGCCGAGCCGTTCGCTGGAGACGTCGCCGAGCACGGTGGTGACGCGCTCGGCGAATGCCCGTTCGAGGGTCGCGTCCGGATCGTAGGTGGCCAGGAAGTGCTTGATCCGCTGCTCGGCCACGACCACGGTCTTGCCGCGCACCAGGCAGGTCACCCGCACGTCGGTGCGCGTGAGCAGATCGTGCAGCAGCTTGCCGCCCAGCACACCGGTCACGCCGGTGATGAAGACCGATCGCACCGGGATCGGGGCGTCCATGGTCACCGCGGGAATGTCCTGCTGGGTCACGGTGGCCGCGCTGACGGCGGTGGAGCGCGGGGCGTCTTGCGCCGCCCCGGTGATGATGCCCTCGGCCACCAGATAGTGCGACAGTGACGCGATGGTCGGATACAGCTCGGTCGATTCCGCCGGGATCTTGACGTCGTAGTGCTTCATCAGCCGGTTGAGCATCCGGACGGTGGCCACCGAGTCGAACCCGAAGTCGGTGAAATCCGCGTCGAGGTCGAGATCGGCCGGATCGGTCTTGGTCAGATCGGCGAAGATGTCGCGGATGTGCTCGGCGAGCCGATCGCGCAACGCGCTGTCGAATTCGTCGCCGGACGGCTCGGTGGCGACCGATTCGAGGGGTGTCTGCGCCGGTTCGGCGGGCACCGGTATGTCTCGGTGCGCTGCGCCGTTCGTGGAGTGTCCGTTGCGCCGATCCGCCGATGGCGGCTCGGTTTCTCGCGCGACCACCGTCTTCGCGACCACCTGCGATACCGGGTCGGTGCGCCGCTGGTAGTCCTCGGGGACGATCCAGTACCTGCGCCGCGCGAACGGATAACCGGGCAGGCTCACGATCCGGCCGAACGGCCGCCCGTAACCCTGTTCCCAGTCCACGGTCCACCCGTCGGCCCACAACTCGGCGACCCGCGGCAGATTGCCGGAGCGCAGCAGTGCGCCCACCTCGGCGCGCTCGGCATCCGACTCGCCGGGCAACTCGTCGAGGTCGCGGTGGGTGCGGGCCACCCCGCGGAAGACCAGCAGGCCTTCGGCCGGTGCCGGTGCGCTCGAATCGGCTGTGCTGTCGAGCAATTCCACGAGTTCGGTCGTGGAGGTGGCCACCACCGCGAGGCGATGCTCGAATGTGGCTCTCCCGACGGCCAGCGTCCACGCCACGTCGGGCAGGGGAAGCGGATGCTCGCGCAGCCGGTCGGCGGTGCGTGCGGCCAGTTCCGCGAGCCGGTCGGCGTCGCGCGCGGACAACACCACGATCCTCGGTCGCCCGTCTTCGGTAGTCGGCGCGACAGGCTCGGCGTCGGTGAGGATCACATGGGCGTTCGAGCCCCCCGCACCGAACGAGCTGACGGCGGTGACGCGGGGCCTGCCGTCGGCGGGCCGCGGCCATGGCGTGGGCCGGTCGATGACGCGGAACGGAGTCTGGGTGAAGTCGATTCCCGGGTTCGGCGGGTCGCTGTGCAGATTCGGCGCGATGGTGTCGTGGCGCAGTTGCAACAGCGCCTTCACCACGCCCGCCGCACCCGCCGCCGCTTCCAGATGCCCCACACTGGATTTCGCCGAGCCGATGCCGCAATAGCCACTCGCGGACGTCGAGCGGCGATACGCCTTCGTCAGCGCCGCGATCTCGATGGGATCACCCAGCGCGGTACCGGTGCCGTGGGCTTCCACGTAACCGATGTCGCCCGCGTCGACGCGCGCCGCGTCGAGCGCCCGGCCGATGAGGTCGGCCTGAGCGACCGGGTTGGGGACGGTGAACCCGTTGGTGCGCCCGCCGTGGTTGAGGGTGCTGGCGCGGATCACGCCGTAGACGCGGTCACCGTCGGCGCGCGCGTGCCGCAACGGTTTGAGCACGAGAGTGACCACACCCTCGCCCGGCACGTAGCCGTCACCGCCCGCGCCGAACGACCGGCAGCGGCCGTCGGTGGAGGCCCAGCGGCCGTAGCCGAGCAGCAGGTACTTGCCGGGGTGGATCGACACGTTCACCCCGCCGGCCAGCGCGTAGGCCGCTTCGCCGCGGCGCAGGCTCGCGCAAGCCAGATGCAGCGCGGTCAGCGATGCCGAGCACGCCGTGTCGACCGCGAGACTCGGGCCGTTGAAGCCGAAGTGGTAGGAGACCCGGTTCGCCACCGCGAAATAGCCCGAGATCGGCACACCGACGAATGCCTGATACTCGGCGTAGCCCACGCCGGCGAAGACCCCGGCGTCGGGCAAGCCACGGGCCGCGGCGCTGCGGCGCACCCGCTCCGGCGAGTAACCCGCATCTTCCAGCGCTGCCCAGGAGGTTTCGAGGAACAGCCGTTGCTGCGGGTCCATCTCCTCGGCATCTTTGGGGGTGATGCCGAAGAAGCGGGCGTCGAACTTGTCCACGTCGTCGAGGAACCCGCCCCAGCGGGCGTAGGTTGTGCCCGGCTCGTCGGGATCCTCGGACAGGTATTCGCGGTGATCCCAGCGGTGCGGCGGGACCTCGACGATGCAGTCGCGGCCCGCGCTCAGGTTGGCCCAGAACTCCTCGACGGTGCCCGCCATCGGGAACTTACCCGCCATGCCGATGACGGCGATGTCCTCGGAATCGTGCGCATCATCGAGGATCGGCTCGGCGGGTTCGGCAGCAACGCTTTCCGGAGTAACCGTGCGCGCTGCCCCGGGTACGCCGGCGGGCGACGGCGTCACGGCAGCGGGGTCGGCGGTGAGGGCGGCCACGCGCGGCGAGTGCTCGTCGGCGAGATAACCCGCGAGGTCGCGGACGGTCTGATATTCGAAGAACAGGGTGCTCGGCAGCGGACCGAAATCGGATTCCAGCCGGTCGTTCATCTTGCTGATCAGCACCGAATCGATGCCGTAGTCCTGCAACGGAATGCGGGTGCGGATCCGTTGCGGGTCGAGTCGGCAGTACTGGGCGAGTAGACCTTTGAGGTAGGTTTCGGCGGCCTGTCGCAACGGCGAGACCCCGGTAGCGGGGCTCACGAGTCCATGCGGCTGCCGGTCGGCAGCGGACGGCACAGATCCACGCGTTGGGTCGTGGTCGACATTCTGGTGTCCGCGGTCGCCCAGGGGTGCGGCCGCCGGTACCGCCGAGCCTCCGGCGGCCTGTCGCGGTGCCGAAGTGCCATCGAGTGCCCTCGTCTCGGGCGCGAACGCCGCCGGTACGGGGGCGGTGTCGCCTAGTCCAGAAACATCGTGGAAGCGCCCAGCCTCGACCGCGTATGAAGGTGGACCACTCGCCTCCGGCGCCCAGCACCTTTCTCGGTCGAACTCGTAACCGGGCAGATGAATACGGCGCGCGGCCGGGTCGATCCAGCCCGCGTGTTCGACATGTCCGCCCTCGACCCATTGCCGTGCCGCTGCTACCGGGTCGTCCAGCACGATGGCTCCGGCCCGGTCCGTGGACGGGGTGTCGATGGTTCCGGTGAAGACGCCTGCCGGACGGTCGCCCTCGGCGAAAGCGGCCAGCCGCGCCGCGATCGCGTCCACCGAGTCTGCGACCACGGCGAGCCGATGCTCGAAACCGGCGCGCCCGAATGCCAGCGTGCGCGCGATGTCCGCGGGCGCCAGCTCCGGATGCGCGGTCAGGTGCCTGCGCAGCGACCGTGCCATCCGGGTCAAGCTCGTCGCGCTGCGGGCCGAGAGCACCACCAGCTGCGGGCCGCCCGGTATGTCACGGCGGGCCGTCACCGGCTCCGGTGCGCCATCCACCACCACGTGCGCGTTGGTGCCGCTGAAACCGAAAGAACTGATCGCGGCCCGCCGTGGTGCGCTGTTCCACGCGCGCAGCTCGGTGTTGACGAAGAACGGCGACTCGTCCAATCCGAGCAGCGGGTTCACCGAATCGACGTGCAGCGAGGGCGGCAGCTGTCCGGCGCGCATGGCCAGCAGCACCTTGAACAGGCTCGCCATGCCCGCGGCATGCGAAGCGTGCCCGATATTCGATTTCACCGATCCCACCGCCACGGCGCCGATCGCGCCGGTGTAGCGCCGGAAGGCGGCGGTGAGCGCCTCGATCTCGATCGGGTCACCCAAACGTGTTCCGGTGCCGTGCGTTTCGACGTAACCGATGGTGGACGGATCGATCCCGCCGTCGCGATACACGGCCAGTTCCAGTTCGGTCTGCGAACGCACGCTCGGGGCGGTGATGCCATTAGTGCGGCCGTCGTGGTTGATGCCGATCCCGCGAATCACCCCGTGGATGGGGTCGCCGTCGCGTTCGGCGGCGGCCAGCGGTTTGAGCACCACCACGCCGACGCCCTCGGCGATTACGAAACCATCGGCGCCCGCGTCGAAGCTCGCGCACCGGCCACGTGGCGACAGCATGCCCATCGAGGAGGCGAGCAGGTGGTACTCGGGCGTCACGAACACCGCGACGCCCCCGGCCAGCGCGAGTTCCGACTCGCCCGCGGCGAGGCTGCGGCAGGCCTGGTGCAACGCGACCAGCGCCGAGGAGCAGGCGGTGTCCAGCCCCAGACACGGACCGGTGAGATCGAGGTGATAGGCCACCCGGGCGGGCAGGATGGCCGGGCTGTTGCCGGTGAACATGTGGTGGGAACCGGCCGCTCCACGGTTGCGCAGCAGGTTGGCGTAGTCCGACCCCGGCGACCCGGCGAACACCCCGCACCGGGTGCGCCGCAACGACTTCGGGTCGATGGCGGCGTCTTCCAGGGCCAGCCAGCTGTGCTCCAGGAACAGCCGCTGCTGCGGGTCCATGTAGTCGGCTTCGGCGGGCACCAGGTCGAAGAACGCCGGATCGAACTCCTCGACACCGTCGAGGAATCCGCCCCACTTGGAGTAGGTCTTGCCCGGGGTCACCTGCCCCGCCCGGAAGTAGTCGGCGATCGGCCAGCGCGTGACGGGAACCTCGGTCACCGAGTCCCGGCCATCGGCGAGATTGCGCCAGAACTGCTCGAGGTTCGCCGCGCCCGGGAACTGCCCGGACATGCCGATGATGGCGACGTCCATCGATGCCGACCTCTCGCTGGACTGCGCGGCCCGCGCAGCGACGGTTCGGGCGCCCGACGGCGCCACGTTCGAGACGGGAGATGTCCGGACGGGCATCTGTGCCGCCGGCGTGCTCGCCGCCGTGGCTCCTTGTCCGGCCAGGTGAGCGCTGAGCAGCCGTACCGACGGATGGTCGAACACCACCGTGGGGCGCAGCGCCGAGCCGTAACGGGCGTTGACCCGGTCGATGATCTTCACCGCCAGAATGGAATCGACGCCGTACTCCGACAACGGCAAGTCAGCACGCACCTCACCGCGCGCCACACCCAGTCCATCGGCGACGATGGCGACGAGTTCGGCCTCCAGCGCCGCAGCATTGCCGGGCTGCGCGGATGCGCTCACCGCGGCGAGCTGTTGCGCGGCGACCGAAGGTTCGGCCTGCCGGATGGCGGCCGGTTCAGCGGCCGCCGCGAAACGGGGTTGCGCGGTGGCCGCCGGTTCGGCCGCGAAGTGGTGTTGCGTGACGGGAGCTGGTTCGGCTGCCACTTCCTGGGGGAGCGGCGGACGGGCGGTGTCCGCGAGAGAGGGCTGCGCGGTCGTGGCCGGTGCGGCGACAGCGGGAGCGGCCTGCGCGGTGGCGCTGACCGCGGCCAGCAGCCGGAAACTCGGCTCCTCGTCCGCCGACAGCCCGGGACCCCACGAACGGACTCCGGAGAATCCCGCCGCGGACAGCGCGGCCTGCCATCGCGCCTCGGACAGCAACGGGGAGTGCGGGATACGCGCCTCCGGATCGCGGTAGGCGTGCCAGCCCTCCAGCAGCCCGAAGGTCAGCGCCAGCACCTCGAGGTCCGTGGTCGCCTCGGTGAACGCGAGCACACCGCCGGGCGCCAGCAACCGCCGGATGTTGCGCAGGGTCGCATCGATCGACCGCGTCGCATGCAGAACGTTGGCGCACAGCACCAAGTCGGCTTCGTGCGCGGAGAATCCCTGCGTGACCGGATCGGCGTCGATATCCAGCACCGCGAAACGCAGGTTCTCGCGCGTGCCGAAGGTGCGCCGTCCGTGCGTGAGGAAACTGTGCGAGACGTCGGTGTAGTGATAGTGGAACGCGATTCCGCGCGCGGTGAGCGCGTCGAGCACCGCGTGCGTGGAACCGCCCGTCCCCGCACCGATTTCCACTATCCGCAGCGGCCGCGTGCCACCGGGCCGCTGCCCGACCGCCGACACCAATTCGGCGAGTAGGCCGTTGGTGAAGTCGTAGGCGGCGTTGCCTCGATAGATCGCGCCCACCAATGCGAGGTCGCCGCCGGGGAACAGCACCTCCGTCGCGGACAGCTCCCCACGCAGCACGCGCGGATACGCCGCGAGGCAGGCATCCAGCAATGCCACGTAGGGCGCGGTTTCCGGGAAGCGGGCCAGCAGGTCGGCGCGCATCCCGCCGGTGCCGGGTGGCGGGCCGGGGACCTCGATCCGGTCGTCGTGCCGGCGCACGAGCCCGTGTCGTTGCAGGATGTCCAGGCAGCTGGTGCGCAGCCGATCGAACCCCGGTCGCACTCCCAGGCGCGCGTCCAAGGCTTCCTGAGTCCACTCCCCCGTAGTGAGTCCCATGTCCGTGAGGGTGGCGAACAGCAGCATCGCCGCGTAACGGCCGAGTTCGGCTCTCCCGGGCTCCACGATGCCGGTGGGCTGCAGCGCCGCCTCGAATCGCCGCACCGCGGTGTCGAAGCCCGAGCGCGGCGGCGCGATGATCCAGTAGTCCGTGCGCTCGAACGGATAGCCGGGCAACGGGATCCGGCGCCGCGGGCCGCCGCGCCCGCGCCAATCGATGTCGGCGCCCGCGACCCACCGGAGGGCCAGTTCCTGGTCGTCGGTCGCCGGCGCGAGCGGCGGCTGGGTTTGCGCTTCGACGGTTCCGGTGACCACGGGACCGATTTGGCCGGTGCGGAACCGGTCGAGTGCGTCGGCCACCTCCGCCGGGGAGGAGGCGACCACCGCGAGACGGTGTGCCAGCGCGGGCCTGCCCACCTGCAAGGTGCGCAACGCGTCGAGGAAGTCCGCGGGATCGAGGGTGCGGAAGTGCCGCGCCATGGTCTCGGCGTAGCGGTGCAGCCGCTGCGGGGTGCGCGCCGAGAGCACGAAGATCTCGGGTTCCCCCCTCCCGGACGGGGCGATCCGGTCGTCGACGAATTCGGCGAGCACCACATGGGCGTTGGCGCCGCCCGCGCCGAACGCGCTGATGCCAGCGTGCCGCGCCACCGCGACGCCGTCGACGGTGCGGCGCGGCCAATCCTCCAATTCCCGTGGCAGGTGGAACGGCACCGAGTCGAACGCGATGGCCGGATCAGCCTGCGCGGCGTGCGGCGTCGGCGCGATTCGGCCGTGGCGCATCTGCAACAGCACCCGGGTCAGGCCCGCGACGCCCGCGGCCGCTTCCAAATGGCCGATGTTCGACTTCGTCGACCCGAGCGCGCGGGAGCGACCGCTGCCGCCGGACCTGCCGAACACCGCAGCCACCCCGGCGATTTCGATCGGATCGCCGAGCGGTGTTCCGGTGCCGTGCGCCTCGAGGTAGTCGATGGCGGCGGGGTCGACCCCGGCCGCGCGCAGGGCTTCGCCGATCACCTCGGCTTGCGCTCCGGGATGCGGCACGCTGTACCCCGAGGTCTGCCCGCCGTGGTTGACCGCGCTGCCGAGAATCAAGCCGTGGATGGTGTCGCCGTCGGCGCGGGCTGCCGACAGCGGCTTCAGATACATCGCGCCGACGCCCTCGCCGGGGACATAGCCGTCGGCGCCGGCGGAGAAGGGCCGGCACCGGCCGCTGTCGGACATCATGCCCAGGCTGTGCAGCAGCAGGAACTTGTCCTCGTGCAGCAGCAGATTCACCCCGCCCACGATCGCCGCGTCGCATTCACCGTCCAGCAGACTGCGCCGCGCCAGATGCAACGCGGTCAGCGACGCCGAGCACGCGGTGTCCACGGTGAGGCTCGGGCCGCGCAGGCCGAGGGTGTAGGAGGTGCGGTTGGCGATGGACGACGGGATGGAAGCCACCGCGACGGGATCGCCGTCGCGGGTGGCCGCGACCCCGAGCAGCCGGTAGTCGCTCCAGGTGGCGCCCACGAACACACCGACGCGGCGTGCCCGCACGGCCGGATCGGTGTGGTGGTAGCCGGCGTGCTCTAGCGCCGCGTACGCCTGCTGCAGGAACAAACGCTCCTGCGGGTCCAGCAGCGGCGCCTGGACGGGCGGGATCCGGAAGAACTGCGGGTCGAAACCGCCCACGTCGCGCACGAATCCGCCGATCATCGGCGGCGCGCCGGGAGTGCCCTGGACGGCGGTGAGCCACCAGCGTTCGGCGGGGACCGGGCGCACCGCGTCATGCCCGTCGCGCAGATTGCGCCAGAACTCCTCGATGTCGTCGGCGTCCGGATAACGGCCGCTGATGCCGACGATCGCGATGGGTTCCTCGGCAGGCGCACGGTGCTCGTCGCCCGCTACGGGCTCGGCGGCAGGGGCGGTGGACGCGGCTGCCGGTTGTAGTCGTGCCCGCAGTGCTTCGGGCTCGCCCCATACCGCCGCGAGTTGCGCGCGGTCGAGCGTGGCACACGACAACAGCAGGTCGATTCCGGTCGCGGTGGGCAGCAATCCGGCACCGGCCCGCCGCAGCGCGGCGATCTGCTCGGCGGGCGGGCGCATGCCGCCCTCGGCCCACAGCGGCCAGTCGACGCTGATCGTCCGGCTTCCGGCCCGATCGCGCTGTTCGGCGAGGACGTCCAGATAGCGGTTGGCCGCCGCGTAATCGGCCTGCCCGGGATTGCCCAGCACCGCAGAGACCGAGGAGAACAGCACCGTCAGCCGGGCCTCCGGCAGCGCCCGCGTCAGGTGCTCGACGCCGTAGACCTTCGGCGCCAGAACGGATCGCGCGTCGTCGCGGCCGGTGCTCGACAGCAGCCCGTCGCGCAACTGTCCCGCCCCGTGGTAGAGCACATCGACCGGTCCGAAGGTGGCGTGGGCTATCGCGGCGACGCGTTCGGCGTCCGCGGCCACCGACACATCGGCGCGCACATGAACGGCTTCCGCGCCGAGGCCGGCGAGTTCGCCGAGCAGTCCGGCGGCCGCCGCGTCGAGCGGACGGCGCGACACCAGGACCAGGCGGGCGCCGTACTCGCCGGCGAGGCGGCGAGACAGCTGCTGCCCGATTCCACCGAAGCCTCCGGTGACGACGACCACCGATCCCGGGCGCAGCACCGCGTCGCCGGAACTCGGCATGGGGTCGGTGAGCAGGCGTGCCCGGCGGACCTGGCGTCGTCCGCCGTGGTAGCGGATCTCGGTGTCGGGATCGCGTTCATCGATGCCCAGCTCGGCGGCCACGAGGTCACCGATCGCCTCGGCGGGGTCGCGCTGCACGGCACGCAGAAGCGGTTGCGGCTGCTCTAGCCGAAGCGTGCGCGCCAAGCCGCCCAGGAGTGCGCAACTCGATTCACCCGCGGGGGTAGCAGGCGTGAAAGCGAGCACCCGGCGCACCGGCGACTGCGGCACCCCCGCCGCCGCGCGCAGTAGATCGCGCAGCGGCAGGTACACCCGCTCGATCAACGTCTGCGGATCCGTGGCCGCTTCGGGCCACAGATACAACGCGGCGTCGAAGCGCAGCCGCCGTGCCGTCAGCTGTGCGACCAGCAGCTGCATGTGCTGCGAGTTCGCCGGGTCGACGACGAAAGCGTCTGCACCGGAGACGAATTCGAGACCCGGCCGGACCCGGATGACGGTGACGGCCTCGTCGTGCGGGTAAGGGTGCTCGGCGGTGTCGAAGACGAGCAGCCCCTCCGGTTCGCGACGCGGATGCGTGGTGGCGTCGGGTTCCCAGTCGAATCCGAAGGTGATCAGCTCGTCCGCTCCTGCGGAAACCGCGACGGCTGTGACCGCTTCCGTCGGCGGCTCGGCGGTGCGCACGTCCGCGACGGATTCTGTTCCGGTCACGACGGGCTCCCCGAAGGCAGTACCGGCGGCGGGATGCGCTGTGGCGTCACGGGGCCGGTAATTCGTGCCGACGGTGTCGGCGAGATGTCCGGCCAGCACCTCGATGGTCTGGTACTCGAACAGCAGCGTCGGATAGAGCGGCTCGCCGACTCGCGCCTCCAGCTCCGCGGTCAACCGCAGCAGGCGCCCGGAATCCAAGCCAAGCTCATAGAACCCCACATCCGTCGCGATGCCGGCGGGATCGGCGCCGAGTTCGCCCGCGACGAGAGCAGCCAAGTCGGCGCTGATCACCGCACGCGGATCACCGGAGGCAACGGCCACAGGGGTGGAAGCGGTCGGTCGCGGCGGGGATGCCGACTCCGGCGGTGTCAGCAACCGCTGAATGTCCGCGCTGCCCCGCACCCGCTTGGAGGTCAGCCGATATCCGACCACCGGCGATCCGTCTCGGTCGTAGAGGGCTACCTCGGCTTCGAGCAGGTCTCCGCGGTGCCCGCCGCCGCGGACCGTGGCCCGCACGAAGACCTCCTCGGGAGTGGCCCGCCAAGCGCGCACGTCACCGAAGTAGATCGGGATGAACGCGCTGTCGTCGTCCACGCCGAGGCGATGCGGGTCGATGAACGGCACGATCGTGGAGGCATCCAGGAACGTGGGATGCAGCAGGAATCCGGGCAGATGCGCGGCGGCCTCGGGGCCGAGACCCAGTGTGGCGGTGACCAGGTCGTCGCGGCGGTCGAAATGTCCTGTGGCGCGCATGAAGTCGCGATGCTCGATACCCCGGCTGCCGCTCTGGGCGTACATCTCGGCCATACCGCGCGCCTGCGCCGACGCCCGGAACCCGGCCACATCGATACCGGGTGGTTCGATGGCCGAATCAGCGAGCAGCACAACACATTCTGCGACCGGCTCGCTCGGCCCGACGGGCTGGCCCGCCGCGTCCAAGCGTTGCACGTCGATGGCGATGCGGCCGGACGGGCGATCGACCCGGAACGCGATGCGCACGGCGCCGTCGTCACCGAGGGCCACCGGACGCTGGAACAACGCCTCCCGGATCGTCAGGTCACCGGGCCGGTACCCCGCGGCCATCGCCGCACGCAGGATCATGTCGAGATACACCACGCCCGGCAGAATGCGGACACCGTGCACCCGGTGGTCACGCACCACGGGGTCCTCGGCTCGCAGAGTGGTGGCGAAGCTGTCCAGGTCGATTCCGCTCATCGCAGCGGCTCCACCCGCAGGAACGACGGCGCGGGTGCGCTCGGCGTCATCGGGACCACGATCCGCGGCGCGGGCTCCGTCGATGTGCTGGGAACCGTTTTCGGCAGCATGAAGCTCCTCTTGCGGAAGGCGGGTGGATCCAGGGGATGGCGCGTCGGCCGGTGCCCGTCGGGCGCCTGTTCGATGACGAGGTGGGCATTGGTGCCGCCGAAGCCGAACGAGCTGACGCCCGCCGCGCGGGGCCTGCCGTCGGCCGGCCGCCACGGGCGCAGTTCCCGGTTGACCTGCAGCGGCGAACCGGTGAACTTGAAACGCGGATTGAGGTTGTCGCAGTGCAGCGACGGCGGCAGCGCCGCGTGGTGCACGGCGAGGATCGTCTTGACCGCCCCGGCGATGCCCGCCGCGGACAGCAGATGGCCGATATTGGTTTTCACGCTGCCGACCGCGCACGGCTCCGGGCCCCGCGAGCGGTCGCCCAGCACGGTCGCCAACCCTTTCAGTTCGATGGGGTCGCCGATCATGGTGCCGGTGCCGTGCGCCTCGAGATACGACAGCGCGTCCGGCGACATGCCCGCCGCCTCGAGCGCCGCGGTGACCACCTCGATCTGCGCGCGCATGTTCGGGGTGGTGATGCCCATGGTGTGCCCGTCGTTGCCGATCGCCGAGCCGCGCAGCACCGCGTAGACCCGATCGCCGTCGGCGAGGGCGTCGTCGAGTCGTTTGAGCAGCAGCAGCGCCGCACCTTCGCCCGGGACGAAACCGTCGGCGTCCTCGGAGAACGTCGCGCACCGCCCGTGCGGCGAGAGCACACCCGCCGCCGACAAGGTGACGAACGGCATCTCGTCGAGCAGCACCTCCACACCACCGGCCAGCGCCGCGTCGACCTCGCCCGACCGCAGCGCCTGGCAGGCCAGATGCACCGACAACAACGACGACGAGCACGCGCTGTCGAGCACGACATTGCCCGCGTGCCAGTCGAAGAAGTCGGAGATGCGCGCGGCGATGAAGTTCTGCCCGATACCGATCACGGTGTGCCGGTCGGGCACCGGAATCCGGTTGAAGTAGTTCGCCGCCCGGCTGCCCGCGTAGACGCCGACCCGCTTGCCCGCCAGCTCGTCACGCCGGTACCCGGCATCGGTGGTGGCCAGCACCGAGGTCTCGAGCAGCAGCCGCTGCAACGGGTCCATCTGCCAGGCGAGTTCGTCGGTGACCGCGAAGTACTCCGGATCGAACAGATCGACACCGTCGACGAACCCGCCCCACTTGCTGTTGGTCAGCCCGGGCCCGCCGGTCGGGCGGTAGAACCGGGCGGGATCCCAGCGAGCCGGGTCGACCTCGCGGATGCCGGACGCACCGGCGGCCAGCAGCCGCCAGAACGCCTCCGGAGTGTCGCCGCCGGGCAGCCGGCAGCCGATGCCGATCACGGCGATCGGCTCGGCTGCCCGGCCGCGGCGTGCGTCGGCAGCCCAGGTGGCCGCGGTGGGGCGTGACTTTCCGCGCTGCTCCGTCTGCGGTGGGGCGCTGGACGGACGCTGCGGGTCGGCAGGCGAATCCGGTGGCGGTGCGGGCGCGAAGCGTTCCGGATACTGCTCGGTCAACAGACTCGCCAGCTCGTCGAGCGTCGGGAATTCCAGCACCAGCGCCGGGTCGAAGGGCTGACCGACGACCTGCTCGATCCGGCGCACCGCCGAGGCGATCAGCACCGAGTCCGCGCCGTACTCCTCGAACCGTTTGTCGCCCTCGAAACGGGCCGGGGCCAGCTTCAATTCGTCGGAGAAGATCCGGAGCAACTCCTGATACGCCTCGGTGGACCCGGTCGCCGCCACCGGCCGCGCAGCCGGTGCGGCCGCCGTTTCCGGCGCTGCCCGACCGGTGCGTGTCGAAAGATCCGCTGCCGCACCGTGATACGGCAATACGACAGGTGCGGGCAGTCCGAGCACCGCGTCGAGCAGCTCGAACCCCTCCGCGGCACTGAGCGCCGGAAGGCCGGTGGCCCGATAGGCCGCGCTGGTCACCTCACCGAACCCGGTGCCACGGAACGACGGCCACTCCACCGACCGGAAATAGGGCCGTCCCAGCGCGTGCTGGGCTTCGGCGAAGCGGTCCAGATGCGCGTTGGCCATCGCGTAATCCGACAGACCCACCGCCAAGGCGGGCAGCACGGCCGACACCGACGAGAACAACACGAAGAAGTCCGGACGGTCGGCGGCCAGCACGTCGGCGAGGACCGCCGTACCCGCCAGCTTGGGTTCGAGCACGGTCGCGATGGCGGGGCCGGTCTTGCGCACGAACGCCGGACTCTCGCCGGAAACGCTTCCCGCGCAGTGCAGCACACCACCGATGGGACCCAGCTCGCGCCGCAGCCGGTCGAAGAACCCCGACAGCGCCGTCTCGTCGGTGAGGCTGCCGAAGTAGGTCCGCACCGCGACGCCGCGGTCACGCAACGCGACCAACCGCCGCACCTTCTGCGCCACCGGCCCGGATCCGGCGGCCGCGCGGTCCCATTCCGGTTCCGGCGGCAGCGGATCCCGGCCGAGCACGGCCAAGCGGCGCGCCCCACGCTCGACCAGCGCCGTCGCGAACTCCGCGCCGAGTCCGCGCGTCCCGCCGGTCACCACGTAGGTGCGGGCGGGATCGACGACGAGACCCGCACGTGCGGACGCGTCCGCCAGTTCGACGGCTTCGCGGATTCCGTCCCGATACCGCACCCGGGGGCAGCTGTCCTCGGTGGCGGCGCACTCCGCGCCCAGGATCGCCAGCAATCGCGCGGGATCGGCGCACACCGCCGCTCGCTCGGCGAGCACATGGACGCTGCGCGTGCGCACGTCACGGATTTCCGCGGCGAGCGCGGCGACCAGACCGCCCAGCGGCGCGGCTTCCGGGCCGTCGGCACCGACGTGGCCGCCGCAAACATGCACCAGCGCGAGCGAACCGGCGCGCGCCTCGAGCACACCTTGATACAGCCCCATCCGGCCGAGATCACCCGTGGGCCTACCTGCCGCTGCGGGAGCGAGATCGCACACGTCGAGCACACAGTCGGTATCGGGGTAGCGCGCCGCGAGCGCCCGGCCGAGAGCCGCGCCCGCGTCGAAGTCGTCGCGATTCAGGTCGCCCGGCAGGTCCGACAGGCGCACCAGACGGCCCCGATCGCCCGCAGCGGCGGCGAGAGCCTCCACCAGAGGGTGGGGAGTACGTGCGTCGTACACGATCAAGCTACGGCGGGCGCGCAGGTCACCGCTGGGGAGCGGAGCTTCTCGCCACACCGGAACCAGCAATCGGCGTTCCGCTGACGCGGCTTGCGGCGTCGACTCCGGGACAGGCCACATCAGGCCCTGTCCAAGCCCCGGCGCGGGCGCGTACCCGCCATTCTGCGCAGGCGTCACCGGAACCGACCCGGACACCGACTGTTGCGCCGATGCGGGGAGTGTCCGCGACTCCGGCGTGAACGCGGATCCCCGCTCCAGCACAGGCTGCGGCACCGTGACGGGCCCGGGCGCGGACCCTCGGCTCCACAGGGGTTGCGGCGATGCGCTGTCCGGCTCGGACGCCGAGGGCGGGCCGGGCGTGGGCTTCGTGACGAAATCGGAGCCCGGCACGGTCTGCGGGCTCGGCGCGGAAGCGGAGCCGGGCACCGGCGCGACGTCCGGAATCCAGTATCGCTCCCGGGCGAACGGATAGGTCGGCGCGGGAATGCGACGGCGAGGTCCGGGATCGCGGACGGTGGCCCAATCGATGTCACCGCCGTCGAGCCAGCGCGCGATCCGGGAGTCCTCCCCCGCATCCCGGCACGACCTGGCGCCGGGGGCGTCGTCGACCCAGGCGCGTACGGCGGCGCGCAACTGGTCGATGTCGCGGGCGACGAACGCGGCACGTGCGCTGCCCGCCTGACGGCCCACCTGCATCGTGTAGGCCAGATCGGCCAGGTTCGGTTGTTGCGCGGCGAGGAAGCGGTCCAGCGCGGCGACGTACTCCACCAGCCGCTCCCGGTCGCGAGCCGAGACCGGAACGACCTGCCCGCCGCTGAACCGAGTCGGCGGCCTGCGGTCGACGTACTCTTCGATCACCACGTTGGCGTTGGCCCCGCCCGCTCCGAACGAACTCACCGTCGCCCGGCGCGGGCGCGCCGGATCCCCGCCGGGCCACGGCAGCGGCTCGGCCGGAATCCGGAACGGCGTCGCCGCGAAGTCGATGTTCGGGTTGGCCGGAGTGGCGTGCAACGACGGCACGATGGTCCGGTGACGCAGTTGCAGCAGCACCTTCGTCATGGCCGCGACACCGGCCGCCGCCTCGAGGTGGCCGACATTGGACTTCACCGAGCCGATCGGTAGCTCGGACACACCGGAGCCGCCGAAAACCTTGGACAATCCCGCGATTTCGATCGGATCACCCAGTGCGGTGCCGGTGCCGTGGGCTTCGATGTAGGACACCGATGCCGGGTCGACCCCACCGGCGCGCAGCGCCGAGCGGATCACCGCCGCCTGCACGTCGGGATTGGGCACCGTGAACCCGTTGACGCGACCGCCGTGATTGATCGCGGTGCCCTTGATGACGCCGTAGATGGTGTCACCGTCGGCTTCGGCGTCGGCCAGCGGCCGCAGCACCATCGCCCCGACGCCCTCACTGGCCACATACCCGTCGCCGCCCGCGCCGAAGGAGCGGCAGCGCCCGTCGGTGGAGGCGAACTGCCCCTGGCTCAGCGCGACGAACTTGTAGGGATGCAAGGACAGATTGACGCCGCCGACCACCGCCAGCCTGCATTCGCCGGTGCGGATGCTCTGGCAGGCCAGGTGCAGCGCGGTGAGCGAGGACGAGCACGCCGTGTCCACCGCCATGCTCGGCCCTTGGAAGTCCAAGGCGTGCGAGACGCGGTTGGGGATGCTCCAGAACGTCGACCCGGGCAGCGTGCCGCGCCCGAGCCGGGACTCCTCGGCCCCGAACATCTGGTAGGTCCCCCACATGACGCCGACGAACACCCCGGCCTGCTCCGGGCGCAGGCCGCCGCGGGCCAGGTCGGCGCGGGAATGCCCGGCGTCTTCCAATGCGGCCCAGGCGGTTTGCAGGAACAGCCGCTCTTGCGGGTCCAGGATTTCCGCCTCGCGCGGGGAGATGGCGAAGAACAGCGGATCGAAACAGTCGACGTCGTCGAGGAATCCGCCCCACTTGGTGTAGGAGGTGAACGGGTTGTGCCGGTCGGGAACGAAATAGCGGGTGTGGTCCCAGCGCTGCGGCGGGATCTCGGTGACGCAGTCGCGTCCCTCGACCAGCACCCGCCAATACGCGTCGAGTCCGTCGGCGCCCGGGTAGCGGCCGCTGACACCCACGATCGCGATATCCCCTACCGCGCCGGTGTCGCGGTAGGCATCCGAGGCGGTGGCCGGGTCGACTGCGGTCGGTGTCGCGAACGAGTCGGCCGCTGTGCGCTGATCGAGCGGCTGGTGTGTGAGATGCCGGTCGTCGGCGAATGAGCGGCCGTTGGTGCCGGGCTCGTCGGTGCGTGCTGCGAATCCGTTGTCGGCAGTCTGCGGCCGAGGGTCCCCGTTCGGTGTGATCGAAGCATCCGCGTTGTGCCTCGTAGGAGCGGGCGTCCGCGCCGCCGTTCGATCGGAGGAATCGCCATGGCTCTCGATCGACGGCGGCACGAACGGCTCGGCAGCGGATCCGAGCCGCACCAGCAGGCCGACCACTGCGCGCGGGGTGGGGTACTCGAACGCCAGCGTCGCGGGCAGGCGGTGACCGCTGCGGCGGGACAGTTCGTCGCGGATCTCCAGGGCCGCAACAGAATCCAGCCCCAGTTCGTGCAGCGGACGATCGAGATCGTCACCGGGTGCCAGGCCGAGGCAGCGCCGAACCAGGGCCTCGATCTCGGCAGTCGGATCGCTTGCGGCGGGGACGTTGTCGACATCCGCGACAGTGGGCGCGACCGAATCCCGCAGCACGTCCGGCACGTCGGCTCCGCCTGCCTCCGGCCGCGCGAGCGGCAGCACGGTGACCGCCGCCGGTGGTACCGAACCGAGCAGGTGGGCGAGTGTGTCGAAGGCCTGTTCAGGGCGCAGCATGCCGTAGCCGCGCCGGGCCAGCCGCTGAACGGCGCCGCTGCCGAGTCGCTCGACCATCCCGGTGTCCGCCCACGGACCCCACGCGATCGACAGCGCGGGCGAACCCGCCGCACTGCGTGACTCGGCCACACCGTCGAGGAAGGCGTTGGCGGCGGCGTAGCTGGACTGCCCCGGCAAACCGACCACCGCCGCGGCCGAGGAGAACAGCAGGAAGAAACGCAGAGAACGAGCCGCGGTCAACTCGTGCAGATGCCATGCGCCGAACGTCTTCGGCGCGAGAACCCGCCCGACGCGTGTTGCCGTCTGCTCGGCGACCACGCCGTCATCGAGCACCCCGGCCAAGTGCACCACGCCCGCCAGCGGCGGCAGCTCGCGATCGATCCAGTCCAGCGTTGCCGACACGGCCTCGCGATCGGCGACGTCGAGCGACCGCACCACGATCCGCGCCCCCGCCCCCGCAACTCCGCGATGACCGACTCCGCTCGCGCATCGGGTGCCGACCGCCCCGCGAGCACCAGCTCCGGCCAACCCTGGTCGACGAACCAGCGAGCCAGCCGCACGCCGACTCCGCCGAGACCACCGGTGATCAGCACCGTCCGCCCCGCTGCGGACGCCACCGCCGACTCGCCCTGGATGACTTCCAACGGCACCAGCCGCGGCACACGCCGGCGTCCCCGGCGCAGCGCGAGCTGGCGCGGCGCCTGCGGCGTGACGAGCGCGTCGACCACCGAGCGGATGTCGCCCAGCTGATCGAGATCGACGATTCGACAACCGATTTCGCGGTGCTCGAGCTGCGCACCGCGGGCGAAGCCCCACAGCGCGGACTGCTCGGGAGCCACCTGATCGGCGGGATCGACCCGTTGACCGTGGCGGGTGAGCAGCCACACCGCGGGCTCTCCGGCCAGCGCCGCGGCTTGCACGAGATGCAGAGCGCCCACCACCAGACGTTCCGCGGCGACCGGCGCCGGGGCATCGTCGGCGGAGAGGGCGAGCGCCGAGACGATCCCGCGCAACGATGCCCGCCCGTCGCTCACCGCGCCGAGCAGCGCACGCACCGCCGCGGGTACGCCCAGGTCGACCTCGAACTCGTTTTCGGCACGGAAGGCGAAACCACTTCCGGGCCGGGCCAAGACGCACTCCGCGCCGCGCGCCCGCAAAGCGTCGGCGAGTCCCTCGGTGAAGTCTCCGGGCGCGCCGATGATCAGCCAGCGCCCGGCCGCCGAGGCGGGCAGTGCCGTGCCGGTCTCCTGCCAATCGATGCGGTAGGCGTCCGTGACGGTCCGATCATGCGGCGCACGGGACGGCTGCCCGCCCGCGTTCGGCGTGGGTGTGGGCATCACGCGCAATCCGTTCGCGACCAGCACCGGGCGACCCTCCTCATCGAGCAGTCGAACATCGGCGACACACAGCTGTGGCGTCTGCTCGCCGACGCGCACATGGCCGAATCGAACGGTGCCCGCCGCGACCGAGACGAATGCCTGGTCGATCGCGAACGGCACCCACGTCTGCTCCTCGGTCCTCGGCGACATCGCCGCGTAGGTGGCTTGGAACGCCGCGTCCAGCAGAACCGGATGCACCATGCCCACGCCGCTGTCGATGTCGATGTCGGGATCCGACAACGTGACCAGGGCTTCGCCGCGCCCGAAGCGCACGCCGGTGACACGGCGGAACGCCGGGCCGTAGGGTAGGCCCGCTCGGGCCAGCAGCTCGTAGAAGTTCACCGCCGCAAGGTGTTCCGGACAGTCGCCGAGGATCTCCGCCAGGCCGGGACCGTCCGGAATCCGGCACGTCCCGGTGTGGACATGAGCGCGCGCGTGCGTGCCGGAACCTTCGGTCGACACCTGCACGGCCCACCCGTCGCCGGTCGGCTCGACCTTCAACCGCACCGGCTGCGGGCCGCTCAGCGTGAGACCGCGGGCGATCACGAGGTCATCGATCGCGACGACGTCACCGGCGACGAGTTCACGCGCGGCGTCGGCGATCGTCGCGACGAACCACGCTCCCGGTACGACGACAGCCCGATCGACGACGTGATCGGCCAGATAGCGCGGAGACTCCGGACCGAGCACCAGATCGAACGACGTCGCCCCGCGCGAATGCGGATGCTCGGAACGGTCTTCCTGTCGAGTGGGAGTCGGCACCGGAGCGCTTTCCGGTCGTATCGGGTTCGTTTGCGGTGTGGCAGCGCCGTTCGAGGTGTTCCGCGTAGCGGCTGGCGGCGTCGGTATGGACGCCGCGGAGTCGGCAGTGGCTTCCGAAGGTGCGGAGAAGTGTTTCGACTGCGCTGGGAGCAAATCTCCGGGAGCCGGAACTCTGAGGGCGGCGGCCGACGCGCTCTTCGAGTACTCAGGGGCAGCTGGGTTCGGATCCGGAAGCGGCGCGTTGTCGGGTCGTGATGAGCGGCCCGCGAATCGCGGCGCGGTGTCTGGGTCCGCGAGTGCGCCTTCGGATCGCACCGCGAGATCCGACCTCGGCCCAGAGTTACCCGGTGACATCGACGCGGCTGTCTCGGATCCAAAGTCGACCCAATAACGTTGCCGCTGAAACGGATACGTCGGTGCGAGCACCCGCCGCCGATCACGCGGCCGGTGCACCTGCTCCCAGTCCACCGGCACGCCCGCCACATACAGCTGCCCGAGCGCCGTCATCATCGTCTCGCGGTCACCGCGTCCGCGCCGCAGCGACGCGGCGAACCGTGCCGAGCCGCCCAGCGCTCGCTCGCCGAGCGCGGACAACGTCGGCTGCGGACCGATTTCGAGGAAGTCGCCGATGCCCAGCTCGGCCATGGCCCGCATGCCCTGGGCGAACCGCACCGGCTGACGCGCATGCCGCGCCCAGTACTCCGGCGTGAGATCCCCCGCGCGCAGCGGCGCACCGGTGAGGTTCGAGACCAGCGGGATCGCGGGGTCGGTCATCGTCGCGCCTGCGGCCGCGGCGGCGAGGTCGTCGAGGATCGGATCCATCGCCGCGGAGTGGAAGGCATGCGAGACGGCGAGTTCGGCGGTCCGGATACCGCTCGCCGACAACTCCTCCCGCAGCAGGTCGAGCGCGGCTCGTGGTCCGGCGACCACCACCTGTGCCGGTCCGTTGTAGCCGGCGATCGACACCGCGGGTTCCTGCCGTGCCACGAGCGGGGAAACCTGCTCGGCCGGAGCGTCGACGGCCACCATCCCGCCGCGGTCCGGCAGACGCTGCATCAGCCGCCCCCGCGCGGCGACCAGGCGCAGGGCGTCCTCCATGGTCATCGCGCCCGCCGCGCAGGCGGCGACGTACTCCCCGACGCTGTGCCCGAGCACCGCCGCCGGAGTGATCCCCCATGCCCGCCACAGTTCCCACAGCGCCCACTCGACGGCGAACAACACCGGTTGGGTGAACATTGTGCTCCGCAGCAACTCCGGCCCGTGATCTCCGTACACGGCTTCGACAAGCCCGATTCCGTCCGCGATCGGTCCCAGCACCGCGTCGCAGCGCCGCAGGGCGTCGCGGAAGACCGGCTCGGAATCGAACAACTCACGTGCCATGCCGGGGTATTGCGATCCCTGCCCGGTGAACAGCAGCGCCACCTTCGCGCGCGCTGTTCGCTCCACCCGGCCGCGGATCAGGTCGGACCGGTTCCGCAGCTCTCGCGCCGCGGCGTCGCCGGTCTCGGCGATCACCGCGAGCCGCTCTTCGAAATGGGTGCGGCCGGTCGCGGCGGTATAGGCCAGATCCCCGAATGACGCGCCCGCCGAGTCGATTTCGTCGGCCCAACGCCGGGCGATGTCGGTGAGGGCTGTTTCGTCGCGTGCGGACAGGACGAGTACCTCCGCGGCCGGCGATTCCGGTCGCGGCGCATGCGCCGGGTCGCCCTGCGCCAGAATGACGTGCGCGTTGGTGCCGCTCATCCCGAAGGAGCTGATCCCGATCGCCGGTTCGTGGCCGGTGCGCGGCCAGTCCCGCGCTTCGCGCACGACTTCCAGCGGCAGTGCGGCCCAGTCGATCAGCGGATTGGGTGTGTGGAAGTGCAGGCTCGGCGGTATCCGGCGGTGCTGCAACATCAGCACAGCTTTGATGACCCCCGCGACACCGGCCGCCGCCTCGGCGTGCCCGATATTGGTCTTGACCGACCCGATGAGCAGCGGCTGCGTGCGGCCCGCCCCGTACACCTCGGCCAGCGCGGTGGCCTCGATCGGATCACCGAGCGGGGTGCCGGTGCCGTGTGTCTCGACATAGTCCACCGCGGCAGGCCGCACGCCCGCCCTCTCCAAAGCGTCGGTGATGACGCGTTGCTGGGCCGGGCCGTTGGGCGCGGTGAGACCGTTGGATCGGCCATCGTGATTCACCGCGACGCCACGCACCACGGCCAGCACCCGATCGCCGTTGCGGCGGGCCTGCGACAGCCGGGTCAGCACCAGCACGCCACAACCGTCCGCGCGGACGTAGCCGTTGGCGTCGGTGTCGAACGCCCGCGACCGTCCGTCGGGCGAGAGCGAGGCCAGGCGGCAGAAACCGATGGTCGTCTCCGGCGCCAGTTGGAGGTTGACTCCACCCACCAGCGCCAGATCGCAACGGCCCGCGCGTAATCCGTCCGAGGCGGCTTGCAGCGCCACCAGCGACGAGGAGCATGCCGTATCCAATGTCATCGCCGGACCTTGCAGCCCGAGGACGTAGGCCAAGCGTCCGGCCGCCACGCTCGGCGCCGAACCGATCACCGAGTAGGCGCCGATCGCGGTCGGCCGGTCGGCGCGCGTCGGTGTTGCCGGATACTCGCTGAAACACAGTCCGACGAACACGCCGGTGCGGCTGCCTGCCAGCGTGCCGGGTGCGCGGCCCGAGCGCTCCAGCGCCTCCCAGCTGGTCTCGAGCAGCAGCCGTTGCTGCGGGTCCATCGCGCGCGCCTCCGCCGCACCGATACCGAAGAACGCGGGGTCGAATTCGTCGGCGCCGTCGACGAAACCGCCCCAGCGGGTGTACATCGTGCCCAAAGCCGCTTGGTCGGGGTCGTAGTAGGCGTCGATATCCCAGCGCTGCGGCGGCACCTCGGTGATCGCGTCACGTCCGTGCCACAGCAGGTCCCAGAAGTCTTCCGGTGTGCGCACTCCGCCGGGGAAACGGCAGCTCATCCCGACGATGACGATCGGGTCGTCGGTGGGCTGGTCGCTGCTGGGCTCCCGTTCGGCCGAAATGTTCCCCTCCACTGACTGTTCTCGCGGCCGCGGCACCGAAAGTTGGTCCGCGGATGTGACCGCGGAGTGTGTCGTGGGTGCGACCGGAGGTTGCAGTGTGGGCGCGACCGGAGGCTCGTAATCCGCAGTTTCGTGCTCGCCTCCAGTGGAAGCGAGCGCACCCTTTCGGTGCAGGAACAGCGCGATGTCACGCACGGTCGGGTAGTCGAAGACGAGCCCGGCCGGCAACGGCATCCCCACCTCGGTGGCGAGCGCGGCACGCAACTCCATCCCCGTGAGGGAGTCGACCCCGGTGTCGTGCAATGGCACCTCCGGATCGAGTTCTCCAGCCCTGTCCAGTACGCGCATCGCGACGCGCTGCACCAGCGCCTCCATGGCGGCGAGGTCGTTCGACGCCACCGGCGGCGCCGATGCCCGGGTGGTTCGCAGCGGCGCTGTCATCGCGACGCCCGGCGCCCGGTGCGCATACCACCGTTCCGGCACGAATTCGAAGACGCCCGGAGCAGTGCTGTCGTGCCGAAGGAGGTGCTCGAGCGCCGCGGCCGCATCGTCCTGATACAGCGGCGGCAGACCGCGCCGCACGAGCCGCGCGGTGACATCGGACCGATCGGCGGCCATACCCACATCCGCGAACGGTCCCCACCCGATGCTCAGCGCGGGCAGTCCCTCGGCCCGCCGCCGCCAGGCCAGCGCGTCCAAGGCGGCGTTGGCCGCGGCGTAGTTCGCCTGACCCGGGGTGCCGAGCAGGCCCGCCACCGAGGAATAGGTGACGAAAAGTTCCAATGGCTGGTCTCGGGTGAGTTCGTCGAGGTGACGGGCCGCGTGATATTTGGGCCCGAGCACGGTCTCGAACCTCGACCAGTTCTGCTCGGTCACCACGCCGTCGTCGAGCACTCCCGCGCAGTGGATCACGCCGCGCAGCGGTGGGAACTCCGATTCCGCGATGCCGCGCAACAGTGCCGCGACCGCCGCACGCTCGCTGACATCCGCCTGCCGCGCGGTCACACCGACTCCGACGGCACGCAGCGATTCCAGCAGCCGCTCCCCGGCCGCGTCCGGTGCGCGTCTGCCGACCAGCACCAAGTGCCGGGCGCCACGGTCGGCCAGCCACCGTGCGGCCGCCGCACCGAGGCCGCCGAACCCTCCGGTCACCAGGTAGGTGCCATCGGGCAACCGGTCCCCGCGTGCGGCGGGGCTATCCCTGGCGAGCAAGACGACGCGACCTGGATGATTTCGTTGCGACATGGCGCGGAACGCCTCGGCGGCACCGTCGATACCGTGCACCGCGTGCGGCAGCGCAGTCAGTGCACGCTGGTCGAACAGGTCCATCACGCCGCGCAGGATCGCGCCGAGCCGCCGCGGGCCGACAGCGGCCGGATCGACCGGCCGATGGTCGACATCGTCGCGCCGGTGAACCGTGCCGGTCTGCACCGGATCGATGACCTCGACGAATCGACCGCCTGCGCGCAGGATCTCGGAGGCGTGCGCGGAAAAGCCGTCCCCCAAGCTGTCGACGACGACATCCACTCCGCGCCCCGCGGTCGCCGCCCGAACGCGTTCGCCCACCTCGTCGCCGCGCCAGGTATCGATCCGCGTGACCGGCAGACCCGCGCTCTCAGCCCAGCGACACAGCGCGGCGGTCGCGAGAACCTGCGCGCCGACGTGCGAGGCCAGCTGGACAGCGGCCATGCCGATGCCGTCGGCGGAGGCGTTGATGAGCACACGGTCCCCCGGGCGCAGCTCGCCGAGGTCGAACAGCGCGTGCCAGGCGGCGGTGAAGGAGTACGGCACGGTCGCGCCTTCGGCAAAGGAGAGGTGATCCGGCAGCCGGGCCACCATGCCCTCATTCACCGTCACGTGACGAGCGAAACCGTCAGTGGTCAAGGCGACAACACGGTCACCCATAGCGAGTCCCTCGACGCCGGCGCCGACCGCGGTGATCCGGCCCGCGCATTCCGAGCCCAACGGCAGCACACCTTCTGGATGTATGCCCGAGGCCACCCACAGGTCGTGAGCGTTGAGACCGGTCGCGGCGACAGCGATTTCGACCTCATCGGACGCCGGTGCGCGCCGCGTTGCGGACATCAACCGCATCCGGTCGAAGTCGCCGGAGCGGTCCGCGACCAACCGGTGGTCGTCGGCGGGCGCGAGGCCGTCGGCGAGACGAGCTGTCAGCCAACGCCCGTCCCTAATCGCGAACTCTCCGATGCGACCGCCGAGCAAGCCGTCGACGATCGGTGCGGTGTCGACGGACGATCCGGCGGACAGATCCAGCAAGCGACATCCGAACTCGGGGTGCTCGGTGCCCAGTGTGCGCCCGAAGCCCCACAACAGCGCCTGATCGGGATCCGGCCGGTCGGCCGGTGCGACGCGCTGGGCGTTCACCGTCAGCAACCACAGCGCGGCAGGACGGTGCGCCCCCGAATCCAGCGCACGGGTCAAGCGCAAGGCGGCTTCGATACGAGTCTGCGCGGACGCCGACGTCCACGCGAACACGACACCATGGAACGGACGCGTGGTCATCGACGAAACGGTGTCTGCCGCGTGCTCGTTCTCTGGGCGAACAACCACGGTTTCGATGCCGCGTGCGCCCAGTCCGGCGGCGACGGCAGCACCGACCGGCCCGTCACCGAAGATCAACCAGCGACCTGTCGGCTGCTCTCTCGCCGACGCGCCACTCTCGACGGGAACCCATTCCAGGTGGTGCAGCAGACGTCCGAGCCTGGACGAGTCGGCCGCGACAGCTTTCGATACGGCACCGGGTTTCGCACTCAGCAGGCTCACCCCCCGCAAAGCGGCGAGCGGTCGCCCGGACGCCGAGTGCAGCGTGGCGTCACCGACGATGACGCGCGCACTGCATTCGGTCACCCGCACCCGGCAGCGGACGATCGATTCTCCGAGCGCCGGACCGCCGAAGAATCGAGCACGACCGATCTCGGAGGGCAAAAACATCCCTTCGCCTCCGTCGGCGGTCACCACGATGCTGTGCAGGCAGGCATCGAGCACTATCGGGTCGAGCACGGATGTGCCGTTATCCGGCAGGCGGAACACGGCTTCGGACTCGGTGTCGCTGATCCGCCGGAAGTCGAGGGCGCAGCGGTAGTCGGGGCCCAACTCGAGGCCCAGCCCAGCCACGGTGTCGTAGTAGGCGGGCCAGACCCGCGCATCCGAATCACTCGTCACCCCATCGTGCGAATCGACCGAATCACCGCCTGCGGCAATGAGAGTCGCTGTCGCAAAGTTGGTCCGAGCATCGCCGGGGCCGACGAAGCTCACGTCGTAGCCGACCGTGCCGGGTTCGAGCACGACCCGCACCACCGCTTCGGCGGTGACCTCCAACGGCTTGATCAATCGCAGCCCGGCGACCTCCCACTTCCCGGGCAACCGAGCGGCGATGTCGTTCAACCGAACGCACAACCACGCCGCGGGTACCGTCGGCACGCCACGCAACCGGTGCCCGTGGAACATCTCCGGTGCCAGCCGCAAGGGGTGCGACGGCCCGGTGTCCTCCGAGCGCGGCTCGAGCTCCAGCCAGTGCCGTTTGCGCTGGAACGGATACGTCGGCAGGTCGACATGGCGCCACGGGCGACCGGAATACACCGTCGCCCAGTCGATCTCGTCCCCCGCGACATACCGGCGACCCAGCTCGACCGAACCACTCGTCACCTCGACGACCGAACCGCTCGCGGTCGCTCCCGAGGCGACATCCTCGAGCGCGGCGCGCAACTGCGCGGCGTTATCGAAGCCGATCGCGACGCGCTCACCGAAATGTGTACGGCCGACGGCGGCGGACGCGCACACATCCAGCAATGCCGTCTCCGGATGGGCAGCCAGCAAATCGCGGTAGCGAGCCGCCAGCGCACGCAGGGCCTCGGCGCTCTTCGCCGACAACACCAGCAGGTAGGGCCCGGAATCGGTCACCGCACCGGCTTCGGAGACCTGAGGCGCTTCTTCGATCACCACGTGCGCGTTCGTCCCGCTGATCCCGAACGCGCTCACACCCGCCCGCCGCGGTCGCAGCGAACGCCGCCACGGGCGCTCCTCGGCGACGACGCGGACCGCGATCGAATCCCAATCGATGTGCGGATTGCCCGACCGGAAGTGCAGCGAGGCGGGAATGCGCTCGTGCCGCATCGACTCGATCACCTTGATGATGTTGGCGATGCCCGCCGCCGCCTGGGTGTGGCCGAGATTCGACTTCACCGACCCGATCCACAGCGGCGCGGCGTCGGTGCGGTTTTCGCCCAGCACCGAGGCAAGGGCGTGCACCTCGATCGGGTCGCCGAGCGCGGTGCCGGTGCCGTGCGCTTCGATGTACTCGATGTCACCCGCCTCGACC
>NZ_BAFZ01000064.1 GCF_000308575.1 Nocardia exalbida NBRC 100660 | reverse complement strand
ACTGACATTCGTTCTCACGACGTGGATGATGGTGCCGGTCGGCTTCGTCTCGTTCTCGACCGCGCCCGGCGCGATCACGCATCTGCGGCACGACGATTACTGGCGCAACCGAGCGGTTCTCAGCCTCGCCGATACGTCTCATCTGACTGTCGAGCCGTAGGGGTCGCTCGGGTGAGGGAAGGGTCGGAAGGTGCTGGGTGCCCCTCTAGTTGACATAATGTTGATTATCGGCGCAATTTCGGCGCAGGTTGTGGGCGTGGCTTATCGCGGTACGTCGTTGCCGCTGTATGCCATTCGCTGCCCGTGCGGCTCTGTCGGGTCGACTACGGGCTCTCGGGTGGGCGGTGTTCGTTGTCCGGCGGTCGAACCCTCTTGGCGCGTTTGTCCGCTTAGTGGAAATTTTCCGGTGATTCTTGGCTTCGTTGGTGAATCTTGGGTTTTCCCTAGAGTGGGCTCCCCTGGTCTAGTCTTCGGATGTGTAGAAACGTCACAGTGATGAATTGGGAGCTGCTCCGGTGTGGTAATTGACTTCGGTGGCCGTTGTTTTGAGGTCCAGTGATTGGTGATTGGCTCTGGTTGTGGTGTCCAGTTGCGGGCAGGCTGAGTCGGTGCTGGTTCGTCGGTTGATCGCGTTGTATGTCGGATTGTGGTTGTACGGGTTCTCGATGGCCGTCATGGTCCGGGCGGGGCTCGGACTGGATCCGTGGGATGTGTTCCATCAAGGCGTCGCGCGGCAGGTGCCGATCAGTTTCGGTGCCGTCACGGCGGTTACCGGTGTCGCGGTGCTGCTGGCCTGGATTCCGCTGCGGCAGATGCCCGGCCTGGGCACGGTGAGCAATGTCGTGGTGATCGCCGTGTCGGTCGATGCGGGGCTCGCGTGGCTGCCGTCGTGGGATCTGCTCGCGGTGCGGGTCGCGGCCATGGGGGCCGCTGTGGTGCTGAACGCGGTGGCGAGTGTGTTGTACATCGGCGCGGGTATGGGTCCGGGACCGCGCGATGGACTGATGACTGGACTGGTGCGGCGAACCGGGCGATCGGTGTGGGTGGTGCGCACGGCGATCGAGGTGACCGTGCTGGCGACGGGGTTCGTTCTCGGCGGCAGCGTCGGCATCGGGACGCTGGTGTATGCCTTCGGAATCGGTCCGCTGATTCACCTGATGATTCCCGTGGTGAACCGATTCCTGCCGGGATTCGCGGCGACGAAGCCGGCGCCTGCCGCCCGCGAAGTCGCCGGGGTACCGACGGCGTAGGTCGTCTCCCCTGCCGATCCCCCGAGTTCAGCCCTAATCGTCACGGTGACGCTTAGGGCTGAGCTCGGCCATGCCTCTCGGGTAGCCGCGTCGTCGTCGGTGTCCTGGAGCTCAGGCGCTGCGGCGCGAATCGTCTCGGCTGCTCGCCGTGATCGCTCAGCTCGGAGCCGGGAGGTCATCGGCCGACCGGGCGGCGTGATCAAGAGGTCCGTAGACGTCCGAAATGGTTTGTGCGGCGGTAAAAGTAGGGTGTGCGCCCGGAAGTGTCAGCAGCCGCCGGATTGCGTGCGGAGCGGTCGCGTGCGTGCCCGCGTCAATCTTACGTACAGCCCTGTACGGAATGTGGTGTCCCCGGTTAGCCTGTGGAACATGAGTGCTACCACCATTGCCCGGCAGTGCACGTTGTGTGAGGCGCACTGCGGAATTCTCGTCACGGTCTCCGATGACCGGGTGACGCGGATCGAGGGTAATCCTGAGGACGTGCTGTCGAAGGGGTACATCTGCCCGAAGGCGACGGCGATGGGCGGGTTGCACCATGACCCGGATCGGTTGCGTACGCCGGTGCGGCGGGTGGGTTCGTCGTTCGAGCCGATCGGCTGGGACGAGGCGTTTCGCGAGATCGGGCAGCGGTTGCGGCAGGTGCGTCGCGAGCACGGGAACAGTGCGGTCGGCATGTATCTCGGTAATCCGGCGGCCCATAGTTCGTCGGTGTTGTATGCGGTGCTGCTGCGGACGTTGCTGATGACGCGGAATTTCTTCTCGGCCTCGTCGATAGATCAGTTCCCGCAGGAGTTCGTCGCGTGGCGGATGTTCGGCTCGAATGTGCTGATGCCGGTGACCGACATCGATCGCACCGATCGGCTGGTGATTCTGGGCGCGAATCCGGCGGTGTCGAACGGGTCGGTGACCACGATGCCGAATGCGAAGCAGCGGATTCGGGATGTGCGGCGGCGTGGTGGGAAGGTCGTGGTGATCGACCCGCGGCGGACCGAGACGGCGCGGCTGGCCGATCAGCACGTCGCGGTGGCGCCGGGCGGGGATGTGTATCTGCTGCTGGCGATGTTGCATGTGCTGGTCGCCGAGGATCTGTGCGACGAGAAGGCGATTCGGGCGTCGAGCACCGGTTGGGAGCGGTTGTGCGCGCTGGTGGCCGAGGCGTCTCCGGAGCAGATGGCGGTGTACGCGGGGGTGGACGCGGAGACGATTCGGGGGTTGGCCCGGGAGCACGCGGCGGCGTCCTCGGCGGTGCTGTACGCGCGAATCGGGGTGTGTCAGCAGGTGACCGGTACGTTGACGCATTGGTTGGTGAACACGATCAACGCGGTGACGGGCAATCTGGATCGGGCGGGCGGTCAGATGTTCGCGACGCCGCCGATCGATGCGGCGCGGTATGCGAAGTATCTGCCGGTGGGGTACGGGGCGTGGACGGACAGTTCCGGGACCTACAAGTCGTTTCGTTCGGAGTTGCCGGTGGCGGCGCTGGCGGAGGAGATGCTGACCGATGGGCCGGGCCGGATCCGCGCGATGATCACGTATGCGGGCAATCCGGTGTTGTCGACGCCGCAGCGCGGCCGGTTGGGGGCGGCACTGGACTCGCTGGATTTCTATGTGGCCGTGGACATGTACATCACGGAGACGACGCGGCACGCGGACATCATTCTGCCGCCTATTTCGCCGTTGGAGCGGGAGGACGTCAACATCCTGTTCCCGGTGTTCAGTGTGCGCAACAACTTGCGGTTCGACGCGCGGGTATTCGAGCCGCCTGCCGATGGGCTGGAGGATTGGCAGATCATGGCGCGGCTGGTCACCGAGGTGGTGCCGCTGCCTGCTCGTCGGTTCACCGCGCGGGTGCTGAACGGGTTGTTCGATCGGGTGAGTCCGGTGCGGATCGCTGCCCTCGGGGTTGCGGCGGGTCCGTACGGGGTGTTGCGGCGGGGCCGCAAGGGGTTGACCGTGGGTAAGGCGCGCGCGGCGGCGGGTGGGATCGATTTGGGGCCGTTGCGGCCGAGGTTGCGGTCGTTGCTGGGGACGAAGGATCGGAAGGTGCAGGTGGCGCCGGAGGATTTCGTGGCGGCGGCGCGTGAGGTCCTGGCGGACGCGCAGCGCGGGAAGGCGGTGACCGCGCCGGTGGACGGCTACGACTTGAAGTTGATCGGGCGGCGTCATCTGCGCAGCAACAATTCGTGGTTGCACAATGTGCCTTCGATGGTGAAGGGGCGGGATCGGTGCACGGCGCTGATGCATCCGGAGGACGCCGCGGCGCGGGGGTTGCGCGACGGTGAGCCGGTGACGGTGCGTTCGCGGACCGGGTCGATTGTGGTGCCGGTGGAGGTCAGTGACGATATCCGGGTCGGGACGGTGGCGATTCCGCATGGGTGGGGGCATCAGGAGCCGGGTGTCGGGTGGACGGTGGCGGCGTCGTTGCCGGGGGCGAATGTGAACTTGCTGCACGATCCGGCGTTGACGGACACGTTTTCGGGGACGGCGGCGGTGAACAACACCTGGGTGGCGGTGGCGCGGGCGTCGGTCGATTCCGGGGAGCAGGTCGGGGTGAGTGAGCGGGAGCCCGCGCCGACTGCTTGACGGGTGCGGATCGTGTCACTTTGCACCGGCTGCGGTTAGTGGAGTTGCCGAACGCCGGTGGATCGCGGAGCGATCAGTTCTCCTCGGGCGTTCGCGCGATGGTGTCCTGGACGATCAGTTCGAGCTTTCGGCTGATGCGGTCCAGCGCTCGCGTGCTGCGCTCGGCGCGGCACACCGCCACGCTTCCCTCGACGGCGGTGACGATCAGCGTGGCGGTGAGTTCGGCATCAGCGGGGTCGGCGCCGTGTTCGCGCAGCGACGATGTCAGCAGGTCGGTCCATCGGCCGAAGGCGGCGGCAGCTGCTTCGTGTGGCGCCCCTTCGGTTTCGGGGAGGTCTTCGATCGAGACCGCCAGCACCGGGCATCCGGCTCGGAAGTCGGAGTCCACCACTAGCTTTCGCCACATTCGTAGGAAGACGCGCAACCCCTGGAGGGGTCCGTTCTCGAGTTCGCGAGCGAGCAGCGTCGCGGTGAGTTCGCCGGCGAAGGTGACCGCTTCGGTGGCGAGTTGGGTCTTGCCGCCCGGGAAGTAGTGGTAGGTCGATCCCAGTGGTGCGTGGGCGTGCTTGGCCAATTCGCGCACGCTGGTGGCGTTGAGGCCGCGTCGCCGGATCATATCGGCCGCTCCGGCCACGAGCTTTTGGCGTGAGTCCGGGGATTCCGGCATCGCTACCTCCTTGTCTATGACGGCTGTCATATAGTAGCGTCCCCAGATTATAACGACTGTTATAGACCGCGGACCGACACGAGGGAGCGCGCCGATGCCGATGATCCACTTGACCCTGCCTACCGGAGTCCTGACCGTCCAGGCGCGCGGTGAGCTGATGAAGTCGCTGCCGAAAACCCTGCTGAAGTGGGAAGGCGCGCCCGATACCGCGTTCTTCCGTGCGCAAGCGTGGTGCCGTGTCGAGGAGGTGGCCGACGGGTGTTTCGCCGCATTGGAGGACGACCTGCCGCGCTTCCGTGTGGATGTGACCGTTCCCGAAGGCGGGCTTTCGCCACGGCGCAAGGCCGGGCTCGCCGAGGAGGTCACCGAGCAGATACTCGCGGCCGCCGGTCTCACCGCGGGTGACGCGCTGCGGGTGTGGGTGCTGATCGGTGAACAGCCGGAGGGCACGTGGGGCGCTGGCGGGAACATCGTGAAATTCCAGGAGCTGGCCGCACTGGCGCAGGGGCAGCGCGAGAATGCGTAAGCTGCAACTCGTTCGCACCGGGCACCTGCAATGGCGGCACCGGCCCACACCCGTGCTGACCGCGAAATGTTCCACCACACGCACTTCGACCCTGGCCGCGTTCGGGTTCGGCCCGGCCGGCGGCCCCTGGGATGGCATGGTCGCGGACCTGCTGCGCGTCCCCTTCGCCGATCCAGGCCTACAAGGCCCACACCACCGAGCTGGTCCTGCGCCGCGAGCCACTGCACGCCGTCGCCGCCGACCGATGCGGAGGCTGTCGCCGTTGCGATACGGGTGCAGCGCATGGGTGGGCGGCGGCCGCGCGGCTGGTCACTTGCTCACCTGGTCGACGCGGGTGCCGTCCAACCATGGTTGCGGGTCGGCGAGGAAGGGGGTGTCGGCGAGGCGGTCGAGGTCTTCGAAGAAGGCTTTGGTGGTGCGGGCGGCCGCGGCGGTGGTGCCGACGGAGATGAATCCGGCTTGTTCGGCGTCCAGGCCGCGGGAGAGGGATTTGTCGGAGCCGAAGTAGACGGCGCGTTTGAGTTCGGCGATGGCGATCGGGTTGCGGGCGGCCAGCCGTGCCGCGGTGGCGTGGGTTTCGGTGAGCAGGTCCTCGGCGGGGAGCAGACGGTGAATCAGTCCCAGGCGCAGTGCTTCCCGGGCGGTGAAGGGTGTGCCCTCGAGGGTGACCTCGATGGCTTTGGCGGCGCCGAGCAGGCGGGTGAGGCGTTGGGTGGCGCCGCCGCCGGGGATGAGGTTGGCCAGTGTCTCGATCTGGCCGAGGCGCACGTGCTCGGCGTCGGCGGCGTAGCGCAGGTCGCAGGCCAGCGCGATCTCGTGGCCGCCGCCGAGTGCGGGTCCGTTGATGGCGGCGAGGTAGGCGACGCGGGAGCGGTTCATCCGCAAGGTGGTGCGCTTCCAGCGGTGGCCCCAGACCAGGCCCGCGCCGAGGCCGCCGCCGTGGCGTTCGACCAGGTCGGTCGCGCCGGGGACGCGGAGCGCGGCCGCGGCGGCGCGCAGGAACGGTGCCGCGGCGCGGGCGGGGATGAAGGGATGTGGCCGGTCGATCATGCCGCCGAGGGCGGCGGGGTCGGCGTGGGTGAGGAAGCGGCCGGGTAGGCCCCCGGTGAGCACGACCGCGCCGATGGTGTCGTCGGTGTCTACCGTGGCGGTGAGGGTGTCGAGGTCGCGGACGACCGCGGGGGTGACGAAGTTGAGTGGGGGTGCGACGACGCGTGCGGTGAGTACTCGCCCGGTGCGGTCGAGTTCGATGGTGTCCAGGTGGAGGTCGGCGGCGGGCATCGGAGGCTCCTTCGGTGCTCGGGTGGGGAACGCGAGAGTGTTTGCACGCGAACCTGTTTCGGGTGGGGGCCCCGACGGTCGTCTACACGATAGTGTTCCGGACCGGCCTGGTGGCCGGTCCGGAACACGGTTCGCCGGAGGGGGTCAGGCGGTGGGCTTGTGTACTCGGTCGGCGTGGAATTCCAGCAGGGCCGTGAGGGTCTGTTCCGGTGCTTCCAGTTGGGGGTAGTGGCCGATTCGGGGCAGTTCCACCACGTCGGGGTCGGTGATGAGCTCGCGGTAGCGGTGTGCCATGTGGCCGCCGGAGACGGGGTCGGTGACGCCGTCGACGAGCCGGATCGGGACCTGGGCCTGTTGCAGTGCGCCCACCCAGCGCCGGCGCTGTTTGCGGCGTTCGGCCATGTAGCGGATGAGTTTGTGGCCGTTGCGTTTTCCGTGTTTGCTGCACCACAGCAGCCAGAATTGGTGCAGTTCGATGTCGGTGGGTTTGGTGTCGGGCCCGAACACGGTGGCCAGGCTGCGGTGGAAGGTGCGTTCGGTGCCCAGGACGCCGACGAGCGGGCCGAGGGGGCCTGCCAGCAGTCGCTGCACCGGCCGCGCGCGGTGGGCCTCGGGGAACAGGCCGCCGTTGAGCAGGACCACCGATTCGATCATCAGCGATTCGTCGCCTGCCGTGCGGCGTTCGGCGTCGCGTGCCAGGAGTTCTTGGGCGACGGTGTCGCCGTAGTCGTGGGCGAGGATGTGGAATCGGCCGATACCCTGTTCGCGGAGCAGGTTCTCGTGGAGGTCGGCTTGGTCGGTGATGCGGTAGTCGTAGTGGCGAGGTTTGGCCGACCAGCCGAAACCGATCATGTCGGGGGCGATGACGCGGGCGAAACGTTCGCACAGACCGGGCCAGATGCGGTGCCAGTCCCAGGACGCGGTGGGAAATCCGTGGATGCATACCAGCGTCCCGTCGGCGCCTGAGCCTCCGTCGCGCCAGAAGATCTGGTGGCCGCGATGAGTGTGGCGTCGTCCGTTCGCCCGCCAGGACGCGAACTCCTCCATGTCTACCTCCTTGTCGTCGACAAGCATGGCGCGTGGGTGCGCCGGGCACAGTAAGTTCGGCCGACCGCGCACGTGTCATCTACCGCGCGGGCGGTTTGCCGATCGTGCGCTCTGCGAGAATTACACCGTGCATGTCGCGATCGGCTTGGTTGTTCTCGTCGCGTCGGCGGCCGGGTTGGCGGCGCTGGCGCGCCGGTTCGGGGTCTCCGAACCGTTGGTACTGACGGTGGGCGGTGTGGCGGCGTCGTATCTGCCGTTCGTGCCGGAGATCCACCTGGAGCCGGAGATCATTCTGCTCGGTTTCCTGCCTCCTTTGCTGTATACCGCCGCGATCCGCACGTCGCTGGTGGATTTCCGGGCGAATGTGCGCACGATCGCGTTGTTGTCGGTGGGATTGGTGTTGTTCACGACGTTCGCCGTGGCGATCGTGGTGTGGTGGCTGTTGCCGGTGCCGTTCGCGGTGGCGGTCGCGTTGGGTGCGGTGGTGGCTCCGCCGGACGCGGTGGCGGCGACGGCGGTGGCGCGGCGGATCGGGATGCCGCGGCGGATCGTGACGATCCTGGAGGACGAGTCGTTGTTCAACGACGCGACCGCGCTGGTGGCGTTGCGGACCGCGCTGGCGGCGATGGCGGGCACGGTGTCGGTGTGGGAGGCGGGGGCGGATTTCCTGCTGGCGGCCGGTGGCGGCGCGGCGGTGGGGGTGGTCGTGGCGTATCTGCTGGCGATGCTGCGGCGGCGCATCACCGATCCGGTGATGGACACGACGCTGTCGTTCCTGGCGCCGTTCGTGGCGTATCTGCCTGCCGAGAGCATCCATGCCTCCGGGGTGATCGCGGTGGTGGTGTGCGGCATGATCCTGGGGCACAACGCGCCGGTTTGGCAGAGTGCCGCGTCGCGGATCGCCGAGCGCATCAATTGGCGGACGATCCAGTTCATTCTGGAGAGTGCGGTGTTCGTGCTGATCGGGTTGCAGGTGCGCGGGATCGTGGAGGGTGCTTGGCACAGCGATCTCGATCACGCCAGGTTGGTGTGGTCGGCGCTGGCGGTGGTGGCGGTCACGATGCTGGCGCGGCCGATCTGGGTGTTCGGTTCCTCGCTGGTTTCCCACAGTCTCGGCAACGGTGCGGCGGTACCGGCCGGTGAACTGGTGGTGGTGTCGTGGGCGGGGATGCGCGGTGTGGTGACGCTGGCGGCGGTGTTGCTGCTGTCGGAGGACACGCCGCTGTTGGCCGTGCTGAAGCTGCTGGCGCTGGTGGTGGTGGCGGGGACGTTGCTGGTGCAGGGGACGTCGCTGCCGTGGCTGGTGCGGTGGCTGCGGTTGCGTGCGCCCAGTCGCGCCGAGGACGCGTTGCAGAAGGCGAATGTGTTGCAGCAGGCGACGTCGGCCGGTTTGGCCGCGCTCGAAGAGCAGATCACCGCGGATACGCCGCCCGGGGTGGTGCAGACATTGCGTGATCGCGTTTTGTGGAAGGCGAATGCGGCGTGGGAGCGGCTGGGGCGGGCGGAATCGGAACTGGTGACGCCCACCGCGGAGTACCGGCGGCTGCGGTTGGCGATGTTGCGTGCCGAACGCGAATCGGTGTTGCGGGTGCGGGATTCGGGCACGGTCGACTACCAGATCCTGCAGCATGTGCTGGCGCAGTTGGATCTGGAGGAGTCGATCATCGATCGCTTCGATGAGGCCGAGGAGGAGCGCGCGGAACCGTTGGCCGCGCCGGTGGCCGAGGAGGTGTGCGCGCATCTGCGCGACGCGCCGCTGGTGCGTGCGCACGCCGGGCCCGACGAATGCCCCGAGTGTGTCGCCGAGGGGCTGGCGTGGGTGCATCTGCGGATGTGCCTGTCGTGCGGGCATGTGGCCTGCTGTGATTCCTCGCCGGGCAATCACGCGACCAAGCATCACGGGGCCAGTGGTCATCCGGTGATGCGCAGTGTGGAGCCGGGCGAGGCGTGGCGTTGGTGTTATGTCGATGAACTGCTCGGCTAGCCGGGCAGGGTCAGCGCTGGGCGTGGCTGTAGATCAGGCGCGCGTATTCGGCCAGCAGTTGGTCCAGTGACAGGTTCTCCCCGCCCGCGGCGATCTGCTGGTAGCCGACGAGCATCGCCATGCCCAGTGAGGTGACCACGGCGGCGGTGTCGTCGTCGCGGACGATGCCTTTGACCGCTTTGTGCACGGTGCGCCTGCGGGATTCGTCGACGCGTTTGAGGGCGAGGTTGACCGATTCGTCGTTGGCCGCCCAGGCGCGGATGGCGGCTTCGGCGGCATGGTGCAGTCCGGCGGCGAGGTCGGACATCGCGCGGATGTCGTCGTCGGGGTTGCCCTTGTTGAACGGCATGGTGCCCAGGATGCGCACTTGGCGGTTCTCCCAGTGCTCGAGCAGGGCGTCGACGAATCCCTGCCAGCTGCCGAAGTGGTGGTAGAACGACCCGCTGGTGACGCCGAGTTGCCGGCACAGCACGCCGATGTTGAGACCCTTGAAGCCGAGTTCGGCGAGCACTTCCAACCCGGTGTCGAAGTACTGCTCCTTGGTGACCACTCGTGACATACGTGCGCCGTTCTCTTCGGTCGGTCAGGGGGGAGGGACCGAACAGTACCGCATCGTAGCGTCGGCCGGACCGAGCCCGGGAAGTACCGCGGCGTATCCCGAGAAGACTCTTCGGTACCTGTTACCTGCTGAAATATCTAGCGCCCGAACGTGATGCGCTCGCGGCCGCCGCGCGCTCGATAACAGAGCATCTGCTCTGTTACTGTGTCGGCATGCCCCGCCCCCGCACGCACGACCCCGACACCGTGCTCGACGCCGCGGAATCACTGGCCGTCGGCTCCGGCCCCGCCGCGGTCACCACCCGCGCGGTCGCCGCAGCCACCGGCATCTCCAACGGCGCGATCTACCACACCTTCGGATCCCGCGCGGAGCTGCTCGGCCGCACCTGGTTGCGCGCCGCGCGCCGCTTCCTCGACCTGCAAACCGCGCTGGTGACCGCGGCGCTGGACCGCCACGACGACGACGTCGAGGCCGTGGTCGCGGCCGCCGAGGCGCCCGCCGTCTTCGCCGAGCGCCACCCGGACTCCTCGCGGCTGCTGCTCGCGGTGCGACGCGAGGAGCTGCTGGGAGAGGTGCCCGACAGCGTGGCCGCCGACCTGGCGGCCACCGACGCGGTCTTGGTCGAGCTGCTGGTGCGGCTGTCACGCCGGCTGTGGCAGCGCGGCGATCGCCACGCCGTCGACGTCATGACGTTGTGCCTGGTCGATCTGCCCACCGCCGTGCTGCTGCGCCGTGACCGACTGGCGGATCCGCGCGCGCGTGAGTATCTGCGCGGCGCCGTGCGCGCCGTACTCGCCGTCGGCCCGCCGCCGCTGTGATCCCCCACCACCGACCCTCAATGGAAGGAACACCAATGCCCACCCTCGACTATCAAGACAAGATCGCCGTTCTCGATCTGGGCGGCGACGAAAACCGTTTCTCCCCCGACTTCCTGGACCAGGTCGGGGACCACCTCGACACCGCTGTGGCCGACGGCGCTCAGGGCCTGGTCACCACCGCGAGCGGCAAGTTCTACTCCAACGGACTCGACCTCGACTGGCTCGGCGCCCATGCCGAACGCGCCGAATGGTACGTCGAGCAGGTGCAGGCGCTGCTGGCCCGCGTACTGACCTTGCCCATGCCCACCGCCGCCGCGTTGCCCGGCCACGCGTTCGGTGCGGGCGCCATGCTCGCCATCGCCCACGACTACCGCGTCATGCGCGCCGACCGCGGCTACTTCTGCTTCCCCGAAGTCGACATCCACATCCGCTTCACCCCCGGCATGGCCGCGCTCATCCAGGCCAAACTCACCCCGAAGAGCGCCGTCGCCTCGATGACAACCGGCCGCCGCTTCGGCGGCATCGACGCCGCGGCCCTCGACATCGTCGACGCCACCGCCGCCGAAACAGCGGTCACCGACACCGCCGTGGCCCTGCTCGCCCCGCTGGGCGGCAAAGATCCCGGCACCCTCGGCGCGATCAAGAACACCATGTACGCCACTGCCGTCGCGGCATTGACCGCCTAGGAGTCCCGGTCGCCGCTACTCGAGCCGAAATACACGGTGTGGCAACACTTGTCCGGATGCGGCACCCGGATCGGCGCGGTGTTCGATCGGCGCGAGCGGCAGCGGCGGCGCGAAGCAGAATCGATTCGCGTCGCCGCTGCCGCTCGCGCCATTGCGGGCCGAAACCTGCCCGCGACGCCCTTGCGGGAGTGGCGATTCCGGTATCGGCGCCGCCGCGCGCCGTCACAGCGTGAACGTGAGGCGCTGGGGCCGGATGTAGTCGGCGGGGTCGTGTAATGCGCGCAGTTCCGGTCGTCGTGCCGCGGGGATCTTGTCCAGTTCCGCGCGCAGCGGCGCGTCGTAGGTCGCCGCGCTCGCGGTCAGGCCGGGCAGCCAGTTGTCGTGATGGGACGGGACGAACAGTCCCGGCGACAATGCCTCGAGGTAGGTGCGGGGATCGCGCAGGCCGTTGCTGATCTGGTTGTAGCCCTGCACGGCGCCGATCTGCACGTCGGTGGCCGGTAGCGCGGCCAGGACGTCGAATACGTGCGGTGCGCGTTCGGTGAGCGGACCGGTCGAGTCGTGCCACACCAGGCACAAACCCGGTACCCGGAACTGGTACAGCAGGACCCCGCCCTCGGCGTCACGCAGCCGCGGCGCTGCTTGCAGCAGGCCTTCGAGGGTCGGCGGGTGTGTGCGCACGATTCCCGGTTCGGGGCGGGGGAAGAACCGTGGTGAGCCGCCGACGGGGTCGGGTGGGGTGCGTGCGGAGTGCAGATGCCGGACGACGGTGACCTCGACCGCGCCGACGGTGCAGTCCTCCCTGGTGCCGATCGGGGTGTGCGCGTCACCGTGCGCGACGGTGGGGAACGCCGGGTCGCCGACCTGCGCGGCGATAGCGGCGCAGTGCTCGGCGGTGCCGTGCACGGTGGCGCCGGTGGCCTGCGCGATGCGGGCGGCGTCGCCCGCGTGGTCGAAGTGCCCGTGACCGATGAAGATCGCCGCGGGCGCCAGGTCCGCCAACTGCTGCGGGGTGGCCGGGACGTATCCGGTGCTGGTCAGCCGCGGCACCCAGGCATCGAGCAGGAAAACCGAACCGCCGATGGCCAGGGCGTAGGTGGTGCAGCCGACCCACGACAGCACGACCCGGTCGCTGCGCGGTACGCCGGTGGCGGGGTCGACGGTGTCGGCGCCGAAGAACCGGGTACGCGCCGCGATCGTGCGTGGATCGGCGGGGTCGGCCGCGGGCCGTAGTCGTCCGGCCGCCAGGGTCGCGAATTTGCCGCCGGGACCGAACAGACCCGCACCGGGAAGCTTGCACACGCGGCTACCCCATCACGGGCGAGGGGATGCGGGCAAGAGCAGCGGTCCTACAGGCGGATACCGAGTAGCGCGTCGACGGCGGCGGCGATCAGCGCCGGGGCGTCGGTGTCCTGGCCGCCGTAGTCGAGGGCTCGGCGGGCCCAGCTGTCGAGCGCGTCGAGCGCCTTGGGGGTGTCCAGGTCGTCGGCCAGGTGCTGGCGCACGCGGGCGACGGTGTCGGCGGCCGAGGGGCCCGCCGGGCGGGCAGCGGCGTCGCGCCACAGATCCAGACGTCGCTGCGCCTGCTCGAGCAGGGCGTCGGTCCACATCCGGTCCTGGCGGTAGTGCCCGGCCAGCAGGCCCAGGCGGATGGCCGCCGGGTCGACGCCGTCGCGGCGCAGCGCCGAGACCAGGACGAGGTTGCCGCGCGATTTCGACATCTTCTCCCCGTCCAGCCCGATCAGGCCGGCGTGCACGTAGTGGCGGGCGAAGCGGCGCCCGGCGATGAGCGACTCGGCGTGCGCGGCGGAGTATTCGTGGTGGGGGTAGATCAGGTCGCTGCCGCCGCCCTGGATGTCGAATTCCGGGCCGATGCGGTTCAAGGCGATCGCCGAACACTCGATGTGCCAGCCGGGGCGTCCCTGGCCGAACGGGGCGGGCCAGGAGGGCTCGCCCGGACGCGCCGCGCGCCACAGCAGCGCGTCGATGGTGTCGCGTTTGCCGGGGCGGCCGGGGTCGCCGCCGCGTTCGGCGAACAGCCGCTCCATGGTGGGGCGGTCGTAGCCGGATTCGTAGCCGAACTGCTCGGTGGCGTCGGCGCGGAAGTAGACGTCGGGGAATTCGGCGTCGTCGACGACGTAGGCCGCGCCCGAGGCCAGCAGTTTCTGCACGAATTCCACGACCTCGTCGACGGATTCGATGGCGCCGATGTAGTCGCGCGGCGGCACGATCCGCAGCGCGGCCATGTCCTCGCGGAACAGGTCGGTCTCCGCGGCGCCCAGCTCGCGCCAGTCCACGCCGTCGCGGGCGGCGCGTTCGAACAGCGGGTCGTCGACGTCGGTGACGTTCTGCACGTAGTGCACGTCGTGGCCCGCGTCGCGCCACAGGCGGTTGACCAGATCGAAGGTCAGGTAGGTCGCGGCGTGCCCGAGGTGGGTGGCGTCGTAGGGGGTGATGCCGCAGACGTACATCGTCGCGGTGGAGCCGGGGGTGACCGGGCGTACCTGACGGTCGGCGGTGTCGTACAACCGCAACGGCGGTCCTGCTCCGGGGACGGTGGGGAGGGCGGTATCGGACCAGGACTGCATGCTTACGAGGGTAAAGGTGTGGTGGGGGTCATCGGTCCCCGGCCCGGTGCCCGCGACGATCGGGCGGGTGCGCTCGCCTGTCGCGACCTGCGTCTTCCAGCAAATCGTGGGATGTCAATGATTTCGGTTTCGCTGAATCAGCTGCCCGCGCGGCGGGTGGGATCGGCGATCGTGTTGGGTGTGATCGCGAACGTGCCGTCCAGCTCGGGGATGTCGGGATCGGTGTCGGCGAGGGCGAGCTGGGTGAATTCGCCGCGGGCGACGTCGAACTCGAGTTCGTGATAAGCGACCGTATCGCCCCAGTCCGCGGAAGGCAAAGAGATGAATCGCATGGTGAACCGCCCGGAGTCCACCGAGCCTTCGGTGAGGACGTAGACGCCGAAGTGGTTCTCCCCCGCCGAGCTCAGCCAGTAGACGCCGTTGTCGTAGAGGTGCAGGTCGGTGTCGGGATAGGGCTTCTTGTCGTAGAGGTGCACATAGTGCAGCGCGATGCGGTAGGTCGGTGCGCCGATGACGATCCGCACCGCCGGTGCCGCCCGGTCCGGAGTGGAGTGGGGCATCGCGTCCTCCTCGTCGTGGCGCCGAGCGTTCGAAGCTTCAACTGTGCCAGGAATCCGGCCCGCGCGGCGGCGGGTTCAGAAGGCGGGCCACGGGATGGGGCGGGAGGTGCGCGGCACCGGCATCACCGGTTCGTCGAGCAACTGCTGGGTGCGCTCGATCAACGCGTCGATCTCGGTGTCGGTGATGTGGGAGCTGAGGGTGTCGGCGAACGCGCCGGGCAGCTGCTCGGCGAACGCGGTGATGTCCGCGATCAGGCCGTCGCCGAGGGGTTGACCGGCCCAGCCCCACAGCACGGTGCGCAGTTTGTACTCCGCGTGCAGGCAGATGCCGTGGTCGACGCCGTAGACCTGCCCGTCGAGCCCTTCCAGCGCGTGCCCGCCCTTGCGGTCGGCGTTGTTGAGCAGCACATCGAGGACCGCCACGCGCTGCAGTCGCGGATCGTCGGCGTGGATGAGTGACACTTCGTTGCCCACGTCGTCCACCGCGCGCAGCACCTCGCGGAATCCGTCGGGCACCGCGCCCGCGGGGCACAGGTCGATCAGGTCCAGGCGGTCGCCGCGGTCGGTGTGGTTGTCCACGCCGACGACCCAGCGTTGCACCATGCCGATCCCGAAAGGGCCCTCGCGCAGAATGGTTTCGGGGATCACGCCCCAGCCGACGGCCTCGGAGATAAGGTAGGAGGCCACCTCACGCCCGGCCAGGGTGCCGTCGGGGAAGTCCCACAGTGGCCGTTCGCCGCGGACCGGTTTGTAGACCACCCGCAGCGGCGCGTCGTCGGTGGCGGTGTCGTCGACGTCGCAGACCAGGGTCACGTTGCTGGCGGTGCTGATCCGCCCGATCACCGTCAGTTCGCCGCTGTGGAATCCGTCCCCGGTCTCGGCCACCGAATCACTCCTCTAGTTCGGCCGCGCCGAAGATGTCACCGCGCTTGTAGCCGTTGGTGCGCACGCACATGTGCCCGCGTGCCGACAGCGGCTCCCCGCACAGCGGGCACGGCGGGCGGCCCGCCGCGATCACCCGGGTGGAGCGCAACGCGAATTCGCGGGCCTGGATCGGGGTGAGGAACACCCGCACCGCGTCGGGGCCCTCTTCGGTGTCGTCGAGCACCACCGACTCGTCGACCTCGGTCTCGGTGATCGCCAGCAGTTCCACCACCACCGCCCCGGCGTCGGCGTCCCAGCCCAGGCCCATGGTGCCGACGCGGAACTCGGCGTCGATCGGGGTGACCAGGGGCGCGTTGTCGCTGACGTCCTCGGCCTGCGGGGGCACTTCCGCGCCGAAGCGGCGCGCGACCTCGTCCAGCAGCAGACCCATCCGGTCGGCGAGGACCTTGACCTGCTGCTTTTCCAGCAGCACGCTGACCACGCGCGGCTCCTGCACCGCCTGCAGATAGAACGCGCGATCGCCCGGCTCACCGACGGTCCCGGCGACGAAACGATCGGGGGTGCGGAATACATGGATTGCGCGTGACACATGCACCTCCTGATACGTGACCCTGATCGACTACCCGCGGTGCGGGGATTCCATACAACGACCGCTCGGTTGTTTACAAGGAATCTCGACGCTCCGCATTCCCATTATCCGCACTGCCGGTATTGCCGAGCTCGCCACCGGGGACTGGCCCGGAGGTCTCCGGTCCGGGCGCTGCCGAGGTCGCCGCCGGGCGTTGCGCGCCGGCCGCGGCGAGGGCGGACAGGTCGGCGCCGGTGTCGTTGAGCCGCCATACGTAGGGCGCGGTCGGGGTGTAGCGCACGACGCTGATCGAGGCGGGCTCCACGACGATGCGCTGGAAGCCGTCGAGGTGAATGCCCAGCGCGTCGGCGAGGACCGACTTGATCACGTCCCCGTGCGTGCACGCCACCCACAGCGCGTCGCGGCCGTGCTGCTCGGCCAGGGCGCGGTCGTGGTCGCGGATCGCGGCGACCGCGCGCGCCTGCACCTGTGCCAGACCCTCCCCGCCGGGGAACACCGCGCCGGAGGCATGGCGCTGCACGACTTTCCACAGCGGTTCCTCCAGCAGTTCGCCGATGGGGCGGCCGGTCCACTCGCCGTAGTCCACCTCGAGCAGCCGGTCGTCGAATACCGGTTCCAGCCCGAACTTTTCCGCCAGCGGTGCGATCGTGCGCTGGCAGCGCAGCAGCGGGGAGTGCACGATGCGTTCGATCGGCAGCCCGGCCAGGCGTTCGGCCACGGCCCTGGCCTGCTCCTCGCCGCGCTCGGTGAGTTCGACGCCGGTGCTGCGACCGGCCAGGGTGTGGGCGCTGTTGGAGGTCGACACACCGTGGCGCAGCAGGATCACCGTCATGCGGCCAGCCTAGCGATCATGTCGCCGAGACCACCCCGCCCGCCAGCAGGCCCATGATGATCGCGCCCAGTACGACGCGGTAGCCGACGAACCAGTACAGCGAATGCCGTGCCACGAAACGCAACAGCCACGCCACCGACGCGTAGCCGACCGCGAACGCCAGCACGGTGGCCACCAGCAGTTGCGTCCCACTGGCGTTGAGGCCCTCACCAGCGGGTTCGAACGCGTCCGGCAGGCTGAACAGGCCCGAGGCGGTCACGGCGGGGATGGCGAGCAGGAACGAAAACCGCACGGCCGCTTCGCGCTCCAAGCCCAGGAACAGGCCCGCGGTCGAGGTCGCTCCCGAGCGCGAGACACCGGGGATCAACGCCAGGCATTGCGCGAAACCCATGGCCAGGCCGTCGCGGGTGGTCAGTTGCTCGATGGAGCGTTCCTTGCGGCCGAAGTGCTCACCGGCGGCGATGACCAGGGCGAAGAAGATCAGCATGAACGACACCAGCCACAGATTGCGGGCGCCGGTGCGGATCTCGTCTTTGAACAAGAACCCCAGCACTCCGATGGGAATGGTGGCGATGATCACAT
>NZ_BAFZ01000065.1 GCF_000308575.1 Nocardia exalbida NBRC 100660 | reverse complement strand
GTGACGGCTGGTGCTGGGCTCCGGCGCCGACAGCCCTGAGGTCTGCGGGGTGTCCGGCGGGGTCGCGCCCGGCGCCACCCCGCCGCCCGGTTCCAGATCGGGGGTTTTCGCGGGATCGGGGTCCATCGCACTCATAGCCGCTCCCTATTCGCCGTCGTTGCCCGGCACCTCGGGTGCGCCGGGCCGTTTACCGGTCCTCTTCCGATACAGGATCACGGCGCCGACCAGCACCGCGAGCGCGAGAATCACCAACAGTTCCATGCCCGGGACCTACCCGGTATCCGCGCGCCCAATCGGCACGCGTCCAGCTATCGCCGGCCGTTCCGCACGAGGACATAGTGCCCGGCGGTCTCCTGGAACGCGACCGCCGCATCGATCGCCGCGTCGTCCGGGACGGGACCGCCCGGCGGGACGACGACCAGTTTGTCGTCATCGTCGTAGAGCCGGTGGACGATCGCGACGCAACGCCCACGCGCGAAAACCAGCGGTTCGGACGGTCCGAGATAGTAGGCGTCGAGCTCCTGCCCATCGGGAGCACGGGTGAGCGGCACGTAGCCGTAGTTGGCGAAGTAGCGGAAACCGCACCGCGGGTGACGGCTCCCGTAGGGACGGTCGATGACCAGATCCACCGTCCCGCCGAGGAATAGGCGCGCCAAGCGCAGCGACTCCGAATCCTCGAGCATCCCCCGGTCGGTCATCGACCTAGGCTACGGCAGCTCGATCGGGCCGTCGGGGAGGACCGCCCATACGGACAGGCACTGCGTCCACGGGTGCGGGCATTGCGTGCGGGCGTGGCCTGGAGGAAGGTGAATTATGTCCGGTGGCGCCACCGGGGCGCCACCCTGACAGGGCAGGAGGTGGCCCGTGTACGCACGTTCCAGCATCATCGCGGCGCGACCATCATCGATTGACGACGGGCTCGCATATCTGCGCGATGAACTGATGCCGAATCTGTCCGAGATCCAGGGGTGGGTCGGTTTGTCCTTGATGGCCGACCGGTCGACGGGACGCTGCATCGCCACGACTTCCTGGGAGAACGAGGAGGCGTTGCGTGCCAGCAGAGGACGCGTCCAGCAACTGCGTGAGGGCATGGCCCGGCGCCTCGGCGGGCGAGCCGAGCGCGTGGAGGAGTGGGAGATCGCGGTGATGCACCGTGACCACCCGGCAGGCAACGATGCCTGCACCCGCTGCACCTGGGTCCAGGTCGATCCGGCCCAGGTCGACCGGCTGGCCGACATGTTCAAGACGGAAGTGCTGCCGCAGACGGAGATGCTCGACGGATTCTGCAGCGCGAGCCTGTTCATCGACCGCGACAGCGGCCGAGCGGTGGGGGCGACCGTGTGGGAGAACCGGCAGGCGATGGACGACAGCCGCGAGCAGACCAATCAGATCAGGGCCACGGCGACCCACCGGGTGGGCGCCAACGTCCTGGAGGTGGGGGAGTTCGATCTGGCCTTCGCGCACCTGCGCGTACCCGAGATGGCCTGAAAGCACGGACGTCCGGCCGGAAAACGAGCCTTCCGGCCGGGTATCCGCGTGCCGCGCAGAGATAGTCGTCATTACCCGAGAGGTAATGGCCACGCCCCCCGCCCGTTCGTAGGATCGGGGCGTGAGTACCCCAACGGCAGGTGACCTGCTGCGACATTGGCGTCTGGAACGCAGGCTGAGCCAGCTGGAACTGGCCGGACGGGCCGACACCTCGGCGCGGCATCTGAGCTTCATCGAAACCGGGCGCGCCACCCCGAGCCGCACCATGATCGTGCACCTGTCCGAGCATCTGGAGATCCCGTTGCGCGAGCGCAACCGCCTCCTGCTGGCCGCGGGCTACGCCCCCGCCTACGCGCAACCCGGCCTGGACACCCCCGCGATGGACGCCGTTCGCGGCGCCATGCGCCAGATCCTCGCCGGTCACGAGCCCTATCCCGCGCTGGCCATCGACCAGAACTGGACGATGGTCGACGCCAACAGCGGCGTGTCCGTGCTCATCGCGGGCATCGATCCGGCACTGGTGACACCGCCGGTGAACGCTCTGCGCCTGAGCCTGCACCCCGACGGCATGGCAGGCCGCATCCGCAACCTCGCCGAGTGGCGCGGCCACATCTTCGCCCGCTTGGCGCGCCAAGCCGAGGTCACCGGGTCCCGGGACCTGGCCGACCTGCTCGAGGAGCTGCGGTCCTATCCCGGCGGCGAAGTGGAACTCGCCGTGCCCGAACCCGACCAGGCGGTGGTCCCGCTGCGGATCGACCACGACGGGAACGAGCTGTCGTTTCTCAGCGTCACCACGGTGTTCGGCACCCCGATGAACGTCACCGTCGCCGAACTGGCCATCGAGTCGTTCTTCCCCGCCGACGAGGACACCATGAAACGGCTCACCGCGGGCACCCGGTGAGCCGCGCGGCCCACCTGTCGGCGCTGCTGACCGTGCCCGTGCGCACCGTCACCGACCTCGGCGCCCATCACGCGTGGACACTGCACCGCGCCGAAACGGCCGACGGCCGAGCGCTGTTCGTGAAGGCGACGGCCGAGCCGACACCCGTCTTCGCGGCGGAAGCGGCGGGTCTGACCTGGCTGCGAGACACCGCGCCCGGCCCGGCCGGCGACGGCAACCATGCCATGGTGCCGGAGGTGCTGGCCGTCGACGACCGGATGCTGGTACTGCCCTGGCTGGAGGAAACCGGCCCGACCCCCGCGGCCGCCGAGCGATTCGGTCGCGAACTGGCCACCCTGCACACCCACCGAGCCGAGCGGTTCGGTGCGCCGTGGGAGGGCTGGATCGCGAGCCTGCCCCTGCCCAACACCCCGACCAGCGGACCGTGGGCGCGGTGGTACGCCGAATATCGCCTCATTCCCTACCTCGCCCGGGCGGCCCCGCATCTCGGCGAAGACGGAACACGCCTGATCGAGCGCGTCATCGATCGCATCGATGACCTGGCCGGGCCCGCCGAACCACCGGCTCGCATCCACGGCGATCTGTGGTCGGGCAACGTCCTGTGGACCCGGAAACGGGCGATGCTCATCGATCCCGCCGCGCACGCCGGCCACCGCGAGACCGACCTGGCCATGCTCGCCCTTTTCGGCATTCCGCACCTGGACCGCATCCAGGCCGCCTACCACGAGACCCATCCGCTCGCCGACGGTTGGCGAACCCGCACGCCGCTGCATCAACTGCACCCGCTGCTGGTGCACCTCGCGCTGTTCGGCGAGGGCTACCGCGCGCAGACCCTCGCCGCGGCCACCGCGGCGCTCGCGTCCCGGCCTACCCGCCGACCCGCGCGATGACCTTCTCCGCGAAGCGCGACAGGTTGGCGATCTTCGTCTCCAGCGGCTCGGTGTCCTGCTCGGTGGTGTAGGGCAGCCGGAAGCCGACGATCACGTCGGTGACCCCTTTGTCCTCGAGGCGTTTGATGCCGTCGACGGTGAACCCGTCCAGCGAGATCACATGCACCTCGAAATCCTTGCGGGTGCCGTACTCCGCGCGCAGGACATCCAATTCGGCCAGCAGCCGGTCCAGTTCGGCGCCGTCGCCACCGGCGTGCATCCACCCGTCGCCGCGCTGCGCGGCCCGGCGCAACGCGGGCTTGCTGTGCCCGCCGATGAGGATCGGCACCGGTTCGGTCGGCACCGGGCTGATCTTGATCGGCGGAATGTCGTAGAACTGCCCGTGGTATTCGAAGTAGCCGCCCGCCGAGAGCCCGCGCACGATATCGATGCACTCGTCCATCCGCGCGCCGCGCTTGTCGAACGGCACCCCCATGATCTCGAAATCATCCGGCCAGGGGCTGATGCCGACGCCCAGCCCGAACCGGTTGCCGCTCAGCGCGGCGACCGAGGCGGCCTGCTTGGCCACCAGCACGGGCGGCCGGATCGGCAGCTTCAGCACGAACGGCGTGAAACGCAACGTGGTGGTGACCGCCGCCATCGCCGCGCTGAGCACGAACGCCTCCACGAACGGTTTGTCCTCCAGGAATTCGCGGCTGCCGTCGGGGGTGTAGGGATACTTCGCGTCGGACTCCTTCGGATAGGCCACGCTGTCGGCGACCGCCATGGAGGTGTAGCCGGCCTCCTCGGCGGCTTTGGCGAGAGCGAGATAATACGACGGATCGGTCATCGTCTCGGCGTAGGTGAAGCGCATGGTGCTCGCCTTCCTGGCGCGTACAGCGCGCCGCGCGGGTCCCGGCGCCGGTGCCCGGGGATGGGCCGGCGCCGAGACGTGAGAGGAACTGCCGCAAGCGGAACCGGACGGCCTCGATGGTGTCGAGGCCGCCCGGTGGATCACCGCCTACTGCCATGGGTTGGTGAAGCCTTCCGGAATCAGGTGGTCGAACATCGCCCTCATCTCCCGCGAGAGCCGCAGCAGTTCGATGTACGAGCCGATCGGCCCACCGTCGAGGTAGGCGAACTCCATCCCGACGCCCTCGAACCTGCCCCGCGCGGCGATCTCGACGCCGGCCCGCGTGGCCTCGGCGAGCGCGGCGTCGTAGTCGTCGGGCACCCAGGCGGCGTGATGCAGGCCGGGACCGGAACGTGCCAGGTGCTCGGAATACAGGCTCACCCCGCCACGCGGCTCGATCAGCTCCAGTTGCTGACCGCCCGCGTAACCGAGCGCCACGCCGATCGTGTAATCGGCGGGTGCCCCGCGCAGTTCGGCGGTATCGGGCCCGAAACGGACCTCCGGGATGGTGAACCAGTCGCCGACTCCGTACCGAGTGCCGAACGCCCGAGTGGCCGCGGCCAGATCGGCCACCACCCAGCACAGTTGAAAGATCGGGCCGCCGGTGATCATCCCCGGCCCCCGAGGCGGCTCATCGGGCCCGGACACCATCGGTGGGCAGCCACCACGTCGGCGGCCACGACCGCGGCACCGGTGACCACCGCCACATCATCCACGCCGTTCAATTAATCATCTGTGTTTAACATCGTCAAGGCTCGTGTTTAGTACAGTGCGGATATGCCGAGCGACGAATCGCGCGCCGCCTTGCTCGACGCCGGGGAACGCCTCATCGCCGAACGCGGCGTCGACGTGCCGTTGCGCGACATCGCCGCCGCCGCCGGTCAGCGCAACAACTCCGCGGTGCACTACTACTTCGAATCGCGCACCGGACTGATCGAAGCCATCGTCGAGCGACGGATGAACCGGCTCGAACAGCGCCGCATGCAGTTGCTGGCCGCCCACGAAGCCGACGGCCGCGCCAACGACGTGAACACCCTCGTCGCCATGCTCGCCACCCCGATCCTAGAACTGCTCGGCCACGACCGGGTGACCCATCTGGGCCGGTTCCTGGACGTCGTGCGCACCCACCCCGTGGTGGCGGACGCCCACCGCCTCGCGGGCGCCGACCGCGCCGCCGTCCGCATCATCACCACCCGCCTGGACGCCGCGCTGACCGGGCTGCCGCGGCGCCTGCGCAGACAGCGCCTGGAGACGATGGCCACCGTCATGTTCGCGTTGATCGCCGACTACGAGCGCACCCTGGAATCGGGCGTCCGCACCGCCCACCCCGGAGACGCCGCGGAAATCGTGGACATGATCGTCGCCATGCTCACCGTGCCCGTCCACGACCACCCAGCCGCCGCCCCGCGCCGCTGACACCGGCGCGACCGGATACCGGCACGGCCGCCTCAACCCCACGTCCGCCGCGCCCCGACGCGGTTCGCCGGGACAGCGGCCGGATGCCGATCGGCTTGCGGCTGCGCCGCTTCCGGGAATCTGCGGTGCAACCGGTCGATGAAGCGGCGCACGGCACACAACTCGCTGTGCAACTCGTGGCGTGCGGCGGGGTCGCCGCGGTAGGAGAATTCGATATCCCGCGCCAATGTCTGGGCTCGCCGGGTGAGCAACTCCAAGAAGACCCGGGCCTGGGCGAGGTCGGCGTCTTGTTCCATGCGGTGGCCGATCTGTCGTTCGATTACGGTGTCGGTCGCCCAGTACTCCCCGTGCCGCGGTCCTCGGCCGATCGGAGCAAACTGATGCTAGCCGAGCCCCTGCCCCACAGGTGCCGAAAGGGAACCGTCTCTTGGCTATCGCGTGGCGACTCGCCATCCCGCTCCCGGCGTATCGTGATCGTATGGGCGTCATCGGGGAGCTGTTCCCAGGTAAGAAGCTGACCCACGAGGGCAGCGAGGACAGCGACGGACAGGCCTACACGCCGCGGTTCGACATCGATCTCGACACCGGCGTGGTCCGGGTGCCGCGCGCGCAACCACCCACCGCCGGCGACCAGCCGGAGCGGGCATGACACTTCGGATCCCGCTCGCGCGGAAAACATCTCGCTGATCGCAAACCGTTACCTCGCCGGTGTGCGCCGGTAGCGTCGCCGCAATGGGCAATGCTGGTGGGCGGCGGCGGCCGCTGAAGACCGTCACGGGAGTCAGCGGCGCGGTCAGCGTGTACGCGGCGGCCATCGATCCGGACGCGACCACGGTCGCGTCATCGATCGAGGTCGCCAAGATCGCCGAGCGTCACAAGTTCGACGCTCTGTTTGCCGCCGACCTCCTGAGTTTCGGTGCGCAGGGTGCGATCGGCGCGCAGGAACCACTGATCTTCCTGTCCGCGTTGAGCGCTGTGACCTCGCACGTCGGGCTCATCGCGACGGTGACCACCACCTTCCACCACCCCTACAATCTCGCCCGGCTCTTCGGCACCCTCGACCACATCAGCAACGGCCGCGCGGCCTGGAACGCCGTCACCTCCTCGGTGGGCGAGGAGAACTACGGCGACCAGGAACTGCCGAGCCCCGAAGACCGCTATGCCCGCGCCACCGAATCCCTCGAGGTGGTCAACGCCCTGTTCGACAGCTGGCGGCCAGGCGCCCTGAGCGCCGACGGGCACGGTGGCGCGATCCTGGACCCCACCCGAGTGCGGCCCATCGAGCACACCGGCCGGTACTTCACCGTGCGCGGGCCGCTGAACATCCCGCCCCTGCCGCAGCGCAGGCCGGTCCAGTTCCAGGCGGGGCAGTCGGCCGGCGGCATCGAACTGGGCGCGCGGTTCGCCGAAGTGGTCTTCACCTCGCTACCGACCCTCGAAGACGCGGTGACCTACACCAAGCGCATCCGCGCCCGCGCGAACGAACTCGGCCGCGCCGACGGCCTGCCGTTGATCATGAGTTCCTTCCACGCCACCTACGGCGCCACGGAATCCGAAGCCAGGCGCCTGGCGCGGGAACAAGCGGAGGCCACCGACTTCGAGGCCGGGCGAGCCGCCCTCGCCGACATGCTCGGCGGCGGCGTCGACCTGTCCGGCCTACCGCTGGACAAGCCCCTGCCGGAGAGCCTGCTGCCCGACGTGACGTCCGTGCAGCGCAGACGCGGCCGCGTGGAGATCTTCAGCACCTTCGCCCGATCGGGAAAAACACTGCGCGAGCTCATCATCGCCGCCAAGGACACCGGCCACTGGGCGGCCGTCGGAACACCCGAGCAACTCGCCGACGCGATCGAAGAACGCTACGACGCGGGCGTCCTCGACGTGATCTCCCTCGGCGGACTCGCCGACGAACGCACCCGCGACTTCGTCGTCAACGGACTGCTGCCGGAACTACGCCGCCGCGGCATCGTCGGCTCCGACTACGTCGGCGCGACCTTCCGTGAAAACTTGGAACTTCCCCCGCTACCGGACTGACCGCCCGAGGCGCAGCCACACCCCTCGGCGAGACGAGCCCGCAGCATTTTCGCCATCGAGGTGGTGGGCCTGATCCCGCGCGTTGTGGCCGTCCGGACGCGAGCACAGCCGCGGGACAGGCGAGCCGTCGACCGCTACCGGGTGAGCACCGGCGCCGAACGGTGAGCCGAGGTTCCGCTCCCCGGCGGGTTCGTATTCCGCACCCAGGTGACGTTGGCGATGAGGTCGTCGTCGAAGACCAACTCGTCCCACAGCACCCGCTCGGCGGCATCCGGCGTCGGCTGCGCGACCGGACGGGGCGCCTCCGCGGCCGCCGGAGGCGGCGTTGTCTCGCTCGGCAGCGGCGTCACCAGCCAGGACAATGCCCGCATCGTGCCGAGTCCGTAACGACGGGCGCCCTGCGCGACGGCGGCCACCGCGGCGGCGGAACTCAGCACCCCGGCGAGCAACGCCACGGAGGTCAGTCCGGCGCCTGCCATCCGCTGCTCACCGGCGCCCGAAACGGCCGTGCCGTCCTCGTCGAAGATCCGGCGCAGCCACCCCGAACCGAAACCTTCACCCGGATCGATCAGCGTCCGCAACTCCGGCCCCTTGGCATCCAGGTACAGCAAGCAGATGAGCACCAGAACCGTCACGGCCACACTGGATCCCATCACCAAAGCGGCGAGCGCACGGGAGCGCGACCGCACCTGCGCGACCGCGGCGAACACGGTGACGACCGCCGCGGCGGCGGCCAGCAGGCCCCAGGCGCCGCTGATGTTCATCTCACGGAATTTCGACACCGACCACTCGTCGAAACCGTTGGTGACACCGGTGACCCGGCCGAACGCGTCCGAACGCGCCTCGCCGCCCGAACCCGACGCCGACAGCCACGGCTGGAACAGCAGGGCGAACGTCACCGCATTCGTGGCCGCGGCGAACAAGAAGCCCCAGTCCACTCCCCGTGGTGGCGTCGCGCTTCGTGCCGGGCGTCCGGAGCCACGGCTCCGGCGGTGTCGCGCTTCGGTTGCCTGCCAGGGGGTTGCTTGTACCATTGCTCCAGTTTCGCCGGTGCCGCATGAATTCCGCTGCCGCCCAAAGCAATAACAATTAAATTGCCTGAAGGGTGGAAAACGCGGCACATCAATGAGATGAAATTCGATCGGGCGTCATCGGCCATCGACGGAATTCACCGTAAGCACCGCGGCGACACCGGGCAAGCGTGATCGATGTCCCACGCATCACCGCAGCTCCCGCCGCATCCGACCGCAGAGTGACCCAACCGGTGAGTAACATTTCGCGCACAGCGTTGAACTCGGCCTTCACGGTTTCGCCGCGACAATTACTTGCCCGGCGCAACCGAATTGCTGTGACAGGCCTAACAAGTGCACACTGCGACGTCGGTCACAAACCTGCACCACATCCGGTGAAACATCCGAAAAATGGAAAACGCGGTGCCGGACCGTATTTCGATCAGCACCCACCCGTAGCGGGTCGAGACCACGACCCGCCGCCGCTCAGCGTCCTTCCGCCGCCGCCCGCGCGTCGGCGACCCCACGGGCGATCTCCGCCAGGCGCTCCGCCGGAACCTCGACCGCGCCCTCGGCATCGACCAGCACCGCGGTGGGATAGAGATCGCGCAGCAGATCCGGGCCACCCGTCGCCGTATCGTCATCGGCCGCGTCGAACAGCGCCTCCACCGCAAGACGCAACGCCGCCTGCTCATCGATATCGCGGTGATAGGTCTTCTTCAACGACGACCTCGCGAACACCGACCCCGAACCGACCGCCGTGTAACCGAAACGCTCCTCCTGCCGGCCACCCACCGCGTCGTACGACACGATCCGCCCCGCCCGCTGCGGCTCGGCAGCGTCCAGGTCATAACCGACCAGCACCGGAATCACCGCCATGTCCTGCAACGCCGCGGGCAGATTCGCGCGCACCATCGCCGACAACTTCGTGGCCTTGCCGTCGAACGTCAGCGGAGCCCCTTCGATCTTCTCGTAATGCTCGAGCTCCACCGCGAACAACCGGATCATCTCCAACGCCATCCCGACCGTGCCCGCGAAACCGGCCGCCGAATAGGTGTCGGTGACGAAGACCTTCCGCATATCCCGCGTCGCCACCAGATGCCCCATCGTGCCCCGGCGGTCACCGGCCACCAGCACACCACCGCGATAACTGATCGCGACGATCGTCGTCCCGTGCGCCGCGGCGCTGTCCACACCGCCGCCCGCCTCGAAACCCACATCGGGCAACAACCGCGGCGCGTACCGGCGCAGAAATTCCGAGAAGGACGCCGCCGGGTACTGCAAACCGAGCGGCAGGTGACTATCGGTCGTCATGATCACCTTTCCGGGCGGACGCTGCCCCACCCGCGAACGCGACACGTGCACTCCCGCCGACGTTACCGGAACACCACCACCGCTAGGCCACAACCGGCATCCGCCCACCCGCGGCCCTACGCCGGGTCGTCCCCGGCGCAGGTGTCGGGCGCATCGATCCGGACACAGGGGAGCGGAGCCCGCGTCGGCTGATAATCCGGCCCCACCCCACCCGCGCGGATCAGCCGGACATACGCATCGACCGCGTCGGTCGGGCGGCGCGCCAACGTCGGATCGGTCAGCACATCGACCGTGTAGAGCCCGAAACGCGGCGCGTACGAACCCCACTCGTAGTTGTCCGTCAGACTCCAATAGTTGTAACCGATGACATTCATCCCGTCGGCCTTCGCCCGCTGCAGCCAATACACCGTGTCCCGCAGATGATCGGCGCGGCTGTACCCATCCGGACGAACCTGCCCGTTCTCCGTCGGAAGACCGTTCTCCACCACATACAGCGGACGCCCGGGGAACTGGCGCGCGTAATGCCGCAACGCGTAGTAGATACCCTCCGGATGCACCGGCAGCTCCCACATCGCAGGGCCTCCCTCCGCACCGCCCTGCGCCGACTCACCCGTCTGCGGCAGCGGAGCGAAGTAATAATCCACACCGATGAAATCCAGCTTCGCCGAGATCCGATCCACGATCGGCTGATTCACCTCCGTCTCCGCACCGGCCACATAGCCCAGATTGCTGGTCACCTGCGCATCCGGCCGATAACCGTGGATGACGTCGTAGATCTCGTTGTGCGCCAGCGCGATCCGATCCAGCATCACCGGCGCCTCGTCGACACCGATCCCACCCGTCCGCAACTCCGTGCCGACATACGCGGCAGGCTCGTTGAACGTCACCCACAGCGGATCACGCGAGGCATACCGGCCCACCACCTTGCGCATGTTCGCCAGCCAATCCTCGACCATGCCCGGGTTACGCCACCCGCCCCGATCCAACGCCCACCCCGGATACACCCAGTGATCCAAGGTCAGCATCGGCCGCATCCCCGCCGCCAGAATCCGCGCGATCACATTGTCGTAGAACCCGAACGCCGCCTCATCCCAGGCATGCGGCGCCGGTTGCAGCCGCGCCCACTCGATGCCCACCCGATAGACCCGCACCCCCAGACGCGCCGCCAGATCGATATCGGAGAAATAGCGGCGCGCGAAGTCCACCGAATCCCGATACGGATCCGCCGTCCCACCCGCCGCGATGAAACGCGACCAGTTGCTGTCCGGCGCATGACCTTCGGACTGGAACCCCGACGACGCCACACCCCACAGGAACTCCGCATCGAACGCAGGCAGCACCAGACTCGGCTGAGCAGCGGAAACACCCGAAGCCATCAGCACCGCCGCGGCAGCCGACAGCGCGGCGAACCCGCGCCGGTGAGTGCGTGTACGCATCGCCGTAGCGTAGCTGCCAGATTGCTGGCTGCCCGGGCAGGAAATCGCGTGTCGCCGGTCGCACAACCGTCACGATCCGCGCTCACGCCATCCGCGACCGCCGCGCCAACTCCACCGTCGCCGCCCGCAACTCCTCGACCGCGTTGATCCGCTCCGCGTACCCGACCCTGGTGCGAGCCACACCCCGCGGCGTCACCACCCGCAAATCCAAACCGTATCGATCGGCACGCTCACAACTCGCCCCCGTGGCATCCGGGTACCCGCCCAACCGCCGCGCCATCGCCAGCAACGCCTCGGCATGATCATCGTTGAGATGCGCCACCGCCCGAGCCGCCACCGGAATCACCGGATCCGGCTCCGCCGCCGCATACTCCTCCGCACTCGCCGAATCCATCCGCCCATACCCGCCGACCCAGCGCACCCGCCGCACCCGCAACACCCACAACGAGAAATCGCTGTAGTCGATGTACATCCGCCCCGCCGCCACCGCCGCCAGATACGCCTCCCTCGCCGCGACCGCCTCCCCACCCACCGGCCGCTCCACCACACCCGACAGCGTGATCCGCGCCCCCGCCAACGGGTCCGCAGGCGGATCCGGCGCCACCATCGCCAAGCTCGCCCGCCCGTCCGCGGCCAGATTGCGCCCGTGCTCGGCCAGCCGCGACACACACAACACCGGCTGCCCCGCCACCAACCCATACGTCACCAACGACGCCCACGGCGAACCATCCTCGGCCGAACTCGCCAGCGTCGCGGTATTCACCGACGCCGCAATGGTTCTCGCCTCCTCCGCAGCCGAAGGTCGAGCCGGAGACAACACCGGCGCCAGCGGCGGCGGCACCGAAGGCCCGTCACCAGGAGCACCATGATCGACAGTCATGCCCCCATCCTTCCAGCGCGTCCAGGCGAAACGCCGCACAACCTCCCACGAGCGAAGCAATTGACCGAGCGCATCCGCCGCCGATCGACCAGACTTGCCCAGTGACCAGATACGCATTCGACGCCGACCGCGCCGCCCTCGTCGCCACCTGGGCGACCGGACGAGGCGACCTCGCCCAGACGGTGGCCACCCTGCCCCCGCAGGTGACCAAGGACCAGGCAACCGATCTGGCGTCGAACCTCACCACCCTCTCGCGGTTCCAATGGCGCACCTACACCCACCCGGCCAGCGCCGCGGGCGACCCCGACGTCCCCAACAGCGAAGCATGGCGCCGCGCCGAAGAACGCCGGAACTTCAAAGAAGTCGAAGCCGGACTGCGCAGCCCCCATCTGCCCACCGACGAAGGACTGCTCGTCTCCTACAGCGGCGTCGTCGAATCCGCCCACCGCATCGGACGCACCCTGCACGACATCGACGACGACGCCCTGCTCGACACCATCGCCGCCGAAGTACGCACCGAACAGGAAGCCATCGAATCCGCCGAACGCGGCGACCTCTCCGGCCGCGCCCGCCAAGCCGTCGAACTGTCCCGCCCCGACGTCTCCCCGGCCCAGGTCCACGCCGCCGACGCACTCCTGCGCGCCGACCCGCTCGGCAGCATCGAACTGTTCACCGAACTCGACCCCGCCTCCGCCTCCGTCGCCGCCGCGCACTGGCTCTACGCCGCCGCCGAAGTCGCCGGAGAGGCCGCGAGCGTACCCACCACCGATGTCGTCGCCGAAGCCGACGACATCGAAGCACTCCAAGTCGAGACCCCCACCCTCGTGCTCGAACGACTCGCCGCGGGCGACACCCCCACCGAAGTCGTCCTCGAACTGATCGCCGAAGCGATGGCCGTGCACGAAGGCCGCGTCCCCGCCCCGTGGAGCCTCGTCGCCCGCGTCGCCGAAATCGAAACCCAAGCCCACCGCTTCGGCGTCGACGCCGACACCCGCGAGGCGATGCTCACCGGCTTCCGCATCAGCCGCCTCGACCCCGCCCGCCCCGCCCTCGACCTCCTGGAAGACCTCCTCGACGGCATTCGCGGCTGCCTGCTGCTCTACGCCGCCAACACCGACCACGCCGACCCCGAATCCCACTTCGCCGAAGACGTGCGCCTCGAAGCCGACGCCGACCCCGAAGACCTCCTCTGAACGCCCGGGCGGGACACGGCCGCGCCCTGTCCCGCCCGAGGATCGCTCAGCAGGACACTTCGCCGGAAACCGCCGCCGCTTCCGAAGCCAACCAGGTGCGCAGCGCGCGGTAGACCGCATCATGATTGAGCAACGTGAAGTGATGCGCCGACGCGAGATGCATCCCCTTGTCCACGTCGAAGCCGATCCGACGCGTCCGGTTCCGCCCGCCGCCGCTCGGTGTCAGAACCAGCCCGTCACCGATCACGCGGCCCAGCGGATGCCGCGGACTGCGCGTGACGGTAGCCGTGACGAAATAGTGCTCCGCACTTTTCAGCAGCGGCACCTCGCGGATCACCCGGCGGCGCAACGCGTCGGCATCCAGATCCCGCCAATCCTCGTCAACCAACGAGCCATCCCGAAGATCACGAATGCCTGCGCTGCGACGACGCAACAGCCGCCCGAACGGCCGGGTCTCCGGCAACCGCACCAGCGCCGCCGACGCGTAGTGCACCAACTGCTCCAGCGGCGCGCCCATATGGGGTGAACCAAGACACACCACCTGCCGCACCAGCCCCACCCACGGCACCCCGGTTTCGCTCGCCACGAAACACGCGCCCCGCGCGACCAGCCCGCCCATCGAATGACCCACCAGCGAAACCCGTTCCACCGGCACCGGCCACCGCTCGACCAGGCATTGCATCAGTTCGCTGAACTGTGCCGCGTTCTCCGAGATGTGCAGACCGCTGTTGTACCGGACCTGTAACGCCGTGCAGCCCGTATCGGACTCCAATCGCTCGGCATAAGTCGGCCCGCCGCCCAACCGCCACCCGTGCTCGGTCTCCACCAACCCGTGCAGGAAAACCACGATATGCGCACCCGGTCGCCGCACACGCGCACCGACCAGCTCGGCGGGCACGGGAGCGCCGTCGATCCGGAAGGTCATCGGCCCGGCCAGAATCGGTCGCTCCCGCTCGAGCTCGTCACCGATGAGTCCCTGCACCGCGGCGAGCAAACCAGACCCGTACACCGTGCGTGACGGCGCGGCCCCCGGCAGATCCGCGGTCCGTTCGGCGACCATGCCCGCCGCCACCGCCGATCCGCTGACCACACGATAGACACTCTCGGCGATCGCGTCGTGCATCAGCTCGACCGGAGCCGCCGCCGGGCCGACGCCCCAGCGCACGGCCGCGAACACTCGCCGCGCGATCGCGCGGTGCACGGCCGCGATCCCATCGACCGCTCCGCCGAGTTCGTCACCGGCCAGCCGGGCCAGCGCCCTGACCTCCGCTTGCCGTCGGCTCGCCTCTTCCGTCATGGCATGAGTGTACAAGTGTGCACTGAAAAATTGGGCTGAGGAGTCCTACGGCACTCGCGACACGGCCACCGCCCGCTCGGTGAGGCTGCCCAGATACAGCACACCGTCCTGCTCGACCACGCCGGTCACCATCGAATAATCGGTGCCCTCCATCTGGAGGTCGTGCACGACTTCACCCTCGAAATCGACCGCCATCACCCACACCGTCCGCGCCGGCTTCGGCTGCACCCACTCCGGCAGCGTCCACACGATGCGCCGCAGAATGCCCGGAAGTGGAAGGAGGCGGTCCAGCAGCGGATTTCGCGGCGAAGGAAGGGTGATCCAGATCAGGCCGTCGCTGCCGAGCCCCAGGTTGTCGGGGAAACCCGGCAGATTCTCGATCAACCGTTCCTGCGTGCCCGCCTTCGGGCCGGTGAGCCAATAGCGCGTGAGCCGGTAGCCGCCGGTCTCCGCGACGACGACACTGGAACGATCGGGCGCGAGGACGACGCCGTTGGCGAACTGCAGATCGTGAATGAGCGTTTCCACCTTGCCCGCGGGATCTCGCCGGAACAAGCGACCGGTACCGGAGTGCTCCAGAATGTCGCCCATGTACTCGTCGAGTGAGTACCGGCGCGACGACGCGGAGAAGTAGATCGTGCTATCGGGATCGCGCACGACGTTGCTGGCGAATCGGAGTCGCTCCCCGTCGATCTCGTCCACCAGTACGGTCAGCGCGCCCGAAGTGTCCAGCTCCAGCAGTCCACGCTCGAAATCGCAGATCAGCAGACGTCCATCGGCGTCGGCATGCAGACCGAGCGGGCGCCCGCCGGTGTTGGCGAGTTCTCGTACGTCTCCGGTCGCCGGATCGATGCTGAGAATCGCACCGCCCGCTACGCCCGCGATGATCCTGCCGTCGGGGGAGAGCACCACATCCTCCGGTCCGGCGCCGGGCAATTCGAGACGCCGTACTCCCGGAAGGGGAGGGGCACTGCGGCTTTGACGTGCCCGAGCAGGGGAGGGCGGCGGCGTCCACCGCTGCGGCTGCATGGTCGAGGCGAGCATGGCATCAGGGTAGCCCCGTGAGTGCGGAGTTCCGGGGGAAACGATGCCGGGCAGGCGAGCCCGCTTCGGCGGAAGTGGTTGTCGAGGCTATCAACCATCAGCTTACGTAGATATGCTCATCTAACAATGTAACTCCCACCGGCCCCGCCCAGCTCCCCAACGCTTAAAACCAGCAAGGAGAGGAAGGGGCGAGGAAACGGATCCGGCGGTGAGCTACGTGAAGCGGGTTCGCCCGGGGTCGCGCTGCTGCCAGTGGTGTGTCGCGACTTCCTCGCCGGAGTCGGGACAGGCAACGCCTGGACAGCAGCGCCGAGGTATCAGGGCTGGTGCGTGATGGTGTACCAGAGGATGGCCAGTGTGCCGAGCGTGAACAATGGTGCCACGATGAAGGTTTCGACCTTGTTCCCGGTGCGATCGATGAGGGGAAGGCTGACGCGGAGGTCGAAGGGCCAGAACAGGCGGCAGCCACGCTCGGTGAGGCAGTCGCCGATCAGATGGGCCAGTGCGCCCAGCCCCACCGCGAACGGCAACCAGACCGGCTTGTCGGCGATCCAATGCTCCATCGCGAAGGTGCCCGCGGAGGCGAGCGCCACGATCGGACCCCACGCCTTGAAGTTGTTGCCGGACGGGCACAGATGTAGTGCGCGCACGGCCAGGGCCAGGAGGAAGAAGACCAGGCTCAGGGTGAACCAGCGTCCGAGCCAGTGCTCGCCGGCCCAGGTGCCGTAGGCGACGGCCGCGACGAATGCCAAGGAGTGGGTGGCACCGCGATGGCCGCCCGAGACCCAGGAGATCAGCTTGCACGCAGTGTGCGTGATCGGACCGAGGGCGTGCGAGATCGTGCCCTGGGGGTGGTCCGCATCGGGCAGCAACGCGGCCCCGGCGGTGAGAAAGACCCCCAGCAGCAGATCGACGGTACCGAGATGTCCCGTCGCATCCTGGAGAGCCGGAAACGTCAAGATCGTTACCGGCAGCGTCGCCACTGCCGCCGACCAGGCCAACGCGCCACTGGTCGCATGTGAATGTCCAAGCACCATTCGAACGTTAGTTCAGCTTGCTATGGGTTCGCGAATGCCGTTGTCGCGCGGGGGAGCAGCCTGGTGCGGAGGCTTTCCTCGACTGTGATGAACTAGGGGAGTGCTGGTGCGGTGCGGCGCCCGTAAAGCTCAGGCGCGAAGATGTGGCAAGGTGCCATCGAAGCTGACCAGTCGCTGACTGTTTCATCAAAGTCCCGCATCCCAGCCGAACCGAAGAAAGATGGCGGTACGCTCCTATGCATATCTATACATACATAACACCTGTCAGCACGTAGCCCGAAGAATCCAACCCATCCAAAAGAAGCATAGAGCCGGGGGCAGCCCCGGTAGTCCGGGGCAATCTGGATAACAGATGATCTCGCTAGAGGACGTCGCCGATGGCGACTGTCGCCGCGGCCATCACCCGGCGTGCGAGTTCCGGACAGTCGATCGGAGCGGTGGTGTCGACAATGACGACCGGAGCGAGCGCGAGAGGTTCGGCCAATCGCGCCCATCGATCCCAATCCTGCGCCAGATGTGCATCGTCCCGGTAGAGATCGGCGCGCGTGCGGCCGCGAAATCGCGCGCGGGCAACCTCGGAGGGCACCGCGCACCAGACCTCCACCGCGCGTGTTGCGCCGGAAATCGCGAGCCCGGTGGCGGCATAGCGCCTGTCGCGCGGCTTGAACCACCAGGAGTCGACCAGGACCACGCCGGGTAGTGCGGCGGCGAGCGCCCACCCCGCCTCCATCGCGATCGCGCCGATGTTCGGCAGCACAGTGCTGTCGTCGAGCCCGGAATCCAGAGCTTCCTTGATCAGGTCTTTGGAAATCAAGTGCGCGCCGAGTTCCCGTGCGAGGGGCGCGGCCAATGTCGACTTGCCCGAGCCTGGGAGGCCGTTGACCATGATGAGTAGCTCGCAGATGTGACACGACCTCCTGAGCGGCCCGTGAATGCCGGGCTCTGCGAATGACGTACAGCGGTGACCGCCGGAGGTTCGACCGTCAGGTCGTGATTCTTGTTGCCCGACAGCATGGTCGGCAAGACCTCTGAACGATTCGGTTCGGCCCGGGGGACGGGGGAGTCGCCTTGCCGGTGCCCCGCCGGTGAACCGATCGCTGGATGTTTCCCAGAACTGGGGATCTGGGCGATCACTGCGCGCCTACGCTGCATCGCGTAGTACGACCTGATCGATTGCCCGCTCTAACTCCGAGTTTCGGGGATTGATGTGGCAAATGTCTGGTTTCGAGCAGGTCGGCTCGATCAGCGGTAGGCCATGTGTAGGAGGTTGCGGTGGGTGAGGGGCGCGGAGTTCATCTGTGCGGCAGTGTCCCGTTGACGGATGCGCGGACGGTCTTCTCTGAAGCGGCGCGGCGGATCGGTCCGCACTTGAAACGCATCCCGGACGGTGAGACCGGGATCCGGGACAACTGGGTGGTGTGGCAGCTGCCGAAGATGCAGGCGCATCCCGACCTGGAAACGGTTCCGCCGCCGAGCCCGGAGTACGGGCCGAGCGAACGGGTGCAGCCCAAGCCCGGCGTGGACGCGGCGTCGATCGACTTCGGTCCGCTTGGCTACGCGGAGGCAGCTCTGGACTCCTGGCGGGTGTTCCGGCAGCTGCGCGGGGAGGGGACGATCCCGGCGGGCATCCGGTTCCAGGTGAGCTTGCCGACCCCTATCGCGGTGATCGGGGCATTCGTCGCGGGACCGCAGGGGGAGTTGGAACGCAGATACGAGGCGCGCCTGCTCGACGAACTCGCCGCCATCGTGGCGGCGATCCCGGCCGAAGACCTCGCGGTGCAATGGGATGCCGCGGTCGAGTTCGCCATCTTCGAGGGGATCTTCCCTTCATGGTTCGGGTCGGACTACGCGACACAGCTCGACGAAGTGGGGCAGCGGCTCGTCCGGCTGGGTGCCGCGGTGCCCGAAGCGGTCGAACTCGGCTATCACCTCTGCTACGGCGATTTCGGTCACCGTCATTTCACGGAGCCCACTGACACCAGCCGGCTGGCGGCTGTCGCCGCCCGGATCGTGGCCGGGCTGGACCGGCCGGTCAACTGGCTCCACCTGCCGGTCCCACGCTCACGTACCGACGCCGACTATTTCAAGCCACTCGCCGACCTCGTCCTCGCCCCCGAAACCGACCTGTACCTGGGCTTGGTGCACGCCACCGACGGCCGTGCGGGGGCGTTGGAGCGCATCGAAGCCGCCCGTTCCGCGGTCACCGCGTTCGGCATCGCCACCGAGTGCGGTATGGGACGCCGTCCGGCGGATCAGATTCCCGCTCTGTTCGATCTGCACGCGGAGCTGGCGGAGATCTTGGCCTGAGTTCGAAGACCTCGGCGCCGGACCACGTTCGGGGTTGGGTCCGGCGCCGAGACCGGAATCCGAGATTCGGTCCGACCGCAATACAGTGGGGTCGGCAAGGGTGCCTGGGCGCGCGATCCTGGGCGCGCGATATCGAATCAGGGGGAGTTGCATGCAGGACCTGTACGTCGTGAGTCACCCGCACGCGGAGCACACCGAACATGATCTGGTCGGTGGATGGTATGACTCGGAGTTGACGCCGCGCGGTCGGCGCGACGCCCACCTTGTGGCAGCGGAGTTGGTGCGACGGCGTGAGGGAGCGATGCGGCCGGTGCGGATCACCACGTCGGATCTGGCTCGGTGCACCGAGACCGCGCAGATTCTGGCGGCCGCGCTCGGCGTTCCGGTTGCGGCGGATCAGCGGCTGCGGGAGATCAGCTTCGGGGAGGCGGGCGGTCGACCGAACGCATGGCTCGCGCAGCGCCAGGTCCCCGCGCCGGATCATGATCGGCTCGACCATCGCGGTCCTATCCCTGGGGCGGAGACGCGGCGTGAGGTCGCGACCCGTGTGGAGGCGTGTGTGCGTGAGTTGATGACCGA
>NZ_BAFZ01000066.1 GCF_000308575.1 Nocardia exalbida NBRC 100660 | reverse complement strand
CGCCCGGATCGGCGACGACCGTGTGCCCGGCGGCCAATTCGACGATCCGCCCGGCACTGTCGCGCACGAGCTGCTTTCCGGTGAAACCCATCAGGTAGCCCAGCGCCATGCCGACGACGGCCAGCGCCAGGCCCGCGTGGACGGCCCGTGCCGTCGGGCGGTCCACCAAACGCTGCCGGGCCAGGATCAGCACGATGAGCAGGTTGGCGAGGAACAGGCCGGGCACGCCGGAGGCGAAGACCACCTGACCGATCGAGTTCACCGGGTCGTCCTCGGTGTTGAAGTGGCTGAATGTGCCGCGGGCCGCCTGCAATACGATGAAACCGACGTCGATGAACCCGGTCACCGCGAACACCGTGCCGATCCACCAGGTGGCGCGGCTGCCCTTGTGCGGCAACGACAGCAGCCACGCCAGGGTGAGGCTGTAGAGGAAGAACGCGAGGCCGAACTTCATCGGCTTGAGCCAGACCGACTCGCCGAGCAGTTCGCGGTCGTCGACCAGCATGGCCGCGAGGGAGAACAGGACGAGTGCGGCCATCGCGGCCACCGTGCCGAGCAGCGGACGGTGCAGCCGCGCGCCGGCCTTCGTGCCCGCGCGCGGCCGCGGCGCCGACGATCCGTCCCGGGTCACGGCGACGAAATGTGTTGTGGACATGGACCGAACGTAGGAATCGCGCACGCTGCGTGGCGTCCCGCCGCGGCGCTATTCGCGTCTAGTACTTCGGTACCGGGTCCCTCTCGCGGGCGCTACCGCAGGGGCGGCGGAACCAAGTGCCGCAGCGGGTCTCGAGGGCGCGAGGAAGAGAATCGGGCCGCGAACGCGTCGTTGCGTTCGCGGCCCGTCGCGGGCGACCGCACTGTCGCCGAGTTCATTCGCGAGCCCCTCATGTCCCGCGAGAAGGATCGGGATCAGTCCTCGGGGGCATGCCCGACGTCGATGCCGCGCTCGGCCAGCCAGGGCTGCGGATCGATCTTCACGCCGTCGGGCAGGTGGACTTCGAAGTGCAGGTGCGGGCCGGTGGAGTTGCCCCGGTTTCCGACCGTCGCGATGACGTCGCCCGCGCGGACCGGCTGGCCGACGTCGACGAGGATGTCGTTGACGTGGCCGTAGACGCCGACGGTGCCGTCGTCCTGTTGCACGCGCACCCACAGACCGAAGCCGGAGGCGGGGCCCGCCTCGATCACGACGCCGTCGGTGACCGTGGCGATCGGCGCGCCGAGCGGGTCACCGAAATCCAGGCCGGCGTGCATCGCGCCCCAGCGAGCGCCGAAATTCGAGGTGAGCACACCGGCGACCGGGCGGACGGTCTTCGGGCGGATGAACTCCTGCGCGGCGCGGTTCGGATCCCAGGGCAGCGGCGCAGCCTGCGGGGCGGGGTTGTCGGGCGGGGTGAAGAGCGCGAACTGGGCGGTGCCCTCGGCCGGGCGGATCTCGCCCGACGCGATCTTCCCGGCGACGAGCCGGGCGGACGCGTCGGTGTCCGGGTCCTGCTGTGCTGCGGCGATGACGCCGAAGGAGGCGGTGACGACCGCGGAGGCGGCAAGCACTCGGGTGAGGGTGCGGTCGCGGCGTAATCGGGTCACGCCGCGACGGATCGGTAACGGAAAGGTCACGGGCATGGAGTCGAACGTACGGTAGCCGCCGCACCGGTCCGCTATCTTGTGGCAACCATCACCGGCGACAAAAGCCCAGCTCGACAGGTCACGGCGAGGTAACGACACGCGGGCGTTACCCACGTGAGCTGGGAGTATGACGCCTTTCCCAGGAGTTGACCGGTGAAACGCTGGACGCCCACACTGTGTGAGTGGCGACTAATGGAGTCCAGGCCTTGACTGCGCTCGCGGACCCGACCCGCCGCGCGATCTTCGAGGCCTTGCCGCAGGCCGCGCGCTCGGTCGGTGAACTCGCGCACGAAGTTGGTGTGACCAGTTCGGCGGTTTCCCAGCATCTGCGTGTGCTGCGCGATGCGCGGTTGGTCATGATGCGGCCGGAAGGCAACCGGCGGCTTTATTCGCTGGACCCGCGCGGCCTCGCCGACGCCCGCGACTACCTGGAGCAGTTCTGGCCGAGTGCGCTCGCTTCCTATTCCGCCGCGCTCAGGACCGCCGCGACGGCGGAAGCCTGACCGCGGAGGAACCGGGCGCCGCGATCGGCTCTTCGGATGGCGTCGGGTGGCGTCGGTCAGCCGACGCGTCGATACGCCGCCTTACGGCGGT
>NZ_BAFZ01000067.1 GCF_000308575.1 Nocardia exalbida NBRC 100660 | reverse complement strand
CTGGCGCGCGCGCTTGCTGGGGTGGTGCTCGGGGAGTTGCGTCAACAGCGGCAGAACGGAGTGATTGATGAGTTCATTGGCCACGGATCGCGTCGACCAATGTTCATCCGGCGAATT
>NZ_BAFZ01000068.1 GCF_000308575.1 Nocardia exalbida NBRC 100660 | reverse complement strand
AATCTCCGCGATCGCGGTCTCGGCGATCGGAGTAATGGCCTCGCCGCTGACCACCAGGCCGTTTCGCACGGCGCCGGACCGAATCATACGGTCCAGGATGTAGGTGCCGGTGAGCATTCCGGCGCAGGCATTCGTGATGTCGAACGTAATGGCGTTCTTGGCTCCGATAAGGCGACTTATCGAACCCGCGAACGACGGCTCCATGTATACCCGGGTCGCGTGCTTGCTCCGGGTGATCGAGGCGGAGATGACTACGTCGATCTCCTCCGGAGCGTACTTTGACCTGGACAAACAGTCCTCTACCGCCTTGACGGCCAGCGTGAACGAGTCCTCGTGACTTTCCGGCCTGGTATCGCGTACCCGGCGTTCGCGTACGCCGGTGATTTTCTCCAGATCGAACGAAGGCGGTTCTTTCAGCCCGGAAAGCAATTCCGCGGTGGTGACAACTCGCGAAGGCAGATAGGCACCGATGGATTCGAAGCGAGAATGGGGAGACACGAGCGCTCCTGAAATCGTCGAGATATACGGTTCCGGATCGACTCTGATCGTCGGTGCAATGAACACTACCCGACGGTAACAACGAATGACCACAGCTATTTCGCGCCGCCGTCTGAGACGGAAATCACGACCAGCAGTACATGTTTCGTGAGGTATCACCAACCGGTGACCGACTGGCTATGGCTTGCCGGTATTGCCATCCGACCTGCCGATTCGGTTCGTCACCGCATTTCGCGTTCGCCGCTGTGCGCGGCGCGCGACGCTCGCCACGGCGCCGCTTTCGGAATGGCAATCGATCGGCTATTGCCGGATGGTGGCGGTTCGTGAGTCGTCGGCAGGGGGTCTCTCTCGCCGGATGTGAGTGACTTCACTGTGCGCCACCCCTTCGGTGCGGATTGCCTGTCGCTCGATTTGACTTCGAGCCGAACAGGTTGCGACAGAAGGGAAGTCGGGCGGCGCGGTGACCGGTGCGAGCCGGGATCAGGCTTCGGTGCTCGACGCGGAGCGCGCGGTGGCGATCCGCTCGATGACGTCGGCGGCGTGCACGTCGAAACGTTCACGGGAGATGGGGATTTCGCCGTCGAGCCAGGGCCGGTAGAGGTAGGCGAGTGCACCGAAGATGGCGCTGGCGTTGAGCGCGTAGTCGTGCTCGTCGGGCACCGGCTGGCTGTAGTCGCCCGCGCTGATGGTCAACGCGATCGGCGCGGTGAACAAGCCGATGAGTTCGTTGGCGCGCGGCATGAGCACGGGGGTGGCCTGCGATTCGATGAACATGATCCGGCCGCGGCGGCGGTCGGCCAGCAGATAGTCGGTGAAGACGCCGACCATGTGGCGAAACATCGCGTCGCGTTCGATGGGCGCGTTGGGCAGCTCGTCGAGCAGCCGGTCGCGCGCGCCGAGGACGACGGTGTCCAGCACGGTGGTCAGCAACGCGTCGAGGTTCGGGAAGCTCTCGTAGAAGTAGCGCTCGGTGAGTCCGGCCTGCCTGCACACGCCGCGCATCGACGTCTCGGCCGCGCCCACGGTCGCCATCAGCTCCGTGCACGCCTCGACCAGCTGTTCCCGGCGTGCGGCGACGCGGTCGGCGGGCGATTGCCCGCGCCAGCGGCGCATGCCCGGAATCGCCCCGTCGGCTTGGTCCATAGCGTCATCCTCTCATAGCACCGAATTGACATCATGTGATGTTGACAGCACCTGATGTCACCAATACATTGCGAAGACACCGATCGATGACGAGGGGTGCGAGATGGGTTCTGCCGTATACGCCGACCAGACACACGCCATCAACGCGCGCGCGGTGGAATTCGACTTCGCCACGGTGCCGATGCATTACATCCCCGGCGAGGCGATGGCCACCCACATCATCAACGTGATGCACCTGGTGCTCCCCGAGGGTGAGCGCGCGATGGCGCAGGCGCTGGCCGAGGCGTTACCCCTGATCGACGACGAGCGGTTACGCGAGGAAGTCCGCGGCTTCATCGGCCAGGAATCCATGCATGCCAGTTCGCACGAGAAGGCGCGCGAGCAATTGGAGCGGCTCGGCCTGGACGTCGGCCCGATGGTCGATCGCGTGAGCTGGCTGGTCGACCGCATCCTCGGCGACCACGGATTGACCGGCCGGGCCAAGCGGGAGTGGCTGTGCGAGCGGCTGGCGTTGTTCGCGGGCATGGAGCACTACACCGCGGTCATCGGGGAGTGGCTGCTCACCAACGACACCCTCGAAGCCAAGGGCATGCACCCGGCGATGCTGGATCTGATCCGCTGGCACGGCGCCGAGGAGGTCGAGCACCGCAGCGTCGTCTACGACGCGTACATGCACGTCGACGGCGGATACGCGCGCAAGGCGCGGCAGGCGCTCATCGCGAGCACGGGATTGCTCGTGCTGTTCGTCGTCTCCGGGGGCTACCTGTTCCACAAGGACCCGTCGCGGCACAAAGGCCGATTCTGGCCGCTCCAGCTGGCCGGCGCGTCGGTGCGCGGCGTGGTGCCCAGCTTCACGACGTTCTTCACCGAGATTCCGCGCTACCTGCGGCCGGGCTTCCACCCGTCGCAGCTCGGCCCGATGGACAACGCGCTGCGTTACCTCGCGCAGTCGCCCGCGGCACGGGCGGCGAACGCGTGACCGCCGTGGGGGAGCGGTTCCAGCCAGGGGCCGCGCTGCGGCTGATCGGCTCGGCGGCCGACGCCTACAAGCGCCTGTTCGTCGAAAGCGACGCCGCGCAATTGCTTTCGCGTCCCGATCCGGTCCGCCGCACCGGCTACGAATTCGAGGTGGTGGTCGACCGGATCGGGCACGAGGCCGACGGGGTGGTGAGCTTGTGGCTGTGCCACCCCGACGGCGGCCCACTGCCCGCGTGGACGCCGGGCGCGCATCTGGACGTCTTCTTGCCGTCCGGTCGGCAGCGGCAGTATTCGCTCACCAACGACCCCGCCGACCGCGGGTTCTACCGCATCGCGGTGCGCCTCATCGCCGACGGCGAGGGCGGTTCCGCGGAGATCCACCGGGATCTGCGGGTCGGTGACCGGCTGTGCGTGCGCGGTCCGCGCAACGCGTTCCCGCTCGTCGAGGCGCCGTGTTATCTGTTCGTCGCGGGCGGCATCGGGATCACGCCGATCCTGCCCATGGTCGCCGCGGCCGAACGCGCGGCAGTGCCCTGGCGGTTGATGTACCTGGGCCGGTCCCGCTCGCGCATGCCGTTCCTGTACGACCTGGCCCGGTACACCGGCGGCGACGTGGTGGTGCGGCCGGACGACGAGTACGGCGTGCCCGACGCGCGGATGATCTTCGAGCAGACGCCGCCCGGCGCCGCGGTATACGTGTGCGGGCCGCCGCCGCTGGCCGAGGCCGCGCGTGCGGTGCTCGCACTGCACGATCCGACGGCCTCGCTGCACACCGAGCGCTTCTCGCCGCTGCCCGTGCGCGACGGCGAGCCGTTTCGGATCAGGTTGCATCGCAGCGGGTTCGACGTGGAGGTCGCGGCCGACGAGTCCGCGCTCAGCGCGATCCGCCGTGTGCTGCCCGGCGTGGCCTACTCCTGTCAGCAGGGATTCTGCGGCACCTGCAAGACACGGGTGCTCGCGGGCGCGGTGGACCACCGGGACCGGTCGCTGCTCGAATCCGAGCGCGCGGAGACGATGCTGACCTGCGTCTCCCGGGCGCGCGACGGCGAACTCCACCTGGATCTGTGAGCTCGGCGGGCCAGGCGCCCGCGTGTGGAAGGAAAGACATGGCTGCGCATCCGGAACACGTGCCGATCGCGGTAATCGGCGCCGGGATAGCCGGGATCGGTCTGGCGGTCGCGCTGCGCGAAGCGGGCATCGATGATTTCGTGCTGCTCGAGCGCGCGGATGACCTGGGTGGCACCTGGCGGGCGAACACCTATCCCGGTTGCGCCTGCGACGTGCCCTCCCAGCTGTACTCGTACTCCTTCGCGCCCAATCCGGACTGGTCGCGCACCTACGGCACGCAGCCGGAGATCCTCGCCTACCTCCGGTCGGTCGCGACGCGCCACGACGTGGTGCGGCACATGCGGTTCGGCGTCGAGTTGCTCGAGGCGCGCTGGGACGACGCGGCCACGCTGTGGCGGCTGCGTACCGGTCGCGGCGAGCTGACCGCGGCGGTGCTGGTTTCCGCCGTCGGGCCGTTCAGCGAGGCGCGGATCCCGCGGGTGCCGGGCGCGGATACCTTCGAAGGGACGCAATTCCATTCGCTGCACTGGGATCACGAACACGATCTCACCGGCGAGCGCGTCGCGGTGATCGGCACGGGCGCGTCGGCCGTGCAGTTCATCCCGGAGATCCAGCCCCTGGTGGGCGAGCTGACCGTGTTCCAGCGTTCGGCGCCGTGGATCGTCTCGCGACTGGATCGCCCTACGCTGCCCGCCGAACGCGCGCTGCTGCGCCGGGTCCCCGCGCTCGGCAAAGCGATCCGCGGTCTCTTCTACACCGGCATCGAAGGTTTCGGTCTGGTCGGTTTCGTGGACAAGCGGTTCCGGCATCCGTACGAGGCGCTGGGCAGACTCCAGCTGCTGCGCCAGGTGCGCGATCCGCAGCTGCGTCGCAAACTCACCCCCGATTACGTGATCGGTTGTAAGCGCGCGATCTTCTCCGACGCCTACTACCCGGCCCTGACCCGGCCGAACGTCGAAGTGGTCACCGAGGGGATCCGGGAGATCCGCGCCAGGTCGATCGTCACCGCCGACGGCGCGGAGCACGCGGTGGACACGATCATCTGGGGCACCGGATTCGGCGTTCCCCCCGCGGTTTTCGACCGGATCCACGGGCTCGGCGGTCGCTCCATCGGGGACCGCTACCGGGAGCGTCCGAGCAGCTACCTCGGCGCGGCCATGGCGGGCTTCCCGAACTTCTTCTGCACGCTGGGGCCGTTCGGGGCGGCGGGCAATCAGTCCGCGATCTATATGATCGAGGCGCAGGTGCGCTATATCGTCGATGCCGTGACCACCATGCGTGCGCGGAACATCCAGCGGATCGATGTGCGCGAGGAGGTGCAGCGAGCCTTCCTCGACGAGGTGACCGAGCGCAGTCGCGACACCGCCTGGCTGACCGGCGGATGCCGCAGCTACTACCAGACCGCCGACGGCGGCAACGCCGGTCTGTACCCGAACTGGAGTTTCGAATACCGGCGGCGCACAAGCCGTTTCGATCCGGAGTCCTACCAGTTGCAGGCCGGGTGAGCGTCGTGGTCGTCGATCTGCTGCGTCAGCTGCTGTCCCCACCTGCCGAGCATCGGCTGGATGTGCGCGATCGGGTGGTGGTGATCACCGGTGCGGGCACCGGAATCGGCCGCGCGCTCGCCGAAAAACTCTATGCCTCGGGCGCTTCGGTGGCGCTGATCGACATCGACCAGGCCGCCGCCGCTGCCGTCGGACGCTCGATGGGGGAGCGTGCGCTGGTCGTGCGCGCGGACGTCTCCGATCGAATCGGGATGCGCGAAGCCATCTCCCGGGTGCGCGAGCGTTTCGGCCGGATCGATGTCGTGGTGGCCAACGCGGGCGTGGTGCCGGAGCCGGCCACGATCCGGACGATGAACCCCGGCGACTTCGATCGGGTCATCGGCATCAATGTGACCGGGGTGTTCAACACCGTGCATCCCGCGCTGGAGGACATCGTCGCCGCGAAAGGGCACGTCGTCGTGGTCTCCTCCGCCGCGGCGTTCGCGCCCGGCATGGCCGGTTCGCCCTACATGGTGAGCAAAGCCGCGGTAGAGCAGTTCGGGCGGGCGCTGCGGGTCGAGCTCGCCGCGGTGGGCGCGACGGCGGGCGTGGCGTACTTCGGCATCGTCGACACCGCGATGACGCACGGCACGCTGGACGAGGACGAGCTGGGCGCCGACCTGGGCGCATTGCTGCCCTGGCCGCTCAATCTGCGCATCACCGTGCGCGACGCGGCGGAATCCATCGCCGACGGCATCGCCCGGCGCGCGGCCCGCACCATCGCGCCGCCGCAGTGGGAGCCCTACGCGTTGTTCCGCGGCGTGATCAACGTGGTGCTGGACAGCAGGCTGGCGCGGGACCCGCGCGTGCACGACCTGATCCACCGGGTCGAACAGCGCGTCATCGACGCCGATCATCCCGTCACCCCGGTACCGCGCTGACGCGCGCGGGCCGGACTACGGCGCGGCGGGAAAGATCGCGGGCAGCGTCAGCGCGTACTCCACGTCGACGCGCGTGCCGAGCGTCGTGAGCAGCACGCGGATCATCGTCAGGCGCGCCGCCGCGACGGTGTCCGCGTCCGGTTCGGCGCCGGGCGCGGTGCCCGCGGAGATCCGGTAGACCACGTACTCGCACAGGTGCAGCGCCGCGTCCAGGTCGAGTGGGCTCGGCACCGGCCTGCCCAGCTCGGCGAACGTCTCGCGCACCAGATCGCGGATGTCGTCGAGCGCGCGTTCGCGGTACGCCGACACCGGCGAACCCGGATCGTGCAGCTCGGCGAACAGCGGCCGCAGCATGGGGCCGTGTCCGCGCGCCCAGTCCAGGTAGGCGTCGATCAGCCGGATACCCAGCTCGACCGGCTCGTCGGTGCCCGCCAGCGCCGCGCGGATGCCGCCGACCAACCCCTCGTTGGAACTGTCGAGCACCGCGAGCAGCGGTTCGTTCGCGTTGCCGAAGTAGCGGTAGAAGGTCGGCCTGGCCAGTCCCGCCTGCTCGATGATCTGCGCGACGCTCAGCCCACGGGAACCCGTGCGGGTGAACACCTCCGCCGTCGCGAGCACGATCCGGGCGCGGACCTCCTCGGCCTGCTCCTGCGTCTGCGGCGGCCTGCCGCGCCGCGCGGCCGTCGGCTCAGCCTGCATAGTGCCGCCTCACAACGCGGCCCCCTGGATCCCTGTGCGCCACGACGAACAGCTTGACACGAGGTGTGACATAGATATTAATCTAACACCACTGTTCATTTAATGGGACGCGTCCGCGGCGCGGTCCACCGTCCTCGAGAGGGCCCGCCATGACGACCGCCTCCCAACCGGCCACCGCCGACGCGCTGTCCCCGTCGCTGGTGCAGCCGTTGCTCGCGCACGCCGTCGCCGGAGGGGCGCCCACCGTCGAAGTGTTCGCACCCGCGACCGGCGCGAAGATTGTCGATCTGCCGCAGTCCTGCGCCGACGACATCGAGACCGCGTTCGCCACCGCCCGCGAAGCCCAGCGCCAGTGGGCGCGACGTCCGGTGCGGGAACGGATCGCGGTGCTGCGCCGATTCCACGACATCGTGCTGGCCGAGCAGGACGCCATCCTCGACATCGTGCAGACCGAGACCGGCAAGGCGCGGGCCCACGCCTTCGACGAGGTCGGCGACGTGGCCGTGAACGCCAGGTACTACGCCTCGGTGGCGGCCCGGCTGCTGGCCACGCGCAAACCGCGCGGGGTGCTTCCCGTGCTCACCCAGGTCGACGTGCGGCATCGCCCCAAGGGCGTGGTCGCGGTCATCTCGCCGTGGAACTATCCGCTGGCGCTGGCCGCCTCCGACGCGCTGCCCGCCCTGGTCGCGGGCAACGCGGTGGTGGCGCGTCCGGACAACCAGACCGCGCTCACCGCGCTGTGGGCCATCGATGCCGCCGTGCGCGCCGGATTGCCGCGCGGGCTCTGGCAGGCGGTGCTCGGCCGCGGATCGGTGATCGGCGGCGAGGTGATCGCCCGCGCCGACTACGTCGACTACACCGGCTCCAGCGCGACCGGACGGACCATCGCCCGGCAGGCGGGTGAGCGCCTGATCGGCTACTCGCTCGAACTCGGCGGCAAGAACCCGCTGCTGGTGCTCGCCGACGCGGACGTCTCACGCGCCGCCAAGATCGCCATCCGGGCCTGCTTCGCCTCGGCGGGACAGCTGTGCGAGTCGATGGAACGCATCTACGTGCACGACAGCGTCTACGACCGCTTCGTCACCGAATTCGTCGGGCACGTCGAGGCCATCCGGCTCGGCGGCGGTCTGGACTACCACAGCGACATGGGATCGCTGACCTTCCGGCGTCAGCTCGACACGGTCGTCGCGCATGTCGACGACGCGGTGGCCAAGGGCGCCACGGTGCTGGCGGGCGGTCGCGCGCGTCCGGACCTCGGACCGTATTTCTACGAGCCCACCGTGCTGTCCGGCGTGCGGCCGGGCATGACGGTGCACCGCGAGGAGACCTTCGGCCCCGTGGTCTCGATCTACCGCGTGAGCAGCGACGAGGAAGCCGTCGAACAGGCCAACGACACCGCCTACGGCCTCAACGCCAGTGTCTGGACCAAGGACACCGCCCGCGGTCGCGCGGTGGCGGCGCGGATCGAGGCGGGCTCGGTGAACGTCAACGAGGGCTTCATCGCCGCCTGGGGCAGCGCCGACGCGCCGTCCGGCGGGCTCGGCATCTCCGGCACCGGACGCAGGCACGGTCCCGAGGGCCTGCTCAAGTACATCGACACCCAGACCATCGCGGTGCAGCGGGTAGTGCCGATCGCTCCGCTGCCCGGCATGTCCGAAGCGCTCTGGGCCAAGACGATGACGCTGTATTTCGGCGTCATGAAAGCGCTTCGGCAGAAGTAACTCGCACGACTCACGGATCAGGAAGCGGTACGGATGAAACTGGACACGGTGGCGGGCAAGAGGGTCCTGGTCACGGGGGCCGCGATGGGCCTTGGCAAGCTGTTCGCCGACCGGGCGGTGCGCGAAGGCGCCGCGGCGGTGGTGCTGTGGGACATCAACGAGGCCGCGCTGAAGGACACCGCCGCCGAGCTGACCGGCCGCGGCAGCGCCGTTCATCACTTCGTCGTGGACGTGGCCTCGCCCGAGGCGATCGCCGAGGCGGCGGCCGGCGTGCGCGAGCAGGTCGGCGGCATCGACATCCTGGTCAACAACGCCGGCATCGTGCGCGGCAACAGCTACTTCTGGGAAACGCCGAACCGCGCCGACATCGACAAGACCATGGCGATCAACTCCCTCGCCCCGATGTACGTCACGCTCGAGTTCCTGCCCGCCATGGTCGCCGGAACCACCGAGGCGCGGGTGCTGACCATCGCCTCCTCGGCGGGCCTGGTGTCCAACCCGCGCATGAGCGTGTACGCCGCCTCCAAGTGGGCGGCGCTGGGCTGGTCGGACTCGGTGCGCATCGAACTGGAACAGGCCGGCCACGAGCACGTGACGATCACCACGGTCTGCCCGACCTACATCAACACCGGAATGTTCGAGGGCGCCAAGGGCTTCCTGTTCACCCCGATCCTGGACCAGGACAAGGTGGTCGACACCTCGTGGCGGGAGATGAAGAACGGCACCCCGCTGGTCGTGCTGCCGTGGACCTCGCGGCTGAACAAGGCGATCTCCGGCCTGCTGCCGATCAAGCTGCGTGACCTGTTCCTCGACACGGTCGGCGTCTACCACTCCATGGACCAGTTCACCGGTCGCGAGAAGTAGAGCGCGGCGCGTTCGCCCCGGCGCCCGGAAATCACTGCGGCCCCACACCGGCGTGTGCGAGGCATGTCGGTCACGGCCACCGAGCGGCGCGGTGAACTCCCAGGCCGCACCGCTCGAATGGGGTACGGCGCTTCCTCGACGGGTGGTCAGCGACGGGTGGTCAGCGTGGACGGGTGCCGATGACCACGGTCGCGTAATGCTCTTCGGATGCCGCGACCCGGCCCGCGAGATTGTTCTCCGCCAGCACGGCGAGCGCGGTCGGCGCTTGATCCTCGCTGGACTCCACGAGCAGATGCCCGCCCGGAGACAGCCAATCGGCGGCCTGGGCCGCGACCCGGCGCAAGACGTCCAAGCCATCCGGGCCGCCGTCGAGGGCGGTGCGTGGTTCGTGGTCGCGGGCCTCCGGCGGCATCCGGGCGATCATCTCCGAGGGCACGTACGGGGTGTTGCAGAGCAGGATGTCGATACAACCGCGCAATTCCCCAGGTAGGGGCTCGAAGAGATCCCCTTCGTAGACCGGTGCGCCGAGCGGGGTGAGATTCCGGCGGGCGCACTCGACCGCGATCGGATCGATGTCGGCGGCCGCCAGCGTGACCGGACGACCTTCGTCGGCGGCGGTCCGAGCCGCCGCCAGCCCGAGCGCGCCGGAGCCGCAGCACAGATCGACCACCACCGGATGACCCGGCCGGGCGTGGATCAGCTCCACCGCGCGGTCGACGAGGAACGCGGTGCGCTGCCGGGGCACGAAGACGCCGGGAGACACCGCGACCCGCAGCCCGTGGAACTCCGCCCAGCCGAGCAGGTGCTCCAGCGGGCTACCGGCGATGCGCTGGGCGACGAGCGATTCCAGCGCGACGCCGGTCTCCGCGGCGGCGGCCGTGAGCAGTCGCGCCTCGTCCTCGGCGAACACGCAGCCCGCCGCCCGGAGCCGGGCGACCACCTCGGAATTTCCGGCTGACCTCACCGGGCCATCCTGCCGCGCCCACGCGGGACGCCGCCAACGAATTTCCCCGGCGATCGGGACCGGCGCGCTCGGCGCGAATCCCGATCTGCCGGTGATCAGCGCGCCGTGCTGAGCTGGAAGGTACGCGTGGCGTCGAGATAGATGCCGCGCTGGCCCGGCTTGCCGGGCGGCGGCAGTTGCGAGACCAGTTGTTCGAGCGAGGTCGTCGCGCCGACGACCCGGGTGCCCGCGACGACGAAATCGGCGACGGCGCGGCGGATGTGGTTCGGCGAGGTGACCACGATCGCGCTCGTCGCACCGACATCCCGCAGCAGCCTCGTGCTGAACAGCGCGTTCTGCACGGTCGAGCCGGCGCGGCTCTCCACGTGGATGCGCGCGGGCGCTACGCCGTGGGCGACCAGCCAGTCGCGCATGGCCTCGGCCTCGGTGATGCCGTTCTGCGGATTCCCGCCGGTGACGACGATCGGCGACAGCGGCGCGGCGATGGACTGCAACCACGCGGCGGTGAGCCGGTTCACCAGTTCGGGGCGCAACGCTCCATCCGGCAAAAGGCCGTAGCCGAGCACGACGATGCCGGTTTGCGGCCCCGCCAGCGCGGGCAGCGGGTTCGGCAGCGTGCCCACCGCGGCGCGCACGGCACCGAGCACGTTGTCGGTGCCCTGTGCCAGGCCCGGATCGACCACGTGCAGCCGTGCCATGGCGTCCAAGAACGCGGGCAGGTCACCGGCGTAGTCGGACCAGATCGCCTGCAGGGCGAGCGCTTCGGCGTCGGCGGGGTCGGCGCCGATCAGATTGTGCAGGTCGGCCCGGCCCGCGGCGTCGTCGCCGTTGGTGAAGTGGCGCTGGGCGGAGTTGTACAGGGCGTCGGTCTCCGGCGCGGCGTGCGCGGGGACACCGGCCAGACCGGTGAGCGAGAACGCGGCGAACGACGCCGCGACGAGAAGTTTCCACTGCCTCGAGATCATCACTACAGTCGTCACCTTTCCGCTGTGGAACGGGTTGGCACGTGCTAGCAGTTAGCTGGGGCAAACACGAAATACCATACGGGCGAACTCTTCGTCCAACCGGCAATTCGCGAACGGGCTCCCGCGATGTCGCCCCCGGTGCGCGTGCCGGGGGCGAAACCGGGGGGTTGGTTCGTTTTCGCGGCGGGATCGCGGCGGCCTTTTCGGCTCCGAAGGCATTCGAAACTACTTGAAACACAGTGGCACTGGGGAAATACCGGTGGGGCTGTTTACTGTCGTCGTCGGCGGTGCGGCTGTGCCGCCGCACCTGCCACCGGCGTGCCATGGTCGGCGACTACCGTGCTGCTGCGTGCGCCGTCCGGCCTCGCTGTGGTCGCATGGCCTGATCGAGTCAGGCTCGCCGTGTGATTGCCCCGAGTTTGCAACGCCGGAGGCGGGCGGGGGAGGACCACACCCGGCCGCGCCCGTTAGGCTGTGTCAACGTGGATACCGTTTCGCTGTCCGGCAAGGAACTCGCCGCCGCCATCAACGCCGACACCAAGGCCCGCGCCGCCGCGCTCACCGACGGCGGCGCCGCCCCGCGCCTCGCCCTCGTGGTGGCGAACGACGACCCGGCGAGCGCCTGGTATGTGAACTCGCTCCGCAAGGCGGCCGAGCGACTCGGAATAGCCTGCGACACGGTCGATCTCGGTCCCGAGGCGAGCGCCGCGGAGATCCGCGCCGAGCTCACCGCGCGCGGTGCGGACTCGGCGACCGACGCGATCATGCTGCAGACGCCCCTCCCGGCGGGTGTCACGCTCGACGACGTGAGTTCCGCGATCGTCGCGTCCAAGGACGTCGACGGCGTCAGCCCGCTGTCGCTCGGCCTGCTCGCGGCCGGGCTGGACGGTTTCGTCCCCGCCACGTCCGAGGCCGTAGTCGAACTGCTCGAACACCACGAGATCCCGCTGACCGGCCGGCACGTCGCGGTCGTCGGCCGCTCGAACGTCGTCGGGAAGCCGCTGGCGCAGCTGCTGCTGGCGAAAGACGCCACCGTCACGGTGTGTCATTCGCGCACCGCCGACCTCGCCGCCGTCACCGCCACCGCAGACGTCGTCGTCGCCGCGGCGGGCCGCATCGGCCTGATCTCCGGCGAGCACGTCAGGGAGGGTGCGGTGGTCATCGATGTCGGCACCAACGAGGCTCCCGACGGCAAGATCGTCGGCGATGTCGACGCCGAGTCGGTGCGCGGCAAGGCGGCCGGGCTCAGCCCCGTCCCCGGCGGCGTGGGCCCGGTCACCACGGCCCTGCTGATGCGCCACGTCGTCACCGCCGCCGAATCCGACCGGCCGAGCGGCACTGCCTGAGAAGCCGCCTCACCCCCGGGCGATGGCGCTGATGAGCGTGCGGCCGCCGTCCTTGGTAGTGGTGACGACCTGCGGGTTGTAGGTGACCGGCTGCTGCCCGGGGCGATGTTCGGTGACCACTACGGTGTACTGGCCCGCGAACGCGCCGGGAGTGATCGCCACGCAGTGGGTGGTGCCCGCGGGGATGCTGTCGATGCCGCGCTGGATGGCGTCGGCGGCCTGTACCGCGGCGTCCGCGGTGGTGGTGGCGCGGACCTGCTCGCCGGACCGGTCCACGTAATAGGCGTGCTGGAAGGCGAAGATCACCGCGGGACCGGAATCGAAGCCGCCCACGCCATTGCCCTGGATCCGGTTGCCGACCCGCTCGGCGGGGCACTGCGCGACCGGCGCCGCCGGAGCGGTGGCCTGCGCGGACGGGACCGGCCCCGCGGCCTGCCGGTCGGAGCCACCGGTCCCGAACTGGAGGAAGGCCGCGAACCCGAGCGCGGCGACGCCGAGCGTGCCGAGCAGTGGTACCGCCCACCGCCGCGTCTTACGCGGCGCGGGAGAGCGGTCGATCAGTCCCGCGAATTGATCTTCGTACTCGTCCGGACCGGGCGCCTGCGTGTGCACGGGTTCGGTGGGCTGCGCCTGGTCCTGCGGCCGATCCACCCACGTGGCCCACTCGCCGCGGTACTCCTCGCCGGCCGGCGCCTGCCCGGGCACCCCGGTGCCATACGGATTTCCCCGGTCGTAGCCGGGTCGCGCGCTCATCTCCGGTCGATCCATCGCCCCGCCCTTCATCAGGTCCCCGTCAGATTAACCGCATCGCCACGACGCGGGAACGCCCTGCCGCGTTCACAATTGAGCCGTCCGCCTACCGGAGGATACCGGCGGGTCTCCCACGCGGGCTCGAGGTGGCCGGTGGGCGGGGTGTCACTTCAGCAGAGCCAGCCATTCGTGCTCCGGGTAGTGGTCGGACACGTAGGTCCGCACCACGGTGCGCTGGGCGGCACTCAACTCCGGCCAGGTCCGTTCGAGGTCGACGCGGTCTTTCGGCCGGGCCTGTTTCACTTTGAAGATCAGCACGAACTCGGGATTCAGGTAGCGGATGCCGTCGTCCGCGATCCAGGTCACCTCGTCGAGGGGTACGACCATGGTCCGATCGCGCCGGTTGACCCAGGCGCCCCGCTGTCCGGGATTCAGCAGGAGGTCGATCAGCCACGGAGACCGTGCGTTCGCCCGCAGCCAGACCTGGTCGGCGCTGTCGGGTAAGGCGGGGAAGCGGTCATCGACGGGGCGAATGCCGTCCGGGCCCGCGGACCAGATGTGCAAGCGGCCTCGTGCCGCAGTGCGCAGAGCGGGCAGATCGGCACGGAACATCGCCGCGTCGACATCACTGTGCTCGCGCCGCGTTCGGGTCCATGCGTCGATCGCCCACCCGCCCGCGATCCACCACGGGGCGTCGATGTCGCCGAGGATCTCGCCCACATCGCGCGGCGTGACGAGAGCCCATGGGCCCCAGAGGTCTTGGAACTCGGCTTCCTTCGCGTCACGCGGTGGTGGGATCGGAAACTCGCGCACGGATGGCCCTCCCCTCGGGTATGTCGCCAGACGCTACCCGGCGGAGGGCGCCGCTCACCAGTGCGTGACGACCGGATCGCCGACGCCGATCGTGTGATAGACCCATTCGGCGTCGTCGCGGGAGAGGTTGATGCAGCCGTGGCTGACGTTCGCATAACCCTGCTGGTCCACCGACCATGGCGCCGAGTGGATGAAAACGCCTCCCCACGTGAGTCTTTCGGCGAACTCGCCGTTGATGACGTAGCCCTCCGGCGAACTCAGCGGGATGCCGATGGTGCGGGAGTCGAACACGACGGAACGGAACTTCTCCAGCACCGGCCAGGTGCCGGCCGGTGTTTCGTACCCCGGCTTGCCCATCGAGGCCGGCATCGTGCGGACGACGGTGCCGCCGACGGTGACCGTGAAGGTATGCGCCGACATGTTCGCCTCGCCGAACACACCCGCGTTGGTGCGGAATTCCGTGCGCGCGCCACCGACCGAGACGAGGACGGTGGCGTCGGCGGGCAGGAACCCGGTCGGCGTCCACACGGCTTCGCGATCGTCGGTCCACGCGAATGTGCCCGGCAACGGCCGGGTCGTTCTGATGTCGATGGATTGTTCCGTCTTCGCGCGATCCGTGACAGGTGCGGCGAACCGAATGGTCACGGGATGAGCCACGCCCACCACCTGGCCGTTCGAGGGTCCGATCGCTGCCACCGGAGGCGTCGGCCGCACGATCATCGTCGCGACCGCCGCACCCGATCCGAACGCGGCCAGTGCCACGATCACGGTCGCGAGGAACAGGTACCGAATGGCGCTCCTCATGGCGTCCACCCCTTCGAGCTGGTGTGGTAGGCAAGGAACATTTTAAGCCCCCATGATCAACTCGGCCACGGATAGAACCGGTCCATGGTCCGGTTGTGCTGGGGATAGGCCCACCAATGACCGCGTACCCCGCCGGGTGCGGTCGAAACGGCAGTGAGTCGCTCGAGCCCTACGGGCAGGGGCCCGACGATGCGGTCAGCGCGCGAGTCCGCGTGGCAGCGGTTCCGGTTCGGCCGCGGCTCGCGTGTCGAATTCCGCTCGCGCGGCGAGGATTCGGTCCTGGTGTTCGACGGCCCAGACGCCCATGGCGTGACTGATCGCACCGATGCTCGCACCGAGTTCGGTGAGCGAATACTCCACCCGGGGCGGCACCGTGGGGTAGACCGCCCGGCGCACGAGGCCCTCCCGCTCCAAGTTGCGCAGGGTTCGGGTGAGCATCTTCTGCGTGATGCCGTCGAGGCGGCGGCGCAGTTCGTTGAAGCGGATCGGCCCCGCATGGGAGCGCAGGACGCTCAGCACCAGCATCACCCACTTGTCGGCGAGGACGGCCAGCACTTCCCGCGCGGGGCAGTGATGCAGGTAGCTCTCGACCAAACTGCCGGTATCCGGCCGGTCACATACGGTATCCATGGGGAACCTCGGTATCAAGAAGGTGCCTTCTTCCCGAAAGGTACCAGGTGGCCAGAGAATCGGTACATGCTCGCAATCACGCAGTACGCGTTCGGTGGCCCGGAAGTCCTGGAGGTGGTCGAGGTGGATCGGCCGCGGCCCGGCCCGGGGGAGGTGCTGGTACGGGTCGCCGCGACCAGCGTCAACGCAGCCGATTGGAAGGTGCGCGCCGGACTGCTCGGGAAGCTCGGCGATCCACCGCTGACGCTGGGACTCGATGTGGCGGGTGTCGTCGAGGAACTCGGTGCCGGGGTGGACCGGTTCGCGATCGGCGCTCCCGTGTACGGCATGGTGTTCGGCGGAGCGAACGCGGAATACGTTGTGGCACAAGCGCACACGTTGTCAGCGGTGCCGAGGAACATCGATCTGGTACACGCCGCTGCACTGCCGACGGCGGCGCTGACCGCCTGGCAGGCGCTGGCCGCCCTCGGTGCCGGGGAGCGCGTGCTGGTGCACGCGGCCGCGGGAGGCGTCGGGCATCTGGCGGTGCAGATCGCCAAGCATCGCGGAGCGCACGTGATCGGCACCGCGCGTGCGGTCAACCACGAGTACCTGCGCGGTCTCGGCGCCGACGAGGTGATCGACTACACCGCGGTCGATTTCGGCGCGGTGGCGCGCGACGTCGACTATGTGCTGGATCTGGTCGGCGGTACGTACGGGTCCCGGTCCCTTCCGGTGCTGCGGCCCGACGGCAGGTTGATCGATACCCAGGGGTCGGACGCGGAAGCTGACCCGCGTTACGAGCGGTTCTATGTCGAACCCTCGGCGGTATCACTGCGCGAGATCACCACGATGGTCGAGCGCGGTCACCTCCGGGCGACCATCGACCAGGTGCTGCCGCTCTCGGATGCCGCGAAGGCGCACGAACTCGGCGAATCGGGACGGGTGCGCGGCAAGGTCGTACTGGTCGCCTGGAATCCGCCCGCCTGAACGGGCGGCCCCGGCGCGATCGCGCGGCTATCGGCGGACGGCGTGCACGACGTCGGCGTGCAGGGCGTCCGCCCGCGCGGTCAGCTCCTCGATCCGGATCAGGACCGCGGCGAACCGGTCGCCCTCGGCGGCGGGCAGCGATGCCACGTTGATCTCGATGTTGAGCTGCGAGGTGGTCGCGGCGGCGCGGCAGGCGTCGGCGGCCGCGCCGATATCGGTGACGACGTTCGGATTCCCGATCGGGAACAGCTCCGCGGCCAGCGAGAGCACCTCGTCGGCCTCGTCGACGACCTCGGCGGGCACGCGGGCGGCCTCGATCAGCGCGGCGTTGATCGCCGCGGTGCGGGCGGCGAGGTCCTCCGGGGTGTCCTTGGGCAGCTTGTAGGCGGCGCCGACGGCCGTGAACGCGGCGGCGTCCGCGTCGGCCAGCGCGAGTGCGCGCTCGCGGGCGGCGTCGGCGGCTTCGATGATCCGGTCGATCACCGGCCGGTTCTCGGCGTCCTTGGCGCGAGTGGTGTAACGCGCGACCATCGCGACGAGCGCGGCGCCCTGCGCGGCGTGCAACGCCGCCACCGCGCCGCCGCCCGGTGCGGGAATCTTGGCGGCCAGATCGCCCAGGTACTGCGCGAGGGTGACCTCGCCGGAGGACGGCGCAGTTTCCGTGGACGACGAGCTGGGCTGCGACACGTGCGTATTGCCTTTCGTTCTACGGCGAGGAAGGACTACGAGTAGACGCTACCCCGTGGCGCCGCCGCCTCGGGTGTGACCACGCCTTGCCGGGCTCGCACCCGGCCGGTGCGCGGCCGGGACGTACCCGCCGTTATGTTGAGTGCTATGCGCATCGGATTGAGCATCAACTACTCGGGGGGCTTCAAAGAGGCGGCGGCCGAAGTCGCCGACCTCGAGCGGGCGGGCCTGGACATCGTGTTCGTGCCCGAGGCGTACTCGTTCGACGCGGTGAGCGCGCTCGGCTACCTGGCCGCCAAGACCACCACCCTGCAGCTGGCCTCCGGCATCCTGCAGCTCTACACGCGCACACCGAGCCTGACCGCCATGACCGCGGCGGGCCTGGACTTCGTCTCCGACGGACGCTACGTACTCGGGCTGGGCGCGTCGGGTCCGCAGGTGATCGAGGGCTTCCACGGCGTGCCCTATGACGCGCCGATCGGCCGCACCCGCGAACTGGTGGAGATCTGCCGGAAGGTCTGGCGGCGCGAGCGCCTGGAATATCAGGGCAAGTACTACCAGATCCCGCTGCCCGCCGACCGGGGCACCGGCCTCGGTAAGCCGCTCAAGCTGATCAACCACCCGGTGCGCGAGCGCATTCCGGTGCTGCTGGCCGCGCTCGGCCCGAAGAACGTGGAACTGGCCGCCGAGATCGCCGAGGGGTGGCAGCCGATCTTCTTCCTGCCGGAGAAGGCGAAGGAGGTGTGGGCCGACTCGCTCACCGCCGGTCTCGCCAAGCGCGATCCGGTCCTCGGTGACCTGGACGTCTACGCGGGCCCGGCGCTGGCCATCGGGGACAACGTCGACCCGCTGCTGGAGTTCGTGAAGCCGCATCTGGCGCTCTACATCGGCGGCATGGGCGCCAAGGGCAAGAACTTCTACCACACCTTGGCCACGAAATACGGCTACGGCGCCGAGGCCGACCGCATCCAGGAGCTGTATCTGGCGGGGGAGAAGGAAGCCGCGACCAAGGCGGTGCCGGACCAGCTGGTCCGGGACATCTCCCTGGTCGGTCCGGCAGGCTATGTCAAGGAGCGGGTCGCGGCCTTCAGGGAGGCGGGCGTTACGGTCCTCAACGTGGTGCCGATGGCGGCCACCGCCGCCGAGCGCGTCAAGCTGATCGAACAGTTGCGCGAACTGGTCTGAGACAAGGCGCTGCCGCCGTCGCGGGGTGCGACGGCGGCAGCGGCGGGGGTCATCTCTGGCGGAGCGCGGCCAGCGCGGCGTCCAGCGTCGAGTGCAGCGCGAACACCTGATCCAGACTGGTCATCTTCAGCTGCCTGCTGGTCGCCGGGCCCTCCGCGACGACCGCGATCGAGGTGGTCGAGCCCGCGCGCTGGTGGGCTGCCACGAGCGTCGCCATGCCCGCCGAGGCGAGGAAGCTGACCGCGGTGAGGTCGATGATCAGGGCCGCGGGCTTGCCGCTGAGGATGGCATCGATCGCGTTCTCCAGCGCGGGGGCTGTCGCCAGATCGACCTCGCCGGCCACCGTCAGCACTGTCGCGCCGTCGTGCGCCGCGACCGTGGTGGTCATCGTGTCCGCGAGGGGATACGCGTCTCCGGAAGTGTTGGTCACAACATCACAACACACAAATCGCGGCAGATTCGCAACCTTTGAGTGTTCATAGAGCTAACCATACCCCGTTGGCCGAGCCGCCCGCCCGAGCAGGAGTCGGCCTCGCAGCGGCCGTCGATGGCCGTGCGCGAGCGGATGAGCCCAACCGGTGAACGGCGAGACCGCTTCGGCCATCGAGGCGGGACGTCGGTGCGGGTGGCCGGACCACGGCTGGAGCTGCCGTCGATGTGCCCGGCGGTGGGCGACCGCGACGCCGAACTCGCGTCCGATCGAGGTCGGCGTGGTGCGCCCGATCCAGAGCGCACTCACTCCCAGGGCTTGCGCCTTCGCTTCGGAGTCCGGCAAGGGTGGCGGCTTCGGCTCGAGTCCACGAGCCCGGTATGGACGCCCCTCGCTCCGCAGCCGGTTCGCCAGGGTCCGTCCCGCATTAGAGGTTCGGGCGCGGCTGATCACTTGACGGAGGGAATCGTCAGGTGGTTTGTGAGGCTCGCGGCTTCGGCGGCGAGGCCGGGGGGATTGGTGGCGATGAACATCGAGTCCGCGGCCAGGTTGCCGAGGGCGTGCCAGGTGGGGTCGGGGTGGTCGCCGACGAGGAGGCGGCGGGTGCCGGACTCGATGCGCAGACCGCCGGTCGGCGCGAGTTCCGCTGCGCCGGTGGCGATCAGTGCGCCGAGGAGCGGTTCGGTCTCCTGCGGTGTGGTGTAGGCGGGTGGGTTGACGGCGTTGAAGACCACGTCGGCGGGCCGGTCGGTGCCGTCGAACACCGTGAAACCACCGCCGGGCCGGGCCGCCAGCTTCGTGACACCCGGTCGCAGCCGTAACTGCCCGGAGTCCAGCAGGCGCAGGATGATTCGCGCGTTGTGCGGCACCATCGGGGAGCTGAGGCTGCTGATGGTCCGGAAATACCTCTCCCGCAGCATCGTCCGGTCGTGCTCGGCGAGCACGGGCCAGAGGATCGGACCCATGGTCCGGATCGCCATGGTCAGCAGGCGGCGGCCCTGGTGAGGTGAATCGACCGCGTCCAATTGGCGGCGCAGGCGGGTGGCCGGTTCCTCGGTCTCGGTTTCCCGGATCTCCGTGGCGAGGGATTCGAAATTCTGCCCCAGTTCCGCCAGTTCGGCGCGCATGAGTTCGACCAGCCGGGTGACGGGGACCGTGCCTTGCCCGGCCAGTTCCAGCGCCCGGGATGGCGTGAGGTGCTTCGGCGCCAGGGGCAACGGCCGCTGCTGGACGTACGGCAGCACGCCGCTGCGGGAAACGAAGCTGATCGGCCCGGTATGGCCGTGGGCCGTCAGTGCCGCGGCGATGTCGACCGCGGTCAGTCCGCTGCCGATGATCGCGACGTGCGCGCTGGAGGCCACAACGGCCGATGTGGCCTCCAGCGGGTAGGGCTCGTTCACATATCCGGGTGCGCCGGCCAAGGCGTAATGGTCGCGGGGACGGCCGCTTCCGACACACAGGACGGCGCGGTCCACCGGATGGCTGCCGCCGTCGTCGGTGTGCAGCACAGCGCCGCTCTCGCGGGTGAAGCCGGTAACCCGGGCGTTCACCACGCTCACTCGCCCGCCTCGGGCGCGCAACCGCGAGATCGCTGCGTGCGCGGTCTGCTCCAGATACGCGCCGTAGACACCTCGCGGGACGAGGGGAACGCCAAGACCTTCATCGAGGTATTGCTCCAGATCGTCACCGCGCCACCTCCGCTCGACGACGCGGGCCGCGGATGCCTGGACCAGGCCGTCACCGACGCGTCGCGCGGTGTCCTCGTTCGGGTCGAACCGCGAGGTGGCGGTGCGCTCGGTCCGTTCCGGGTGTTCGCGGGGCGGCTCCTCCCCGACGAGGGGCGCGCCGGGACGCTCGTCGAGGCGCCCTGCCCCGTTGCCGTGGTCGCGCAGCCAGCGCTCGTAGTGGGCGCGGTCGTCGGCGCGTGCCGACATCAGGGCGGGCGGGGCGTTGACCCGCACCGCCTCCAGGTCCGGCTGGTACGGGCGGCCGCGCCATACGGCGGGGGAGCCGTCGAACACGGTGATGCTGCCGGGCGCCCGGTCGGCGGCGGCGAGCGCGTCGAGCAACGCGACCGCCGCGGCGCCCGCGCCGATGATGCCGATACGCATGGTTGTGCCTTCTTTCGTCGAGGTGCCCAGTGGCGCACGGCTGCGGCGTCGTGGCCTTTCCGTTCCGCCTCTGCCGTGCGCTGACCAGCCTCGGCGGCCCCGGCCCGTACCGGCATCCCGCGATCGAGGGAATTTCGCCTCGGGCCTGCGGCTTATCCCTCATATGCGGGATGGCGGGTGAACGGGCGCGACAGCAGGATGACGAAGATGACCACGCCGACTCGGCGCGCCGTCGACGCGCTGTGCACCGGCATCGCGCAAGCGCCCGACGCGCACGCGCTGTTCGCCGAGACCTCCGACCGGTTGCGTCGGATCACACCGTTCGATGCCGCTGTCTGGGTGGCCACCGATCCGATCAACGGGCTGACCACCGCGCCGGTGCGGGTGGAGAACCTGCACGAGGGCGGCTGCGGAACCTATTGGGAATCAGAGCTTTTCGCCGAGCATGTGAACCTCTTCCGCGATCTGGCGCTGGCCTCGGTGCCGGTGGCGGGGTTGCGGGAGGTGACCGGCGACCGGCCCACCCTCAGCCCGCTGTATCGAAGCTTCATGTGCCCGCGCGGTTTCGAGGACGAACTGCGTGCCGTGCTGCGAGTCGACGGGCAGCCGTGGGGGCAACTGAGCCTGTTCCGGGAGCGCGGCCGCAAGCCGTTCCGGGCCGCCGATATCGAGGTGGTCAACGCGCTGTCGGCACCGATGGCCCGGCGGCTGCGCAGCTTCGCGCGGTCGTCGGAGCTGTCGGCCGCGCACCTCGCCGACGCGCCCGGCATGCTGCTGTTCGACCGGACCGGCGGGCTGGTGTCACTGAACGACGAGGCTCGTCACCTGCTCGCCCAGATGCCGCCCGGACCGACGACGCCGACCGCCACCGGCATCGCGCTACCGCTGCCGGTCTGGATCCTCAGCACCGCGGGCCGGGCCCGATCGACCGGTGAGAACTCTCGCATCCGCATCCGCTCCAGCACCGGCCGCTGGCTGGTCTGCCACGCCTCTTGCCTGCAGGACGCCGACGGGCGTCCCGGGATGACCGCGATGGTGATCGCACCGGCCAAACCCTCCGAGGTCATGTCCCTGGTGGTCGCCGCCTACGAGTTGACCCCACGCGAACTGGAGGTCACCGAACTGATCGCCCGTGGCCTGTCCACCAGCGATATCGCCGCCCAGCTCTTCCTTTCCGCGCACACCGTCCGCGACCACGTGAAGGCCGTCTTCGAGAAGGTGGGCGTGGCCAGCCGCGGCGAACTCGTCGCCAAACTCTTCACCGACCACTACGAACCCCTCGCCGCCCGCAACACCGTTCGTGTGCTGGACGCTGGGGCGAGGTAGACGAGCCTGAGCGGTTCGTCCGGCCGACGCGCGAGTTTCTCATCCCCGGTGCCCGGGAGAGGGAATGATCGAGTGGTGACGAAGACGGCGCATCCTGGCAGCGGAAGCCAGGCGGAGACCGCCGACGGTGAGCGGCAGGATCTGGAGCCCATAGGAAGCTTCCGATTCTGGTTCGCCGACCACCGTTGGGAGTGGTCGGATCAGGTCGCGAGGTTGCACGGCTACGCGCCGGGGACGGTGGAGCCGACCACCGAACTGCTGCTGGCGCACAAGCATCCGGACGACCGCGCCACGGTCGCGGAGACGCTGGCCACGGCGGTGCGGACCGGTGAGCCGTTCTGCAGCAGGCACCGCATCATCGATGTGGCAGGCCGGGTGCATCACGTGCTGGTGGTGGGCGATCGACTGCACGACTCGACCGGCGCGACCGTGGGCACCACCGGCTACTACGTGGATCTGACCGGTCGGCTGGACGAGAACCGGCAGGAAGTGCTGAAGGAGACGCTGCCGGAGGTCGTGGCCGCACGGGAGGTCATCGAGCAGGCCAAAGGCATCCTGATGTTCATCTACGGGATCAACGCCGAGCAGGCGTTCGGGGTGTTGCAGTGGCGCTCCCAGGAGACCAACACCAAACTGCGCGATCTGGCGGCCAAACTCGTCGCCGCGGTCGTCGCGCAGGGCGGCGGGCCGGTTCAGCAGCGCACCCGCTTCGATCATCTGCTGCTGACCGTCCACGAACGACCCGACTGAATCCGCGCGGTCCGGCGCGGCGATTCATCCGCGATGGCTCGGCCGCAGCCCGACCAGTTCGACGAGGAAGCGGTCGACCTGTTCGGCGGCCAGGGCAGGCCGGGCTCCGACCGCAGAGCGCGCACGCGGCGCCGCGATCCCGCGAGCCGGTTCACGACTCCTCGGCCTCCGGCGGCGGTGCGATCGTCGCCCCCGCCGACAGCAGCCGCTGCGCCAGCGCGCGACTGCGCCGCCCGAGTTCGGGAGGGTCGAGTATCTCGAAGTCGTGCCCCAGCAACAGCATGTGCACGAGCACGATGTCGAGGCTGTCATCGGCGCCGCTGAGCACTTCGCAGAGCTCGCTGCCGCGTGGTCGCACCACCGCCGCCGACGCCGGGATCTGCGCGCGCACGGTGTCGGCGCAGGCGTGCACCAGGAAGCGGGCGCGATGCGGGTAGACCCGGCTCGCCACCCCTTCCTGCACGTACGCCGCCGCCTCGGGCGCCGTGCGGGGGCGGAAACGCCACGTCCGTGCGGACACATCGGTCATCCGGTCCACGCGGAAGCTGCGCCAGTCGTCGCGATCGAGGTCGAAGGCCAGCAGGTACCAGCGGCGGTCGGAGGCGACCAGGCGATAGGGCTCCACCCGCCGCCGTCGCACCTCGCTCCCGGCGGGGTAGTCGAAGCCCGCCTCGACCTCGTCGCGACAGGCTCTGGCCAGGGTCATGAGCACCCCGGGGTCGACCGGGGCGCGGCCTCCGCCGAAAGTCTCCACCGCGCCGGAGAGCGCGCGCACCTCGTGCCGCAACCGGGTGGGCAGGACCCGGTCGAGCTTGGCCAGCGCTCGGAGTGCGGCGGCACCGGCGCCCGCGACCGCGCCACCCGCGCCGACCAGCAGCGCCACCGCCGTGACGATCGCTTCCTCGTCGTCGAGAAGCAGCGGCGGGAGGTCCTGCCCCCGGCCGAGCCGGTAACCGCCGCCGACACCTTGGTCGGCATGCACCAGGTAGCCGAGCGCGCGCAAGCGCTCGACATCGCGGCGGATCGTGCGCGCTGTGACGCCGAGCCGGTCGGCGAGTTCGGGCCCGGTCCAGACCTCGCGTTGCTGGAGCAAACCGAGCAGCGTCAGCACCCGCTCGGTCGTGCCCCGCTCGTCACCGCTCGCCGCCTCCATGTCGCTCAGCCTGCCAGAAATAGCGGACCGATTCTGTCCGCTGGGCATGTCAGGGTGGCGGCATGGACGCAGACGAACTCGACTGGAACAAGACGTTGCGCGAACAGTGGGAGTTCCACTGGACCCGGCAGCTCCGGCCCCGGCTCCACGGCCTCACCGACGACGAGTACTTCTGGTCGCCGGTGGCGGACGCCTGGAACGTGCGGCCGCGCGGCACGTCGACGGCGCCGGTGCAGGCCGGTTCGGGCGATTTCACGATCGACTTCGCCCTTCCCGAGCCGGTTCCCGCACCGTTCACCACCATCGCCTGGCGACTCGGTCACGTCATCGTCGGCGTGCTCGCCGCACGCAACGCGGCCCACTTCGGCGCGCCGGCGGCGTCGTACGAGACATGGGAGTACGCAGGCGACGCGGCCACCGCGCTCGACCAGCTCGAGGCCCAGATCGACACCTGGCTGGCCGGGGTGAGCGGTCTCGGACAGGCCGCGCTCCGGGAGCCGATCGGCGCGAAGGAGCCCTTTCCCGAGTTGCCCATGGCCGACCTGGTGCTGCACATCCACCGCGAGCTGATCCACCACCTGTCCGAGGTCTGCCTGCTGCGCGACCTCTACACGCATACCGGCCCCGCCACCCTGAGGAGACCCGTGACCACGACGCATCTCGACCCCGAGGAACTGCACCGGAACCCGGCCTTCACGCAGGGCGTGATCGCACCCGCCGCCCGGACCCTGTATGTCGGCGGCCAGCTCGGCACCGACAGCACCGGAGAACTGCTCGACGGCATCGAAGCGCAAACCGTCCAGGCGATGCGCAACGTACTGACCGTGCTCGCCGCCGCGAACACCGGTCCCGAGCACGTCGTCAAACTCACCATCTACCTGGTCGACGGGGTCGATGCCCAGGTGGGATACGCGGCGTCGCGATCGGTGTGGGGCGATCACCGCACCGCCATCACGGTCGTCTCCACCGCGGGCCACGCCCGCCCCGGCGCACTCGTCGAAATAGACGCGATAGCGACAATCCCCGAATAGCACCAGAACGGCTTCCCCGCCGACCGCAACCGTTGGGCGACCGCCGCCGGATCCCAAGCTCTACGCCACCTACGACGGCTCCCAGGGCAAACCGCGTTGGGCACCGAGGCACGGCCGGTCGGCAAGGTGGAGGTCGCGCTCGACCCGCTGCCGCGGCCCGCTATTTCGCGCTCTTCCGAGGTTCGCCGGCGGTCGCAGCTCGTATGTTCAGCGATGCCCGGCGCGATGGGCGCTGCTCTGGGACGCCACGATGCGAACCAGATCGCCGAGTGCGATCTCCACGTCGGTGAGGTGCAGACCCCAGGTCGCGTCCGGGACGGGATACAGCTCGGGGCTGCCCGGTTCGGGAGTCGCCATCAGCGCCGTCGCGTCGTCGCCGCGCACGCACTGGAGCCGGTACTTCTCGGCGGGGACCAGCCACGGCGTCGGCGCGACGACGGCGGACGGCCCGTGGCGAAGCGCCACTTCGACGCCGAGCGGGCTGGGCACCGGATTGCTGCGGAGCACGGTCGCCGCGGTGCGGGATTCGTTGCGGCTCAACGAGGCCGGATTGGTGCAGGCGATCTCGTAGCCGGGGCCGTACGGTCGTGGCAGCGGCTCCGGGGTCATCGGGTTGCGGCCGAATCGGCTGTCCGGCGGCGGGGTCGCGCCGAAGGTCTGCCAGGCCAGCACGCATCGCGTCTGCTCCTCGCTGCGGCACAGCGGCAGATACCGGAAGTCGCCGCCCATGTCACCGTGCTCGGGCACCACCACGTTGCCACCCAGCAGGATCGCCGACAGGATCCGGTCTCGTACCGCCTGCTGCGGTTCGATCTCCTCGCGGATCAGTTGGCGCAGCATGCGCGCGCCCTGCGAATGCCCGATCAGCACGACCGGCCGTCCGCTCTCGCGCTCCGCGAGGAACTGCCGCCATGCCCGCAGGACGTCTTCGTAGGCGATCCGCGACATCTGCGCGCGCTGCTCTGGGGTGTAGGTCCGCTCCGTCGCCAAGGCGGTCAGGGTCCGCTGCCGGTACACCGGCGCGAATACCTGACAGACCTGGGAGAATCGGGCCGCCTGCTGCTCGGCGACTGCCCGTACCTCCGGCGTCACGACGGTATCGGAGTTGGGCGTCGGCTCCGATGACACCGTCGGATACACATAGAAGCAGTCCACCCCCGGATCCTCGGCAGGCGCCGGGTCCTCGCGCACATCGGGTCGGCCCGCCTGGCGCACGGTCGTCGCCGTACCCCCCGCGCAGGGATCATCCACCCGATCCGGCCTGCACAACCACACGACACCGGCGTCATCGACGGTGTCCGCCGCCGCGCTCACCGACGACCCCGCCGCCAGTCCGACTCCGCACACGACGGCCGCGACCGCCCGCTGCCACCGACTGTCCCGCATCCCGCACACCTCACTGCTTCCGCGCCCGACCACGAGCGCCGGTCCGCGACACCGCGACCGGTGTTTCGGCGCTCTCGTCGGCGTCAGCCTAGCGGCGATCGCACGCGACGGGACTCGATCGCTCGGCACGGTTGCCGCCGCCTCAGCGGTCTCGAGGGGCGGATGTGCCGCCACGGACGCCGGGCTCGGCTTTCATGAGCTGGGCGAGGCGGTCCCGAGCCGGTGACGAAGCTCCGGGAAGGGACTGCGCGGCCAATCGGGCCATCGCCGGGTCCGCGACCGGGCGGCTCTCGGATCGGCTGTGGTACTCGGCGAACCAGCTCCGGGTACGGTCGGCGGGACCGGGGAGGCGGGGATCGTTCGGTGACCAGTCGTAGGCGGCGTCGTGGTCGAGATAGAGGGCGCGGAACCCGGAATCGGTGATCAGCTCGCGTTTCTCGGTGATCCACCCGGCGGCGTCGTCGGGTGCGGCGGTCTGCATGAGGATCCAGCCGTCGCGTTACAGATGAACCTAGCGCTCGCTGGCGCCGAGAGCGCGCAGGTCGTCGAGATAATCGGCGGCTTCCGGGGAGACGAACAGCCGGTCGCCGCCCCGCAACTGGGCGAGCTGGTCCTGGGTTCGCCGCAGCTGCGCGATGCGGTCTTCGAGGTTGCGGTCGATCTCCGCGACGACTGCGGTGAGCGCGTCCGGATCGGCGTCGAGCAGTTCCTTGATGCGGGCGAGGGGCACGCCCGCATCGGCCAGGATCCTGATCTTCACCAGATCTATGGCGTCGCGTGCGGTGTAGCGCCGGTAACCGGACGAGTCGCGGTCGGGCTCGGCGAGCAGACCGCCGCCCGGCGACGCGCCCGACATCGCCAGCACGGTCGTGTCACCGAACGGGTACCGCACCCACCCCAGGCCCAGGCCGGCCCGAACCATCGGAACCGATGACGCCGCACCGGTGGTGCGGCCCTTCGGCCGCCTGTCGCGAGGCATGACCCGCGCGAGCAATAGAGAGAATCGTCATCAACATGATGGGCGGGATCGACCGCCAGCGGGGTCCTATTTCCTGCTCGTATTCGGCACTTCCGCGCCTGATTGCCGGAAAGGCTTCCGTTCCGATAAGAATTGTGACTAACATAGCTGCGGATCGAAGCGAAAGGATGCATCGACGCATGCTCAAGAGACTCGACCGGATACTCGGTTACGAGATGAAGGTCTCCGAGTTCCTCGGCACCCTCATCATCATCGGCGTTCCCTACGGGGTGGCGGGGGTGATCTGGACGCTCACCCACACCGGCCATCTGCGCGATATGCACGGCATCGACCTGGTGATGTCGTTCCTGGGATCCATCGTGTGCTGGCCGGTGCTCACCTTCTCGAATGTGTGCATGACCTGATGATGGCTGTGGTGTGGCTCATCGACGTTCTCGTGATCGTGGTGAAGATCCTCGGTGGGCGGATGAAGGTGAATCCCGTCCTTCGCGCCGGGATGTGGGTGGCTGCGCTCAGCCTCTTGCTGGCCGGCTGTGCGGTGCTCGTCGCACTGGTGGTGCTACTGCAGCGGTGGTTGGAGGGTCTCGCCTAGCCGCGTCACCCGCCTGGTCCATCCTGGAGACGATGAGGAATGTTCGATTACTTACTGTCTCGCGGAGCCTCGCTATGGAGTAGGCGCCTATCGAAGAATAAGGCATAGGTGCAGGTTAATCCTGCGTGATTCGCCTGAGCGCTGACCCGGGGCCGACCTGCGGCAGTGGTCGATCGTAGAAGAAATAGTCAATCACTTATCCCTTGTATGACGTCTGTGCGGTGTGTAACACTTCACACGCTCCGGGCCATCGGAGGGGCGGCCGCTGGTGCGGCGGACGAGAAATCGAAAGGAACGGCCACCAGTGACTGCCTCGCTGCGATCGCCTGCCGACAAGCAACCGCCACTGGAACCGGGCGAGATCGAGAAGTTGGTCGCCGGCGCTTCGGGATTGTGGCGGCGCCACCCTCAACGCTCGCTGGAAACGCTGGGCCGTCAAGTCACGCTGGGCCGCGAAGCGATTGTCCAACTGTTCGTTTCGCTGGTCCGGGGACGATTTCCCTACCAGGAGTTCATCAAGCAGTGCGCGTTCATGGCCGGGGTGTCGGCGGCCCCGACGGTGTTCGTGGCCATTCCGATCGCCGTCGTGGTCTCCATCCAGGTCGGCGCACTGGTGAATCAAGTGGGCGCCACGACATTCATCGGCGCGGTCGCGGGATTGGGCATCATCCGCCAAGGCGCGCCTTTGGTGTCGGCATTGATGGTCGCCGGTGCGGTCGGCTCGGCTATTTGTGCCGATCTGGGATCGCGCACCATCCGGGAAGAGATCGACGCGATGATGGTGATGGGGGTCGACCCGGTACGCCGCCTGGTCGCGCCCCGGCTCGCCGCGGCGGTACTGGTGAGCGTCTTGCTCTGCGGGTTCGTCGTCTTCGTCGGCTTCGCGACCGCCTACATGTTCAATGTGTACGCCCAATCCGGCACGCCGGGTTCGTTCATCAGCTCGTTCGCCTCCTTCGCGGTGGCCGACGACCTGATCATCGCCCTGGTGAAGGCCGCGATCTTCGGGGTGCTGACCGCGGTGATCGCCTGTGACATCGGTTTGCACGCGCACGGTGGCCCAGGCGGTGTCGCCAACGCGGTGAACTCGGCGGTGGTCAGTTCCGCGCTGATGCTGTTCGCCACCAACATCATTCTCACCCAGCTGTACAACACGTTGTTTCCGGCGAAGGTGGTGTGAGGGTGGCGAGCAGCTACACACCCCCGGCGCTGAAACCGCTGCGCACCGTCGGTCGGGCCGCGCTGGCGCCGGTGCACGCCAATCAGCGCCTGGGGCACCAGGCCATCACATTCTTCCAGGCCCTGGCCGCCATCCCGTTCGTTCTGCGGCACTACCGCCGTGAGGTGACGCGGCTGACGGCCGATATCGGCTGGGGCAACGGCTCGCTCATCGTGGGCGGCGGCACGATCGGCGTCGTCGTCATCCTGTGCGCGTTCGGCGGGATCATCGTCGGCATGGAGTCGTTCACGGCGCTGAACCTCCTCACGATGTCGCCGCTCACCGGCGCGATCTCCGGCTTCGCCACCACCAGGGAACTCGCGCCCATTCTGGCGACCTTGGCCTTCGCGATTCAAGCGGGATGCAGATTCACCGCCCAACTCGGCTCCATGCGGATCTCCGAGGAAATCGATGCGCTGGAGTCCATCGCCATCCGCCCGCTTCCTTATCTGATCAGCACGCGCATGATCGCCTCCACCCTGACCATCATCCCGCTGTACAGCATCGGTCTCGCGACCGCCTACCTGGCCACCAAGATCACGGTGCTGTTCCTGGGCGGAACGGCGGCCGGTACCTACGATCACTACTTCTTCCAGTTCCTGATCGGCACGGACGTCTTCTTCTCCCTGCTCAAAGTGGTGGTGTTCGTGATGCTGTCGACGTTCATCCAGTGCTACTACGGCTATGTCGCCACCGGTGGCCCGGAAGGTGTCGGGGTCGCGGCCGGGCGTGCCATCAAAATGGTGATCGTCGTGATGGTGTTCGCCAATCTCTTCCTGACATTGACCATCTGGGGTATCGATCCCGGATTCCGGATCTCGGGGTAAGGCCGACAATGATTCTGGACCCCAGTGGCCGCGGACCGAGCGCGAAGCAGTTGACCCTCGCCGGGCTGGCGGTGCTGACCACGGTCGCGGTGCTGCTGTACCTGCTGGCGCTGCGCTACACCGGCTACTTCGAGGACAAGGTGCCGGTGACCATCGTGCTCACCAGTACCGGCGACGGCTTGCCGGGCCGCGCGGACGTCAAGTTCCGCGGCATGGTCGTGGGCCGGGTGGCCGCGGTGGACGTGGTGGCCCGTGGCGCCCGGCAGCAGGCGAGCGTGGATCTGAAGCCCGGTGTGGCCGAAACCATTCCGGTGAATGTGACCGCCAGGGTGATTCCGAACAATCTGTTCGGCGTCACGGCGATCGAACTCGTCGACAATGGGCCGGAACCGAAGACGCTGCGCGCCGGTGCGACCATTCCGGAGGACACCGGCAGCGAGACGGTGGCGTTGCAGACCACGTTGAACGTGCTGCGCAACGTGCTCGACAACATCCAGCCCGAGAAGCTGGGCCGCGTGCTGGCCACCCTCTCGGCGGCGCTGGATCCCTCGGCGCGGGTTCCCGGCTCGACGATAGAGCGCCTGGACAACTGGCTGACCGAGATCAGGGCGACTCCCGGCGTCGACGCGCTGTTCGGGGATCTCGGGCGAGCGTCGATCGCGTTGAGCCAGTCGGCTCCCGAGCTGGTCGGGGTGCTGTCGGAGTCGGTGACCACCGCGCGGACGCTGGCCGAACGGCGAGCGAAACTCATCGACCTGCTGACCACCGGAAACGCGACGGTCGAAACGGTCAACGCGCTGTTCGCGCGTAATCCCGACGCGGGCAAGTTCCTCGTCTCCGGACTGGACGATCTGTTCGGTGGTCTGGCCAAGGATCCGGAAGCCATTCCCTACACCGCCGCGAACCTCAACGTGGCACTGCAACGGCTGGCCACCACGTTCCACTTCGGCCCGGCCAGACAGATGGTGTGGAAGATGGATGTCTCGTTCACGCCTTTCCAGCAGTACACGGCGAAGGACTGCCCCCACTACGGCGACCAGTACGGTCCCCGCTGCGGTGGAGCCTCTGTCCCGGAGGTGGCTCCGGAGCAGAACTATCCGCCGCAATTGATTCCGAAGTGGCTCGATGCGGCAGGCCCCGCACCGGTACCGGCCGCGCCCGCACCACTGGGTGCCATGGGGCTGGTGCTTCCGAGCCTGCCCGCGATTCCCGGTCTTCCCTTCATTCCGGGTCTGCCGTCCATCCCGAGTCTCTCGCCGACGCCGAATGCCGTCGCACCGACCGAGCCCGGCACGCCGGATCCCGGCACCACCGCGAAGCCGATCGCGCTGCGCGGATCCGATGCCGTGGCGGCGATCGTCGGAACGCGGCCGACCGTGGCGCAGTACCTGCTGCTGAGTCCGGTACTGGCCGGCGGATCGGTCACCGTAGCCGCCGACAACGAAGGGCCGGGTAAATGAAATCAGCCAAGGCCCTCGCGGGATTCAGTGTGTTCGCGGTGGTCGCCGTCGCGCTCACCTTCACCATCTGGTCCACTTTGCAGCGGTCGGTGGACGGCGACACCCATCGCTATTCGGCGGTCTTCTCCGATGTGCTGGGGCTGCGCGTCGGCGACGACGTACGCATGGCAGGCGTGCGGGTCGGCCGCGTGGACAAGATCGATTTCACCGACGGCTACCGCGCCGAGGTCGATTTCCGGCTCGATGAACGCCAGCATCTCACCACCACGACCAAGGCGCTGGTGCGATACCAGAACCTGATCGGGCAGCGCTATATCGCCCTGGCGCCGGGCAAGGAAGCGGGCACCGTGGTCGCGCCGGGGACCCGGATTCCCTTGGAGCGAACCGAGCCGTCGTTCGACGTGTCCGCGCTCCTGTCCGGATTCGAACCGCTGTTCAGCGTGCTGCAACCGGACCAGGTCAACTCCCTGTCCGAAACGTTGATCCAGGCCCTCCAGGGCAATCAGGTGTCCCTCGGCAATCTGATCGTGCAAGCATCCCAGCTCGCGGGCACCTTCGGGCAGCGCGACAAGATCCTGGGGGAGGTCCTGGGCAATCTGAGCTCGGTGATCGGTGGTCTCGCCCATCGCAGCGGCGAACTCGAGACGCTGCTCACGCAGGCCAGGGCGCTGGTGGAGGCCCTCTACTCGCAAGGAGAGAGCCTGAAGCACTCGGTCGACCGGGTAGCCGACACGACCGACGCACTGACCGGGCTGATCATGCAGGTCAAGCCCGGCCTGGCGAAGGCGCAGAACGACGCCACAACGGGTGTCGCGTTGCTGCTGCTCAACGGCGCCTCGCTGGACCGCGCCGCGGTCGAACTGCCCGCCGTCCTCAACGGCGTCGCCCGCTTCACCAGCAACGGCGCCTACGGAAACGCCTACCTGTGCAGCCTGGACGTGTCCCTGTGGGGTGTGCTGTTGCCTCCCGGACTGTTCTCCCAGGTGGGCGGTAACTCGCATTCGGAAGTGTGCCGATGATCAAAAGCATTCCAGCGCCGGGATTCCTGCGGAATCGATATCTGCGGCTCGGCCTGATCGCGGCGGCCACGGTGGCGGCGCTGCTGATCGGATCGAGTGTCTTGACTCAGGCCCGGCTGGGAGACAAGACCATCCACGTCGAATTCGCCCAGGCCGCCGGTCTGCGTCCCGGCGCGACGGTCGACGTATCCGGAATCGAGGTCGGCCAGGTGCACTCCGTTCGCCTCGAGGGCACCAAGGTCCTGGTGGATCTGAAGGTCCGCCGCGATCTGCGCTTGGGGCCGGATGCGCGCGCGGCCATCAAGATGTCGACGATCCTCGGCCGGTTACACGTGGACCTGGTGCCGGGCGACGGAAAAGGACTCCCGGGCAACCGCATTCGGATCGAGAACACTTCGGTGCCCTACAACCTGAGCAAGGTCATCCAGGACCCGAAATACAAGAACTCGTTCGAGCGCATCGAGCGCATCGATCCGCAGAAACTCCGCCAGGCGCTGGATCTGGTCGACCAGCAGATGGGGGATTCCCCGCAGCTGGCGGTCCAGGCGCTCGACAGTATCGGTGCGCTCGCCAAGGTCGTCACCGATCGCCGGGACGAGGTGGATTCCCTGCTGAAGAGCATGGACCAGGTGTCCCAGCTCGTCTCCGACAATCAGAACAGCGTGTTGCTGTTGCTGACCCGCGGAGAAGCGATCGGCAATGCGGTACGGCAGCGGCAGGATCTGCTGAGGCAATTGCTCGACAACGTCGCGGCCCTGTCGAGATTGCTGCAGCAGATGGGTCTGGAGAACAACGGACAGCTCGCGCCACTGATCCACGATCTGAACACCATGTCGGAGGGCCTGGAGAAGAACCGCGACAACCTGGACCGCCTCTACGAGAACATGCCCATCGCCCTGCGGCAGTTCAACAACGCCGTCGGCAACGGCCCGTACGGCGACGTGTGGGCGCCATGGTTCTTCCCGGACAACTGGCTGTGTTTCGCTCGAGCCGTACAGGGGTGCAACTGATGAGAACACGACGATTCGCCCAGATCGGTGGGCTGATCGTGGCCGCGCTGGTCACCGGGAGTTGCGCGCTGGTACCGGACAGCCTGACCTCGCTGCCCAGGCAATACCTCGGCGAGCACGTGCGCATCAGCGCCGACTTCGAGAATGTCGCCGGGCTCTACGCGGGCAACGAGGTGGCGGTGCTGGGCGTTCCGGTCGGCCGGGTCGACACGGTGGCGGCCAAGGGCAGCTACGTCCAGGTCACCATGAGCTTGGAGAAGGGAACGAAGATCCCGGCCGATGCCATCGCCGCCCTGGTGTCGCCGCAGCTGATCACCAACCGCCATGTCGAGCTCGCGCCGGCCTACGGCGGTGACGGACCGATCCTGGCCGACGGCGCGCACATCCCGCTGGCCAGGACTCGGACACCGGTCGAGCTCGACCGCATCCTGCAGAACTTCGACCAGCTCGGCGCGGCCCTGAAGGGTGACAACGAGAACGGCCCCATGGCAAGCCGGGTCCTGTTCCCGCTCCTGGACGGCAGCGGCGACCGACTGCGCGAGACATTGGACGCGCTGTCCTCGGCCTTCGAGGTGACCTTCGCCAACAAGGACCAGATTTCGAACACCATCATCAAACTCAATGAGATCACCCAGATCATCGCCCAGAACGACCAGACCGTGCGCGATTTCAGCGGCCGTCTCACCGAGCTGGTGCAGCTGATGGGTGACCAGGCGCCCGGCCTGCAGGCGGTACTGCAACAGCTGGACCAGTTCGTCACCAACACCGGCAGCCTGGTGGGCGAGAACTCCGATCAGCTCGCCGGTGCGCTGGAGCGATTCACGACGATCACCGAGCAGATGCGCGCCAACGCCCGCGGCCTCACCGAGATCGTCGACATCGGACCACTGCTGTTCGAGAACCTGTCCAACTCCGTCAGCCGGGAGCACCAAGCGCTGCGCCTGCACGCGCTGACCGACAAGGTCCTGCTCGACAACGAAGTCGTGTCGCAGTTCTGCGAGCGGATCCAGATGCGCCTCGACGGCTGCCGTACCGGGAAGATCCAGGACTTCGGGCCCGACTTCGGCCTCACCGCAGCACTTCTGGGGATCACGAAATGATCGGTACGCATGGGCTTCGACGCACCGCGATGGCGGCAGCGCTGGTCGCGACGGTGAGCACGGCGACCGGCTGCACCGTGACGGTGTCCAGTCTGCCGATGCCCAAACCCGGCATCGGCGCCCCGGGCTACCCGATTCGCGCGGCATTCCGTGACGCGCTCAACCTGCCCGATCACGCGCACGTGAAGATCGGTGGGACCGACATCGGAGTCGTCACCGCGATCAGCACGACCAACTTCATCGCGGAGGTGGAAATGCTGATCAGGGAGGATATCGAGCTCCCACGGGGCACCACCGCCGAACTGCGTCAGGCGACGCCGCTCGGAGACATCTTCGTCGCGATGACGTTGCCCGCGGCGGCAGCGGATGGTGCGAATCTGCGCGCCGGTGACATCATCGGCACCGAGCACACCTCGGCCGCCGCGTCCGTCGAGCAGCTGATGATGTCGGTCTCGATGCTCATCAACGGCGGCGGCATCAATCAGGCCGCGAAGATCACCTCCGAGATGGATTCGATGTTCGCCGGTCGCGCCCCGCAGCTGGCGCATCTGATCAGCGAGATGACCGCTGTCATCGCCGCGCTGAACCAGCGAACCGGAGACATCGACAACACCCTGACCGGCCTCAACGTGCTGACCGGGGAATTGGCCGGACGGAAAGCCGAACTGGGCGCGGCCGCCGACACGTTTCCGGCGTTGTTGGCGCTGTTCGCCGAGAACAACCAGTCCATCGTCGACCTGCTCGACAAAGTGTCGACGACGATGACCGCGCTCGGCGATTTCACCGAGACCACCGGGCCCCAAGCCGTCAGCCTCTTCGACAGCATCCAGCGATTGATGTCGGGCTTCACCCAGATGGGTGACGACCTGGGGGGAACCTTGGACGGCCTGCACACCCTGTACCCGTCGTTGATGGCGAGCCTGGACGGCCCCGCCTTGGCCGTCGCCGCGACGGTGTCCTATCTCAGTGTCGGCGCCTTGACCGATCCCAGCGGAAGCAGGGTGCCCGAGATCGGCGACGTGCCCGCGTTCATCGGCAGCCTGGCGCAGGTCATCGAGAAGGTGATCGGACGGGTCACCAGTCCTCCGCAACAGCCGCGGCAAGGGGGAGAACGATGAATCCTCCCTTGTGGCAGTGGCTCGTACGGCACCGCGTCGCGCTCGCCAACCTGGGATTGGTCGTGGTGCTGGTTCTCGGCGCGGTCTATCTCGGCGCGGAAGTCCTGCGGATCAATCCGCTGCCGAGCAACTACTCGGTGACGGTGGAACTCCAGTCGTCGGGCGGATTGTCGGCAGGCAACGACGTCACCTTCCGCGGCACCAGGGTGGGAAAGGTCCGCGAGGTGAAAGTCGCGGGCAGCGGCGTCGCGGCCGTCGCCGAGATCGACTCCTCGGCGAAGATCCCGGTGGGCGGCACGGTCGCCGTCGGCCGGTTGTCCGCGGCGGGCGAGCAGTACCTGGACTTCCGCCCGGACTCCGATACCGGTCCTTACCTCACCGACGGTGCGTTGGTGGAACGCTCCCAGACCACCGTCCCGGTGACGGTGCAGTCGGTGCTCACCAACCTCAGCGGACTCATCGGCGGCATGAACCCGGACCGGCTGACCATCATCGTCGATGAACTCGACAAGGCCTTGGCAGGCGGTCCCGACCAGTTGCGGAACATGGTGTCGGGCATCAGCCGTGCCATGGCCGGGTTGACCGAGCTGCTTCCGCAGACACGGCAGTTGATCGAGAACCTCGAGGTGATCGCGGAGACGACCTCGCATGCGCAGCCGGACCTCGCGACACTCACTCGCACGGGCGGTGTGCTGTTCGAGCAGCTGACCGCGGCCGACCAGGAGGTGCGTCACCTCCTGGACGAAGGGCCGGTCCAGCTCCGCACCCTCGGCGGTTTCGTCTCCCGCACCCAGGACCCCCTCACCGACCTGGTCACGAACTTCGTCGCGATCACCAAGGCCGCCAAGCTGCGCGCACCGGCCATCTCGGCCCTGTTCCCTGCGCTGCGGGTCGGCTCGGAGGCGCTGGGCATACCCGCCCACGACAACGCCTTCTACACGCTGGTCGACATCTGGCCGCGCCCCACCTGCGAGTACGACACCATCCCCGTCGTGCCCACGGACAAGATGACCGACACCAGGATCCGGCTCTACAACTACTGCGTCACCAGCGATCCCGCCCTGCAGGTACGCGGTTCGGCGAATGCGCCACGTCCCGACATCCCGGACAACGGGTCGGCCCGGCCGCCCGGCGTCACCGGCGACGAGCTGTCGCGCCCCGTCCCCGGCAACTAGGAGATTCCGATGAAGAGTGAAGACGCCGAGCCGACCCCCGAAGCCGAGTCGCGCGCGAGCCGATCGGAGGAGCGCCCTGTCGAGCCGGTGAAAGCCGGCTCCGAGGACACGACCGCTGAGCGGGTAGACGGCGGCGCGGCATCCGACGCGGGCGCCGCGGCATCCACCGGTCGTTGGAATCGACTGCGCCGTCTGCCGCTCGGGCGTCCGGGGCCGATCGCGCTGCGCTCGGCTGCCGCGATCCTCGTGGGCCTGTCGGTGGCCTGCGCCTGCTATTGGTACATCCAGAACGACAACAGCAAGGACCTGCTGGCGGCGCAGGAGGACGCGCGCGCCGCGGCCTGCCGTTACGCGCCCGTCCTGGCCAATTACGACTCGAAGAACCTCGACGCCTACTTCGCCGCAGTCGGTGACGGCGCCACCGGTGACTGGAAGAAACAGTTCGAGTCCACCAGCGCCGAACTGCGTGAGGTACTCGGCCAAGGCCAGGTCACCTCGGCCACACGCGACGTGCAGTGCGCGATCCGCGCCGGTGACGAGCACTCGGCGGAAGCGATCGTGATCATCGGCCAGACCATCACCAGTCTCGGCACCAAGGGCAAGCCCGCCCCGGGACAGCTCTCGATGGTGATGCGCCTGGAGAAGGTCGGTGACCGGTGGTTGGTGAACAAGGTCAACTCGCCGTTGGCCTTGCCGCCGCAGCCCTGACCGCAGGAACCGGGCTCGCGTGGAACCCGGCTTCGCGATGTGACCGCACGGGGAGCCGGACCGTCGCCCGGCCTGACCAAAACAAGAACAATCAACTACATATATTCAGTAATCTGCGGGAACATGGCTTCTCAACCTGGTGATTTACTGTTGATCCTTGCCGCCAAATCGGTAGAATGATCAGTAACATAAAGGCAAGGTCCGGTGTTCGACAGGGATCGGTGCGACTGATTCGCCTGGTCGCGCGACGTGTGAACACAGATGGAAGGACATCCCGATGACCGCAGTGGCTCCTCGATCCGATCGCGACCACGGTGTGCCGCTGACCAAGGATCGCACCCGGATCGGTATCAGCGTCACGCATCAACCGTTCACCAAGCGGCCCCTCGCGCTCACCGACGCTCTGGACTTCTGGTCCTTCGCGGGCGCCGCGGCGAACGTCGTCATGCAGATGGCCCGGCCGGGTGTTGGTTACGGGGTGGCCGAGAGCAAAGTGGAATCCGGATCGCTGATGAAGCATCCGTGGAAACGCGCGCGTACGACGACGCAATATCTCGCGGTGGCCATCCTCGGCACCGAGGAAGAGCGTAGGGCCTATCGCGAAGCGGTGAATGTGGCGCACCGGCAAGTGCAATCGGCGCCGGGAGCACCGGTCAAGTACAACGCCTTCGACCGCAACCTCCAATTGTGGGTGGCCGCTTGTCTTTACATCGGCTTCGAGGACACCTACCAGCTGTTGCACGGAAGAATGAACGACGAGCAGGCCGAAGCGTTCTATGCCTCATCCTCCACCCTGGGCACCACCTTGCAGGTGACGGAGGACATGTGGCCCGCCACCAGAGCCGAATTCGACGAATATTGGAACACCGCGTGCGAGCAGGTCGTACTGGACGACTATGTCCGGGACTACCTCGGGAACTTGCTCGAGCTGCGCATGATCCACTGGTATCTTCGGCTGCCTTTCCGCAATCTGCTCCGGTTTCTCACCATCGGATTCCTGGCCCCGATCTTCCGGGAACAACTGCGGGTGGAATGGACCGCCGCCGACCAGCGGCGCTTCGAGAACTTGTTCGTGTTCGTGTCCTTCGTCAACCGCTTCATTCCGCGCTTCATCCGCCACGGCGGATCGCACGGGCTGATGGTCGACCTGCGACGGCGCATCCGCAAGCAGAAGAACCTCATCTGAGGTCGGGTAGCTAAACCATTCGGCCGCTGCGGGACTCGGATTTGGCGAAATCGCGTCCTACCCGGTACATTCGTATGGTCAAGCTACCGAGCGATCGGTGGATAGGCACGAATACCCCCGAGCGAGCCCCGAACCGATGCAGACCGGTGCGGGGCTCGGTTGGTTCACACCGGCTGTTGGCTCGCCCAGGCTTCGGGCAATTCGGGCCTGCGCACGCTTTTCGAACGGCCTGCTCCGGTACCGCGGTCCGAGGTCGAACAAATCAGTCCGGCGGTTCTTGCGCCTCATCGGTGGTCAGTTCCGGGGCTATCTCCCGGGTGGCCATTCCACCGTGACGATCCTGATCTGTCGGGCCCGGCCTGCCTCCTTTGGGCTCGCCGCTGTTCTGGTCGTCCTTGTCGTTCTCGCGTGCCATCACAAACCCCTTTCCGTGTTGCTTCGATCTACCCACCCCGGTTCCCTTCAATCGGGCGGGGTGGCCGTGACCGGCGTGAGCACATCGACGGTGGTCTTGGATCGGGCGTTCATGCACGGTGAGCAGGACGTGGTCGAAGCGGGTACGCGTCTGCACCCCGGCGCCACCGAATTCGATCAGCGCGGCAACCAGCTGCTCGGCCACCACGCGCAATTTCGTATTCGTCTCCTGCGATCGCCAGGTCAGCACGCGGAACGCCTGATCGGCCGAGATCCCGTACACCAGCATCAAGGCGCCCTTGGCCTGCTCGATCACTTCACGCGCGGCCACCATTTCCGGCAGAGTCCCGTCGATGACTTCCTGGCGTTCCTCGTCGACGGTGTCGGTGACATCGATATAGAACCCCGCCGTACCGACCACCGCACCGGTGGCATCACGCATCTGATCTCCCACCACCAGCACGTGGTGCACGATTCCCGCGGTATCGATGATGCGGTGGCGGCCGCTGAACGGCAGCCCGGTTTGCACCGCCGTCGCCAGGGTGTCGGCGACCTCGGCTCGATCGTCGGGATGTTTATGGGCCAAGAGCAATTCCGTGGTCGGCGTCACCTCACCCGGCGCGTAACCATGCAGGGCCGCGACCTCGTCCGACCAAGTCCAGCGTTGGTCGGCGAACCAGAATTGGAAACTGCCCGTTCTCTTCGAGATCGGGACCGTCGGCGCCGGTCCCGATGGCGCGTTGTTCGTCACCGAATCAGTTTTCCCCGGTTCGGAATCGGTATGCGCCACGACCGGCACGGCAGCGCGTGAACCGCCTCACGAGCCACACTCGCGCGTGAATCACGCGCATTCGGCGTGATGCTCGTCGCGGAATCATCGTGGAGCCATGCCGATCCGATTGCGGCGGCGGGAGTATCCGGGCGCCGAGTACGCAACACCGTTCTTCGGCGGCGGCCGCGTACAACACGGTGTCGCGCGGTAAATCGGCGATACCCCGCGCTCCTCGCGCAGGCCGCGGGCGCAGCGGTCCGTCTGCGGCGCTCCTCCGATTTCGATCGTGCGGCGTTGTGGCGCGGCGAGGCATAGCGGGCGCAGGCGCGCCGGTGTGAGGATCATCGCGTCAGGGCGCCGTCGCCGGCGGCTTCAGCGCCGGTAACGCGGGTATCCGCCGCTCTGTGGTGGATTCTCTGCGACGGGCGGTCAGCACGCGCCTGCTGTTCTTCTTCATCCTCGGTGACATCCTGGGTGCGGGCGTCTACGTGCTGGTCGGGGCCATTGCACGGGAGTCCGGCGGCGCGATCTGGTTGCCGCTGCTGGTGGCGCTCGGTCTCGCCTGCCTAACCGCCGGTTCGTACGCCGAGTTGGCGACCAAGTATCCGAAGGCGGGCGGCTCGGCCCATTACGCGGGCCGTGCGCTCGGGCCTGCGGCCGGGTCGCTCGTCGGATTCTGCATGCTCGCGGCGGGTGTCGTGTCGGTGGCGGCGCTGAGCAGGGCATTCGCGGCGGATTACCTGCGCGCCCTGGTGAGTCTGCCCACCGCGCTCGTCGTGGTGGTGTTCCTCACCGCCTTGGCACTGCTCAACATCTCCGGGATCAAAGAGTCGCTGGGCGCCAACGTCGCCGCTACGTTGGTCGAACTCGGCGGGCTCGTGCTGGTCATCGGGCTCGGCGCGTGGGTGATGGTTCGGGGCGACGCCGATCCGGGCCGGCTCACCGAGGTGGGGACAGCGGAGCAGGGCGTTGTCGGCGCGACCCTCGCGGGCGCCGTCCTGGCCTTCTATTCGTTCGTCGGGTTCGAGACCTCGGTGAATCTGGCGGAGGAAGTCGCCGACCCGCGCAGGTCCTATCCGCGCGCGCTCTTCGGCGCGTTGCTCACCGCCGGTGGCGTGTACTTGCTGATCGGAGTGGTGGCCGGTGCGGCGGTCCCCACCGACCGGCTGGCGAACTCGAGCGGTCCGCTGCTCGAGGTGGTGCGCCTGGCCGGAGGCGTACCGGACAAGGTGTTCGCGGTGGTCGCCTTGGTGGCCGTGGCGAACGGCGCCCTGCTGACCGGCATCATGTCCTCGCGATTGGCCTACGGCATGGCTCGCGAGGGCCTGCTTCCGCGGGCGCTGGGCCGGATCCTGCCGGGCCGCCGGACGCCGTGGGTGGCGATCGGCGTCACGGCGGCGGTGTCGTTGCTGCTCGCGCTGACCGGGGAGGTGGCCTCGCTCGCGGAGACGCTGGTGTTGTTGCTGCTCGTCGTTTTCGCGGCGGTCAATGTGTCGGTGCTGATCCTGCGGCGCGAGGGCGACGAAGCGGAGCACTTCCGGGTGCCCGTCATAGTGCCTTGGCTCGGGTTGGCCTCCTGTCTGTTCCTGTTCACCCGGATCGACGGTGAGGTGTGGTTGCGGGGTGGCCTCCTGATCGGTATCGGAGTGCTGTTCGCGGCCGTGAACACGATCCGGGCCCGCCGCTCCGAACCGAACGGTCGTGAGGCCTTCCCGGCCCGGGGCGGGGCATGATGATTCGCGGCGACACGACCGCGTCCTTGCACGCACCATGAGGCCGGTGGTACACAAAATCTGTGAGTATCTAGGTAGATTTTCCTACGATCACACTCGGTGACCAGGCGTCGGGCCTGGACGCCATCGCCACGGCGCCATGGGCGCCGATCGCAGTACGGAGATCGGATCGGCAATCCCCACCCGCACCCATCCCGGAGGTTCCCACGCATGACCTATCCAGCGCACGGCGGCTCCTTGCTCGGCAGCAGAGTCCGCGGATACACCCCACGTCGAGACAACCCGTTCCCGGCGGCGCATCGGGTCCTCGCCGTACCGGACCGTCCCAGCGAATGGCAGCCGGGAATGCTCTGGTGGGACGCGAGCACAGTGCTGGTGACCTACCCGCGGCCGGAGGCGTCAGGACGCTGGAATACCGTGCCGCACTTGGTGTTACCGGTCGAAAACGGACGCCTGGCCTTCCGGATCTCCTCGCATTCGAGCGAGGCCGGGCACCTGGCACGCGACCGCCGGGTCATCGTGCAGGCGGGGGACTGGCTCGGCGAGCCGGCCCTCGGGTCGCGACAGCACCAAGGTATGGCCGAACTGCTGCGGACCGGACCGCTGATCGACCAGGTGCGGACCGGCATGGACACCAAATACGGAAGACGGGTCGGCTTGGCGCGCCTCGCGCACAGACTGGCCATGGGCGCGGCTCCCTATGGAGACGTCGTGGTCGTGGTCACGCTGCGCGAGAACCGGCCCCCCGGTCTGTGACCGCGCTCGAACCCGCTGTCGCAGATTGCCATCGGACTGGACACATGCACGGAGTGCTGTCCATACGATGGGGTCGTCGTGTCGCGGAAGGCGTGGCGCGCCGATGACCGACGGAGGTCGAAGTGAAGGTCCATCTACAGGTCACCGGAGCGCTGCGGCAGGTCGCGACCGACGCGCGGGAGCTGGCCGAGACCGGGGCCGACGGCCTGTTCACCTTCGAGGGCCCACACGACGTGTTCTTCCCCCTCGTCGTCGCGGCAGGCGCGACGACGCTGGAACTGATGACGAACGTGGCGATCGCCGGGCCGCGCAGCCCGATGCACCTGGCGCACGCGGCCTACGACCTGCAGGTCTACAGCGAGGGACGGTTCCGGCTGGGGTTGGGCTCACAGATCCGCGCCCACATCGAAAAGCGCTACGGCAGCACGTGGGGCGCGCCCGCGGAACGTACCGCGGAGAGCGTGGCGGCGGTGCGGGCCATCTTCGCCGCGTGGGAAGGCCGGGCGCCGTTGAACTTCCGCGGCAAGTATTACACGCACACTTTGCTGCCGCCCACGTTCGATCCCGGACCGAACCCCTTCGGTCCTCCGCCGGTGCTGATGGGCGCGCTCGGACCGGTGATGACCCGCAAGGCCGCCGAGTTCGCCGACGGGCTGCTGGTGATGCCGTTCAACAGCGAACGTCACTTCACCGAGCGCACCCTGCCCGCCCTCGCCGAGGGCCTGCGCCGGTCCGGCCGGACCTCGGACGGGTTCCCGGTGATCGCGCAGGTGATGGTCGCACTCGGACGCACGGAGGAAGCGCTGTCCGCCGCGATGGGCGGGGTGGGCTCCCTGATCGCGTTCTACGGTTCCACCCCCGCCTATCGTCCCGTGCTCGAGGTCGAGGGCTGGGAACAGTTGCACTCCACGCTCAACGCGTTGTCCAAGACAGGCGGTTTCGCCGAGATGCGGGCGCTGGTGACCGACGAGATGGTGCGCACGATCGGGGTGGCGGGCACACCGGAAGAGTGCGCCGCGCAGATCCGCACCCGCTTCGGCGCCGGAATCGAGGAGGTGTGCTGCTATTTCCCGGGCTACGCGCCGTCCGCGGCGGATGTGGCCGATCTGGTCGAAGCTTTGCACGACCGGAAGGCATGACTCGCGCCTGTAAAGGTCGAGGAGCGAAGTTAGCAACACCGGACCATCGTGGTCACCCGTTCGGCGCACGGTGCGCGAAAGCGTGGTGAGCCGGGCGCCGGGTCGCTTTGACTGCACAGATGCCTGTTCCACCCCATGCTCGCGGCTACGAAGACTTCGGCGGCTCGGTCGGTCGCACCACTACCGATTCGACGCCGGATTGGCGCTATCCGCCCACCGCCCCCGAGGGCGCTCCGAACATCGTCGTGGTGCTGATCGATGACATGGGATACAGCGATATCGGCCCGTTCGGCTCCGAGATCGAGACGCCGACGCTGAACCGGTTGGCGGCGAACGGTCTTCGGTTGACGAACTACCACACCACCCCGCTGTGCTCGCCGTCGCGCGCGTCGCTGCTCACCGGCATCAACGCCCACCGCGCCGGGTTCGGGTTCGTCGCCAACGCCGACCCAGGCTATCCGGGTCTTCGCCTGGAACTGGCGGACGACATACTGACGCTGCCGGAGATCCTGCGTAGCAACGGCTACGCCACCTACGCGGTCGGCAAGTGGCACCTGGTGCGCGACGCCACGATGAATCCCGCCGCCCACCGGGATTCCTGGCCGACGCAGCGCGGCTTCGACCGGTACTACGGCTCGCTCGAGGGACTCAACTCCTTCTACTACCCGAATCAGCTGGTCTCGGACTCCTCGGTCGTCGATATCGAGGAGTACCCGAAGGGGTATTACCTCACCGACGATCTGACCGACAAGGCCATCGCCTACATCAAGGACCTGCGCGCGCACGACGCCGCCAAACCGTTCTTCCTGTACTTCGCCCACGTCGCCATGCATGGTCCGCTCCAAGCCAAGCCCGCGGATCTGGCCAAATATCGCGGCCGCTACGCGAAGGGATGGGACGAACTACGCCGGAGCCGGTTCGCCGCGCAACTCGCCCAGGGCCTCTTCCCCGCCGGCACGCAGCAGAAACCGCGCAATACCGAACCGGGATACGAGGCGGCGGAGTGGGATTCGCTGACTCCCGCGCAGCAGCGGCGATTCGCCCGGTACATGGAGGTGTACGCGGGCATGGTCGACAGCATCGATCAGAGCCTCGGGCGCATCGTCGGCACGCTCGAGGAACTCGGCGAACTCGACAACACCATCGTGGTCTTCACCTCGGACAACGGCGGCACCGCCGAGGGCGGGCCGGAGGGCACCCGCACCTACTTCGCGGAGTTCGCCCACATCACCGATCCGGACTGGGTCGGCGACGTGCCGCACGACGAGGAGCTGATCGGCACCGCGAAGCTGGGTGTCCACTACCCGCGCGGATGGGGGCAGGCGTCCAATACGCCGTTCCGCTTCTACAAGGGCCAGACCTTCGCGGGCGGGGTGCGCGTGCCGTTCCTGATCTCCTGGCCGAAGGGACTGCCGCGCGGCAGTGACGACAACGGTATCCGGCACGAGTACACCTACGTCACCGACCTCGCGCCGACATTGCTGGAGCTGGCCGGGTTGCGGCGGCTGAGCGTGCGCAACGGTCTGCCCGCGAAACAGTTCGACGGCGTGTCGGCCGTGGCGACGCTGCGTGACCCACGGGCGGTGTCCGGACACACCGAGCAGTACTCGGAGATGATCGGGAACCGCGGGTTCTATCGGGACGGGTGGAAACTGCTGTCGCTGTACGAGCCGGGAACCGATATCGACGAGCCGGAGTGGCAGCTGTTCGACGTCCGCACCGATCCGACGGAACTGCACGATCTGTCCTGGCGATTCCCGGAGAAGGTCGCGGAGCTGGCCGCAGCATGGGACGAATCCGCCTGGGCGAACACGGTGTTCCCGCTGGTCACGCGCCAGGATCTGGCGCGGCGGCGGCCGGAGGAGGAGAGCTTCTCGGCCCCCGTCCGGCTGCTGCCCGGCACGCCGACCCTGGAACGGTATCGCGCACAGCGACTGATCGCTTACCGAGACTTCGTCATCGAGGCGGAACTCGCCGGCTACGCGTCCGGTGACGAAGGGGTTCTCGTCGCGCACGGTGATCCGCTGGGCGGTTATGTGCTCTACCTCGAGGACGGCCGGGTGACGTTCGGTCTGAACAGCTACGGCCGCTACGACAGCGTCACCACGCGACCCCTCGCCGCCGGGGCGCGGCACATCACCGTGCGCGCCACGGTGCGACCACGGCTGCGGTGGGATTTCACCGTGGAGATCGACGGCGTCCAGGTCGCACGGCTGCTCGATCAGGTCCAGTTGGTCGGCATGTCGCCGTGGACCGGAATCTCCGTCGGCGTCGACGCGCGCGGACCGGTGGCCTGGGATCTGCGCGAACGCCGCGGTACCTTCCGCTACACCGGCGCATTGCGCGCGATCACGTACACCCCGGGTCCGATCCAGGTGCCGCGCCGGACCATCGAAGCGGTCGAGCGGGAGGCGGAGTTCGTCGCCGAATGACTGCCGACCGGGCATCCCGGTGCCGGTAGGCGGTCCGTCAGTCGGCCTTTCCGAATACGTCCCCGTCTCGCAGGCCGACCAGCCCTCCTGGCCCGGCATATCGGGCTCGACGCCACCTGAACCAGGGGCTGTCACCACGCGGCACCCGATGGTGCGGCCGCCCGGTACCTCGCGACCGCGATTCGGGAAGGTGAGTGCACTCGGAGGGGATCGAGCGCACCCACCCTCGCGCCTCGGCGCCGGCTGAGCAGCGGGCACGGCCGACGCGGGCTGCGCCGGGACTGACCGACGGAGACGAATGCGAAAACCCCCGGAAACCCCGACCCGGGACCGACCTTAACGCCGCCGGTCCGGCGATGGCGGGAAAAACCGCAATTCGCCGTTCCTGAAACGGATTTCAGGTGACTTCAGGCTGCCTTAAGCCGCTGCCCGCGAAGGTGATCCGCATCTTCGGATCACAACTCGCATAGGAGGTTTCAGGATGAAGGCCATCGTTCGCCGGGCACTGTCCGGTCGGCGCGGGCTCCTCGCAGGCGCCGTTGTCGCCGCTGTCCTCGTCGGTGGGCCCGTGGCGCTGTACGCCGCCACCGATGATCAGGCGCCCGGCAAGCACCGCGTCGCCGCCTATCTGTCCGATCACGACTGGGAACTCACCGCGGCTCCCGCGATCGGCAGGCAGCAAGCCGTCGACAAGGCGCTCCGAGCCGTGCCCGGTAGCACCGTGGTCTCCGCCGAACTCGACGCCGAGGGGCCGACGACGGTGTGGGAGGTCGAGCTCCGCACGCCCGACGGCATCGAGCACGAGGTAACGATCGACGCGACCAGCGGGGCCGTCCTCGGCACGGTGAAACAGGACTGACGGCAGCACAGCGAAGGACGAGGAGCCCCAGACATGGTTTTGCGCAAGATCGCCACGGTATCGACGCTCGCAGTCGCGATTGCCTGCGTCTCGGCCGGACATGCCGTCGCCACGGCTCCGGATGCCGGTTCGGAAGTCGTCAACTACACCGCCACCACCTCCGCCGAGGGCGTGGTCGTCCAGATCGACTCGGGTTCATTGCAGGCCGAGAACGGGGTCTTCGCGATCGAGGCGACCGACGGCACGCTGCTGGCGGGCACGCCCCTCGAGTTCCGTGTCGACGATTTCGTCTTCCCGATAGCGGCCGACATCAGCGGACGGACCGCCACGCTCACACCACTGTTCGACCTCGAGCACGCGAAGTACCGGCCCGTCGCCCTTCCCTTCGAGGACTCGGCACACTGGAGGACGCCGTACGAGCGTGAAGTCGCGGCCTTCACCCGGCTCAAGGACACCATCGCGACGGGTGCCGCGATCGGTACCGTCGTCGGCGGCCTGGGCGGCGGCCTCGTCGGATGTGTGCTCGGTGGCATCGCGGGCGCCACGGTCGCGGCCGCGACGATCGTGGGTATGTTCGGTCCGTTCATTCCGGCCGCCGCCGTCGGCTGCCTGGGCGGCATCCTGGCAGTCGGCGCCCTTGGCACGCTCGCCGGACAACTGTTCATCACCGCGCCCGTCGCCGTCGCCGCCCTAGTCCAGTACTTCACCACGGTCAACCAGCCCTTCGTCCCCCCGGCCAAGTAGGTCTCCGGCTGGACGCACCCTCGAATATCGTGCCGCGCCAGGTCGGACTGCCGGGACCTGGCGCCTCGGGCTGTTTCGCCGCTCGGAGACCGGGCAGCTATGAGATATGAGCACACGACGCGTCACCCCCGGCCCCGACCACCACGGTGACTGAATGCGATTGCGCCGTAGCCGACCGTATGACGGCGGAGTCGAACGTGTCCGGCGCGGACGCGGGTTCGCTTACCGCACCGCGCAAGGCGAACCCGTCGACGACGCGACACTGGAGCGCATTCGCGGGCTGGTGATCCCGCCGGCCTGGCGGAAGGTGTGGATCTGCCCGCACGAGAATGGGCACATCCAGGCCGTCGGTGTCGATGCGGCGGGCCGGCGACAGTACCTCTACCACGAGCAGTGGCGAAAAGAGCGCGACGAGGAGAAGTTCGACCGGGTCTTGGCGCTGGCCGGGCGGTTGCCGGAGATCCGCGCACAGGTGGGGGAGGATCTCACGCTGCGTGGCACGGTCCGGCGGCGGGTCGAGGCGGTGGCCATCGACCTGGTGGATCGCGGAGTGTTCCGGGTCGGGGGCGAGGAGTACGCCGAGGAGAACGGCACCCGGGGAGTCGCGACGCTACTGCGTGAACAGGTCCGGGTATCCGGAGAGCGGATGCTCTTCGATTACGTGGCCAAGGGTGGCATCCGGCGACGAGTGAGCGTCCGGGATCCGTTGCTCGCCAAAGCCGTTCGGTCCCTGCTGCGCAGCGGGTCGGACTCCGACCGGCTGTTGGTGTACCGGGAGGGCGGCCGATACGGCGAATTGCGCGCCGACGACATCAACGCGCGTTTCCGGGAACTCGCCGCGTGCGAATGCAGCGTCAAAGACCTGCGCACCTGGCAGGCCACCGTGCTGGCCGCGGCCGCGTTCGGTTCGATCGACCCTCCGGCCGGCGGCCGGGCGCGTAAACGCGCGGTACGGGAGGTCATGGACGAGGTGGCCGCCGCGCTCGGCAACACGCCCGCGGTGGCCCAGGCGTCCTATGTCGATCCGCGGGTCGTGAGGGCCTTCGAGAACGGCACGACAGTCGCCGCGGCACTGCGGCGCGCCGACCGCGCCGATTCCGCCGATGCGCAGCGGGCGATCATCGACAGCGCCGTCATTCGCATGCTCCGTCGGATGCGGTGAGACCCCGCGCCCGGTCAGCGCTCGTCGAGCGAGGGCAGGACGGTCTCGCGCATGATCAGCAACACGGCCGCGGCGACGGGAATCGCCAGCAGAGCGCCGATGATGCCCAGGAGCGCGCCCCCGAGCAGCACCGCCACCACGGTGACGAGCGCGGGCACGTGCACCGCGCGGCCGATGATGCGCGGCACCAGAACGTAGTCCTCGACCAGGCGCAACGCGATGAAGAACACCACGGTCGCCACCGCGACCGGCAGGGAGACGGTCAACGCGACGAGGGCGACGATCACACCGGCGAGGGTGGAACCGACGACGGGGATCAGGTCGAGCAGGGCGACCAGCACCGCCAGCAGCAGCGGGTAGGGCACGTCGAAGATCAGCAGCCAGACGCCGGTCAGCACGGCGGTGATCAGGGAGATCACCAGGTTGCCGAGGATGTAGCCGCCGACCTTGGCGAAGATCTCGTCGCCGATCAGAATCGCGCGGGCACGCCGGGAGCGCGGGAAGAGCCGGTAGACCGAAGCGCGCACCTGCGTGAAATTCGCCATGAAGTAGGCGGTGAGCACGGCGACGATGATCGTGCTGCTGACGATCGAGAACACCGCGCGCCCCGCGTCCAGCACTCCGGTGGTCAATCCGGAGGAGTCCGATTCGAGCGTCTGCTGCAACCGCTGCTGTAGATGGAATCGCTCGTCGAGGGTGTGGATGAGGGGGTAGCGGTCGGCGAGGTGGGTGACGTAGTGCGGCGCGTTGTGGACGAGCGCGTCACCTTGCGTGATCAGCGGTGGTATCGCCGCGGCCAGGAATCCGGCGAACAGGCCGAGCCCGACGAGGTAGACGGTGGTCACCGCCGCCCAGCGCGGGAACCGGGGCCGTACCAGCCGCGACACCAGTGGCTCCATTCCGATGGCAAGGAACAACGCCACCACGATCAGGATCAGCGTCGCTCCGGCGGCGAGCACGGTGCGAATGGCGGCGTAGGTCAGCGCGACACCGGCGGCTCCGGTCATCCCGACCATGAACGGCGAGCGCCGATCGAACCGGCGTCCGGGCCGGCCGAGGGGAAATTCCGCACTGCGCGACCGCGCGGCTTCGGCCTCGGCGGCGACGATCGGGCCGGCTTCGCCGGCGCCGTGGGGTTGCGCGATGTCGCCGCTGTGGCCCGCGTCGGCGGTATCGCGTGCCGGACGTTCGTCGTCCGTAGCGTCTTTTTCGGACATGCTTTCCGTCCGATCGATGAGTGAGCTGGTCCGGGATGCACAGCGCGGCTTACCCGCTGCACGCTCGGCCAAACGCGGCCGATACCGAGGCGGTTCGCGCTATCGGCCGGTCGAGCGGCGGTTCGGCGATCACCCGGGGAGTCGGGCCGTACTCGCGGTCCGCCGTAAGGGTTCTCCGGACGACGATGGGCGCCGGATCGCGTGTTCACGGCCGGGAGCCTCATCGGACGCGGGAGCCTGCCGGGCACCTACGACATCTCGCGAATCCATTCCCGGCGAACACCGTGCATCGCCGATCCCGCGATCGGTAAGGGACCTCCTCCACCGGAGGCACCAGGCGCGATGAGGCGGCGAACTGCCGAAACACAAGCTGCGCAGTCGGTTTCCCCATTTCCTTTCGGCCTCAACCGACCGGAGCAGCAACATCGCAGCCATCGACGGCCGATACTGAGGGGGTAGCCCGTCCACACCTCGTGGTGATTCCTACGAGCCGATCCGGTAAGTGACGCTCCGAGAATCGACAGGATCCGCGATGCCCAAGATCAAGAATTTGAATCCGCTCCCGATGGCCGATATCGGCGGCTCGGATCTCTTCATCCCCTTCCGCATGCCGAGTGGCGAAATCGGATACGTTCTCGGCGACACCTTCTCCGGCACCGAACCGAGAGTCGGAGGACCGAATTGGCGTTCGCCGATGCTGTTGCGCAGCGATACGCACGATATGTCCTGGCCGATCGAATTCCGGTCGGCGGCGCGGGACGCCCGGCAACTCTGGGATTACGTGCACGACAATCCGCAATACTCCACGATCCTGCCCTGCGACGCGATAACGATCGGCGGCCGAATCTATCTGTGGGTGATGGTCACCCAGGGATTGGCGAACGAGCGATGGTGCGAGATCCGTTATTCCGACGACAACGCGGAGAGCTGGACCGATAGCGGGGTCCGGTGGTCGACCAGTGCCTACGGCGGCAAACGCACCATGATCTCCTGGGAACGCGGCGGCGACGGCTACGTCTACATCATCTCCACCGGTGGGCTCGCGCGGAACAAGAACATGCTGTTGTGGCGAGTTCGCGAAACCCATGCCGCGCTGGTCGACCCGGCGGCCTGGCAGGGATGGGGCTGGAACGGGCAGGACTGGGGCTGGGGCCGGGATCCGGGCGGCGACCCGCGCTTCGGGATCCTGGCCGACGGCACGAAGCTCGGCGAGATCGGATTACGGCGGATCCAGGGGAACTGGGTGATGTCCGGGTTCGACGCCGGGGCCTACGGCGCGTTCGTCAAGGTCGCCGCGAGGATCACGGACAACTGGCGCACGGCCTTGACCTATCGTCCGGTGAAAGGGTCCTTCTGGGCGCCGGGCGGCCCGGATATCGTGCCGCGCCTCTACGGATGCTATGTCCATCCGGACAGCAGATTCGACGGTGCGTTCGGCATGATCGTGAGCGAATGGGCGGAATCCGGTATCCCTTACCGGGGCATGCAATTCCGGATATACGGAGTGCGGCCCGCCGTTCCCATTCGATTCGCGGCGCGCACCGTCAGCCGGGAACGCGGCGGTTCGTCCCGCGCAACGGATTGGCCACCGGGAACGTGATCGCGGGCAGCGTCACCGACATCCGCACGGTCGTGCCCGATTCCGAATGGTCGATATCGAGTTCCTCGGTGAGCGCGCGCATCATGTCGATGCCGCGGCCACGATAGCCGGGATCGGATGCCCGCGGCTTCCAACTGCCGGTGTCGGCGACCACGATGACGACGGTGTCGATATCGCAGGTGGCCGACATCCGCACCCGACCGGCATCGTTGTTGTTGCGATAGGCGTGCTCGATGCTGTTGCTACACGCCTCGTTCGCCGCGGCGACCAGGTCGGCGGCCAGGTCGTGCGGCACCGCCGCGGCGGCCAGCCACCCCTTCAGTGTGCGCCGCAGCACAGCGAGTTCGTCCGCGCGCGCGGGCACGTCCAGCCGCAGCGGCGCGGGCGGCTGGCGGTAGACCACCATGGCGACGTCGTCGTCGTAACCCGCGGCGGGCCGCAGGCGAGAGAGCACCGCGTCGGCCACCTCACGGGGTAGGCGTCCCGAGGTGTCGGCGAGCACCGCGGCGATCTTGGCGAATCCCTCGTCGATGTCCACGCCGCGCTGTTCGACCAAACCATCGGTGAACAACACCAAGGTGGAACCGGGCGTCAGCGCCGTGGTGGCCTCCGGCCTGCGCGGCGTATCGAACGTCGCCAGCGGCACCGCGCGCCCGCCTTCCAGCATCCGGCCGGTCTTGCCCACGTCGGCGAGGATGGGTGGCATGTGACCGGCGTTGCTGTAGCGGACCAGTCCGCGCACCGGGTCCAGCACGGCGGCGCACACCGTGGTGCACATGGCGCCGGGGATGCGCGCGGCGACGGTGTCGAGTTCGGCGAGCAACTGCGCCGGTCCCGCGCCGCGCAGCAGCAGCGCACGGGCAGCGGTCCGCAATTGACCCATCACGACCGCGGCCGACAGGCCACGCCCGACGCAGTCGCCGACCACCACGCCGATGGTGCCGTCGCGCAGCGGCACCACGTCGTACCAGTCGCCGCCGATCTCCAGCGGCGGCAGAGCCGGCTCGTAGTGCACCGAGAACCGCGGCGGCAGATCGATCGGGCCGAGCATGGCGCGCTGCAGGGTCAGCGAGGTGGCGCGGGCCTGGTCGAAGTTGCGCGCCCGCTGGACCGCGAGACTGAGATGGCCGATCAACAGGGAGAACAGCGTCCAGTCCGCGGCGCTGATCGCCCGGGGCGCGGCGAAGCGCAACCACATCGCCGCGTCGCCGGTCTCGCCCAGCGGCGCGACGATGCCCTCGGAGCTCTCCGCCCCTTCCGGAATGGCCAGCAGGCTGCGCGGCGGCCTGCGCCTGGCCCGGTCCAGCAGTGCGCGCGACCGATCGTCGAGGGAGGCGGCGCCGTCGTGCGACGCGCCGTCGGCGCCCACGCCGGAGACGTACACCTCCGGTACGGCGTTGCGGCTCGGCCACACGGCCACCACGGCGGTCTCCGCGCCCACCGTCCGGCGCACCTCGTCGAGCCCGACGGCGAGCACCTCGACCACACTGGTGGCCGCGCCGACGGCGGTGGCGAGCCGGGATGCGGCCTGGTCGCGCGCCTGCGCGTCGTGCTCGGCCGTGATGTCGCGCAACGTGCCGACGAAGATCCGCTCGTGGTCCTCCGGCTTGATCAGCGCGCTGGTGCTCACCGCGAGCCACACATTCCGGCCGTCGCGGTGACGGATCGGGATGACGAAGCGCTGCGCCTCGGTACCGAGGTCGGGGTAGCGCGGACCCTCGGGGCTCGACCACGGATGCGGCAGCGTGTAGGGGAGGCCCGTGGCGCCGTAGCCGGTCAAGGCGCCGAAAGCGGTGTTGACCTCGATGATGGTGCCCTGCGCGTCGGCGACGAAGAAGCCGTCCTGGAGCGATTCCACCAAGGCGGTCCGGAACGCGTCGCGTCCGGCGAGATCGTCGGCGCGGGAACGCTGCTGCTCGTAGCGGCGGGTGCCGTCGAGGTAACCGCGGGTGGCGATATCCAGCGGAACGAGGGTCTGCAAGAGGAATTCCAGCGCGGTCTCCGGCAGGCGGGCCCCGGCTCGGCTCCCCTCGGCGGAACTGTCCTTCTGCCGCTGTTCCTCCACGTCCTGGACCACCCGGAAGTGGTTCTCGGTGAGATCGAGCAGGCTGATGCCTTCGACCAGTGCGCGCCTGCCCAGCTCGTACCCCTCGGCGAGGCCGGCCTGGGTTTGCGAATCCATGTGCCGCCGTAGCGCGTCGGCGTAGGCGTCCAGGAACTCGGCCAGCAGGGCACTCATCTGGCCGCCCCTGCCGCACCGCGGTGCCGCGCCGCGAGCACCAGCGCGTCGTCGGTGTCCTTGGCGTGCCGGGCGAGCATGTCTGCGGTGATGTCGGCGGTGGACTTGGAAAGGTCGATGTCGGCGGCTTCGGTGACGACGCCGTCGGTGGACATCAGCAGCAGGTCACCGGGGCGGACCGCGACGGTCTGCGGCTGGAGGGTCGCCGGAAGGCGATAGCCGACGATGCCCGCGGTCAGCAGGACGGTCGCGTGCACCCGCAGGCCCGCGGGACCCGCGGTCAGCACCTGGGATTCGACATTGCCGACGCCGAGCCAGCGCACCTTGTCGCCCTCGTCGAACAGGGCCAGCGAGATCGCCGCCCCCCGGGTGTCGGCCATCGCTCGGTGGCACAGCACCATCAGCACGTCCAACGGTTCGGCGCGGTTCTCCGACAGCACTCGGGTGGCGCGATCGGCCGCGTCCGCCGCGGCGGCGCCGTGCCCGAGTCCGTCGAGGACCGCGAACAGGACGGTGCCGCCGCCGGTGTCGAGGACGACGCCGCGGTCACCGGAGACCTGTTGACCGGGCAGTGCGCGACCGGCCACCGCCCACTCGATCCGGCCGATGAACCCGTCGTCATGCACCGTTCGGTACCCACTTCCACATTTCCACCAGCGTGCCGCGGCCCGGCGCCGAATCCACGGTCAGCCGGTCCATCAACCGCCGGGCGCCGGGAAGGCCGAGCCCGAGCCCGCGTCCGGTGGAGTAGCCGTCCTCCAGAGCCCGGGCGATGTCGATGATGCCGGGCCCCTGATCCTCGGCCTGCACCACCAGGGCTTGACGTCCCTCCCGGTCGTCGACGAGCAGGCGGATCTCCCCGCTGCCCGCGTAACTGGTGATGTTGCGGGCGATCTCGGAGATCGCCGTGGAGATCATCGTGCGGTCGGTCAGGGTGAATCCGAGCTTTGCTGCCAGTTCGCGTCCGGCTTGACGTGCGGTCACGATGTCCCCGGACACCCTGACCGCGATCACCACGTTCTCAGCGGCCACTGTCACGACCGTCTCGCTGGCGACGGGCTGGGATCTTTCGGTCCAACCAGGCGAGTCCCTCTTCCAGATCGAGGGCGGTGTGCATGTCCTCGAAGGTGAGGCCGAGTTGCACCATGGCGAACGCGACTTCGGGTTGCAGACCGACGATCACCGTTTCGGCGCCGCGCAGCTGCGTCATGTGCGCGATGGTACGCAACGATCTCGCGGCGAACGAATCCATGACGTCGATGGCGGTGACGTCGACGATGATGCCGTGTGCCCGATATTTGCTGACCTGTTTCATCAGGTCGTCCTGCAGGCGCTCGGTATCGGCATCGGTCAGTGCGGACTGAACGGACGCGATGAGGTACGTACCCTGTTTGAGAATCGGAACCGGCATGGGGGGCGCCTGATCAGCGGCCGTCGCGTTCGGTAACCCGTTCGGTGACGCGGGAAACCTCGTAGCCCAGCAGCCGTTCCGCTTCTTCGATGCCTCCCTGCAGGTCGCCGACCGCGTTCATCTTCGACAGGTCCAGACCGATGGTGACCAGGGTGAGCGCGATCTCCGAGGACAAACCGGTGATGATCACGTTCGCGCCCATCAGGCCGGACGCGTCGACGGTCTGCACCAAGTGGTTGGCCACGGTGGAGTCGATCTGGGGCACACCGGTGATATCGATGACGACCACTTTCGCCCGGTTGGCGCGGATGGCGCGCAGCAGCTGCTCGGTGAGCTGGCGGGCCCGCTGGCTGTCCAGCACGCCGATGATGGGAAGGATCAGCAGCTGCTCACGCACCTGCAGCACCGGCGTGGACAGCTCGCGGATGGCTTCCTGCTGCTGACGGATGACGCGCTCGCGCTCCTGTACGAAGGACACGGTCACGGTGTTGGCGATGCGGTTGGCGGCCGGTTCGTAGGCGTCGAGCACCTTGTTCAGCAGTTCGAAGTCCGACTGGTACTTCTCGAACAGGCTGCGTGCGAGCACGTCGCGCAGCAGCAGCACGATGCCGATGACCTCGTCGGTCTCGACGCCTCTCGGGATGATGCGTTCGGACAGGTCGCGCGCGTAGGCCTGCAGGGCTTCCACACTACCGGTCTCGAGCACGTCGACGTAGCCGTCGTAGATCGATGTCGCCTCGGAGAAGATCTCCTCCGGGGTCATGGCGGTGAGCAGCTGGGCGTCGGCGATGCGGCGCGCCCACTCCTCACGCAGCGCGGTGCGGTTCTGTCGCAGGTGCTCGACGAGCTGCGGCAGCAATTGATCGATCGGTCCCGCGGTCAGGGAATCCGCCGAAAGGCTCATGGACACCTCGGACATGGAAACTCCTGCCCCTTTCGACGGTTGAGTCGGGAAGTTCGTGCGTTCGGCGCTAGCCGATTCCGAGCCTAGTCATACCCCACCCGAGTCACCCGCGAAACCTGCCGGTTGTTCGCCTGAGGTTCGAGCGCGGCGGACCTTACGGCACCGTAGCGAACCCGCGTTCCAGCGCCGCGAGCGCCTCGTCCAAATACACCGTGAGGTCGGCGTCCGCGCGGGCGAGCCAAGCGTCGAAGGCGGCGCGCGCCGCCGCGAGGGTGGTGCGTCCGACGGCGAGCGGGATGAGCCCGTCCTCCGGTTCGCCCAGTCGCCGAGCGGCGAAGGCGCTGACGGTGCGCTCCCAGGTGTCGTAGTGCGCTCCGGCGGTGGCCGACAGTGCGGGGACGGTGGCCGCCAGATGCATGCGGGTGCGCAGTTCGGGGACGTCCTCGGCGCGGTATTGGTTGGCGCTCACCACGACTCGGCGCACGGCGGTCATCATCGGAACGTCGTCCGGCACCGTCGCGAAGGCGGCGCGCAGCGCGGCGACCTCGTCGTCGAACTGCCACCAGAGCACCTCCGCCTTGGTGGGGAAGTAGCGGAAGAAGGTGCGTCCGCTGATGCCCGCGGCGGCGGCGATCTGTTCGACGGTGGTCTCGTCGAAGCCCTGTTCGGTGAACAGCCGCATGGCGATCACTTCGAGTTCGCGTTTGGTGGTGCCGCGTGGGCGGCCGCGCGCGGCCCGGTTCTCCAGCATCGTCTGATTGTGCTCGGCCGCCCCGGCCCCTTGATTATGTCAGTGACTGACGATAATCTCGCGGCATGTTGGCGGATCTCACGTGGCCCGAGGCGGGCGCGCGCGCCTCGGCGGGTGCGATCCTGGCCGTCGCGGTCGGCGCGACCGAGCAGCACGGCCCGCATCTGCCGCTGTCCACCGACACCGACGTCGCCGCCGCGCTGTGCGCGCGGCTGGCCGCGGCGCGGACCGATGTGCTCGTCGGACCGGCGATCCCGTACGGCGCCAGCGGTGAGCACGCGGGTTTTCCCGGCACGCTGTCGATCGGGCAGGCGGCGCTGGAACTGCTGGTCGTCGAGCTGTGCCGCTCGGCGACCGACACCTTCGACCGGATCCTGCTGGTCAATTGGCACGGCGGCAACATCGAACCGCTGCGCCGGGCGAAGGATCTGCTGCGCGCCGAGTCCCGCGACGTGCGCGTATACCTGCCGCGCTTCGACGGCGACCCGCACGCGGGCCGGTCGGAGACGGCGCTGCAACTGGCCCTGGCGCCCGAGCGCGTGCGCGGTGACCGCGCGGTGGCGGGGGACACCCGTCCGCTGACCGAACTGCTGCCGCTGCTGCGCGCAGGCGGAGTGCGCGCGGTGAGCGCCAACGGTGTGCTCGGCGACCCGGCGGGTGCGACCGCCGCCGAGGGCGCGGCCCTGCTCGAGCACCTGAGCACCGATCTGCTCGACCGAACCCGGCTCTGGTGGCCGGAGAACTCCCCGGAAAGGACCGGAACATGAATCCGTGGTTCGAGACCGTCGCCGAAGCGCAGCGGCGGGCGAAGAAGCGCCTGCCGAAATCGGTGTACGGCGCGTTGATCGCCGGCTCCGAGCGCGGCCAGACCATCGAGGACAATCAGCGGGCGTTCGCCGAACTGGGTTTCGCGCCGCACGTGGCCGGGCCGATCGGCGAGCGCGACCAGTCGACGACGGTGCTGGGGCAGCAGATTTCGATGCCGGTGCTGATCTCGCCGACGGGCGTGCAGGCGGTGCACCCCGACGGTGAGGTCGCCGTCGCCAGGGCGGCCGCGGCGCGCGGCATCGCGATGGGCTTGAGCTCGTTCGCCAGCAAGCCGATCGAAGAGGTGATCGCGGCCAATCCGGCCACGTTCTTCCAGTTGTACTGGTGCGGCGGCAAGGACGAGATCCTGCAGCGGATGGACCGGGCGAAGCGGGCCGGGGCGGTCGGGTTGATCCTGACGCTGGACTGGTCGTTCTCGCACGGGCGGGACTGGGGCAGCCCGGTCATCCCGGAGAAGCTGGACCTGCGCACGATGCTGAAATTCGCGCCGCAGACCCTGGCGCGTCCCCGCTGGCTGGCGACCTACGCGCGGTCGGGCAGCATTCCGGACCTGACCGCGCCGAACATGGCCATCGGCGGCGCCGCGGCGCCGGGCTTCTTCGGCGCCTACGGTGAGTGGATGGGCACACCCGCGCCGGATTGGTCCGATGTGCGGTGGATCTGCGAGCAGTGGGAGGGCCCGGTGCTGCTCAAGGGCGTCATGCGGGTCGACGACGCGCTGCGCGCGGTCGACGCGGGTGTGGCGGCGATCTCGGTGTCCAACCACGGCGGCAACAATCTCGACGGCACCCCGGCCGCGATCCGCGCGCTGCCGGTGCTGGCGGACGCGGTGGGCTCGCAGGTCGAGGTACTGCTCGACGGCGGCATCCGGCGGGGCAGCGACGTGGTGAAGGCCGTGGCGCTGGGTGCGCGGGCGGTGCTGATCGGGCGCGCCTACCTGTGGGGGCTGGCCGCCAACGGGCAGGCGGGTGTGGAGAACGTGCTGGACATCCTGCGCGGCGGCATCGATTCGGCGCTGCTGGGTCTGCGCAAGACGCGCGTCACCGAGCTGGATCGCTCGGACGTGGTGGTGCCCGCCGGTTTCGAGCGCGCGCTCGGGCTGCCCGAAACCACCGCCTCGGCAAGCGCTCCGGCCGATCACGCGGAGACGGCGGGCACATCCGCCTGAGCGGTCAGCTCTCTGCCGCCGATCGGCGGTGATGCGCGAGCAAGGTGTCGTAGATATCGGCCAAGGCGGTCAGCTGCTGGCGGTCGAGGATGTCGATCATGTGCCTGCGCACGCTCTGCACGTGCGCGGGCGCCGCGCCGGTCAGCACTTCGGCGCCGCGCGGAGTGAGCTTGGCGGCGGTGCGGCGGGCGTCGTCGGGGATCGGCTCACGCACGACCAGCTCCCGCTTCTCCATCCGGGTGATCTGGTGGGAGAGCCTGCTCTGCGACCATTCGAGTGCGGCCGCGAGGTCGGCGAAGGTGAGCCGATGGTCCGGCGACTCGGCCAGATAGGCCAGTACCGAGTACTCGACGTAGGTGAGGTCGGACTCCTTGGTGGAATCCCGCCCGACCGCCGCGGCGATGAGGTCGCGGGTGCGCACGAAACCCAACCAGGCGCGCATCTCGACGTCATCGAGCCAATGGGGATCGGTCACGATAGCGCTCCAAACTCTGCTGTGTCCCGAGATCGCGGCGCGTCGCGACATGCGGCGCGCGAACGGTCTGCGCGCGTCCGGACTCGGGCGCCCGGGCGCTTTCTCACCAGACGAGAGGTAGCATCACCGGGGTTGAACGTGCAACCTTTACGGGCAACTGTCCGAGATAGGGTTGCCTAACCAGCAGTGGGGTGCGCGGTGGTGGCTAGGCTCGCTGTGCTCGTGACCAGCCCGGCCGTTCATGGCATCCGGGCCCATGCAAAGGAGTGCGACTGGTGACCGCGCCGGACTTCCGTTATTCAGACCTGCTGCCCATCGGCGCGGACGACACCCCCTACCGGCTGCTCACCACCGAAGGCGTCAGCACGTTCGAGCACAACGGGCGCACCTTCCTGCAGGTGGAACCGGAGGCGCTGCGGCTGCTCACCGAGACCGCGATGCACGACATCAGTCACTTCCTGCGCCCGGCGCATCTGGGTCAGTTGCGCAAGATCATCGACGACCCCGAGTCGAGCGGCAACGACCGCTTCGTCGCGCTCGATCTGCTCAAGAACGTCAACATCTCCGCCGGCGGCATCCTGCCCATGTGCCAGGACACCGGCACCGCGATCGTGATGGGCAAGAAGTCCGAGGGCGTGCTGACCGGCGCCGACGACGCGGAATGGATCAGCAGGGGCGTGTTCGACGCCTACACCAAGCTGAACCTGCGTTACTCGCAGCTGGCGCCGATCACCATGTGGGACGAGAAGAACACCGGTTCCAACCTGCCCGCGCAGGTCGAGCTGTACTCCACCGCAGGCGATCCGGCGAACCCCTCCTACAAGTTCCTGTTCATGGCCAAGGGCGGCGGGTCGGCGAACAAGTCGTTCCTGTACCAGGAGACCAAGGCCATCCTGAACCCCACGCGGATGCTGGAGTTCCTGGACGAGAAGATCCGCTCGCTGGGCACCGCGGCCTGCCCGCCGTACCACCTCGCGGTCGTGATCGGCGGCACCAGCGCCGAGTTCGCCTTGAAGACGGCGAAATACGCCTCCGCGCACTACCTGGACAGCCTGCCCACCGAGGGGTCGCTGTCCGCGCACGCCTTCCGCGATCTAGAACTGGAGGAGGAGGTCTTCGAGCTGACCCAGTCCTTCGGGATCGGCGCGCAGTTCGGCGGCAAGTACTTCTGCCACGACGTGCGCGTCGTTCGCCTGCCCCGGCACGGCGCCAGCTGCCCGGTCGCCATCGCGGTGTCCTGCTCGGCGGACCGGCAGGCGCTGGCCAAGATCACCGCCGAGGGCGTGTTCCTGGAACAGCTCGAGCGCGAGCCCGCGCAGTACCTGCCCGAACAGACCGATGCCATCCTGGGCGGCGACGTGGTGCGCATCGACCTGAACCGGCCGATGGACGAGATTCGCGCCGAATTGTCCAAATACCCGGTCAAAACCCGGCTTTCGCTGAGTGGTCCGCTGGTCGTCGCCCGCGACATCGCGCACGCCAAGATCAAGGAGCGGCTCGACGCGGGCGAGCGGATGCCGGACTATCTGCGCGACATGGCCGTTTACTACGCGGGCCCGGCCAAGACGCCGGAGGGCTACGCGTCCGGTTCCTTCGGCCCGACCACCGCGGGCCGGATGGACTCCTACGTCGACCAGTTCCAGGCCGCGGGCGGCTCGTTCGTCATGCTGGCCAAGGGCAACCGGTCCGCGCAGGTCACCAAGGCGTGCAAGGAGCACGGCGGCTTCTACCTCGGTTCGATCGGCGGACCGGCCGCCCGGCTGGCACTGGACTGCATCAAGTCGGTCGAGGTGCTCGAGTACCCCGAACTGGGTATGGAAGCCGTCTGGAAGATCGAGGTCGAAGACTTCCCGGCGTTCATCGTCGTCGACGACAAGGGCAACGACTTCTTCGCCGAGACGCAGAAGCCGATCGCGCTGCGCGTGCGTACTCGCTCGAAAGAGCGCGTCTGAGGTCTCCCTCGACCGGATGCGGCAGGCCGCGGACACGCCGATGTCCTGCCGATCACCGGGTTCTCGGCATCGCCGCAGCGGGCACGCTTAGCGAAGTACACCGTTGATTCCGGCACCGATCCAGGTCGAGGAGAGCTATGAGCACGTCCAGACCAGTACCGACGGCGTTGTGTATCACCGAGTCGGCCGCCCTCCGGTTGGCCGATCGCGCTGCCCGAGAGGGAACCAGCTGTACCGCACTGCTCGACCGGCTGATCCGGGAGGGCGTCGACCAACTCGAACACCCCGGGATCGTCTTCCGTGGTCCGCTCGACGATCGCCGCGCCGCGCTGGCCGCGGGCCCGGAGATCTGGGAAGTGGTTGCGCGCCTGCGCGAATTGGGCGGCCCCGCGGAACGGCGGATCGCCGTGCTCAGCGCGAAGTCGAACCTGAACACGGGCAAGATCAGGCTCGCGCTCGCGTACGCCCGGGCGCACGACGGCGAGATCCTGGAACGGATCGCGCGCAACAGGCAAGCGGCGGAATCGATTCGCCGAGGACGCGCGCGGATGGGCGCGCCGCCGTGGCGTTCGAGCGCGCTGAACAGTCCGCCGTACGCGTGATTCGGCCGGATTGTCCGAGGCACTCGGTCTCCACATAGTGGGGATGGAATGTGAAATTCCCGACATCTGGATAGATAACCCACCGATTCGCGGGCGGCTGACGACAGGAGTCGACAGCCGCCCGCACTGTGCTTGCAACGCAGTGGTGTTCGCCGCGCGCGGGCTGCCCGCGATCGCGCGGAGTGCGTTGCCGCGTGGGCGAGTTCGGCGCCGGGGGAGGCGCGACATATGTGCCGAAAGGGACACATCGCTTCGCGAAAACTCCTTTCAGCGGCCGGAACTCGACGACCCCCCGACCGCGAGACAGCGCAAATCACTCGAAACTCCCACGGATTCCGGCATTTCGGGTGTGGTAGCTCCGCTGGAGCGGATGTGATCCACAGCACTGGAATGGATTGTGGACAGTGCGTCTTCCAAGCCGGGCGAAATGTTTGCCCACTGAGGAGAATTGGGCGCATAACGGACATACCAGATCACTATTATCCCAAGGTGTGGAGTTTTCTGTGGAATTCGCTGAGAGTTGTCCACACGGCGGCCGTGTCCTGTGGAGCGGGCTCGCGGGGGAGTGCGCGCGCGTCGCGTCGGGCCGCGTACTCGCAGACGTACGCTGACCGCCGCGAAGAGACGTCCTTGCCTGCCGGGAGATGCGGCTGACCCACCTTCGGGTCGCGGCGCTCGATACGGTCCTCGTCCATGCCGCACGACCGTCTCGGCGATCGGGGCAAACCCGGCATAGGTGACCGCAGGCGATAGCATCGGCGCATGGTGCTTGGGATCGCTGGTCGGAGTCGGATGCTGGTCGGTCTATCGGTGGCGCTACCCGCGCTGGTCGCGACCGCGACCGGTGCGCAGGCGGGGCCCGCGCAGGCCGACGCCGCCGCCGTCATCGAGCAGCGGGGGTCGGTCGGGTCGGCGGCCGGGACCGATGGGCTCGATCCCCCGTTGGCGCTCGCGTACACCCTCGCCGAACGCGAGGCGCACGCGCAGGGTGTGCCCCTGTCCATCACGTCCGGATACCGGACGCCCGCCGAGCAGCAGGCGCTGTGGGAGGACGGTCTGGCGACCTACGGCCCGGACGACGCGCGCCGGTGGGTGCTGCCGCCGGAGGAGTCCACCCACGTCTCCGGCCAGGCGATCGATGTCGGTCCGCAGCAGGGCGCGCGGTGGCTCGAGGTGAACGGTTACCGATGGGGGCTGTGCCGGACATTCGAGAACGAGTATTGGCACTTCGAGTTGCAGACGGTACCCGGCGCGCCGTGCCCGCCCATGCTGCCCGACGCCAGCGTGCGGTAACCGGCGGGTTCACGTCGGCCACCGTGCCGGGCTGCCCGCCGATGACGCCCTATGCGAGGGCGCGCCGACACCTCCCGGCCGAGCGCGCTAGACCATCGGGTCGGGAACGGCGGTGATCAGGCCGCCGTCGACGAGCAGGTCCTGCCCGTTGATGTACGACGCCTCGCCGGACGCGAGGAAGGCAACGGCGTCGGCCACGTTCTCGGCGGTGCCGACGCGCCCCGCCGCCACCGTGGCACTGATCGCGGCCTGCGCCTCGGCGGAGACGTTCGCGCGGAACGACGGTGTCGCGATGTAGCCGGGACTGACGGAGTTCACCCGGATGCCTCGGGGTGCCAATTCGGCGGCGAGGCTGCGTGCCAAATTGTGCACGGCCGCCTTGGTCGCCGAGTAGAGGGACGCGCCCGGTACCCCGCGATGCAGCGCCCAGGAGGCGTTGACGACGATCGCCCCGTGCTCCGCCATCAGGGGGAGGGTCTTCTGGATGGTGAAGAACACCCCTTTGAAGTTGGTGTCCACCACGCGGCCGAACTCGGCTTCGGTGATGGTCTCGGTCGGCTGGAACGCCGCGATGCCCGCGTTCGCGAAGACGACGTCCAGCCGTCCGTGCCGTTGCGCCACGGCCGAGACGAGCGTGTCGAGATCGCCGAGGTCGGCCGCGTCACCGGCCACCGCGAGAACGCGGTCGGCGCCACCGAGCTGCGCGGCCGCGGCGTCGAGGCGGCCCTTGTCGCGGCCGGTGATGACCACGTGCGCGCCTTCGGTGAGCAGGCGTCGTGCGGTGGCCAGGCCCATGCCGCTGGATCCACCGGTGATCAAGGCGATCTTGCCGTCGAAGCGATCGATGCCGGCGCCCATGAGAACCTCCCAGAGATCATCTAATTGTACGAATACTTACGTACAGTTCGACTGTATGTCAACTGTCGCGCTAACCTGGTTCGCGTGATCGCGGCACATCCCGAGCGAGCCCAGATCCAGCTGACGAATGTGCTCACCGCCCTGGGCAACCCGCTGCGGCTGCGGGTGGTGCGGATACTGGCCGACGGCGGCGAGCACACCTGCGGCTCGGTGCTGCCGGAGGTCGCCAAGTCGAACCTGACCCACCACTGGCGGGTGCTGCGCGATGCCGGAGTGATCTGGCAGCGGCCCTCCGGCCGGGAACTGCTGTTGTCCCTGCGTCGCGCTGACCTGGACGCCCGCTTTCCCGGCCTGCTGGACACCTTGCTCGACGCCGCCCGCCGCGAAACAACGGCCTGATCGCCGCCGGTCGGTGATTCCGGACGGCTAAGTCACCGGTGTGAGTTCCAGGCCGCCTTCGATCGTGGTGGGTACCCGGCGGCGATCGGGCGAGCCGAGCGCGGCGGTGAGGTCGGTTCCGTCGTGTTCGGCGAGCAAATCGCCACTGTCCCACACCAGCAATGTCGCGCTGACGGTGTTCTCGGCCGCCGCGTGCGCCAAGTCGTAGTGCGCGCACGCCGGGACGTGCGGATAGGTGATCCACAGGTCGTAGCCGGTCATGAAGAGATCGAGGTCGAATTGCACGCTCAACCCGAGCAATTCACTGCGGCCGTTGTCGTCGACGCCCGCGAACGCCTCGTCCAGCGCCAGCAGGCGCGGGGCCTGCGGGTCGGCCGAATCGAGCATGACGTGCGCCGCGGCGAACAGCGGCAGGTGCAACGACACCGACTGCTCCCCGCCAGAGAGCGCGCTGTGCCGGGCCACGGTGAGTTTGTCCTCGCTGCCGTCGGCGGAGATCAACGTGAACGAGAACACCCGCCAGGTGCGGTAATCCAGCGTCGCGGCCAGGATCTCGGGGTAGGAGCGTTCCGGGTGCGCGGCCCGCGCGGCCCGGATCTCGGCGGCGAAGTGCGCCCGGATAGCCGCCAGGTCCTCCGCCGTCAGCGCCGAGGCATCCCGGTCCAGCAGCTTGCACATCGCCCGCGCCGCGTCGGACAGGCTGTCGGCGAGCACCCAGTGCACGCCGATGGTGTTGCCCGAGGACATCCGTCGCTGCTTCATCTCCGCGCCCATTCTGGCGATGAGATCGCGTGCGTCGCTCGTGCGTTCGTGGATCTGCTGGGCCAGGCCGGTCAGCAGCGCATCCTCCAGGATGCGACGCTCGGCGTCGGTCAGCAGAAGTTCCTGGTCACGGCGCGCGGCGTCGATGCGGGTGGCGAAGTCGGCCAGCGCGGAGACCCCGTTCTCGTCGTGCACCTGGACGACGGTGAGGCCGTCGGCGGCGTCCCACTGCAGCCGGTAATCGCGGCCCGAACCGGCCAGCGCGGCGTCGAATTCCTGCAACGCCGCGGTCACCGCCGTGCGCGTGGACTTGCGCGTCGCCTCGCCCGCGCGCACCGCCGCGGTCGCCGCGGTGAGGCTGTCGAACAGCGCGTGGACTTCGTCGGGCAGGACGCGCGGTGCCGCCTCCGGTCCCGCCGTCGAGATCCGGTACAGCAGTTGCTCGGGCGTCGACCACGCCGCGTCGCTGCTGGGCCAGCGGCCCTCGGGCGCCGCGCCCAGCAACCTCAGCAGATCCGGTTGAGCGTAGGGCGCGAGAGCCCGAACCTCCGCCAGCACCTCGGTGAGCGCGGTGGCGAGAGACTCATGCGCGGTCCGGTAGGCGGCCTCGGCGTCGCCGACCGCCTCGATGGCCTGGTTGGCGGCCTTGCGGGCGGCTTTCTGCTCGGACCTGGTCGCCTCGATCCGCTGCCGGGCCTGTTCCAGTTCGCGGTCGATATCGGCCGCGCCCGCGCCGAGGGCATCGCGCAGGGTCTCCAGCTTGCGCAGTTGTTCCTGGTAGCCGGTGCGCGCGGCCTCGGCCTCTTCGGTGAACGCCTCGGCCAGGTCGGCGGCCTCGGTCAAGCGGTCGGCGGCTTCGCGTTCGCGCTCCCGCTCTCGCTCGTGGTCGCCGCGCAGCCGCAGCAGTCCCGTGCCGGTGTTCTCGAAGTGCCGGATGGCGGCGGCGAGGGCGTCGATCTCCTGGGCCGTGCGCGGTGTGCGGTGGGTGGTGGCGGCGGCGCGCAGCTTCTTGTCCGCGGCGGACAGTTCCGCGACCGCTCGGTCGAGATCGCGCTCGGCGTGGGCGACGGCCTCCGCCCGCGATCGCAGCACGCCCGCGGCCTCGGATACCGCGCGCAAGGCCGTGGTCACCGTGGCCGGGCGCGGAAGCGCCTTGGCGGCGGCGGAGATTCGCGCGAGTTCGGTGGTGGCGGCGGCCTCCTGCTGTTCGGCGGCGCGCCGGTCCTCGTCCGCGGCCGCCACGGCCGCGGCCAACTCGGCCGAGCGGAGCTCGCGGCGCCTGGCCCGCGCGGTGGCGCCGATGAATTCGGCGTCGGTCTTGCGGTGCCTGCCGACCTGCACGCCTTGCCGGAACGCTCCGTCCGCTCCGATCGTCACCGGCCCTTCCGGCTCGCCCGCGCCCTCGTGCAGGGCGATGGAGGCGAGCACGTCGGCGACGACCTGCCGCGGCACCGTCATGATGTCGGAATCGTCCTCTATGACCAGCACGTCGGCGAGTGTGCGACCGTTCGGGCGCTCCGGCGCGGGCAGCGGTACCAGGAACTGATCGCAGTCGTAGTCCGGCGGCAGCTCGCCCTCCGGGCAGACCCAGGCGTCCAGCAGATTCGCGGCGTGCAGTGCGGCCTCGATGCCCGCCGCGGACTCGGGCGTCACGCCGTCCGCGAAGCGCACCAGCCGCCACAGCGGAGCCCCGGGCCGGTCGCCGGTCCGGCCGCGGCGGCCCGCGAATGCCGGTGGCGCGTCGTCTCGCCGGGCCGTCACTCGTTCGTGTTCGGCGCTCAGCTCACTGCCCCGCGCCGCCGCCGCGGCCACGCGGGCGCGTGCGTCCTGGCGGCGGCCGCGAATCTCCTCGAGCAGCGGCTCGGTGCGCTCGGTCAGCACCTCGCCGATGGTCGGCGCATCCGAACCGGCCTCGGCCAGCGCCGAGTTCAGCGCCTCGAAAAGACCGGCGCGCACCGGGGTGTAGACCTCGTTGTGCTCGTCCCACCAGGCGCGCAACGCGGCCGCGGCCTCGGAGCGGGTCAACGCGACCTTCGCTTCGGCGTGCGCGACCTCCGCCGCGGCCGCGTCACGCAGCTCGTTCGCGCGCTCGCACAGCCGCTCGGCCCTGGTACGTTCGGCGGCGGCGGTCTCCATCGCCCCCACCGCCTTGCGGACCGCACGCACGTCGGCGTCGCGTTCCTCGGCGTGCCCACGCACCGCCGCGGTGAGCTGCTCGGCCCGGATCGATTCCGGCAGCGGCGCCCACGCGATCCCCGCCTCCTGCGCCGCGCCGCGCAGGTCGTCCTCGCCGCGGGCGAGCGCGGCCGCGGCGGTGCGCACCGCGGTTCGCGCGCGCTCGGCCTCCACGGTCCGCTGGTCCAGGGTCTGGCGGGCCTTGAGCGCCTTGTCGGCGTGCACACCCGCCGAGGTCTCCAGGCGCCGCACCGCGTCGGCCAGGTCGTCGAGCTGCTGTTTGCCCTCGTAGGCGCTGGAGCGCTGGAGGTTTTCCCGATCGGCGAGGGCCTGCTCGTAGGCGCGGTCGGCATCCTCGGCGCGGGCCTCGGCGGCGGCGCGCTCGGTGTCCCTGCGCTCACGCAGGGCCGTGGCGGCGAACAGCGCCGTACTGGCATGGGTCACCGCGTCCAGCCGCACGCGGACCTGGTCGACGTCGGTCTTCGCTTGCACCGCAAGATATTTGCGGTACACCTCGACGAAGGCCCGCGTCGCGGTGTCGGCGTGCACCAAACCCTCCAGGGTGCGCCCGACCTCCTCCATATCGCTGAACGACCGGGCGGCGTCCAGGATCAGCTGCTCGTCGAGCGGGCGCAGGCCGTCGGTGAGCGCCTGCGACAGCCCGCGCGGGTCCAGGTTCTTGGCCAGCTGCGGGCGGCGGAGCGTGAGGATCAGATTGATCAGCTGGTCGTAGCGCTGCGTGCCGAGACCGAACATGCGCGCGTCGATGGCGTTGCGATAGTCCACCGGCCGGTCGACGATCGAGTCGGTGCCGATCTGCTCGGCGAGTTGTTTACGGGTGAACGGCCGGTCGTCCGGGCCGATCAGGGAGAAATCGACGCCGACCCGTCCGTCGGCGACGAAATACCAGCGGGTCACCTTGTCCGAGGAACGGGTGGCGCGCATGCCGATGCCGACGGTGACCGCCTCGGGGTCCTCCCAGCGACCGCGCGCGAACTCCATCCAGACATAGGAATAGGCCGAGTCCTGCTTGCGGTAGAGCAGATTCGACTTCATCGTGCGTTCCTCGCCGGCGAACGGATTGAGCCTGCGCGGCTCGATCCGCCCGTCCAGCACGAACGGGAACAGCACCTCCAGCGCTTTGGTCTTGCCCGACCCGTTCGGCCCGCGCAGCACCAATCTGCCGTCCGCGAAACAGAACTCCTGGTCGCGGTAGTCCCACAGGTTGACGATCCCGGCGCGGGTCGGGGTGAACCGCACTCCGCCGTGAATGAGCGACATCCCTCAGTTCCCTTCCGTGCCGGTACCGCCGGGCCCGTAGGTGTCGGCCGCGGTGACGAACAGTTCCGCGGCCCGCTTGGTGCGGACCGTCACGACCGCGCCACGGTAGCGGGCCAGGGCAGGCAGCACGAGCAGTCCCTCCTCGGTCGTCCGGACCAGCCGTAGTCGTTCCAGCAGGGCCACCACCTCGGTGGTGAGGCGCGCGACGTCGGCCTGCCACTGCGCGGCGAAGGTCGTGCCGTACCGGTCGGCCAGTGCCTGCACCGTCTCGCGCAACCAGGTCCGCTCGATCAGCGGATAGCCGGGCGTGAGCCGATCCTCCTGTCCCTGGATGTCATCCGGCGGATCGAGATCGTCGGCAGGTGCCGCCGGTGCACGCGCCTCGGCCAGCGGTGCGAACACCGTGGATTCGGGGATCGCTTCATCGAGCTGGTCGGCCAGGGCCGCATCCGGCTCCGCGGCGGTGTGGCGTCGCGGCAACGGTTGATCGATATCCAATACCCGGTCGGCGATCTCACCCGCCAGCAGTAAAGCGACCTGCGCGAGCGTACCGGTCCCCGGGAAACGGACGTCCGACAGCCGCCCAGAGGTGTCGATCAGCGCGACGCCCTCGGCACGGCGTTCGGCGCGCAGCCCGGTGAACAGCTCGACCTCCGCGACCAGCCGCTCCTGGGCGAGGGCGGGGCGCTCTTCGGGCGCGAGGTCCTCGGCGTACACCACCGGCTGTTCGACCAGCGCCCTGCGCACCCGGCGCGCGATCTCGGCTCCGGCCGTCCCGGGGGCGGAAACGGTGGTGCCCGTAGCCTCCTCGCCGAGCAGCCCACACACGCTGTGCAGATGCTGCAATGCCCGCGGCGGCCGGAACAGCGCGAAGACCACCGGCCGGTCGATGTCGTAGAGCGCCTCACCGGCATCCGGATCGCTGGCCCACCCACCCGCGTCACCGTCGGCCAAGGCGAGCGCGCCGCGTGCGGTCAGCCAGCCCACCGCGTCGACGAACGCGTCGCGGTCGGCGGCCCGGTCGGTGGCCAGCTCCAGGCCGTCCACCCGGCTCGCGTAGGTCGCGACCTGATCGGCCAGCTCCGACAACGTGATCTGGTCCCCGGCCCGCCCCAGTGCGGCGAGCGCGAGCGCCAGGTAGGCGTAGCGGCGGCGGTCGAAGACGCGCTCGGCGGGCGTGCGCGCGGGCCTGCCCGCGTCGAGGCGGTCCAGTACCGGGAAGACGCGTGCCGTCGTCTCGGTGACTTCGAGCCGATAGCCGAACAATTCGGCCAGGTCCTCGCGCAGCTCGGTGGCCCAGCGCCGGATCAGCGGCAGCGCGATCCGGTCCGGATAGGTGCGGGTCACCAGGTGGTTGGCCAGGATGACCCGGGCCGCGCGTTGATAATTGTCCAGCGCGAGTGCGTCGATGGCGCGTCCGTGCATCAGCGGCGCTCCCCGCGCGGGCGCGACCGTGCTCCGGTCGTCTGCTCGATCTTCAGCGCGCGGTTGTTCAACCGCAGCAGCCCGCGGGTGGTGCGCACGACGGTCGGGCCGTCGTGCTCGGACACCGTCAGGGTGACGCCGCTGTCGGAACCGGTGGTGCCCGCCACCCGGCCGCGCACCGGAACCCACGCGGTCGACGCGGCGTCCAGCAACCGCAGCAGCACTTCGGTTTCCCGTTCGTCCAGCACCCGTTCGTGCAGGTCGCCGGAAGCCAGTGACCGGGCGGCCTCGGCGCGGGCCCGCTGCGCGTCCAACTGTGCCTCGCGCAGACGCCGGATACCGGCGTCGTTGCGGTGGATGCGGGCCGGCGCACCCGCCGAGGGCGGGCGCCCGGTCTCGGCGAGCGTGCGTGAGATCTCCAACGGCGGTGCGTCCCACCAGGACCGGATCGCCGGGATCACGTCGGCGTCCGGGTGTTCCATCGCCAGATGCCGCGGCTTGCCCAGCCCGAACACCGCGTCGAACAGGGCGTGGGCGCTGTCCGCGCTCGGCGCCGCGGTGAACCAGCCCGCCAGATGCCGTAGCGCCGACTCCCGGCTGACCCCGCCGCGCCGCGTCTCGGTGACCCGGCGCAGCAACGACAGCACCGCGGCGATGGCGCTCATGGTGGCCTCGCGCAGCCGCTCGGCCTCCGTGGTGCCCGCAGGCTCTCCGCCGCCGGACGCGACGAACCAGGTCCGCAGTCCGTCCCACCTGGCCTGCCAATCCGATCGGCGTTCCTCGATGCCCAGCAGCACTCGTTCGTCGCAACGGGCCGCGCGGTCGATCAGGTCCTCGACGCCGGTCTCCTCGATCTCGGCGATGGCGGCCGCCAGTCGCGGGGTGAACCGGGCCAGGTCGAGGCTGAACTCACGCATGTGCGCCAGCAGCGCGTCCTTGTGTGCGAGAAACGATTCGGGGGTGATCTCGGTGGTGCGCACCAGGTCGCCGAGCCCCAGATAGAAGTGCGCCGCGCGGGCGGCCAGGTCGGACAGCGCGGTGTCGAGGCGGCGCAGCGTGCGGTAGACGCGTTCGGCGTCGCCCGCCCGGTTGGCCTCGGCCAGGGTGTGCAGATCGGCCAGCAATTCCGGCAGGACCAAGCGCGACAACGAGGCATCGTCGAGGCGTGCGCTGAGCACACCGGCGACCGCCCGGTATGCCTGGAATCCGGCCTGGGAGAACTGGTATACGTAGTGCCGGTTGCGATATTCGGCCAGCGTCGCGGCGCGGGTTCCGTCGTAACTGCGCTCCAGCACGCCCCACTGGTGCAGCTGGTCGAGCAGCGGACCGATCTCGGCGGCCGTCAGGCGTGGGCCCGCCGCCGGGCCGCTGGTCTCCGGGGATCGGTCCGGCGCGTCGGTCTCCGGTTCCCGTCGGCCGCCTTCGTGCGGGCTCGCGGACCTTCGCGATTCCCCGGCGTGCTCCTCACCACCGGCCATCGCGACCGGTTGGTTCGTAGCCACCAGATCGGGCGTGCGCAGCGAATTTCCATTGCGTCCGATCCACTCCGCGACGTCGTCGGCATGCAGCAGCACCACGTACGCCGCGCGCGCACTGTCGAACGCGCGCAGCACCCGCAGGTAGTCGGCGCGCCGTTCGGCGGTGGCGAAGGAGAACAGCCGCAGCCGGTCGTCCCAGCGGGTGTCGGCACAGCTGTCAGCGGAGTCGGTCACCGGGAACAGGGTAGTAGCGGGCTGATCGCCGCCCGCACGACGTTCCGGTGTCCGGCGTGGCCGCGTCCGGTTCGGCACCGTTCGCCGCGGTCGCGGAGCGGGCCGGCTCATTCGACGGACATCGAACGCATCTGGTCCAGATAGGCGCGCGTGCGCGGGTCGCCGGGGAAACGCTCGATGATCTCGCGCGCGACTTCGCCCGCGATCCACATCAGCGAGGGCAGGGAGCGCCTGCTGCCCGCGAACGCGCGCATGCCCTCGGCCACCGCCAGCTCCAGGTCGCGGTCGCGCACCGCGACCACGGCCAGCGTCAGGTGGGCCTCGGAGACCCGCATCGGATTGCGCACCGTGCCGTCGGGCCGGGTCGCGTTGCGAATCACTTCGCGCGCGTAGCTTTCGGCGAGCCGATCCTCGCCCGCGACGCGGCAGCAGTCCATCGCGTAGAAGTCGAACTTGTTCGCATCGATCACGAAGTGGTTGTCCAGATTCGCCGGATGTTCGAGTCGCTCCAAGATAGCTCGGCCCTCCTCCAGCGCGGTCTCCACCTCGCGCGTATTGCCGAGCCTGGCCCAGGCTTTGGCGCGCTGGGCGGCGAGCTGGACACCGACGCGCAGGTGCTGGCTTACTTCCAGCGTCGGCTGAACGGCCTCGATGACGCCGCGGTAGTTACCCTGGGTGAGCGCGAACCACGCGGTCATTTCCGTCGTCCACGCGGCGATCTCGACGTTCTCCGCCTCCTGCGCCAGCGATCGGGCGGCGCGGCGGGTCGCCTCGGCGGCGGTGCGCCGGCCGAGGTCGTAGTCCACGCAGCCGACCAGCAGCGCGACCCATCCGGCGAGAACGAGGATTTCGCGGTGCTGGGCCAGGGTCAGGCGACCGTCCAGCAACGAGGTGATCCTGCGCAGCCACGCCGTGCCCTCGGCGTGCAGATCGTGCGGGTCGGCGTAGGAGTATTCGCAGCACAGGCGTTCGGCGGTGATGCGGATGGCCTCCAGCGTCACCGAGGACACATCGGACATGCGCAGTCGTCCGATGAACTCGAGCGTGTCCATGCCCGTCGCCGAGAGCAATTCGTCGTCCCGGTTCGGTCTGGTCTTGGGGAAGAACGCCGCGGGCACCGTGTCGAAGGTGGCGGCGATGATGGGCGCGTAGAAGTCGTCGGGGCGTGATTCGCCCGATTCCCAACGGCGCCAATTACGTAGGAGAGTACTGTCGGTCGGCAGGTTGTGCGAAGACTTTCCACGCATTACGCGAACAGCGTCGGCTTGCGACCACCCCCTCGCGTCACGCTCGGAGCGCATTCGGACAGCCCAGACGGGTCGATCGTCGGTAGCGGCCACGTCTGTAGTATCGCACCAGTTAACGTTTGGTGGCCCCAAGAGGGCAGGCAGATGTCCGTGTGTTGACAGCTACATTCGCGCCGCCGCATTGTGCATGCTGGTCATGGCGCCAGAAGTTAGCCAGCCCCTCCTGTAAGAGCAAGTGCAAGTACATCTGCTCTTGCACGAAGCGCAAATACCCCGTAAAACGGGTGGATCCACATAAGAGAACAGCGATCCCAATCCAACGGAGGTTCGGGTGGAAGCGTTGATCTATGGATACTTGCGTGACGATCTGGCCGATGGCCATTGCAAGGAGCTCGAGGCGGCGATGAGCAGCCTCGCCCGCGAGGAAGGGCTGTGCTTCGCCGCAACGTTCCATGAATCGACCGGCGGCGACGGGACGGCATTCGCCGAACTCACGGCGGAACTCAAGCGCGCGGACGCGCATCATGTGGTGGTTCCCTCACTCGATCACTTTGCCGGTCAGACGATTCCGCGCGACATCCTGATCGCCAAACTGGCCCAGGAGGCTGCGGCGCGGGTATGGACCGTGGAGAGCTGATCGCCGCGACCGAATTGCCCGATACCGCAACGATCCCCAGCGTCGCAGCCAGGTAACCGTACCGCTCGCTACCACACCCGCTGCCAGGGAAGCGAGCAGCCCCGCGAGCCGGTGCTGTTCGAACAGCGGGTACACCTGCCAGTGCAGTAGATAGACGAACAGCGATCCGTCGGCCAGCACCGCCGCGCAGACGGCGACGACGGCGGGAACCCGGACCGCGGACAACCACACCAGTGCGAGCAAGCCCGCCATGATCAGTCGCTCCCGCTCGGGGACGCCGAAATATCCGGGCACCGCGATCAGTACGACGGCACTCACCGTCATCCGCTGCCACATCGACGTCGCCTTCGCCGCCGCCCAGCCGAGCGCGAAGAGCCACACCGCCAGCGGGGAGAACGGGATGTCCTTCGGCGAATACAGACCGAACGCCTGGTATCGGAACACGAGACATATCGCGACCAGCGCCATCGCGAACCAGAACGGCTCGGCGCGTTGCCATCGGTCCACCACGGGGATCCGGATCAGCAGCGCGGCGGCCAGCATGAAGTACACGAGCACCTCGAGAAACCACAGGTGCCCGGCGGTGGCGCTGTCGTGCGGGCCGAGAATCTTGTTCAGCAACAGGACATTCTGCCACCCGTAGTAGTCGACGAAGGGCAGCGTCAGCGCGACCCAGAGCGCCGTGGGCACCGCGATGGAGCCCACGGCGCGCAGTGTGTGCCGCAAGCGCGCGGCCGGGCGCGCGGCGGTCACGGCGAACCGTGCGAAGTTGAATCCGGCCACACCGAGCAGCACGTGCGCCGCGCCCCACCGCACGAACACTCCGGCGTGCGCGCTTACGATCAGCACGATGCCGATCGCGCGCAGCAGCGTTCCGGTGTCGAGCGCCCGTCCGAACCGGCTGCGACCCTCCGGTATCCGCTCCAAGTCCGCCACTGAGGTGTTCGGCCAGTCGGTGGGCAGGCCGCCGAGAGTTCGCTCCAGTCGTGCCGCGGTGGTCACGTAGGTCAGCGAATTCCCGCCGAGATCGACGAACGTGCTGTCCGCGTGGATCCGCACGGGGTCGATGCCCAGGGTGGTGGCGTAGAGGGTACGGATGTCACGCACCTGCGGCACGGATCCGGCCAGCCGCCGGATCGCGGGATAGTCGGGTTTGCCATTCGGTAGCCGTGGTATTCGCTCGACCGGGCGGATCCGGATGGCGGCGGCGGGCAGGCCGGACAGGCGCGCGGCGGTTCCGGTCGGATCGGACCGAGGGGTCTCCACCGCGACGACCAAGTGCGTGTCGTCGTCGGCGCAACATGCCGTGAAACCCGCCGCCGCCAGCCCGGATTCGAGCCGCTCCAGATCGATGCGCAATCCGAAGATCTTGGCGAAGCGGCTGCGCCTGCCGACCACCTGATACAAGCCCTCCGGTGTGCGCCGGGCCAGGTCGCCGGTGCGCAGTGCGTCGAGCGTGGGGCCGAGTGCGAGGTCTGCCGCCGACTTCGCGTAGCCCATCATCACATTGGCGCCGTGATAGACCAGTTCGCGCGGTTCGTCCCCCTCGTCGGCTTCCTCGATCGGCTCGAGGGTGAATTCGCCGCCGGGGATCGGTATCCCGATGCAGTCGGGATGCGCGCTCGCCAGATGCGAGGGCAGGTACGCCATCCGGGCGGTGGCCTCGGTCTGCCCGTACATGACGACGAAGTCCCAGCCGTTCGCCCGGCCGAGTTCGGCGTATTCGCGCACTCGCCGCGGCGCCAGCCTGCCGCCCGCCTGGGTGACGTAGCGCAGGTGGGGCAGGGTCATGCGAGCGAAACCGATGCGGTCGAGCAGATCGATGGTGTAGGGAACCGCGGCGAAAGACGTTGCGCGGCACTCCCGGAACGCGCGCCAGAATTCCGTATCCAGTACCGACCGGTCGGTGAGCAGGAGGCTCGCCCCGCGCAACAGATGACTGTGCACCACCGACAGGCCGTAGCAGTAGAACATAGGCAGGGTGGTGGCCGCGCAGTCCTCCGGGCCGATGGCCAGGTACTCGGCGATGGCCGCGGCGTTGGCGCGCAGGTTCCCCGCCGAGAGCCGGACGAGCTTGGGCGACCCGGTGGACCCCGAGGTGCTCAGCAGCAGCGCGAGATCCGGATGCAGACGATGCGCCGAGCGCTCCCGCACCACGCGGGCGCGGCCTCCCTCGATGAGGACGTCCGGATCGTAGGCGTCCCGCAACTCCGCAGTGATCTGCTCGGTGAGCAACACGACGCAGCCGGCGCTGAGCGCTCCGAGATACGCGACGAGCGAGGCGAGGTCATTGCGCGCGGCGAGCGCGACGAGGCGGCGGGCCGGGCCCAGCTCGGCCGCGTAACCCTCGACCAGCGCCGCAAGCCGAGCGTAGGTGACCTGCCGCGCGGATTCGGGCTTGGCGCCGTCGGTGTCCGCACGGTCGGGGCACCGGACGGCGATCCGCTCGTCGAAGGTGCGCAGACGCTCGACGATCGGATGGACGGTCACCGGCGAAAGTGTAGGAGGCGGCCGGTCCCCGGCCCGAAGGTGGTCCCCTGGCGAACTTCCGGTGAACGGTTGCCCGTCCGAACGCGCCGCCGCGCCGCCGATCAGAGACCGAAGCTGCCCGGACCTCGTCTGCGCAGGTACTTCTCGAATTCCGCCGCGATGGCGTCGCCGTCGATCTTGGCCATCGCCTCGTTCACGTCGACCGCCGCGTCCCCGCGCTCCTCCAGCGAGCGCACGTACTCGCTGATCTCCTCGTCGCCCACGGTCATCTCGTTGACCGCGGTCTCCCAGTCCTCCGCCTGCTTGGGCAGCTCACCCAGCGGCACTTCGATGTCGAGCACGTCCTCCACCCGGTGCAGCAGCGCGATGGTCGCCTTCGGATTGGGCGGCTGGGAGACGTAGTGCGGGACGGCGGCCCAGAACGACACCGCCGGGACGCCCGCCTTCACGCACTGGTCCTGCAGCACGCCGGTGATCCCGGTGGGGCCCTCGTAGCGGGTCTGTTCCAGGTTGAACCGCTCGGCCGCCTCCTTGCTGTAGGCCGAGCCGGTCACCGGCACCGGTCTGGTATGCGGAGTGTCCGCCAGCAGCGCGCCGAGAATGACCACCGTCTGCACCCCGAGCTGCTCGATGAACTCCAGCAGGTCGCCGCAGAAGCTGCGCCAGCGCATGTTCGGTTCGATGCCGCGCAGCAGCACCACGTCGCGGTCGCTTCCGGGTGGCGAGCAGACCGACAGCATCGTCGACGGCCACTGGATTTCCCTGGTCACCCCGTCCACTTGACGCACGGTCGGCCGGTTGACCTGATAGTCGTAGTAGTCCTCGGAGTCGAGTTCGGCCAACGGTTCGGCGTCCCAGATCAGTTCCAGATGCTCGACGGCGCCGCTGGCCGCGTCACCGGCGTCGTTCCACCCCTCGAAGGCGGCGACCAGTACCGGATCCCGCAACGTCGGCAGTTCCGGATCGGGAGTTTCACTGGCGTTCACTCGGTCAGCCTACGGCGTGCGGCGATATGGCGTGTCGTATGACGGCCGGACCGGGTGGCGTGTTTCCGCGAGCGGATGCGGCGGCGTCGCGCCGGGCGTGTGGTCCAGGCCACCGAGCCTCGACGCGGTGGCCTGGAACGTCCCCCCTGCCCACTACGCTGGAACGCATGTCTGCGTCCATCCCCGCCGAGTTCGACACCACGCTACTCGACACGCTGCGCCGCCGTGTCGTCATCGGCGACGGTGCGATGGGCACCATGCTGCAAGCGGCTGATCTGACCCTGGACGATTTCCGCGGGTTGGAGGGCTGTAACGAGATCCTCAACGACACCCGCCCCGACGTCCTGCGCGACATCCACCGCGCCTATTTCGAAGCGGGCGCCGACGCGGTCGAGACCAACACCTTCGGCTGCAATCTGCCCAACCTCGCCGACTACGACATCGCCGACCGGATCCGCGACCTGTCCGAGCGCGGCACCAGGCTGGCCCGCGAGGTCGCCGACGAGATGGGTCCGTCCGCCGACGGTACGCCACGGTACGTGCTGGGTTCGATGGGGCCGGGCACCAAGCTGCCCACGCTCGGTCACGCCCCGTTCGCGGCGCTGCGCGACGCCTACACCGAGGCAGCCCTCGGCATGCTGGACGGCGGCGCCGACGCCATCCTCATCGAGACCTGCCAGGACCTGCTCCAGGTGAAGGCGGCGGTGACCGGCAGCAGGCGCGCGATGGCGAAGCTGGGCCGCCGGATCCCGATCATCACCCACGTCACGGTGGAGACCACCGGCACGATGCTGGTGGGCAGCGAGATCGGCGCGGCGCTGACGGCGCTGGAGCCGCTCGGCATCGACATGATCGGCCTGAACTGCGCGACCGGCCCGGACGAGATGAGCGAGCACCTGCGCCACCTGTCCCGGCACGCGCAGGTGCCGGTCTCGGTGATGCCGAACGCCGGGCTGCCTGTGCTCGGCGCCCACGGGGCGGAGTATCCGCTGACGCCCGAGGAGCTCGCGGTCGCGCTGCGCGGATTCGTCACCGAGTTCGGGCTGGCCCTGGTCGGCGGCTGCTGCGGGACAACGCCCGAGCACATCCGTCAGGTCACCGCCGCGGTGCGCGAGGTCGAGCAGGCCCTGCCGCCGATCGCCGAGCGGCGCAAGCCGGTGCACGAGCCGAGCGTGTCCAGCATGTACACCGCGGTGCCGTTCGAACAGGACGCCTCGGTCCTGATGATCGGCGAGCGCACGAACGCCAACGGCTCCAAGGCCTTCCGCGACGCCATGCTGGCCGAGGACTGGCAGAAGTGCCTGGACATCGCCAAGGACCAGACCCGCGACGGCGCGCACATGCTCGATCTGTGCGTCGACTACGTCGGCCGGGACGGCACCCGCGACATGAGGGAGCTGGCCGCCCGGCTGGCCACCGCCTCGACGCTGCCGATCATGCTCGACTCCACCGAGGCCCCGGTGTTGCAGGCCGGACTGGAACATCTCGGCGGGCGTTGCGCGGTCAACTCGGTGAACTACGAGGACGGCGCCGGGCCCGATTCGCGTTTCCAGCAGACCATGCGGCTGGTCGCCGAGCACGGCGCCGCGGTGGTGGCGCTGACCATCGACGAGGAGGGCCAGGCCCGCACCGCGGCGAAGAAGGTGGAGATCGCCGAGCGGTTGATCGCCGACATCACCGGCAACTGGGGGCTGTCGGAGAGCGACATCATCATCGACACGCTCACCTTCACCCTCGGCACCGGCCAGGAGGAGTCGCGCCGCGACGGGCTGGAGACCATCGAGGCCATCCGCGAGCTCAAGCGCCGCCATCCCCGGGTGCAGACCACCCTGGGTCTGTCCAACATCTCCTTCGGTCTCAACCCGGCGGCCCGGCAGGTGCTCAACTCGGTCTTCATGCACGAATGCGTCGAGGCCGGTCTGGACTCCGCGATCGTGCACGCCTCGAAGATCCTCCCGATCAGCCGGATCCCGGACGAGCAGCGCGAAACCGCGCTGGATCTGGTGTACGACCGCCGCGCCGAGGACTACGACCCGCTGCAGAAGCTGATGGCGCTGTTCGAAGGCGTCTCCACCTCCTCGTCGAAGGCGTCGCGGGCGGAGGAACTGGCCGCGCTGCCGCTGTTCGAGCGGCTGGAGCGGCGGATCGTCGACGGTGAACGAGCGGGGATGGAGGCCGACCTCGACGCGGCCATGACCGAGGTGCCGCCGCTGCAGATCATCAACGAGACCCTGCTCGCCGGGATGAAGACGGTCGGTGAGCTGTTCGGCTCCGGTCAGATGCAGCTGCCGTTCGTGTTGCAGTCCGCCGAGGTGATGAAGGCCGCCGTCGCGTACCTGGAGCCGCATATGGAGGCCACCGACGACAGCGGCAAGGGCCGCATCGTGCTGGCCACCGTCAAGGGCGACGTGCACGACATCGGCAAGAACCTGGTGGACATCATCCTGTCGAACAACGGCTACGAGGTGGTCAATCTCGGCATCAAGCAGCCGATCGCCACCATCCTGGACGCGGCGGTGGACAAGAAGGCCGACGTCATCGGCATGTCCGGCCTGCTGGTGAAGTCGACGGTGGTGATGAAGGAGAACCTCGAGGAACTCAACGCCAAGGGCGTGGCCGATCAGTTCCCCGTGCTGCTCGGCGGCGCGGCCCTCACCCGGTCGTACGTGGAGAACGATCTCACCGCGGTGTACGAGGGCGACGTGCACTACGCGCGCGACGCGTTCGAGGGCCTGCGGCTGATGGACGACATCATGACCCGCAAGCGCGGCGGCGAAGCGGACCCGGACAGCCCGGAAGCCGTCGCCGAGCGGGAGCGGGCCGCCGAGCGCAAAGCGCGCCACGAGCGCTCCAAGCGGATCGCCGCGGAGCGCCGGGCGGCCGAGGTGCCCGTCGTGGTGCCCGAACGCTCCGACGTCGCGACCGGCCTGCCGGTGCCGGTGCCGCCGTTCTGGGGCACGCGGCTGGTCAAAGGTCTTGCCCTGCACGAGTACTCGGGTCTGCTGGACGAGCGGGCGCTGTTCCTGGGCCAGTGGGGCCTGCGCGGGCAGCGCAGCGGCGACGGACCGAGCTACGAGGAACTGGTGGAAACCGAGGGCAGGCCGCGCCTGCGCGCCTGGCTGGACCGGTTGAGCACCGAAGGTGTGTTGCAGCACGCCGCGGTGGTGTACGGCTACTTCCCCGCGGTGTCCGAAGGCGACGACGTCATCGTGCTCACCGAACCGGAGCCCGACGCGCCGCAACGGTACCGGTTCACCTTCCCGCGTCAGCAGCGCGACCGTTTCCTGTGCATCGCCGACTTCATCCGTTCCCGGGACTACGCCCGCACGACAGGTCAGGTCGACGTTCTGCCGTTCCAGCTGGTCACCATGGGTCAGCCGATCGCCGACTTCGCCAACGAACTGTTCGCGGGCGACAGCTACCGCGACTACCTGGAGGTGCACGGCATCGGCGTCCAGCTCACCGAGGCGCTCGCCGAGTACTGGCACCGGCGCATCCGCGAGGAACTGGTGCTCGACGGCCACGCGGTCGCCGAGTCCGACCCGGCCGACGTCCTGGAGTACTTCAAGCTCGGTTACCGCGGCGCGCGTTACTCCTTCGGCTACGGCGCCTGCCCCGACCTGGAGGACCGCGCCAAGCTGGTCGACCTGCTCGAGGCCGATCGCATCGGCGTGGTGCTGTCGGAGGAGCTGCAGCTGCATCCGGAGCAGTCCACCGACGCGTTCGTGCTGCTGCATCCGGAGGCGAAGTACTTCAACGCGTAGGCGTGCGACGCGCCGCGAGCCATAGCGAAATGCTCTCGCGCCAAGGGCCTTTGCTACCTGGCCGGATGTCGATTCTCGCGCGAATCGGGTTGGCGTCGGCGCGTCATGGCGCGCGGGCGCGCGGTGTTGACCTGGGCGATCGCCCAGGCCAGCGCCGGGAGGTGGATGTCTGTCGGGTGGATGTGCCATTGTCGAAGGCGTTGTAACTGCATCCGGGGCAGTCGGCGGATGCGTTCGCTTCCCTGCTCAGTGGTGCGAAGCACCTCGGCGCGTACGCCTTCGGAGTCCTCGGCGGGCTTACGCGCGGAGTGCGAAACGGCTAGGCGCGTGAGTAGGAGAGGCACACCACCATGACGGCGGATCGATTGATCGCGGGACGGTACCGGCTCACGGATCCGATCGGCACCGGCGCCATGGGTGTGGTCTGGCGAGCGACCGATGTCCGGTTGCAGCGCGCCGTCGCGGTCAAACAGGTGTTGCTCGGTCCCGGGCTGTCCGGGTCTGCGGCGCTGGAGGCGAAGCGGCGTGCCATGCGGGAGGGGCGGATCGCCGCCCGGCTGCACCATCCGAATGCCATCACCGTGTTCGACGTGGCCGAGGAGGACGGCCAGCCCTGGTTGGTCATGGAGTACATGGACGCGCCGAGCCTGGCGACCAAACTGTCGGGCAATCGCACGCTGCCGCCGATCGAGGTCGCCGAGATCGGCGCGCAAGCGGCGAGCGCCCTGACCGCCGCGCACGACGCGGGGATCATGCACCGGGACGTGAAGCCGGCGAACCTGCTGGTCGCCGACGACGGCACGGTCAAGATCACCGATTTCGGCATATCCCGCGCGGTCGGCGACGTGACGGTCACGGCCACCGGCTTCCTCGCCGGGACGCCGGCCTATCTGTCGCCGGAGGTGGCGCGCGGCGAGGATCCGGAACCGGCTTCCGACGTCTTCGCCCTCGGTTCGACGCTGTACGCGGCGGTGCAGGGCACCCCGCCCTTCGGCGAGGGTGACAACCCGCTCGCCCTGCTGCACGCGGTCGCGCGGGGGGAGATCCCGCCTCCCGAGGCCGCGGGCCCGCTGGGGCCGGTGCTGATGTACCTGCTCGCTCCGTCCGTCGCCGACCGCCCGACCATGCGGGAGGCGAAAGCGGTCCTCGAAGCCGTTGCGGCGGGCCGGGATCCACAATTGCCCGTAGCGGTGACCAAGGTGATTCCCGCCCCTGCCACGGCGACGACCGTCCTGCCCGGCCGAGCCGCTGCCGTATCGCCGGAGCAACCGGTGGACGACGAGGTCACCGCTGTCGTGCCCTTCGCCGGGCCGAGTCCGTTCCCGCCGCAATCGGTCACGCCGCCGCCACCGCCTAGGCGGCCCGGGCGGGCGGCGACGTTGCCGGGCGTTCTGCGGGGCAGGCAGCGCGGCCGGCTGATCGCGGTGGAAGTCGCCGCCGTGGTCGGGGTGCTGATCCTGGTCGCCATCATCGCGACGCTGGCCACCGTCGACAGCGAGGGTGGCGACGCGGCGACGTCGTCGGCAGTGCCTCCGGCCGCCGGGGCGCCCGAGAACGCGCCGTCATCGGCCGACGCGGCCGGGCCGGAGCCGCGACAGGCCCCGGCCCAAGCTCCCGCGCACCCCCCGGCTCAGGCGTCCTCCTCCCCGGCGCCCGCTCCCGTGCCCGGGCCCGCGACCACCTCCGCGGGAGCGCCCCCGCCCCCGCCCGCACCGGGAACCGCCCCGCCCGCGCAGACGACGAATCCAGCACCGAGCACCACCCCGCCGCCCGGCACCACACCCCAGCCCACCACGTCGAGCCCTGTCCCGACCACCACCGGCCCGACCGCCACCGCGACGACCGCCCCGTCCGGGCCGCCGACGCCCGACCGGATCGCCTCGTTCATCCAGGGTTATTACGGCATGCTGCCCGCCAACGTGTCCGGCGCCTGGACACAGCTCGCCCCTGGATACCAGGCGAAGACCGGTTACGACTCCTACGTGAACTTCTGGGGCTCCATCCGCTCGGTGAGCGTGGGCTCGGTCACGCAGAACGGTGCGAACCGGGCGGTGGTCGCGCTGACCTATACCCTGAAGAACGGCACGACGACCTCCGAGAACCGATGGATCGAGGTCGTCGGGGACAGTGCCAAGCTGCAGATCGCCGCGTCGGGCACCTAGACCGGTTCCTCATCGCGGTCGGCGCCTGCTGTGGGCGATTTCGGTGTGACCGCACCGATCGGGCGCTGCCTCGGCCCTTGCTCGGGCTCGGCGTGGAGGCGCCCGACGGTGCGCTTCGGGCGGTTGCCTCCGCCGCGCGCGGCACGATGGACGAACGCTGGGCGGTACCCGGTCCATCCGGCTGCACGGGTGAGGGGGCTTCGCCCGGCGGTACGGTTCGTGGGCCCACTTCGCGGTGGGGCGCGGACGGCCCGCCGAGCCGCGCCCATGACATGGACGAGATCTAGGAGAAGGACCGAACGTGACAGCGCGACTGGCCGGAGTGCTCTGGGACATGGACGGCACGCTGCTGGACTCGGAGAAACTCTGGGACGTCGCGGTGCGTGAACTGGCGCGCGAGCACGGCCGCGAGATGACCGACGCGATCCGGCACGCGCTGATCGGGGCGTCGGGCCCGAACGCTCTGCGGATCATGTTCACCGGCCTCGGCATCGCGCCCACACCCGACTCGCTGCGCGCGGCGGGGGAGTTCCTGGAACGGCGGGTGACCGAATTGATGACCGGCCCCATCCCGTGGCGGCCGGGTGCGAAGGACGCACTGGCCATGGTTCGCGCGGCGGGGTTGTCCAGTGCGCTCGTCACCAATACCAAGCGGTCGCTCACGGAATTCGGTCTCGACACCCTGGGGCGCGACTTCTTCGACGTCTCGGTCTGCGGCGACGAGGTGGCGCACGGCAAGCCGGAGCCGGATGTCTACCTGCGCGCCGCCGAACTGCTCGGACTCGATCCGGAACACTGTGTGGCGGTAGAGGACTCGCCCACCGGTGCCCGTGCGGCGCAGGCCGCGGGCTGTGCGCTGATGGTGGTCCCGTGCGAGATCCCGGTGCCGCACGCGCCGGGACGGGTGTTCCGGGATTCGCTGATCGGGCTGACCGTCACGGATCTCGAACACGCTCTGCGCGTACGTCGTTGAGCTGATCGGGCGATCGCCCGACGCGCCGCCGCGGGCCGACGTGGGTCGAGAGTTACTGTGCCGCAACGGGAGTGCGCGCAGATAGTAGGTGTGACCGTGATCACCGGCAATCTCGCCGAATCCCGGGCGTGTCGGCGACGGGTCCACCAAAATGACGCCATGGCAGCGTTGGGCGTACTCGACGAGATCGTAGATATCGCACAGTATCCCCTGGCGGATCCGGAGGGGCCCGCGCTGCGGGAAGCGGTGCGGCGCGCCCGTGCGGAACTGGCCGACACCGGCTGCACCGTGCTGCGCGGGTTCGTCCGCCCGGAGCTGGCCGAGACCCTGCGGGCGCAGGGGGAGTCGATGGCCCCGCACGCGCACTACGAGGTCGAGCGGGTCAACGCCTACAACATTCCCCTGGACGCCGAACTGCCGGAGAATCATCCGGGCCGGATCGTGCTGGAGCGGGGTAACGCCTTCGTGCCGCGCGACCGGATTCCCGCCGACGCGCTGATCCACCGGCTCTACACCGACGAGCTGTTCCAGCGGTTCGTCGCCGACTGCTTCGGATTGGCCGAATTGCACGAGTTCGCCGATCCGCTCGCCGGACTGTGCCTCAACGTCGTCGCGCCGGGTATGTCGCATCCCTGGCATTTCGACACGAACGAATTCACCGTCTCGATGCTGACCCAGCCCGCCGAGGACGGTGGCGTCTTCGAATACTGCCCCGGCATCCGCACACCCGAGGCGGAAAACCTCGACGACGTCCGCGCCGTGCTGACCGGCAACGGCGAGCGTTTCGTCCAGCGGCTCGAATTGCGCCCGGGCGACCTGCAGCTGTTCCAGGGTCGCTTCTCGTTGCACCGCGTCTCACCCGTGGGCGGTGCGCGCCAGCGCCATTCGGCCATTTTCGCCTACACCGATCGTCCCGGAATGGTCGGCACGGTGGAACGTACCCGGCAGTTGTTCGGCCGCGTGCTTCCCGACCACCTAGCCGCCGCGGCCGCTGCCGTGCGGGGCGATCGACTGCTCGACTGAGCCGAACGGCTCGACTGACCGAGCTCGACCCGAGAGGACCGACAGTGCCAGTGCCGTTACACACGACCGGGAAAGCGTCTTTCGACGACATCTACGACCGCCCCGATCCGCGCGCGTACTACGCGCGTATGTCCGATCTGGACTACCGCATTCCGGAACTGGCGAAACCGTTCTTCCAGCAACAGATTCGGGAGTTCCGCGCTTCCGCGCGGGTGGCCGTACCGACCGTGCTCGACATCGGCTGCTCCTACGGCGTGAACGCCGCGCTGTTGCGTTTCGACACCACCATCGGCGAACTGGCCGAGCACTACGCCGTGGCCGACATCGATCGGGCCGGTCTGATCCGGCGCGACCTGGCCCGCGTCGCGGCGCGGGCCGTGGCGGACGACGTGCGTTTCCTCGGCATGGACGCCTCCCGCCCCGCCCTCGACTACGCGCGGGAGGCCGGGCTCCTGCACGACGTGGTGCACGCCGACCTGGAGTCCGGCGAACCGACCGACGAACAGCGCGCCCTGCTGGCGACCGCCGATCTGGTCGTCTCCACCGGCTGTATCGGCTACGTCACCGAGAAGACCTTGACTCGCGTGGCCACCGCGCACCCGCGCAGGCGGCCGTGGATGGCACACTTCGTATTGCGCATGTTCGACTTCGCACCGATCGAGGCGGAACTCGCCGCGCTCGGCTACCGGACCGAGCAGGCGCCGGGGTTGTACGAGCAACGCAGGTTCGCCTCACCGGCCGAGCAGGCGCAGGTACTGAACACCCTGTCCGCCAACGGAATCGACACCACCGGCCGGGAAGACCAGGGATGGTTGTATGCCAACCTGTACGTGTCCAGGCCGCTGCCGAAACATCACGCCGACACCGAGGACTCGCATTGACCGAACGCACCTTCGCCGCCGACGACCACCTGCCCCGGGTGCCCCTGCCGACGCTGGAGGACAGCTGTGGGCGGTTCCTGCAGTGGTGTGAGCCGCTGCTGACCGCCGACGAACTCGCCGCTACCCGGACGGCGGTCGACGACCTGCTGCGACCCGACGGGCCGGGGCGCACGCTGCACGCGGCGCTCGCGGAGTACGACGCGACGCCGGGGGTCGGCAGCTGGCTCGACCTGTTCTGGCCGTCGCGGTACCTGGGCAGGCGGGACCGGATCGCCCTCAACGCGAACTTCTTCTTCCTGTTCCGGGATGACACCGCCCTGGCCGGCTCCACCGCCGCCACCCAGGTGGACCGCGCGGCGGGCATCATCGCCGCCGCCGTGGACTACAAGCTGGCGCTGGACGAGGAGACCGTCCCGCCGGTGACCCAGCGCGGACAGCAGCTGTCCATGTGGCAGAACAAGTACCTCTTCTCCGAGACGCGGATCCCCGGTGTGGAGCAGGACACCGTGCGGGTGCCCTACAGCGAGGAATGGCCGGGCCCCTCGCAGGCCCGGCACATCGTGGTGTTCTTCCACGGCAGCCCGTTCCGGATGGACGTGATCGGACCGGACGGAGCGCCGTACTCGCCGGAGGATCTCGCCGACGGGCTGCGCGCGGTGCTGAAGGCCGGTGCCCGCCCGGCCCGCACCGACACCGCCGTCGGGCAGCTCACCACCAAGGCCCGCGCGGAGTGGGCGCAGAGCAGGCAGCGGCTGCTGGCCGAACCGGCGAACGCCGCGGCGCTGGACACCATCGAGACCGCGCTGTTCGCCGTCTGCCTCGAGGACTTCGCCCCGCGCGACGAACTGCACGCCTGCGACGAGCTGCTGCACGGCGACAGTGCGAACCGGTGGTTCGACAAATCGGTGTCCTTCATCGTCTTCGATGACGGCCAAGCGGGCATCAACGTCGAACACTGCGGACTCGACGGCACCACGATCCTTTCGTTCGTGGACGCCCTGCTGGAGACCCCGGTGGAGGAACACGCCACGCGCTCCGGCGCGCAGGCGCAGGGACTGCCCGCGGTGGAGCCGATCGAGTTCGTGCTGGACGAGGCGCAGCGCGGCGATATCGCGGCGGCGGGCGCCGCCTTCGCCCGGTACGCCGCGGAGAACGCCACCCAGACGCTGTCGTTCCCGGACTTCGGCACCACCGCGGCCAAGGCGTTGGGCATCTCGCCGGACGCGTTCGCGCAACTGAGCTACCAGCTGGCCCATCGGCGCAGCAAGGGGCTCACCGGCGCCACCTACGAGTCCATCGCGACCAGGCAGTACCGCAACGGCCGCACCGAGGCCATGCGGGTGGTCACCCCGGAGATGATCGCCTTCGTGGACGCGATGCAGGACCCGGACGCTGGCGCCGAGGCCCGGCTCGCCGCGGCGCGGACGGCGGCGGCGGCGCACGTGGAACGGGCCAAGCAGTGCCAGACCGGGGCCGCCCCCGAGCAGCACCTGTGGGAGCTGCAGTGGATCCAGCGCCGTCGCGGCGCGGAGCTGGGCGTCACCGACCCGATCCCGCTCTACGACAGCCCGGGCTGGACGATCATGCGCGACGACTACCTGAGCACCAGCTCGGCGCCGTCGGTCAACATCCGCTACTTCGGTTTCGGCTCCACCAGCTCCCGGTGCATCGGCATCGCCTACGTCCTGCTGCCGGACCGCTGGAATCTCTATCTGGCCACCCCGAAGCCGGTCGCCGACCAGATGTACGCCTTCGCCGATCACCTCCGCACGGCGGTCGCCGATCTGCAGGCGTTGCTCGCCGCGAACTAGGCGCTCTCCGCCCGGTTCCTCCGCACCCGCCCGGGGCGGAGGAGCCGGGCGGTCGCCGTTCCCGGCCATCGTGGGCCGGAGCAACGGGCCCGCATCCGGGTCTGAAACAATGGCTCATCGTGAAGAACTTCGAATCCCTGTTCGCCGAGCTGCAGGATCGTGCGGTCAACCGCCCCGAGGGGTCCGGAACCGTTGCCGCGCTGGACGCCGGCGTGCATACCCAGGGTAAGAAGGTGCTCGAGGAGGCCGGTGAGGTGTGGCTGGCCGCCGAACACGAGAGCGACGAGTCGCTCGCCGAGGAGATCTCCCAGCTGCTGTACTGGGTGCAGGTGCTGATGGTGGGCCGCGGGCTGAAGCTCGAGGACGTGTACCGACATCTGTGACGGCCGTCCGACACCCCGTTTCTCCTCCCGAAAGGACTCCTCCCATGCTGCGCGTCGCAGTTCCCAACAAAGGCGCCCTGTCCGAATCCGCCGTCTCGATCCTCGCGGAAGCGGGCTACCGCAAGCGCACCGATTCGCGTGATCTGACCGTTCTCGACCCGGCCAACCAGGTCGAGTTCTTCTTCCTGCGGCCCAAGGACATCGCCATCTACGTCGGCTCCGGCGAACTCGATCTCGGGATCACCGGACGTGATCTCGCGCTGGATTCCGGCGCGCCGGTGCAGGAACGACTCGCCCTCGGGTTCGGCCGCTCCACCTTCCGCTACGCCGCCCCCGCCGGGCGGGAGTGGAAGGTCGAGGACCTCTACGACAAGCGGATCGCCACCTCCTACCCGAACCTGGTGCTGAGCGATCTGCGCCGCCGGGGCATCGAGGCCGAGGTGATCCGCCTCGACGGCGCGGTGGAGATCTCCATCCAGCTCGGCGTCGCCGACGCGATCGCCGATGTCGTCGGCTCCGGGCGCACGCTGCGCCAGCACAATCTGGTGGCCTTCGGTGAATCGCTGTGCGATTCGGAGGGTGTGCTGGTCGAACGCAAGGACGCCGACCAGGGCGACCGGGCGCGCAACCAGCTCGTCGCCCGGATCCAGGGCGTGGTCTTCGCCCAGCAGTACGTCATGCTGGATTACGACTGCCCGAAGGAACTGCTCGACGAGGCGTTCGTCATCACCCCCGGGCTGGAGTCGCCCACCGTCGCGCCGCTGGCCGATACCGGTTGGATGGCCGTGCGTGCGCTCGTTCCGCGCAAACAGAGCAACGAGCTGATGGACCAGCTGGCCGATCTGGGCGCCAAAGCCATCCTGGCCACCGACATTCGCTCCTGCCGCGCATTCTGAACGCCGGATTCGTCCGATACGCCTGATCCGCTCAGGCTGAGCGCAATCGGTGTGCGCTGTGACCGCGAGTTGCTACCGTGCGGCCTCTCGATGAGGAAACGCAAGGAGTCCCCGTGGCACAGTCACCACCCGAGGAGCAGTCGGGCAGCACCTTCACCTGGAACGAGGATTGGCTGGCGGCCATCGCCGGGCTGGTGCTGATCGCGCTGGTCCTGCTCGGCGTGATTCCGGACTGGCTGGTGCCGTGATGGCCGAGACCGGCGCCGGAGCGGCGAACGAACCGAACGCCCTGACCGAGAACAGGCCCGCGGCGGGACGTGCCGAGGTGCCATCCTCGGAAACCGAAGCGCTGCAGGCGGTCCCCCGTCCGACGGCCGCCGCCATCGCGGCCGGCATCGTCGTCGTGATCGTGCTCGGCGCCCTCACCCGGTACTTCGAGACGCACGTCCCGCGGTGGTCGGTGGACACGCCGTTCCAGCGGGTCGCCAAGTCGATCGAATTCCCGGTGTACGCCATCGCACTCGGCTTGATCGGCAACGTGGTGCTGACCAAACTGGCTCTGCGCGACCGTCTTTCGGCGGGTTTCCGCACCGAGTTCTTCATCAAGACCGGCGTGGTGCTGCTCGGCGCGTCGATCAATCTGAAGATCCTGGTCACCGCGGCGGGCCCGTCGATTCTCCAAGCGCTGCTACTGATCACGGCGGTGTTCGGCTTCACCTGGTGGCTGGGCGGACGCCTGGGGCTGGACGACAAACTGCGTGCGCTGCTGTCCTCGGCGGTGTCGATCTGCGGCGTCAGCGCGGCGATCGCCGCGGCGGGGGCGGTGCAGGCTCGGCGTGAGCAGATCGCCTACGCGGCCTCGCTGGTGATCGTCTTCGCGCTGCCCTCGATCTTCCTGCTGCCCTGGCTGGCGGGAGTGTTCGGGTTGTCCGACGCGGTCGCGGGCGCCTGGATCGGCGGCAATATCGACACCACGGCGGCGGTCGCGGCCTCCGGCGCGATCGCGGGGGAGAAGGCCCTGCAGATCGCCACCATCGTCAAGACCACGCAGAACGCCCTGATCGGCGTCGTCGCGATCGCGCTGACCGCCTACTTCACGTTGCGCGTCGAGCGCAGGCCGGGAGCGGCGCGGCCGTCGGCGCGGCAGTTCTGGGAGCGGTTCCCGAAGTTCGTCCTCGGCTTCATCGCCGCCTCGATCATCGGCACGCTGTACCTGCAATCGACGGACAAGAAGTCGGGCGCTGCGCACATCGCGATCGTCAACGATCTGCGCACCTGGTTCCTGATCTTCGCGTTCGTCTCCATCGGCTTGGAGTTCTCGCTGCGCGGGCTGCGCGAAGCGGGCTGGCGGCCGGTCGTGGTGTTCGGATCGGCGGCGGTCGTGAATCTCGCGGTGGGGCTGGGGCTTTCGGTCCTGTTGTTCCACAACTTCACCGCCTGAGGCGACTCGCGGCCGATCCGAGCCGCCCGCCGGGCCGCGGGATCAGTCCGAGACGGCGTCGGCCAGGGTCTCGTCCGGGGACTCGGTCGCGCCGCCGCTCGGCCAGCCGGGGTAGGGGGGTGGCGTGCCGCCGAACGCCGGGCACAGCGGCTTGTAGTCGCAATACGAGCACATCCGGCCGGTGTTCGGCGGGAAGTCTCCGGTGCGGCCCGCCTCCAAGATGGCCGCCCACAGTGCGGAGAGCGTGCGCTCGAAGCGCAGCAACTCCTCCTCATCGGGGGCATAGGTGAGGATCTGCTCGTCGGCCAGGTAGATCAGCCGTAGCTGGGCGGGCACCAGGCCGCGGGTGCGCAGGACCACCAGCGCGTAGAACTTCAGCTGGAACAGCGCCTTGGTCTCGTGCGTCGGCCCCGGTACGCGACCGGTCTTGTAATCGACGACGCGCAGTGCGCCGCTCGGCGCGATGTCGATCCGGTCGACGAAGCCGCGCAGCAGCGCGCCGTCCGCGAGTTCGACCTCCACCCGCGCCTCGCGAGATTCCGGGTCGAAACGCGTCGGATCCTCCAGCCGGTAGTAGCGGCGCACCAGCGCGCGCACCTCGCCGAGGAAGACGTCGAGCCGCTCGCCGGCGATCAGCTCCGCGACCTCCGGCTGCTCGGCGCGCACCCGCGCCCACGCCGCGGGGACCAGGGCCTCGGCGCGCTCGGGCACCCGCTCGCCCGCGGGCAACCCATAGAGATCCTCCAGCACCGCGTGGACCACCGTACCGCGCACCGCGTGCACCGACGGCTGCTCGGGTATCCGATCGATCGCCCGGAACCGGTATTTGAGCGGACACTGCTTGAAATCCATTGCCCGGGAAGGCGACAGCGCGGGCCGGGCGCGGCTCGCCGTCGCGTCGGGCTCGAAGGTCCGCGCGTCGTCGGCAGGGGGCGTGGACACGGGCGAGCACATACCTGGCAGGCTATCCGGCGGTACCGACACGCCGGTGCCGGACAGCACGGATTCCAACCAGTGGAACGGAGATTCATGACGGCCAGACGGACCGGGCCATTCACCATCGGTGACCGGGTGCAGCTGACCGATGCCAAGGGGCGCCTGTACACGGTGGTCTTGGAGCCGGGCAAGGAGTTCCACACCCATCGCGGCGGGATCAAGCACGACAGCCTGATCGGCGCCGACGAGGGCAGCGTGGTGCACTCCACCAACGGCACGCCCTACCTCGCGCTGCGTCCGCTGCTGATCGACTACGTGCTGTCCATGCCGCGCGGGGCCGCGGTGATCTACCCCAAGGATGCCGCGCAGATCGTGCACGAGGGCGACGTCTTCCCCGGGGCCCGCGTGCTGGAGGCAGGCGCGGGGTCCGGTGCGCTGACCTGCTCCCTGCTGCGGGCGGTCGGGCCGCAGGGGCAGGTGGTGTCCTACGAGATCCGCGCCGATCACGCTGAGCACGCGGTGCGCAACGTGGAGACGTTCTTCGGCGAGCGCCCGGCGAACTGGTCGCTGACCGTCGGCGACGTGGCCGACTACACCGGAGAGCCGGTCGACCGCGCCGTGCTGGACATGCTCGCGCCGTGGGACGCGCTACCGGCGGTGTCGAAGGCGCTGGTGCCCGGCGGCGTGCTGATCGTCTACGTGGCGACCGTGACACAGTTGTCCAAGGTGGTCGAAGCGCTGCGCGAGCAGGAGTGCTGGACCGAGCCGCGCTCCTGGGAGTCGCTGGTGCGCCCGTGGCACGTGGTCGGCCTCGCCGTGCGGCCCGAACATCGCATGCAGGGTCACACCGCCTTCCTGGTCAGCGCCCGCAGGCTCGCCGAGGGCACCGTCACGCCCAAGCCGCAGCGCAGGCCGTCGAAGGGCTGAGCGCGGCAGGGCGACGGGAGTGATCGGCGCGCCGGACTCAGACCGGGACGCAGGGCGCCTGCGCGAAGCCGAGCAGCAGACAGCCGCTCGCGTCCGACAGCTTCCAGGTGCCGTCGACGTTTTCCCAGGTCAACGGGACGGCCGGGGCGGCGCCGTGCGGGGAGCTGATGGTCACCTGCGCGTTCGCGGTGTTGCCCTGGGTGGTGAGGTCGGCGACGGCGAAGGTCAGCGTGTAGCCCTGCAGGCCGGCGTTCATCTGGTCGATGTTCGCGGTGCGCTTGTCACCGTTGACGATCAGCTTGGACTTCTCCGCGGTGGGTACATTCGGATCGGCGAGCCTGACCAGCGTCGCCTGCAAGGTCTCGGCGGTCGGCGCGCCGGCCGCATGGTCGCCGTGATCGTGGGTACCCGACGCGGCGGCGCTGATGGTGGCGGAGGTCGCCGTGCTGGTGGAAGAGTCGTCGTCGGAGCCGCATGCCGCCAACGCGCCGGAGATGGCCAGCGCCGCGGCGGCGGTGGCAAGGGAAACACGCAGGGTTCTCGCGGGAAGGAGCATGGTGGCAACCTTTCGGCTCGGGCGGCGAGCGGGCTCGCCAGGGTCGGGTTAGGGCAGGCTAACATGGTGGTCCGGCCGCCGATCGCGGCCCAGATGTGATCACCACGAAACCATGTCGGAAAGCGAGAACGGGTCGCGCCCGGTAGCGTTGATAGACCGGGACTGGGAGGAGCAGCACATGAGCCCCATCGAGAATTCGGATTCGGCGGCCTGGAGAGAGCTCGAGGCGGTACGCGCCGAAGCGGCTGCACTCCGAAGGCAACTCGCCGACTCGCCGGATCGCACACGGGAATTGGAAGCCCGCATCGATTCGCTGACCATTCGCAACACGAAGCTGATGGACACCCTCAAGGAAGCGCGCCAGCAGTTGGTGGCGCTGCGCGAGGAGGTCGATCGGCTGGGTCAGCCGCCGAGCGGATACGGCATTCTGATCGGTGTGTACGACGATCAGACGGTCGACGTGTTCACTTCGGGTCGCAAGATGCGGTTGACGTGTTCACCGAACATCGAGACCTCGACGCTCGAATACGGTCAGACCGTCCGTCTCAACGAGGCGCTCACGGTCGTCGAGGCCGGGCACTACGACGCGGTCGGCGAGATCGGCACCCTCCGGGAGATCCTCGACGACGGACGTCGCGCCTTGGTCGTCGGCCATGCCGACGAGGAGCGCGTGGTGTGGCTGGCCGGCCCGCTGGCGAAGGTCGCCGAGGTGGACGACCTGGACGACCCCGATTCCCCCATTCGCAAGCTGCGGCCGGGCGACTCGCTCCTGGTGGACACGAAAGCCGGATTCGCCTTCGAGCGCATCCCCAAGGCCGAGGTCGAGGACCTCGTGCTGGAAGAGGTGCCCGACGTCGACTACGGCGACATCGGTGGTCTCGGCAGGCAGATCGAGCAGATCCGCGACGCGGTGGAGCTGCCGTTCCTGCACAAGGACCTCTTCCGCGAGTACGCGCTGCGTCCGCCGAAGGGCGTGCTGCTCTACGGTCCCCCCGGTTGCGGCAAGACGCTCATCGCCAAGGCGGTGGCCAACTCGCTGGCCAAGAAGATCGCCGAGGCGCGCGGTGAGGATGCCAAGGAAGCCAAGTCCTACTTCCTGAACATCAAGGGCCCCGAGCTGCTGAACAAGTTCGTGGGCGAGACCGAGCGCCACATCCGGATCATCTTCCAGCGGGCTCGCGAGAAGGCGTCCGAGGGCACGCCGGTGATCGTGTTCTTCGATGAGATGGACTCGATCTTCCGCACCCGCGGCTCGGGCGTCTCCTCGGACGTCGAGACCACGGTGGTTCCCCAGCTGCTGTCGGAGATCGATGGTGTCGAGGGCTTGGAGAACGTCATCGTGATCGGCGCCTCCAACCGTGAGGACATGATCGATCCGGCGATCCTGCGGCCTGGCCGCTTGGACGTGAAGATCAAGATCGAGCGTCCCGACGCGGAGTCGGCGCAGGACATCTTCTCGAAGTACCTCACCGAGCACCTGCCGCTGCACGACGACGACCTGGCCGAGTTCGGCGGCGACAAGAACCTGTGCATCCGCGCGATGATCGAACGGGTCGTCGACCGGATGTACGCCGAAAGCGAGGACAACCGCTTCCTGGAGGTCACCTACGCCAACGGTGACAAAGAGGTCCTGTACTTCAAGGACTTCAACTCCGGCGCCATGATCCAGAACATCGTGGACCGCTCCAAGAAGTACGCCATCAAGGCGGTGCTCGACACCGGCAACCCCGGCCTGCGCATCCAGCATCTCTACGATTCGATCGTGGACGAGTTCTCCGAGAACGAGGACCTGCCCAACACCACGAATCCGGATGACTGGGCCCGCATCTCGGGCAAGAAGGGTGAGCGGATCGTCTACATCCGCACGCTGGTCACCGGCAAGAACGCCAGCGCCAGCCGCGCCATCGACACCGAGTCGAACACCGGTCAGTACCTGTAACGGCTCGCCGGACCACGAAGGGCCGCGTCTCCTCGGAGGCGCGGCCCTTCGGCTGTTCGAGGGTGCGGCAGTGCGGCACCCCCGCTGGCCGCTCGTGCTAAAATTTGGCCATGCGGCCAGAAAATGGAACGGGCGGACAAGGCCGGTCGTTCATCGAGGAGGCCCGGCGGCGGCAGATCATCGCCGCGGCGGTGGAGGTGATCTCCGAGGTCGGGTACGCCAACGCCTCGCTGGCGCGCATCGCCGAGCATGCGGGAATCTCCAAGGGCGTCATCTCCTACCACTTCGAGGGCAAGGACGACCTGATGACGCAGCTGGTCATCCAGCTGTACGTCTCGGCCGCGGAGTACATCGCCCCGCGGGTGGGCGCGGCGGCCGGGGCGCGCGCAAGCCTGCTGGCCTACCTCGAATCGAACCTCGGCTTCATCGCGGCGAACACCACCTACGTGGCCGCGCTGGTGGATGTCGTGACGAATCTGCGAGACGCGGAGGGTAAACCGAAATTCGCCTCCGCCGACGGGGAGCGTGACATCATCGCCCCCCTGGTCGACATCATGACCGAAGGACAACGCACCGGGGAGTTCGGCGAGTTCGATCCGCTGCTGATGGCCAGGTCGATCCGCGACGCCATCGACGGCGCGGCCGGGCGCGCCGTGCGGGAGCCGGATTTCGCGATGGATGCCTACTCGGCGCATCTGTGCGGGCTGTTCGACACGGCGACGCGGAAGGCGGGCGAAGGTGACCGAGGTGCTGGATGTTCCACGGCGGCCGACTGATTCCGGCGAACCGCTACCACCGTTCGCCCTCGGCGGTGTGGGAGCGGTGGCGGCGCTCGGCGCGCTGGCGCTGCTGGTCTCCATCGGGCGGTACGGATTCTTCGGCGACGAACTGTATTTCGTAGCGGCCGGGCGCAGGCTCGCGGCAGGCTACGCCGACCAGGGGCCGCTGCTGCCCGCGATCGCCGCGACGATGGACCTGCTCGCCCCGGGTTCGCTGGTGGCGCTGCGTCTTCCGGCCGTGCTGTTCACCGTGGCGGCCGTGCTGGTGACCGCGCAGATCGCCCGGGAGTTCGGCGGCGGCCGCGCGGCGCAGGTGGTGACCGCGGCCGCCTACGCCACCTCGCCATTCCTGCTGGTGCAGGGCAGTCTGCTGGCCACCAACACCATCGACACGGCGCTGTGGGTGGTGGTGAGCTGGCTGGTGGTCCGCTGGGTCCGCACCCGCCGCGACGGCCTGCTGTTCGCCGCGGGGCTGGTCACCGCGCTGGATATGCAGGTCAAGTGGTTGATCCCGTTCTTCTGGATCGCGCTCGCGGTCGGGGTGGCGGTCTACGGGCCGCGTGAGCTGCTGCGCCGCCCGGCGCTGTGGTGCGGCGGCGCGGTCGTCGCGCTGAGCTCCGCGCCCAGCCTGGCGTGGCAGGCGGCGCACGGCTGGCCGCAGCTGCGTCTGGGTGGTGTGGTCGCCGCGGAGCAGGCCACGATCGGCGGCCGGGCTGTCTGGCTGCCGTTGGCGCTCGCCTCGGCCGGCTTGCTCGGCGGCATACTGCTGATCTACGGCGTGTGGACGCTGTTTCGGGCGGAGAACTGGCGGCCCTACCGATTTCTCGGGCTGTTGCCGCTGGTGCTGGTGGTCGTCTTCATCGCGACCGACGGACGTCCGTACTACGCGGCGGGCTGCTATGGGGTGCTGATCGCGGCGGGCGCGGTGCGCTGGACGGAGAATATGCGGCGCTCGCGGGTGCTGCTCACCGTCCCGGTGCTGGCGATCTCCGCCGCACTGCTGGTGTTCTCGCTGCCGCTGCGTCCGGAAGCGGACATCGAACCGGTCGCCGACCAAGCCGAGGCAGGCCTGGAAATCGCGGTGTACGGGCGATTCGGGTGGTCGGAGCTCGCGACGGGTGTGGCATCCGCGTACCGGGCGCTGCCGGAACAGGAGCGGGCGGTGGCGGTGGTGATCGCCGACTCCTATTGGCAGGCAAGCGCTCTGGATGTCGATCGCGGGGCATACGGCTTGCCCGCCGTGTACAGCCCGAACCGCGGTTTCGGATACTTCGGCGCCCCGCCGGACACGGCGACCACGGTGCTGTGGGTGGGCGGCACCGAGGCCGATGTGCTGGCACGCTGCGGGGAGGTGAGCGCGATCGGGCACGTCGACGCCCGGCTCGGATTTCCCGGCGTCACTCGCGCGGTCACCCTCTGGCGCTGCGCGCGACCGCATGAGCCCTGGTCGCGGGCCTGGTCGGATATGTTGCGGCTGAACTGAGTCCGCTTCACCACCAGCCGAGGATCGGCGACAAGCGCCTGCCGAGTTCCGGTGCGAGCGAGCGCGAATAGCTGGCGGTGAGGTGGTGCTCGTCGTGATAGATGAGGATGTTGCCCTCGGCGACCGCGCAGACGTCGCGTTCACACAGCGCGTCGGACAGATCCACCGGGAACACGTTGGGGAACGAGGCGGCGAACTCCAGCGCCGGGTTGACCGCATTCAGCGCGGCCGCGCGCGGCATGCCGCAGCTGATCCGGTCGCCCTGCTGGGCGAGGCAGTCGATGGCCCGATACCGCACCCCGTCGCGGCGCAGCCATGGTGTGTCGCGGATGGCGAGTACGTTGAGTCCACGGTCGGCCAGCCGGGCCCAGACGTCCAGGTAGTCGCCCGGGGTCTCGTCGCCGTCGCCGTCTCGCGGCCGGGTCGCCGTCGTGAAGACCCACTCCGGGCGTTCGACGGCCAACCGGTCGATCACCTCCACCGACCAGTCGCGGCAATCCGGATTCGCTTCGCCCTTGTACATCGGTTCCGCCGCCACCGTCAGTGGGCAGCCCATCTTCAGATACACCTCGACCCGGAAGGCGTGCTCGCGAGCGAGCAGGTCGAGGGCAGGCACCCAGTGCTCGGCGTGCGAGCTGCCCACCACCGCGAGGGTCCGCTCCGCCTGGGCATCCCCGTAGGTGCAGGTGACGACGTCGCGGGTGTCCCAGTCCGCGATGCAGCCGTCGCGAGACGGGTAGGCGGCGTCCGCCGGCGCTTCGTACATGGTCGGGCGCATCGGAGCCTCGGGCGTGCTCGCGCCGTCGACCAGCGCCTCCGCGCCGGGATAGTGCACCGGTTCCAGCGCCGTCACCGCCCGCGGCGGATTGGCTCTGGTCGCCACCTGCTCGCCGACCGACACCGCGAGCACCGCGATCCCCAGCGCCGCGACCAGTCGGCCGGTGTGGCGGGGGTGGACGGGTGTCTCGCGCGCCGAGCGGCCGGACCGCATCCGCAACGGCTCCTCGACGAACCGGTTCGTCAGGTAGGCGAGCGCCAACGACGCGCCGACGACCCCCAGTCCGACGCCGAGTCCGGCGGTCGCGGCTCCGGTCCGGGCCAGCACGAAGATCAGGACCGGCCAATGCCACAGGTACAGCGCGTAGGACAGTTCGCCGAGGCGGACCGCGGCCGCCGCGCCGAGCAGCCGGTTGGGCAGCGGTTGCTCGGCGGCGGTCAGGCCGCCGCCCGCGAGGATCAGCGCCAGCGTGGCGCCGACCGGCACCAGCGCGGCCGGACCGGGAAACCGGTCGGCACCGTCGATCAGCCATCCGCAGACCAGCACCATGACCGCACCGAGGACGGCCGCCGCGACCCGCACCGGGCGCGGCGGTTTCAGCCAGGGCGCCACGATCGCGAGCAGGCCGCCGGCCGACAACTCCCAGGCGCGGGCGAAGCTGTCGTAATAGTTCCAGCCCTGGTGCACCGCGGTGCCGTGCGCGGCGTAGACGAACGAGGCCACCGTGCCCGCGGCGAGCAGGACGGCCAAGACGGGGCGCAATGCCCCGGGGCGGCCGAAACGCAGGCACAGGGCCGCCGCCGACGCCACGACGAGCATCGCGAGCAAGTAGAACTGCATCTGCACGGCCATCGACCACAGGTGCTGGAGCGGGCTCACCGACGGATCGGCGGCCAGATAGTCCGACCAGGACAGCGCCAGATACCAGTTCTGGTAGTACAGCAGCGACGCCAGCGTCTGGGCCGCCATCTCGCCCCACTGGGTGAACGGACGCAGCAGCACGGTCGCCGCGACCACTGCTGCCAGCAGCGTCACCAGCGCGGGCAGCAATCTACGGGCGAGTCTGCCCGCGGTGTGGAGGATGCGGACGGTGCCGGTGGATTCCGCCCCGCGCAACAGCGAGCCGGTGAAGAAGAAGCCGGACAGCACCAGGAACACGTCCACGCCGCCCGAGACCCGCCCGAACCAGATGTGGAACGCCACGACCAGCGCTATCGCCACGCCGCGCAACCCGTCCAGATCGTGCCGGTATCCGCCGGCGCCCCGCTGCGGCCCCGCCGGGGCGACCGCACCCGGCCGGAGGAGCCGGTTCACCGCTCGGGCGACCGTCACCGGACTCGCACGGCGCGGTCGCCGCGGCAACGGAATGCGACGGCTCGGCAACGGGACGATGTACGGGACACGTCATCTCTCTTACCACGGCCGGTGAACCCCGGTCCAACTCGCGGGGCCGGTCCATGGTGCGGAAACAGTCGCTGAATCCGGACAATTCGGTCACCCGCGGATCGGTCGTCCTCGGCTGGTCGTTAGGGTGGAGTCGTGAACGTTGAGGTGACACCCCTGCCGGGTATCGGTGTGCGTAAGGATTTCCCGCTGACCAATACACGACGCCGGATAGGAGTGATCGACCATCGCGACGGCACGATGGACCTCATCGTGAGCAAGCCGGACGACCCCGATGAGACCGAACAGGTACCGCTGACGGCGAAGGAGGCGGCGGTGCTGGCCAGCCTGCTCGGTGCGCCGCAACTGGTCGAGCAGCTGCGCGAGGAACACCGTGAGTTCACCGGGCTGACCACCCGCCAGCTGTCCATCCCGGACCGGTCCCGCTTCGACGGTCGCATGCTGGGCGAGACCCAGATACGTACCCGGACCAAGGCGTCCATCGTCGCGGTGGTGCGCAGCGGGCAGCCCATTCCCTCCCCGGGGCCGGACTTCACCTTCACGGCGGGGGACGTGCTGGTCGTCGTCGGCACCGCGGAGGGCCTGGAGGCCGCCGCCAAGATCCTGTTAGACGGCTGAGCGCATGGTGGCACACGAGACCGCGCTCGCGCTGATCCAGCTGGGCGCGGTATTTTTCGGCCTCGGCCTGCTCGGGCGGATCGCCGCGCGCATCGGCATGTCGCCCATCCCGCTGTACCTGATCGGCGGGCTGGTGTTCGGCACCGGCGGCCTGGTCGAGTTGCGGCAGGTGGACGACTTCATTCACCTCGCCAGTGAGATCGGCGTCGTCCTGCTGCTGTTGCTGCTCGGCCTGGAATACAGCGCGCCGGAACTGGTCACCGGCATGCGCCGATCGTGGGCCGCGGGCGTGCTGGACCTCGTACTCAACGCGACGCCGGGTGTGCTCGTCGCGTTCGGGCTGGGCTGGGGGTTCACCGGCGCCATCGCCATGGCCGGCGTCACCTACATCTCGTCCTCGGGCATCGTCGCGAAGGTGCTCAACGATCTGGGCAGGCTCGGTAACCGCGAAACGCCGGTGGTCCTGTCCATCCTGGTGTTCGAGGACCTGGTGATGGCCGGATACCTGCCGGTGCTGACGGCGGTATTGGCCGGTGTGGGCTTCGTCGCCGGACTGAAGACGCTGGGGATCGCCTTGGCGGCGGTCACCGTCGTGCTGATCGTCGCGCTGCGCTACGGCCGCTACGTCTCCGCGATCGTCGACAGTGCCGACCGCGAGATCTTCCTGTTGAAGCTGCTCGGATCCGCGCTTCTGGTGGCGGGCGCGGCCTCCGCGGTCCAGGTGTCCGCGGCGGTGGGCGCCTTCCTGCTGGGCATCGCGATCTCGGACTCGACCGCGCACAACGCGACCAAACTGCTGGAACCCCTGCGCGATCTGTTCGCCGCGCTGTTCTTCGTGCTGTTCGGCCTGAGCACCGACCCGGCGAGCATCCCGCCGGTGCTGGGCTGGGCTTGCCTGCTGGCGCTCGTCACCACGGCCAGCAAGATCGCCACCGGCTGGTGGGCGGCCAAGCGGGCCGGGCGGGACGCCTCGGCCGGGCGCGCGCGGGCACCGCACTGGTCGCCCACGGCGAGTTCTCCATCGTCATCGCGGGACTCGCCGTCGCCGCGGGCGCGGTCCCCGCCGAATTCGCCGCCCTGGCCACCACCTACGTGCTGTTGATGGCGGTTCTGGGTCCGATCGCCAGCCGGTTCGTCGAGCCGGTCATGGCGCTGGTGCTGCGGCGGCGTGCCGGCGTGTCCTGACCGACGGTGGGCCGAACCCGCGGTGGCGACGCCGGAGCGCACCGCCACCGCGGTGGGATTCAGTTCCGTCCGGCGGCGACGGAGTTCAGCACGACCTCGACGGCAGGCTCGCCGTCGGAGGAGCCGTCCTTGACGCCCGCGGCGGCGATGGACGACAGAACATCCATGCCCGCGGTGACCCGTCCGAACGGGGTGTAGCTCGGCGGCAGCGGCGCGTCGCGGTAGACCAGGAAGAACTGGCTGCCGTTGGTGCCGGGCCCGGCGTTCGCCATGGCGACCGTACCGGCCGGGTAGGTGGCCCCCGCCAGGTTCTCGTCGGGGAAGAAGTAGCCGGGGCCGCCCATGCCGGTGGCGGTCGGGTCGCCGCACTGCAGGACGTAGATGCCTTCGGTGGTCATCCGGTGGCACTTCGTGTGGTCGAAGAACTGCTCACCGGCCAGGAACACGAACGAGTTGACCGTGCGCGGCGCGTGTGCCGCGTCCAGGGCGATGGTCACGGTGCCACAGCTGGTGGTCAGCGTCGCCGTGTATCCGGCGTTGGCATCGATGGTCATGCCGGGTTCGGCGGCCCATTGCTTGCCGTTCGGCTTACCGGCGGCCGGTGCGCCGCAGCCGGCCGGGCCCTGCTCCCGAGCCGGCGCGGGGGTCGCCGAGACGACACCCGTCGCGGACGCCACCAGCGTCACGCCGACGGCGAGTACCCCGAGGATTCGCAGCGATCGCCACGGTAGGCTCCGGCGCCCCGCGCGCCGGCCGTTGACGAGTTCTCGCGCTTGCACTTCGCTGCTCACCGCTGAAAAGCTCCTTCACTCGGGGTTGCGCACCGGACGATGCAGCGCGAATCATTCCATCTCCCCCGCAGTGGTGGGGGAGTACGGCTCGATTTCCGCCTCAGCGATCCGATGACAGGGCCTGCGATGGCCGCAGATCGGCCACAAAAGAGTTTCCGGCAACTTGTTGGACAACAGAGTTGTTGCCGGTGACGTATAACAAAGCATGGGAATCGTTCGAGCGGCGCTGGTCCAAACGAACTGGACCGGCGACAAAGAGTCGATGCTGAAGGCGCACGAGGCGTACGCGCGCCGGGCCGCCGCGGAGGGTGCCGCGGTGATCTGCTTCCAAGAGCTGTTCTACGGGCCTTATTTCTGCCAGCAGCAGGACACGGGGTTCTACGACTACGCCGAATCCGTCCCGGGGCCGACCACGGAGCGATTCGCCGAACTGGCGAAGGAATTACGCCTGGTGATGATCCTGCCGGTGTACGAGCAGGAACAGCCGGGCCTGCTGTACAACACGGCCGCGGTGCTCGACGCCGACGGCAGCTATCTCGGTAAGTACCGCAAACATCACCTGCCGCACGTGCACGGGTTCTGGGAGAAGTTCTACTTCCGCCCGGGCAACCTCGGCTGGCCGGTGTTCGACACCGCGGTCGGCAGAGTCGGCGTGTACATCTGCTACGACCGGCACTTCCCGGAGGGCTGGCGCGCGCTGGCCCTGTCCGGGGCGGAGATCGTGTTCAACCCGTCGGCCACCTCGCGCGGTCTGTCCGGTTACCTCTGGAAACTGGAACAACCGGCGGCAGCGGTGGCCAACGAGTATTTCATCGGCGCCATCAACCGCGTCGGCGTCGAGGAGTACGGCGACGACGACTTCTACGGAACCAGCTACTTCGTCGACCCGGAAGGCCAGTTCGTCGGTGACCTCGCCTCCGACACCGACCCCGAGCTGGTCGTCCGCGATCTGGACATGGACCTGATCAAGGTGGTGCGCGATCGCTGGGCCTTCTACCGCGACCGCCGCCCCGACGCCTACGGGCCGCTGGTCGCCCCCTGAGACCGGGGAACGACATGGCGCGCACTTTCATCCACGGCGGCACGGTCGTCTCCGCCACCGGATCGCAGCCGCTCGACGTGCTCGTCGAGGGCGAGACCATCGTCGCCGTCCTCCAGCCGGGCTCCGCCGCGCTGGGCGCGGACCTCGCCGCCTCCGCCGATCGGGTGCTCGACGCGACCGGCAGATACGTGATCCCCGGCGGTGTGGACGGCCACACCCACATGCAGATGCCCTTCGGCGGGACCCAGGCCTCCGACACCTTCGAGACCGGCACCCGCGCCGCCGCGTGGGGCGGCACCACCACCATCGTCGACTTCGTCGTGCAGAAGCCGGGGGAGCGGGTGCAGGACACCTTGGCCGCCTGGCATGCGAAGGCCGCCGGACAGTGCGCGATCGACTACGGCTTCCATCAGATCATCGGTCAGGTCGACGACGAGTCCTTGAAGGGGATGAGCGAATTGGTGGCCGAGGGGGTCACCAGCTTCAAACTCTTCATGGCCTACCCGGGTGTCTTCTACTCCACCGACGGCCAGATATTGCGCGCCATGCAGTCCGCGGCCGAGCTGGGTGCGCTGCTGATGATGCACGCCGAGAACGGGATCGCCATCGATGTGCTGGTCGAGCAGGCGCTCGCGCGCGGGCAGACCGCGCCGTACTTCCACGGCACGACCAGACCGTGGCAGCTGGAGGAGGAGGCCACCCACCGCGCGATCATGCTGGCCGAGCTGACGGGCGTGCCGCTGTATGTGGTGCATGTGTCGGCCCGGCAGGCGCTGGCCCAGATCGCCGCCGCCCGCGACGCCGGACGCAACGTCTTCGGCGAGACCTGCCCGCAGTACCTGTACCTCTCGCTCGAAGATCAGCTGGGCGCAGCGGGTTTCGAGGGCGCGAAGTGGGTGTGCTCGACACCGCTGCGATCGAAGGCCGAGGGGCATCAGGACGAGCTGTGGCGCTATCTGCGGACCGGTGACGTCACGACCGTGGGCACCGACCACTGCCCGTTCTGCATGAAGGACCAGAAGAAGCTGGGTCTCGGCGACTTCAGCAAGATCCCCAACGGCATCGGCGGCGTCGAGCATCGGATGGACCTGATGTTCCAGGGCGTCCGGAGCGGGCGGATCTCGCTGGAACGCTGGGTCGAGGTCTGCTGCACCGCGCCGGCCCGGATGTTCGGCATGTACCCGCGCAAAGGAGTGATCAGCCCGGGGGCGGACGCCGACATCGTCATCTACGACCCGGACGGCCACACCAGCATCGGTCTCGGCAAGACCCACCACATGAACATGGACTACTCGGCCTACGAGGGATTCGAGATCGACGGTCACGTCGACACGGTGCTGTCCCGGGGCCGGGTGGTCGTGGACGGCGGCGGCTATCTCGGTCGCGCGGGACACGGCCGGTTCGTCAAGCGTGACCTCTCGCAGAACCTGATCTGACGCGCCTTTCGATCCTCGAAACGGAGAGTGCCGCATGGACATCGGTCTGGTGCTGCAATGCACGCCCCCGGCCTCGCGGGTGATCGAACTGGCCAGGCTCGCGGAGACGTACGGGTTCTCCCACGTCTGGACCTTCGACTCGCATCTGCTCTGGCAGGAGCCGTATGTCATCTACAGCCAGATCCTCGCGGCCACCCGCAAGGTGATGGTCGGTCCGATGGTGACCAACCCGGCCACCCGGGACTGGACGGTGACCGCGTCGACCTTCGCCACCCTCAACGAGATGTTCGGCAACCGCACACTGTGCGGGATCGGGCGCGGTGACTCGGCGGTGCGCACGCAAGGCGGGAAACCCGCCACCCTGGCAACGCTGCGGCAAGCGGTGGAGGTGATCCGGGAGCTGGGCAACGGGCGCAGCGCGCGAATCGATGACACGGTGGTCCGGCTGCCGTGGGCGGCGGACTCGCGGCTGGAGGTATGGGTAGCGGGCTACGGGCCACGTGCTCTCGACTTGACCGGCGCGGTCGCGGACGGCTTCATCCTGCAGCTGGCCGACCCGGACATCACCGCATGGACCATCGCGCGGGTGCGCGCGGCGGCCGAGCGCGCGGGCCGGGACCCGGCGACGGTGCGGATCTGCGTCGCCGCGCCCGCTTACGTCACCGACGGGACGGACGCGGCGCTGGCGCACGCGCGCCGACAGTGCCGATGGTTCGGCGGGATGGTCGGCAACCACGTGGCGGAGATCGTCGAGAGATACGGGACGACGGGCGATATTCCGGCCGCCCTCACCGACTACGTCGAAGGCAGGCGAGGTTACGACTACAACCAGCACGGACGCGCGGACAACGTGCACGCCGAATTCGTGCCCGACGCCATCGTGGACCGCTTCTGCCTGCTGGGCACGCCCGACGACCAGCTGTCCCGGTTGCGCGGCCTCGCGGAGCTGGGCGTGGACCAATTCGCCGTCTACCTCCAGCACGACGCGAAAACCGCGACCCTCCAGGCGTACGGTGAATCGGTGCTGCCTCGTCTCGCTCCCCTCGTGACCGCTACCCGGTCCACCGCGGGGAGCGACTAGCGTGGTCGATCACGTCTTCTGACTCGCTGATCGGGGTGAACTCGCCTCGGGTGCGTGCCCCGCGGACGAGAGACCGGCCACTCACCTGAATCAGCCGGTGAAGGATTCGGGACCGAAACGGCCCCATGCCACGAAGGCGGCCAGCGCGAGGTAGACGAGGTTCAGCGCGACGTATTTGTACTGGCCGTAACGGCCGTGGGTGATCATCGCGCCGACCATCAACAGGATCCAGCAGACGGCAGTCACCGCCACCATCACCGGTGCGATGTCCAAGGCGGCGGGCAGGATCAGGCCCGCCGCGGCCAGGATCTCGAGAACTCCGAGAGTTTTGACGAAACCGGCGCTTGCGTGCATCGTCCATCCCCCACCGGACTTCGCGCCCAATTCGTCCAATTCGGCCTTGGGCATGAAAGTCTTGGTGAGGCCACCGAAAAGGGAAAGCGCGGCAAGTAGCCCGGCAACGATCCAGAGGGCGAGATTCATGAGCTTCTCCTGGGGTTCAGGCGACTCGGATTCGTCTGGACGATCCGAAGGTCGCCGACGGGCTGCTCGACGATGCGGTGCGCGGGCATCGCTGTCAGCTTCCCGTTGGTGTAACTGGTCGGACACCAGACACCGGCTGCTCTGTGTGTGTGACACACGCCGGGCGTGACGTGCGTCACGGCGCAGTGCGATTGCCTTTCCATGGCCGCGGTGCGCCTCGCCCATCGGTGATCTGCACTGCTCCTGTCACGATGATCGATCGCGCAGTGTTTGCCGGCCAAATCCCTTTGCGGCCACGGGGGCACCATGGCTGGAGACCCCGGCGCGGTGGTGATCGGAGGCGATATGCCGGTGTGATGGCAGACCAACCGTGGACAGCTCGAACTCGCGGCGGCCTGTATCGCACGGTTGGATCGTGCCGCGGCGGGCCGACTGTGGGATCCGGCCAGCGTCATGACCGAAATCCGCTAGCATCGCCTGGCATCCCGGACGCCAGAATGAAACGTTATGCGCTCAACCACCCCGACCGTCATATTGATGATGGTGGCAGTCCTGCTCACAGGATGTTCGATTCCGACCCATCTTCCCGTCCAGCCGACCCCGCTTCCTGTCCGATAGCGAACTCGAGATGTGGGAGTGGTTCCTGACCGATCAACCCACCCCATTCTTCGTCCGGATTGCCGTCTACGACCCGCCCGGCAAAGCAGGCCGCACCCTGGACGTCGCGATATATCCTCCTGTCGGAAAGCAGCTCACCGCAGCGCAGGCAACACAACTCGCCGAAAAGCATCTTCCCTACTCGGCCCAGCCCGGTGCCGTGGTCGACTACACGATCGAAACGCGCAGCGGCCCCGGTTTCGCGGTCTTCGTCGGCGGTTGCCAGCCATCCTGGCGCGATGTTTCACCGGAGTCGCAGCCCTACGCGCGTCGGTATGAACGCTGCTAGGCCCGTGTCTCAGTAGTGGGCGCCGACTCTCGGTCGTCGGAGCCGAAGAGGCGACCTACCCGGTCGGATAGATTGAGAAGGAATTCGTGGTGGTCGACCTGGTGGGAGGCGCAGTGGGAGCGAACGCGGAGTCGGCGACGGGTCCGGCGACGTTCGACCATCTGGTCGCCGAGATCCGCGCCAGGTGGGGTTCGCTGTCGGCCTCGCACAAGAAGCTGGCCGAGCGCGTGCTGTCGGACCCGGAGGCGGTGGCCTTCATGACCGTGTCCGATCTGGCGAGCGCGGTCGCGGTCAACGAGGCCACAGTGGTGCGGTTCGCGAACGGTCTCGGGCTCAAGGGGTATCCCGGGTTGGCCCGCCTCTGCCAGGAGCGGCTGCAGGAGCAGGCGCAGTTGCTGCGGCGTTTCGAGAACCTCGAGCACGTGGTGGCGCAGGGGGCGGGCGTGCGGGAGAGTCAGGTGGTGCTGGACCAAGCGAATATCGCGCGCTCCTTCGCGGGTATCGCGGACGCCACATGGGACGCGGTCGCCGCACAGCTGGCGCGCGCGCCGCGGGTGCACGTGATGGGTCTGCGTAAATGTCATGCTCCGGCTTATCTGCTGGGTTACCTGCTCGGTTTGCTACGTGAGGACGTGGTGACCATAACGGGGGCCAGTGGATCGCTGACCGACGAATTGCGGCGCGTTCGCGCGGGGGACTGTTTCGTGGCCGTATCGATCCATCGCTACAGTCTGGACACCGTCCGCGCGGCGCGGTGGGCACGCCGACGTGGCGCGCACGTCGTGGCCCTGACCGACACCCCGGTCTCGCCGCTGGCGGTGGCGGCGCACGAGACCTTCTACGTCGAGGCGTCGAGTGCGAGCGTGCTGCGTTCGATGACCGCCTTCACGTCGATCGTCCAAGCGCTGTCCGGTGCGGTGGCCCATCTACTCGGCCACGAGGTCCGCGAGACATTGCTGGCGGAGGAGAGACTGCTCGACGAATTCGGCGTATACGCCGCCGACGATATCTGATTCCCTCTGTCGGTGACTATTTCACCGGCGTCATCCCAGCACTCCGGTCGGCGCGACGCTGGCGCACCAGCCCCGCGGCCACGGCGAGGGCGGTGACCACCAGGGTCAGCGCCAGCGGCGTCCGGGTATCGGAGCCGAATACCATCCCCACCACGATCCCCAGCAGCGTCACCGAGACGAGCCACGGCAGATAAGACGCCCCCCACATCCGCACCGGTGGCGTGGCGGGTTCCGCGGCGGCGCGATTGCGCCGACCGGCGATGTAGGTGGCGCAGATGCACAGGTAGACCGTGACCGCGACGGCGCCGGACGAACTGAGCAGAAAGCTGAAGACCGCTCCGGTAGGCAGAAAGTAGTTCGCGGCCACGGCCAGGAATCCGGCGCTCGCGGCGGCGAGAACCCCAGCGGCCGGCACGCCGGAACGGGTGATCCGGCCCAGCGGTCGCGGTCCCTCTCCGCGTTGGGCCAGGGAGAACAGCATCCGTGACGCGGAGTAGAGCCCGGAGTTCAGGCACGACAGCACCGCGGTGAGCACGATGATATTCATGATGGTCCGGGCGCCGGGAATGCCCAGCAGATTCAGCACTGCGGTGTACGGACTTTCGGTGATCTCGGCGCTGTCCCAGGGCAGCAGTGTCACCACGACCAGTATCGAGCCCACGTAGAAGATCAGAATGCGCCCGGCGACGCTGCGCATGCTCGCGCGCACGGCCTCGACCGGATCGGCGGCCTCACCCGCGGCGATCGTCACCAATTCGGTGCCGAAGTAGGAGAAGAAGACCGTCAGCGACGCGGCCAGCAGGGAAGTGCCTCCGTTGGGCAACAGGCCGCCTCTTCCCAGCAAGTTCGTCGTGCCCGGCGCGGCGTAGTGCGGGAACGCGCCGCAGATCGCGGCGATGCCGATGCCGATGAAGGCGACGATCGCGGCGACTTTGATCAGGGCGAACCAGAATTCGAAACGCGCGAACGAACTCACCGCGGCCAGATTGACTCCGGTCAGGGCGCTCAGGAACAGCAGGGCGAACGCCCAGCTGGGCACGGCGGGTAACAGCTGGTTGGCGATCGCGCCACCGGCGACGGCCTCGAAGGCGACCGTCACACACCAGTGGTAGCTGTACACCCAGCCGACCGACAGCCCGGCCCATGGCCCGAGTTCGCGGGAGGCGTAGCTCGAGAACGAACCGGTTTCCGGACTGGCCGTCGCCAATTCCGCCAGCATGCGCATCACCAGGATCACGACCAGGCCGGTGAGCAGGTAGGCAAGAACGATGCCCGGCCCAGCCGCGGCGATCGCGGTGCCGCTGCCGACGAACAAGCCTGCGCCGATGACACCGCCGATCCCGATCATCGTGAGCTGACGAGTGTTGATGGTGTGCTTCAGGTTTCCTGCATGAGGGATTGCGGTGGGCACGATGCCTCCCAAGGATCGTGGGCTGTGACCCGGGTAACTGATGGTCGGTCATGCAACACCGCCTGAACTCTGGCATGCAAATCGATTTGCATTCAGTCATGGGAATGCAAGATTCATGGCATAGTGTGGGCCTCGAACCCCGAGCAGGAGGAAGTGAGCGAGATGTCCACGGTGCTGGTGAACAGATCCGGTTCGATCGCGACGCTGACGCTGAATCGCCCGGAGCGGCTCAACGCGGTCAGCGAAGAACTCTATGAGGCGTTGATCGGCCACCTGGTCGTCGCCGATTCCGATCCGGCAGTGCGCTGCGTGATACTTCATGGGGCGGGCCGCGCGTTCTGCGTGGGCGCGGACCTGAAAGCGCATCGCTCCGGCACACGGACGCCCACCGAGCAGGCCCACTACCTCGATCTCGCGCAGCGGGCATGCGAGCAGATCCAGCGCATGGACACGCCGGTAATCGCCGCCGTCGCGGGCTACGCGCTCGGAGCCGGCGCCGAATTGGCCGTGAGCGCGGACTTTCTCGTCATGGCCGAGGACGCGCAGATCGGCTTTCCCGAAGTGAGCATCGGGACATTCGTCGGCGGGGGAGTCACCTATCGGCTGCCCCGGCTGATCGGTTTGCGCCGGGCCACAGATCTGCTCGTTCTCGGCGAACGATGCACCGGCACAAGAGCTTTCGACTGGGGCCTGGCCTACGCGTCCGTTCCCGGCGACGTCCTTCTGGACACGGCGCGCGGGCTCGCCGAATCGCTGGCGGCCAAAGCTCCGTTGCCGCTGGCACGGATGAAGGCGGCGCTGCGCCGCGACGATCCCCTCGACGTCGCCCTCGCGGCCGAGCCGCGCCACATCCTCGAGTTGATGGCGACCCGGGACTGGGCCGAAGGCGTCGCGGCCTTCGCCGAACGCCGTAGCCCCGTCTTCGAAGGAAAGTGACGTGACCTCACTCGACGCCCCGGCCCGGACCCGGCTCGAACGGCTGCTCGACCCCCGCTCCATCGTGGTGGTCGGCGCGTCCGCCGACCCGGCGAAGCGCGGTCACCAGGCCATCCGCGCCCTGCGAGAGGCGGGCTACGCCTACCCCGTCTACCCGGTCAATCCGAACACCCGGCAGATCCTCGGCCTTGATGTCCACGCGTCGATCGATCAGGTTCCCGAGGGCGCCGACGTCGCGTTGATCGCCGTGCCCGCAGCCGCTGTGCCGGGTGCGCTGCGTCAGTGCGCGGCCGCGGGGATCGCCGGAGCGGTGGTGCTCGCCAACGGCTTCGGCGAGATCGGAGAGGATGGCGCCGCCCTCGCCGCCGCCCTGACCGCGGCGATCGATGAGACGGGGATCCGGGTAATCGGCCCGAACACCTCCGGCCTGCTCAATCTGACTTCCGGTGCGAATCTCGTCGGCCTGCAGAATATTCCGCGCGGACCGATCAGTGTCATCACGCAGAGCGGGAACATGCTGCTGTCGTTGGTGAACGACGACCGCGCCGCGAAAGGTCCCGGCTTCCACGCGTACGTGGGATTGGGCAATCAAGCCGACGTCCGCTACGACGAATGCCTTGTCGAACTCGCCCGTCATCCGGAAACCGGCGTTGTGGCGATCCATGCCGAGGGATTCGCCGATGGGCGATCGTTTCTCGTGGCCGCCGCTCGCACCGTGCCGGATACGCCGGTCGCGCTGCTACGCGGCGGACGTTCGGAGAGCGGCCGCCGTGCAGCGGCCTCGCACACCGGCTCGATCGCGGGTTCGGACGCCGTTGCGACCGCCGTCCTGCGCCAAGCCGGGGTGGAATTGGTCGACCGTTCAGACGAACTGGCTGTCGTCGCCGGGGCGCTCGCCACCTGCGCTCCCATAGTTCACGGCCGCACCGTCGCCATCCTCAGCGATGGTGGCGGTCATGCCGCGCTGGCCTCGGACGCCTTGGCCGCGCAGGGCATCGAATCGGCGCGGTTCAGCGAGCGGACCCGGCGACAGTTGCGGCGACTGCTCGGAGACGCCGCCGCGGTGTCCGGTCCGGTAGACCTGGCAGGCGCGGCCGACGCCGACCCGATGGTCTTCGCCGAAGCCACCGAGATCCTCATGCGCGACCCCGCGGTGGGTCTCGTGCTGATCATCGGCCTGTACGGCGGCTACCATCTCCGGTTCGACGCGGGGTTGCGCGACACCGAAGACGCCGCCGCGGGCGCCTTGCTGGCGCTCTCCGCAGAATATGATGTGCCACTTCTGATCCAGAGTTGCTATGCCGGTCTGGACATCGCCAACCACGACCGGCTACGGGCGGGCGGCGTACCGGTGCTCGGCTCGATCGAGCACGCCGTACGCGTGGTCGCCGCCTTGCAACGGCGTGGGCGCGTACCGGTCGAGCGTGCGCAACGCTCTTCGCTGCTGCTGCCGCCACCGGCCGCGCCGATCCCGGGCTCGGGCATGCTCGACGAGCCGACCGCACGGCAGGCGCTGGCGAAGGCGGGAGTCGACGCCGGGCCGTGGACCTTCGTCCGCGGCGTCGATGCGGTCGGCCCGGCCGTCGCCGCGTTCGGGCGACCGTGCGCGGTGAAAGTCGTCTCGGGGCAGGTGAGCCACAAATCCGACGTCGGAGGGGTCAGGCTGGGTGTTGTGGCCGCCACCGCGACCGAGCATGCCGAGGCCATCATCGACTCGGTCACCACGCACGCGCCCGACGCCCACATCGACGGCATGATCGTGACTCCGATGGCCGACCCCGGGGTGGAACTGCTCGTCGGCGCCACGCGCGATCCGATCTTCGGGCCCGTGCTGGCGTTCGGCACCGGTGGCGTGCTGGTCGAGGCGGTCCGGGACGTCACTTTCCGAGCGGTGCCGCTGACCGAATTGGAAGCCCGCGAGATGATCGAGGAGACGATCGCTGCTCGCATGCTCGACGGTTACCGGCATCTTCCCGCGGTCGATCGCGGAAGCCTCGCACGGTTCCTCGTCCGTGTCGGCGATTTCGTCGCCGCGCACCCGGAGATTGCCGAACTCGATCTGAACCCCGTGATCGCCTCGGAGGCCGGGATCACACCGGTCGACGTGCGGATCGTGTTGGCCGAGAGACTCTCCGGAGATCGTGATGAATGACCCGATCCTGATCGAACGGACCGGCGACGTGGTCGTGTGGACCTTGAACAATCCGCAAGCCCGAAATCCGATCTCCGGAACCGACACCATCAATGCCCTCGAAGACGCAGTGACGGCGGCCAACCGAGACCCAGGTCTGCGGGTGGCGATACTCACCGGTGCGGGCTCGGCGTTCTCCTCCGGCGGCAACGTCGTGCACATGCGCGAGCGGACCGGGATGTTCGGCGGCGCACCGGCGCAGTTGCGTCAGGAATACCGGCACGGCATTCAGCGCATACCGAAAGCTCTGTACCACTGCGAGGTACCGACCATCGCCGCCGTCAACGGCCCGGCCGTCGGCGCGGGTTTGGATCTGGCACTGATGTGCGACATGCGCCTCGCCGCCGGGACGGCGGTGTTCGCCGAGAGTTTCGTCAAGGTCGGGCTCATCCCTGGTGACGGCGGCGCCTGGCTGCTGCCGCGGGCGATCGGCATGGCCAGGGCCTGCGAGATGGCCTTCACCGGCGAGCCGATCGATGCGAACACCGCACTCGATTGGGGACTGGTCTCCGAAGTGGTCGAGCCCAGCGCCCTCTTGGACGCGGCCCACCGGCTCGCTGCCCGGGTGTGCGCCAATCCGCCCCACGTACTGCGGATGACCAAGCGACTGCTGCGCGAAGGAACTCATCAGAGCCTGGAAAGTTTGCTCGAACTCTCGGCTGCGATGCAGGCGGCCGCGCACCACACGGAGGACCACCGCGAGGCCCTCGCGGCCATGCTGGAGCGCAGAGTTCCCGAGTTCACAGGCCGCTGAGACGGCTGTGCTGCGCCGACCCGGCAGGCACCGGCCACTGGTACTCCCGCGACCCGATCGAAGCGTGGGAGCTGTCGGGCGCATCGGCCTGAAATCGCCAGATGTCCGTGTATAGCTGCCAGAGCTCTCCCGAGCCGCCGTCACGAGCTCGGGAGTCACACCCGAGGTCCTCCACGCGCCGCCACACACTGGTCCCGGCCGGATCCTGGGATCACATCACCCAGCCGCACTTCCCTGGCTACCACCGATTCGGTACGCACGCCCGCAGTCGGTGTCGGCCACACCCGGTTGTGCCGCGACCTCGATCGTTCTGCCGCCGCCGGACAGACGACGCCGCAGGGAGGTACCTACAATGATCGTGTGACGACTTTTCGTCGCGATAGCGAAGTCGAACTCGGCCGCTGCGTCGGACGGATCGCTGCCCGCATGAACGAGCGGGTGACGGAAATCGGCGCGACCATCGGGCGCAACCTCGAGGACGAAATAGCCGAACTGCGCGAGGACACGCATTCCCGGGAACTGCTCGGGGCCAGCGTGGAAGCGAATGTGGAAACACTGTTGCAGGGGCTGCGCCACGATATTCCGGTCACGCGGGTCCAGGCGCCGACGGCGGCGATCGAATACGCCAAACGTATCGCCCAGCACGGGGTTTCGCTCAATGCTTTGATCCGCGCCTACTGGGTGGGGCAGCGACGGATGAGCGAACTGGTGTTCGCGGAGGTGCGCGCCGCCGACATCACCGCGCAGCAGCGGGTCGACGTCCTGGAGACGATCACTACGACGCTGTTCGACTATATCGACTCGATCACCCGGCAGGTTGTCGCCGCCTATCAGGGCGAGCGGGAGCAGTGGTTGGAAAATCAGAACAGCATCCGTGCCCTGCAGGTCCGCGAAGTGCTGACCGAGACGGGCGCCATCGACGTCGATGCGGCGAGCGAGTCGATCCGCTACCCGCTGCGCTGGCATCACCTCGCGCTGGTGCTGTGGTATCCGGAGTTGAGCGCCGACGGTGACGAGTTGCCCCGCATACAGCGGTTCGTGCGGGAATTGGCCGAAGCGGCGAACACGTCGGCGCGCCCGCTGTGCGCCGCCGTCGACCGGGTCAGCGCATGGGCCTGGTTGCCTTACCGATCGCGTCCAGCCGACCCGGTCGGCGCGGTACGCAGGTTCGCACGCGACCGAGCCGACCTTCCCTGCTTCGCGATCGGCACACCCGGCGCCGGAGTCGAGGGCTTCCGCAGGTCACACCGGCACGCTCGAGCCGCCCGCGCGGTCGCACTCGCGCGCGGCGCGGAGGATCCGATGGTCTTCTCCGCGACCGATCCGGGCCTGTCGGCCGCGGCGTTGCTGGGTGGTGACATAGCCGAGGCCCGGGACTGGGTGAGCGAGGTACTCGGCGATCTGGCCTGCGAGACCGACAACGACGAGCGATTGCGGGAGACCTTGCGAGTGTTCCTGCGCGCCGGTTCGAGCTACAAGGCCGCGGCCGCGGAAATGAACCTGCACTTCAATTCCGTGAAGTACCGGATAGCGCGAGCGGTTGCGCGGCGGGGTCGGCCGTTGGACGACGACCGGCTCGAGGTCGAGATGGCGTTGTTGGTGTGCCAGTGGTACGGGGGCGCGGTGTTGCGCCGGGACCCGGCGTAGCTTTTCCGGTAACAAACGTCCGGTAAGAATTCGTACTCCTGAAACGATGGCGCGATCTGCGTGCCGATCTACTGTCCTTGCGTCGACCTCGAACAGAACCGCGCAGCAGGGTGGAGCCCATCCAGGAAGAAGAATTGATTATGTTCATTCCGGCGGAATCACCATCGCCGCGATCGGATACACCGGCCGCCACGGATACCCACCCGGCGACGAACAGCGCCGAAAATATGCCCGCGCCGAATACCCAGCACGAATCCGACGAGATCCTCCCGCTCGCAGCGCCCGCACTGGTACTCGGCATCATCCTGATCGGCGGCGGGTTCGCCGCACTGCTGCCGGCTCGGAGTTGGTCACACGACTACGGCTCGCTGCTGGTCGCCGCCGCCTACGCCATCTACATGAGTCTCGCCGGTTCGCTGAGCGTGTGGGGTCTGCGCTTGGTCCGCAGACAGCACACCCGATCACTTTGCAGCGACACCGACCAGAAGTCCACAGCGAGTTCCGTCACGCAACGCGCCCAACCGAGCGCCGAAACACGCCCGACGTTCGTTCCGCGACGCAGCGATCAGACGGGAAAGGTGACTCCGGTCAATTCCTCCGAAACCTTCCACAAGCGTTGCTGAATCGCCGTGTCATGTGATCGCGAACTGGATGCGACGATCTTCGGGTAGCCGCGGGTCTCCAGGAACCCGCCCGGTCCGTAGTACTGACCGCCGAGCACGCCGGGATCGGTGGCTGCGCGAAGTATCGGCAAGGCGCCCATCGCGGGGGTCTGGGTGGCGATGGGCGCGACGACCGGCACGAGCGCACGCAGCGCGGCGGGCATGTTGCGCATCAAGTCGGTGTTCGCGGCACCGGGGTGCGCCGCGACCGCGATCGTGGTACCGGTACCGGACAGGCGGCGTTGCAGTTCGTAGGTGAACATCAGGTTCGCCAGCTTGGACCGGCCGTAGGCCGCCACCCGGTTGTAGGACCGTTCTGCTCGGAGATCGTCGAAGTCGATTCGCGCCCGGATCCGATGCCCGACACTGCTGACCGTGACCACCCGTGAACCCGGCATCGGCAGCATTTTGTCGAGCAGCAGGCCGGTGAGCGCGAAGTGCCCCAAGTGATTCGTGCCGAATTGCAGCTCGAATCCGTCGCTGGTGGTCTGCCTCGGCGGGTACATCACCCCGGCGTTGTTGATCAAGAGGTCGATCGCGGAGTGGGCGGACTTCAGCTGTTCGGCAGCGGTCCGCACGGATGCCAGTGAGGTCAGGTCGAGCTGCTGGACGGTGGTGTCCGCGCCCGCAACCGCCTCGGCGATACGGTCCGCGGCATGTTTGCCCTTGTCCACATCCCGCACCGCCAACACCACCGTCGCGCCGTGCGCCGCGAGGGCCCGGGCCGCCTCGAACCCGAGTCCGCTGTTGGCACCGGTGACTATCGCTAGTCGTCCCTTCTGGTCCGGTATGTCTTGCTCGGTCCACCTGTTCGCCATTCTTCCTCCCAAGGATCGGTCGGTCCGTCGGGCCCTCCGACGAGCCCGGCGGGGTGGGACGCACACTCTCACCGTCGCGCTTACCGGTGCGGTCGCGCAAGGAGGTGGCAAACCGATCTCGCTCTTGCGCCGACTCGCGTCCGCAGCTCATGCTTCATCAAGGGACGCAGGTTGAGGGCGATCGTACGGCCCGCTCTGTCCGGGGCCGACGCTGCTGTGGGGGTACCAGCGCATTCCGCGGATGCGCACGCATGTGATGAGGCCTCGCTCGGATCGCTCTCACTTCCTGATCGTGAACCTGCCGTCGACGTCGACGGGGGCGACAGCTGCGATGCAGCATCCGAACCGCGACCCCGTCACCCCTGAAGTAATCATCCGAAGGTGAAGGAGCAGGCAATGTCCACCATCCACTTCAAGGAAACGACGAATTCGACACCGGAGCAGTTCGTCGCGGCGCTCACCGATTTCGGGCCGGGCCGCTCGCAAGTATTCGGCAACAGCGCCGACGAATACCTCGAGGTGCACAACCAAGGCCGCCGTGAAGCCGACGTCACCGAAGGCTCGCACGGCATCTGGGAACGGCTGCACTACGACTGGTCCGAGCCCGATCGCGTCGTCATGACGACCACCGACTCGAACGTATGGGGCGGCCACTCCGGTCACACCTACACCTTCAACCGCAGGCCGGACGGGAAAACCGATCTGGATGTCGTCATCGTTCGCGAGGGCAAGAACCTCAAGGGCCGGGTCCTCGGAGTCGTGGTCGGGACCGTCGGCAAACGCGTCCTGCGACAGGCCCTCGACAAGACCGTCAAGGCCATCGAAACGCGGGACAACGGCGTTGGGACGACGAAAAACTCCTGATGAGATTCTTGTACCCGCGCCCTGGTCACGTCCCTGGACCACTCTTCTCGTCATATGCCGCGCCTCCAGCCGCGCAGGCGCCCCGATAGGGCTATGGTGCCAATGTGCTGTTCTATCCGGGTTCGAAGGGGGAATTCGCCCCATGAGCGGGTCAGATCACGTCTTCTATCCCTGGAGCGCACAGGCCGAGGTGAACCCGGCCCCCATCACCGGGGCGTTCGGCTCCTACTTCTGGGACGACACGGGCAAGCGCTACCTGGACTTCTCCTCACAGCTGGTCAACGTGAACATCGGTCACCAGCACCCGGACATCGTCGCGGCGATCGTCGCCCAGGCACAGCGGTTGGCGACGATCTCGCCGACCGTCGCCAACGACGTACGCAGTGAACTGGCCCGGCTGATCGTCGAGCGGGCTCCGGGTGAGCTGAACCGGATCCTGTTCACCACGGGCGGCGCGGAGGCCGTCGAACACGCGGTGCGCCTGGCGCGAAGCTACACCGGGCGCACGAAGATGCTCGCGGCCTACCGCTCCTACCACGGCGGCACGGGGGTGGCGATCGGCCTCACCGGGGAACCGCGGCGCTGGGGCGCGGAGCCGACCAACGTCGACGTGGTGCGATTCTTCGGGCCCTACCCGTACCGATCGCCTTGGGGCACGGCCGGTCCCGAGGAGGAGACGGCCGCCGCGCTGGCGCACCTGCGGCAGGTGATCGAACTGGAGGGTCCGCAGCACATCGCCGGGCTGATCCTGGAGACGGTGGTGGGCACCAACGGTGTGCTCGTCCCGCCGCCCGGCTACCTCGCGGGCGTGCGAGCACTGTGCGACGAGTTCGGCATCGTCTACATCGCCGACGAGGTGATGGTCGGGTTCGGCCGGGTGGGTGAGTGGTTCGCGGTGCAGGCGTTCGGTGTCGAGCCGGACATCATCACCTTCGCCAAGGGGGTGAACTCCGGCTATGTCCCGCTCGGGGGCGTACTCATGGCCGAACGCATCGCGCAGCGCTACGACCATGTGACGTATCCGGGCGGCCTCACCTACGCGGGGCACCCCTTGGCCTGCGCGGCCGGCGTCGCTTCGATCGCGGTGTTCGAGCGTGAGGGAATTCTGGATCACGTGCGTTCGGTGGGCGCCGACGTGCTCGGAAAAGGCCTGCGTGAGCTGGCCGCTCGTCATCCGAGCGTCGGCGAGGTCCGTGGACTGGGGTTCTTCTGGGCGCTCGAGCTGGTTCGGGATCAGCGCAGCGGGGAACCGCTGATCCCGTTCGCGGCGACGGGCGCGGACGCCGAACCGATGCTCGCGGTCACCGCGGCGGCCAAGGCGCGCGGGCTGTGGCCGTTCAACGCGGGCAACCGTTTCCAGATCGCGCCGCCGCTCACCACGACGGCCGACGAACTGCGCACCGGCCTGGAGATCGTCGACGAAGTGCTCGACGTCGCCGACGGCTACGTCCGGAACTGACCCGCCCGCTCAGTGCGGCGTCAGTTCCACCACCACGCCGCCCTGCTGCCAGGTCTGGTAGATGTCGGCCTTGGAGGGCGAACCGTCGGCGGTGAAGCCGATGCCGTTGTACTTCGCGTTCTGCTTGTTGTCCCGCGCGACGATCTCGTAGAGCCGGAGCACGTCGGCCTCGGCGGTGTGGACGACCGGGACGAAGGTGCGCGGTTCGCCGCCGAAGGAGCCCCGCACGGGATCCCCCGCCCGCAGGTTCTTCACCCACGGACGCAGGGCGGTGCCGATCAGCAGGCTGTCACCGTGCCGGGTGTAGGCCAGCGGCACATCGTAGACCTTCCCGGACTTGCGCCCGACGACGTGCAGGACCATCAGCCGTTTGCCGACGACGCCGGATATGCCCGGCACGCGCAGCAGCGTCCGCACGACCCGATTCATCAGGACCTGGTACGACGGGATGGGTTCGGGACCGGACGTGGTCGGTGTGCCGTAAGGGTTTTCGGACGACGCGTGCTCACTCATGCTCCCAGTATCGGAGTACGCGCCGCACTTCGCGGGACGACGTCCGAGATCCGCGAATGGGCACCGGATGGCGGCGGTGGGCGCCCTCGGTACCCTCCGTGTATGACTTCCGGGCAAACAGAGATCTGGCACAACCCGCGGTGCAGCAAGAGCCGCAACGCCACCGCGTTCCTGGACGAGGCCGGTGTCGACTACACCGTGCGGAAGTATCTGGACCAGCCGCCGACTGCCGCCGAGTTGCGTGAGGTGCTGCGGCGGCTGGGCGCCGAGCCGTGGGATATCACCCGCACCGGCGAGCAGACCGCCAAGGATCTCGGCATGGCGAGCTGGGCGCGGACCGCCGCCGACCGCGACCGCTGGATCGAAGCACTGGTGCAACATCCGGGACTGATCCAGCGACCGATCGTGCTGACCGCCGACGGCGGGGCGGCCGTGGCCCGCGATGACGCCGCGCTGCGCGACCTGCTCTGACGGCCGTGCCCGCGGGGCAGGCCCCGGCGGTAGGGTCGGCGGGCATGAAGGTACAACTGCGCCACAGCCCGGCCGCCGCCATCGCGCGATGCTTCCTCGCGGGCGGCGAGCCGATGCGGGTCGAGAGCGGCGCCATGGTGGCCCATTCGGCGGGAGTCACGTTGCAGGCCAAGGCCGAGGGCGGCATCCTGGCCGGGTTGAAGCGGTCGGTGCTGGCCGGGGAATCGTTCTTTGTCTCGACGTTCACCGCGCCGCCGCAGGGCGGCTGGGTCGACGTGGCGCCCGCGCTTCCCGGTGACGTGCTCAATCTGCAGATCGCCCCGGACCGGCCGTTCTTCATCAGCCGCGGGGGCTGGATCGCCAACTCGCACGGCGTGCAGGTGGAGAGCAAGTGGGGCGGTTTCGCCAACCTGTTCGGCGGCGAAGGCGGGTTCGGCCTGCGCGCGCACGGCGAAGGCGAGATCGTGGTGGGCGTGTTCGGTGCGATCGATGTGATCGACTTGCAGCCGGGCGAGCCGATCACGATCGACACCGGGCATGTGGTCGCCTACGACCTGGCGATGAATTTCACCATCCGGCGGGCGGTTTCGGGTCGATCGATCCAGTCGTTGAAGTCCGGCGAGGGCTTCGTCTTCGACTTCACCGGCCCCGGCCGGGTGCTGCTGCAGACCCGCAATCCCGGCGCGTTCGCCGCCTGGGCCGGGTCGGCCGCGTCGCCCAGCTGATCACGGCGTCGTCCTGGCTATCCTGCGCTCACCAGCAGGTCCCCGATCAGCAGGCGGGTGTCGGGAACGAACGGCCAGTCCGGATCGGCCAGACGCGCGCGCAACTCGGCGTCGGTCCACCACCATCCATCGGCGATCTCGTCGGGCTGGTGACGGACGGGGCCGTCGCAGCGCAGTTCGTACGCGTACAGGTGGCATCGCATCGGCCGGCCGTCCCATTCGCCGTCCCAGGAGACCCTCGCCCGCGGCTCCGGGGACAGTTCGGCGGGGTCCGGCGTCACACCCAATTCCTCGGTCAATTCGCGCAGGGCGGTCTCGCGCGGCGCTTCGCCCGGCGCGACCACACCACCGGCCAGGCAATCGTGCATGCCCGCGAAAACGAGCTTGGTGTCGGTGCGACGGTGCACGTAGACGCGCGCGCCGTCACCGGACCGCAGGAGCACACCGGCGCTGGCATGCCACAATCCCTCGCGATAGACCGTGGCCCGCTCGGCCTCGCCGACCGGGTTGCCCGCCCGGTCATAGACCGCGATCGCCTCGGCCCTCGGATCTCCGGCGTGGGGCGACGCACGATGCGGAGCGGACATGGGGTCGAGAGTAACGTGAACACCGCACGCCACAGGGAGAGAGGATCGCCGCCCATGGTGCTTCCGCACGCACTGGCGAATTTCAACCGGCATGTCACCAATCCGACCGCGGGCCTGGTCGCGGGCCGCGCCCCCGGCTTCGGCATCGTGCTGCACAAGGGCCGGAAATCGGGACGGTCCTACCGCACCCCGGTCATGGTCTTCGAGCAGGACGGCGCGTACCGGATCGCGCTGACGTACGGCCGGAATGTCGACTGGGTCAAGAACATCAGCGCGGCGGGCACATTCGCGCTGGAAACCCGCGGTCACCTCGTCGAACTGACCGATCCGGTGGTGCGGCGCGACCCGTCCGCGGCGTGGGCGCCGTTGGGGGTCCGGCAGGTGCTGAAGACGATCTCGGCGGACTACTACGTCGAGTCCCGTCCGGCGGCGTGAAGGCCGCCGTCAGGCGGGGGCGCCACCACGAAGCCAGTCGGCCCACGGGATGCTCCAATCGCCGTTGTGCCAGATGTCGAGGGGTTCGCCGCCGGTATTGCGGACCTCGACGACATCGCCGGGGATGACGAAGTCGTAGAACCACGCGGCGTCGGCAGGGGAGATGTTCAGGCAGCCGTGTGAGACGTTGGTGTTGCCTTGGGCCCACATGCTCGCGGCCAATTCGTGCACGAAGATTCCGTCGTGGCTGATGCGGACCGCGTGGTTGATGCTCGTGCGGTAGCCGAGCGCGGAGCCGGTGGGCAGGCCGTAGCTGGCGGAGTCCATGATCACCGGATCATTCTGGTCGAGCACGGTGTAGATGCCCGGGCGAGTCCAGAACGACATGACTGTGCCGCCGACGACCGCGGTGCCGCCCATGCCCATCGAGGTGGGCATGAGGCGCACGAGGTTTCCGTTGTCGAAGACCTCGATCTGTTTGGTCTCGTCGTCGGCGATCGCGACGTGCGCGGGCCCGATATTCACCGAAACCCGTTGGTCGCGCGCGCCGTAGCGGCCGTCGCCCAGCGCGCGGCCGAAGAATTCGGCCTCGATCGTGATCCTGGTGCCCGGTGCGTGATAGTGCTCCGGGCGCCAGTGCGCGTTCTGATCGTCGAGCCAGTACCACGCACCGGCGACGGCAGGCTCGGTGATGACCTTCAGGTGGCGTTCCACGGCGGCCCGGTCCACGGGTTCGTCGAAATAGGCGACGAGCACGAAACCTACTCCGTAGCTGTCGTTTTCGGTCAGATCGACGAGATTGGCGGAGCGCAGGGAGACATCGATGAGCTGTCGCGGTGCCACCGTGGTGCAGGTTGTGGTCGCGGTGACATCGCCGGTTTCACCGTGAGCCACGGCTTTCGCGGTGTAGGTGTGTCCGTAGCCGAGCGGTTCGGCGGTGGTCCAGGACCGATGATCGGGTGCCGGTACGCCCGGCAGCGATCTGCCCGTTTCGTCGGTCCATTCGACCGACCGCAGCGTCCCGTCGGTGACGGTGATCGTGCCGGGACTGCGTGCTTCGACATCGTGTGCGCCGGGTGCGGGATCGAACCGGATTGTGGCGGGTACGAGAGGTGGCGCGAGTTCTCGCGTCCACCCCCATCCGGCCAAGGCGAGGCCACCCGCACCGGCGAAGCCGATCAGCAGCCGACGACGTCCCACTGCCACCGTCTATCTCCCTTCTCCGGGGTGCTGGGCCGACCTCTGTCCGCCAGCATGCGGCAGCCGAGCACAGCCAGGGGCGCCGACGCCCAGCATCTCCACCGATCCGCCGCACAACCGATACCGTTCCTCGATCGATCCGGGTTCTCGTAAGACGCTCGACGGTGATCTGCCAGGGCCGGGACCAGATGTTCGCGCTTGCTCCACTCACCGGCCTGCCCACGACCGGCCCGGCCACCTCGGGCAACCCCCTATTGCGAGCCCGTTACCCCCGGGCCACGTGCTCGCAGCACCACGCCGGCGGCACTCTACGGGTGGGCGACTCTGCCTCATCACCGGTGACGGGCAGCAGCTGGTCGGGTGCCGGTGTCGAGGAGGCGGCTGATCGTCGCATCGGCCTACGCAACGGAGGCGAGTAGGGGCGAGCGCGAGCCGATCGCCGGGCAGAAGAGTTACGCGTCCGGGGCCGATTCGCCGGTGCGGCTCAGTACCGAGGGCGGCAGCCCGAAAGTCCGGCGGCAGGTGCGGGTGAGGTCCGCGCCGTCGGAGAAACCCGCGGCGTGCGCGGCGGTCGTGAGGTCGTCCCCGGCCAGTGCGCGGGTCCGCGCGATGTGCAGCCGCAGCCAGACGATGTAGCGGCGCAACGGGATTCCCATCTGCTCGGTGAACAGATGGGAGAGCCGGGGCGCCGGAATGCCGAGTTGGCGAGCGACGTCCGAGCCGCGCACGGAGCCCGTGCGCACCAGAACGGGCAGCAATTGCAGGGCCGCTGTGATCACCGCGTGCCGCTCGCCGGCGCCGGACGCTCCGTCCTGCGGCAGCAGTTCGTCGACGACGGCGGTGACCTGCGCGGTCAGATCGCCGCTACCGGCCGTGATGCCCAGGGTGTCGGTGCTGTCGGCCCAGCCGTTGAGATGGGCCCTGCGGTCCGCCGCCGCACCGGCGGCGGTCTCGGGATCGAGGTAGACGGCCGTGCCGTGCGCGGCGCCCACGTCGATGCGGTGGGGTGCGTCGGTCGGCACGATGACGTGGGTGCCCTGCCTGCGGACGCCGCTGCCGTCCACCACCACGATCGGAGTGCTCGCGGCGACGATCTGCACCGCGTGGTGCGCGTGCAACTCCGTCGGACCGATCGATCCGGCGAAAGCCAGGACCCCGGGCCGCAGCAGTGCGACACCCGCCTGCGGTGGTTCGTCCGCTGCGCCCACAGGCGACATCGAGAAGCCGTTGGTGACCAGAGCCTTCATCATGGGATGCTCCCGGCTGAGACACTCGCGCTGAATCCTGGGATGAGCGTATCGGTTTCGCGCGGGCGGTATTCCCGATTCCTCCGATTACTGCCCGTGGCCGGGATCGGGCCTGCCGTGCCGCCGACCCGGTTCGCCGATCACCGCCCGGCCGGCTTCCGGCATCGATCATGAGTTCGCTACTCGATTGCTCGCAGCGAAAGTCCGCCGGTCAGTTCTCGGACACCTCGACGCCGCGCCAGAACGCGACATAGTCCTTGATCTGCGCCGCCTTGGTCTTCGGCTCCGCGTAGTACCAGGCGGCATCGGTGTTGGAGTCTCCGTCGACCACCACCGTGTAGTAGCTGGCGGTGCCCTTCCACGGGCAGTAGGTGTGCGTATCGGAGGGCTGGAAGAACTCCGGCCGGATGGAGTCCGGCGGGAAGTAGTGGTTTCCCTCGATGAGGATGGTGTCGTTGCTGGTCGCCAGGACGCGGCCGCGCCAAGTTGCCGTTGCCATCCTTCGATTCTGCCCCGATATCGTGTGTGGTGCGGCGGCCGACCGGGCGGGGCCGAGGCCGAGCGGTCACCCGGGATGATCGGGCCGCAACGCGGGCCGGTGCAGCTCGACGGCCAATGCCACGAGTTCGCTCAGGTGCTCGCCGTCGGATTCGGCCCGCCGCATCGCCTCGGCGACCGGAAAAGTGCGCACCTCGAGGATCTGCTCGGCGTCGTCGGGATTGGTCGGCGCGGAATCGAGCACCACGTCGGCGGTGCACCAGAGCCACGCCTTGTGCGGATGGGGCTGCCACTCGCGATGCGGCGCGGCGCTGTTGCTCGTCGCGTGGTGGGCGCCGAACCATGCGATCGGTCCGACCGGGCGCGCTCCCGCCTCCTCGAGCAGTTCACGGCGTACACACGCGTCGACCGACTCGCCGCGTTCCCTGGTGCCGCCGGGAATCAGCCAGACGTCGCGATCGTCGCGGCACAGGACGATCTCGTCGCCGACGAAGCAGACCACGTGGATGTTGGTGACCAGCTCGTCGGACGGGAGCGTGGTGGAGAACCGCACATCCAGATCACCCCATGCCCAGTGGGCCGGGGTGTGCAGCAAGGGGTAGCGATCGGCGAGCGTCACAGTGAGACGGTAGCGGCAGCCGAGCGCCGTGTCCGGCCCTTTCGTCCGCGCCCCGGTGCGATAAGCCCAGCGGCGCAGCCGAGTTCGGCGCCCTGCCGGTCGGCATGGTCAGGCCCGCGGGCGTTCGCGGGCCAGCGTCCGGTAGCTCACGTTCCAGAACCACTCCACCGGCCCCCGCTCGAAGCGGCGTAACCACAGGTGCGCTCCGCTCGCGATGATCACCGCCACCAGCAGGTAGACACCGATGGTGAACGGGACGCGGTCGCCGGGTGAGACGCGGGCGGCGAGTCCGAAACCCCATCCGTAGCAGAGCATCGATGCCACCAGGTTCTGCAGGATGTAGCAGCTGAGCGCGGTGCGGCCGATCTCGGTGAGGCGCCGCCCGGCGAACCCGGCCACGGGACGCCGCAGGTACCACTCGGCGACCGCCGCCAGGATGCCGAGACCGACGAACGGGGCGCTGCCGTAACGGGTGAACAGGATGAGATCGCCGCCGCCGACGAGTCCGACGGCCGAGTCGATCGGCGCCGCCACGCCGAACCCGAGGATCATCAGCCGCTTCCGGATCCGCCCGCCTTCCGGGCCGAACACCCCGGCCCGAAACAGCCGGGCGCCGGCCAGGAACAGCGCGACCGACATCGCGAAGACGAAGACCGCCTCCACCCGGAACAGCCCGGCGTGGCCGAGCCGGAACAGCGCGAGATCCCAGAACGAGCCCTCCGCGTACGGATTCGGGTCCAGCGTGGGACGTGCGGCCGAATCCTGGCGCGGTGCGAACACCAGAGCCAGCGCGATCAGCGTCAACAGCGACGCGTGCACGGCCGCCGCGCCGACCAGCCAGCGCCACTGCGCACGCTCGCCGGTGGCGAGCACGAACGCGACGACGAGGCCGGTTACCGCGTAACCCATCAGGACGTCGAACTCGGCGACGAAGACGAAATTGAGCAGACCGTCCAGCAGCAGGAGTCCCGCGCGCCAGGGGTACTTGCCCGGCCAGCGGCGCCCGGCCGTCGTCGCGGAGCGCTGCTGGATGGCCAGGCCGATGCCGAACATGACGGTGAGCAGCCCGAGGAACTTGCCCTGCGCCGCCTGTTGGAGCACGCGCTCGGTCCACGTCCATCCGCCGGCCTGCCCGCCCAGGTCGTGCAGGTAGCCGACCAGCCCCTGCGGGTCGGTCATGATCCAGATGTTGGTGCCGAGGGTGCCCAGAATCGCGATCCCGCGTAGCACGTCCAATGCGACGAGCCGGGTGCGCGCAGGCGCCGATCGGCGCTGTTCGGTGGTCTCCGGGCGGCGGTCGGCGATCGATTCGGACATGTCCCGACTATCGCGCCGACCTGCGCCGCGACGAGTCCTCCGGAAGTACCACCTGCGGTATGACATTGGACTCCGCCGGTCGCGACCGGTTGCGCCGCGTGCGTCGCATAGGCTCGACAGCATGCAGCGCATCATCGGAATAGAGGTCGAATACGGCATCTCGACCCCGACCGAGCCGTCGGCCAACCCGATCCTCACCTCGACCCAGGCGGTCTTGGCCTATGCCGCGGCGGAGGGCGTGCCGCGCGCGAAGCGCACCCGCTGGGACTACGAGGTGGAGTCGCCGCTGCGCGACGCGCGCGGATTCGACCTGAGCCGGATGAACGGGCCCGCGCCGGTGATCGACGCCGACGAGGTGGGTGCCGCCAACATGATCCTCACCAACGGCGCCCGGCTCTACGTCGACCACGCCCACCCGGAATACTCCGCGCCCGAGGTCACCGACCCGCTGGACGCGGTGATCTGGGACAAGGCGGGCGAGCGGGTGATGGAGGCCGCCGCGCGGCACGCCTCGAGCGTGCCGGGAGCCCCGCGGCTGCAGCTGTACAAGAACAACGTCGACGGCAAGGGCGCCTCCTACGGCACCCACGAGAACTACCTGATGAGCCGGGACACCCCGTTCAACCAGATCATCGTCGGGCTCACCCCGTTCTTCGTGTCCCGGCAGGTGGTGTGCGGCTCCGGCCGGGTCGGCATCGGCCAATCCGGCGACCACGCGGGCTTCCAGCTGTCCCAGCGCTCGGACTACATCGAGGTCGAGGTCGGCCTGGAGACCACGCTCAAGCGGGGCATCATCAACACCCGCGACGAACCGCACGCCGACGCCGACAAGTACCGCAGGCTGCACGTCATCATCGGGGACGCCAACCTGGCCGAGATGTCGACCTACCTCAAGGTCGGCACCACCGCCCTGGTCCTCGACCTGATCGAGGCGGGCGAGGACCTGTCGGACCTGCAATTGGCGCGCCCGGTCACCGCGGTGCACACGATCAGTCACGACCCCACGCTGCGGGCGACCGTCGCGCTCGCCGACGGCCGCGAGCTGACCGGCCTCGCGTTGCAGCGCGTCTACCTGGACCGGGTGGTGAAATTCGTCGACCGCACCGGCAACGACGACAAGCGCGTCCAGGACATCATCGAGAACTGGGCGATGGTGCTCGACCTGCTCGAACGCGATCCGATGGAGTGCGCCAACCTGCTCGACTGGCCCGCCAAGCTGCGCCTGCTCGAGGGCATGCGCAGCCGGGAGGGCCTCGGCTGGGCGGCCCCCAAGCTGCACCTGATGGACCTGCAGTACTCCGACGTGCGCCTGGACAAGGGCCTCTACAACCGTCTGGTCGCCCGCGGCTCGATGAAGCGCCTGATCAACGAGCAACAGGTCCTCGACGCCATGACCAACCCGCCCACCGACACCCGCGCCTACTTCCGCGGCGAATGCCTGCGCCGCTTCGGCGCCGACATCGCGGCGGCCAGCTGGGACTCGGTGATCTTCGACCTGGGCGGCGACTCCCTGGTCCGCATCCCCACCCTGGAACCCCGCCGCGGCACCAAGGCCCACGTCGGCAAGCTCCTCGACGGCGTGACCACCGCCGCCGACCTGGTCGAACAGCTCACGACGTAGTCTTCGGCAGCGCGTGTCCCGGCCCTCGCACGGGTCGGCCGGGCTACACGTGTTCGGCGACGCCGCGGACGCTCCGGACATCGGCGATGCTGCCGAAGGCGTAGACCGAGGCGCGTACTCGACCGCGGGCCCCGCGTCGGGCGGTCGCGCCACTGGGTACCCGCTCGCGAATCTTCGGCGAACGTGTTGCCCGCGCACCAGCAGGGGCTGCGAGACACAGGTGCTCGGCCTGTACGCCGGTCGGCGTGAAGTTGCGGTCGCGGTCCGGCAGGTTCGACGCCGTCGCGCTGAGATTCGATGGCCGACCGATTCGCTACTGCCCGACGCCACCACACCAGCTCAGCCCCAGGTTTCGAGCGAAGCGAGACCGAGCATGTTCCGTTCGCGGCCCGGCTCGCGTCCGAGTGGCCGCCGCGTAGGCGACGAAGGAGCAAGCGGTGGTCGCTCGGACGCGAGCCACAAGGGGGCCGCGAACACGCCGCGCCCGCGCGGCCGATGAGGCAGCAAAATAGGCACACTGTCGGTGCTGGTAGGTAGTGTTGAGGAACGAGCACGGACAATGCTCATGATCGGGATCGTGCTCACGATGGGTCCCGGTCATGGTGAGGACAGAGGAGGTCGGCTGCCATGGCACAAGAGCAGACCAAGCGCGCCGGGGGCGGCGACGAGGACGAGGGCCCGGACGGTGTGGATGCCGCCGGTCAGGAGCGCCGCGAGAAGCTGGCGGAGGAAACCGACGACCTGCTCGACGAGATCGATGACGTGCTGGAGGAGAACGCCGAGGACTTCGTCCGCGCGTACGTGCAGAAAGGCGGCCAGTGACAGTCGGTGACCCCTCGCGTCTCCACCTGGGGTACGCCCTCTCTTCTTTCTCCGACTATCTCCGTATGCATGCTCCGGACCTGTTGCCTGCCACCAGGTTCGGACAGGGTGCCGCCGGATTATCCGGCGGCACTTCCGCGAAGGAGATAGCCCCGCACGGCACCACCATCGTCGCGGTGAGTTATAGCGGCGGTGTGCTGATCGCCGGTGACCGGCGAGCGACGCAGGGGAACCTGCTGGCCAGCCGAGACATTGAAAAGGTCTACATCACCGACAGCTATTCCGCCGCGGGCATCGCGGGCACCGCGGGCATGGCGGTGGAGATGGTGCGGATCTTCGCGGTGGAGCTGGAGCACTACGAGAAGCTCGAGGGCGTGCCGCTGACCTTCGACGGCAAGGCGAACAAGCTGTCGAAGATGGTGCGCGAGAATTTGCCCGCGGCCCTGCAGGGTCTGGCGGTGGTGCCGATGCTGGTCGGTTACGACCTGGGCGCCACCGACCCGGACAAGGCGGGTCGCATCGTGTCGTTCGATGTGGTGGGTGGACGCAGCGAGGAGCGTTTCGGGTACGCCGCGGTCGGTTCCGGCTCGGTGTTCGCGAAGTCCGCGCTGAAGAAGTTGTACGCCAAGGGAATCGATCAGGATCGCGCGCTGCGCATCGCCGTCGAGTCGTTGTACGACGCGGCCGACGACGACACCGCGACGGGTGGCCCGGATCTGGTGCGCGGCATCTTCCCGACGGCGATCGTGATCGATGAGGAGGGTGCGGTCGAGGTGACCGAGTCGCGGCTCGCGGAGATCACTCGCGGAATCGTCGCCGACCGTGAGGCTGCCGAAGAAGGGACCGCCTGAGCATGACGTTGCCGTACTACGCGTCGGCCGAGCAGATCATGCGCGACAAGACCGAACTGGCCCGCAAGGGCATCGGTCGGGGGCGCAGCGTGGTGGTGCTGACATATGAGAAGGGTGTGCTGTTCGTCGCGGAGAATCCGTCCACGACGCTGCACAAGGTGAGTGAGCTGTACGACCGCATCGGGTTCGCCGCGGTCGGCAAGTACAACGAGTTCGAGAATCTGCGCAGGGGAGGCATCCTGCAGGCCGATATCCGCGGGTATCAGTACGATCGCCGCGATGTCACCGGTCGTGCGCTGGCCAATGCCTACGCGCAGGCCCTCGGATCCATCTTCACCGATCAGCTCAAGCCTTACGAGGTGGAGATCTGTGTGGCGGAGGTGGGGTATCCGGAGCAGGCGCCGCAGTCGGTGCTGTACCGGATCACCTTCGACGGGTCGATCGTGGACGAGCGGGAGTTCGTGGTGATGGGCGGCACGACCGAGCCGATCGTCACCGCCTTGAAGTCGTCCTACCAGCCGGGTCTGGACCTGGCCTCCGCGGTCGGCGTCGCGGTGCGCGCGCTGCAGGCGGGCGTGCCGGAGGGCACGGAGAAGGAGAAGCGGGTCCTGGGCGTGAACACGCTCGAGGTCGCGACCCTGGAGCAGGCGCGTCCGCGCCGGGCGTTCCGGCGGGTCGCGGATGCCGCGCTGGAGCGGCTGCTCAGCCCGGCGGAGGCACCCGATGCGTCCGAGAAGGAAGCGGAGCCCCCGGCGAAGGACACCCCGCCGGCGGAGTGATCCGCCCGGGCCGACGAGCTCGGCGGCCCGCGAACGACACCTCGTTCGCGGGCCGCGTCGGCATGTCCGCAGCCGGTGCCGAGGTGGGCATCCTTCGGTCGAAGCGGCGTTTCATCCGGGCAAATTCCGGCAAAGCGGGCCAAATCGTTGTGAAGACGTATGCATACGGGTTGTTCGGTGCCCCCCGCAAGTCCCGCACATGGCTGTACTGTCGATGGTGTGCAGCGACGAATTATGGGGATCGAGACCGAGTTCGGTGTGACATGCACCTTCCACGGTCACCGTCGACTGTCCCCCGACGAGGTGGCCCGGTATCTGTTCCGCCGGGTGGTGTCCTGGGGCCGTAGCTCGAACGTGTTCCTCCGCAACGGTGCTCGGCTCTACCTCGATGTCGGGTCCCACCCGGAGTACGCGACCGCGGAGTGCGACAACCTGGCGCAACTGGTGACCCACGACCGTGCGGGCGAGCGGGTCCTCGAAGAGTTGCTGATCGATGCCGAGCAGCGTCTGGCCGAAGAAGGCATCGGCGGCGACATCTACTTGTTCAAGAACAACACCGACTCCGCGGGCAACTCCTACGGCTGCCACGAGAACTTCCTGGTGGTTCGCGCGGGCGAGTTCTCCCGGATCTCGGACGTGCTGCTGCCGTTCCTGGTCACCCGCCAGCTGATCTGTGGCGCGGGCAAGGTGCTGCAGACGCCGAAGGCGGCCACGTTCTGCCTGTCGCAGCGCGCCGAGCACATCTGGGAGGGTGTCTCCTCGGCGACCACCCGCTCACGGCCGATCATCAACACACGCGACGAGCCGCATGCCGACGCGGAGAAGTACCGCCGCCTGCACGTGATCGTGGGCGACTCCAACATGTCCGAGACCACCACCATGCTCAAGGTCGGCACGGCCGCCCTGGTGCTGGAGATGATCGAGGCGGGCGTCTCGTTCCGCGACTTCGCCCTGGACAACCCGATCCGTGCGATCCGCGAGGTCAGCCACGACCTGACCGGTCGCCGTCCGGTGCGCCTGGCCGGTGGACGGCAGGCCAGCGCCCTGGACATCCAGCGCGAGTACTACGCCCGCGCCGTGGAGCATCTGCGCAATCGGGACCGCGATCCCCAGATCGACCAGGTGGTCGACCTGTGGGGCCGCACCCTGGACGCGGTCGAAGCGCAGGACTTCGCGAAGGTGGACACCGAGATCGATTGGGTGATCAAGCGCAAGTTGTTCCAGCGCTACCAGGACCGGTACGGCATGGAGCTGTCCGATCCCAAGATCGCCCAGCTGGATCTGGCCTACCACGACATCAAGCGCGGGCGCGGCGTCTTCGACCTGCTGCAGCGCAAGGGTCTGGCCAAGCGCGTCACCGAGGACGAGGCCGTGGACGCGGCGGTGGACACTCCGCCGCAGACCACCAGGGCCAAGTTGCGCGGTGACTTCATCACCGCCGCGCAGGAGGCGGGCCGCGACTTCACCGTCGACTGGGTGCACCTCAAGCTGAACGACCAGGCGCAGCGCACCGTGCTGTGCAAGGACCCGTTCCGCTCGGTGGACGAGCGCGTCGATCGCCTGATCGCGTCCATGTGACCGGGCGGGCATGATCGAGACATGATCATCGCCTTCTCCGTCACACCGCTCGGGACCGGCGTCGACGTCGGGCGCGCGGTCGCCGAAGCGGTCCGCGTGGTGCGCGCCAGCGGACTGCCCAACCACACCGATGCCATGTTCACCACCGTCGAGGGCGAGTGGGACGAGGTGATGGCCGTGGTGAAACATGCGACCGATGCCATCCTCGCGGTAGCCCCACGGTGCAGTCTGGTGCTGAAGGCCGATATCCGGCCCGGCGTGACCGATGCGATCACCGCCAAGGTGGAGAAGGTCGAGCGATACCTGGCCGAGGGCTGACGGCGGTTTCGCCCGGCCCGCCGTCCTGGCGCTGGGAACTATCGATGTCGCGGCCGAAACGACGCCGAATCGCGCGCCGCCGCGCGGTCTCGCGGGTGCGCAGATTACCCTCTATCGGGTGGCGATATCCAAGGTCGAGCGGCTGATGAATCTGGTCATCGCGCTGCTGTCGACCCGGCAGTTCCTGACCGCTGAGCGGATCCGGGACAGTGTGGCCGGTTACGAGGACTCCGCCAGTGACGAAGCGTTCAGCCGGATGTTCGAGCGGGACAAGAACGAACTGCGCGATCTGGGCATCCCGTTGGAAGTCGGCCCGGTGAGCCGGTACTCGACGATCGAGGGCTACCGGATCAACCGCGACGCCTACGAGCTGCCCGACATCGACCTGACCGACCAGGAGGCCGCCGCGGTCGCGGTGGCCGTGCAGATGTGGGAATCGCCCGAGCTGGCCGCCGCCGCGGAGGGCGCGCTGCTCAAGCTGCGCGCCGCGGGCATTCACGTGGAGACCGACGTCGCGGTGGCCTCGGTGCCCGCCGTCCCCGCTCGCACCCGAGGCTCGGAACCGGTGCTCGGGAAGCTTTTGGCCGCGATCGATGCCGGTCAGGCGGTGCGGTTCGAGCACCGCGGCGCGATCAACGCCCCCTTTCTGATGCGCGATGTGGAGCCGTGGGGTGTCGTCACCCATCGCGGCCGCTGGTACTTGGTCGGGCACGATCGCGACCGGGACGCGGTGCGCAGCTTCCGGCTGTCGCGCATCGGCGACGAGGTGACCGCGTACGGCGCGCGCAATGTGGTCCGCAAGCCCGCGGGCGTGGATCTGCGTGCCATCGTCGACCAGGTCACCAGCACCTCGCCGGTCAGCGGCTCGGCCACGGTATGGGTCGCCGAGGGCCGGGGACGTGAGCTGCGCAGGATCGGGCAGGTCGTCGGCGAGCGCACCGTGGGCGGCCGCGCGGGTTCGGTGGTGGAGCTGCCGGTGCGATCGCGCGACTGGCTGGCCCGGCTCATCACCGGCCTCGGCCCGGACGCGGTGGTGCTGGCTCCCGAGTCGCTCCGCGCCGATGTCATCGCGCGGTTGCGTTCGGTGTTCGACCGGACGGAGGTGCGGGCATGAGCTCGCGGCTCTCGGTGCGGCTTTCCCGGCTGCTGAACATGATCCCGTACTTCATCGCGCACCCCGGCATCAGCGCCGCCGAGGCCGCCGCCGACTTGGGCGTCACCACCAAGCAATTGATGAGCGACCTCAATCAGCTCTGGATGTGCGGCCTACCCGGGTACGGTCCGGGCGACCTGATCGACCTGTCGTTCTCCGAGGAGAGCATCGAGGTCACCTTCTCCGCAGGGATCGACCGGCCGTTGCGGCTGACCTCCACCGAAGCGACCGCGCTGCTGGTCGCGCTGCGCTCGATCGTCGACATGCCCGGCATGGTGGACCCCACCGCGGCGCACGCGGCCATCGCCAAGATCGAATCGGCGATCGCGGGTGGCGCGTCCACCGACGCCGACGGGCGATTCCCGGCGCCGCCGCAGGAGGCGCCCACGGTGGCGGCCGTGCGCTCGGCGCTGGCGCTCGGCCGGGCGCTGCGGCTGGTGTACTACTCCGCCAGCCGCGACGTGGTGTCCGAACGCATCGTCGACCCGATTCGCATTGTTCTCGTGGACGACAACAGCTATCTGCAAGCCTGGTGCAGGCAGGCCGAGGGAGTGCGGCTGTTCCGCTTCGACCGGATCGAGGCCGCGACCGAGTTGGACGAACTCGCCCGGCCGCCGAAGCATGCCACCGAGGCGACGGCGGGCTTGGACCTGTTCCAGGACGATCCGGCGGTTCCCTTGGCGCGTCTCCGAATCCACGCCGACTACGCCTGGGTTCTCGATCAGTACCCGATGCACCGGCTGGCGGTGCATCCCGACGGCAGCTTGGAGGCGACCATGCGGTTCGCCACGCTGGACTGGATGGCCCGCCTGCTGCTCGGTTTCGGGGCGGGCGTCACCGTCCTCGGGCCACCGGAGCTGGTCGCGGCGGTGCGCGAGCGGTCCAACGCCGCGCTGGCCGCCTACGAGGAAGCCGGATTCCTGGGGGCGCGATGAGAGACGACGAGGCCCTACCGGCATGAACAGTCGTGTGCTGGTGGTAGGCGCGGGCAGCATCGGTAACTTCGTCGGCGGCAAACTCGGCGTGGCGGGCGCGGAGGTCACCCTGGTCGGCCGCCGACGGGTGCTCGACGAACTCGGCGCCTCCGGGCTCCGGCTCACCGACCTCGACGGCGGTGACGAGGCGTTACCCGCGGACCGATTCCACCGCGCCACCGAACCGGATGACGTCGGATCGGCCGATTTGGTGCTGGTCACGGTGAAATCGGCGGCGACAGCGGCGGCGGTGCGCGATCTCGCGGGCAAGATCAGGCCGGGCACCGTGGTGCTCAGCCTGCAGAACGGTATCGGCAACGACTCGGTGATCCGCGAGATCCTGCCGCATTGCGTGGTGCTGGCAGGCATGGTGATGTTCAATGTCGTACACCATCCGGGCGGCCGTTTCCATCGCGGCACCGAGGGCGGGCTCGCGGTGCAGGACGACCCGGCGCTGGCGCCGTACCTGGAGGTGTTCGAGCGGGCGGGACTCGGCTTGCGGCGGTATCCCGACCTGCGCCCGGTGCAGTGGGCGAAGCTCCTGCTCAACCTCAACAACCCGATCAACGCGCTGTCGGGGCGCCCGCTGCGGGAGGAGCTCGCCGAGCGGGACTACCGTCGCTGTCTCGCGCTGACCCAGCGCGAAGCGCTCGCGACGATGAAGAGGGCGCGAATTCGCCCCGCCCGGCTGACTCCGCTGCCGCCCCGGGTGATGGCCATGCTGCTGACCGTCCCCGACGGCCTGTTCCAGCGGGTGGCCGGACAGGTGCTGGCCATCGATCCGATGGCGCGTTCGTCCATGGCGGACGACCTGGAACTGGGCCGTAAGACCGAAATCTCCTGGTTGTGCGGAGAAATCGTGGGACTGGGCGCGATGGTCGGGATGCCGACACCGGTGAATCAGCGGTTGATCGAATTGATCGTCGCCGCCGAGCAGGGCGGCAGGCGCGCGTGGACCGGCCGGGAATTGCTCGGCCAGTTGCGGGAGGCCGCGGCCCCCGTGCCCGGACGCGGGGCGAACGAGCAGTGACGGCAGCGTTCGCGCACGTCACGGTCCGGTAGCATCGAGGCATCACAGTCTTGGGAGGTAGATCATGGGCAGTCTGAGCATCTGGCACTGGCTGATCATTGCGGTGGTTTTCGTGATGTTCTTCGGCGCGAAGCGGATGCCCGACGCGGCCCGCAGCCTGGGCCGGTCGTTGCGCATCTTCAAGAGCGAGGTCAGTCAGATGCAGCACGAGAGCAACGCGTCCGACGGCGGCGCGCCGGCTCAGCAGCCCGCACCGCAGCTGCCTGCCGCGCAGCAGTCGCCGCAGGCCACCGAGCCCCGTACCGAGCCGAAGTCGGTCTGAGCGGATCCGCTCGCGCCGGAGTGAGGAACAGCTCACTCCGGACTCAGTGCTGTTGCCGAGCTGAGCGAGGCACGTGACCCCAGGGGCGATCACCAACCATGCGAATCCCGTTCGATCCGCGGCGTAGCAAGCGCAGGACGAATCCCGACGGCACGATGTCGTTGGTCGAGCATCTGCAGGAGCTGCGGTACCGGTTGCTGGTGTCGATCGCGGCGGTGATCGCGACGACGGTGCTGGGATTCCTGTGGTACGGCCACGGGTTCCTGGGGGTCGAGAGCCTGGGTGAGATCCTGCGCGGGCCGTACTGTTCGCTGCCCGCCTCGGCACGAGCGACGTTGAGCCAGGACGGGGCGTGCCGTCTGCTGGCCACCGCGCCGTTCGAGCAGTTCACGTTGCGATTGAAGGTCGGCATGACCGCGGGCGTCGTGCTGGCGGCGCCGATCTGGCTGTACCAGCTGTGGGCGTTCATCACCCCGGGGCTGTATGCCAAGGAACGCAAGTACGCGATCGGGTTCGTTTCCTCGGGCACGGTGTTGTTCGCCGCGGGGGCGGTGCTGGCCTATGTGGTGATCGCGCACGCGTTGAGCTTCCTGCTGACCATCGGTGACAACGTGCAGATCACGGCGCTGAGCGGGTCGCAGTATTTCAGTTTCATCCTGCAATTGCTGATCATCTTCGGGGTCAGTTTCGAGACGCCGTTGCTGATCGTCGGGTTGAACCTCGTGGGAGTGCTGACCTATCAGCGGCTCAAGGCGTGGCGTCGCGGGATCACCTTCGGTTTGTTCGTGTTCGCGGCGATCGTGACGCCGCAGGATCCCTTCTCGATGCTGGCGCTGGCGTTGGCGCTGACGGTGTTGTTCGAAGTGGCGATCCAGTTCTCCCGGATCAACGACCGCCGCCGGGCGCGCAAGGAGCGCGAGGGCCTCGGTGCGTTGTCCGACGAGGAGGCCTCCGATCTGGGCTCCCCGGAGCCGATCGATCCGGCCGAGTCGCTCACCACCCCCGCGGAGAAATCCACACGACCGGTGTCGGACTACTCCGATACGCTCTGACGAGTGACAGATGACCGGTCGCAGACGGGCGAGTTGGCCGTATTTTCCGCGGAACTGAAGTTCCGGCTGGATCCCTTTCAGCGTGCTGCCTGTGCGGCGCTCGAGGAAGGCCACAGCGTCTTGGTCTGCGCGCCGACGGGCGCGGGCAAGACGGTCGTGGGCGAGTTCGCCGTTCACCTGGCGCTGGCGGCCGGTGGGAAGTGCTTCTACACCACGCCCATCAAGGCGCTGTCGAACCAGAAGTTCGCCGACCTCACCGAGCGCTACGGCCGTGACAGCGTCGGACTGCTCACCGGCGACCAATCGATCAACCCGGGCGCTCCGGTGGTCGTGATGACCACCGAGGTGCTGCGCAACATGCTCTACGCCTCCTCGGACGCGCTGCGCGGACTGTCCTACGTCGTGATGGACGAGGTGCACTACCTCGCCGACCGGTTCCGCGGCGCCGTGTGGGAAGAGGTCATCCTGCACCTGCCTCCGGACGTGCGGCTGGTCAGCCTTTCGGCCACGGTGAGCAATGCCGAGGAGTTCGGTGCCTGGATGGAAACCGTGCGCGGCGACACCGCGGTGGTGGTCGACGAGACCAGGCCCGTGCCGCTGTGGCAGCACGTCATGGTGGGGCGGCGGATGTTCGACCTGTTCGACACCAAATCCACCGAACAGAAGGTGCTCGTCGACGAGGACCTGGTGCGGTTCATCCGCCACCGCGAGACCGCCGACCGGATGAACAGCTGGGGCCCCCAGCGCAACGGCCGCGGCGGCCCGCGCCGGGATTTCCGTCCGCTGCCGCGGCCGGAGGTGCTCGCCAAACTGGACGAAGAGGGCCTGCTGCCCGCGATCACGTTCATCTTCAGCCGTGCGGGTTGCGACGGCGCGCTCGCGCAGTGCCTGCGTTCACGGCTCGACCTGAGCCGTCCGGAGGAGCGCGACGAGGTCGACGCGATCATCGACAAGCACACCGGTGATCTGCCCAAGACCGATCTCGAGGTGCTCGGTTACTGGGAGTGGCGCGAGGCGCTGCACCGCGGCCTGGCCGCGCACCACGCCGGGATGCTGCCCGCGTTCCGGCACACCGTCGAGGAACTGTTCGTCAAGGGGCTGGTGCGTGCCGTCTTCGCCACCGAAACGCTGGCCCTCGGCATCAACATGCCCGCGCGCACCGTCGTGCTGGAGCGGCTGGTCAAGTTCAACGGCGAATCGCACGCCGAACTCACGCCCGGCGAGTACACCCAGCTGACCGGGCGCGCGGGGCGGCGCGGCATCGATGTCGAAGGCCACGCGGTGGTGCTGTGGCAGCCCGAGGTGGACACCAGCGCGGTCGCCGGTCTCGCCTCGACGCGCACCTACCCCCTGCGCAGTTCGTTCCGGCCGGGCTACAACATGTCGATCAACCTCATCGACCGGATGGGTGCCGACGAATCGCGCACCCTGCTGGAGCGGTCGTTCGCCCAGTTCCAGGCGGACCGGTCGGTGGTCGGGCTGGTGCGCGGCATCGAGCGCAACGAGGCGGCGCTGCGCAAGCTGCGCGACCAGATCGGCGGCGCGGAAGGCGGGTTCCTGGAGTACCTGTCGCTGCGCGACCGGATCAAGCAGCGCGAGCGGCAGCTGACCCAGCAGAGCCGCGCCGACCGGCGAGGCGCCGCGGTGGACGCGCTCGGCGCGCTGCGGCGTGGCGACGTGGTGGCGATTCCCTCCGGCCGCCGCGCCGGGCTCGCGGTGATCCTCGAGCCGGACGCGACCCCGGGCGATCCGCGGCCGCTGGTGCTCACCGAGGACAAGTGGGCCGGCCGGGTGTCGGTCGCCGACTTCCCGGTGCCCGCCGAGGCGCTCGGGCACATGCGGCTGCCGCGCCGGGTGGATCACCGGACCGCGCGCATCCGCCGCGATCTGGCCTCCGCGCTGCGCAGCACGGGGATCTCGGTGCCGGGCAGGCCGCGGCGCGGCAGGCAGTCCGCCGCTGCCGACGACCGGGAACTGGCTACGCTGCGCCGCAGCCTGCGCGCGCATCCGGCCCACTCGCGGCCCGACCGCGAGCAACTGGCCCGGGTGGGTGAGCGCTACAACCGGCTGCTGCGCGAGACGGAGGCGATGCGCCAGAAGGTTGCCGCGACCACCAATTCGCTGGCGCGCACCTTCGATCGCATCCTCGGCCTGCTGGAGGAACGCGGATTCGTGCAGGAGAGCGAGGTGACTCCGGACGGACGCAGGCTGGCTCGCCTCTACGCCGAAAGCGACCTGCTGGTCGCCGAATGCCTCAGGAAGGGGTTGTGGCGCGGCCTCGGTCCGGCCGAACTTGCCGGCGTGGTGTCGGTCCTGGTGTACGAATCCCGCCAGGAGGGTGGCTATCTCGGCGCGAGCGGTCCGACGGCGCCGATCCGGCGGGCGGTCGGCGCCACTATCGGGGTGTGGTCCGAGCTGCGATCCGACGAAGCACGGCACAAATTGCCCCCGACCAGGGAGCCCGATCTGGGTTTCGTCGACGGCGTCTACAAATGGGCGCGGGGCGATGGATTGGCCGAGTCGTTGCTCGCCAGCGGTGACCAGGGCGCCCCGCTGTCGGCCGGTGATTTCGTGCGCTGGTGCAGGCAGGTGATCGATCTGCTCGACCAGATCCACGGCACCGCCGACGATCCCGAGGTCGCGGCCACCGCGGCCAAGGCGGTGCGGGCGATCCGCCGGGGCGTCGTGGCGGTGGACGCCGCCTGAGCGGCGTGAGCGCCGGGCGCGCGGCGGCGGCAATAACAACACGGCGGATTCGATTGTGATTTGATTTCTTTCGCGTACCGACCGTGGCGGAATAGTCGTGTCATGCGACGAGGCCCACGCGGGGGGCTACCGTGTGTACAACGATGCGAGTGGAGGCAAGCAGATGAGCGGCCCGTACGGACCGAACGACCCCGGGGAGGGACGCAACGATCCCACCCAGCAGTGGAGTGGACAGCAGGCGCCGGGCGGAGCCGGTCCCACGCAGCAATGGGGTGGTCAGCCGCAGACCCCGGCCTCCGCCCAGCCGACCCAGCACTGGGGTGAGCAGCAGCAACCGCAGCAGCAGTGGGGTCAGCCGCAGCAGCAACAGTGGGGCCAGCAGCCGCAGCAGCCGCAGTGGGGTCAGCAGCCCGCGCAGGGCCAGCCGCAATGGGGCCAGCCGCAGCAGGACTGGGGCCAGCAGGGGCAGCAGCCGCAGTGGGGGCAAGCGCAGCAGCCCCAGCCGCAGTGGGGCGCTCCCGGCCAGCAGCCGCCGCAGCAGGGCGGCAAGGGTAAAGGCCTGATCATCGGTCTGTCGCTGCTCGGCGTCGCGGTGGTCGGCGCGATCGTCGCACTCGTGCTCGTGCTGACCGCCAAGGACCAACTGGACCAGGCCGCGGTGCAGGACGGCGTGAAGAAGGTGCTGTCGGACTCCTACGGCATCCAGGACATCAGCGACGTCTCCTGCCCGTCCGGACAGGAAGTCAAGGTCGACGCCACCTTCGAATGCAGCGTGAAGGTCAGCGGCGAGGCCAAGAAGGTGAACATCAAGATCACCAAGGACGACGGCACCTATGAGGTCGGTCGCCCCAGCTAGGGTGCCGGTTTTTCCAGCGCTTGCGGCGCTGGGTGTTCGTCGGCCCCTTGGTGGCTCGCGTCCGAACGACCGCCGCTTGCTCCTTCTTCGGGTACGCGGCGGCCACTCGGATGCGAGCCGGGCTGTATTGGTTTTTCCAGCGCTTGTGACACTGGGTGTTCGCGGCCCCTTCATGGCTCGTATCCGAGCGACCGCCGCTTGCTCCTTCGTCGCCTACGCGGCGGCCACTCGGATGCGAGCCGGGCTGTACTGGTTTTTCCAGCGCCTGCGGCACTGGGTGTTCGCGGCCCCCTCATGGCTCGCATCCGAGCGACCGCCGCTTGCTCCTTCGTCGCCTACGCGGCGGCCACTCGGATGCGAGCCGGGCTGTATTGGTTTTTCCAGCGCCTGCGGCACTGGGTGTTCGCGGCCCCTTCATGGCTCGTATCCGAGCGACCGCCGCTTGCTCCTTCGTCGCCTACGCGGCGGCCACTCGGATGCGAGCCGGGCCGCGAACCGCGCATGCTCGGTCTCGCTTCGCTCGAAACCTGTAGTTGAGCCGGTGTGATTGCGCCGGGGTCGTCGTCCCTCCAGCCGTGAGCCGGGCCGCGAACAGCGCCTGCTCAGAGCTTCGCTCGGTCGGGCCGGAGTTGTCGTGCGTGATGCGGCGGGGCTTCCGCGTCTCCCGGATTCAGCCGAGGCGGGCCGCGAGGGCGGTGATCAACCGCGTCACCGGGCTCTCGGCGTTGTAGGCGGTGGCCAGAGCGCGCAGACGGTCCGGGTCGGCGGGTTCGGTGGGGAGAGCATCACTGCGCGAGAGGGTGACCTCGGCGTCGCAGACCACTCGCACCACCGGCGCGGCGGCCTTCAGGTAGTCCTCGGCGGCGCGCAGCCGGGCGCGCACACTTTGGGACAGCTCGGCATCCGGGTCCTCGACGGCCGCGACCAGTGCTTCCAGGGAACCGTAACGGGAGATCAGCGTGGAGGCGGATTTCTCGCCGATGCCCGCCACCCCCGGCAGGCCGTCGGAGGCGTCGCCGCGCAGCGTGGCCATGTCGGCATAGGCCGGGCCCGCGTTTCGCAGCGGTACGCCGTACTTCGCCGATACCTCGGCCGGGCCGAAGAGTTCCGCCTTGGCCAGCCCCCGTCCGGCGTAGAGCACCCGCACCTGGGGCGTCGGCTCGTCTCGTACCAGTTGCAACAGGTCGCGGTCACCGCTGACCACGATCACCTCGTCGGTGCGCTCCCGGGTGGCCAAAGTGCCCAGCACGTCGTCGGCCTCCAGGCCCTCCGCGCCGCCGGTCGCGATGCCCGCCGCGGCGAGCACCTCCAGGATCATGTCCACCTGCGGGGTGAGCGTATCCGGAACGGTTTCGGCGCCGGGTGCGGCGTCCGGTGAGGTATCCAACCGGTGTGCCTTGTAGGACGGCACCAGCTCGACCCGGTACGCCGGGCGCCAGTCCAGATCCAGGCACACCACCAGCCTGCTCGGTGCGAACTTGGTGATCAGCGACGCCACCATGTCGGTGAAACCGCGCAACGCGTTCACCGACCGCCCGTCGGGCGCGGTGATCTTGTCGGGGATGGCGTGGAACGCGCGGAACCACAGACTGGCGCCGTCCAACAGCAACAGGGGCCCACCGGCAGCAGAGGTCACGGGCCGAGGCTACTCGCCTGCACCGACAGCGCCCTGGCGAAGTTCGGCGTTCCTCCCACGCGCCCGGCAGGTAACGTCGGACGAATGAGCTCGCATACGGAATCGAGGTTCGCGGCGGACGTCTACGGTGCCCGGCTGGAGCGGGCAGTGGAGCTGATGCGGGCCGCCCATCTCGACGCTTTGCTGGTCACCCCCGGGCCGGACCTGCGCTACCTGATCGGCTCGGCGGCCGAGTCGTTCGAGCGGCTGACCTGCCTGGTGATCCCGGCGGACGGGGCCACGCCGTCGGTCGTGATCCCGAAACTGGAGCTGGCGTCGCTGGAGGGCTCCGCGGCGGGTGAACTGGGCCTGCAAGTGCTGGACTGGGTCGACGGCACGAACCCGTACGGCCTGGTGAAGTCCGCGCTGCACGTGGGCTCCCGGGTGGCCGTGGCCGATGTGATGCCCGCGCTGCATCTGCTGCCGCTGGCCGAGTCGTTCACCGGTCTGCCGGTATCGGCCACCCCCGTGCTGCGCGAACTGCGCATGATCAAGGACCCGGCCGAGGTGGACGCCCTGCGCCGGGCGGGCGCCGCGATCGACCGGGTGCACGCTCGGATGGGGGAGCTCTTGCAGGTGGGGCGGACCGAGGCAGAGGTCGGCCGCGATATCGAAGTCGCGATCCTCGCCGAGGGACATACCGAGGCGGCGTTCGTCATCGTCGGCAGCGGTCCGCACGGCGCGGACCCCCATCACGGCGTGTCCGAACGCCGGATCGAGGCCGGGGACGTGGTGGTCGTCGACATCGGCGGCCCGGTCGAGCCCGGCTACTACTCCGACTCCACCCGTACCTACGTCCTGGGCGAACCCGACCCGGAGGTGGCCGCCCGGTACGCCGAACTGGAAAGCGCCCAGGCGGCGGCGGTGGCGGCCGTCCGTCCCGGCGTCACCGCGGCCGCGGTGGACGCCGCGGCGCGAAACCCGTTGACCGCAGCCGGTTTCGGGCCCGCTTTCGTGCACCGCACCGGCCACGGCATCGGCCTGTCGGTGCACGAGGAGCCCTACATCGTCGCGGGCAACGACCTCGTCCTGCGGCCCGGCATGGCATTCAGCGTCGAGCCCGGCATCTACTTCCGCGGCGAGTGGGGCGCGCGCATCGAGGACATCGTGGTGGTCACCGACGAGGGCGGCGAATCCCTGAACAAGCGGCCGCACGGCCTCACGGTCCTGTGATCGACGGCTGAAGGCCGGCCGTCGCGGCGAAGGTGCTAGGCGCCCGCGCCGTTCCCGTCGGTAGCCGGTGCGACGAGCGTGCTGCTGGACAGGACGCGCCGGACCTGGATGGCGATCACCACACGCGTCGGGTTCTCCCGCGGCACGCGATAGCGGCCCGCGTACCGCTCGACCGCCTCGGCGACGTCGTCCGGGGCGTCGAGCACGGTGGCCGGGCCCTCCAAGGTGATCCACCGGATCCCGTCGACCTGACTGACCGCCGCGTATCCGGAGCGGCGCACGTTGCGCACCTTCACCGACCCGTCGTTGGTGATCACGCGCGCGATCCCGGCGTCCTGGTCCCAGGTGAACCCCACCGCCACCACGTGGGGCGTTCCGTCCGCCCGCAATGTCGTCAGCGTGGCGAGATGCCGTTCGGCGACGAACTCGAGGGCGGCGGGCGACAACTCAGCAGTACTCGTCGGCATCCCCCGACCGTAGCCGTCGGCACGCGTCGGCGCCGCACCAGCCCGGTCCGCGACAGGTGAGCGATGACGGGCCGCGCCCATGGCAATGAAAGACTGACCCCATGGGAACGCGTGGATTGGCCGACGGCACGGTACTGCTGCTGGGCGGTCGCAGCGAGATCGGGCTCGAAGCGGCGCGGCGGCTGGCGCCCGGGCGCGCGGTGGTTCTGGCGGCCCGGCGCAGCGGCGAACTGGACGCGCAGCGGGCGCAGATCACTGCGGCGGGCGCGAGCGAAGTGCACGCCGTCGAATTCGACGCCGACGACGTGGCAAGTCATCCGGCGCTGCTGGAGAAGATCGCCGCCGAGCACGGGCCGATCGGCATCGCGGTGCTCGCCTTCGGCGTGCTCGGCGATCAGCAACGCGCCGAGCGGGATCCCGCGCACGCGGCGGCGATCCTGCACACCGACTTCGTCGCCCAGGCGAGTGTTCTCACCACACTGGCGAACCTGATGCGCGCGCAAGGGGCGGGACAGCTCGTCGTGTTCAGTTCGGTCGCGGGCGTGCGCGTCCGGCGTCCCAACTACGTCTACGGGTCGGCCAAGGCGGGACTCGACGGATTCGCCTCCGGCCTCGCGGATGCCCTGCACGGCAGCGGGGTTCGATTGCTTCTGGTCCGGCCCGGGTTCGTCATCGGGCGGATGACCGAGGGGATGTCTCCGGCACCGTTCTCCAGTACTCCTGATCAGGTCGCCGGCGCGGTGGTCGCGGGTTTGCGCCGCGGCGCGAGCCGGGTCTGGGTACCCCGGATCCTGCAACCGGTGTTCTTCGCGATGCGTCTGCTGCCGCAACCGATCTGGCGTCGGATGCCGCGGTGAGCGCCGCGCCCGCGTCGTGGACCGGCGCGCCGATCGCGGTCGTGGGCATCGGCGCCGACGGCTGGGACGGTCTCGGTCGCGCCGCGCGGGAGGCGGTCGGCGACGCCGAGTTCCTGTTCGGTTCCGCGCGCCAGCTCGCACTCGTGCCGCCCACCGTGGCGGCGCGGCGGATGACCTGGCCGTCGCCGCTGCTGCCCGCGCTGCCCGGCCTGTTCGAACGGTATTCCGGCGCGCGATTGTGCGTCCTGGCCAGCGGCGATCCCATGTTCTACGGGATCGGCGTCACCTTGGCCCGGCTGCTGGGCCCGCAGGCGCTCCGGGTGCTGCCCCAGCCGTCTTCGGCTTCGCTGGCCTGCGCCAGGCTGGGGTGGGCGCTGGCCGAAACGCCGGTGGTCAGCGTGGTCGGGCGTCCGCTCGCGACGGTGCTGCCGGAGTTGGCCGACCGCAGGCGGCTGCTGGTGCTCAGCGCCGACGAGCACACGCCGCAACGCTTGGCACAGTTGCTGGGCCGGAACGGTTTCGGCGGTTCCGAGCTGACGGTCCTCGAGCAACTGGGCGGTTCCGCCGAAGGGCACCGCGCCGGAATCGCGAACCAGTGGGAACATCCGCCGGGCGATCCGTTGAACATCGTGGCGATCACCTGCGCATCCGACCCGGACCAGCCGCGTGCCACGCGCGTGCCCGGGCTGCCGGACGAATTGTTCGGGGGCGACGGGCAGCTCACCAAGCACGAGATCCGTGCGCTGACACTGGCGGCGCTGGCGCCCGCCCCTGGCGAACTGCTGTGGGATGTGGGCGGCGGGTCGGGCAGTATCGCCATCGAATGGTGCCGGGCACATCCGGGCAACCGGGCCGTCGCGTTCGAACGGCTCGAGCGCAGGCGGCGGCAGATCTCGGGCAACGCGGAGGCGCTGGGCGTGCCGCACATCCTGGTGCGCGGCGAGGTGTGTGCCGAACTCGCCGCCGACACCGAAATCGTCACTCCCGACGCGATTTTCGTGGGTGGGGGCCTGACCCAGGATGGCCTGCTCGAGACATGCTGGGCGCAGTTGCGCCCACGCGGCAGGCTCGTCGCGAACGCGGTGACCGCCGAATCGGAATCACTGCTGCTCAGCTGGTCGAGTGCCCAGGGCGGCGTCTTGCGGAAGTTCCAGATCTATCGCGGGGAGCCCCTGGGGTCTTTCACCGCTTGGCGCCCGCAGCTTCCCGTGACGCAGTGGTCGGTGGTGAAAACCGCGGCGGCGTTCCCCGCAGAGGGGTGAACACGTTACCGGTCACGCGGTAGGGTCGGGGCCGAGTTCCGGTCATGACCGGAAATCCGATTCCTGTTGGGGAGATAGATGAGATACAAGAAGTTCGCCGCTACCGCGTTGCTGGCCGTCGCCGCCACCGGAGTCACCGCCGGGACCTCCTACGCCGCTCCCACGCCGCCCGCGGCGCAGGACCAGTCCGCGGCCGCGCCCACCGTCACGGGCACGGACCAGGGCGTCGGCTACGCGTTGCAGCTCGCCGACGCGGGTAAATCGGTCGTCACCAGTGTGACCGGCGGCGCGTTCAGCGTCGACACCGACAACCGGTCGGTCACCCTGAAGAACTCCGCGGGCGAGACCGTCACCAGCATTCCGCTCACCGCGACGGCCAAGGGCCAAGAGGTGAACATCGCGGCGGCCGTCGCCGACGAGGGCAGGCAGCTGACGTTGACCCCGCAGGTCGCGCCGACCGCGAACGCGCCGGTCGCCGCCGAGTTCATCGGCGCGCAGGAGTGGTTCTTCGCCGAGTTGCAGCGCGCCTCGCTCGGCGCTCTGGTCGGCGGCCTGATCGGCGCCGCCATCGGCATCGTCTTCTTCGGTGTCGGCATCCTGCCGGGCGCGGTGCTCGGCGCGCTGATCGGTCTGGCCGTCGCGGGCGGGCCTTCGCTGCTGAACGCGGGTATCGCCTACTTCAGCGGCCAGCCCTGAGAGTTCTGATTCTGGGCGGCACCCGGGAAGCGCGGGAGCTGGCCCATATCGCCTCCGGCGAGCGAGGATTCGATATCGTCTCCTCGCTCGCCGGTCGTGTGCGCGCACCCTTGCTCCCGGAGGGGGCGGTCCGCGTCGGCGGTTTCGGCGGCGCCGAGGGACTGCGCGCCTGGCTCGCGGCCGACGAGACGGCCGCGATCGTCGACGCCACCCATCCGTTCGCGGCGGCCATCAGCGCCAACGCGGCGGCGGCCGCGCGTGCCTCCGGTGTGCCGCTGGTGCACCTGCGGCGGCCCGGATGGGTGGAGCGGCCGGGGGACCGGTGGGTGCGGGTACCCGATCTCCCCGCCGCGGCGAGGGAAGCGGCCGCCCACGGCGAGCGAGTCTTCCTGACGATCGGCAGGCAAGGCGTCGACGCGTTCGCGGGATCGGTCCGGCAATGGTTCCTGATCCGCGCCATCGACCCGCCCGAAGGCGCGCTGCCGCCGCGACACGAAGTGCTCCTCGCCCGTGGGCCCTTCGCGGTGGAGGACGAATCGCGGCTGCTCGCCGAGCGCCGGATCGACGTGCTCGTCACCAAGGACAGCGGCGGCGAGCAGACCGAAGCCAAACTCGCCGCCGCCCGCGCGGCCGGAATTCCGGTCGTCGTCGTGGACCGCCCGCCGCTGCCCGTGGGAGCGCCGGTCGTGGAATCACCCGAGCAGGCACTGAATTGGTTGCGCGGCAGGCGAAGCCGGCGCTCATGAGTCGGTCTCGCACCGATCAGCTGTCGAGCAACTCCGGCAGATGGTCGAACCACTCCAGCACCGCCCGCTCGTAGCGGATCCCGAAGTCCAGTGTGGCGCGGGCGAACGTGGGCTTTCCCTCCGGATCTTCGGCGAGATACCGCGTGAGCCGCGCCTGATGGATCTCGCGATTGGCCGCGACGATGCCGTCGAGCCGGCCGCGATCGAGATGCTCACCGAAGGAGAGCGTCAGCAGCAACGGCACCCGGATGGTCTCCCCGCCGGGATCGCGGGCGACCCACTCCAGGAACGCTTCGCGCCCCGCGTCGGTGATGCGATAGGGCGTGCGTTCCCTCGCTCCGGTCTCGCCCTTCTCGACCAGGCCCGCCGCGTCCATCGTGGCGAGTTCCCGGTAGACCTGGCTCTGCGTGATCGTCCAGAAGTCGCCGATCCGGTCCTGGGCCCGGGTCACCAGATCCCATCCCGACATGGGCCCTTCGTGCAGAAATCCGAGCAACGACGCCGCCGTCGAGTTCAGTGGTTTGTGCTTGGTCGCGGTGTTGGTCAACGACTGCTCCCTTCGCTCTCAACATTCCATAGTGGAATGTTACCGGAACGGGGCGGGTCAGGCGTCGCCGGTCAACTTGTCGAGCCGGGCGAGCACCTGCGCCATGCCCTGCTCCAGTCGCGCCTGTCCCTGTTCGAGCTGCGCCTGGCCGTGGGCCAGCGCGGTCTGGCCCTGTTCCAGCCGGATCTGTCCTTGTTCGAGCACGGTGACCCTGCGGTTGAGTTCACCCACATTCTCGCGCAGGTTCCCGACATCCCGGCGAAGCTCGCCGACGGCTTCCCCGATGGTCTCCGCGCGCCGGTCGATCCGGCCGATGCCGTCGAGCGCCTTCCTGGTCAGCGCCGCGAGTTCGTTGAGGACCTCGCCCTGCTCGTCGAGCGCTTGTTCGCTCGCGGTGGCCCTGGCCTCCAAGGCGCGAGCGCGCAGCGTCAGCTCCGGCAGTGTCGCGGCCAAGGTCCCTCCGATCGTCGGTGCGTCAGGCGATCTTACGCGCCGCCGACGGCCGCGTCGTGCGCGCGATCGTAACGGCGGGAGGTGTAGACCCGTGTGCCCGCGTCGGTCTCGCGCGCCGTGGTGGTGGACGCGCCGATGATCAGCAGCGTACGCATGTCCACCTCGTCGGGGTCGAGGTCGCCGAGCGACACCACCCGGACGGATTCGGTGGGTCCGCCGACGTCGCGCCCGACGACGACGGGCGTGTCCGGTTTGCGATGCTCCAGCAGCAGGTCGCGCATCGCGCCGACCTGCCAGGTGCGTTGCGAGGACGCCGGGTTGTAGATCGCGATCGCCATATCGGCCGCCGCGACAGCGGAAAGCCGCTGCGCCACGACCTCCCACGGCTTGAGCCGGTCGGAGAGCGAGATCATCGCGTAGTCGTGCCCGAGCGGCGCGCCCACCCGGCTGGCCACCGCGTTGGCCGCAGTGAGGCCGGGCAGCACCCGGACCGGCACCCCGCTCCACTGCGGATCGCCCGATTCCTCCAGCACTGCCGCCGCCATCGCGAACACCCCGGGATCTCCCGAGGAGACGACCGCGACTCGCGCGCCGCGCTTGGCCAGATCCAGGGCCATGGCCGCGCGCTCGGACTCGACCCGGTTGTCGCTGGCATGCCGGCGCTGCCCCGGGCGCTCGGGCACCCGGTTCAGGTAGGTGGTGTAGCCGACCAGATCGGTGGCGTCCGTCAACGCCGCGCGCACCTCGTCGGTGGTCCACTCCGGCGCGCCGGGACCGAGTCCCACCACCACGACCTCACCGACGCCCGCGGTCGTCGCCGCGTCGGCGACCCGCTGAGCCGCGGCCGCCTCCGCTTCGAGGCGCGGCAGCGGCGTGGTCGGTTCGGGGCCCGGCACGAGGGCGATGGCGAAGTAGGGCACCTCCGCGTCGTCGACCGCGCCCGCGTGCAGCACGCGCTGCTGAGTGGTGCTCGCGCGCTCGACGTAGTACGCGCCGGCGAGCCGTCCGGAATCCGAAAGCGCTCGGCGCACACCGGGATAGGTGCGCCCCAGTTTCATGATCGCGGCCGCGTCGGTCGTGCGCAGCCGCCGGGTGAGCTCGTCGACCGGCATGGTGCCGGGCAGCACGGTGAGCACCTGTTCGCCCTCGACCAGCGGGGTCCCCAGCGCTGCCGACGCCGCGCTCACGGAGGTGATGCCGGGGATGATCTCGGCGTCGAACCGGTCGGCCAGCCGCCGGTGCATGTGCATGTACGAGCTGTAGAACAGCGGGTCGCCCGCGGCGAGCAGCGCGACCGAACGGCCCGCGGCGAGGTGCCCGGCCAGCCGCTCGGCGGCCTGTTCGTAGAACTCGTCGATCGCGCCCTGGTAACCGCCGGGATGATCGGTGGTCTCGGTGGTCACCGGGTAGACGAGATGCTCCTCCAGTTGGCCGGGGCGCATGTACGGCGCCGCGATGCGGCGGGAGATGCTGCGGCCGTGGCGCGCGCTGTGGAATGCGACGACGTCGGCCGCGCCGATCACATTCGCCGCTTTGACCGTCACCAATTCGGGATCGCCCGGTCCGAGCCCGACGCCCCACAGCTTGCCCGGCGTGGTCATTCCTGTTCGCTCGCAATCGCGTTCAACGCGGACGCGGTGATGGCGCTGCCGCCGCGCCTGCCGCGCACCGTGAGGTATTCGACGCCGCCGAATTCGATCAGCGCGTCTTTGGATTCGGCCGCACCGATGAATCCGACCGGGATGCCGAGCACGGCGGCGGGCCGGGGCGCTCCCGCGTCGAGCATGTCGAGCAGATGGAACAGCGCCGTCGGCGCGTTGCCGATCGCGACGACGGCGCCGTCGAGACGGTCGCGCCACAGGTCGAGCGCGGCGGCGGAGCGGGTGGTGCCCTTGGCCGCGGCCAGCTCCGGCACGCGCGGATCGGCGAGGGTGCAGACGACCTCGTTGCCCGCGGGCAGTCGTTTCCTGGTCACACCCGAGGCCACCATGGTCGCGTCACAGAGAATCGGCGCGCCCGCGCGCAGCGCCGCCCGCGCCGAGGCGACCACACCGGGGGTGTAGGCGATATCCGCGGCGAGATCCACCTGACCGCAGCCGTGGATCATCCGTACGACCACCTGTGCCACATCCGGCGGGAACCCGCCGAGATCGGCCTCGGCGCGGATCGTCGCGAACGAGCGACGGTAGATCTCGGCCCCGTCGGTCAGATAGCTGGCACGTACGTCGGACATGCGGTCCACCATATGGGGGCGGGTCCGGACAGATCGGTCCGGGTCGGGCGCTGCGCATTCCGGGACTGCCACCGGCTACCGGCGCGCGGGCGCCGCCGGATCAGGTGCGCGGGCGCTCCAGAATCCGGGACATGACGATGGCGCTGCGGGTACGCCCGACCCGAGCGTTCTCCCGGATCCGTTCCACGGTCACCTCGATCTCGGCCATGTCGGTGGCCATCACGTGCACCAGCGCGTCGGCCTCGCCCGCGATCGTCCAGACACCGACCACCTGCGGGATCGGTTCCAGACTGCGCTTGAGTTCGGCCGGGGAGATGTTGTCGCGGTAGTACACCTCGACGTACGCCTCGGTCTTCCAACCCAGCGCCGCGGGATTGACCAGCGCGGTGAACCCGGTGATCTGCTTGGCCGCGACCAGCCGGTCGACCCGCCGTTTCACCGCCGGTGCGGACAATCCGACCGCGCCGCCGATCTCCTGGAACGAAGCGCGGGCGTTCTTCAGCAGTTGCGCGAGAATCCGCCGATCGAGGTCGTCCACATCACACCTTCTCGTTATGGAAGCAATGATTCGCCGTTTCTTGGCCGATATGCGCAACGAATCGTCATTTCTGGCGCAATGCTAGGCCCTTTACCGTCGAATCAGCCGAAAAACCACGCTCACCCGGGAGTTCCGTTGACCTCTGTAGCCACCCTCCCTGTCGAGTCCGCCGCCCGCCGTTCGTCGCCGCGCCGGTTCGTGATGTGCCGTCCCGATCATTTCGAGGTCGCCTACGCCATCAATCCCTGGATGAATCCCGCCGAGCCCGTCGACCGCGCGCTGGCCCTGACGCAGTGGGAGACATTGCGCGCCACCTACGCCGAACACGGACACACCGTCGAGGTGGTGCCCGGCGTCGCGGGCCTGCCCGACATGGTGTTCGCCGCCAACGGCGGACTGATCGTCGGCGACCGCGCCATGTCGGCCCGCTTCACGCACCCGGAGCGCGCCGCCGAAGGCCCGGCCTACCACGCCTGGCTCGCCGGATACGGCTTGCCGAATCTGGTGGCCGCCGCGGAATGCAACGAAGGCGAAGGCGACTTCCTCCTGGTCGGTGACCGGCTGTTGGCCGGAACGGGTTTTCGCAGCTCGCTCGCCGCGCACGAGGAGGTGTCGCGCCACTTCGGGCTGCCCGTGGTGTCGCTGGAACTGGTCGATCCGCGCTTCTACCACCTGGACACGGTGCTGCTTCCGCTGGACGCCGAAACCATCGCCTACTACCCGCCCGCCTTCAGCCCGGCGGCGCGCGCGGTGCTCGCCGCGCTCTATCCCGACGCGATCGTGGCCACCGACGCGGACGCCGCGGTGCTCGGGTTGAACGGAGTCTGCGACGGTTTCCACGTCTTCCTCAGCAGCGCGGCCACCGACCTGAGCGAAGCCCTGCGCGCCCGGGGCTACCATCCGGTGGGGATCGAGATGTCCGAGTTGCTGAAGGCAGGCGGCTCGGTCAAGTGCTGCACGCTCGAGATCCACGGCAGGTGACCGGCCGGTGCCGCCGGAGGGTCAATCGACGCGATAACCCGCGTCGGTCGCGACGATGTCGGTGACCTCGCCCTGCGGGCGGCCGCAGCGGCGCTCGCACCCCGACCAGTGCTGACGCCCGGCCACGGTGACGTCGGTCGCGGGGATCGTCCGCGGGCCTGCGACCGGGTCGGCCGCCCCGGGCAGCACGCGTCCGGTGTCGACCGCGTCGGCCGCATCGGCCCGGACGTCGGTATGCGACTTCGCGCAGCCGGGCTGTCCGGCGCAGGCGCTGACCAGCAGCCACGGCGAGTCGGCGTCGAAGATCAAACCCATCGGCGCCAGCACGCGCACCACCTGTTCGGCGGCCCACTCCGCCAGGTCGGTGATCACCAGGCTGCGCCACGGCGTGACGAAGACCGGTCGCTCCACCGCGGCGAGGAACTCGGCGGTGCGGGCGGGCAGCGAGCCGAGGCGCACGCCCGCACCGAGCGCGACCGATCCGTTGTCCTGCTCCAGCCATCCGATCGGAACGCGCTGTCCGGTGGAGAATTCGAGCCTTTCGGCGGTCGGGGACTGGCCGAGTCGATCGACGACGCGTTCGGCGCCGTGTTCGATCTCGTGCAACCGCCAGCGGCCCGCGTCGTCGCCGCGCAGGTCCAGGAACGCGTGCGCGGCGGCGAGCGCGACGTCGACCGCGTCGGCGGCGCGGAGCCGCAGGCCGCTGTCGCCGCCTGCGAGCAGCAGGGCGAACTCGTCGGTCCCGGTCGCGTGTACCCCGATGTCTGGGCCGAGCCCACTGACATCGCCGCGTCCGTCGTCGAGGGTGAACAGCACCCGGCCGGGCAGGCCGGCCAGCCGCGGCGACGCGAGCAGGCCGGTGTCCAGCGCGGGAACCAGGGGTTGCACGTCCGCGAGGCCGCCGATCCGGCCGGACAGCGGCGAGGCGATGATGTTGCGCACCCGTTCGTGCGTGGTGCTCGGCAGGAGGCCCGCGGCCGCGAGCCGTGCGGTCAGCGTCCCGGCGTCGCGCACCCGGCGTAATTGGAGGTTGCCTCGGGAGGTGAGCTCGATGTTCCCGTCCGCCAGGTCGAGCGCGGCCTCGGCCAGCGCCTGCACCTGGGCGGGATCCAGGCGACCGCCGGGCACGCGGATTCGTGCCAGCGGACCGTCGGCGGCCTCGTGCAGCCGCAGCACGCCCGGGCAGGAGTCAGGAGCACGTCGTGTCATAGCGCATCCAGCCTACGGACGCGCGAGCCCGGCACAGCGAACGGCCGGTCACCCGCCGATCGAACGCACCCAGTCGATGACGGCGGCTCGATACTCCGCGGTGTTGCGCGCGAGATTCACCGAGTGCCCGCTGCCGGGCAATACGTACGTGCGCAGTCGTGCCGCCGGGCCGAAGAACGGCGCTTCGGTGGCGCGCAAGGTTTCGGCATCCGCGCAGACGGCGTAGCCGGGGCCGCAGGAGAGCCGGTCCAGACTGCCGTTGACGACCAGCACCGGGACGTCGATGAAGTTGGTCATCGGCGGGAGGGTGGAGGTCAAACCGTCGGGATATTCCGTGGGCGAGAAGACTTCCTTGGTCGCTTCGTCGACGGCGAGTACTTCGGGATCGGCCGTCTCGGGGGCGAAGAAGTCGCCCGCGCGGGTACCGGGCCGAGTGGTCAGGTAGCCGGGGTCGAAGCCGTGCCCGGCGAAGCGCGGATCCTCGGCGGCTTGGTGGTAGGTCGAGATCACGCCGAGGACTTCGGGCACGTTGAGTGCGTGGGAGAAGCCGGTGAGCAGGACGCCGTCGACGTCCTGGTACGTGGTCGCCTCCAGGACGTCGATGCCCGAGCTGAGCGAATGGCCTCCGGTGACGACCTTGCCGAAGGGCGGTGCGCCCGCTAGTCCCCGGCGCAGCGCCTGCACGATGTCGTGCAGGGCGCGAGCGGAAACCGTCGCCGTGACCTGCGTGCTCGGCGGCCTGGTGCTCGCACCGTTGCCGAGCCGGTCGACCACCAGCGTCGCGATGCCCGCGGCGTTCATCGCGCGCCGGAAGTTGTAGGTCTCCGGCGCGTAGGGGAAATCCCAGTAGGTGTGGTTGTAGTTGGAGCCCGCGATCAGCACCATGACGGTATCGGTGCCGCCCGTCGCGGGAGTGCACAAGGAACCGGCCATTTCCCCGAGCGGCACCGGAAGGGAAACCGCTTCGCAACGGCCCGGCGCGGTGTCGTCGGCGTGGGCGGTACCGGGTGTCAGGCAGAGCAGGATCGCGGCCGCGGACGCGACGATCGACCGTAGCGAGGTTCGCACGCGACGCAGGCTATGCCCGAATGTCATGGCGCGCAATAGCTGTCGTCGACGACCCGAGCCGCGCCCGAAAAGATGTGACAACAGCTGTTGCGGCAATGGATTTCGGGACTCCGGCAGTCAATCGTGCACCGGCGGAACGAATGTAGCGAAGTCGAACTCGGCCGCCTCGTCGTCGACCGCTCCGGCGACGACCTCGAACGAGCGGGCGTCGATGGCGGTGCACCCCAGCGCGGCGAGACTGGCGAATCGGTACTCGCTGTCGGCTTCGCGCATCGCGTTGTCGAGGTCTTCGCGCGTGTCGTAGATCGTGATCGAGCAGACGGTGTTGTCCTGCCGATCGACGAAGAAGAAGATCTGCCGGGCGCCGTGATCGGCCATGGCATGCGGCACGATCTCGTGTTGCAGGAACGGCACCGTCGTCTCCATCATCTCCGGGTCGATGGGGCAGGCGGCCTTCATCATGCGGGCGTAGAGCTTCTTCATGGCCGAATGCCTTCCGAGCCGGAGCCGGTCATGCCTGGTGACTATCGGCGAATGACGATACCGCACACAATGTTCGGTGGCTATCGCATAGTTGATGCCGCACGCGTGCACCCGGCCGCCCCCGATATCGCGTCGGGAGCGCGGATGCCCGGGACGACGCGGTGAACGAGGAGCGCGGGAACATGGGTGCGACGAGACAAGGGGCGGGTACGCGAACGGTGCACTTCGTCGGAAGCTTTCCGGCCGAGAGCACGGACGTCGCGATGAAGGCCATGCTGGACAGCGCGGGGGCGCGGCTGCGTACCCTGCCGACCGGGGAGACGCGGCGCTACGAGTTCTACATCCAGCCGATCATCGAAGATTTGGTCGGCCAGGGTGTCCTGGCGGTGAAGAAGCCGGGGACGTGGCGGTCGAGCCGGGACCGGACGATTCATCGCGTCGCTCGCGGCGCCGAATTGCGCGGGGAAGCCATGGATCTCGGATATCTCCGGGAGGCCGACGAGGCACTGCCGATTCTCCGCGAACTGCGTGGCGTGCGCGAGGTGCCCGGTCTCGCGCTCCAGATCGGCATGCCGACCGACTTCACCCTGACGTTCGTCGCCATGGGAGCCGCCGGTCTGCGGCGCCATCGCCGAGCCTTCTTCGACGCCACCGTGCGCGAGATCGCGGCCATCCGCGCGCTGGCCGGCGACGACGTGGTCGTGCAGTTGGAGGCCACCGCGGAACTGGTGCTCACGGCCAGGGCGCAACCGTCGCACCGGCTGGTCGATCGGGCGCTGGGACTGGGCGAGGGAATCGCCGCGCTGGCCGCGGCCGCTCCCGAGGGGACCCGTTTCGGGGTGCACCTGTGCCTCGGCAGCCTGCGCAACAAAGCCCGGGGAAGGTTGCGTGATGCCCGGCCGCTGGTCGATTTGGCCAATTCCGTCGTCCGGCATTGGCCGCAGGGGCGCATCCTGCAATTCGTGCACGGCCCGGTCGCGGCGGGCGACATACCGCCATCGGCCGATCCGGAATTCTATGCGCCGCTGGCGGATCTGGCTTTGGCGGCGGGCACCGATTTCTATGCCGGGTTGGTGCACGATGTTCCTACCGAGGCACAGCAGTTGGAGACGTTGCGGACTCTGGAGAATGCGCTGGGCCGCCCGGTCGACGGAGTCGCCTGCGCGTGCGGTCTGGGCCGTCGCCCCCGCCCGGTGGCGGACCTGCTCATGGCGAGGGCCGAGGTGCTCGCGGCGGCGACCGAGTCCGGGACGCAACGGTAATTCACTCTCCCGCAGCGCTTACGACCGGCAAATGTTCGCTGCGCCGGAACGAACGGCGGCGACGGAAGGGACAATTCGTTACGAACCCGACCGGAGTGATCGGGGAGGTACGGTGTGCGGCATGGAGCGAGCACCGCGGGGCGTCGATCCGAATCTGCCGAATTCCGCCCGGGTATACGACTATCTGCTGGGCGGCAAGGACAACTACGAGGTCGACCGGGTGGTCGCGCACCGGATGCTGTCCATCGCACCGGACACCCGCACGTTGGCCTGGTTCAGTCGGAAGTTCCTGGTGCGGGCGGTCGAGCTGGCCGCCGAGGCGGGGATCCGGCAGTTCATCGATCTCGGCGCGGGTATCCCGACCTCACCGAACGTGCACGAGGTCGCCCGCAAGGTCGATCCATCGGCGCGGGTGGCGTACATCGATTTCGACCCGGTCGTGTACGCGCACTGCGGCGCCCTGCTCGCCGGAGCCGAGGGGGTCACGGCCATGCTGGGCGACGTGCGCAGGCCGGACCACATTCTCGATCGGCTGCGCAACGAAGGGGTGATCGACTTCGGCGAACCGGTGGCGATCACGCTCGTCGGGGTCCTGCACTTCGTGATGGACGACGAGGACCCGGCCGGGATCGTCGCCCGCCTCGGTACGGCCATGGCGCCGGGAAGCCACCTGGCGTTCACCCACGGCTCCGCCGACAGCGATCCGGACTTCATCACGCAGTCGTCGTCGGATACCGCCAACTCCTCGGCCCAGGTGGTCTATCGGTCTGCGGCCGTGGTGGAGTCGTTCTTCCAGGGCTTCGAAATGATCGGTCCCGGTGTTGTTCCGCTGCAACAGTGGCTCGACGACGATCTTCCGGACACCGGACTGGTGCTGCTGGGCGGGATGGTCCGCAAGACCGGGCACGCACGCGCCGACTAAGGTCGCCGTATGTCCGAAATCTCCACGCTCGCCGACCGGCTCGCCATCATCGACGTGATCACCAAAATGTTCGTGTACACCGATCAGAAGCGCTGGGAAGACTTGGCGGCCGAGGTCTTCACGCCGAGTGTGGATTTCGACGGCGGCTTCGGGGGGCCGGTCGGGGAACGGGCCGCCGCCGACATCATCGCGGATTGGCGCACCGGGCTCGCCGACCTCGACGGGGTGCACCATCAGTCGGGCAACCATCTCATCGATCTGAACGGTGACACGGCGCGCGTGCACGCGGACGCCATCGCGGTGCACGTCAAGAACGCCGCAGTCGAGGGCAAAACCCGCACCTTTCGTCGGCAGCTACTCCCTCGGCGTCGAACGCACGGCGGACGGGTGGCGGGTCAACCGATTCCACTACCACCTCAAGGTGATCGACGGGAACGCCGACCTGGTGTAGATGCGGTGCGTGCAGCCGGGGACCGTTCGGCGACCCGGATCGGGTTCGCGCAATCGTCTCGCGTGCCGCTGTCACATCGGCGACGGTGTCATGCTGTTCGGTCGTGCTGCGGCGGCATCGCGGGTGTCATCGCGGCGTCGTCGGTTGCGTTTCCGGCCGCTCGGCCACTGGTTTTCGCTTCCGCGCGCGACCGTCCGGGCGCCCACACACTGATCGGTATCGCGGCGACGAGGGTGAGAATGCCTAGCGCCAGCGCGGATTGCTGGGCGCCGTAGACGAAGGCGGACTCGGCGAACTCGGCCAGGGGCGCGGCTTGCGGGCCTACCCGCTCGGTGACCTGTAGCGCCGCGGCCAGTGAGTCGCCGACCGGTTCGCGAATCTGTTCGGGCACCTGCGGCAAGGCGGGCGCGATGCGGGTGCTGTACCCGGCGGCCAGGATGCTGCCCGCGATGGCGATGCCGACCGCCGCGCCCACTTCGCGTGCCGCGTCGTTCACCGCGGCGGCGACGCTGTGCTTCTCCACCGGGGTGCCCGCGATGATCGCGGCCGTCGCGGGTGCGGTGCACAGTCCGATACCGCTGCTCATGATCAGGAACGGCCAGAGCAGATCGACGTAGGTGCTGTCGACGTCGAGGCCGGAGAGCGCGACGAGCGCGATCCCGATGATCACCAGCCCGCCGGCCAGCGGTAGCCGCAGTCCGGTCCGTTCGGCCAGCCGGGGCGCCACCGCGGAGATCGCCACCATCGGCACGACCATCGGCGCCATCGCCAGCGCCGACATCAGGGGCCCGTACCCGAGGATCAGTTGCAGGAACTGGACCATCAGCAGGAAGGTCCCGAAGCACACGAGGAACTGGAGGGTCACCGCCGCGGTGCCGGAACCGAAGCCTCGATGGGTGAACAGGCGCACATCCAGCAGGGGGTGGGCCACCCGTGTCTCCACCACCACGAATGCCGCCGCCGCCAGCGCCGCGACGACGGCCGTGCCGATCACCAGCGGATCCAGCCAGCCGCGCTCGGGCGCCGCGATCGCGGCCACCACCAGCGATCCGACGGCCGCGGCCGAGGTGAGCGCGCCCCACAGGTCCACCGCGGGACGTGCCCGGTCGACCGATTCCGGCAGCGTGAACCCCGCGATCATCAGGAGCAGGCCCGCGATGGACATGGCGAGCAGGATCGACACCCACGACCACTGCTCCAGCAGCAGGCCCGACCCGAGGATGCCCAGCACCGCACCCGCGCCGGCCACACCCGCCCACAGCCCGACGGCATTGCTGCGCCGTGACTCGGGAAATCCGGCGGTGATCAGCGACAGCGTCGAGGGCATGACCAGAGCCGCCCCCACACCGGCCACCGTCCGGCCCGCGATCAACCAGCCGGGCGTGTCGAGCAGGACGGGCGTCGCCGAGGCCGCCGCGAACACGAACAGCCCGATGATCAGGACGGCGCGCCGCCCGTACCGGTCGCCGAGCGCGCCCGCCGGAAGAACCAGGCAGGCCAGCGCCAGGGTGTACCCATCGATGATCCAGGTGAGCTGCTGCTGACTGGCTCCGGTGGCGGCGGCGATCTCCGGCAGTGCGGTGTACAGAGCCGCCATCGACGCGACGACCAGGGCCACGGTGGCACAGGAGATCGTCAACATCCAGCGCTGAGCGGCTGACAAATGTCTCGTGGTGGACTCCATGGCGCCTCCCGGCAGAACAAAACTGTCAGTATCGCTACGCTACTATCAGTATCATAAGTGGGCGGGGTGGCGATAGGCGTCGCGAAGGAGGAATGTTCGACCCATGACCGGTGCCGCAGAACCGCCCCCGCACCACCCTGATCCCCGTGCCGAGGTCGATCCGCGCAAGCTGCGCTCCCGAGCCAGGCTGCTCGACGCCGCGACGGCGCTGTTGAAATCCGGTGGGCTGGAAGCGGTCACCGTCGAAGCGGTGACGACCATGTCCAAGGTCGCGCGCACCACGCTGTACCGGCATTTCGACAACGCCGTACAGTTGCGCGCCGCCACGCTCGAGCGGCTGCTCCCTCCGGTCATCGAGGCGCCGCCGGATGGTCCGCTGCGGCAACGGCTCACCGAATTGCTCAGCAGGCAGGCCGCGGTCGTCAACGAGGCACCGTTGCAGATGTCCACGCTGGCGTGGCTGGCCACCGGCGAGCGCGGCGCGTCCGGTGCGGGGCCGGCGTTCACCTCGCTGCGCCAGCGGCTCATCGAGCAGTACCGCAAGCCGTTCGATCAGCTGTTCGGTGATCCGGAGGTGCGCGCCCAACTCGGCGATTTCGACGTGACGCTGGCGCTGACCCAGCTCGTCGGTCCGATTGTCTTCGCCAGGCTGGTCGGACTCGCGCCGACCACCCCGGCCGAATGCGCGCGGCTCGTCGACGATTTCCTGGCCGCCCGGTCGAGCGACCGTGAACGCCGGACGGTGCAGCCGGGCGGACGCGTGGACGAGCCCGGCCCGAACGGCAGGTAGCATCGGCGTGCTCGGCGGACGACGAGGAAACCGGTGGAAGTCCGGTGCGGTCGCGCCACTGTAGAAAGCCAGACCCTCTCCGGCGAGCAGCGAACCCCCCGATGGGCGCGTCACCCGAGGAAGGCTGCCACCCGTGATTGTGTTGTTGTCCACGTCCGACACCGATCTGCTCAGTGCCCGCGCCAGCGGCGCGGATTACCGCTGGGGGAATCCGGCTCGCCTGCTGGTCGACGACCTGCCCGGCCTGCTCGACGGCGCCGATCTGGTGATCGTGCGCATCCTCGGTGGCAAGCGGGCCTGGGAGGACGGGCTGGAGGCGCTGCGCGCGAGCGGGATCCCGCTCGTCGCGCTCGGCGGCGAGATCGCCCCGGACGCCGAACTGATGGAGTGCTCCACCGTGCCGGGCGGCGTCGCGGCCGACGCGCACAACTACCTCGCCGCAGGTGGCCCGGAGAACCTGCGCCAGCTGCACAATTTCCTGTCCGACACCGTGCTGCTGACCGGCCACGGTTTCGAACCCCCGATCCAGTTGCCCAGCTGGGGCGAACTGGACCGGGTCGCCGCCGGGCAGGCCGACGGCCCGACGGTGGCGGTGATCTACTACCGCGCCCAGCATCTGGCGGGCAACACCGCCTACGTCGACGCGCTGTGCACCGCGATCGAACAGGCGGGCGCGCGGGCGCTGCCGCTGTACTGCGCGTCGCTGCGCACCCCCGAACCCGAGTTGATCGCGACCCTGCGCAGCGCCGACGCGCTGGTGGTGACGGTGCTGGCCGCCGGCGGCACCAAGCCCGCCACCGCGTCGGCGGGCGGCGAGGACGAGGCGTGGGATGTCGGCGCGCTCGCCGACCTGGACGTGCCCATCCTGCAAGGGCTGTGCCTGACCACCGGCCGCGCGCAGTGGGAGGCCAACGACGACGGGCTGTCACCGCTGGACGTCGCCACCCAGGTCGCGGTGCCGGAATTCGACGGACGGATCATCACGGTCCCGTTCTCGTTCAAGGAATTCGACGCCGACGGCCTGTCCACCTACGTCCCCGATCCCGAGCGCGCCGCCCGGGTCGCCGGCATCGCGACGCGCTACGCGCGGCTGCGCCACATCCCCGCCGCGCGCAAGCGCATCGCGGTCATGTTGTCGGCCTACCCGACCAAGCACGCCCGCATCGGCAACGCCGTCGGCCTGGACACCCCGGCCAGCGCGATCCGCCTGCTCACCGAAATGCGTGCCGCCGGTTACGATCTCGGCGCACCCGGCGAGGTCCCCGGCTTGGACGAGCGGGACGGCGACGCCCTCATCCACGCCCTGATCGCGGCGGGCGGCCAGGACCCCGACTGGCTGACCGCCGAACAGCTCGAGGGCAACCCGATCCGCATCGGCGCGGCCACCTACGCGGCCTGGTTCGACACCCTGCCCGGCGACCTGCGCGAGGCCGTGGTGGAAGCGTGGGGCCCGCCACCGGGCGAACTCTACGTCGACCGCTCGTCCGACCCGGGCGGGGAGATCGTCATCGCCGCGCTGCGTTTCGGCAATGTCGCGCTCATGGTGCAGCCGCCGCGTGGTTTCGGCGAGAACCCCGTCGCGATCTACCACGACCCCGATCTGCCACCCAGCCACCACTACCTGGCGGCCTACCGGTGGCTCGGCTCGCCCGACGGTTTCGGCGCGGACGCGATGGTGCACCTGGGCAAGCACGGGAATCTGGAGTGGCTGCCGGGCAAAACGCTGGGCATGTCGGCTTCGTGCGGAACCGATGCCGCGCTCGGCGACTTGCCGCTGATCTATCCGTTCCTGGTGAACGACCCCGGTGAGGGCACCCAGGCCAAGCGGCGCGCGCACGCCACCCTGGTGGATCACCTGATCCCGCCGATGGCCCGGGCCGAAAGCTACGGCGACATCTCACGTCTGGAGCAGTTGCTCGACGAGCACGCCAATATCTCCGCGCTGGACCCGGCCAAGCTGCCCGCAATCCGCCAGCAGATCTGGACGTTGATGCGCGCCGCGAAGATGGACCACGACCTCGGCCTCACCGAGCGCCCGGACGAGGACTCCTTCGACGACATGCTGCTGCACGTCGACGGCTGGCTGTGCGAGATCAAGGACGTGCAGATCCGCGACGGCCTGCACATCCTGGGACAAGCCCCGGCGGGGGAGAGCGAACTCGATCTGGTGCTGGCCATGCTGCGCGCGCGCCAGCTGTGGGGCGGCGAGCGCACCGTGCCCGGTCTGCGCGAAGCCCTCGGCCTGGACGAGTCGGGCGGGGAGGCGCGCGAGCGCGTGGACGCCGTGGAGGACCGCGCCCGCGCGCTGGTCGCGGCGTTGCAGGCGGCGGACTGGTCGCCCGGGGCGGTGGACGGCATCACCGACGACCCCGAGGTGCGCCGGGTGCTGCGGTTCGCGGCCACCGAGGTGGTGCCGCGCCTGCGGCAGACCGGCGTGGAGATCGAGCGGGTGCTGCACGCGCTCGACGGCGGGTTCATCCCGGCGGGCCCGAGCGGTTCGCCGCTGCGCGGCCTGATCAACGTCCTGCCGACCGGACGCAATTTCTACTCGGTCGATCCCAAGGCCGTGCCGTCCCGGCTGGCCTGGGAGACCGGGCAGGCGATGGCGGAATCCCTGCTGGAGCGCTACCGCGCCGATCACGGCGAGTACCCGCGGTCGGTGGGCCTGTCGATCTGGGGTACCTCCGCCATGCGCACCTCCGGCGACGACATCGCCGAAGTTCTCGCGCTGCTGGGCGTCCGGCCGGTCTGGGACGAGGCGAGCCGCCGCGTCAGCACGCTCGAGGTGATCTCGCTCGCCGAACTCGGCCGTCCCCGCATCGATGTGACGGTGCGCATCAGCGGCTTCTTCCGCGACGCGTTCCCGCACGTGCTCGCCCTGCTCGACGATGCGGTCCGCCTGGTCGCCGACCTGGACGAGCCGGGTGAGGCGAACTACGTGCGGGCGCATGCCCAGGCCGATCTCGCCGAGCACGGCGACCGGCGGCGCGCCACCACCCGCATCTTCGGCTCCAAGCCCGGCACCTACGGGGCCGGCCTGCTGCAGCTGATCGATTCGAAGAGCTGGCGCACCGACGACGATCTCGCGCAGGTGTACACCACCTGGGGCGGCTACGCCTACGGACGCGACCTCGACGGCGCGCCCGCCGCCGAGGACATGCGCGGCGCGTACCGGCGGATCGCCGTGGCGGCCAAGAACACCGACACCCGCGAGCACGACATCGCCGACTCCGACGACTATTTCCAGTTCCACGGCGGCATGGTCGCGACGGTGCGCGCGCTGACGGGCAAGAACCCGGAGGCCTACATCGGCGACAGCACCCGCCCGGACGCGGTGCGTACCCGGACCCTGTCCGAGGAGACTGCGCGGGTGTTCCGGGCCCGTGTGGTGAACCCCCGGTGGCTCGAGGCGATGCGCAGGCACGGCTACAAGGGCGCGTTCGAAATGGCGGCGACCGTCGACTACCTGTTCGGCTATGACGCCACCACCAACGTGGTGGCCGATTGGATGTACGAGAAGCTCTCGGAGAGCTACGTTTTCGACGAGGTGAACCGGAAGTTCATGGAGCAGTCCAATCCTTGGGCGCTGCACGGAATTGCCGAGCGGCTGCTGGAGGCGGCCGAGCGCAAACTGTGGGAACACCCCGAACCGGACACGCTCGATCGACTGCGGCAGGTCTACTTGGAGACCGAAGGGGAGCTGGAGTAGCGGGAGCGGCCTTCCCGTCCTCTCCTGGGTGACCGCCGAACAGCTTGGCGGGCAAGACATTTCGGACATTCTCAAGTACCGGAAATGGTGATGCCCAACGCCTATAATCGCTAGTGTTTCACGGCTGTACCCAGGTAACGACAGATCGAATCTGCTGAGGATGGGAAGGCTCATGAAGTTCAGAGAATTGGTTGCGACCACGCTGCTGACCATTGCCGCCACCGGCGTGACCGCGGCGACGGCGTACGGGCAGGCCGAGATCTACGACCCCGTGGTGAGCGGGAACGAGAGCGGTGTCTCCTACACCACGTCCGTCGCGCCGGACCGGACGAGCGCTGTGGTCACGCTCGACTCCGGTACGTTCGCCCGCACGCCGGAGGGGATCGCGGTGCTGGGGCCCGACGGGTCGGTCGTGACCACGGTGCCCACGACCATGGTGTCCATGTTCGGCCAGCGGGTCGAAGTGGCGCCCGACATCGATGCGGCCGGGACGACGTTGACCTTGAGCCCCATCGGAGCCGCCGTCCCGGAACCGGGCGCGCCGCAGTTCATCGGTGACGCGGGGTCCACATTGGGCGGGGTGGCGATCGGCTGTGCCATCGGGGCGCTGGTCGGTCTCGTGTTCTTCATCGTGGGGGTCTTCCCCGGTTGCGTGGTCGGCGGCCTCATCGGTGCCGCCGCGGGCGCCAGCCGGTAGTGCGGGACTGATTCGCGGGGCGCTGTCGGCCGCGCTCGGTGCCCTGGCATCGAGCGCGGCCGTTTCGTCTGTGCGAAAGCTCGCGATCCCACGTCATTTCCGCCCGGCCGCCCGAAGGAAACGGTCGGCCGCGGCAACCAGGTGTTCGGCGAGCGCGGGGGAGTCGAGCACCTCGAAGTCGACACCGGCGAGGCCGAGATACCACGTCAGCATTCGAGGGGAATCCGAACCTACCAGCGCCACACAGTGTTCCGGCCCGTCCGGTATCACCTCCACCGCCGCGGGCAGCCGGGCCCGGATCACGTCCGCCGGGGCGGCCATGCGGACCCGGGCACGGTAGCGCCACGTGGCGGCGCCCACGCCGCGCTGCACTCGCTCGGCGATCTCCTCCTCGGAGACGGCGCGGGGGGTGAATCGTGGCCCGTGCGGAACCTTCGGCGCGATCCGGTCGACGCGGAAGGTACGCCAGTCGCCGCGCCCCACATCCCATGCGACCAGATACCAGCGACCCCACCAGTGCACCATATGGTGCGGCTCGACATCCCGGCGGGAAGGTGCGCCGCCATGGCTTTCGTAGTCGAAGCGCAATCGCTCGCTCGCCCGGATCGCGTCCGCGACCGCGGTGAGCACCGCCGCGTCCACGGTGGATTGTCCGTCGCCGGACACGTGCACGGTGGCCGCGGTCAGCGTGTCGACGCGGTGCCGCAATCGGAACGGCAACACTTGCCGCAGTTTCGTCAGCGCCCGCACCGACGTCTCCTCGATGCCGGTGACCGCTCCGTTGGCGGCGGTGACCAGCCCGACCGCCACCGCCACGGCTTCCTCGTCGTCCAGCAGCAGCGGCGGCAGCGCCGATCCGGCCCCGAGCCGGTAACCTCCGGCGACGCCCGGGGTGGCATGCACGGGATACCCGAGCGTCCGCAGGCGCTCGATGTCGGTGCGCACGGTCCGGGTGGAGACGCCGAGCCGTTCGGCCAGCGCGGGCCCGGTCCAGTCGCGCCGCAGTTGCAGCAGAGACAGCAGCCGCAACAGGCGTGCGGAGGTTTCCAGCATGGCTCGATCATGGCAGCTGTCGCGGAAGCGAGCCTTCCGCGACAGACGATCAGCCTGCCTGCGTCATGCACGGCTCGACGGTGAAGTCGAGCCCGAAATTGTTCAAGGTCACCGGCAGCGGAGCGTCCGGGTTCGGCCGGGGCGTGGACCGCAGCCGGAAGTCGGCGGAGGTCAACAGGTGCGCGAGCAGCGCGCTGGTGACGAACAGCACCAGGTTGCGGCCCGGGCAGTCGGCGGGGCCCGCGCTGAACGGCACCAACTGGGGGTACTGCTCCGCGCGGCCGTCGAGCCAGATCTCCGGGACGAACTGGTCGGCGAACGGCAGCAGCTCGGCGTCCCGGTGGAACGCCGCGACCGCGATCATCAGTGCCGCGCCCGCCGCGATGGTGAAGCGCTCCTCGCCGTCGCGCCATTGGGTGTCGGCGGTGATGTCCCGTAGCAACATGGGCGTGGTCGGCCATAGCCGTACCGACTCGAGCACGCAGGCGCGCAGATAGCCGCGCAGGTCGACGCGGTCCGGGTCGACGGCGTCCGCCAGCGCGCGGGCGTGGTGCTCGGGATGGGTGCTCAGCACCGCCAGCGCCCGGCTCAGCGCGATGCCCGCCGCGTCGAAGGCGAACAACCAATGCGGTATCTGCCCGACCGGATCGGTCGCCCCGCCCGCGGGCACCGCGGCCAGTGCCCCGGCCAGGCTGTCCGGGGGTGCGGACTCGACGTGCCGGTAGAGCCGATTGGTGAATTGATCGCGCTGCCTGCGATGCGCGGGCGCCAGGAACGACCAATTGCCCGCCGAGCGCAGCCGGGACAGCTCGTCGGTGAGCACCGTGTCGTCGCGGCCCCGCTCACCGAGCACGATCCGTCGCACCAGCCGCCACCAGCGCGTGGTGAACTGCCGCGCGTCCAGGTGACCGCGGTGCAGGGCGGACACGATCATCTCGCGCGCCTCCTCCGCGATGGCCTCGGCGAACGGCCCGGCCAGGCGGTGCAGCGGCTCGGCGGACTCCAGCGCCGCCTCGTTCACGGCCCGGCGCTGATCGCGGATCGGGCCTTCGGACAGCAGGACACCGTGCGGCTGGAACTGGCGCAGTGCGGCGCGCTTCTCGCGATTGGCCGGGTGAAACGGCGTCGGCGCGTCGGCCAGGACCCGCCCGACGTCCTGCGGGTCGAGAACGACCACGATCCGGCGCCCCGGCACCACCAGCTCAACCGGACCCGCACCGAACTCCCGCCGCAGCTGCCGCACGCGCTCGATCGCCCGCGAATCGGCCCCGGTGCGTTCGAGCAGGCCCAGGACCGGCCGACGTCGCGCGATGACCCCCGAGGCGACCGAGGCGAATCCGAGATCCGCCAGTGCCGCCACCGCGGGCACTCCCACCAGTCGGTGTTCGCGGTTGTCTGCCATACGGCCTCCTCCCGGTGCGCTCAGATCGGCACGGTGCCGACGACCGGGCAGATACCCGGCGACGCGGGGTCGAAACCGTAGCGGGGTCCGAGCGGCACCGAAGCGGTGCCGGACGCTCAGCTGGGGGCTTGGGTCTCGTCGACTGCCAGCGCGGCCTCGACGGAGTCGCATACCGTGAGCAAACGGTCCAGCGCGGTGACCTCGATCGGCCTGCGCGCCGCGTCGCTGGGGACCACACGCAAGCCACCGGATCCGGTGGCCTCCGAGGCCGCCAGCAGGACGCTCAGCCCAGCGGAGCCGAGGAACCCGACGTTCGACATGTCCACCACGACCGCGGCCGGTGTGTCGCGCAGCGCCTCGTCGAGCGCCGATTGCAAGCGCGGCGCGGACGCCATGTCGATCTCGCCGTGCACGGTGACGACCACCGTGCCCTCCGCCGACCGCACCTCGACCTCCAGCGCCCGGGGCGCGCTTTCGGAACTCACAATCCACCTCCCGTGCCGGCCACGCGTCCTCGGCAGTACGCCACGTCGACCTCCGCTCAGGTTCGCATCTCTTGCGCAGTCGGACACGGCGCAGAGAGCGAGCATTCCGCGGCCAACTTACCCCATCACGCTCCGGTGCAATCACCCCGTGCGCCGCGTCCCGCCTCAGACCATGCGATATCAGGGGCCGGAGGACGCTGCGCGCGGGTACGGAAATCGGCCCCCGTGCACAACGAATGCCGCCGCCGTAAGTTCGGGCACCTGGAAGGCGTGTCCGAACTCACGGCGGCGGCAGCGGTTTCGAGCGGCGGCGGACTGCCGCTCCGGCACCGTGGCGCTATTCCGGCCAAGTGCCGGTGAGCGATTCGTAACCGCTCGCGCCCGCACGATCGATCGCGGCCTTGACCAGGCCGAACACCGCGCCCTGCAAGGCCGCGGCGAACAGCACCTCGCGCCAGGAATGGTCTCGCGCGGTCGAGGAAGGGGCCTGGTCCTCCCCGGTGATCCGCGTCCACACCTTGCTGAACACCGCGTTCGCCGCCAGGCCGCCGAGCACGCTGATCACCAGGCCGAGCGGTTTGTAGAGCGTCTTCATCGCCGCCTCCGCAC